>NZ_JAHKJW010000071.1 GCF_019710745.1 Streptomyces beigongshangae
GAGGACCGGCGCGGCGCCCAGCGCGCCGCCGACGACGCCCGCCGGACCGCCCGCGCGCTGCGCGCCGAGCGCGCGGAGACCGCGGGCGCCCCCGACGACGTACCGGAGGCGGAACCGGGGACCGCGAAGTCCTCGCTGCCCGCGCTCCGGGAGGCGTACCGGGCCGCCTCCCAGCTGTACGAGAAGGTCGGGGTCGGCGCCGACCTGCGCGCCGAGCAGGCCCGGGCCGAGAGCGACGAGAGCGCGGCGCTCACCGAGCTGAACCGGCTGACCAACAAGGTGCGCACCCGGGCCGCCCAGCTCCTGGAGTCCACCGACGGCTCCGACGGCCCCTCCCGACAGGCCGCCGCGGCCCGCGCCGAGGAGCTGGTCCAGCTCCTCGAAGGCCGGGTGTCGACCGCGAGCGAACAGCTCGGCAGGCTGCGCGGAGAGGCGGAGCGGCACGCGCCCGAGGACGGCGACGCCCACACCGAACTGCCCGAGGACCTCGTGCCGCGCGACATGGAGCACGCGCAGGGCCTGCTCCGCACCGCGACGGGCGAACTCGCCTCCCGCGCACAGGCGCTGAGCCAGGCGCGCGCGGCGCACACCGAGCTGCTCGACGCCCACCGCGCCGCCGAGGACGCGGCCGGCGGCTTCGACGAGACGGCCGCCCTGCTCCGGGACCTCCTGCGGGAGCACCCGGACGACGAGCCGGAGGAGACCGAGCCGTACCCCGGCACGCTCGAAGAGGCCAGGCAGTCCGCGGCCGAGGCGCGCCGCTCCCTGCGCGGCTGCGCGGCAGACCTCTCCGCCGCCGAGGCGGCCGTGCGCGAGGCGAGCGACGTCCTCGTACGGCATGCCAACTCCACGCGCTACGAGCAGGTCCGCACCCCCGCACGCCGGCAGATCCGGGAGCTGCCCGCCTCCGCCCTGCCCGAGCACGCCCAGAAGTGGGCGGACGCCTTCGCGCCCCGGCTGCGGGTCCTGACCGACGAGCTGGCGCAGCTGGAGCGCAACCGCGACTCGATCGTGGACCGGCTGCGCGGACTGGTCGAGTCCGCGCTCGCCACCCTGCGGTCGGCGCAGCGGCTGTCCCGCCTCCCCGAGGGCCTGGGGGAGTGGTCCGGGCAGGAGTTCCTGCGCATCCGCTTCGAGGAGCCCGACCAGGCCACGCTCGCCGAACGGCTCGGCGAGGTCGTCGACGAGGCGACCAGGGCGGCGGTCAAGAAGAACTCCGACCTGCGCCGCGACGGGATGTCCCTGCTGCTCAGAGGGGTCGGCGCGGCCCTCCGCCCGAAGGGCGTCGCGGTCGAGATCCTCAAGCCAGACGCCGTGCTGCGCGCCGAGCGCGTCCCCGTCGGGCAGATGGGCGACGTGTTCTCCGGCGGCCAGCTGCTCACCGCGGCCATCGCGCTGTACTGCACGATGGCCGCCCTGCGCTCGAACGACCGGGGCCGGGACCGGCACCGACACGCAGGCACCCTGTTCCTGGACAACCCCATCGGGCGCGCCAACGCGACGTACCTGCTGGAGCTGCAGCGCGCCGTCTCCGACGCGCTGGGCGTCCAGCTCCTCTACACGACCGGCCTGTTCGACACCACGGCGCTGGCGGAGTTCCCGCTGGTCATCCGCCTGCGCAACGACGCGGACCTGCGGGCGGGCCTCAAGTACATCAGCGTGGAGGAACACCTGCGCCCGGGCCTCCCGAAGGAGACCCCCGCGGGGGAGGCGTCCCACACGGAGATCACGGCGACCCGCATGTACAGGCGGCCCGCGCCGAGCGTTCCCTGACCGCGGGGAAGTGGCGGACCGCGGGCCGTCCGTGGCTGATCGCGCAGTTCCCCGCGCCCCTAAAGGGCGCTGCCCGCATCCTCCTTCAGGAGATCGGCGCACTTCTCGCCGATCATCATCGTCGTGATGCACGGATTGACGGTGACGAGATCCGGCATCACCGACCCGTCCGCGACCCGCAGCCCTCCGATCCCCTTGACCCGCAACCGCGGGTCGAGCGGGGCGGAGGCATCCCCCTGCGCCCCCATCTTCACCGTGCAGGACGGGTGGTACACCGTGTTGTGCGTCCTGCGGATGTAGTCGAGCAGCTCGTCGTCCGTCCGGACGCCGGGTCCCGGCGCCAGCTCGGCCCCGGCCCACCCGCTCAGCGCGGGCTGCGCCGCGATCCGCCGGGCCAGCCGCAGGCCGTACGTCATCACCCGCACGTCGTGCTCATGCGTGAAGTAGCGGGGGTCGACCCGCGGCTTGTCCCGGTGGTCGCGCGTCCGCAACCGCACCGTGCCGCGGGACTTCGCGCGCGTGACGTTCGGTGTGAGGCAGAACGCGTTCTCCGAGGTCGGATAGCCCCACCGCACGGTGTTCATGTCGAACGGCACCGAGCCGTAGTGGAACATCAGGTCGGGCCGGTCGAGCCCCGGTTCGGTGTCGTAGAAGATGCCGGCCTCCCACCACTGGCTGGAGGTGGTCGGCATGGGCTGCCGGGCCTCCCACATGATGACGCCCTCGGGGTGGTCCTGGAGGTTCCCGCCCACGCCGGCCGCGTCCACCACCACGTCGACGCCCACCTCGCGCAGATGCCCGGCGGGGCCGATGCCGGACAGCATCAGCAGCTTCGCGCTGTCGATCGAGCCGCAGGACACGATCACCTCACGCCTGGCCCGTACCGTCCGGGTGCGGATCAGGTCCGGGTCCAGGTACTCGGCGCCCACGCAGCGCCGCCCGTCGAGCACGAGCCT
This sequence comes from Streptomyces beigongshangae, assembly GCF_019710745.1. GTDB lineage: Bacteria > Actinomycetota > Actinomycetes > Streptomycetales > Streptomycetaceae > Streptomyces > Streptomyces beigongshangae. The sequence continues at coordinate 2,730 of NZ_JAHKJW010000071.1, forward strand.
CTTGGCGCGCACCCCGGTGCGCACGTCCAGGTTCGGCCGCTTGCCGAGGACCGGGTGCAGGTACGCGACCGAGGAGGACTGCCGGATGTTGTTCTCGTCGGAGTTGATCTGGAACCAGTTGGCCCCGCGTACGACGGTCCGACCGGTGTTGAACGCGGTCGTCGGGATGCCCGCCTGGGCGCACGCCTCCAGCAGGGCGGTACCGCAGGGGTCGTCGCTCTTCAGCGTGCGCAGCTTCACCGGACCGGTGCGGCCGTGGTGCTCACCGGGGGCGTCGTTGTTCTCCAGCCGCCGGTAGAGCGGGAAGAGGTCGGCCGCGCTCCACCCCGTGCAGCCCGCGGCGGCCCAGTCGTCCAGGTCCTCGGCCGGTGCCCAGAAGGCGATGCAGGAGTTGTGCGAGGAGCAGCCGCCGAGCACCCTGGCGCGCGCGTGCCGCAGGAAGCTGTTGCCGCCGGCCTGCGGCTCGACCGGGTAGTCCCAGTCGTAGCCGGACTCCAGCAGCCCCATCCAGCGCTCCAGCTTCAGGACGGCGTCGTCGCCGACGTCACTGGGCCCCGCCTCCAGGACGCACACCGTGACGGACGGGTCCTCGGAGAGCCGGGCGGCCACCACGTTGCCCGCCGTGCCACCGCCGACCACCACATAGTCGAACTCGGTCTCGTCCATCAGGAGCTGACCCCCTCGGAAGCGGAAGCGGAAGCGGAATCGGAGCCGGAATCGGAGCCTGAGCCGGAATCGGAGGCGACGGCGGGCGGCGGCCCGGCGGGTGCGTACCGGTGCTCCGCGAGGACTCCGGTGCGGTGGCGCTGCACGAACCAGTAGTAGGCGAAACCGCCGCCCATCACGATGCCGACGAACAGGACGGCACCCCAGCGCAGATACCAGTGGTACGGAGCGGTCGCGTTGTAGACCGCGGCGCGCGGCCAGATCAGGTTGAGCATCATGGCCGCGCCCCACACCACGGCGACGATGTTGACGGGCAGCCCCCAGCGGCCCAGGGAGAACCTGCCCTCGCCCGCGGGCTGCCACGTCCCGCGCACCCTGGCCACCAGCATGGGCCCGGTGACCAGCAGGTACGCGAGGTAGATGAGGATGATGCCGATACTGGTGACCACGGTGAAGATCTGCGGCTGGCGGATGTTGACCAGGAGGATCGCCAGCGCCAGGACACCGATGACCACCGCGGGCAGGATCGGGGTCCGGAAGCGCGGATGGACCTCGGCCAGCCTGGCGGAGGCGGGCAGGTTGTTGTCCCGCGCCATCGCGAAGGCCAGCCGGATCGCCGCCGTGTGCACGGCCAGGGCGCACACGGTGACCGCGATGAACACGCACCACAGCATGGCCTTGCCCGCGTCCTCGCCGAGCACGTCGAGGACGACGTACTGCAGGCCCTCCGTGGACAGCCGGTCGCCCTGGAGGCCGGACACGCTCATCAGCGCGAGCAGCAGGACGAGTCCGCCGAGGACGAACGAGGCGGCGATGGCACGAAGGACGGCGCGCGGCGCGTTCCGTGACGGGTCGAGGGACTCCTCGCCGAGCGAGGCGGCCGTGTCGAAGCCGTACATCACGTACGCGGACGCCAGCGACGCGACCAGGAACGCGCCCAGGTAGCCGCCGGAGTGGCCCGCTCCCGTGCCGTTCGTCTCCAGCACGACGTCGGGCCCGCGGGTGATGTTCACGGCGAACAGCACGATGAGGACGACGGTCGCGATCAGCTCGATGAAGACGCCCGCCGTGTTGATCCGGGCCATCAGCTTCACGCCGAGGGCGTTCACCAGGGTGGTGAAGAGGATGAGCCCGGAGGCCAGCAGCACGGCGTTGGTGGCGACGTCGTACGTGCCCGTGCCGTCGCCCACGAACTGGAAGGTGGCGGATATCTGAGGAAGGGTCAGCTGGTAGGCGAGGGCCACGGCCGCGATCGACACGATCGACGCGACCAGCATGGTCCAGCCCGCCAGCCAGCCCAGGTGGGGATTGCCCACCTTCTTGGCCCAGTTGTAGACGGAGCCGGCCACCGGATAGCGCGCGGCGAGTTCCGCGAAGCAGAGCGCGACCATGAACTGGCCGGCGAAGACCATGGGCCATGACCACCAGTAGGCGGCTCCGCCGCTGCCGTAACCGAAGTAGAAGAGCTGGAAGGTGCCGGTGAGGATGGAGATGTAGCTGATACCGGCGGCGAAGGTGTGGAAGTTGCCGAGGGTGCGTTTCAGTTCGGGCCGGTAACCGAACTCGGTGAGTTCCGAGTCGTCCTGGCCGTGTCTGTGCGGCGGTTGTGCCGTGCTGGTCATGAGCGGCCTCCTGGGAAGGGGAGTTCTCCCGGGCGGGAGGAGGTGCGGCTCGTGCGGGGTCGTCTCGTGCGGGGTCGTCGGAGCGCGGGCGCGGGATCGCGGCACCGATCGGCGGACGCCGGACCGCACACCGGCCGGTGCGGTCTGGATCTTATGGCGCGGAGCGGCGGATCCCGTGGCGAAGTGCGCTGTTTTCTGCGGGGGTTGGCGTGACGTCCGTCGCGGTGGCCGCGGGCATGCCGCCCGTCACCGTGCGATGACGCGGCTCTTCACCGTACGGTCGCGCGGCTCTTCACCGCACGGTCGCGATGTTCGTCATCGCGCAGTCGCGCGGCTCGTCACCGCTCGGAGAACCAGCCCCGCGGGCCGGGATCCGTCGCGCGCCAGATGTGCTTGGTCCGGCGGTACTCGGCGAGGCCGGCGGGTCCGAGTTCCCGCCCGGAACCGGACTGCTTGCAGCCGCCCCACTCGGCCTGCGGGACGTACGGGTGGTAGTCGTTGATCCAGACCGTCCCGACGCGCAGCGCCGACGCGACGCGCCGCGCCTTCGCCTCGTCGGAGGTGAGGACACCGCCGGCCAGACCGTGGACCGTGCCGTTGGCCAGGCGCACCGCCTCCGCCTCGCCGCTGAACCGCTCCACGGTCAGCACCGGCCCGGACGACGCCTCCCGGACGACGGACATCGCCGGGAAGCACTCGTCCAGCACGGTCGGCAGGTAGTAGAAACCGTCCGGGTGCGGAGGACGGGCGGGCCGTTCGCCGCCGCAGAGCAGGATCGCGCCCTCGTCCAGCCCTCTGGTGACGTACTCCTCGACCTTCTCCCGGTGCGCCGCCGAGATCAGCGGCCCGGTCTGCGCCCGGTCGTCGAACGGCCCGCCCAGCCTGATGAGCTTCGCCCTGCGGACGATCTCGTCGACGAGCCGGTCGTGCAGGGAGTTCTCGACCAGCAGCCGCGCCCCGGCCGAGCAGACCTGCCCGGAGTGCCGGAAGGCGGCCGTCAGTGCCAGGTCGACGGCCGTCTCGTGATCGGCGTCGGCGAAGACGATGTTCGGGTTCTTGCCGTCCAGTCCGAGGGCGACTTTCTTCACCGTCCCGGCCGCCGCGGCCATCAGCGCGCGTCCCGTCCGCAGGCCGCCGGTGAACGAGACGAGGTCCACGTCCGGGTGCTCGGCCAGCGGGGCGCCCGCCTCCGGGCCGGCGCCCAGGACCAGGTTGGCCACGCCCGCGGGCAGCCCGGCCTCCTCCAGGAGCCGTATCAGGCGGATCGCCGTGTGCGGGGTCAGCTCGCTCGGCTTCAGCACGAAGGTGTCGCCCGCGGCCAGCGCCGGGGCGACCTTCCACGCCGTCCGGAGCAGCGGGCGGTTCCAGGAGGTGATCAGCGCGCACACCCCGACCGGTTCGTGGACGACCCTGCTGTCGACGCCCTCCGTGCCCGTCTCCACGATCCGGCCGGACCCGCTCGCGACCAGCCCGCCGAAGTAGCGGAAGCAGGTCTCGGCGCCGTCGACGTCGTACTCGCTCTCCACCAGGCGCTTGCCGGTGTCGAGGGACTCCGCCCGGGCGAACGCGTCCTTGTCGCGGGCGAGCAGACCGGCGACCCGCAGCAGCAGACCGCCGCGCCCGGTCGCGGGCGTCCGCGGCCAGGGGCCCTCGTCGAAGGCGCGGCGCGCGGCCGCGATCGCGTCGGCGGTGTCCCGGCCGTCCGCCTCGTCGACGACGGCCACCGGCGAGCCGTCGGCCGGGCAGCGGATCTCACGGGTGCGCCCCTCCCGCGGGCTCGTCCAGGCGCCGCCGATGTGGAGATCGGCCATCCCTGCCTCCCAGCATGCCGGTGAGCCACTCGTGGAACGCCCCGAGGTGGTGCTCGGTGGGCACCAGCACCCCGCCCCGGCGGTAGGCGCGGGACGCCATCGCGGGCTGCGTGCGCTCGCACGCCTCGAAGTCCTGGACGTTGACCCGGTGGAAGAGCTCCACGGACTTCGACACATCGGCGCCCGACTCGACGACCTCGGGTGCGTAGAGCCAGTCGCACTCCACGGCCGTCCGGTCGGCGGCGAGGGGGAACATACGGTGCAGGATGACGTGGTCGGGGACGAGGTTGATGAAAACGGTAGGTTTGACTGTTATCGCATAATATCGACGGTCCTGGTCGTCGGCGACCTCGGGGAGCCTGCCGAAGCCCTCGCTGCCGTCGACCGTGAAGCCCCTGACCTCCTCGCCGAACGCGGCGCCGTGGCCCACGTAGTACTGGGCGGCGTAGCCGTCCGCGAACTCCGGCAGCACATCGGTGAGTTCGGGATGGATCGTCGCGCAGTGATAGCACTCCATGAAGTTCTCGAGGATCAGCTTCCAGTTCGCCCGCACGTCGTAGCTGAGGCGTTTCCCGAGCGCCAGGTCCTGCGTGCCGTAGCGCTCGACGGCCGCCACGTCCCCGAGCCGCTCGACGGCCGCGTCCGTCACCGTCTCCTCGAAGGACGGCGGTTCGTCGGCCAGGCACACCCAGGCGTATCCGAGCCACTCCCGCAGCGCGACCCCGACCAGGCCGTACTCCGCGCGGTCGACGTCCGGCATCCGCACCAGGTTCGGCGCCGCGATCAGCTTCCCGTCCAGGTCGTACGTCCAGGCGTGGTACGGGCACTGGAGGTTGCGGCGCACCTCACCGGCCTCCTCCGTGCAGAGCCGGGCCCCGCGGTGCCGGCAGACGTTGAGGAACGCGCGCAGCGCACCGGTGCGGGTCCGGGTCACCAGGACGCTCTCGCGGCCGACCCGGACCGTACGGAACGCGCCCGGCCGGGCCAGGTCGGCGCTGCGGACCGCGCAGAACCACATCGACTCGAAGAGCCGTTCCTGCTCCTGCCGGAAAATCTCCGGATCGGTGTAGTAGCGCCCCGGCAGCGTGCTGATCAGGCTCGGTGACGGCCGGCCGGGAGAGGCGGCAGGAGAAGCGGGGGAGGTGGCGGCGGAGGCGGGGGTCGACGTCACGGGCGGGCTCCTCGGACGGGCGCGGCGGCCAGGCGGTGGGGGTCGAACAGGCCGATCGGATGATCGGTGGCGCCGGTCAGGGCCAGGTCGGCCAGGATCTCGCCGACCACCGGTACGAACTTGAAGCCGTGGCCGGAGAAACCGCAGGCCACGGTCACGGACCCGGGGTGCGCGGGATGCCGGGCGACGACGAAGTGCTCGTCCGGGGTGTTGGTGTACATGCAGGTGGCGGCCTTGAGGAAGGAGCCGGGCAGGTCGGGGATGCAGCGGGACATATGGTCTGCCATCGCCCGGATCTCGTCCTCGTGGACCGTCCGGTCGACGGTCTCCGGGGTGCAGACCCGACCCCGGCGGAAGAAGGCGACCTTGGCGCCCGACTCCGGGCCGTCGATGGCCGGGAAGCCGTAGACCTGGACGTCGTCCGCGTCCTGCCAGATGTAGACGGGGTGGTTCTCCGGCAGGAAGGGCCGGACCCCGCCCCGGGGCCGGAACCAGTACATGACCTGCCGCTCGACGGTGAACGGCACCCCGAGGTCGGTGAGCAGCCGCGGCGCCCACGCGCCGGGGCAGATCACCAGGTGGCCCGCCGTGTACGTGTTCTCGGCCGTGTGCACGCGTACGCCGTCCCGGTACGGCTCCCAGCGGGTCATCGGCTCGTCGAAGTGCAGGTCGGCGCCCTGCCGCGCGGCGAGCTGGAGATGGGCCGCCACCATGTTCTCGGGGCGGACCAGACCCGCCTTCTCCTCGTGGAGCGCGATCTCGTCGTCCCGCGGTGACAGGGTGGGGAAGCGGCGGCGGATCCCGGCCGCGTCGAGCAGCTCGTGGGGCAGGTCCCACTGCACGGCCGAGCGCAGCGAGCCGGCGACGGTCCGCGACTCCGGCCGGCCGACCATCACGCCGCCGCACAGCGTCGCGATGTCCCGGCCGGTGGCCCGCTCCAGCTCCTCGTACAGCTCGTACGCGCGCAGCAGCAGCGGTACGTACGCCGGGTCCTCGAAGTACGACTGCCGGGTGACCCGCGAACCGCCGTGGCTGGATCCCCGGTCGTGCACCGGCCCGAACTTCTCCAGCCCGAGCACCCGTACGCCACGCGAGGAGAGGTGGTGGGCGGCGGCACTGCCCATACCGCCGAGACCGATGACGACGACGTCGTAGGTGGGGGACATGGGAAACCTCCTGTTGATCGCGGCCCTCCTGCGGGGTGATCAGCACCGGATGCGGGTCATCCCCGGATCGAGGAGCGGCTCGTCCGCGACGGTGGCGCCCACCTTCTCCCCGAAGTACTCGACGAGGACCCCGGTCCCGGTGGGCAGCGCCGGCAGCCACGCGTACGCCACGCACCGCCCCAGCGTGTACCCGTACGCCGCGCTGGTGACGTACCCCGCGGGCGCGCCGCCGACGTGCACCGGCTCCTTGCCGAGGACGACGGCCCCGGGGTCGTCGAGCAGCAGCGGAGTGAGCCGGCGCCGGGGCCGGGTCCGCCCCTCCAGCGCCCGCCTCCCCGGGAAGTCCCCTTTGTCCGGCCGGACGGCGAACCCGAGCCCCGCCTCGTACGGATCGTCCTCGTCGGTCATGTCGACGCCCCAGGCCCGGTACCCCTTCTCCAGCCGCAGGCTGTTGAACGCGGAACGTCCGGCGGCGATCACCCCGTACGGCCGGCCCGCCTCCCACAGCGTGTCCCAGAGCCGCAGCCCCAGGTCGGCGGTCGTGTACAGCTCCCAGCCCAGCTCGCCCACGTAACTCAGCCGCATGGCGGTGACCGGGACGTGCCCGATGTACGTCTCCTTGGCGCGGAAGTAGCCGAAGCCCTCGTGCGAGAAGTCGTCGGGGGCGAGCGGCTGGACGAGGTCGCGGGCGAGCGGCCCCCAGACGCCGACGCAGCAGGTGCCGGACGTGATGTCCCGGATGTGCACCCCGTCGGGGGCGTGCCTGCTCAGCCAGTCCAGGTCGGCGGGGGAGTTGGCGCCCACCTGGAAGCGGTCCGGGCCCAGGCGCGCCACGGTGAGGTCGGAGCGGATGCCGCCGGTTTCGTCCAGGAGCAGGGTGTAGGTGACGGCGCCGGGCTTCTTGCGGAGGTCGTTGGTGGTCATGCCGTGCAGGAAGCCGAGGGCCCCGGGGCCGGTGACCTCCAGGCGGCGCAGGGGGGTCATGTCGTAGAGCGCGACCCTCTCCCGGGTCGCCAGCGCCTCGGCCGCCGCGACGGGCGACCAGTGGCGAGCCGACCAGGCGTCGCGCCCGGGCAGGTCCAGGCCGGCGGCGAGGGGCGCGTTCGCCTCGTACCAGTGCGGCCGTTCCCAGCCGCCCGCCTCCAGGAAGTACGCGCCCAGCTCCCGCTGGCGGGCGTGGAACGGGCTGACCCGCAGGGGCCGCGGCCCCTCCATCGGCTGCAGCGGGTGCAGGACGTCGTACACCTCGGCGAACTGCTGCGAGCCCCGCTCCCTGATGTACGAGGGCGAGCGCTGGGCGTCCTCGAACCGCGTGAGGTCGCACTCGTGGACGTCGATCCCGGGGCGGCCGTCGACCATCCACTCGGCCACGGCCCTGGCGGCACCGGCCGAGTGGGTCACCCACACGGCCTCCGCCAGCCAGAAGCCGCGCAGCGCACGCGACTCGCCGAGGACCGGCATGCCGTCGGGGGTGAAGGAGAAGACGCCGTTGAAGCCCTCCTCGATCCCGCTGTCGCGCAGCGCGGGCAGCAGCCGGCGGCACTCCTCCCAGCTCGGCGCCCAGTCCTCCTCGGTGAAGGGGAGCGAGGACGGCATCTGCAGGCCGTGTGCGCGCGCCTCGTCGTAGCCGGGGACCGCGAACGGGTCCACGGGCAGCGGCCGGTGGGCGTAGCTGCCGATGCCGATGCGGTCGGTGTGCTCACGGAAGTAGAGGTCGCGGTCCTGGAAGCGCAGGATCGGCCTCGAAGCCTCCGCGGTGGCGCCGGACAGCCCGGGGAGGGGCTTCGTCCGGGCGTACTGGTGGGCGAGGGGCTGCAGGGGTACGTCGACGCCGGCCATGCGGCCGATGACCGGGCCCCAGAACCCGGCCGCCGAGACGACGTGGTCGGCGGGGAACACCCCCCGGTCGGTGACGACGGCGGTGACCCTGCCGGTCCCCCTGCCGCCCCCCTCGCCGCGGTCGTCCCCGTGGTCCTCCTTCTCGATCGCGGTGACGGTGTGCCGGTCCAGGAAGCGGGCGCCCCGGCTCTCGGCCCGTTCTCGCTGGGCGCGGGTCGCGAGCAGGGTGCGGGCCAGGCCGTCGCCGGGTGTGTGGAAGCCGCCGAGGAGGGCCGACCCGTCGAGCAGCGGCCACAGCTCCTTGCAGCGGGCGGCGTCCACGACCTCTCCGGTCACCCCCCAGGAGGCGGCGTGACCGGCCCTGCGGTGCAGGTCCGCGAGCCGTTCGGGAGTCGTCGCCAGTTCCAGGCCCCCGACCGGGTCGAAGCAGGAGGTCCCCGCCACCCGCAGGGACGTGAACTTCTCGACCGTGTACCGGGCGAAGGCGGTCAGCGTCCTGGACGGGCTGGTCCGGAAGACCAGGCCGGGCGCGTGGGAGGTGGAGCCGCCCGGCGCGGGCAGGGGGCCCTGTTCGAGGACGGTGACATCGGTCCAGCCGCGTGCGGTGAGTTCGTCCGCGAGGGAGCAGCCGACGATGCCGGCGCCCACGACGACCACGCGGGGGACCGCCGCGGCCGGGCCGGCCGCGTCCCGCGTCCCGCGCTCCGGGGCGCTCACAGGACCACCACCGAACGCAGCACCTCACCGCGCCGCATCTTCGCGAACGCCTCCTCGACCCGGTCGAGCGCGACGGTCTCCGTGACGAACGCGTTGAGGTCCAGCAGGCCGTGGAGGTACTGGTCGACGAGGAACGGGAAGTCCCGGCTGGGCAGGCAGTCGCCGTACCAGGAGGACTTGATCGCGCCGCCGCGGGAGAACACGTCGAGCAGCGGGAGCTCGACCTTCGTCCGCGGGGACGGGACGCCGACCTGCACCAGCAGACCCGCGTGGTCGCGCATGTGGAAGGCCTGCAGGAAGGTCTCCGGACGGCCCACCGCGTCGATGGCGACGTCGACCCCGAAGCCGTCGGTCAGGGCGCGTACGGCCTCGACCGGGTCGGTGCCCCGGGAGTTGACGGTGTGCGTGGCGCCGAACCGCTCCGCCAGGTCGAGCTTCCTGCCGTCGATGTCGACGGCGATGACCTTCACGGCGCCGTTGAGGCAGGCGCCCGCGACGGCCGCGTCGCCCACACCGCCGCAGCCGATGACGGCGACCGTGTCACCGCGCCCGACGTTGCCGGTGTTCACCGCCGCGCCGTACCCGGCCATCACCCCGCAGCCGATCAGGCCCGCGGCCTCGGGCCGGGCGGCCGGGTCGATCCGTATCGCCTGGCCGGCCGCGACCAGGGTCTTCTCCGCGAAGGCCCCGATGCCCAGTGCGCTGCTGAGGGGAGTGCCGTCGAGGAGGGTCGCCGGCCGGCCGGCGTTGCGCGAGTCGAAGCAGTACCAGGGGCGGCCGCGGCGGCAGGAGCGGCAGGAACCGCAGGGGGCCCGCCAGGCGAGGACCACGTAGTCGCCGACTCCGAGATCGGTGACGCCCTCCCCGACCGCCTCGATCGTGCCGGCCGCCTCGTGCCCCAGGAGGAACGGGAAGCCGTCGCCGATCGCGCCCTCCCGGTAGTGCAGATCCGTGTGGCAGACCCCGCATGCCTGCACGGTGACGAGCACCTCGCCCGGCCCGGGGTCGGGAACGACGATCGTCCGCACCTCCACGGGTGCGCCCTTCTTCACAGCGACTGCGGCACGGACCTCGTGTGGCACGACCTGGCTCCTCTGCTGTTGCGCAGTGCACTATAGGTTGCGCTATGAGAGACATAGTGAGAACGCCCGCGGGGAGCCGTCAAGGGGCGCGGGTTAACCCTTGGTAAAAGCCGCGGGCCGCCCGGGACCCGCCCGGCACACAGCGGCGCGGGGCCGGTCGTTTCCGGCCCCGCGCCGCGTTCCGTGTCCGTGGCGTGTTCCCGATGTGCCCTGGCCCGCCCCTGTGCGGCCCGCCTGGTCACGCCTCCGTTTCCGGTCCTGGCTTCCCTTCCGTTTCCGTTTCCGTTTCCGTCTCTGCCTCTGCCTCTGTCTTCGTTTCCGTCAGAAGCCGTATCCCATCCGGCGCGACAGGTCGGCCGCCGCCGCGGCCGTGCGCTCGGCGAGCTCCGGCAGCCGGCCGGAGTCCAGCCGGTACACCGGACCGGAGACGCTGATCGCGCCGATCACCTTGCCGTCGTGGGCGCGCACCGGCGCCGCCGCCGCGGCCAGGCCCAGCTCCAGCTCCTCCCGGGCGAACGCGTAGCCCTGCTCGACCACGGCCTCCAGCTCGGCGCGCAGCGCCGCCGTGCCGGTGATCGTGCGCTCGGTGAAGCGCGGCAGCGTCCGCGCCAGCAGCCCTTCCCGGAGCGCGGGCGGCAGATGGGCCAGCAGGACCTTGCCGCTGGAGGTGGCGTGCAGCGGGGTGCGCCTGCCGAGCCAGTTCTGGGCGGTGACGGACGCGGCGCCGCGGGCCTGCATGATGTTGACCGCCGCGTTGTCGTCGAGGACCGCGATGTTCGTGGTCTCGCCCAGCTCGTCCGCGAGTTCCCGGCAGACAGCCACGCCCTCCTGCGAGATGTCCAGGCGCACTGCCGCCGCCCCCGCGAGGCGCAGTACGCCGGCCCCCAGGAAGTACTTCCCGCGGTCCTTGGCCTGGGACACCAGACCCCTGTTCTCCAGCACTCCGAGCAGCCGGAAGGCCGTCGACTTGTGCACCCGGAGTTCGTCGGCGATCTCGGTGACGCCCGCCTCGCCCAGCCGGGCGAGGATCTCCAGCACGCTCACCGCGCGGTCCACCGACTGGACGGAGCTCCCCGCGCCCCTGCCCGGCCTCTCCGGTGTCTCCTCCATGGGATCAGCCTGTTTCTGCGTGCGGGTCATGGTCAACTCTCACCACCTGGCGGCCCTGTTTGAGCCGCATCTGCCGGAAGCCCTTGACGTGAGGGGCGACCCACGCGGACTCTGTTGCGCATAGCGCTCTCTCATGCGCCATACGGAACAGCATGTTACCGAAGCGTCCGGGACGGGGAACGTCTCGGACCAGACCGGACCTGAGACGTCCAGGGCATGCGTCCTGGACCGAGAGGGGGGCCCGTGATTCCCGTCTGCCGCCTTGACGACCTCCCCGCGGGCGAGTCCGTCCGTACCGACACCGTGCCGCCCATCGCCGTCTTCAACGCCGACGGCGAGCTGTACGCCGTCGACGACACCTGCACCCACCAGGACGCCTCGCTCTCCGAGGGGTGGCTGGAGGGCTGTCTCGTGGAATGCCCGTTGCACGCCGCCTCGTTCGATCTCCGCACGGGGCAGCCGACGTGCCTCCCCGCGCGCCGCGCCGTCCGCACCCACCGCGTCACCGTCGAGGACGGCGTCGTCCACGTCCATGTGGCGGCCGAGGAGGGAACGGCGGCATGACGACCCCTTGCGCGGGGCACGCGCCGACGCGCGCCCCGGGCCCCACCCTCCCACGGGCTTCCCGGGGAAGGGCGCCGGAACACCCGCCTCCTCACCCGCACCGGGCATCGGGACGGCTGCCGGTGGCGTCTCCCGCGCCCGCCGCATGAGGAGCGCGCGGACCATGAGGAACACAGGGACCGGATCATGCGAAAGAGGGGGACCGGACCATGAGGAACATGGGGCCCATGGGGTCCATGCGGACCGTCACCGTGGTCGGAGCCTCGCTGGCCGGGCTGTACGCGGCCCGTGAACTGCGTGCCCGGGGATTCGACGGGCGGCTGGTGGTCGTCGGCGACGAACCACACCGTCCCTACGACCGCCCGCCCCTGTCCAAGGACTTCCTCACCGGCCGCTCCGACGAGGACCGACTCGCCCTCGGCGACCCGGAGGAGAACGCCGGACTCGACGCGGAGTGGCTGCTCGGCGTCCGCGCCCGCGGTCTCGACGCCCGCGGCCGCAGGGTCCTCCTCGACGACGGCCGCGCCGTTTCCTGTGACGGTGTCGTCGTCGCCACGGGAGCGTCGGCCCGCCGGCTGCCCGGTCCGGGCCGCGGACCGGCCGGAGTCCACACCCTGCGCACCCTCGACGACGCCCGGGCCCTGCGTGCCGAACTGACCGCGGGCCCCCGCCGTGTCGTCGTCGTCGGCGGGGGATTCATCGGCGCCGAGACCGCGTCCTCGTGCGCCGTGCTCGGCCACGACGTCACCGTCGTCGAAGCGGCCCGGCTCCCGCTGATTCCCCAGCTCGGCCCGGAGATGGCGGCCCTGTGCGCCGCGCTGCACCGCCGGGGCGGTGTCGGCCTGATCACCGGAACAGGGGTCGCCGCGCTGCGGGGCACCGCCGCCGTCACCGGGGTGGAACTCACCGACGGACGGCTCCTGCCCGCCGATGTCGTGATCGTCGGTATCGGTGCCACTCCCGACACCGGCTGGCTGACGGGCTCGGCGCTCGCCCTGGCCGACGGCGTGCTGTGCGACGACGGCTGTGTGACGGCTCTGCCCCAGGTGGTCGCCGTCGGCGACGTGGCCCGCGTGGGAGGAACCCGCGCGGAGCACTGGACCAGCGCCACCGAGCAACCACGGGTCGCCGTGCACAACCTCCTCGCCGGGCACACCGCGCGGACCGTGCGCCCGCTGCCCTACTTCTGGTCCGACCAGTACGGGGCGCGCATCCAGTTCGCCGGACGGCGGCTCGACACCGACACCGTCCGCATCGCGGAGGGCGCGACCGCCGGCGGGGCGCCGGACGAGGGCGGCTTCCTCGCGCTCTACGAGCGCGAGGGCCGGACGACGGCGGTGCTCTCCGTGGACCGCCCCCGCTCCTTCACCCGAGTCCGGCGTGAACTCGCCCGTGCGGCGACCGTGCAGGACGGGACGGCGAACGCGAAGGAGCCCGCGCTCCCCCGGGAAGGGGAGCCCGCGGTCCCCTAGGAGGAGTGCGAGAGCCGGCCCGCGCCGCTCCGCCTGCGTATCCGCTCGCTCGCCCGCTGCGCGGTCCGCTCCTGACGCCGGGCCTTGCGCCGCTCGCGCCGCAGGGCCCGCGCCGTGCTGCTCGGCTCCGACACCACGCCGTTGCGCTGGTTCCACACCTGGCGGGTGACCCAGACGTCCAGCGCGCCCCACGTCGCCACCACCGTGCTCGCCACGCTGCTCAGCACCATCGGGAACGCGAGCCAGGAACCGGCCATGGTGCACAGGAACGCGATCATCGCCTGGATCAGGGTGACGGCGATGATGATGACGGCCCGCACCGCCGACGTCCGCACGGGATCCGGCAGCCGCCGCCGGCGCGCGGGCTCCTCGATCCACAACGGCCGGTAGTGCCCCCGGTCCCCGGCCCCCGCAGCCGGCCGCTCCCCCCTCTCCGGCAGGAGATCGGCCCCGACCTCGCCGGCTTCCCCCACCTCGCCGGCTTCCCCGGCCCCCTCGGCGTCCACGAACGGCTCCGTCCCGGTCCCCGCCACGGGGGCCGTGCCGTCCCCCGCCGCAGGCGCTGTACCGGCCTCCGTCACCCGCTCCGCCTCCGCCGCGACATCCGCCGCCGAAATGTCCATCACCGAAATGTCGGCCGGAATGCCGTGAGCCGGCACCCGTGGCTCCCGCTCCGTCTCCGCGATCGTCGCGACACCCGCCCCGGATGCCCCGTACCGCTCCGCCGTGCCCATCAACTCGTCACTCCCCACCGCCGGACAGCCGCTCGCTCCGGTGTCGTGAGACTCCGGCTCCCCATCGGCTGCCCGGCTTGCGCTGTTATACGCGGCCTGGCCGCGGCATACGGCACCTGCAGCCGATTCCGCCCCCAACTTCCGTACAGACAGACGATCGGCGTAAGCCGAAGATTCCCGGCGGCCGAAGAATTCCGGCCAATTGATCTGCTGTGGGGACGCAGCCGCAGTCGCCGACCCGTGTCGGATTCGGGGACGCAATCTCCCGCAATGGACGGACAACTGCGGACGTCCTGTCCGGGTGTGCGCCGAGTCGGCCCGGACAGGTCTTCGAGATACCCGTGGGTCGGTAGTAGGCTCACGCCGTTTGTTGCCGTACATGTGTGCCCCCTTTTCTCCGGGGCCGAGCTGGGGGAGGCCATGCGCTTTCGCGGGAAGTCCATCCGCCGGAAGATCGTGGCGCTGCTTCTCGTGCCGCTCGTTTCCCTGACCGGGATCTGGGCCTTCGCCACCGTACTCACGGGGCGCGAGGTCAACCAGCTGTTCGACACGACGTTCATCGTCCAGGAGATCGGTTACCCCACCGAGGACGTCATCAGCGTGCTCCAGGACGAGCGCCGCCAGGCCCTCGTCTACCTCGCGGACCCCCGCGCCTCCGACGCCCTCACCGACCTGCGCCGGACCAGGACCGCCACCGACGAGGTGGTCTCGAAGATCCGCCGGAACGCCGGGGCCGCCGACGTGCGGGACGAGCTGGGTCCCGACGCCACCGAGCGCCTCACGGCCATCCTGGACGCCTTCGACGGGGTGGGGTCGCTGCGTCAGAGCGTCGAGGACGGCACGGTCACCCGTGCGCAGGCCCTGGACCTCTACAACCGCCTGGTGGACCCCTGCTACATCCTCCTGGCCAACCTCCGGGTCCTCGACGACGTGGACGTGGACAAGGAGGGCCGCGCCCTCGTCAACATGTCGCGCGCCCGTGAGCTGCTGGCCCGGGAGGACGCCCTGCTCGGCTCCTCCCTCGTGGTCGGCAGGGTCACCCGCGACGAGGCCCGCGACATCTCCGACCTCGTCGCCCAGCGCACGCTCATGTACGAGATCAACCTGCCGCAACTGCCCTCCGTCGAGCGCACCCGCTACGAGCGCTACTGGAAGAACGCCTCCACCGCACCGCTGCGCGTGGCCGAGCAGTCCGTCCTCGCCTCCTCGCCCGGCACCCCCGACGGAGTCAGCGCGAGGAGCTGGGACGGCCTCGCGGACGGCGTCCTGGACGGCCTCGACAAGCTCAACACCCAGGCGGGCGACCGCTTCCAGGACCGGGTCCGCCCCGTCGCGGTCGGCGTCATCGTCAAGGCCGCCATCGCCGGCGTGCTCGGCCTGGCCGCGGTGCTGGTCTCGCTCTTCATGTCCGTACGCATGGGCCGCGGCCTCATCCGCGACCTGCGCCGGCTGCGCCGGGAGGCCCACGAGACCGCCGAGGTCCGGCTGCCCAGCGTGATGCGCCGCCTCTCCGCGGGCGAGCAGGTCGACGTCGAGACCGAGGTCCCGCGCCTGGAGTACGAGAAGAACGAGATCGGCGAGGTCAGCCAGGCCCTCAACAGCCTCCAGCGGTCCGCCGTCGAGGCCGCGGTCAAGCAGTCCGAACTGCGCAGCGGCGTCTCCGAGGTCTTCGTGAACCTCGCCCGCCGCAGCCAGGTCCTGCTGCACAAGCAGCTCACCCTGCTCGACACGATGGAGCGCAGGACCGAGGACACGGACGAACTCGCCGACCTCTTCCGCCTGGACCACCTGACGACCCGTATGCGCCGGCACGCGGAAGGCCTGGTCATCCTCTCCGGGGCGGCCCCCTCCCGGCAGTGGCGCAAGCCCGTCCAGCTGATGGACGTCGTACGCGCCGCCGTCGCCGAGGTCGAGGACTACGAGCGCATCGAGGTCAGGCGGCTGCCGCGGATGGCCGTCACCGGGTCCGCCGTCGCCGACCTCACGCACCTGGTGGCCGAACTCCTGGAGAACGCCACGGTGTTCTCCCCGCCGCACACGGCCGTGCAGGTCCTCGGCGAGCGGGTCGCCAACGGCTTCACCCTGGAGATCCACGACCGCGGTCTCGGCATGGCCGCCGAGGCGCTCCTCGACGCCAACCTCCGGCTGGCGGAGACCCCCGAGTTCGAGCTCTCCGACACCGACCGGCTGGGCCTCTTCGTGGTCAGCCGGCTCGCCCAGCGGCAGAACGTACGCGTCTCCCTGCAACCCTCCCCGTACGGGGGGACGACCGCGGTGGTCTTCGTGCCCGACGCGCTGCTCTCGGACGAGGTGCCCGACACCAACGGCGTCGGTTTCCGGCTCGACCGCGCGCCCTCCGCGAAGGGCGCGCAGAAACCGAGGAGCCCGAAGGGCACGGCCGACGACGACCGCAGGACCGCCCTGTCCCAGGTCCCGGTGACGCTGCCCGGCCTGTCGACCTCGATCCTCGACGGGCCGGTCGAACTGGAGGCGCCCGTCGACCTGGACGCCCTCGACGACTTCCCCGGCCCTCTCGACGACGGGACCGGGCGCGGCGGCGTCTTCCGGCCGCGCCGCTCCCGCGCCGGGACCACCAAGGAGGAGTGGCCCGAACCACCGCGCGGGCCGGCACCGTCCGACGGCGGCGACGGCCGCCCCGCCGCGCCGCTGCCCCGCCGCCGCGCCCCCAAGCTCGTCAGCTCCCACGGGCGTCCCGTGACCCGCGCCGCACCGCGCCGCGAGGGCACGGCGGACCGCCAGGACACCGGCGAGGTGACGGAACTGCCCCGGCCGGCCGGGGAGGCGCCCGAGCGTTCCGGCGTGCTCGAAGAGCTGCCGAAGCGGTCCAGGGGCGCCACGCGGGGACCGGCGGGCCGTGAGACCGGCGACCGGCCCGCCGGTGCAGGCGAGGAAGCGGGCGCGGGCGAGGGCCGGGGGGACCGCGACCGGCCTCCGGCCCTGCCCCGGCCCGGCGCACGCCGCGGGATCGAAGCGGGCAGCACCCGCCCCGCGGCCCCGGTTGACAGCGGAGACACCCGCCCCGACGCGTCGGCCGCGGGCGGCACCGGCCCGCTGCCCCGCCGCGTACGGCAGGCCAGTCTGGCTCCGCAGCTCAAGGAGGGGCCCGAGGAGGGCACCGCGAGCGGCGCCGCCCGCCCGGCGGACCCCACCGACCGGGACGCGGACGAAGTACGCAACCGGATGGCCTCGCTCCAGCGCGGCTGGCAGCGCGGCCGCGAGGAGAACGCCGAGGGCGACCGGGCCCAGGACGGCACAGCACCAGGAACGACCAAGGGAGACGGTCGATGACCGGACCGAAGACCGCCGGCCACCTCACGACCACCACGGAGACGGGAGAGCTCAACTGGCTCCTCGACGACCTGGTGGCGCGCGTCGCCAGCATCCGCAAAGCACTCGTGCTCTCCGGGGACGGCCTCCCCACGGGGGTCTCCGGCGACCTGACGAGGGAGGACAGCGAGCATCTGGCCGCCGTCGCCTCCGGCTTCCACAGCCTCGCCAAGGGCGTCGGCCGCCACTTCGAGGCCGGCAGCGTCCGGCAGACGGTGGTCGAACTGGACGAGGCGTTCCTCTTCGTCACGGCGGCCGGTGACGGCAGCTGCCTCGCCGTCCTCTCGGACGCCGACTCCGACGTCGGGCAGGTCGCGTACGAGATGACCCTGCTGGTGAAGAGGGTCGGCGCGCATCTCGCCGCCGTCCCGCGCACCGAACTGTCCTCCGGAGGGTAGTGGGACGGTATGAGCGGAGACGGTCAGGGGACGCCCCACTGGTTCGACGACGAGGCCGGACCGGTGGTCCGTCCGTACGCCATGACACGCGGCCGCACCACCAGCCCGGGCCAGCACCGCCTCGACCTGATCGCGCTGGTGGTGGCGGAGCGGTACGCCGAGGACCCGGAGGCGGACAACTCGCTCTCCCCGGAGCACGTGGACATCGTCGGACTCTGCCGTGACGCCCCCCAGTCGGTCGCCGAACTCGCCGCGGGCCTCGACCTGCCCATCGGGGTCGTACGCGTCCTCATAGGCGATCTGGTGGAGGACGAGCTGGTCCGTGTGACGCGTCCGGTCCCCCCGGCCGAGCTGCCCGACGAGAGCATCCTGCGCGATGTGATCAGCGGCTTGCGGGCCCTGTGAACGAAGCACCGGCACCACCGAAGCACCCGGCACGACCGAGCACGTGACACCACCGAAGCAGGAAGAAGAGACCGATGATCCTCGGGCGCACGGAACGCGGCAAGGCCCCGGTCGAACCCGTCACCCTCAAGATCCTCGTGGCGGGCGGCTTCGGTGTGGGCAAGACCACCCTGGTCGGCGCCGTGAGCGAGATCAAGCCGCTGCGCACCGAGGAGCTGCTGACCGAGGCGGGCCGTCCCGTCGACGACACCAGCGGCGTGGAGGGCAAGCGCACCACCACGGTCGCCATGGACTTCGGCCGCATCACGCTCCGCGAGGACCTCGTGCTGTACCTTTTCGGCACACCGGGCCAGGACCGCTTCTGGTTCCTCTGGGACGAGCTCGCCACCGGCGCCCTGGGGGCCGTCGTGCTCGCCGACACCCGCCGCCTGGAGGACTGCTTCGCGGCGGTCGACTACTTCGAGCGACGCGCCATCCCCTTCGTGGTCGGCGTCAACTGCTTCGAGGGCGCCTCCCGTTACCCCGCCGAGGACGTCCGCCAGGCCCTCGACCTCGACCCCGCCGTCCCCGTGGTCCTGTGCGACGCCCGCGACCGGGAGTCGGTCAAGGAGGTCCTCGTCGAGGTCGTCCAGCACGCGATGGCGTACGCGGGCGGCCCCCGCCGCACCCTCACCGGCTGAGCACACGCGACACGGCTCAGCCCGTGCCCTCCTCCTCCCAGCCGAAGCTCTTCTCCACCGCCTTGCGCCAGTTGTGGTACTCGCGGTCGCGGACCGACGCCTCCATGGACGGCGTCCACTCGGCGTCCTTCCGCCAGTGCGACTTCAGCTCGTCGAGGTCGTTCCACACCCCCGTCGCCAGGCCCGCCGCGTACGCCGCCCCCAGACAGGTCGTCTCGGAGACCTTCGGACGGATCACCGGCACGTCGAGCACATCCGCCTGGTGCTGCATGAGCAGGTTGTTCCCGGTCATGCCGCCGTCCGCCTTCAGGGTCGTGATCCGCACCCCCGAGTCCTGGAACATGGCGTCCACGACCTCACGCGTCTGCCAGCTCGTCGCCTCCAGCACGGCCCGCGCCAGGTGCCCCTTGGTGACGTACCGCGTCAGACCCGTGACGACCCCGCGCGCGTCGGAACGCCAGTACGGCGCGAACAGCCCCGAGAACGCGGGCACGATGTACGCGCCGCCGTTGTCGTCGACACCCGCCGCCAGGGTCTCGATCTCGTCGGCGCTGCGGATGATGCCGAGCTGGTCGCGGAACCACTGCACCAGCGCCCCGGTGATCGCGATGGCCCCCTCCAGGCAGTAGACCGGCGCCTCCGTGCCGATCTTGTATCCCACCGTCGTCAGCAGCCCGTTCTTCGAGGCGACGGGCCGGCCCCCGGTGTTGAGCAGCAGGAAGCTGCCCGTCCCGTACGTGTTCTTGGCCGTGCCGACGTCGTAGCAGGTCTGCCCGAACACCGCCGCCTGCTGGTCGCCCAGCGCGGACGCCACCGGGACCCCGGCGAGCCGGCCCACGGCGGTCCCGTACACCTCGGCCGAGGACCTGATGTCGGGGAGGACCGACTCGGGGACGTCCATCGCGGAGAGGATCGACCGGTCCCATTCGAGCGTCGCGAGGTTCATCAGCATGGTGCGGGAGGCGTTGGTGACGTCGGTGACGTGCCGGCCGCCGTCGGTGCCGCCGGTGAGGTTCCAGACGAGCCAGGAGTCGATCGTGCCGAAGGCGATCTCGCCGCGCCCGGCCCTGGCCCGCAGCCCCGGTACGTTGTCGAGCAGCCAGGCCGCCTTGGGCCCGGAGAAGTAGCTGGCCAGCGGCAGCCCGGTCCGCTCACGGAACCGGTCCTGCCCGTCCGGACCGCCGAGTTCGCCGCACAGCGCGGAGGTACGGGTGTCCTGCCACACGATCGCGTTGTGCACGGGCTTGCCGGTGGCGCGGTCCCACAGGACCGTCGTCTCGCGCTGGTTGGTGATCCCCAGCGCGCTGATCTGGTCGGCGCGGAGCCCGGCCTTCGCGATCGCGCCCGCGACCACGGCCTGCACCTTCGACCAGATCTCGGTGGCGTCGTGCTCCACCCAGCCGGGTTTGGGAAAGATCTGGCGGTGCTCACGCCGGTCGACGGCGACGATCGCGCCGTCCTGGTTGAAGACGATGCAGCGGCTGGACGTGGTGCCCTGGTCGATAGCGGCCACGAACTTGTCCGTCATGACGTCCCCTTCGTCGGTTCCTGCTTCGTCGGGTTCGGTGGAAGGCGTACGGGTCCTGCGGAGGGTGTACATGTCCCGCGGAGTGCGTACGGGCCCTGCCGTGACGACAGGGGTCAGAAGGCCACGTTGAAGATCAGCCCGGACAGCGCCCCGCCGGCCAGCGGCCCCACCACCGGGATCCACGAGTAACTCCAGTCCGACGTCCCCTTGTTGGGGATCGGCAGGACGGCGTGGGCGATGCGCGGGCCCAGGTCGCGGGCCGGGTTGATGGCGTACCCCGTCGGACCGCCGAGCGACAGACCGATGCCGACCACCAGGAACGCCACGATCAGGATGGCGGTGCCGGACTGGCCGAGCCCCTCGGTGAGCCCGAAGGCCAGGATCGGCAGGACCAGACCGACGGTCGCGATGATCTCGGTGAGGAGGTTCGCCACCGGATGGCGGATCTCGGGAGCGGTGGAGAAGATCCCGAGCGTGGGCTGCGCGCTCCGGTCCTCGGCGTTGGCCTGGAACTGCGCGAAGTAGACCAGCCAGCACAGCACGGCGCCGAGGAACGCGCCGGCCATCTGCCCGGCGACGTAGAAGTGGACCTGGTCCCAGTCGCCGGTGTCGATCGCGATGCCGACCGTCACCGCCGGGTTGAGGTGCCCGCCGGACAGCGGCGCGGCCGTGTACGCGCCGGCCAGCACGCCGAAACCCCAGCCGAAGGCGATGACGGCCCAGCCGGCGTCCTTCGCCTTGGAGTGGTCGAGGACGACGGCGGCGACCACGCCGGCGCCGAAGAGGATCAGGATCGCTGTGCCGATGACCTCACCGACGAAGATGTCTCCGTTGCTCATGGCGGCTCCTAGGCCAGGACCCGGGGCGATCCGCCCCGGTCCACCGTGCGGGGTGCGTTCCCCTGACTGCTTCAGCCGAAGGCAGGGAGGTCCCGTACCCCGCCCGGCGTCCGTGACGAGCGTGCTGTAGCAGTCGAACCGCCTGTGGGGGACGCCCTGTCGACGCGGACGGGAGCCTGCGCGGCGCGGTGCCTCGATTGCGCCGGAATGCGACGATGCCGACTGACACGGGAAGTGTTCACCGGCGCTGTGGGAGCGTCAAGGTCGTGGGCGGCAACGGTTCACGCGGACGGCCGGAGCGGTGCGGGCCGGTCCGGAACGGTGCGGGACCGTCCGGACCGGGTCATCTGACGTCATCTGACGACGACCACGGACGACCCGTGCCCGAACAGCCCCTGGTTCGCGGTCACTCCCACCCGGGCCCCCGCGACCTGCCGGTCGCCCGCCGTGCCCCGCAGCTGCCGTACGAGCTCGCAGACCTGGGCGACGGCCTGCGCGGGAACGGCCTCCCCGAAGGAGGCGAGCCCGCCGCTGACGTTCACGGGCAGCCGTCCGCCGAGCGCCGTCGCGCCCTCCCGCAGCAGCCCGGCCGCCCCGCCCTCGCCGCACAGCCCCAGATCCTCGTACCACTGCAGCTCCAGGGCCGTGGACAGGTCGTAGACCTCGGCGAGCGAGAGGTCCTCCGGACCGATCCCCGCCTCCTCGTACGCCGCCCGCGCGATCGACGCGCGGAACGTGCCGTCCGCCGGCCGGACCGCGGCCGCCGAGTCCGTCGCGATGTCGGGCAGGTCCAGGACGGTACGGGGATAGCGCGGCGTCACCGTGGACACGGCCCGGATCCGCACCGGGTCCGCGGCCCCGTGCCGCCGCGCGAACGCCATGCTGGACAGCACCAGCGCCGCCGCGCCATCCGAGGTCGCGCAGATGTCCAGCAGCCGCAGCGGATCGGCCACCACCGCCGACGCGGCGACCTCCTCGGCCGTGACCCGCCTGCGGTAGCGCGCGTCCGGATTCAGCGCCCCCATGGCCGCGTTCTTCACCTTGACCCGTGCGAAGTCCTCCAGGGTGTCGCCGTGGACGGCCATCCGCCGCCGCGCGTACAGCCCGAAGTACGCCGGATTCGTCGCCCCGAGGAGACGGAAGCGCAGCCAGTCCGGATCGTCGGGCCTGTCCCCTCCCGCGGGCCGGAAGAACCCCTTCGGGGCCGCGTCCGCGCCCACCACGAGCGCCACGTCCGTGAGACCCGCGAGGATCTGCGTCCGTGCCGTGTCGACGGCCTGCGCCCCCGACGCGCACGCCGCGTACACGCTCGCCACCCGGGCCCCCTGCCAGCCCAGCGCCCTGGCGAACGTCGCCCCCGCCACGTATCCCGGATAGCCGCCGCGCACCGTGTCCGCGCCGACGACCGAGCCGACCTCCCGCCAGTCGAGACCCGCGTCGGCCAGCGCCCCACGCGCCGCCACCGTCCCGTACTCGACGAAACTCCGGCCCCACTTGCCCCAGGGGTGCATGCCCGTGCCGAGCACTGCCACGTCCCCCGTCACGGCGCCGCTCCCGTACCCGCCGCGGTGCCGTCCCGCACCGGCCGCCAGTGCCAGGTCGTCCAGGTCGTCCGCGCGTCCTCGTTCAGCACGCCCGGGACGGCCTCCACCTCCATGCCCACCGCCAGATCGGCGACACCGACCCCGGGAACCGTCTGCCCGAGCACCACCAGGCGCTCCGCCGGCAGCTCCACGGCGGCCAGCACGCAGGGCCGCCAGACGAGTTCCGGATCGGACACGTACGGGGGCGGCGGCCGGTACCGGCTGTCCGTGTAGGACCAGACGCGGCCCCGCTTCGACAGCGGCACCTCCTCCAGTTCGCCGCCCGGGCAACCCGGATTGCGGCAGAAGGCGTCCTCCCGGGGGAAGAACACGGACGCGCAGGCCGAGCAGCGCGTGCCGAGGAGCCGGAAACCGCCTCCCCGACCGGTGAACCAGCCGGTGACCACGGGTGTGCGGATGCGTGACACGGCCCCTCCACGGCTCGGCTTTCTGACGGTACGTCAGAAGTCTGGCACGGGCCACGCCGATTGGGCAGTGCCCCGCGGCGGACCGGCGAGAACCGCCGGGGCCCGCGGCGCGTCCGACCACCGGCGGGGACGGCCGGGGCCCACGGGGGTGGTTCCGGCCGTCCTCCGCCCCCGCGGGGGAACCCGTGCCTGCGCGTCCCTTCGAGGGACATCGCGGCTGCCGGAGGCCGATCAGGGCGGGCAGCCGCAGCATCGGTGTGATCATCGGATACAGTCCCGGGCGTGTCCCCATCCCAGATCCCGGCCGCCAACTCCGCGCCGGGCACCCACTGTTCGAGCTGCGGCGCCCCCTACGGAGAAGACGTCTCCGACTGGCCCCGCACCTGCACCGCCTGCGGCGCCGTGGCCTACCGCAACCCGTTGCCGGTCGCGGTCGCCCTGCAGCCCGTGTACGACACGAAGGGCGCGGCCCTGGTCGTCATCACCCGGACCGTCGAACCCGCGCGCGGCGGTGTCGCCCTGCCCGGGGGGTTCATCGACCACAAGGAGGACTGGCGGCAGGCCGTCGTCCGTGAGCTCAAGGAGGAGACGGGCATCGTCGCGGCGAGCCGCGACGTACGGCTCGTCGACGCGCTGAGCTCGCCCGACGGGCACCTGCTGCTCTTCGGCGCCCTCCCGGAGCGTCCCGCGAGCGACCTGCCGCCGTCCGCCGCGACGGACGAGACCGAGGGCTGGCACCTGCTGCGCGGGGCGGCCGAACTCGCCTTCCCGCTGCACACCCTGGCGGTCCGGGCGTGGTTCGAGGGCCGCTACATCTGAGCGACCGTACGGCCGTTACACCTGAGCGACCGCATGGCCGCCGCGTCCGGGCGACCGCATGGCCGCCGCATCCGAGCGGCCCCGCGGCGCCCCCGGTCAGACCTCCGGTCCCAGCCCCCGCACCCGCACGGGAAGGGACGGCCGCCCCGGGCCGTCGTCCCCGTCCCGCTCCACGACCACACGACCGCCCTGCCGGCGCGTCACATAGCGCTCGGCCTCCGGCTCCCGCCGGCCGTCCCCGCCACCGGTGACCACCAGCCCGCCCCCGGTCCGCCCGGGGGCGGGCGCCCACACCTCCAGCTCCACGGCACCGTCGTCGCCGCGCACGGGCAGCACGGCGCCCGCGCGGACCAGTACCGGGATCCGCGACAGCGGGGCGTCGACCAGCACCCGGGCGGGCCCCTCGTACGCCTCCCCGGTCGCCGCGTCGTACCAGCGGCCCGGCGGCAGCCGCACGGCACGCCGGTCCGCGCCCGGCTCCAGCACCGGCGCCACCAGCAGGCAGTCACCGAGCAGGAAGGCGTCCTCGCAGTCGCGCAGCGCCCGGTCCTCCGGGGCACCCCACCACAGCGGACGCGCGTAGGGCGCCCCCGTACGCCGCGCCAGATGGGCCAGCGTCAGGAAGTACGGCAGCAGCCGCCGCCGCTCGACGAGCGCCACGCGCGCGTGCTCCAGGACCTCGTCACCGAACTCCCAGGGCTCCCTGCGCCCCGCCCGCCCGCCCCCGTACGTACGGAAGAGCGGCAGGTACGCGCCCAGCTGGAACCACCGCAGGTACAGCTCGGGGGAAGGGCTCCCGCCGGCGCCGCCCACGTCGGGTCCCGAGTACGGCACCCCGCAGAGCCCGAGCCCCAGCACCAGCGACAGCGACGCCCGCAGACCGGGCCACCCCGTGGCCACCTCCCCGGACCAGGTCCCCCCGTAGCGCTGCGACCCGGCCCACCCGGAACGCGAGAACAGGAAGGGCCGGTCCCCGGGAGCCGCTCCGGACAGTCCCTCGTGGGCCGCCCGCGCCATGGTGAGCGCGTACACGTTGTGCGCCTCGCGGTGGTCGCCGCCGCGGCCCTCCAGATCGTGCCGCGCCGAACGGGGCAGCGTGGACTCACCGAAGGCCGTGAAGGACACCGGCTCGTCCAGGTCGTGCCAGAAACCGGCGAACCCCTGCGCGAGCCCCTCCTCGTAGAGCCCGCCCCACCACCGGCGCGTGCGCGCGCGCGTGAAGTCCGGATAGACCGCCTCGCCCGCCCGGCCCACCCCGCGCACCACCTCTCCGGCGGCGTCCCGCACGAAGGCGTCCCCGGCGCTCCCGCCGGCGTACACGGCGCTCCCGGGCCCGGTCCCGACCGCCGGGCCCACGACCGACACCAGCCGGATCCCGTCCCGGCGCAACTCCTCCGCCAGCACCGGCAGCTTGGGGAAGCGGTCCTCGTCGACCGTGAACACCCGGTGCGCGTCGAGGTGGTCGGCGCCGAGGTGCACGGCGTCCAGCGGCAGCCCGCGCTCGTGGTACCCGCCCACGATCCGCCGCACCTCCTGCTCGTTCCCGAAGGACCACCGCCCGTGCTGGTGGCCCAGGGCCCAGGCCGGCGGCAGCGCGGCGGCACCGGTCAGCGACGCCCAGGTCTGCAGCACGCGCGCGGGGGTGCCCGCCATCACCCAGCAGCGCAACGGCCCGCCGTCCATCCGCAGTTCGCTCGTCCCGGCCAGGTCGTGCCCCGATCCGGCCCCCTCCTCGCCCTCGCGCAGGGTCACCGAGCCGTCCCAGGAACTGTCGTGGAACACCAGATGGGCGGCGGCGTCGGCCACCACCAGCTGCACCGGCATGGTGAGGTGCAACGGATCGTCACCGGGCCCGAAGGCACGCCCGGGATCGGTGTTCCACAGCCGGTACGTCCCGTCGCGCAGCCGGGGCCCCGACGCCCGCCCGCCGAGACCGAAGAACCGCGCGTCCGCCGCCACCTCCGACCGCTGTGTCCAGCGGGCCGGACCACCGCCGGCCGGCTCCCACCACCGCGGCGGCAGATCGCGCCGCAGGCGCACCCCGCCCGGCGTGAACACCTCCACGGCCCCGAACCGGGAGACGACCACCGTCAGCCGCTCCGCCACCACCCGCCAGGCGCCGTCCTTGTCCGGCTCCAGGACGGCCCGGGAATCCGGTTCGGGAGCGGCGTCCGCCAGCGCGTACGAGGGCCCGGGACCCGCCCCGTCCCAGCCCCGGAAGACAGCTCCGCCGACCGTGACGGTGATCCGCAGCTCCGACCGGGCGAACCGGACGACACCGCCGCCGGGCGCGGGCTCCACGGACAGCACCGGCCCGGGAACCCGCGCGCGCTCGGCACCCCGCGCCGGCAGCCCCGAGGCGTCGGCACGCTGCCGGCGCCACGCGGCCCGCACGCCGAGCAACCCCTTCACCACCCCGGCCGAACCGACCACCTTCATCGAACGCACCAGGTCACGACCGTTCATGCTGCTCAGCCTGTCACCCGGACAGGCCAACGGATGAGTCGTTCAGCTTCCGTTCACCCGATGCACGGCCGCACGTTCACGAGCCGGACCGTCCGGGACCCGCCCTGGTGCGAAAGCCGACCACATGGCATCGTCCGTCCCAGCCGCGTGACGCGCACAACCCAGCCCGTGCGCGGTACACGCACACGACGCGCGCAGTCCGGGAGCCGCCCCATGAACCCATCGAACCCCTCGCCGCTCTGGCAGCCCGACCCGGAACGTATCGAGCGGGCGCAGCTCACCCGGTTCCGGGCATGGGCCGCCGAGCACCACGGCGCCCCCGCCCGGGGCGGCTACGCCGAGCTGCACCGCTGGTCCGTGGAGGAACTGGACACGTTCTGGCGAGCCGTCACGGAGTGGTTCGACGTCCGGTTCTCCACCCCCTGCGAACGCGTGCTGGGCGACCGCTCGATGCCGGGGGCCCAGTGGTTCCCGGGAGCGACCCTCAACTACGCCGAACACGCCCTGCGGGCG
Organism: Streptomyces beigongshangae; assembly: GCF_019710745.1. Taxonomy (GTDB): domain Bacteria; phylum Actinomycetota; class Actinomycetes; order Streptomycetales; family Streptomycetaceae; genus Streptomyces; species Streptomyces beigongshangae. The sequence continues at coordinate 29,691 of NZ_JAHKJW010000071.1, forward strand.
GCCGGCACCAGGGCGGACGAACCGGCCCTCCTGTACGCCGACGAGACCCACGAGCCCCGGTCCGTCAGCTGGTCCGCACTACGCCGCCAGGTGGGCTCCCTGGCAGCCGAACTCCGTGCCCTCGGCGTACGCCCGGGAGACCGCGTCAGCGGATACCTCCCGAACGTCCCGCAGGCCGTCGTCGCCCTCCTCGCCACCGCCGCCGTCGGCGCCGTGTGGACCTCCTGCGCCCCGGACTTCGGCGCCCGCGGCGTCCTCGACCGCTTCCGGCAGGTCGAGCCCGTCCTGCTGTTCGCGGTCGACGGCTACCGCTACGGGGGCAAGGAGCACGACCGCCGGGAGACCGTCGCCGAACTGCGCCGCGAACTGCCCACCCTGCGCGCCGTCGTGCACGTCCCGCTCCTGGGCACCGAGGCCCCCGAGGGCACCCTGGAATGGTCCGCCCTCACCTCGGCGGACGTGACCCCCGTCTACGAACAGGTGCCGTTCGACCACCCCCTCTGGGTGCTCTACTCCTCCGGCACGACCGGCCTCCCCAAGGCCATCGTCCAGTCCCAGGGCGGCATCCTCGTCGAACACCTCAAACAGCTCGGCCTGCACTGCGACCTGGGACCCGGGGACCGCTTCTTCTGGTACACGTCCACCGGCTGGATGATGTGGAACTTCCTCGTCTCCGGCCTCCTGACGGGCACCACGGTCGTCCTGTACGACGGCAGCCCCGGGTATCCGGACACCGGAGCCCAGTGGCGCGTCGCCGAACGCACCGGCGCCACCTTCTACGGCACCTCGGCCGCGTACGTCATGGCCTGCCGCAAGGCGGACGTCCACCCCGCCCGCGACCTCGACCTCTCCCGCGTCAAGTGCGTCGCCACCACGGGCTCGCCCCTGCCCCCCGACGGGTTCCGCTGGCTGCACGACGAGTTCGCCGAGGTGGGCCACGACCTGTGGATCGCCTCCGTCAGCGGCGGCACCGACGTGTGCTCCTGCTTCGCCGGGGCGGTCCCCACCCTCCCCGTGCACATCGGCGAACTCCAGGCCCCGGGACTCGGCACCGACCTCCAGTCCTGGGACCCCGGCGGCAAGCCCCTCACCGACGAGGTCGGCGAACTCGTCGTCGCCGGCCCGATGCCGTCCATGCCGGTCCGCTTCTGGAACGACCCCGACGGCAGCCGCTACCACGACAGCTACTTCGACACGTACCCCGGTGTGTGGCGCCACGGCGACTGGATCACCGTCACCTCGCGCGGCTCCGTCGTCATCCACGGCCGCTCGGACTCCACCCTCAACCGCCAGGGCGTCCGCATGGGATCGGCCGACATCTACGAAGTGGTCGAACGCCTGCCGGAGATCCGCGAGTCCCTCGTCATCGGCGTCGAACAGCCCGACGGCGGCTACTGGATGCCCCTCTTCGTCCACCTCGCCCCGGGCGCCGTGCTCGACGAGACCCTCCTGGACCGCATCAGGCGGACCATCCGCGAACAGCTCTCACCGCGCCACGTCCCCGACGAGGTCATCGAGGTCCCCGCCGTGCCCCACACCCTGACCGGCAAGCGCATCGAGGTCCCGGTCAAGCGACTCCTCCAGGGCACGCCCCTCGAAAAGGCGGTCAACCCCGGCTCCGTCGACGACCTCGACCTGCTCCGCTTCTACGAGGAACTGGCCCGCGACCGCGCCTGACCCACCGGCGGCAGCGCGGGCCGGAGGGCGTTGTCAGTGCCGCCGGTTACGGTGAGTGAGCATTGATCACCGCGCTCAGGGGGAAAAGATGGCGCACACCCAGCACCGGACCGCGCGACACGTCCTGCGTCGCGAGATCGCCGGGACGATCGGCCTGCTCACCGACGAGCACGACTTCACTGAGATGCGACGGCGCTACCGCACCTTCGCCTCCGCCTTCGACGACCACGCGGGCTATCTGCGGCAGGTGGAGGACCTGCTCCGAACACTCGCCGACCGGGGCGGCCACACCACGGTGGCGCTCTTCGACCCCGAGGAGTACGCGGAGTTCTGCGTCGAGCACGGCCTGGACCCCGACACCGCGGCCGGCCGCACCCGTTTCACGGCGGAACTCGCCGCGACCGGCGCGACCGTCCCCTACGAGGGCCAGACCCTGGACACCCTCGTCCCCCGCCTCGTCGACGAGGCGGTCCGCCGGGCCACCTGGGAGTACGCGACCACGCTCCTGTCCCGGATCGGCACCTGCGCGTCCTGCGGCGAGGACATCGGCCGGGCGGGCTTCCTGCGCGCCTCGGACCTGCTCGTCCGCGTCCTCGAAGCGTCGGGCCCGGGCGAGCGGCACCTCGTCTGCAGCGTCTCCACCGAGCCCGAGGCACTGACGGCCGTCCTGCACGCCGACGACGACCAGGACGGCACACCGCACCTGGACGAGGCCGAAGCCCTGGAGTTCACCACCGTCCTCGCCCTCGGCATCGCCACCCGGACCGCCGGCGGCCTCGTCATGCGCATCAGCACACCCCACAGTGCCGACCGGGTCTACGGCTGGCGCCTGCGCGGTGAGGGACTGTCCCCCCTCACCGCCGGGGAGGTCTTCGACGCCTACTGCACGGACGCCCGAACCGGCGACCTCGTCTCCCCGGAGCCGGGCGTCGACTACTGTGCGCCACCGGACCTCGGCGACGACGGCCCCGCGACCGCGCACACGCACTGAACGCACGCACTGAAGACACGGGGGGCGCCCCACCCTTCGGTGGAGCGCCCCCCGGGCCACGGGAACGGCGTCTACTCGCCGGACAGCACCGCCTGAGCCGCCGTGCGCGCCTCCTCGGCGCTGTCGCAGGCCCGCGCGGCCGCCGCCGCCCGCCGGCACTGCGCGAGCGTGTACTTGGCCAACGCCGCACGCACGTAGGGAATCGACGCCGCACCCATGGAGAGGGAGGTGACGCCCAGACCGGTCAGCACGCACGCGAGCAGCGGGTCCGAAGCGGCCTCACCGCAGACGCCACAGCTCCTGCCCTCCGCCGACGCCGCCTCGGCGGACACCGCGACCAGGTCGAGCAGCGCGGGCTGCCACGGGTCCTGAAGCCGGGACACGGCACCCACCTGACGGTCGGCGGCGAAGGTGTACTGCGCGAGGTCGTTGGTCCCCAGCGACAGGAACTCGACCTCCCGCAGGATCGAGCGCGCCCGCAGGGCGGCCGAAGGGATCTCGACCATGGCGCCGAACTTCGCCCGCAGACCGGCCGCACGGCACGCGTCGGCGAACGCCTTGGCGTCCGCGCGGTCCGCGACCATCGGAGCCATCACCTCGAGGTGGACGGGCAGCCCCTCGGACGCCTCCGACAGCGCCGTCAGCTGCGTCCGCAGCACCTCGGGGTGGTCGAGCAGCGACCGCAGACCGCGCACGCCCAGAGCGGGGTTCGGCTCGTCGGCCGGCGTCAGGAAGTCGAGCGGCTTGTCGGCGCCCGCGTCGAGCACGCGCACCACGACCCGCCCCTCGGGGAAGGCTTCGAGCACCTGGCGGTACGCCTCGACCTGCTTCTCCCGCGACGGCGCGTTCCTGCTGTCGTCGAGGAAGAGGAACTCGGTACGGAACAGCCCCACGCCCTCGGCGCCCGCCTCGACCGCCGCCGGAACGTCCGCCGGACCACCGATGTTGGCCAGCAGCGGCACCCGGTGCCCGTCGGAGGTCGCCCCGGGACCCGTCGACGCGGCGAGCGCGGCCCTGCGCGCGGCGGCAGCGGCCTCCATCTCGGCCTTCTTCCCGGCGCTCGGGTCCACGAAGATCTCACCGGTGCTGCCGTCCACGGCGACCGTCGTGCCCTCGGCCAGCTCGCCCGCTCCCGGCAGCGCCACCACGGCGGGTACCCCGAGGGCCCGCGCCAGGATCGCGCTGTGGCTCGTCGGGCCACCCTCCTCGGTGACGAAACCGAGCACGAGCGCCGGGTCCAGCAGCGCCGTGTCGGCCGGCGCGAGATCACGGGCGATGAGGACGTACGGCTCGTCGCTGTCGGGCACACCGGGCATCGGAACACCGAGCAGCCGCGCGACGATGCGGTTCCGCACGTCGTCGAGGTCGGCCACGCGGCCCGCGAGGTACTCACCGGCGTTCGCCAGCAGGGCGCGGTACGCGGCGAACGCGTCGTAGACCCCCCGCTCCGCCGTGCTCCCCACCGCGATACGCCGCTCGACGTCGGCGATGAGCTCCGGGTCCTGGGCCATCATGGCCTGGGCCTCCAGGACGGCCTGCGCCTCGCCGCCCGCCAGGTTGCCGCGCGCCATCAAGTCGGCCGCCACGGCCTCCACGGCCTGACGGGCGCGCCCCTGTTCGCGCTCCGCGTCCTGCGGCGGTATCTGCTTGGCAGGCGGTTCGAGCACCGCCGTCCCCATGTGCCGAACCTCGCCGATCGCCACACCGTGGCTCACGCCGACGCCTCGCAGCGTTGTCTCCATGTCACCCGTCTCCGATAGAGCGGCAGCGCCTGCCGCCGTGATGTCGTGCCGTACCTGCTGTACCCGCCGTGCTTGATGCGCCTGCCGTCCCGTGGCCGGCGCATGCGGTCGGTGCCAGGTCAGTGCCAGCTGAAGAGAGCGTCGCCGACCTTGACCTCGCCGTCGACGCTGACGTCGGAGAGGGACTCCGTGGTGGCTTCGAGCGCCACGACGGGACAGACGGGGGACTTGCCGGCCGCTTCGACGGCGGCCGGGTCCCAGCGCACCACGGCCTGCCCGCGCTGCACTGTGTCCCCCTTGTTCACGAGGAGCTCGAAACCCTCGCCGTTGAGCTGCACGGTGTCGATGCCCAGGTGCGTCAGCACTCCATGACCCTCCTCGTCGACCACGACGAAGGCGTGCGGGTGGAGGGAGACGACGACACCGTCGACGGGCGACACCGCAGCGGAAGCCTCCCGGACGGGGTCGATCGCGGTACCGGGGCCCACCATGGCCCCGGAGAAGACCGGATCCGGCACTGCTGCGAGTCCGATGGCGCGTCCTGCAAGAGGGGACGTCACGGTGGTCATGGGAAGCCTCCCGGGGGCGGGGATTCACTGGGGGCCGTCACTGCCTGTCCCGGACGGCGCACTGCTGAGCAGCGTAAGTCATGGGAAGTGACGGTTCCGCGCCAGAGGATCCGGTCGGCTGACGCCGCGCGCGGCGCAGACGATTTGCACCCGATCGGAGGCCCCATGTACAGTCTTAGACCTGCCCGGGGCCGAGAGATGCGAATGTTGCGTCCCAGTCCGGCAGCACCCAACTGATCAGTTGTCATCTCAGATCTTGTTCCGCATGTCCGCGGGACGATGGTCAGGGAGACGGAAAACCACTGATAGAGTTTGGGAACACGAAGGGAAGCGCCCGGAGGAAAGCCCGAGAGGGTGAGTACGAAGGAAGCGTC
>NZ_JAHKJW010000072.1 GCF_019710745.1 Streptomyces beigongshangae
ATCGCGGCCCTGCGCAACCAGTTCGGCGGCCACGCCGTCGAGTCCGCGAAGAAGTAGCCCGGAAGCGGTCCGGACCGTCCGGAAGCGATCCGGGCGGTCCGGAACCAGTCCCGGTGGTCCGGGTGGTCCGGGAGAAGGAAAAGCAGTCCACAGGTCCGCGCCGCGGATCCACAGCCCTGAGGGGGGTCGGCGAACGACCATGCACGTCACGCATCTGTCGCTGGCCGACTTCCGCTCGTACGCCCGGGTCGAGGTTGCGCTCGATCCGGGCGTCACCGCGTTCGTGGGGCCCAACGGACAGGGCAAGACCAACCTCGTCGAGGCCGTGGGCTATCTCGCCACCCTCGGCAGCCACCGGGTCTCGTCCGACGCGCCCCTCGTGCGGATGGGCGCGGAGCGGGCGATCATCCGGGCCAACGTCCGCCAGGGCGAGCGGCAGCAGCTCGTGGAGCTGGAGCTGAACCCGGGCCGGGCGAACCGCGCCCGCATCAACAGATCCTCGCAGGTCAGGCCCCGTGACGTGGTCGGCATCGTACGGACCGTGCTGTTCGCGCCCGAGGACCTGGCGCTCGTGAAGGGCGACCCCGGCGAGCGCCGGCGCTTCCTCGACGAGCTGATCACCGCGCGCTCGCCGCGGATGGCGGGGGTGCGCTCGGACTACGAGCGGGTCCTGAAGCAGCGCAACACGCTCCTGAAGTCGGCGGCGCTCGCCCGCCGCCACGGCGGCCGCACGATGGACCTGTCCACGCTCGACGTGTGGGACCAGCACCTGGCGCGGGTCGGCGCCGAGCTGCTCGCCCAGCGGATCGACCTGATCGCCACGATCCAGCCGCTGACCGACAAGGCGTACGAGCAGCTGGCGCCCGGCGGCGGCCCGGTGGCCCTGGAGTACCGGGCCTCGTCCCCCGGGATCACCGGCCACGCGCGCGAGGAGCTGTACGAGCAGCTGATGGCGGCCCTGGCGGAGACCCGCAAGCAGGAGATCGAGCGGGGCGTCACGCTGGTGGGCCCCCACCGGGACGAGCTGCTGCTCAAACTGGGCCGGCTGCCCGCGAAGGGGTACGCCTCGCACGGCGAGTCCTGGTCGTACGCGCTGGCGCTGCGCCTGGCCTCGTACGACCTGCTGCGGACCGAGGGCAACGAGCCGGTGCTGGTCCTCGACGACGTGTTCGCCGAGCTGGACACCCGGCGCCGCGAACGCCTCGCCGAGCTGGTCGCCCCCGGCGAGCAGGTGCTGGTGACGGCCGCGGTCGACGACGACGTGCCGGACGTACTGACGGGGACGCGGTACGCCGTGTCCGAGGGTGCGGTGGAGCGGGTATGAGCGAGAACACACCCGGGCCGAAGGACCCCTCCGGGCTCCCTGAACCTGCCGAGTCCTCCACGCCCTCCACGCCCTCCGGGCATCCCGAGCCCTCCGGGGTCGACCTCGCGCGCGTGGCGCTGCGCGCGGCGAAGGAGCGGGCACGCGCGCGCGGGGACGCGGTGCGGGACCGGAAGCAGGCGCGTCGCGGCGGCCTGCGCTCCGGCGCGCACGCCGACGGGCGCGACCCCATGGCCCTCGGGTCCGCCATCAACCGGCTCATCACCGAGCGCGGCTGGGAGGCCCCGGCCGCCGTCGGCGGGGTCATGGGCCGCTGGCCGCAGATCGTCGGGGACGACCTGGCCAAGCACTGCGTACCGGAGAAGTACGAGGAGGACGAGCGCGTACTGGTCGTGCGGTGCGACTCGACGGCCTGGGCCACCAATCTGCGCCTCCTCGCCCCGCAGCTGGTCGCACGCCTGAACGCGGACCTCGGACACGGCACCGTTCGACTGATCAAGGTACTGGGCCCCGGTGGTCCCGCCCACCGCTACGGCCCCTTGCGCGCCCCGGGCAGCACGGGTCCCGGCGACACCTACGGGTGAGGCAGACCGGACGGTATGCCCTCCGTAGCGGGGGGTTGACGACCCGAAGCGCTGAGTGCCGCTCTGCGCCTCCTCGGCCCCGGGTCCGCATATGGGGAGTCGGTGGAGACCGGTTCAGGGCGGCACATGCGGACTCAGGTACCGGCAAACCCCCATCACTGTCAGTGCTACCGGTAGACTGGAAGCTAATCCCGCCCCACTTGTGGGACACACCGAGCAACGCTGACTAAGGCTTACCGACGCATCACGCCGCAGCCGCTCCGAGCCTCCCCCGAGGAGGACCCCGGAGCTTGGCCTGTGCTGTGCCAGAAAGGGCGCTTCGTGGCCGATTCCGGCAACCCCAACGAGAACACCCCGTCCACCGGCGAGGGCGTCAAGATCGAGGTCCCCACCTCGAACGGCGAGGTCACGGCCTCGTACGACGCCAGTGCCATCACCGTCCTCGAGGGTCTGGACGCGGTCCGCAAGCGGCCCGGCATGTACATCGGATCGACCGGTGAACGCGGGCTGCACCACCTCGTGTACGAGGTGGTCGACAACTCCGTCGACGAGGCGCTGGCCGGCCACGCGGACACGATCGACGTGACGATCCTCCCCGACGGCGGCGTCCGCGTCGTCGACAACGGCCGGGGCATCCCGGTGGGTATCGTCCCCTCCGAGGGCAAGCCCGCCGTGGAGGTCGTGCTGACCGTGCTGCACGCGGGCGGCAAGTTCGGCGGCGGCGGTTACGCGGTCTCCGGCGGTCTGCACGGCGTGGGCGTCTCCGTCGTGAACGCGCTGTCCAGCAGAGTGGCCGTGGAGATCAGGACCGACGGCCACCGCTGGACGCAGGACTACAAGCTCGGCGTCCCGACGGCACCGCTGGCCCGGCACGAGGCCACGGACGAGACCGGCACGTCGGTCACCTTCTGGGCCGACGGTGACATCTTCGAGACCACGGACTACTCCTTCGAGACGCTCTCGCGGCGCTTCCAGGAGATGGCGTTCCTCAACAAGGGTTTGACGATCAAACTCACTGACGAGCGCGATTCGGCGAAGGCCACCGTGGGTGCCGACGAGGCCGGGGCCGACGAGCCCGAAGAGGTCAAGACCGTCACGTACCACTACGAGGGCGGCATCGTCGACTTCGTGACGTACCTGAACTCCCGCAAGGGCGAGGTCGTCCATCCCACCGTGGTCGGCATCGAGGCCGAGGACAAGGAGCGCCTGCTCTCCGTCGAGGTCGCGATGCAGTGGAACAACGGTTACAACGAGGGCGTGTACTCCTTCGCCAACACCATCCACACGCACGGGGGCGGTACGCACGAGGAGGGCTTCCGCGCGGCGCTCACCGGCCTCATCAACCGGTACGCGCGCGACAAGAAGCTGCTGCGGGAGAAGGACGACAACCTCACGGGCGACGACATCCGCGAGGGTCTGACGGCGATCATCTCGGTCAAGCTGGGTGAGCCGCAGTTCGAGGGCCAGACGAAGGACAAGCTGGGCAACACGGAGGCGAAGACCTTCGTCCAGAAGGTCGTGCACGAGCACCTCACGGACTGGCTGGACCGCAACCCGAACGAGGCCGCGGACATCATCCGCAAGTCCATCCAGGCGGCGACCGCGCGCGTGGCGGCCCGCAAGGCCCGCGACCTCACCCGCCGCAAGGGCCTCCTGGAGTCGGCGTCGCTGCCGGGCAAGCTGAGCGACTGCCAGTCGAACGACCCCACCAAGTGCGAGATCTTCATCGTCGAGGGCGACTCCGCCGGCGGGTCGGCCAAGTCCGGCCGCAACCCCCAGTACCAGGCGATCCTCCCGATCCGGGGCAAGATCCTCAACGTCGAGAAGGCGCGGATCGACAAGATCCTGCAGAACCAGGAGATCCAGGCGCTGATCTCGGCCTTCGGCACCGGGGTCCACGAGGACTTCGACATCGGGAAGCTCCGCTATCACAAGATCATCCTGATGGCGGACGCCGACGTCGACGGCCAGCACATCAACACCCTGCTGCTGACCTTCCTGTTCCGCTTCATGCGGCCGCTGGTCGAGGCCGGGCACGTGTTCCTGTCCCGTCCGCCGCTCTACAAGATCAAGTGGGGTCGCGACGACTTCGAGTACGCGTACTCGGACCGTGAGCGCGACGCCCTGATCGAACTGGGCCGGCAGAACGGCAAGCGCGTCCGGGAGGACTCGATCCAGCGCTTCAAGGGTCTCGGCGAGATGAACGCCGAGGAGCTGCGCATCACGACCATGGACCAGGAGCACCGCGTCCTCGGCCAGGTCACGCTCGACGACGCCGCCCAGGCCGACGACCTCTTCTCGGTCCTGATGGGCGAGGACGTCGAGGCGCGCCGCGCGTTCATCCAGCGCAACGCCAAGGACGTCCGCTTCCTCGACATCTGAGTCGGTCTCCGCTGACCGCGTCAGAAAGGATCTGCACCAGCAATGACCGACGAGAACACTCCGACCGTTCCGACCGTTCCGGTCACCTCGATCGCCGCCGAGGAGGACAGCGCGTTCTCCCTGCGGGTCGAGCCCGTCGGGCTCGAGACCGAGATGCAGCGCTCGTACCTCGACTACGCGATGTCCGTCATCGTGTCGCGTGCGCTGCCCGACGTGCGGGACGGCCTCAAGCCCGTCCACCGCCGCGTGCTGTACGCCATGTACGACGGCGGCTACCGGCCGGAGAAGGGCTTCTACAAGTGCGCCCGCGTCGTCGGCGACGTCATGGGCAACTACCACCCGCACGGCGACTCCTCGATCTACGACGCGCTGGTGCGCCTCGCGCAGCCGTGGTCGATGCGGATGCCGCTGGTGGACTCGAACGGCAACTTCGGTTCACCGGGCAACGACCCGGCCGCCGCCATGCGGTACACCGAGTGCAAGCTGATGCCGCTGTCCATGGAGATGGTCCGCGACATCGACGAGGAGACCGTCGACTTCACGGACAACTACGACGGCCGCTCCCAGGAGCCGACCGTCCTGCCGGCCCGCTTCCCGAACCTGCTGATCAACGGCTCGGCGGGCATCGCGGTCGGCATGGCCACCAACATCCCGCCGCACAACCTGCGCGAGGTCGCGGCCGGTGCCCAGTGGTACCTGGAGAACCCGGAGGCCTCGCACGAGGAGCTCCTGGACGCGCTGATCGAGCGCATCAAGGGCCCCGACTTCCCGAGCGGTGCCCTGGTGGTGGGCCGCAAGGGCATCGAGGAGGCGTACCGCACGGGCCGCGGCTCCATCACGATGCGCGCGGTCGTGGAGGTCGAGGAGATCCAGAACCGCCAGTGCCTGGTGGTCACCGAGCTCCCCTACCAGGTTAACCCCGACAACCTGGCCCAGAAGATCGCCGACCTGGTGAAGGACGGCAAGATCGGCGGCATCGCGGACGTCCGGGACGAGACCTCGTCGCGCACGGGCCAGCGCCTGGTCATCGTCCTGAAGCGGGACGCGGTCGCTAAGGTCGTCCTGAACAACCTCTACAAGCACACCGACCTGCAGACGAACTTCGGCGCCAACATGCTGGCGCTGGTGGACGGCGTGCCGCGGACCCTGTCGCTCGACGCCTTCATCCGCCACTGGGTGGCGCACCAGGTCGAGGTCATCGTCCGCCGGACGAAGTTCCGGCTGCGCAAGGCCGAGGAGCGGGCGCACATCCTGCGCGGCCTCCTGAAGGCCCTGGACGCCATCGACGACGTCATCGCGCTGATCCGGCGCAGCGACACCGTCGAGATCGCGCGGGAGGGCCTCATGGGCCTCCTGGAGATCGACGAGATCCAGGCGAACGCCATCCTGGAGATGCAGCTGCGCCGGCTGGCCGCCCTGGAGCGCCAGAAGATCGTCGCCGAGCACGACGAGCTCCAGGCGAAGATCCGCGAGTACAACGCGATCCTGGCCTCGCCCGAGCGGCAGCGCTCCATCATCAGCGAGGAGCTCGCCGCGATCGTCGAGAAGTTCGGTGACGACCGCCGCTCCAAGCTGGTCCCGTTCGACGGCGACATGTCCATGGAGGACCTGATCGCCGAAGAGGACATCGTCGTGACCATCACGCGCGGTGGCTACATCAAGCGGACCAAGGCCGAGGACTACCGCTCGCAGAAGCGCGGCGGCAAGGGCGTACGGGGCACGAAGCTCAAGGAAGACGACATCGTCGACCACTTCTTCGTGTCGACGACGCACCACTGGCTGCTGTTCTTCACCAACAAGGGACGCGTCTACCGCGCCAAGGCGTACGAGCTCCCCGACGCCGGACGGGAGGCGCGTGGGCAGCACGTCGCGAACCTGCTGGCCTTCCAGCCGGACGAGGCGATCGCCGAGATCCTCGCGATCCGCGACTACGAGGCGGTGCCCTACCTGGTGCTCGCCACCAAGGGCGGTCTGGTGAAGAAGACGCCGCTGAAGGATTACGATTCACCGCGTTCGGGTGGCGTCATCGCAATCAATCTCCGCGAAACGGAGGACGGTTCCGATGACGAACTGATCGGGGCCGAGCTGGTTTCGGCAGAGGATGATCTGCTTCTGATCAGCAAGAAGGCCCAGTCGATCAGGTTCACCGCGANAGAGGATGATCTGCTTCTGATCAGCAAGAAGGCCCAGTCGATCAGGTTCACCGCGACGGACGACGCGCTGCGTCCCATGGGCCGTGCCACCTCGGGCGTCAAGGGGATGAGCTTCCGCGAGGGGGACGAGCTCCTCTCGATGAATGTCGTCCGACCCGGTACGTTCGTGTTCACTGCCACGGACGGCGGGTACGCGAAGCGGACCGCCGTCGACGAGTACCGCGTCCAGGGCCGCGGCGGTCTGGGTATCAAGGCTGCCAAGATCGTCGAGGACCGCGGCTCGCTCGTCGGCGCGCTGGTGGTCGAGGAGACGGACGAGATCCTCGCCATCACACTGTCCGGCGGTGTGATTCGCACGCGAGTCAACGAGGTCAGGGAGACGGGCCGTGACACCATGGGCGTCCAACTGATCAACCTGGGCAAGCGCGATGCCGTCGTAGGTATCGCACGCAACGCCGAGGCCGGTCGTGAGGCCGAGGAAGTCGACGGGGTGGTCGACGACCCGGACGAGAACGAGACGGTCGCCGGCACGGCCGGCACGGACGAGGACGAGCGGTCCTCGGACGAGTAGCGAGGAGTGAGTCATCGTGAGCGGAGCCACGGGCGCCGGTTCGACCGATACGGGAACGGACGGCGGCCGTGGCTCCGCCACGGAGGCGATCGACTCCCATGATTCTCATGGATCCCAGGGGGGAACTGTGACGGACACCCGAGGCCCGCAGACGCCGCAGTACGCGGCCGGTGCGGCCCCAGGCCCGCAGGTGCCTCCGGGCCCCGCGGCACCTGCCGGCCCGAAGGCCCCCGCGGGCCAGGCGGCTCCCGCGGGCCAGGCGGCGCCACAGGCCCCGGCCTCGCCCCTGCCGGGGGAGCGGCAGCCGCAGCAGACCGCCCAGCCGTACCGCCCGCCGCAGGCGTACCCGGCGCACACGGCTCCCGCCGCGGGCTCCGGTGCCGCCGTCCGCCGACCGCGCACCGGGGCGCGCACCACACCCCGTACGCGCAAGGCCCGGCTGCGGGTGGCCAAGGCCGACCCCTGGTCGGTGATGAAGGTCAGCTTCCTGCTCTCCATCGCGCTCGGCATCTGCACGATCGTCGCGGCCGCGGTGCTGTGGATGGTCATGGACGCCATGGGCGTCTTCTCCACGGTGGGCGGCACGATCTCCGAGGCGACCGGCTCGAACGAGTCGAACGGCTTCGACCTGCAGTCGTTCCTGTCGCTGCCGCGCGTGCTCATCTTCACGTCGATCATCGCGGTCATCGACGTCGTCCTGGCCACCGCGCTCGCCACGCTCGGCGCGTTCATCTACAACCTCTCCGCGGGCTTCGTGGGCGGTGTCGAGCTGACGCTCGCGGAGGACGAGTAAACGTTGTCACCACCGCTTCCGAAGTGAGAGCGCATCCCCGTGCGGGGTGCGCTCCCGCGCTGTCGGGGCAGGCCGGACCGGAGCACGGATACCGATTTTGGGACTGACCCCGTCGTGCGCTAATCTTCAGAGGTCAGCGCGCGGGACATACACCGCAGAGCGCGGCGGGGCTATAGCTCAGTTGGTTAGAGCGCATCCCTGATAAGGATGAGGCCACAGGTTCAAATCCTGTTAGCCCCACCAGTGAAAAGACCCCTAGTCGATACCGGCTGGGGGTCTTTGACATCCACGGCTGACATCAGCCGATGAGCAGATCTTCCAGACGGGCGGGCTCTCGGTTGTGCTGGATGTCGCGGCGGATGGTGACGGAGAGCAGGACTGGTGACCTCGTTCCGGGGCCACGGCACCGTCGTACGGCAGCGGCAGCGGCTCAAGCGGCTCGGCGCCGCCCGGTACGACAAGGCCAGGTGGCGGGACGGCGACGAGGTCGCGTTCATCGCGGACCGCGTGGCTTCCGGGCGCGGCTACCGCCGGAACGAGCAGACGCAGACGGTCAGCCTCGTGGAAGCTCCGCCCGCGGTGGCGGCCGCACACGGGCTCCCCGAGGGGGCGCCGGTGTACGCCCGAGCACGTCGAGGGCACACGGATTGTGGACCCGACTCCAGGACCAGCCGGCCGCGGCGGAGGTTTCCGGGTCCTGTACGACGCGGGGTACGAGATCGACCGCATGAAGGAAGCCGTCTTCGCCAGGGCTGCGACGCCGGACGAGACGAAGCTGTTGCAGCTCCCCGCGGGCGAACCTGTCGTCGAGCTGCATCGGACGACCTGCACGGCTTCTGGCACAGTGGTCGAATTCGCCATCGGTGTGCACGCGGCTTCGCGCTTCGCCTGGGAGCACGACTTCAAGGTCCCGGACCCGGCGAAGGGCGAGAAGGGGTAGTGATGATCTCGACGCAGTCATGGGCCGATGCGCGATGCCTGTGGGACCACCACCAGATGGGCCACGTCCTCCGGCCGTGCTCGGTCGCGGTCGGCCTGGGCAGCCACGACCTGGGCGTGGCCGACACGGCGGTGGACCTGTACGAGCGCGGCATGGCTCCCCTGAAGGCTTCTCCCTGACCACCCGGCACCGGCCCAGCTGCTCGCACCGCGAGGAAGCCTCTGCCTGACCGGTCGGCAGCGAGTTGTCACAGGTTTCCCTACCTCATCCAGGTCGCAGCCCGCAGCATCCGGCAGACCTCAGCCGTGGCGCACTTGAGATGAGAGAACACCACCGCACCACCGTGGGAACCCTCAGCTCCTGCAAGCGCCACCGGCCACGACAGGAACGCCTCGGCCCCTCGTCGCGTAGCCCGCAGGCACGCGGAGCCTGGACGGAGGGCTCTTGACCTTCGGCCATCCGGTAGCGCTGGCCCCATCGGCTCCAGCCGTCGCTGGGTAGATCACACCCCACCGGCCCGCACTGCGGTCCGGCGCCGGGCTCGGGGGCCGGGGCTCGCTCCTGTCCGCGGCCCGCGCGCCCCGGCCCCGCGCCACCTGACGATGCCCCGGGATGATCACGCTTTACGCTCTGGCCCACCGAGGGCCGATGCACCGGACCGATCCTGGTTCCCCACCCATCCACGGACCGGGCCCCACCTTGGGCAGGCGTCATCACATGGCCAGCACGCATGATTTGCAACAGGTCCAACCGGCGCTTTGGGATCAAGAACAGGTGCGCCACGGCTGAGGTCTGCCGGATACCACAGGCAGTGAGGGGTGGAATGAGTGAGGTTGAGACGGCCGAGAGAACCAACGTCAAAACTGCCTCCGGCGGGGGATCGGCCGACACCGGGGCAGTGGGGACGCCGTTCCCGACTACGGCGACGTAGTGGCGTGCGCGGGGAGTTCCCATCCCGTCCACCGCCGACCCAGGCAGAGCCGAGCGGTCGCGGCCCAGGGCGTCAAGGTCGTTCGTGCAGCGGCGCGCTCCACCTTGACGCCCTGAACCACGACCGCTCCACGGTGTGTGGGGCGACGGTGGACGGGATGGGAGCTGAGGCGGGTGGTGGGTGAGACTGTCGGTAGCGTGCAGCTCTCGGGGCGGACGACGACAGGGGCAACATGGGCAGTAACGCACCGCATCAAGACTTCCGGGTCGGCGACGTCCTGCGTGTGAGCTGCCCGCAGGCACAGGGGCAAGTGGCTGACGTGTCCCGTTTCCATGTCTCGGTCGAGTGGCCATGGGCCGAGATCGATCCGCAGTCTCAGGTCAGGTGGAATGGCCGGAGAGCCTTCGCGGTGTCGGCCGACTCCCCGGAATGGACCATGAGCCTGTTCAAGACCGACCCTGAGCCATGGAACCTGCACACCGGTGACAGCTGCCTCGTAGGAATACCCGAGACGCTGGTGCGGATCATTGATATCGGCCGCTACGACCCTCCACAGGATGTGGGCTGGCTTCCCCGCCCACACACGATGTTGGTCGTAGTGCCGGCCGACTACCCCGACGAAGCTCTATCCGAAGACGCCGGAGACACGATCGATCTTGACTCAGCGGCCCCGCTGACCGTCGAGCTGGTGTCCCGGAGCTGATCCAAACGTGCCCTTCATGTCAAGGTCGCCTGGATCGTCTGACACCAGCGGCTGACACCAACAGGGGCGTACGGCACCGATCAACGCCGAACCTCAGCGACAGCCGGACCAGGGCTCAGCGGACGTTCCTCTTGGTCGAGATGGCGCCTCGATCGACCTGATGAGGATGAGGTCACAGGTTCAAATCCTGTTGGCCCCACCAGCACGAAGCAGCACGAAGACCCCCGGCCGATCGTGGCCGGGGGTCTTCTGCTGTTCGGGGTGCTTCGGAATACCAATGACTGCATTCAGTCAACACACACAGGTGCGATCGGTCTGCCGTCGGCCTCCCGTCCTCGTGGAGGGCCGGTCTTCCGTTCTCGTGGGCCGGTCTTCCGCTGGGCCGGGACGACGGGCGTACGCTCCCGGCGACGCCTCGGGTACGAGGTCATCGCGGTGCGATCACGGCGGCGGCCCGGGCCGGGGACTGCGCGGGGAGGACGACCCCGGCGAGGGGCACGGGTTCCGTGCCGGGTGCGGCGGACGCGTACGTGGTGGTGGCGGACGCACGGAGGAGGACGGTGTCCCTGCCTCCGGGCTGTGCCGCCGGGACGGCCGTGGTCGTGCCGGTGTCCATGGAGCCGGTCGTCGAGCCGGTGCGTCCGGAAGGGCCGGCCTGTGCCGGAACGGCGATGTCCCGCGTGCCGGAGGCCCTGGCTCCGGAGTCCGGGGCGCTGTCGTGTCCGGCGGACGTGTCCGGGGTCGTGGCGTCCGTCAGCGGTCGGTTCCGGCAGGACGGTGAACTGCCGTGTGCCTCGGCGTGGATGCGCTGCTTCATCGTCGGCGGCAGGGAGCATGTGGGGGGCCGGTCCCGAACGGGCTCCTCCGGTGCCGCCACGTCCTGCGGAGCCTCGGTGTTGCGCGTCGGCTCCGGGTCGGGTACGGCGGCGACGGCGGTCGTCGTGATCAGTCCGAGCGACGTGCACAGCGTGAGGAGAGCGGCGACGATCGCCGCCCACAGGTTCATGACCGGGTTGCGGGTCATGGTGTCCCTCTCTTTCGGGTGGGTGGATTTGCGTACTTTCCTCATGATGTGTATGTCGGTGGCGAGGTGGCGGACCGACGCTCGTGGCGCGAGGTTCTTCTGATGAACACCACTCATATGGACGCGATGCTCGTGCGGCGGCCGGAAGAGAGGAGAAAAGGGATGAAATCTTCTCCGGTGAAGAGGTGATCATTCTTCGCCGCGAGCGGGAGGAGCGCGGCGGCAAGGCCGCCCTACTGCGCATTCCGCCGGGCCAGTTGACGCCCCGACGCAGGTCACCGATCGGTATCGGCCGGTGTGTATAGTCGGGCGCCAGAAGTCCCCAACGCCAACGAAAGACGAGGTCGCGCGGTGAAGAAGCTTTTTGTGGTCGCCCTGGCCGCCATCGGCGGGCTCCTCGTGTACCGCCAGATCCAGGCGGATCGCGCCGAGCAGGATCTGTGGACGGAGGCGACCGACTCCGTACCCACGGGTTCGTGAGTATCGACGACAGTCGCAGTACAGACCCCGGCCGCCTCGCGGTCGGGGTTTTGTGTTGCCCGTGGCCCGAATCCTGGTAAGGGAGGCAGGATGGTCGGGGTTCCGCGGGTGTTTGGTACGACGGCGGTACGAACGGCGGTACGAGTGGAGCGGTGACGGCGAGGGGGCTCTTGATGGAGCGGCGCACGCGACGGTGGCGCGGACGTGCGGTCCTGGCCGGGGCGGCGGCGCTGCTCTCGGTCGCGGCCCCGGCGGGACAGGGGCGGGCGACGGCGGCCGGCACTCCCCCTCCCTACCGCTTCGCCGCCGGTGCCGAACGGGTCGAAGGCGCGGCGCGGGCCTCCGACGCCGTACGTCTGGCACCCGGGACGAAGTACCGCAGCACCATCCGCGACGACGGGAAGCTCCACTACGGGCTGCGGCTCGACGAGACGTCCAGCGCCTACGTGTCGGTCACGGCCGTTCCCGGGCCGGGTACGAAGGTCGTGTACTCCGACGGCCTGAAGGTGTCCCTGCGGGATCCCGACGGACGCAGGTGTTTCTCCGGGGACGCGGGCGCCGCCCGCTTCGGCCCCACCGGGAGCCCGCGCCCGCTCACCGCCTGGGCGTCGCGAAGGGCCGGCCCCGGCGCGTACACCTGCAAGGGCGCCGGTACGTACTCGGTGCTCGTCGAGCGTACGAGCGGGAGCGAGTCCTCGCCGGACGACTGGGACCTGGAACTCCAGTACATATCGGAACCCGCTCCGGACGGGGCCGCCGCGACGACCGCCCCGGAGGTGTGGGACTCCGCCTCCCCCCTGGCGCCCGAGGGGCCTGCCAGGACCCGTGCGGGCGGTACGAGCTTCAACGAGGCCCGCTCCCTCGGTCAGGGTGTCTGGAGGGACGGCATCCGGGCCGGGCAGACGCTCTTCTACCGCGTTCCCGTCGACTGGGGCCAGCAGCTCGACGCCGCCGCCGAACTGGGTCCGGCGAGCGGTGACGGCTTCCTGGGGAACGCCCTCGTCCTGTCCCTCCACAATCCCGTGCGTGCTCTCGTGGACGACGCCGACACCGGATACGACGGCAGGCGGCAGCGGACCGCCCTCGAACCGCTGCCGCCGGTCGCGTACGAGAACCGGTACGCAGTCGACGACCAGGTCGGCGGTATGAGGTTCGCCGGCTGGTACTACCTCGTCGTGCACCTCGCGGCGGGCACGGCCGACAAGTTCGGCGACGGGCCCTTCGAGCTGACGTTGCACGTGGGGGTGCGGGGCGAGGCGGGGGAGGCCCCGGCGTACGGAGGCGCTGCCGTACCACGCGGTGTGTTCGAAGTGGGCGCGGGGGACCGGAGCGCCGCGGTGAGCGGTGGCGCGGCGACCGGAGGGGGCGGCGGCCCGGGCGGGAACACCGCGATGAAGGCCCTCGCCGCGGGCGGGATCGGCGCGGGGTGCGTCCTCGTCCTGGGGCTGGCGGTGTGGACGGCGGTCGCCCGACGGCGAGCGGTTCGGTGACGGCGAGCGGCTCGGTGGTGGCGGGCGGCTCGGTGGTGGCGGACGGTTCAGATCTGTGCCAGTGCCCAGAAGCCGACCGCGAAGCAGACCAGCGCGAGCAGGAGCACCGGGACCGCCACGGCCACGGGCGGTCCCGGCCGTCGCCGCGCCCGCCTGCCCCGGTGCCGCGCGACCGGCTGTGCCTGTGGCCGGGGCAGGGGCCGGGGCGGAACCGGAACGTCGTGAGCGGTGTACGAAGCGGTCGAGACCGGCCCACGCGGCTGTGGGTGCGGAGGTTGTTCCGGGGGCGGCTGGGGCGCGGGGGCCGGGACCTGCGGGTACGGGGCCGGAAGGAGGGGGGCGGGGGGAGCACCGGTCGGGGGCGGGGGCGGCAGACGGAAGCTGCCGGTGTCCGACGGCGTGGGGGGACGTGGAGCGACGGGGTCCGTGGTCGGCCGTTCGGAGAAGGGACCGGCGGAGGAGGGACCGGCGGAGGAGGGGGGCCCGGCCGCGGGGCGGGCCGCCGGGGAGACGGCTCCCGTGCGGGCCTCCGATGATGAAAGACTTCCCTGCTGCCCCTGCTGCCCCTGCTGCGGCTCTTGTTGCCGCAGTGGCCCTCGGCCGGAGGGCGTTGCGGTCGTGAGGGGGCCCTCGGGGCCGAAGCCCGCAGGAAGCGGACCGAGTTGGTCGAAGATCTCGATCAGTTCGTCGTCGGGGCCGGGCTCCGGAAGGAGTTCCCTGGCCGAGGCGAGCGCCTTGCGTGCCCCGGTGGCCGTACGGAACCGTGCCTCCGGGTCCGGTTCGAGCAGCGACGCCACGACCTGCCACAGGGGCTCGGGGACCCCCTTGGGGGCGCTCGGGGTGCCGTGGGCCGCGAAGTGCTCGACGAGCGCCTTGGCGTCGGGTCTGGCTCCCTCCAGGAGATAGAGGGCCACCAGACCCACGGCGAAGAGGTCGGCCGGGAAGTCCGGGTCCGCGCCGAGCAGCTGCTCGGGGGCGAAGTAACCGGGTGTGCCGACCACGTAGTTGGTCTCGGTGAGCCGTGGCTCGCCGAGACGCATCGAGATGCCGAAGTCGGACAGCCGCAGCCGGGGACGGCCCGTGCCGGTCGCCTCCAGCAGGATGTTGGCGGGCTTGATGTCACGGTGCACGATCCCCTCCGCGTGCACCGCGGCGAGTCCCGCCAGCAACTGGTCGAGCAGCGTGCAGACGAAGGGTGGCGGCAGCGGGCCGTAGTCCCCGATCAGGTGGACCAGCGATCCCCCGCCGACGAGGTCCATGGTGAACAGGACCTTGTCGTCGTCGGCGGCCCAGCTGGCGGGCGCGAGCACATGGGGATGATCGATCCGTACCGCCTGCTCGCGCACGAACCGCAGCAGCGAGTGGGCGTCGCTCTGCTGGAGCACCTTGGCGGCCACGTACCGGTGGCGCCGGTGGTCCCAGGCGCGCCAGACCGCACCTATCCCCCCGCGTCCGATCGGGTCGACCAGTTCGTACCGGCCGGCGAAGACCTCACCCATGGTCGTACGTCGCTCCCCCTTCGGCGGTCGGTACGGCGGCCCTTCCGAGGTGCCCGGTTGCCGGGCCGCCCGGCTGCCCGGCAACCGGCCGCGGAAAGTCCGGAGGGCTTTCCGCGGCGGGGTGTCCGGCGGCCGGGCGGTGTGCTCAGTTCTGGTGGGACTGGTAGTGGGCGACCGCGTCGGACGTGCGCCCGGCTCCGTACACCCGGAGGAACTCTGCCAGCTCCGGGTGGGTCGGGGCGAGGGTGTCCGCCGCCTCGATGATGTCCCCCGCCGCGGACACCGAGCGCAGCAGTGACTGGATCTCGCGCACCACCCGCTTCACCGTGGGTGCTCCGCCCGAACCGGTGGTCGACTGCGTGGTGTTGCTGAGCACAGAGCCCCCCTGCGACTTCTTGATCTCGTCCATGCGCTCGGTGGCTTCGGCGGCGCTCACACTGCCGTCCGCGACCTGCCCCGCCAGGTCCTGGAGCAGCTGGACGCGCTGGACCACCGCGGGATTGCCGATCTTGGCGCGCTGTCCGCTCATCAGCTGGGACAGCATGGGCGCGGACAGGCCGAGCACTCCCGCCAGACGGGCCTGGTTGAGACCCAGGTCGTCTATGAGCCTGCGGAAGAGCGCCCCCAGCGGCTCCCCGTACCAGTTCCGCTGCAGCTCCCGGGCTCTCGCGGTTGCTTCCTGCTGTGCGGCGTCCATGTGCGTCTCCCCATCGCTTCCCCAAGTACCGCGGTTCGCTCTAGCGAACCACGTCGTGCATCTTACGGAGAGTGGTCGTGTACCGGGACCCCCAATCCTTTTGCGGGATACGGGGGGTGACCCGGTACTCTGGTCTGCGGTGGTGACCCAGAGGGAGATCTTCTGGGGTACGCCTCCTTTTCGGGGCCTTAGCTCAGTTGGTAGAGCGCTGTCTTTGCATGGCAGATGTCAGGGGTTCGACTCCCCTAGGCTCCACCGAAGGAACCCCCTTTGACCGGCTTTATGCAGGTCAAAGGGGGTTTTTCTGTAAGGTGGGGTGAGGGTCGGCCGATGACTGGTCTTCAGGGGGCGCCGAAGGGTCCTCCGCGGTCGGGGTCGGGGCGCCAGGCAGGTCGTGCGCGAAGAATTTTTGGTCTCAAGTTTTTTACGGAGTCTTTGGCCCGGCGGTGTCCGGCCCAACAGGTGCCTCACGTGCAGGAGTTGGCCGTCCATCAAGGTGTGACGTGGTCCCGCCAACCCTCAACCTGCATCTCCTTCGGGCGTCAAAGCCGTGTGTGACACGAATGCGGTGAAGTGCATCACAGGATTCTCGTTGCGATCTTTGCGATTGTTTGTGCAAAGAGGTGATTGGGGCGGGGGTCCGGGAGGTGTCGCGGGGGTCGTCGAGGTGGCATAGGTGTGACATGCAGGAGTCGTGAAGGCTCGCGTGAGCTGCCGTGAACGGAATCACGTAATCAGGAAACTGCACTCCGTGAGACGCTTCGGCGTGAAAGTTGCCCTGTCGGTCGGTTGCAAACGTCATCGAGACGCAGGATCTGGCCACCATGCGCTCAAGGTTGTCCGAAGCGTGGCCGGCTCCCGGTGGGTGCTGTCTGTTTCACGTGAAACACGGCTGTGGGGCAGGAGACTTCAAGTCTCCTGCCCCACAGCCGTTCGCCAGGTCCGGGGTTCGCGTCCGACATGTCAGTCGCGCCAGACGTATCAGCCGCGTCAGCCGCGCTCCGTCTGGTCCGCTGCCTCCACCTCGGCCTGCTTGGCCTGGACCTCGGGGTCGAGGTCTTCCTGGCCGCTGCCGTCGACCGACGCCAGGCGGCCGGTCTCCGGCACCTCGGTGGCGGCGGGCGGCTCGACCAGCCAGTCGGGGTTGGCCTGCTTGTCCCACCACTTCCAGGCGGCGAAAGCGCCGCCGGCCACGATGCCCAGGACGGCCAGCCGCTTGGCGAGGCGGCCGGTCCTGGCCCGCCGCTCGTGCTTGCGGACCAGCTTCTCGATCTCACGGGCCGAGACCTGGCCGCGCAGGGCGGCGAGCGCCGCCGTGCTCCGGGCCGCGGCCTCCTCACGGACGGGCCCGGCCGCGGCCTTGGCCTGCTCAAGCTTCGGGCGGGAGTAGTCCGCCGCCTGCCGGGCGGCCTTGCGGGTACGGACGGCAGCCTCATGGGCAGCCTGGTCGACCTTCGGCGGCACATGGGTGAGCGCCTGCTCAAGTCGTGGTGCGAGATGAGCGTCGTACTGCGTGCGGGCCTGTTCGGCGGCCTGGAGAGCGGCGGACGACACCTTGGGCGCGAGCTTCACGCGCGCTTCATGCGCGTAGTGGCTGGCTCGGTCCTTTGTCGTGTCGGCGTAGGGCGCCACCACTTCCGCGGCGTGCCGCACGCTGTCCTTCGCCGACTCGGCCGCCGCGCGCACGCTGTCCTTGCGGGTCACGGGATCCTCCTCCTCGGTGGCGTACTTGGGGGCTTGGGGCCGTCCCCATAAAGTCACAGTTCACCTTTCCCCCCTAATCCGGATCATGCCTGCCGGAGCGTTTCGGGGCATGAGTGGACAGGCATCCGGGTCACGAATGGTGATTCTGTGTCTACTTGGTGGAATAACCGATCAATACGGTGCAACGGGAGCTGGGGACGACAATGCCACGGATCCCTTGTACCGCGCTCCTGTTTGAAGCGAAGCGGCCGAAGAGCGACTGAAGCGGTTGGGGCGAACCGGCTGAAGAGGCCGGAGCGAACCGTACGGCGGTGACCGGGGGACCGGCGGCACGGGCCGTGCGAGGATCGGAGGGTCACAGAGGACAACGGAAGGCAGATCGTGGCCGAGCAGCTCTACGCCACCCTGAAGACCAATCACGGCGACATCGAAGTGCGGCTCCTGCCGAACCACGCGCCCAAGACGGTCCGGAACTTCGTCGAACTCGCCACGGGCGAGCGTGAGTGGACCAACCCGGCCACGGGTGAGAAGTCCACGGACAAGCTCTACGACGGCACGGTCTTCCACCGGGTGATCAGCGGCTTCATGATCCAGGGCGGTGACCCGCTGGGCAACGGCACCGGTGGTCCCGGCTACGAGTTCGAGGACGAGTTCCACCCCGACCTCGCCTTCGACAAGCCGTACCTGCTGGCCATGGCGAACGCCGGGCCGGGGACCAACGGCTCGCAGTTCTTCATCACCGTCTCCCCGACGGCGTGGCTGACCCGCAAGCACACGATCTTCGGCGAGGTCACCGCCGGGGCCGGCCAGAAGGTCGTGGACGCCATCGCCGCGGTGCAGACCAACCCGCGCACCGACCGTCCCGTCAAGGACGTCGTCATCGAGTCGGTCGTCGTCGAGACCCGCTGAGCCGGGCCCCTTCGGTGGCCCCCTCGTCGAGCTCTCTTCGGCGGGCCCTTTCCCGCGAGCCCTTTCCGGCTCGTGCCGCGGAGCCCGGGTTGCGGAACCCGGGTTGCGGAGCCCGCGCAAGGCTCCCGCAGGGAACCAAACGCCCCGTCCATCCGTAAGGATGAGCGGGGCGGAGTGTTGCGTACCCAGGTGTACAGAAGGACGAGGGGACCCCGATGGATCAGGCGCCAGGCAGCCCGCAGGGACCGCAGGGTGCCCCGAGCCTGCCCACCTGCTACCGGCACCCGGACCGGGAGACCGGCATCCGCTGCACCCGGTGCGAGCGCCCCATCTGCCCCGAGTGCATGGTCAGCGCCTCGGTCGGCTTCCAGTGCCCCGAGTGCGTACGGGACGGCTCCGGCACGGGACACGCACCCGGCGCCTCGCAGCCCCGGACCATCGCGGGCGGCACGATCGGCGCCGACCCCCGGCTCGTCACCAAGGTCCTGGTCGGGCTCAACCTCGTCCTCTTCCTGGTCCAGCTCCGTGTGGGTGACCGCTTCACCGACAGCTTCGACCTGATCGGCCGCGCGTTCGTACCGGTCCTCGGAGAGGTCGAGGGTGTCGCCGAGGGCCAGTGGTACCGCATGGTCACGGCGATGTTCCTGCACGGGAGCTACATCCACATCGCGTTCAACATGCTCAGCCTGTGGTGGATCGGCGGTCCCCTGGAGGCGGCGCTCGGCCGCGCCCGCTACCTCGCCCTGTACGGGGTCTCCGGTCTGGCCGGCAGCGCGCTCACGTATCTGATCGCCGAGCCGAACCAGCCCTCGCTCGGTGCCTCCGGTGCGATCTTCGGTCTCTTCGGTGCCACCGCCGTCCTGATGCGGCGGCTCAACCACGACATGCGTCCGGTCATCGCCCTGCTGGTGATCAACCTGATCTTCACCTTCGGGTGGAGCAACATCGCCTGGGAAGCCCATATCGGCGGACTCGTCGGCGGTGTCCTCATCGGGTACGCGATGGTGCACGCGCCCCGGGAGAGGCGTGCGCTCGTCCAGTACGGCGCGTGCGCGCTCGTCCTGTTCGCGGTCGTGGTCATGACACTCATCAGGACCGGCCAGCTCACCTGACACGGTGGCTCACCCGACCGGTCGGCTCACCTGGCCCGGGTGGTCCAGGTCACCGGAAGCACACGTTGTCCACAGACCGTGGCGGATCTTGTGCATGCTGTCGGGGAACACGCGTGCCCTCGCCGCTGGCTCGGATTTCCGCAGGCAGGACAGGGGCGAACGGGTTTCCGGATCCCGGTAGGTCAGTCGTACCGGCGTCAGCACAGTGCAGCATCCGAAAAGTTATCCACAGATCTTCTGACCTTTTCCCCACTGTGGACACCGCTGTGGATAACTCAGTGGACACCTAGGGCCAGAGCTTGTGGGCAGGGCACGCGCACGGGACTGTGGACGGGATCATGGACGGGACGTCGGGGCATGCGGACAGGGGCCTGTACGGACTCCGTACAGGCCCCTGATCCCTCCCGTGAGCGGGCGTTACTTCCACTGCGTGGAGACGCCGAACCCCGCCGCGATGAAGCCGAAGCCGACCACGATGTTCCAGTTGCCCAGCGAGTCGATCGGCAGCGAGCCGTTCGTCACGTAGAACACCACGATCCAGGCCAGGCCGATGAGGAACAGGGCCAGCATGACCGGGGCGACCCAGGCACGGCTGTTCAGCTTGATGTTGGTCGCCTGCTTCGCCGGGGGCGGCGTGTAGTCGGCCTTCTTGCGGATACGTGACTTCGGCACGAGGGTCTCTCCTGTCGATGCGCTGCGTGGCCGCGCAGGGAACGTGGGCTGCTTCGAGGCAGCGTACAAGGGGACTTTTAGTGCTCCCCCGGGCGTCCGTTAGCGTAGTGCTTCCGTGGCGCCGAAGGAGATAAGGGTACGTTGAGCAATTCTGCCGACTTCCCCCAGCCGGATTCCAGCCCTGACCGCACCCGGCGTTTCAGGGATTCCGGACGTTTCCGGCCGGTGCGGGTGCTGACCGCGGCCGTCTTCGCCCTGGCGGGGCTGATCTTCTTCACCAGCTTCGACACGGCCAAGGGCACCAACATCCGTACGGACGCCTCGCTGCTCAGGCTCTCCGACCTCATCCATGAGCGCAGCCACAAGAACGGGCAGCTCGACGAGAGCAACGGATCGCTGCGCGAGGACGTCGAGAGCCTCGCCGAGCGGGACAACGGCAGCACCGCGGCGGAGTCGGCCAGGCTGGCCGCGCTGGAGAAGAACGCGGGCACCCAGAGGCTCAAGGGCAAGGCCCTCACGGTCACCCTCGACGACGCGCCTCCGAACGCCAAGGCAAAGCTCCCCGGCTACCCCGAGCCGCAGCCCGACTACCTGGTCATCCACCAGCAGGACCTGCAGGCCGTGGTGAACGCCCTGTGGCAGGGCGGGGCCGAGGGGATCAAGGTCATGGACCAGCGGCTGATCTCCACCAGCGCCGTCCGCTGCGTCGGCAACACCCTCATCCTCCAGGGCCGCGTCTACTCTCCCCCGTACAAGATCCAGGCGGTCGGTGACCCGGAGAGGCTGGAGAAGGCCCTCTCGGCGTCCCCCGCGATCCAGAACTACATGGTGTACGTCAATGTCTACGGGCTCGGCTGGAAGGTCGAGGAGAACGGGACGACGACGCTGCCCGGCTACTCGGGCACGGTCGACCTCCACTACGCGAAGCCCGTGGAGTAGCGGTACGCGAGGTCCTGAGTCCGTCAGGGCCCCAGAACCCGGGAACCTGTGGAGCCGGACCCCTGAGGGGAGGAGGCTGTGAGTACGTGAACAGCTGCCGCTGGGGGACGTCGTGTCGGTACGGGTGGTCGTCAGGACGG
Organism: Streptomyces beigongshangae; assembly: GCF_019710745.1. Classification (GTDB taxonomy): domain Bacteria; phylum Actinomycetota; class Actinomycetes; order Streptomycetales; family Streptomycetaceae; genus Streptomyces; species Streptomyces beigongshangae. The sequence continues at coordinate 21,048 of NZ_JAHKJW010000072.1, forward strand.
TCAGCGAGCTGTGCGTCACCGTCGGCACGGTGATCGTGCTCTTCGTCCTCTACGTGTTGTTCTGGACGGGAGTGAAGGCCGACACCGCCATGGACGACCAGATCGCGCAGCTGGAGCGGCAGTGGGCGAGGGATGCCGCGGCCGCCGGATCCGGTGGGCCGGGGACGGCGGAGAGTCCGGGCGCGGCTCCCGCGAAGCCCGCCGCGTACAGGGACGGAAAGCCCTTTGCCGTCATGTACGTCCCACGGCTTGGTTTCACGTGGAACAAGCCCGTGCTCGAAGGCACGAGGACGAAGACCCTCAAGAAGGGCCTGGGCCACTACGCCGGTACCGCGCGACTCGGTGAGCGGGGCAATTTCGCCGTGGCCGGCCACCGCCGGACCCACGGGGACCCGTTCAAGGACTTCCCCCGGTTGCGTCCGGGGGACCGGGTGGTGCTGACCGACGGCAGGACCTGGTTCACCTACCGCATCGACACCGGGCCCTACCGGACGGTGCCGAGTGACACAGCCGTCATCGACCCCGTACCGGAGAAGTCCGGGTACACGCGGGAGGGCCGTTACCTGACGCTGACCACCTGCGAACCGGAATGGGGCCACAGCCACCGGCTGATCGTCTGGGGGCATCTCGACGAGACCCAGCCCGTGGAGGCTGGGAAACCGGAGGCCCTACGCCGTTAGTCTGGTCGGGTACGGCGTGAGTCTGGTGCCGTGGTGCGACGGAAGGGACGGCATGTACGGCTTTATCTGGCGGCATCTGCCGGGGAACGTGTGGATCAAGGCACTGCTCTCCGTCGTGCTGGTCCTCGCGGCGGTCTACGTGCTCTTCCAGTACGTGTTCCCCTGGGCCGAACCGCTGCTCCCCTTCAACGATGTGACGGTGGACGACCAGTGAGCGCACGGATCCTCGTCGTCGACAACTACGACAGCTTCGTCTTCAACCTGGTCCAGTACCTCTACCAGCTCGGCGCCGAGTGCGAGGTGCTGCGCAACGACGAGGTGGCGATGGCGCACGCGCAGGACGGGTTCGACGGTGTGCTGCTGTCGCCCGGCCCCGGCACGCCCGAGGAGGCCGGGGTCTGCGTCGACATGGTGCGGCACTGCGCCGCGACCGGGGTCCCCGTCTTCGGGGTCTGCCTCGGGATGCAGTCGATGCAGGTGGCGTACGGCGGTGTGGTGGGCAGGGCGCCCGAACTGCTGCACGGCAAGACCTCGCTCGTCGAGCACGACGGGACGGGCGTGTTCGCCGGTCTGCCCTCCCCCTTCACCGCCACCCGCTACCACTCGCTGGCCGCCGAGCCGCAGACCGTGCCGGCCGGCCTCGAGGTCACGGCCCGTACCCACGACGGGATCATCATGGGTCTCAGACATCGTGAACTCCCGGTCGAAGGGGTGCAGTTCCACCCCGAGTCCGTGCTGACCGAGCACGGGCACCGCATGCTGGCCAACTGGCTGGCCGAGTGCGGTGACCAGGGAGCCGTGGCCAGGTCGGTGGGGCTCGCCCCGGTGGTGGGCAGGGTCACGGCGTGACCGCCCTGCGCCCCGAGCGCGACAGTGCGACCCCGTACGGCGAGGACACCGCGTACGGGGGCGCTGCGGCATTCGAGGCGCCGGGCGGCTACGGGGGCGCGGTCCCCTTCGGGGCGGCCTCCGGCACCGGCCCGACGGGCGACGGCCGGACCGGCAGCGCGATGCAGGCCGCCGTGGACGGGCTGGCCGACCCGCTCAGCGATCCCCTGCCGGGCGGGCAGCAGCCGGCGACCGCACCGCAGCAGTGGTACGACCCGCAGGCGTACGCACCGGACTGGAGCGTCGGGGTGGGGCAGACCGGTGCCGGGCAGACCGGTGCCGGGCAGAGCACGTCGGCGTACGCGGAGCCGGTGCAGCGCGCACACGCGGAGCCCGCGCACGGCTACTCCGAGCCGCGACCGCCGTACACACCGCCCCAGCAGCAGTCCTACGCGCAACCGCAGGCCCCCTACCAGCAGACGGGGCCCTCCCCCGCGGGCCCCCGGACGGCCTACACCGAATCCCAGCTGCCGTACGCCCAGCCGCTGCCGTACGCCCAGCCGCAACCACAGCCGTACGCACCGCCGCAGTCACCGCAGCCGCAGCCGCAGGCTCAGCCTCGGCGACCGCAGCAGCGGTCGCCGCACAGGCGCTCCCCGGCTCCCGGAGAGACGGTCGCGCTGCCGGTGGTCACCGAGGAAGGATCCGGCACCCCTTCACGAAGGCGCTCCACGCCCTCTGCGGCCCCCGTGGGGTCGCCGGGCGGCACGGGTACCCCGGGAGGCCGTGCGGCCCGGCGCAAGGCCGCCAAGCGCCACGGGAGGCACGGCGGGAACAGCGGGACCGGGACCGGGACCGACGGATCCCAAGAGGAGCAGACGGACGCCCGCGCGGCCGACGCACCCGCCTCGCGCACGGCGGCCCGGCGCGCGGCGAAGGCGCGGAAACCGGGCGCGGCCGTGATGGTCAGCCGGGCGGTCGGCGAGGTCTTCATCACCGCGGGCGTACTGATGCTGCTGTTCGTGACCTACCAGCTGTACTGGACGAACATACGGGCCCAGGCACAGGCCGACAGCGCGGCGAGCAGCCTGCAGGAGGACTGGGCGAACGGCAAGCGGAACCCGGGCGCCTTCGAGCCGGGCCAGGGTTTCGCCCTCCTGCACATCCCGAAGCTCGACGTGGTGGTGCCGATCGCCGAGGGCATCGACAAGAAGCGGGTACTGGACCGCGGCATGGTCGGCCACTACGCCGAAGAGGGCGTGAAGACCGCGATGCCCGACGCCAGGACGGGAAACTTCGGGCTCGCGGGTCACCGCAACACCCACGGCGAACCGTTCCGCTACATCAACCGCCTCAAGCCGGGCGACCCGATCGTCGTCGAGACGCAGGACACGTACTACGTCTACGAGATGGCCTCGATCCTGCCGGTGACGGCGCCCAGCAACACGGCTGTCCTGGACGCGATCCCCAAGGGGTCGACCTTCAGGAAGCCCGGCCGCTACATCACCCTCACCACCTGCACCCCGGAATTCACCAGTAAGTACCGGATGATCGTCTGGGGTGCGATGGCCGAGGAACGGCCGCGCGACAAGGGCAAACCGGACGCGCTCGTCGGCTGAGCACGCGGGCGGGAGCCCTCGGCGGCACGACGCGGGGCGTCCCGGATTTCCGGGACGCCACATCGAGACACCAGACTGAGACATCAGACTGAAAAGCCAGACTGAGACATCGGACTGAGACACCAGACGGGGACAAGGCAGTGGCAGCGACGACCGACCACGGAGAACACACGGACGCGCCGGCGTCCCCGCCCTCGCCCGCGCCGCGACGGCGCGGTGGCGGCCGGATCGCGGCGGCCGTCAGCCTCCTCGGCGAACTCCTCATCACGGCGGGTCTGGTCCTCGGCCTGTTCGTCGCCTACTCGCTGTGGTGGACGAACGTGGTCGCGGACCGCGAGGCCGACAAGCAGGGCGACAAGGTGCGCGACCACTGGGCCGAGGACCGGGGCCCGGTCGGTCTGGACACCAAGGACGGCATCGGCTTCCTGCACGTCCCGGCGATGGGCGGCGACGAGGTGCTGGTCAAGAAGGGCACCTCCACGAAGATGCTGAACAACGGCGTCGCGGGCTACTACACGGACCCCGTGAAGTCCGCCCTCCCCCAGGACGAGAAGGGCAACTTCTCGCTGGCCGCCCACCGCGACGGCCACGGGGCGAAGTTCCACGACATCGACAAGCTCGGGAAGGGCGACCCGATCGTCTTCGAGACCAAGGACAACTGGTACGTCTACAAGGTCTACGCGACCCTCCCGGAGACGTCGAAGTTCAACGTCAACGTCCTGGCGCCCGTCCCCAAGGAGTCGGGGAGGACGAAGGCGGGCCGCTACATCACGCTCACGACCTGCACGCCGGTCTACACGTCCCGCTACCGGTACGTGGTCTGGGGCGAGCTGGACCGCGTGGAGAAGGTGGACGACGAGCGGACGCCACCCCCGGAGCTCCGCTGACGACTCCCGCGGACCACTTCCGCGGACCGGACCGCTCCGCGAACCACCGGACCACCGGACCACGGCGGACCACTCCCGCTGACCGCGGAACCGTGGAACCCTGCGAACGGCGAAGCCCCGGTTCCCTCGAAAGGGGACCGGGGCTTCGCCGTGACCGGGTGACACACCGGAGGGTGAGGCACGGGCGTCAGCCCGAGGACCCTCCGAAGAGACCGCCGTTGCCGTTGCCGCCGTTGTTCTGTCCGCCGCCGCCGACCGTGACGAGGTTGACCCGGTCACCGGGCTTCACCTCGTTGCCCTGTCCGGGATCGCTGGCGAGGACGATGGAGTTGTCGTCCTGCGAACCGTTGACGTCGCCGAGCTGGAGCTGGCTCTGCGCGAGGACCTGCTTGGCCTGGGCGAGCGTCATCTGGGTCACCTTCGGCATGGCGAACTTCTGCGGCTCCGGCTCCTCTTCCTCCTCCTGCTCCTTCGCCTTGCCGATCTGGAGGGTCACCGTGGACCCGGGGTCGACCGGCGAGTTCGCCTGGGGCGAGGTGGCGACGACCTTGCCGACCAGGTTCTCGTCGTCGGTCTCCACCTCGGTGCAGTTGCCGGTGAGGTCGTTCTCCTGCATCCGGGCCTTGGCCTGGTCGCAGCCCTGACCGCTCACGTCCGGAACGGTGACCTGCTTCTTCTCCTTGGCGACGGTGAGGGTGATCGTGGAGCCCTTCTGCACCTCGTCACCCGCGGCCGGGTCCTGGTCGAGGACGGTGCCGGGGTCCTCGCTGGACTCCTTGGTCTCCGTCTTGACCTCGAACTCGTACTTCTCGCCTTCGAGCTTCTTGGTGGCGTCCTCCACCGGGTCGTCGATGACGTTGGGGACCGCCACCTTCGGCGCCCCCGTCGACACCGTCAGCGTGATCGTGTCGCCCGCCTTGGCGTCCGTCCCCGCGGCCGGGTTCTGGTCGCAGACGCTGTCCTTGGGCGTGGTCTCGCACGGCTTCTCGTTGATCACGAGTTCGAGATCGCGGTTCTCCGCCGTCTGTCTGGCGTCGGCCACGGTCCGGTTCACGAAGTTGGGCGCGGGGAACGAGTCGTCCCCGGGGCCGCCGTCCCCGCTGAACGCCCACTTGCCGATGAGGATCGCGCCGACCAGCACGAGCACACCGGCGACCACCAGGAGGATCGTCGAGGTGTTGTTCTTCTTCTGCTGGCGGCGCCGGCCCGCCCGGTCGTCGTAGCCGAAACTGCCGTCGTCCGGGTTGGCCGGGGGCAGCAGCGTGGTGTGCTGGCCGTCCGAGGAGCGCAGGGCCGTCGTCGGCTGCTCGTCCGGATAGCCGCCGTAACCGACCGAACCCATGGCCGCCGTGGCCGCGACGGGCTGGCCGTCGAGGCATGCCTCGATGTCCAGGCGCATCTCGTCGGCGGACTGGTAGCGGTAGTCCGGGTCCTTGGTGAGCGCCTTCAGGACGATGGCGTCCATCTCGGGCGTGATCTCGGGATCGAAGACGCTCGGCGCCTGCGGCTCCTCGCGCACGTGCTGGTACGCGACCGCGACCGGGGAATCCCCGATGAACGGCGGGCGCACCGTGAGGAGTTCGTACAGCAGGCAGCCCGTCGAGTACAGGTCGGAGCGGGCGTCGACCGGCTCGCCCTTCGCCTGCTCCGGGGAGAGGTACTGCGCCGTTCCTATGACGGCGGCGGTCTGCGTCATCGTCATGCCGGAGTCGCCCATCGCACGGGCGATGCCGAAGTCCATGACCTTGACCTGGCCGTTGCGCGTCAGCATGACGTTCGCCGGCTTGATGTCGCGGTGGACGATGCCCGCGCGGTGCGAGTACTCCAGCGCCTGGAGGATGCCGATGGTCATCTCCAGGGTGCGCTCGGGCAGCAGTTTGCGCCCGGAGTGCAGCAGCTCGCGCAGGGTGGACCCGTCGACGTACTCCATCACGATGTACGGGATGGAGATGCCCTCGATGTAGTCCTCACCGGTGTCGTACACGGCGACGATCGCGGGATGGTTGAGCGAGGCGGCCGACTGGGCCTCCCGGCGGAAGCGGGCCTGGAACGACGGGTCGCGCGCGAGGTCCGCCCGCAGCGTCTTCACCGCCACCGTGCGGCCGAGCCGGGTGTCATGGGCGAGGTGTACCTCCGCCATGCCACCACGGCCGAGCACGTGGCCCAGCTCGTACCGGCCGCCGAGGCGACGCGGCTCTTCCATAGCTACCTACCAGCCTTTTCCGACGGTCCTGACCACACCACGTGTGGTCCGGCGGTGTGCTGTCCGGGCATACCGTACCCGGACCGCCTTGACTGACCTGGCCACAACCGTCACCCGATACAGGACCGGTATCGCAACGTGCACCGATGCGAGGGGGACGTGAGCGGGGTCACTTCTTGCTGTCGATGACTGCCTTCATCACGTCCCTCGCGATCGGAGCGGCGAGACCGCCGCCGGAGATGTCGTCACGGTTGGCGCTCTCGTCCTCGACGACCACGGCGACGGCGACCGGGGAGCTGCCGTCTTCGAGCTTCGCGTACGAGATGAACCAGGCGTACGGGTTCTCGCTGTTCTCGACACCGCGCTGGGCGGTACCGGTCTTGCCGCCCACGGTGACGCCGCTCTCGTTGATCTGGGCCCGGGTACCGGTGCCCTCCTTGACGACCGTCTCCATCATCGACTGGAGGATCTGGGCGTTCTTCTCGGACAGCGGCTCACTCATCTTCGAGGGGTCGGTCTGCTCGATGACGTCGAGGCCCGGCGCCTGGAGCTTGTCGACCATGTACGGCTTCATGAGCGTGCCGTCGTTGGCGATGGCGGAGGCCACCATGGCCATCTGGAGCGGAGTCGTGGCCGTCTCGAACTGGCCGATCGAGCTGAGCGCGGTCTGCGGCCGGTCCATCTTCTCCGGGAAGATGGAGGCGCTGGAGCGGATCGGCACGAACTGCTCCTCGTTGAAGCCGAACTTCTTGGCCTGCTCCAGCATGTCCTCCTTGCCGACGTCGACGCCCAGCTTGCCGAAGACGGTGTTGCAGGACACGCGCAGCGCCTCGCGCAGGGTCGCGTCCTTGCAGGGGAGGTTCCCCTCGTTCTTCAGCTCGGTGGTGCTCTCCGGCAGGGTGTACGGCAGCGGCGAGTCGGTCTTCTCGTCGGCGCTGTCGTAGATGCCCTTCTCCAGCGCCGCGGCGGCCGTGACCACCTTGAAGGTGGACCCGGGCGGGTAGATCTCGCGCAGCGCCCGGTTGAGCATCGGGTTGTCGGGGTTGTTCTCCTTCTGGAGCTTCTGCCAGGCCTTGCCGTCGACCTTGCTGGAGTTCCCGGCGAACGTCGAGGGGTCGTACGAGGGGGTGGAGGCCAGCGCCAGGATCGCGCCGGTGCCCGGGTCGATCGCGGCGACGGCGCCCTTGCCCTGCTTCAGCAGGCCGTTGTACGCGGCCTTCTGCGCGGCGGCGTTGAGCGTGGTGACGACGTTGCCGCCCTCCTGCTTCTTGCCGGTGATCATGTCGAGGGTGCGGCGGAAGAAGAGCCGGTCGTCGTTGCCGGTGAGGATGCCGTCCTCGATGCTCTCCAGCTGCGTGGCGCCGAAGGCCTGCGAGGCGTAGCCCGTGACGGGGGCCCACATCGCGCCGTCCTTGTACGTGCGCTTGTACTCGAAGTCGTTGAAGTCGTCACCGCTCGTCTTGGTGGACCCGGTGATCGGTTCGCCGTCGACGATGATGTCGCCGCGCGGGGTGGCGTAGCGGGCGATCGCGACGCGGCGGTTCTTCGTGTCGTCCTTCAGCGAGTCCGCCTGGACGTACTGGATCCAGTTGTCGCGGACCAGCAGGGCGAGGATCAGGAGCCCGCAGAAGATCGCGATCCGGCGCAGGGGCTTGTTCACGGTCGGACCACCTGGGTCATCTCGGCGTCGGGGTTGGGTGCGGGGGCCGGCGCGGGCCGGCGCGCGGTGTCGCTGATCCGGAGCAGGATGCCGATGAGCGCCCAGTTGGCGATGACGGAGGAACCTCCGTACGCCAGGAAGGGCATCGTCATACCGGTCAGCGGGATCAGGCCCATGACGCCGCCGGCGACCACGAAGACCTGGAGGGCGAAGGCGCCGGACAGGCCGATGGCGAGCAGCTTGCCGAAGGGGTCGCGGGCGGCGAGGGCGGTGCGGACACCGCGCTCCACGATCAGGCCGTACATCAGCAGGATCGCCATCACGCCGGCCAGGCCGAGCTCCTCGCCGAAGGTGGCGAGGATGAAGTCGGAGTTGGCGGCGAAGCCGATGAGGTCGGAGTCGCCCTGGCCGAGCCCGGTGCCGAGGGTGCCGCCGGAGCCGAACGCCCACAGGGCCTGCATGGACTGCTCGGTGTGGCCGATGACGCCTTCCTGGCTGAGCTCGTACTCGCGCATCGGGTCGAGCCATGCCTGGACGCGCTGCTGGACGTGCGACTCGAAGGAGGCCACGCCGACGGCGCCGGCCGCGGACATCAGCAGACCGAACACGATCCAGCTGGTCCGCTCGGTGGCGACGTACAGCATGATCACGAACATGCCGAAGAAGAGCAGGGAGGTACCGAGGTCGGTCTCGAAGACCAGGATCAGGATGGACACGACCCAGACGGCGATGATGGGGCCGAGGTCGCGTCCGCGCGGCAGGTAGAGGCCCATGAAGCGGCGGCTGGCCAGGGCCAGGGCGTCGCGCTTCACCATGAGGTAGCCGGCGAAGAAGATCGCGAGGACGATCTTCGCGAACTCGCCCGGCTGGATGGTGAATCCGGCGATCGAGATCCAGATCCGGGCGCCGAAGACGTTCATGCCGAGGCCCGGCACCAGGGGCAGCAGCAGCAGGATCAGCGCGCCGACCATGGAGATGTAGGTGTAGCGCTGCAGGACGCGGTGGTCCTTGAGGAAGACCAGGACGACCACGAAGAGCGCGACGCCCAGTGCGGAGTACAGCAGCTGGCGGGGGGCCGCCTCGACGAACGTACTGCTCGCCTGCAGCCGCTTGGACTGGTCGAGCCGCCAGATGGCGACCAGGCCGATGCCGTTGAGGAGCGTGGCCAGCGGCAGCATCAGGGGGTCGGCGTACGGGGCGAACTTCCGTACGACGAGATGGCCGATGCCGGCGAGCAGGCCGAGGCCGAGCCCGTAGCTCAGCAGGCCCGGCGGCACCGAGCCGTTGATGGCCAGTCCGGCGTTGGCGTAGGCGAACACCGGGATGACCACGGCGAACACCAGCAGCGCGAGCTCGGTGTTGCGCCGGCTCGGGGTGCCGATCGAGCCGATCGTGGACGTGTGGTGCGTCGGCGTGTTGGAAGTGCTGCTCATCGTGTGACAGGGCCCCTCACGGCTGCTTCTTACTGCTTACCGCACAGCGAGACCAGCTTCTTCTCCTCGTCGGAGAGGCTGGGGCCGGGTGTGGGAGTGGGTGCGGTCGTGGACTTGGACGGGTCGGGTGCCGGCTGCCCCTGCTCTCCCGAGGGGGCCGCCGACGGCGTGTCTCCCGAGGGGGGCGCCGACGGCGTGGGTGTGGCCTTGGACGCGACGGAGGTCCGGGTGGTTCCCGTGACCCCGCCGGCCTCGCCCTCACCGGTCTGCGCGTTCTGCTCGCTCTCGGCCTTGCGGCGGTCGGCGTCCTTCTTGCACGCGGACGCCTGGACCTGGAGTTCGTCGATCTTCGACTCGGCGTCCTTCAGCCCGCCCTCGACGATCGTCCCCTCGACCTGCTTCTGCTGGTACGGCGGCAGGTACTTGAGTTCGATCCTCGGGTAGTCCTTCTCCACCTTCGAGAGGGAGACCCAGGCGAGATCCTGGTCGATGCCGCGGTACAGCGCGACGTGCTCGTCGTTGACGCCCACGTAGTACTGCGTCTGCGTCCAGCGGTAGCCGCCGTACAGCCCGCCGCCGATGACGCCGAGCGCGAGCACCGTGTAGAAGGATCTCTTCAGCCACTTGCGCCCGGAGCGCGGCTTGGTGAAGTCCTCGTCGGAGTAGTCGCCGAACCCGCCGGTGGGCACGTACCCGGTGGTGTCGCCGCTGCCGGGCGGGCCGAACTCGCCGCCGCCGCCCTGCCCGGACGCCTGGCGGCCGAGGCTGGAGGCGCGGCCGGCGGGCGTCTGCATGGCGCCGTCGTCCTGCGACTGGAGCTGGTTCTCGGCGACCGCGCCCACCACGACCGGGACGTCGGAGAGCTGCCCGGCGAGGGTGTCGCCGCCGTCGATGTCGAGGACGTCGGCCACGATGACGGTGATGTTGTCGGGGCCGCCGCCGCGCAGCGCCAGCTCGATCAGCTGCTGCACGGTCTCCTGGGGGCCCTGGTAGCTGGCGAGGGTGTCCTCCATCGTCTGATGGGAGACGACGCCCGAGAGCCCGTCGGAGCAGATCAGGTAGCGGTCGCCGGCGCGCACCTCACGGATGGAGAGGTCGGGCTCGACGTGGTCGCCGCTGCCCAGCGCGCGCATGAGGAGGGACCGCTGCGGGTGGGTGGTCGCCTCCTCCTCCGTGATGCGGCCCTCGTCGACGAGGCGCTGCACCCAGGTGTGGTCCTGCGTGATCTGCGTCAGCACGCCGTCGCGCAGCAGGTAGGCGCGCGAGTCGCCGACGTGCACGAGGCCGAGCCGCTGCCCCGTCCACAGGAGGGCGGTGAGGGTGGTCCCCATGCCCTCCAGCTGCTGGTCCTCCTCGACCATCATCCGGAGCTGGTCGTTGGCGCGCTGCACGGCCGTGCCGAGCGAGGTGAGGATGTCGGAGCCGGGCACGTCGTCGTCGAGCGCCACGATGGTGGAGATGACCTCGGACGAGGCGACCTCGCCGGCGGCCTGGCCGCCCATGCCGTCGGCGATCGCGAGCAGCCGGGGCCCGGCGTAACCGGAGTCCTCGTTGCCCTCGCGGATCATGCCTTTGTGCGATCCGGCGGCGAAGCGCAGTGACAGACTCATGCGCACCTCGCCCGTCGGCTCCGGGTACATCCGCACGGTGCCCACCCTCCGGTCGGGAGCGCGCCGGGATCCTTCGTGGGGACCGCCGCTGCTCGCTCGCTCCGCTCGCGCTCATTCATGACGTAGCACTACTTCCGCAGCTCGATGACGGTCTTGCCGATGCGGATCGGCGCGCCCAGCGGAACGGGCGTGGGGGTCGTCAGTCGATTCCGGTCGAGATACGTGCCGTTGGTGGATCCGAGGTCCTCGACGATCCACTGGCCGTCCCGGTCCGGGTAGATCCTGGCATGCCGGCTGGACGCGTAGTCGTCGTCCAGCACGATGGTGCTGTCGTGTGCGCGGCCCAACGTGATGGTCTGCCCCTGGAGGGCGACGGTCGTGCCCGTGAGGATGCCCTCGGAGACGACCAGTTTGGTGGGAGCGCCGCGGCGCTGACGGCCGCCGCCGCCGGCCGCCGCCTGCTGGCGCTGCGGCGGTGGTGCGCTCTGGCGCGCGGCCTGCTGCGGCCTCTGGGCTTCGCGGCGCGACCCGCGCTGTGTGACACGCGTTCCGAACAGGTCGCTGCGGATGACCTGCACGGCCACGATCACGAACAGCCACAGTACGGCCAGGAAACCCAGCCGCATGACCGTGAGGGTCAGCTCTGACATTGCCCCCGCTTCACCCTTCGGCTTGCCGGTAAATGATGGTGGTGCTGCCCACGACGATCCGCGAGCCGTCGCGGAGCGTAGCGCGGGTGGTGTGCTGTCCGTCCACCACGATGCCGTTGGTGGACCCGAGATCCTGGATCGTCGAGGGCGTTCCGGTCCGGATCTCGCAGTGCCGGCGCGAGACGCCGGGGTCGTCGATCCGCACGTCGGCCTCGGTGCTGCGGCCCAGCACCAGCGTCGGGCGGGAGATCTGGTGGCGGGTGCCGTTGACCTCGATCCAGTGCCGGGTGCGGCCACCCGGCTGCGCGGCCGCGGCGGGCAGCCGGCCCGCGGGCGCGGCGCCCGGACGCCCGCCGGGC
>NZ_JAHKJW010000073.1 GCF_019710745.1 Streptomyces beigongshangae
CGTTCGGCAAGTTCGCTGTTGTGCTCACGCAGCCTTCTGTTCGAGGCTTCGAGGTCGTCGACTTTGGCCTGGAGGTTTTGGAACGCGACAGGAATTCCGTTGACTCTTTCGCGGGCTGCTTCGAATTCCTGTCGCAGGTCGGGGTGTTTGTGGGTGAGGACCCAGCGTTTGACTCCGGCTTCGGCGGCGAGCTGGACGACGGTGAGGGCTCCGGTCGAGTGGGTCGGCGTGCCGGCCAGGAGGCGTTGCATTGCCGCTTGGATGGCGTCGCGTTCCGCTGTGCGGTTCGTGCTCATGGTCGGGGCTCCTGGTGGTTGGCGATGATCTGCTGGAATCGGGCGAGTTCGTGTTGTTCGCGTGCGTGGCGGATGGGTGGGGCGAGCGGGTCGTCGACGATGGCCTGCAGGGTGTCGACGCGTGTGCGCAGGAAGTCGATGTCGCGGTCGCTGCGGGCGATGTTCACGCACGAGGGTCTGCAGTCGTCGATGTCGGGGGTGCGGCGACTGCTGCGTTCGTCAGTACTCAGCCGGCAGGCGGCGCGGGCGGGGTCGAGAACGCAGGTCATGCCCTGGCCGGGGAAGATCTGCAGATCGGGGTTGGTGAGCAGGGTGTGGGCTTCGCGGGTGGTGCGCAGGACACGGCTGGCGAACTCGGCGGAGGCGGCGACGCGGTGGCGGTAGGTGTCGGCGGCGGGGCCGCTGACGTGCTCGCCGGCCTGTAGCTGCTCGTGGGCTTCGGCGAGGGTTTCGAGGCAGGCGAGCCATTCTTCGAAGGTCAGGTCGTCGGGGAAGCCGGAGGCGTAGTTGCCGGAGTAGCCGAGGGCCATGTTGATGCGGACGTGGTGTCGACCCCGCCCACCTCGACTCAAGGACCTTGGAGAACCCGGCCCGCGTCGGGCCCTCACCATGCCCACCGGCCGACGCGGCCTCAAACAACCTTGCTCAGCCGACCAGCAGCACCAACTGAAAAGCCGAGGTTAAGCCGACCGACCTCCTCTTCCCCGGAGAGTTCGGCGGCAGGCTGGCGGGCTCGGTCTTTCGGCGGGTCTGGGACAAGGCCCGAGCGGAGGTCCTCCAGCCCCACGAGTACAAGTCGTCGGCAGGTAAGCGCGTGTATGACTGCCGCCACACCTGCCTCACTGCGTGGCTCAACAAGGGCATACCCCGGCCCAGGTCGCCGAGTGGGCCGGGAACAGCGTGCCCGTGCTCCTGGCGATCTATGCGCGGTGCATCGCCGGCCAGCGGGACAATTACCTGAAGCAGATCCGCGACGTCAGGTACGTCAGCAAGGCCAAGTAACGCGGATGCGAAAAGGGCGGTGTGGGGCCCCGGTGGATAGGGTCCCGCACCGCCCTTCGGTGTTGCCTCACGGGGCCATTTGGATGCATTTGGGTTTTAGGGACTGGGGGACGCATGGGGGACAGGCACCCGTAGAGCCTTGGTTTCAGCCGGTGTCAGCCGGACTGCAGCACCGTTCTGCGAACCGACGTACGCTGGAAATCTGCGAAGGTCAGACGCGGTCTGACCAGGTAAAAAAACGCCAAAATGACGTGACGTCAGTGGCGCCCCCGGCAGGACTCGAACCTGCGGCCAAGCGCTTAGAAGGCACCTGCTCTATCTTCGCGTTTCCTGGTCGCCGACATGCAGGTATGAGTGGGTTCGGGCAGATTCGCCGACAGCAGACGCATTGAGTCCCGTACGGACTGGATTAACTCGGCAAAGGAAGCAAACCTAGAGCGGTCTTGGGAAAGCAGAACCCGCTCTCTGTACATCAACTGGGGCCGCGAGAGGTGCGTCGCGGGCGCAACATAGCCGACGATCGCCGGTTGGCCAAACCGGCGCTTCTCCAGACCATTGAAGGATCAGGGGACGCCGAGGCGTCCCGATGTCTCGTGTGAGGAGGCATGTAGCTTGTCGAAGCTGCCAATACGCGAATCGTCCTTGCCTTCTGCGGACCATGTTCGCGCCCTCCTGAGCTGGATCCAGGATGAATCTTCGGGAGCCGTTTTCCCTTTCTTCGCCTCCATGGCGGGCACCGCGCTGTCGCCGGGCGAAGCAGCCTCGGTTCGGGTGCAAGACGTGACGCTCCCGGACGGGGAGTTCGGGGAGGTGCTGGTGCGTGCCGGCGAGGGCCGGAGGGTTCCTGTCTCGCCGGACATTGTGGGTGTGTTGAGGCGCTGGATCGACGAGGCGGATCTGGAGGCTGAGGATCTGCTGTTCCCGGCTGAGCGGGGCGGACAGTTGGCATCCTCCGAGTACAAGAGGGCGTGGAGGCGGGCTCGCCAAGCGGTGTTGAGCCCGGACGAGGTGCAGGCGGGCTTGGGGGAGCAGGTCTCCAGTCTGCGCGACTCCTGTCTGGACCGCTGGCTCGAGGCGGGCGTTCCTTCACGGGGCGTCGCTGAGTGGGCCGGCGTGAGTGCGAGCTGGATTGCGCTGCGGTACCCGCACCGCTTCCGGCTGGAAGACGTCGAGATCGACTGGGGCCACCTGGAGGAGATCTTGCGCCTTCCGGACATTCCCGAGCAGTAGTTTCCCGTCCCGCGCTCCGCCTCACGATCCGAGCGCAGGACCACAGCCGAGCACATCCCGAATGTCGGCGGTCCACGCCTCACGTGACCGTGTCACATGGCTCGGTTCTTCAGCGATCTGGTCCTACTGCCCTGACAGGGCCGGTTGACCTGCGTCGTGGACCGCCGACAGCCCGCTCCCATGCTCGTGCATTCATCCACCCTTCGCCGCCAAGGACCCGTCCATGTCAGCACGCTCTCCATCTGATCGATCCACAGCATCGGACGCAGGCGGCACCGCTCGCAGAGCGTTCCTGAACGTGAGGGACGCGGCCCTGTATCTCGGCCTCTCGCCGAGCACCCTCTACGTCTGGCGGCACCGGCGCCAAGGTCCCCCGAGCTTCCGGATGGGCCCGCGCGGCCGTGTCATGTACCGCGTTCAAGCCCTGGACTCCTGGGTCCGCGCACAAGAGCAGGCCGACTCGCGTTCGAACGAGGCTCTGAGCCCTCTCAATACGGCGCCACAAACCCACTCGGACTACACGACAGGCGCATAGCGCACGCCTGGTCTCCTTGCATCGCCTAACCCGGAGGGGTCGTTTGGCCGGATACGTCGAAGACCGTTGGATCAAGAAGAAGGAGGAGCCGGCCACTGGGAAGAGAGAGAAAACCGCTCGCTACGGTAAGGGCAAGCGGTACAAGGTCGCCGGCATACCCGGTGTCCGGGACCGATCCTTCGATGTCCTCGAGGACGCCAAAGCGTGGCTTCGCCGGGCATCCACGGATGAGGAGCGGGGCGAGTTCGTGGACCCGCGCGACGGATCCATCACGCTGGCCGATTACATCGCGCTGCACTGGGCGCCGGGCAGAGGCGGTGCTCCGAAGACCCAGGACAACCAGGAGCGTAGAGCGCGCCTCCACATCATTCCGCACCTGGGCCGGCTCCCTCTCAAGAACATCACGGCGTCGGATCTGCGCGCGTACATAGCCAAGCTGGCGTCAACCGTCTCCTCGGTCGATTACCAGCGCGGCATCCTGTCCGAGTTCTCCTCCATTCTGGAGGCGGCTGTCGATGACAAACGGCTCGCTGGGAACCCCATGCACGCCAAGTCCGTGCGGTGGCCCAAGGCGCCTCAGGAGCGCCGCGAGGCTTGGCCGTTGGCGACGGTGCTGCGGGTCCGCGATGTGATCAACCCGCGCAACCGAATAGCCGTCGTCCTTGGTCTGGGGTGCGGCCTGCGTCAGGGTGAGGTGTTCGGATTGAGCCCGCAGGACGTCGACTACGCGAGAAACGTGATCCATGTCCGCCGTCAGGTACAGACGATCAGCGGAAGGCTGTACTTCACCCTGCCGAAGGGGGCGAAGACCCGTGTCGTCGACATGCCCTCTTCGGTTGCGGAGGAGCTGAAGCTCCATGTCGAAGCGTTCCCGCCGGTGGAAGTGGAGCTTGCGTGGGGAACGCCGCAGGGGCAGGAGAAGAAGTTCTCGCTGCTGCTCAGCACACGGTTCGGCAATGCCGTCGCGGTGAATACGTGGAATACCTACACCTGGAAGCCCGCGTTGGCCAAGGCCGGCCTCATCCCGCCGCGAGCCGAAGGAGCAAAGCCCTGGCAGTGGGCAGCGGCTCCGAAGGACGGTTTCCACGTGCTGCGGCACACTTATGCCTCGCTCATGCTGGAGGCCGGAGAGTCCGTCGTGACCTTGGCGCAGTGGCTCGGGCACTCCTCGCCCGCGATCACCCTCGGTTACTATGCTCACTTCATGCCGGAGGCCGGAAGCAAGGGGCGCACCGCCATCGATGGATTGCTCGGGGAGCGGGGAGATCGGCAGGTCGGCCGAAACTCCCCAGATTCTCCCCAGGCTCATTGACGGATGATTTCCGTTGCTACACCCCTCCGTAGGCGTTCGTTGATTGCAAGGTCAAGAAGACAGGTGGCCTGAGAAAATGCTGAGAGAGGTCACCGCGACCCGCTACATCACGCCCCTGCGTGAGGGCGGCTCGCTGCCGGGGCTCGTCGAGGCCGACGACCTGGGCACCTACGTCGTGAAGTTCACCGGCTCCGCGCAGGGGCGCAAGGCGCTGGTCGCCGAGGTGATCGTCGGCGAGTTGGCGCGCGCCCTGGGGCTGCGGTTCCCCGAGCTGGTGCTGGTCCGCTTCGACCCGGCGGTCGCCGCGCACGAACCGCACCAGGAGGTGCAGGACCTGCTGCACGCCAGCGCCGGGCTCAACCTCGGCATGGACCACCTGCCGGGCGCCCGGGACTTCACACCGGAGGTCGCGAGGACGTTCGACGTCGATCCGCTGGAGGCGGGCCGGATCGTCTGGCTGGACGCCCTCACCGTCAACGTGGACCGCACGACCCACAGCTCGAACCTGATGATCTGGCCCACGCTCGGCGTCGCGCCCCCGAGGCTGTGGCTGATCGACCACGGCGCCGCCCTGGTCTTCCACCACCGCTGGGACGCCTCGGAGCCCGGGAAGGCGTACGACTTCCGGCGGCACGCGCTCGGCGGACACACCCCCGACACGCGCGCGGCCGACGCCGAGCTGGCGCCCAGGGTGACCGGGGAGCTGCTGCGCGCGATCACCGCGCAGGTGCCCGACGCCTGGCTCGCCGACGAGCCGGGTTTCGCGTCCCCCGACGAGGTCCGCGGGGCGTACGTCGACTACCTCCTCGCCCGGGCCCGGGCCTCCGCGGCCTGGCTGCCCACGGACTTCCCCACCCGCGCGCAACTCGCGGACGAGGACGCCCGCCGGGTCGCGCGGACCCGGCAGGACCGGCCGGACTGGCTCAAACGCGTCCCCGACCTGCACGGAAAGCCGA
This sequence comes from Streptomyces beigongshangae, assembly GCF_019710745.1. GTDB lineage: Bacteria > Actinomycetota > Actinomycetes > Streptomycetales > Streptomycetaceae > Streptomyces > Streptomyces beigongshangae. Next base: position 5,332 of record NZ_JAHKJW010000073.1, read on the forward strand.
CGGCGGAACAGGACTGGTCGGCCCATCTCGGCTGACCGCGGCCCCGCCGGTCAGCCGGTCAGCCGCTCGTAGGCCGGCAGGGTCAGGAAGTCCGCGTAGTCCTCGTCCAGCGCGACCGTCAGCAGCAGGTCGTGGGCCTGCTGCCAGCGGCCTGCCGCGAAGGCGTCCTCGCCCAGCTCGGTGCGGAGGTCCGCCAGCTCCCGGGCCGCGATCCCGCGGACCAGCGCGGGCGTGGCCCGCACGGTCTCCCCCTCGTGTTCGAACTCGACGCCCGCGTTGATCCACTGCCAGATCTGCGAGCGCGAGATCTCCGCCGTGGCCGCGTCCTCCATCAGGTTGAAGATCGCGACGGCGCCGGTACCGCGCAGCCATGCCTCGATGTAGCGGATGCCGACCTGCACGGCGTTGACCAGCCCGTCGTACGTGGGCCGGGCGTCGAGGGAGTCGACGGCGATGAGGTCGGCGGCCCGCACGTCGACGTCCTCGCGCAGCCGGTCCTTCTGGTGCGGCCGGTCGCCGAGCACCGCGTCGAACGAGGCCATCGCGACGGGGACCAGGTCCGGGTGCGCGACCCAGGAGCCGTCGAAGCCGTCGGCCGCCTCGCGGTCCTTGTCGGCCCTGACCTTCTCGAAGGCGGCCTTGTTGACCTCCTCGTCGCGCCGGGACGGGATGAACGCCGCCATGCCGCCGATCGCGTGCGCCCCGCGCCGGTGGCAGGTGCGCACGAGCAGCTCGGTGTACGCACGCATGAACGGGGCCGTCATCGTCACCGCGTTGCGGTCGGGGAGGACGAACCTGCGCCCTCCGTCGCGGAAGTTCTTCACGAGGGAGAAGAGGTAGTCCCAGCGGCCCGCGTTCAGCCCCGAGGCGTGGTCGCGGAGTTCGTGGAGGATCTCCTCCATCTCGTACGCGGCCGTGATCGTCTCGATCAGGACGGTCGCGCGGACGGTGCCCTGCGGGATGCCGACGAGGTCCTGCGCGAGGACGAACACCTCGTTCCAGAGGCGGGCCTCCAAGTGCGACTCGATCTTCGGCAGGTAGAAGTACGGGCCCTTGCCGAGGTCCAGCAGCCGCCGGGCGTTGTGGAAGAAGTACAGGCCGAAGTCGACGAGCGCGCCCGGGACCGGCGTGCCGCCGGCGTCCACGAGGTGCCGCTCGTCCAGATGCCACCCGCGCGGGCGCATCACGACCGTGGCCAGTTCCTCCGGCGCCTTCAGGGCGTACGACCTGCCGGTGCGCTCGTCCGTGAAGTCGATGCGGCGCGTGTACGCGTCGATCATGTTCAGCTGGCCGAGGACGACGTTCTCCCAGGTCGGCGCGGAGGCGTCCTCGAAGTCCGCGAGCCACACCCTGGCGCCGGAGTTCAGGGCGTTGACGGCCATCCTGCGGTCGGTGGGCCCGGTGATCTCGACGCGGCGGTCGTTCAGGGCCTCGGGTGCCGGGGCCACCCGCCAGGAGTCGTCCGCACGGACGTCGGCGGTCTCCGGGAGGAAGTCGAGCGTCGCGGTACGGGCGATCTCGGCGCGGCGCTCGGCGCGGCGGGCGAGGAGTTCGTCCCGCCGGGGTGTGAACCGCCGGTGCAGCTCGGCGACGAAGGCGAGGGCCTCCTGGGTGAGGACCTCCTCCTGCCGGGGCAGGGGTTCGGCGTCGACGACGGACGGCGGGGACGGCGCTGGTGCGGACATGGGCTGTCACTTCCTTCGGCGAACGGGGCACCGGGTGCCGGTCTGCCGGGCGCGGCGGTCGACGCCCGTGAGGGGTCGGACGCTTCTGATCAGTGGATGGTAATTTTCTTGTCGTGGAAGCTCAACGTTCTGCTCACGCCGCTCACCCCGGGCGCTGTTCGAGGCGGGCGAGATCCGCCACCGTGTCGATGTCGTAGGGCCGCGCCACGTCCGCGCACTCGACGAGCGTGATCGCGTCCTCGTGCGTCCTCAGATAAGCGCGTGCCCCCCGGTCGCCGGTCGCAGTCGCGGCGATGCCCGCCCAGTGGTCGCGGCCCAGCAGGACCGGATGGCCCCGCCTCCCTGCGTACGAGGCGGCGGCGAGCGTCGCGGGGGAGCGGCAGGCGGCCAGGAGCCGGGCCGCCGCCTCGGAGCCGATGCCCGGCTGGTCGACCAGCGAGACCAGTACGGCCCGGGCATCCGTGTCCCGCAGGGACGCCAGCCCGGCCCGCAGCGAGGACCCCATGCCCTCCTCCCACTCCGGGTTGTCCACGAGTACGCACCCGGGCAGGACCGCCTCCTTCCGTACGGCGTCGGCCCGTGCCCCCAGGACCACGTGGACGCGGTCGCAACCGGCGGCGCGCAGCACTCCGGCCGCGTGCTCCACCAAGGGGCGGCCCCGGTGTTCGAGGAGGGCCTTGGGGTGTCCGCCGAGGCGCCGGCCGCCACCGGCGGCGAGGAGGAGCCCGGCCACGTGGGCGTGATTGTCCGTCATTCCCCCTGCATACCTGACCCGTGAGCGAGAAGAGGATGTCCGGAGGCTGAATTTCGGTCCGCGTGGTGGCGCCCGGCGCGCCGGGTGGCGTTTACTGGCCCGCGTCCCGGGCGCCCGTCCCGCGCCGCGGGGCAGCCGGGCGGGGAACGACGATGCCGTGTGCGACGGCGGCGCGTGAAGGGGAGAGCTGTGTTGCGGAGCTTGGGGCAGAGGCCGGTCACCGACAGCGACGAGGATCCGAGAGTGGCGGAGCTCAAGACCGCCGTGTCCAGGTTGCGCCGCGAACTGGCCGCGCATCCCGCCGAGTTCCCGGACCGCGGCACGGCGGAGGACGAACTGGCGGCGCTCGCCGAGATGGCAGGCGGCGGCACCCCCGAGATCCCGCGGCTGCGCCGCTCGTTGCTCCTGGTCGCCGGCTCCATCGGCTCGGTCAGCGCGCTGGCCGCGGGGCTCGCGGCCGTACGCAGCGCGGTCGACCTGTTCGGGGAACAGCCGCGTCACTGAGCCCGGCCGGCCACCTCGGGTGCCCGCGTGATCGGCCACCTCGCGTGCCTACGTGACCGGTCGGGCTCCGGCGGACAGGAGAGCCGGGCGCGGCAGGACGGCCCCTCCGTACCGTGCGCCGGACCGGCGGCCGGTCCCGTTCTCAGGCCGTCGGGCCCGAACTCGCCAGCACCTGCGACAGCTCCAGCGCGACCTGCCGGAGCACGGGCACGATCCGCTCCGTGGCCGCCTCGGTGACGCGCCCGGCCGGGCCGGAGATCGAGATGGCGGCCGCGGTGGGGGAGTCGGGCACGGGGACGGCGAGGCAGCGGACCCCGATCTCCTGCTCGCCGTCGTCCACCGCGTAGCCGGTGCGGCGCACCTCTTCGAGCGCGTCGAGGAAGCCCTCCGGGGTCGTGAGGGTCCTGTCCGTCGCGGCGGGCATGCCCGTGCGGGACAGGAGCGCGCGCACCTCGTCCGCCGGGACGTGGGCGAGCAGCGCCTTGCCGACCCCCGTGGAGTGCGGCAGCACCCTGCGGCCCACCTCGGTGAACATCCGCATCGAGTGCTTGGACGGCACCTGCGCCACGTACACGACCTCGTCGCCGTCGAGCAGCGCCATGTTCGCCGTCTCGCCGGTCTCCTCGACCAGACGGGCCAGACAGGGGCGGGCCCAGGTGCCGAGCAGCCGGGACGCCGACTCGCCGAGACGGATCAGCCGCGGACCGAGCGCGTACCGCCGATTGGTCTGCTGGCGTACGTAACCGCAGGACACGAGCGTGCGCATCAGGCGGTGAATGGTGGGCAGCGGCAGTCCGCTGCTCACGGAGAGCTCGCTCAGCCCGACCTCGCCGCCCGCGTCGGCCATCCTCTCCAGCAGGTCGAAAGCGCGCTCCAGGGACTGGACGCCACCGCCGGCGGAGGCGGGTCTGGCGGCGACATCGGCGGGGGCGTCGCTGGCGCTGGGCGTCGGCACGGGCGCGGTCCTCTCAGACGGGCAGACAGGTGGGAAGCGTACCCGGCGGCCGGCCGGCCGCAGATGGCGTGTGCGGGAGGGGAGATTCCGGCCCTTGACGGCGCGGAGGGCGGAGTGAAGACTCCTTCAACAGAACGTTGAATCCCGGTACGCGGAAGAGTGCGCGGAAGAGGGGGTCCGGTGCCCGACGGCGGTCCGGCCGAACTGGTCCTGCGCTCGACACGCGTCATCACCCCCGCGGGAACACGCGCCGCCTCGGTCGCCGTCGGCGCCGGGAGGATCACGGCCGTCCTCCCGCACGACGCCGGGGTGCCGCCCGGGGCCCGGCTGGAGGACTTCGGCGACGACGTGCTGCTGCCCGGGCTCGTCGACACCCACGTGCACGTCAACGAGCCGGGCCGCACGGAGTGGGAGGGCTTCCGGACCGCGACCCGCGCCGCGGCGGCCGGCGGCGTCACGACGCTCGTCGACATGCCCCTCAACTCCCTTCCGCCGACCACCACGGTCGCCCACCTCCGCGCCAAGCAGGACGCCGCCCGTGCCGGAGCACACGTCGACGTCGGGTTCTGGGGCGGCGCCGTGCCCGGCAACGTCGAGGACCTGGGGCCGCTGCACGACGCGGGCGTCCTCGGCTTCAAGGCGTTCCTGTCGCCGTCCGGGGTCGACGAGTTCCCCGAGCTGGACCAGGAGCAGCTCGCCCGGGCCCTCGCCAGGACGGCGGAGTTCGGCGGGCTGCTGGCCGTCCACGCCGAGGACCCGCACCACCTCGCGGAGGTCCCGCCCGGAAGCGGCCGGAAGTACGCCGGCTTCCTCGCCTCCCGGCCGCGCGAGGCCGAGAACGCGGCCGTGGCGAACCTCCTCGCGCAGGCCGCCCGCCTCGACGCACGCGTCCACGTCCTGCACCTGTCGTCCGGCGGTGCACTGCCGCTGGTGGCGGCCGCCAGGCGCGAGGGCGTACGTGTCACGGCGGAGACCTGCCCGCACTACCTGACGCTCACCGCCGAGGAGGTCCCGGACGGCGCCACCGAGTTCAAGTGCTGCCCGCCCATCCGCGAGGCCGCCAACCGGGACCTGCTGTGGCAGGCGCTGGCCGACGGCACGATCGACTGCGTGGTCACCGACCACTCGCCCTCGGCGGCGGACCTCAAGACCGGTGACTTCGCCACCGCGTGGGGCGGCATCTCCGGACTCCAGCTCGGTCTGCCGGCCGTCTGGACCGAGGCCCGCGGACGCGGACACACCCTGGAGGACGTGGTCCGCTGGATGTCCGCGCGTACGGCGCGCCTGGCCGGGCTGGACGACCGGAAGGGCGCCATAGAGGCGGGCCGCGACGCCGACTTCGCGGTCCTCGCCCCCGACGAGACCTTCACCGTCGATCCCGCCGCGCTCCAGCACCGCAACCCGATCACCGCGTACGCGGGCCGGACCCTGTACGGGGTCGTCAGGTCGACGTGGCTGCGGGGCGAACGCGTCCTGTCCGGCGGCGGGTTCGCGAAGCCGCGCGGCCGGCTCCTGTCCCGCCGGCCGTAGTCCGGGCACCCGCGGCGGCCACCGACCCGAAAGGACGTCCTGATCACCGTGACGGAGCAGCAACGATCCCCCGCGGCCCGTTTCACCGGCGACGCGGAGCCCTACGGAGGCGGCGACCCGTACGCGGACCACCGCACCGCCGACTTCCCCTTCACCCGGTACCCCGACCTCGCCGACCGGCGGCTCGGCGCCGGGGTGATCGCCGCCGGCGACGAGTTCTTCGCCCCGCGCGAGAACCTGCTGCTGCCCGGGCGGGCCGAGTTCGACCCCGGGCGCTTCGGGCCCAAGGGCAAGGTCATGGACGGCTGGGAGACCCGGCGCCGGCGTGGTGCCTCCGCCGCGCACCCCTGGCCCGCCGCCGACGACCACGACTGGGCGCTCGTACGCCTCGGCGCCCCCGGTGCCGTACGCGGCGTCGTCGTCGACACCGCCCACTTCCGCGGCAACCATCCGCAGGCCGTGTCCGTCGAGGGGACCTCGGTGCCCGGCGCCCCCTCCCCCGGGGAACTCCTCGCGGACGGCGTCGCGTGGACCACGCTCGTACCGCGTACGGAGGTCGGCGGCCACGCGGCCAACGGGTTCGCCGTCGACGCCGGGCGGCGCGTCACCCACATACGGCTCAACCAGTATCCCGACGGCGGTGTGGCACGCCTTCGCGTGCACGGCGAGGTCGTGCCGGACCCGCGGTGGCTGTCGGTCCTCGGCACCTTCGACGTGGTCGCCCTGGAGAACGGCGGCCGGGTCGAGGACGCCTCCGACCGCTTCTACTCACCCGCCGGCAACACGATCCGGCCCGGGCGTTCCGGGCGGATGGACGACGGCTGGGAGACCCGGCGGCGCCGCGACCGGGGCCACGACTGGATCCGCTACCGGCTCGTCGCCCGGTCGGAGATCCGGGCGATCGAGATCGACACGGCCTGCCTGAAAGGCAACTCGGCGGGCTGGGCGAGCCTTTCGGTGCGGGACGGGCCGGACCGTCCCGACGGGCCGCGGGGGGCCCGGGGGGAGTGGACGGAGGTGCTGCCCCGGACGCGGCTCCAGCCCGACACGAACCACCGGTTCGTGCTGACGGCGGCGGCGGTGGGTACGCACGCGCGGCTGGACATCCTCCCGGACGGGGGTATCTCGCGCCTGCGGCTGTTCGGCGGGCTGACGCGGGACGGCGCGGCGGCGCTGGCCGCACGGCACCGGGAGCTCGGCGGCTGAGCCGGTGGCCGGGGGAGGACTCCGCTCCCGCATCCGTCTCCGCTCCCGGGAACGGAGACGGATGCGGGAACGGAGACGGATGCGGAGGGCACCCTGCGGGAATCAGGCCGCATGGCCCCCGTCCACCGCGAACTCCGCCCCCGTCACGTACCCCGCCTCCTTCCTTGCCAGGTACGCCACCAGTCCGGCCACCTCCTCCCCCGTTCCGAACCGTCCCACCGCCGTCATCGCCACCTGCCCGGCCGCGTACGGCCCGTCCGCCGGGTTCATGTCCGTGTCGACCGGCCCGGGGTGGACGATGTTCACGGTGATCCCGCGCCCGCCCAGCTCCCGCGCGAGGGCCTTCGTCAGCCCGATGAGGGCCGATTTGCTGGTGGTGTACAGCGTGCCGCCGCCTTCCGGCGCGCGCTGTGTCACGCACGACCCGACGGTGATGATCCGCCCGCCGTGCCCCATCCGGGCGGCCGCCGCCCGGGAGGCGAGGAGGACACCGCGTACGTTCACCGCCAGGACCCGGTCGATGTCGGCCAGGGAGAAGCCGTCCAGCGGCCCGAGCAGTCCGACGCCCGCGTTGTTCACCAGCACGTCCAGGCCGCCGAACTCCTCCGCGGCGCGTTCCACGGCACCGGCCGCCTCCTGCGCGTCGGCGAGGTCCGCGCGCAGGGCGAGCGCCCGTCGCCCCAGCGCCCGGATCCGTTCCGCGACGTCGTCCGCCGCGTCCTTGTCCCGTACGTAGGTCAGGGCGACGTCCGAGCCCTCCCGGGCCAGTCGCAGGGCCGTCGCCGCACCGATCCCGCGGCTGCCGCCGGTCACCAGGGCCACCGTTGCGTCCATCGTCATGTGTGCCGTCGTCTGTGTGTGTGCCGTCGTGTGTGAGGTCATGTCCCCATCACAGCGGTCACGGCACCGGGACACCGGCGGCGAACGGACACCGAGCTCCCGGACGGACACCGAACTCCCCCGGAGTTCTCCCGAAGGTCCCCCGAGGGTTCTTCAGCGCGCCCCCTCCTGCGCCGTCCGGGGCTCCACGACGGCGTGCGGCGCCGTCCGCCCCTCCAGGAGACCCGCCCCCAGGGGCGTGAGGACGTGCCGCACGGTGTTGCGCACACGCAGGCTGTGGATCAGGCCCGCATCGCGCAGCACGCTCGCGTGTTCACTGGCCGACGCCTGTGAGATGCCCAGCCGCCGGGCTATCTCACGGCCGGTCGCGTGCTGCGTCCCGGCGATCGCGGCGAGGGTCGCGGCCCGGGTGCGGCCGAGAAGCCGGTCGAGGGCGTCGGCTCCCGTCACGGGGTTGCCGGGCTGCAGGGAACCGACGCCGCGGCTCGCCGGATACACCAGCACGGGTGGGAGGGACGGATCCCTCAGCGTGATGGGGCCGCCCCGGCAGAAGTAGGAGGGCACGAGCCGCAGTCCGCGCCCGTGGAGGTACATGTCCTGGTCGCGGGGATAGGGGAGCTGCAGGACCGGGGCGCGCCAGCGCACGGCGGGATGCAGACCGCGCAGTATCTGCTCGGCCCCTCCGGCCAGGAACGACCTGGTCCGCAGGGACAGGTCGGCGTCGACCGTCGCGGTGATCTGCGGCCAGTACGGGGACAGTGCCTGCCGGTGGTAGCGGCGCAGGGCGGTGCCCAGGCCCCGCCGTGCCGCGGGCCGCCCCGACGCGAGGGCGTCCGCCCACGACGGCAGCTTCTGCTGCCGGGCGAGTGCCTCCAGGTCTGCCCGCAGCCGGACGGCGGACGTGGACGCCACCGCCTCGGCGGACGCTTCGGGGTCCGTGGTGTCCGTGGTCCCTTCGGCCGGCGTCAGGAAGTCGGGGGAGTAGCCGCGCGGCGGAGCGAGGGTGAGCAGCGCCCGGGAGGAGGCGTCCACCGACGTCCGGACGCGCGTCCGCCAGGCCCGCAGGTCGGCGTCGGTGTCACGGCTGCCGAGGACGTGGAGACTGAGGAGGGCCTCCCACGCGGGATCCGGTCCCGTCGCCAGGCGGATCCTGCCCAGATCCTCCGCACTGAAGTGGATGCGCAGCATCAGCATGTCCCCCCGAACGGCTGCTACCTCGTGCTCCTCGCCTTACCCACCCTTCTCCAGGAACACACGACGCGGTGGCCATGGTTCCGCCCGGGCCCGACCTTCGGCGAGAACCGAAAGACCTCCCCCGTCCCACCAGGCCCGGCCTACTCTCAGGGCCGGGCGGCACGAGGGGACCGACCGGAACGGAAGCCGCCGAGTGCGTCGGCGATTCGGGACGGCACAGGCGTAAAAAGTCCGTCCCACGGCGGAAATAGATTTCGGAACACGGGCGATCGCGCCCCGGTATCGAATTCCCTGTGCGCCTCCTCGGTCATGGGGGGAAACCTTCGCGCGCACGGAACGACTCCGTCCCCGGAAATCCCGGCCTTCCTTCCGGTTATTCGTCGGGAGGGGACCTGCGGATCGCCGGAGACGGAATGGAATTACTTCAGCATTCGCCCCGCCAGACGGCCTTGGTGAACACCACGCCACTGGTGAAGTTCCATTTGTAGTCGTCCGGTCCGGGGTTGTAGTGCAGGCACTCCTCATAGGTGCCGCCGTTGTACGTCCAGGTGAGCTGAATATGATCCTCGCCCGGGAACTCCACGCCGTTGTTGAAGACGGATCTGCCGCTCACGCTGCCCGTCCAGTCGCCCTCGGACTTGACCAGCAGCTGCCCGGTCTGCCCCTCACCTGCGTAGATGCAGAAGAACCCCTTCCCGCACCCCGGAGGGTCGGGCTCCGCGGACGCGGTGGACGACGCGGCGAGCACGCCGGAGAACGCGACGGAAACAGCCAGGGCCGCCAATGAGCGCTTGCGCACGATTTTCCTCCTCTTTTTCTGTCGATACCTGGACACCGTAGCAACCACAACGGGAGGAAGGGAGTGTTCCGTTGAACGCTTTCATGCTCCGGACGAGATGCGCTTCCCATGGAACCAAGAGTTCCGGGGCATGTTTTCCGCCTTTGTGAAGGCGGAGGTCCGAACGGTTCCCGGTCGAAATTTCGGCACCACCTGCACCAGGCGCGGAAAAACGTTCCGAAGAAAGACTTGTAATCGCCCCAACTGTCCGTCCCGCTCTTGCTTCCGGTGGATATTCGGTCAGGGTGTGATCTCTTGGCCCGTTCGGCGTCCGATGGTTGCCGAACCCGTATCCACCAGGGGGAGAAATGCACCTCTCGTCGTCCTCGGCGTCACCAGACGCCTCCCGGCGACGGCGCGGACGCGCCCGGTCCGTACTGTCACTGACCTCACTGCTGGTCACGCTCACCCTGACGGCGGGCGTGGCACCCGCCGTCGCGGGACCGCAGGCCCGGCCCACCGACACCTCGGACTCGCACTGGGGCAGATCCGCGCCCGCGAAGATGCCGCCCGTACGCGACGGCGTCACCAGACCCCCGCGTACCGTTCCCTCGGCCGCCCCCGGCGCCGGCGAACGTGCCTGGCGGCAACGCGAGGAGAAGCGGCTGGACGGGCAGGAGCCGGCGCCTCCGCGGTCCGGCGGGGCGCGGATCGGGCGCTATGTGCCCGAGGGGCAGGGCGCGGTGCCCTGGCACCAGCTCAGCGACTTCCGCGTCACCGACGCCCTCGTGGGCCGGATCGACTACTCGACCGGCAACTTCATGCTGGCCGCCACCGACTTCGACATCGCCGGCGTCGGCCAGAGCCTCCAGCTCACCCGCACCTACAACTCCCTCGACGCCCCCTACGGGGAGGTGGACGACCAGTGGTGGCTGGGGTACGAGCGCAGGCTGGACCTGTCCTTCACCGACCAGGTCCTCCACCACGACGACACCGGTGCGACCGTCGAGTACGGCAGGAACGCCGACGGTACCTTCAGCACTCCGGCCGGGTACTCCAAGGACCTGCGCAAGAACGCGGACGGCACCTACACCCTCACCGACCGCTCCTCCGGCCTGGCCGACACCTACGACGCGGACGGACAGCTCACCAAGGTCGCCGACCGCAACAACGGCTCGGTCACCGTCACCGCCCACCAGGACTCCTCCGGTGCCCCCGCCGGATTCAAGCTGACCGAGACGCGCTCCGGCCGGTGGATCGACCTGACCCGCACCAGCGCCACGAAATGGCAGGCCAAGGACAGCAGCGGGCGCACCGCCGCGTACGAGGTGGACGCCGCCTCGGGCCGGCTGGTCCGCACGGTCGACACCGCGGGGAAGGCGACGGCGTTCGCCTACGACACCGACGGCCGGCTGGTGAAGCTGACCACGTCGGAGTCGAGGTCCACGGTGCTCACCTACGACGGCCAGGACCGGGTGACCTCGCTGCGCCGCTACTCCGAGACCGGCGGCGGCCCCGGCCCGACGTACACGTACGCCTACACCGGCGCCACCCACCACGACGCGGGCGTCACCAAGGTCACCGATCCGCTGGGGCACACCAGCGAGTACCACCACAACGCCGACGGGGAGGTCACCAAGACGGTCGACGGACTGAAGCACGAGAGGTCCAGGACCTACAAGGACCGCCTGGTGCAGACGGCCACCGACGCGATGGGCACCGGCAACGGCGGCCCCGGCGGCAACGTCACCACGTACGGCTGGGACACCCGCAACAACCCGACCTCCGCCAAGCTGCCCACCGGCGCCACGGCCACCGGCAGCTGGCAGACGATCGCCGGCGCCGACGTGCCCACCGGCGCCAACGGCCCCGACGGGGAGAAGACCGAGTTCACCTACGACACGGCCGGCAACACCAAGACCGTCGCCACCACCGGCACCGGCGGCGGCACGCGCAGCTTCACCCACAACGAGACCACGCCCACCTGCGGCGGCTTCCAGGGCCAGACCTGCTCGGCCACCGACGCCAACGGCAAGAAGACGTCCTTCCGCTACGACGGGCAGGGCAACCTCACCACGGCCACGCCGCCGGCTCCGCAGGGCCCGGCCGAGTACACCTACGACGCGCTCGGACGTACCAGGACCGCCACGGACGGGCGGGGCGTGAAGACCGTCTACACCTACGACGACCGCGACCGGATCACCAAGGTCACGGCCCCGCAGTCCACGGTGACCTACACCTACGACGACGACGGCAACCTCACGGCCCGCACCGACGCCACCGGTGTCCAGACCTACCGCTTCGACGCGCTGAGCCGGGAGACGATCCGCACCCTCCAGGACGGTTCGCAGACCGTGCTGGCGTACACCGCCGACGGCAACGTCGACACCTACACCGACCCCGGCGGTGTCACCGACTACGAGTGGGACGCCGCCAACCGGCTCAGCTGGCTGACCGGGCCCACGAAGAAGAAGACCACGTACGAGTACGACAACAACGACATACGGACCAGGATCACCTACCCGGGCGGCACCGTGCAGTCGGTGACCCTGGACAACTCCGGCCGCCCGAGCAACATCAAGCACATCGCGCCGTCCGGCCGCGTCACCGGTGACCTGTCGTACACCTACGCCTACACGGCGGGCACCGAGAGCCTGGACGGGACCAAGATCCGCTCGCGCACCGACAACCTGTCCCGGACCGGGACGACGTACCAGTACGACTCCGCCGGCCGGGTCTCCCTGGCCGAGGAGGTCGAGCAGTCGGGCCGCAAGTGGTCGTGGCAGTACTGCCACGACCCGGCCGGCAACCTGCTCTCCCAGGGCGCCGTCCCCGGCTGCCCCGGCACCACGGCCTACACCTACAACGACGCCTCCCAGCTGACCGCCCGCAACGGCATCACCACCAACTGGTCCTACGACAGGGCGGGCAACGAGACCGCGGCCGCCCCGACCGCCGAGGCGACACGCACCGCGGAGCAGTACACCGACTTCGGCCAGCTGAAGTCACTGACCGTCGCAGGCACCACGTACGCCGCCCAGTACGCCAGCACCGACAGCAGCGAGCGCACCCGCCTGGGCGGCACCGTCTTCCACAACGGGCCCCTGGGCCTGTCCGGGCAGACCACCGCCGGCAAGGACACCGAGTTCGTCCGCGAACCCGGCGGCACCCTCAACTCCCTGACCACCGGCGGGAAGGACTACTACTACCTCACCGACGCCCTCGGCTCGGTCACCGGCGTGGTGGACGAGAGCGGCAAGCAGGTGAACACCTACCGCTACACGCCCACCGGGACCAGCCGGCCCGGCACCACCGAGTCCGTGCCGCAGCCCTACCGGTTCACCGGCGGCTACCAGGACCCCACGGGCCTGTACCACTTCGGCGCCCGCTACTACGATCCGCAGATCGGCCGCTTCACCCAGCCCGACCCCTCGGGCCAGGAGAAGAACCCCTACCTGTACGCGGAGGGCGACCCGGTCAACCGGATCGACCCGAGCGGCACCTACTGGCTCGTCAACGCCTTCGACAAGTACTTCGACATGAAGTCGATCGCCGAGGGGGGCATGGCCGCCCAGGAAGGCAACGGCAGGAAGCTGTGGGGCGTCGTCGCAGGCGCCGCGGTGGGCTGGGCGGTCGACGCCTCGTGCACCACACTCGCCACGGCGGCGACCGGTGGCGTGGGTTTCTTCGCCGCAGCGGGCTGCCTCGCGCTCGGAGAAGTACTCGGCAGCCATGTGGAGGACAGCATCTCGGGCTGACCGTCCGCAGTCCCGCACCGAACGAGGAGAGAGCGCAATGATCACAGCCGAGACCTCGGGCCGATACGACTACCTGCCGGCCACCGGCTGGGTCATCGCCTTCATCGTCGTCTGCTTCGTCCTCGCCTTCCTCTTCAGGAAGCGAGGAGGCAAGTAGACCCGTGCGGAGCGTTGTGCCGGTGGTGCGCACCACCGGCACAACGGCTTCTCCGGTGCGGACGCCTCCGTGGAGCACGGGCGGGCGGACCGCCCGGCCCGGGATCACTTCAGGCTCTCCGCCGCCGCGAACAGCGCGAACGACAGCACCAGCAGCGCGACGTTCCCGTAGACCTCGTGGCCGTCGAGGAAGCCGAGCCGTCGCACGACGCCCCAGAGGCGGAACCAGCCGGTGAACTCGTGCATCAGACCGGCCCCGCCCTGCACGAGGGCGATCACACCGAGGAACTCCAGAACCTGCTTCACAGGAGGATGCTCGCCCCCGCGGAGCACCGTGTTCATCGGCCGCGGGGCGGGGACCGGGCGACGTGAGTCCCACGGTGGCGGGCGGGGCCGCGCCGAAAGTATGCGTGCCCCCGACTTCGGTGGACGATCGGGCGACCACGGCGGTGTGCACGGTCCCCGGCGCATAGATTTGTCGACCGTGAGCGATATCGCGCCGCCGCCGAACCCCGTGGATCCCGTGGACCCCGCGAACCCGCCGGTACGCCGGTGGTTCCTGCCGTCGGCCGTCACCTCGGAACTCGACCCGGACCACACCGGGCGGAAGGACCGCCCCCGGCGCACCGCGCGCGACTGGGCCGTCGACTTCGCCTGCTTCCTGCTCGCCGTCGGGGTGGGCCTGCTCGGCGCGGACGCGACGGACGGCGACCCGAACATCCCGTACGCCCTGGAGGCCCTCGACCAGTGGCTCGGCGCGTTCGCCTGCGCGGCCGTCTGGCTCCGGCGGCGCCTGCCGGTCGCCCTCGCCGTGGCGATGGTCCCGGTCTGCTTCCTCTCCAACACCGCGGGCGGCGCGGGGCTGGTCGCCCTGTTCTCGCTCGCCGTGCACCGCCCCTTCAGGTACGTCGCCTGGACGGGCGGCGCCCAGCTCGCGCTGCTCCCCCTCTTCTTCTGGTGGCGCCCCGACCCCGACCTTCCGTACCCCGTGGTGATCGGCCTCGCCGTGCTGCTGACCGTCGCGGTGGTCGGCTGGGGCATGCTCGCGCGGTCCAAGCGGCAGCTCATGCTGAGCCTGCGCGACCGCGCGCGGCGCGCCGAGACCGAGGCGGCGCTGCGGGCCGAGCAGGCCCAGCGGCTGGCCCGTGAGGCCATCGCACGCGAGATGCACGACGTCCTCGCCCACCGGCTGACCCTGCTCAGCGTGCACGCCGGCGCGCTGGAGATCCGGCCGGACGCCCCTCGGGCGGAGGTGGCGCGGGCCGCCGGGGTGATCCGCGAGAGCGCGCACGAGGCGCTGCAGGATCTGCGGGAGATCATCGGGGTGCTCCGGTCCGCGGGCGACGACGAGGAGCCCGGGCGGCCGCAGCCGACGCTCGCCGCGCTGGAGGGGCTGGTCTCCGAGAGCCGCGAGGCCGACATGAAGGTCACGCTCGACAACCGGGTCACCGACACGGCGGCCGTCCCCGCCGCCGTGGGCCGCACCGCGTACCGCATCGTCCAGGAGTGCCTGACCAACGCCCGCAAGCACGCGCCGGGCGCCGAGGTCACGGTCACGGTGTCCGGGGCGCCGGGTCCGGGCCTCACCGTCTCCGTACGCAATCCGCCGCCGCCCGGCGACGTCCCCCGTGTCCCGGGCTCGGGCCAGGGCCTCATCGGCCTCACCGAGCGGGCCGCGCTCGCGGGCGGACACCTGGCACACGGGCCCGGGGAGGACGGCGGCTTCCTCGTGCACGCGTGGCTGCCCTGGGGCCGATGACCCGGCGTTCCCGTACCGGATGTTCCCGGCGTCCGCGATGTTGCCGATGTCCCTGATGTTCCCGACGTCCCCGACGAGCCGGAGAAAAGAGGGCGGTCCGGTGGAGGCGCGTCGTTACGGTGGGCGCATGAATCCGATCCGTCTGCTCCTCGTCGACGACGACCCGCTGGTCAGAGCCGGCCTCTCCCTGATGCTGGGTGGCGCCGACGACCTGGAGATAGTGGGCGAGGCCGCCGACGGCGGCGAGGCCGAGGCACTCGTGGACCGCGCCCGTCCCGATGTCGTGCTCATGGACATCAGGATGCCGACGGTGGACGGACTGGCCGCCACGGAACGGCTCAGGGGCCGCAAGGACGCGCCCCAGGTCATCGTGCTCACCACGTTCCACGCCGACGACCAGGTGCTGCGGGCGCTGCGTGCGGGCGCCGCCGGTTTCGTCCTCAAGGACACCCCGCCCGCGGAGATCCTGCACGCCGTGCGGCGGGTCGCGGCGGGCGATCCCGTGCTGTCGCCCACCGTGACCCGGCAGCTGATGGCGCACGCCGCGGGCGCCGCGCCCGACACCCGGCGCACACGTGCCCGTGAGCGGGTGGCAGCGCTCAACGACCGCGAACGCGAGGTCGCCGTGGCGGTCGGCCGGGGACGCTCGAACGCCGAGATCGCGGCGGAGCTCTTCATGAGCGTGGCCACCGTCAAGGCACACGTCTCCCGCATCCTGGCCAAGCTCGACCTGAACAACCGCGTGCAGATCGCCCTGCTGACGTACGACGCGGACCTCCTGCCGGAGGGGGACCGCTGAACCGTGTCCTGCGGGCCGGTGGGGGCTGGTCGCGCAGTTCCCCGCGCCCCTGAAAGACGGGGCGGCGCCCCGGTCTTTCGCCCTTCAGGGGCGCGGGGAACTGCGCGACCCGGGGGCACCTCCCGGCAGGAGGCTGGGGGACCACGACGGCGCCGCAGCCGATGACGTACCTCCGCCACCCCTGCCACCCCCGTCACCCCCGCCCCCCGGCAGGGGTCAGTCCCGCCCGCCCGGGATCTCCCCCAGCGGAACAGCCCGCCGCTCGCGCCGTGACACCTCGCACGCCTCCGCGACACGCAGCGCCTGCAGCGCCTCGCGCCCGTCGCACGGGTTGGCCCGCTCACCCCGCACCACCTCCACGAACGCGTGCAGCTCGGCCTCGTACGCGGGCCCGAACCTTTCGAGGAACCCCGTCCACGGCTTGGTCGCGGCGGGCGGCCCCGCCGGTTCCGTGGAGGCGATCGGTGTGCGGTCGTCGAGCCCGGACCCGATCTGGTCCAGCTCCCCGGCCAGCTCCATGCGCACGTCGTAACCGGCGCCGTTCAGCCGGGTCGCCGTCGCCGTGGCGAGCGTGCCGTCGTCCAGGGAGAGGACGGCCGCCGCCGTGTCGATGTCACCGGCCTCGCGGAACATCGCGGGCCCGGCGTCCGACCCCATCGCGCAGACCTCGGTGACCTCGCGCCCGGTGACCCACCGCACCATGTCGAAGTCGTGCACGAGGGTGTCCCGGTACAGACCGCCGGAGAGCGGCAGATGCGCGGCCGGCGGCGGCGTGTGGTCCGACGTCATCGCGCGCACGGTGTGCAGCCGGCCCAGCCGTCCGGACCGCACCGCCTCGCGTGCGGCCGTGTAGCCGGAGTCGAAGCGCCGCTGGAAACCCATCTGCAGGATCGTTCCGGCCGCCTCGACCTCCGCGATCGCCCTGAGGGTGCCCGCCAGGTCCAGGGCGATGGGCTTCTCGCAGAACACGGGCAGCCCGGCCCGCGCCGCCCGCCCGATCAGCTCGCCGTGCGCCGAGGTGGCCGCGGTGATGACCACGGCGTCCACGCCCCAGGCGAAGATCTGGTCCACGCCGGGCGCCGCGGTGGCGCCCAGGCGGTCCGCGAGCCGGCGGGCCCGTGCGGGGTCCGCGTCCGTGACGATGAGGGAGCCGCCCACCTCGCGGTGGCGGCTGAGGGCGGTCGCGTGGAATGTACCGATACGACCCGTCCCGATGAGTCCGATGCGCATGGGACAAAGTTGAGGGCGAATCCTACACCCTGTCAACTCTTTGTCCGGACAATCGGACCTCACAACTTCCCGTCATCATGCACCGGAGCTACGCTCGGGCCCGTGCCCAAACCAGATGTCGACCCCACCGCGCCGCTCCAGCTCAGCGTCGACCGGAAAAGCCCGGTGCCGCTCTACTTCCAGCTGTCCCAGCAGCTCGAAGCGGCGATCGAGCGCGGCGCGCTGACCCCGGGCAGTCTGCTGGGCAACGAGATAGAGCTCGCCGGCCGCCTCGGCCTGTCCCGGCCCACGGTCCGCCAGGCCATCCAGTCACTGGTGGACAAAGGGCTCCTCGTACGCCGCCGGGGCGTCGGCACCCAGGTGGTGCACAGCCAGGTCAAACGCCCGCTGGAGCTCAGCAGCCTCTACGACGACCTGGAGGCGGCGGGGCAGCGGCCCGCCACCCGCGTCCTCGTCAACACCGTCGTCCCGGCGCCGGCCGAGGTCGCGGCCGCCCTGTCGGTGGCGGAGGGCAGTGAGGTGCACCGGGTGGAGCGGCTGCGCCTGGCCCACGGCGAGCCGATGGCGTACCTCTGCAACCACCTGCCCCCCGGCTTGCTCGACCTGGACGGCGCGCAGCTGGAGGCCACGGGCCTGTACCGGCTGATGCGTGTGGCGGGCATCACCCTGCACAGCGCCCGTCAGTCCGTGGGTGCCCGCGCGGCCACGGCGGCGGAGGCCGGGCGCCTCGACGAGTCCGCGGGCGCCCCGCTGCTCACCATGCAGCGCACCACCTTCGACGACACGGGACGCGCCGTCGAGTTCGGCTCCCACATCTACCGCGCCTCGCGCTACTCCTTCGAGTTCCAGCTGCTCGTACGCCCCTGAACGGGCACGACTCCCCAGGCCCTCGCCCCGCCCCGGACGGCTCGCGCACGCGTCCGTACGGCGGTGCCGACGACCCCGCTGTCCGGAATCTTTCATTCCGTATCCGATACTTGGTCGTTCCACCTATCACTGGGCGGATCAGCGTATGTATCGACAACAAGGTCGATAGCAAGTTCGGCAGCGAGAAGGGCACGGCCTCGTGGCACGGTTTCGGACCTGGGTCAGCATCGCGGTGGCAGGGGCGCTCGGCGCGTCCCTGGCCGGGTGCAGCAGCACCGGCGGCAAGCGCGCCGAGGACGCCCGCAAAGCGGCATCGGTCCAGGGGAGGGCCGCGGTGGACACGCCCCGCTGGACCGTCGCCATGATCACCCACTCGGGCGACGGCGACACCTTCTGGGACATCGTCCAGAACGGCGCCCGGCAGGCCGCCGACAAGGACAACATCAAGTTCCTCTACTCGCACGACGACGAGGGCCAGCAGCAGGCACAGCTGGTGGACGCCGCCGTGGACAAGGGCGTCGACGGGATCATCGTCACGCTCGCCAAGCCCGACGCCATGAGGAGCGCGGTCGCACGCGCGGTGAAGGCCGGCATCCCCGTCGTCACCGTGAACTCCGGCTCNGGAGCGCGGTCGCACGCGCGGTGAAGGCCGGCATCCCCGTCGTCACCGTGAACTCCGGCTCCGAGGAGTCCAGGGCGTTCGGCGCGCTCACCCACATCGGCCAGGACGAGACGATCGCCGGCGAGGCCGTCGGGGACGAGCTGAACGGGCGCGGCCGGAAGAAGGCCCTCTGCGTCCTGCACGAACAGGGCAACGTCGGCCACGAGCAGCGCTGCGCGGGCGTGAGGAAGACCTTCGACGGCACCGTGCAGAACCTGTACGTCGAGGGCACCGACATGTCGGCCGTCCAGTCCTCCGTCGGCGCCAAGCTCCAGGCCGACCCGTCCGTCGACGCCGTCGTCACGCTCGGCGCGCCCTACGCGGACACCGCGGTCAAGGCCAGGGAGGACGCGGGCGGCGAGGCCGAGATCGCCACCTTCGACCTGAACGCCAAGGTCGCCGCAGGGCTGGAGGACGGCACCCTCGGATTCGCCGTCGACCAGCAGCCGTACCTCCAGGGGTACGAGGCCGTGGACCTGCTCTGGCTGTACAGGTACAACGCCGACACGCTCGGCGGTGGCCGGCCCGTCCTCACCGGGCCGCAGATCATCACCAGGGACCAGGCCGCCGAGCTGAAGGGTTACGCGGAGCGGGGCACCCGATGACGGCCACGGCCCCCTCCGCGGACGAGCGGCTGACGAGGACCTCGCCGCTGCGCAGGCTGCTCGGCCGCCCCGAGCTCGGCTCGGTGGTCGGCGCACTCGCCGTCTTCCTCTTCTTCGCGCTGGTCGCGGACGGTTTCGTCCGGGCGGCCGGTCTGAGCACCGTGCTGTACGCGGCCTCCACCATCGGCATCATGGCGGTGCCCGTCGCGCTGCTGATGATCGGCGGCGAGTTCGACCTGTCCGCGGGCGTCATGGTGACGTCGTCCGCGCTGATCTCGTCGATGGTCAGCTACCAGCTCACCGCGAACGTCTGGGTGGGCGTCGGGGTCTCGCTCCTGGCCACCCTCGCGCTCGGCTTCTTCAACGGCTACGTGCTGACCCGCACCGGGCTGCCCAGCTTCATCATCACGCTCGGCACCTTCCTGATGCTGACCGGGCTGAACCTCGGCTTCACCAAGCTGATCAGCGGCACCGTCTCCACGAAGACGATTGCCGACATGGAGGGCTTCTCCTCCGCGAAGGCGCTCTTCGCGTCCGTCCTCACCGTCGGCGGCGTCGACTTCAAGGTCACCATCCTGTGGTGGCTGGGCCTGGTGGCCCTCGCCTCCTGGATCCTGCTGCGCACCCGCGCCGGCAACTGGATCTTCGCCGTCGGCGGCGGGAAGGAAGCGGCCCGCGCGGTCGGCGTCCCCGTCGACGCGACGAGGATCGGCCTCTACACGGGGGTCGCCCTCGCCGCCTGGATCGCCGGGCAGCACCTGCTCTTCTCCTTCGACGCCGTGCAGTCGGGAGAGGGCGTCGGCAAGGAGCTGACGTACATCATCGCGGCCGTCATCGGCGGCTGCCTGATCACCGGAGGCTACGGCTCCGCCATCGGCTCGGCAGTCGGCGCGCTGATCTTCGGCATGACCGACAAGGGCATCGTGTTCGCCGAGTGGAACCCCGACTGGTTCAAGTTCTTCCTGGGAGCGATGCTGCTCCTCGCGACCCTGCTGAACGCCTGGGTCCGCAAGCGCGCGGAGGCCACGACATGACGCAGCCCGCCCGGAACACCGGGCGCACCCCTCTGGTGGAACTGGACGACGTCAGCAAGCACTACGGCGGTGTCCGCGCCCTGGAGGGCGTCTCCCTGGAGGTCCACGCGGGGGAGATCACCTGCGTCCTCGGCGACAACGGCGCCGGCAAGTCCACCCTCATCAAGATCATCGCCGGACTGCACCGGCACGACACGGGAACCTTCCGCATCGAGGGCGAGGACATCCGGCCCGCGTCCCCGCGAGAGGCCCTGGACCGCGGTGTCGCCACCGTCTACCAGGACCTCGCCGTCGTCCCCCTGATGCCGGTCTGGCGGAACTTCTTCCTCGGCTCCGAGCCCCGCAAGGGCTCCGGCCCCTTCAAACGCCTGGACGTCGGCCTCATGCGCCGCACGACCCGTGCGGAGCTGCTGCGCATGGGCATCGACCTGCGCGACGTCGACCAGCCCATCGGCACCCTCTCGGGCGGTGAGCGCCAGTGCGTGGCCATCGCCCGCGCGGTCCACTTCGGCGCGAAGGTCCTCGTCCTCGACGAGCCCACCGCTGCCCTGGGCGTGAAGCAGTCCGGAGTGGTCCTGAAGTACGTGGCCGCCGCACGGGACGCGGGCCTGGGCGTCGTCCTGATCACCCACAACCCCCACCACGCGTACCTGGTCGGCAACCGCTTCGTCCTCCTCAAACGCGGCCGGACGATCGGCAGCCACACCAGGGAGGAGATCACCCTGGACGAACTGACCCGCCAGATGGCGGGCGGCTCGGAACTGGACGACCTCCGCCACGAACTGGAGGGTGAAGGACTCTAGGGCGCCCCTCCAGGGGCGCGGGGAACCGCGCGACCGGCCACGGCGTTCCCGCGGACGACGGAGGACCGGCAGCGCCCCGGGGCAGCCCGAACGCAGCGGAGGACGCCGCCGTGCGGCCAAACCCCCGCGTGGGGCAGAATCGGCGCGATGAGCACCTACCGCGATCTCGCCCTGCCCAGGGCACTCGGCTCCGCCAGAGCCGCGGGCGCCCCCATCGGCTCCCGCAGTGCCACCGTCCTGCGCACCGTGGGCACGCGTGAGCGCCGTTCCCACCTGACGGCGCCACGCGTCCCCACCGTCGGCATCGACATCGGCGGTACGAAAGTGATGGCGGGCGTCGTCGACGCGGACGGCAACATCCTGGAGAAGGTCCGTACCGAGACCCCCGACAAGTCCAAGAGCCCCAAGGTCGTCGAGGACACCATCGTCGAACTGGTGCTGGACCTCTCCGACCGGCACGACGTGCACGCGGTCGGCATCGGCGCGGCCGGCTGGGTGGACGCGGACCGCAACCGCATCCTGTTCGCCCCCCACCTCTCCTGGCGCAACGAGCCCCTGCGGGACCGCATCGCCGGGCGCCTCGCCGTCCCCGTCCTGGTCGACAACGACGCCAACACGGCCGCCTGGGCGGAGTGGCGCTTCGGCGCGGGCCGCGGCGAGGACCACCTCGTCATGATCACCCTCGGCACCGGCATCGGCGGCGCGATCCTGGAGGACGGGCAGGTCAAGCGCGGCAAGTTCGGCGTGGCCGGTGAGTTCGGCCATATGCAGGTGGTACCCGGCGGCCACCGCTGCCCGTGCGGCAACCGCGGCTGCTGGGAGCAGTACAGCTCCGGCAACGCACTGGTGCGCGAGGCCCGTGAACTCGCCGCGGCCGACTCCCCGGTGGCCTACGGGATCATCGAGCACGTCAAGGGCAACATCGCCGAGATCACCGGCCCGATGATCACCGAGCTGGCCCGTGAGGGCGACGCGACGTGCATCGAACTGCTCCAGGACATCGGCCAGTGGCTCGGTGTCGGCATCGCCAACCTCGCGGCCGCCCTCGACCCCTCCTGCTTCGTCGTCGGCGGGGGCGTCAGCGCCGCCGACGACCTGCTGATCGGCCCCGCGCGCGACGCCTTCCGCCGGCAGCTCACCGGCCGCGGCTACCGTCCCGAGGCCCGCATCGCCCGCGCCCAGCTCGGTCCCGAGGCGGGCATGGTCGGCGCCGCGGACCTCGCCCGGCTGGTCGCCCGCCGCTTCCGGCGCGCCAACCGCCGCCGGGTCGAGCGGTACGAGCGCTACGAGCGGTTCGTCGAGTCGCGCCGCGAGACGCAGGAGACGCTGTGACCGCCGCACTTCCCCACCAGGCCCCGTCCCCGGAGGAGGAGCCGCCACCGTCCGAGAACCGGGGGCACAGGATCCGCCGGCGCGCCCTGACCCTGCTGATCATCGTGCTGCTCATCGGCGTCCCGGCCGGTTACCTGGTCATCTCCGCCAACCAGAGCCGCGACAGCGGCAAGGACAAGGAGGAGAAGTACTCGGCGACCGGGCTCACCGCGGCCTGGCCCTCCCGGGTCCAGCGCCGCCTCTACAAGGTGCCCATCCCGGGTTACTCCGCCGAGGTCGCGTACTACGAGACGAACAACTGGAAGACCAGCCGCCTCTACGTCCAGTTCCGCACCAGCGACGAGGCCCTGGAGAAGTTCCTCAGGGTGATCGGCACCAGTGTCGACGCCCTGGAGGAGGACGACATCGCCATCGGCGCCCGCGACCAGCGGGTCGTCGGCTGGGAGTTCACCGGGCCCGGCCCCTGGTCGGGACTCAGCAACGAGCGGGAGAACCCGACGCCCACGCACCATGTCGTCGTGAACCGGTCGCAGCCCGGCCACCCCATGGTCTACGTGGTCTCCAGAACGACGCCCTGACCGCACCGCCGCCACCGCCGTCGCAGCCGGGCCGCGTTGTCGTACCCGGCCCGTAGAGTCGAGGACGGGTGACCGGGCGAGTGGCCGAGTGACCCGTCCGGGGCGAGGAAGGAGGTGGCCGGGGGCATGAACGCGGGGGAGACGACCGACGGACGGGCGACCGGCGGGTGGGCGACCGCGGGGCCGACGACTGCGGCATCGACGACTGCGGCATCGACGACTGCGGCGCCGGCGACCGAGGGAGGGACACCCGCGGGAAAGACGCGTGCCGGTTCCGGCTCCGGTTCCGACGCCCGGCCCGAGGCCGAGGTGTCCGTCCGGCTGGCCGCCGTGTTCCTTCCCGCCGCGCTGCCCCGCGACGGACGGATCGCCTTCTGGGACCCGGACGGCGGCACCCCCGTCCCCGGCCCGGCCACCGAACTCACCGTCGTCCGGCCGCACGGCGCGGGGGTGCGCAGGCAGTCGGTGCCCGCGCTGACCCTGCCGCTCCCCGGCGCCCTGCCGCTGCTCGTGCGGGCCAGGAGGGACCCCGCCGCGCATCCCGCCACAGCCTGCTGGGGCGCGGCCGCCCTGCACGCACTGCGGCTCGTCGCGCGCGGCCGGCTGCTGCCCGGCCTGACGCCCGAGGGGTACGACGCCTGGCGCGCCGGCCCCCTGGACCCGGACGACATCGCCCACCTGCGAGCGGTCGCGGCGGCCCTTCCGTACGAGGGACACGCCGTCCCCCTGCCGGGCCGCGGCCCCCTCCGGCTGCCCGATCCGGAGGCGCTGACCCGTGCCTTCCTGGACGCGGTCGCCGACGCCCTGCCCCGCACCCCGGCCGCTCCGTACGCCGCCGGGAAACCCTTCGCCGCGAGCGCCCCCCAGCGGCTGCCGGATGCCCGGGACTGGGCGGCGGAGGTCGCCGCGGGCATGGACGCGGGGGTCAGGATCTCCCTGCGGCTGGACCTCTCCGCGTACCAGCTCTTCGACAGCAGCGAGGACGCGCGCCGGGCGGGCGCGGCCGTCGTCCAGGTGCACAGCCTCGCCGACCCCACCCTCGTCGTCGACGCGGCGGCCCTGTGGGCGGGCACCGCGGACGCCGCCTTCGGCCCGCGCGCCCGCGTCGACGCCGCCCTGGCGGTGCGCCGCGCGGCCCGCGTCTGGCCGCCCCTGGACCGGCTGTCCGCGCAGGACGTACCGGACGTACTGGCCCTGTCCGAGGACGAGCTCTCCGACCTGCTCGGTGTCGCCGCGACCCGCCTCGGCGCGGCCGGGGTCGCCGTGCACTGGCCCCGGGACCTCGCCCAGGACCTGAGTGCGGCCGCGGTCGTCCGCCCGGCCCCGGGCTCGGCCACGGACGGCACGGGCTTCTTCGAGAGCGGCGAACTGCTCCAGTTCCGCTGGCAGCTGGCCCTGGGCGGCGATCCGCTCAGCGAGGCGGAGATGGACGCCCTCGCGGAGGCGCACCGTCCCGTCGTCCGCCTCCGGGACCAGTGGGTGCTCGTCGACCCCGCCCTCGTCCGCAAGGCCCGCAAGCGCGAACTGGGACTGCTCGACCCGGTCGACGCCCTCTCCGCCGCGCTCAGCGGCAGCGTGGAGGTCGACGGGGAGACCGTCGAGGCCGTGCCGGTCGGTGCGCTGGCCGTGCTGCGCGACCGCCTGACGGCCGGGCTGCGCCCCGCCGAACCGCCGCCCGGCCTGGTGGCGACCCTCCGGGACTACCAGCTGCGCGGACTGGCCTGGCTCGACCTCATGACCTCGCTCGGCCTCGGCGGCTGCCTCGCCGACGACATGGGCCTCGGCAAGACCGTCACCGTCATCGCCCTCCATCTGAAGCGGGCGCGCACCGAGCCGACCCTGGTGGTCTGCCCCGCCTCGCTGCTGGGCAACTGGCAGCGGGAGATCGAGCGGTTCGCCCCCGGCGTGCCGGTGCGCCGCTTCCACGGCCCGGACCGCTCCCTGGCCGCCCTGGCCGGCGGCTTCGTCCTGACCACGTACGGGACGATGCGGTCGACGGCACCGCTGCTCGCCCGGCAGTCGTGGGGCATGGTCGTCGCGGACGAGGCGCAGCACGTCAAGAACCCGTACTCGGCGACGGCCAAGGCCTTGCGCACGATCACCGCCCCGGCCAGGATCGCCCTGAGCGGTACGCCGGTGGAGAACAACCTCTCCGAACTCTGGGCCCTGCTCGACTGGACGACACCGGGACTCCTCGGCCCCCTCAAGTCCTTCCGCGCCCGGCACGCGCGCGCGGTGGAGAACGCCGAGCACGGCGAGAGCGCGGAGGCCGCGGCCCGCCTCGCCCGGCTGATCCGCCCCTTCCTCCTGAGGCGCAAGAAGTCCGATCCGGGCATCGTCCCCGAACTGCCCCCCAAGACGGAGACGGACCACCCCGTCCCCCTCAGCCGCGAACAGGCATCCCTGTACGAGGCCGTGGTCCGCGAGTCGATGCTGGCCATCGGGTCCACGGAGGGCATCGCCAGACGGGGCCTCGTCCTCAAACTCCTGACCTCGCTCAAGCAGATCTGCGACCATCCCGCGCTGTACCTGAAGGAGGAGCCGGACGGGCACCCCGGCGGTTCGGGGACCGCCCGCCAGGCCGCCCGCTCCGGAAAACTGGCCCTGCTCGACGAGCTGCTGGACACGCTGCTCGCCGAGGACGGCTCCGCCCTCGTCTTCACCCAGTACGTGAGGATGGCCCGGCTGCTCACCAGCCACCTCACGGCCCGCGCGGTCCCCGTCGAACTCCTTCACGGTGGCACACCCGTCCCGGAGCGCGAACACATGGTGGACCGGTTCCAGAGCGGGGCGACCCCCGTCCTGATCCTCTCGTTGAAGGCGGCGGGCACGGGCCTCAACCTCACGCGCGCGGGGCACGTCATCCACTTCGACCGCTGGTGGAACCCCGCGGTCGAGGAGCAGGCCACCGACCGCGCCTACCGCATAGGCCAGACCCAGCCCGTCCAGGTCCACCGCCTCATCACCGAGGGCACGGTGGAGGACCGCATCGCCGACATGCTCGCCTCCAAGCGGGCCCTGGCGGACGCGATCCTCGGCTCGGGCGAGGCGTCCCTGACGGAGCTGACGGACCGCGACCTCTCCGACCTGGTGTCCCTGAGGAGGTCCCCATGATGTCTCCGACGGGCCGGCGGGATGAAGCGGGCGAGACGGACGGGACATACGGGACGTACGGGACGTACGGGGTGGAAGAGGTGGACGGAGCGGCGGCGGGCGTGGTCGCGCCGGGGGAACGGGAGCGGGACGGAACCCGCACGGCCGGCCGTTCCGTGCCGTCCGGCGAGGGCGGCCGGACGGCGGAGGAATCCCGCCCGGCCGGGGGGATGCGACCCGCCGATGCCGCCCGGCGGGCCCTGCGGGAGGCCCGGCGCGGTGACGCGGGCACCCCGGGCGCAGAAGCGCCGGGTTCGGGCGCGGACCCGGCCGGGGCCCGCTCCACCCGGCCGGACGCACGTCCGGCGCGCGGCGCCCGGCCGGGTGACGTCGCGCGTGAGGCACTGCGGCGCGCTGCGGGCCGTACCGGCGGAGCGGCCGGGGAGGCCGGGGAGGCCGAGGACGTGCAGGGCCCTCATGACTCCGAAGGCGCCGGGGAGCCGGATGCGAAGGCTTCGGAGCCGGAGTCCGGCTCGACGGTGCCTCAGCCGGCCCGGCGGACCGGTCCGGACTCCGGGCGGTCCGCGGTCGGCCGCTCCGCCGGTGCCTCCGAGGCGCCGGTGGGCGCCCGGCCCGCTGCCGCCGGAACCGCGCGTCCCGGCGACGTGGCCCGCGAGGCGTTGCGCGCCGCACGCGTCCGGGCGGAGCGGGA
>NZ_JAHKJW010000074.1 GCF_019710745.1 Streptomyces beigongshangae
CCCCGGGCGCCGTGTCGGCGAGTGCCTCGGGGGCCGCCTGCCCGGCGACCGGCGCCGCCGGGCCCGCGGCGGGCAGCGCCGGGACCGGGGCGGCCGTCTCTATCTCCAGGAGCCGGCGGCCCTCCAGCGCGGTGGCCCGCTCGGTCTCCGCCGTGGCGTACCGGCGCAGCAGCGCGGCGTGCTCGTTGCGCAGCCCGGCCAGTTCGGCCCGCTTGGCGCGGAGGCGCTGCTCCAGCTTGGTCCGCAGTTCGCGCGACTCCTCCAGGTCGCTCTCCAGTTCGGCGACCCGCTCCTCGTGACGCCACTCGTCGCTCGCGCGCCCGCGCGCGAGGTCCGCGACACGCCTGCCCGCCGACGCGTCCCAGCGGCGCATGACGACCGCGCCCACGACGGCTGTCAGCGCGGCGCTCGCGGCCAGTCCGCGCAGCACCCATGGTTCGGAGAACAGCCATGGCCCGACGGCGCAGACGACGGCTACGCCCGCGATCGCCGAGGGGGGCAACAGCCGGTGCAGAGGTGGGGAATGGCGGTGACGTCCTCGTGGCATGGCCAGAAACTTACCGCGCGTAGGCGAATGATGGTGCCCCGCGCGGCAAAACGCAGCCACACCGAAACCTTCTCACCGTCCCTCCACCGGACAATGGCCGCACCGGTCGCTTCCTCACCACCACTTCGCCCTGATAGCGGCACGCACAACAGCCCCGCGCCGAACGCCGATTCACGATGCCCGGGACCGGGACCGTCCGGCGCCTCCCGGCCGGACCCCTCCCCCGGCGTGCTCTCGGGCGCGCCCTCACGCGTCCGAAGTCCCCGTCCGAAGTTCCCATCCGGCGTCCTGATCCGGCGTCCCGATCCGGAGTTCCGAAGTTCCCTTACCCCGGCGGGAGTCGGCGGTCTTCTTCAAAGCCGCGGGCAAACCGATCCCCCGGAGGGAGCCTTCGCCGCATTCACGAGATCCGGAAATGATCTTTACGGCCGGTGAATTCCCGGCACCGCGCCGCCTATTCGCGTACGACGGCCGGAGCGGCACCGGCGGACCACACACCCGGACCCCGCACCGGGGACCCCGGACCCCGAAGCGCGGCCGACCGGGCCGGCCGGCACACCCGGCCCGTGCGCCGGCCGGCCCGGAGCCGACCGGCGCGAAGGGGGCGTCCGGACCCCGCACGGCTCGTCCGGCCCCGCCCGGCGAGCCGTCCCTTTGGGCCTAGGCTGGACGGTATGAGCAAGAAGAGCGGGCGAGGCCAAGTGTCAGGGCTCCCGGTCTGGGACCGCTGCGCGGTCATGGGCGTGGTGAACGTGACCCCCGATTCCTTCTCGGACGGTGGCCACTGGTTCGACACGACGGCCGCCGTCAAGCACGGCCTCGACCTGGTCGCGGAGGGCGCCGACCTGGTCGACGTGGGGGGCGAGTCCACCCGCCCCGGCGCCGCCCGCGTGGACGAGGCGGAGGAGCTCAGGCGCGTCATACCCGTCGTCCGCGGCCTCGCCTCCGAGGGGGTCGTGGTCTCCGTCGACACGATGCGCGCCTGCGTCGCGGAGCGCTCGCTCGCGGCGGGAGCCGCACTCGTCAACGACGTCAGCGGCGGCCTCGCCGACCCGGCGATGATCCCGGCCGTCGCCGCCGCGGGCGCCCCCTTCGTGGTCATGCACTGGCGCGGCTTCCTCCAGGGCAGCACCGTCCGGGGGTCGTACGAGGACGTCGTCTCCGAAGTGGTCGACGAGCTCCACGCGCGTGTGGAGGCCGTTCTGGCGGGCGGCATCGCCCCCGACCGGATCATCGTCGACCCGGGCCTCGGCTTCTCCAAGGAGGCCGGTCACGACCTCGTCCTGCTCGCCCACCTCGACCGCCTGCGGGAGATCGGGCACCCCCTGCTGGTGGCCGCGTCCCGCAAGCGGTTCCTCGGCCGGGTCCTGGCGGGACCGGAGGGCTCCCCGCCGCCCGCCCGGGAGCGTGACGCCGCCACCGCCGCGGTCTCCGCGCTCGCCGCCCACCAGGGCGCGTGGGCCGTCCGCGTCCACGAGGTACGGGCCACCGCCGACGCCGTCCGGGTCGCCCGTGCCGTGGAGGGCGCCCGGCCCCCCGGAGAGGACCGGGCCCCCGGGGAAGACCGGACCGCAGAGGGAGCCCGGTGAGCGCCCCGCACACGGACGTCGAGCAGGTCGAGCTCGCCAACACCGCCTTCTACGAGGCACTGGAGCAGGGCGACTTCGAGGGGCTGTCCGCGCTCTGGCTGACCCCGTCCGACCTGGGCCAGGACGAGGAGTACCACGACCCGGCGCAGGCGGGCGAGATCTCCTGCGTGCACCCCGGCTGGCCGGTCCTCAACGGGCGCGGCGAGGTGCTGCGGTCGTACGCGCTGATCATGGCGAACACCGAGTACATCCAGTTCTTCCTGACCGATCTGCACGTGTCGGTCACCGGGGACACCGCCCTGGTGACCTGCACGGAGAACATCCTCAGCGGCGGTCCGCCGCCCGAGGACAGCGATGAACTGGGTCCCCTGGTGGGCCAGCTCGTCGTCGCCACCAACGTGTTCCGCCGCACCCCGGCCGGCTGGAAGCTCTGGTCGCACCACGCCTCGCCCGTACTGGCCGAGACCGACGAGGACGAGCCGGACGACCCCTCCTCCCCCTGAGCCCCCTCCTCCCCCCGAGACCCCGCGGCCCGCCAGGACCCGGCGGTCCGCCAGGACCCGGCGGTCCGCAATCCGGAATTCCATGGTCCGCGATCTGGAATCCCGCGGTCCGCGATGCGACGCGCGTCCAGGGGTATGCGTACCGGTGGCGCCTCCCACGGGGCGGTGCTCCCCGGCGTAGTACGTTGGTGATCGTGACGGCGGTCACGGACACGGGCCCGCGGCGGGGAGCGGTTTCCCACCGGTCCGGTCCGGACGCCGTCCGAGGCCGGTGTGCCGCCCGCACGCGGTACGGCCGGACCCCACCGACGACTGCAGGAGTGATTCGCGTGGATCGTGTCGCGCTGCGCGGCCTGAAGGCCCGTGGTCACCACGGCGTCTTCCCCCGGGAACGCGAAGAGGGCCAGACCTTCATCGTGGACATCGTCCTGGGGCTGGACATCCGGCCCGCGGCGGCCGACGACGACCTCACGAAGACCGTGCACTACGGCATCGTGGCGGAGGAGGTCGTGGCCGTCGTCGAGGGCGAACCGGTGAACCTCATCGAGACCCTCGCCGAGCGCATCGCCCAGACGTGCCTGAAGCACGACGGGGTCGACGAGGTGGAGGTGTGCGTCCACAAGCCGGACGCCCCGATCACGGTCCCCTTCGACGACGTGACCGTGACGATCGTCCGGAGCCGGGTGTGACCACGTCCCCCGGGGACCGGGGCGATCCGACCGTGCAGCCGGTCCCCGCGTCCGTCGTCGAGCGGGTGGACGCCGCCGACACGACGCTGCACGACCCCGAGCGCGCGGTGGTCGCCCTGGGCTCGAACCTGGGAAACCGCCTGGAGACGCTCCAGGGCGCCGTCGACGCCCTGGAGGACACCCCCGGGGTCCGCGTCGAGGCGGTCTCCCCGGTGTACGAGACGGAGCCGTGGGGCGTGGAGCCCGGCAGCCAGCCGTCGTACTTCAACGCGGTGGTCGTCCTCAGGACCACGCTGCCGCCCGCCACGCTCCTGGAGCGGGCGCACGCGGTCGAGGACGCCTTCCACCGGGTACGGGACGAGCGCTGGGGTGCCCGCACGCTCGACGTCGACATCGTGGCGTACGCGGACGTGCGCTCCGACGACCCGGCGCTGACCCTCCCCCACCCGCGCGCCCACGAGCGCGCCTTCGTGCTCGCCCCGTGGAACGACGTGGATCCCGGGGCGCGGCTGCCCGGCCACGGCCCCGTGGCGCGGTTGCTCGCCGCGGTCCCCGACGACGGGGTCACGGTCAGGGACGACCTGGAACTCCAACTGCCCGAGTAGTCGTTGAGGTCACGACGCCCGAAGGCGGTCGGAGGCACGCAATCATGAGAGGACCGGAGTGAAAGAGCTGCGCATCAGGACGCTGGCCGCGGTGTTCGTCGTGGCGGGAGTGCTGTCCTGGGCGGGTGCCCGGCTGTGGAACTCGGTGGGCACGCTGCCCCGGGTCCCCCTGGCGGCCCCGATCGTCCTGGCTCTGATCGCCGTGGTCCTGCTGGCCACGGCGCTCTCCCTGCGGACCCGGCTGAGGGCCCAGCGCGAGCGCCGCCCCGGCGCCAAGGGGGTCGACCCCATGATGGCGGCCCGCTCGGTCGTCTTCGGCCAGGCCAGCGCCCTGGTCGCCGCCCTCGTCGCCGGGATGTACGGCGGCACGGGCGCCTTCCTCCTGGAGTTCCTGGACATCCCGGCCCGCCGCGACCAGGCCGTCTACGCCGGTTTCTCGGTCCTGGCGGCCCTGGCCGTCATAGCGGCCGCCTTCTTCCTGGAAAAGGTCTGCAAACTCCCGGAGGACGACGACACGACGGGCACCGCCGCCCCCGCGGCCTGATTTCAGGGCGAAGGGGCGCAGCCCTTCGCCGAGGGGCGCGGGGAACCGCGCGACCCGGGGGGCACCTCCCGGCCGAAGGCTGGGGGACCACAACATGCCCGCACGTACCGGCAACGCCCGCCCCCGCTCCCCTCTCCCCGCAGGCACGCGGAGCGTCTACCGCGCCATGATCAGACTCATCGCCTCATTGCGCGTGGCCGCGTCCCGCAGCTGTCCCCGGACCGCGGACGTGATCGTCTTGGCCCCCGGCTTGCGGATCCCGCGCATGGACATGCACATGTGCTCGCACTCCACCACCACGATCACCCCCCGGGGCTCCAGGATCTCCATCAGCGAGTCCGCCACCTGGGTGGTGAGCCGCTCCTGCACCTGCGGCCGCCGGGCGTAGACGTCCACGAGCCGGG
The DNA here is from genome assembly GCF_019710745.1 of Streptomyces beigongshangae. Classification (GTDB taxonomy): domain Bacteria; phylum Actinomycetota; class Actinomycetes; order Streptomycetales; family Streptomycetaceae; genus Streptomyces; species Streptomyces beigongshangae. Next base: position 4,882 of record NZ_JAHKJW010000074.1, read on the forward strand.
CCAGCTTCGACAGCCCCGTGATCTTCCCGGACGTGCTCGGGATGTAGCCGACGTGCGCGACCCCCCGGAACGGCACCAGGTGGTGCTCGCACGTCGAGAACACCTCGATGTCCTTCACCAGGACCATCTCGTCGTGGCCCAGGTCGAACGTCGTCGTCAGGACCTCCTCGGCCGTCTGCCGCAGCCCGGCGAATATCTCCTGGTACGCCCGGGCCACCCGCCCCGGCGTCTCCCGCAGCCCTTCCCGGTCCGGGTCCTCGCCGACCGCGATCAGCAGCTCCCGTACGGCGTTCTCGGCCCGCTTCTCGTCGAACTCGCCGATCTCGCCCTCGCCGTCCAGCCTCACGGGGTCGGTCATCTGGTGCCTCGTTTCTGTGCTTCTCACACGTGGGGACCACACGTCCCGCAACCGGACATACGGAATGCCGCGCCCCCCAGGCTAAAACCTGGGGGGCGCGGCATCCATTCCGGGCCTGGTGAGGCCGCCGGCGGCCGGAGCCGTCAGCTCTCGCCGCGCTCCTCGGGGGCCGGCTCGATGACCGGCCGGGGCTCGGCGGACGTGGTGGCCTTCGAGGTGATCGAGGGGGCCGAACCGTTCGTCCCGTTCGTCAGTGACAGCTCCTTGGGGGAGAGCACCGGCGGGCGGGTGGACGGCGTGCGGCGGGAGGAGCCGGTCCACGCGGGACGGGCCGGACGCTTGATGATCGGAGCGAAGACCTCGGCGATCTGCTCCTTGCTCAGCGTCTCCTTCTCCAGCAGCTCCAGCACCAGCGCGTCGAGCACGTCGCGGTTCTCGACCAGGATCTCCCAGGCCTCGTTGTGCGCGTTCTCGATGAGCTTCTTGACCTCTTCGTCGACGAGCGCGGCGACCTCTTCCGAGTAGTCGCGCGGGTGCGACATCTCCCGGCCCAGGAAGGGCTCGGTGTTGTCGCCGCCGAACTTGATCGCGCCGAGGCGCTCGGTCATGCCGTACTGCGTGACCATCGCGCGGGCCGTGGCGGTGGCCTTCTCGATGTCGTTCGCGGCACCCGTGGTCGGGTCGTGGAAGACGAGCTCCTCGGCCGCGCGCCCGCCCAGCATGTACGCCAGCTGGTCGAGCATCTCGTTGCGGGTCGTGGAGTACTTGTCCTCGTCCGGCAGGACCATCGTGTAGCCGAGAGCACGGCCCCTGGAGAGGATCGTGATCTTGTGGACCGGGTCGGAGTTCGGTGAGGCCGCCGCGACCAGGGCGTGTCCGCCCTCGTGGTACGCGGTGATCTTCTTCTCCTTGTCCGACATGATCCGGGTCCGCTTCTGCGGGCCCGCGACCACACGGTCGATCGCCTCGTCCAGCATGTGGTTGTCGATCAGCTTCTGGTTGCTGCGCGCGGTGAGCAGCGCGGCCTCGTTCAGCACGTTCGACAGGTCCGCGCCCGTGAAGCCGGGCGTGCGGCGGGCGACGGCCGACAGGTCGACGTCCGGCGCGACCGGCTTGCCCTTCTGGTGGACCTTGAGGATCTCCAGACGGCCCTGCATGTCCGGGCGGTCGACCGCGATCTGGCGGTCGAAGCGGCCGGGGCGCAGGAGGGCCGGGTCGAGGATGTCGGGGCGGTTCGTCGCGGCGATGAGGATCACGCCGCCCTTGACGTCGAAGCCGTCCATCTCGACGAGCAGCTGGTTCAGCGTCTGCTCGCGCTCGTCGTGACCGCCGCCGAGGCCGGCGCCGCGGTGGCGGCCGACCGCGTCGATCTCGTCCACGAAGACGATCGCCGGGGCGTTCGCCTTGGCCTGCTCGAACAGGTCGCGCACACGCGAGGCACCGACACCGACGAACATCTCGACGAAGTCGGAACCGGAGATCGAGTAGAAGGGAACGCCCGCCTCGCCCGCGACGGCGCGCGCGAGCAGCGTCTTGCCCGTACCGGGAGGCCCGTAGAGGAGCACACCCTTGGGGATCTTGGCGCCGACGGCCTGGAACTTCGCCGGCTCCTGGAGGAACTCCTTGATCTCGTGGAGCTCCTCGACCGCCTCGTCCGAGCCCGCCACGTCGGCGAACGTCGTCTTCGGGGTGTCCTTGGTGATGAGCTTCGCCTTGGACTTCCCGAAGTTCATGACCCGGGAGCCGCCGCCCTGCATCTGATTCATCAGGAACAGGAAGACGACGACGATGAGGACGAAGGGCAGCAGGGACAGCAGGATGCCGACGAAAGCGTTCTGCTTGGTCGGCGAGACCGTGTAGCCGTCCGGGATCTGCTTGTTCTGGTACTTGTCCTGGAGGGTGGTGGCCAGGTTCACACCCTGGTCGCCGATGTAGCTCGCCTGGATCTTCGAGCTGCCCTCGATCTTTTCGCCGTCTTTGAGCTCGACCTTGACGATCTGCTCGTCGCCGGTGGTGATCTTGGCCTGCTGGACCTTGTTGTCACTGATCGCCTGGACGACCTGGCCGGTGTCCACCGTCTTGTAGCCGCCGGACGAGCCGACGACCTGCATCAACACGACCACGGCAAGGACGGCCAGCACGATCCACATGACCGGCCCACGGAAGTATCGCTTCACGTCCATCCATACGGAGCGGTGCCGCCCCGTCCCTCCTGCCATAGTGAGTTTGATAAGACTGTTCTTCGGACGGTACCCCAGCATTGTCACCCGAAGCTGCACCCGAAGCTGCACGGTCCGGCTGACAGACCCCGTCCACATATGCTCCAACGGCGTGGGACCCGCTGGGGTTCCCGGCCGCCCGGCGGAGTCAGGCCCCCGGCGGCGGGACGTCACCCGTCCAGAGTGCCTCAGCCGCCGTAGACATGGGGCGCGAGCGTACCGACGAACGGGAGGTTCCGGTACTTCTCCGCGTAGTCGAGGCCGTACCCGATGACGAATTCGTTCGGGATGTCGAAGCCGACCCACTCCACGTCGATCGCGACCTTCGCGGCCTCGGGCTTGCGCAGCAGCGTGCACACCTTGAGGGACGCGGGCTCGCGGGAGCCGAGGTTGGAGATCAGCCAGGACAGCGTCAGGCCCGAGTCGATGATGTCCTCGACGACCAGGACGTGCCTGCCCTTGATGTCGGTGTCGAGGTCCTTGAGGATCCGCACCACTCCGGAGGACTGGGTGCCCGCGCCGTACGAGGAGACGGCCATCCAGTCCATGGTGAGGGGGGTGGACAGGGCCCGCGCCAGGTCCGCCATGACCATCACCGCGCCCTTGAGGACACCGACGATCAGCAGGTCCTTGCCCGCGTACTCCGCGTCGATCTTCGCGGCCAGCTCGGCCAGCTTCGCGTCGATNCTCCGCGTCGATCTTCGCGGCCAGCTCGGCCAGCTTCGCGTCGATCTCTTCCTTGGTGATGAGCACCGACTGGAGGTCGGTGCCCAGGTCTTTCGCGTCCACCCGCATCACTTTCGGTCGTCCCACCGGCTGCTTCCCGGCCCTCCGCGCTGAGGACCGCTCCTGGAGGGGTCGCCCTCCGGGAGAGCCGCCGCCCGGGGGGGGCGACTCTCTTTCAGCCTTGCCGGATCACCAGTCTGCCACCCTGCCGCCGGGCGACGACCTTGCCCGGGAGGTTGATCGCCCCCTGGCCGCGCCAGCCGGTGATCAGCCGGTCCATCTCCTCGATGTGGCGCGCGAACAGCGAACCCGCGGGCGCCCCGGCCCCGATGGCGGCGCGGCGCAGGACGCGGCGGCGCACGGCGGGCGGCAGGGCGTACAGCTTGGCGCACTCCAGGAGGCCCGCCGCGTCGCGCACGGACGCCTCGGCCCGGCCGGCCCACGCGTCGAGCGCGTCGGCGTCGTCGCGGGACAGCTGGGCCGTACGGGCGAGAGCCTCGACGACACCCTTGCCGAGCGCCTTCTCCAGGGCGGGCAGCCCTTCGTGGCGCAGCCGGGAGCGGGTGTACGCCGGGTCGGTGTTGTGGGGGTCGTCCCAGACGGGCAGCGACTGGACCATGCATGCCTTGCGGGCGGTCTGCCGGTCCAGGTGCAGGAACGGGCGGCGGTAGCGGCGGTCGGCGCCCGGCCCTCCGGAGACGGCGGCCATGCCGGACAGCGAGCGGGTCCCGGAGCCGCGGGCGAGGCCGAGCAGGACGGTCTCGGCCTGGTCGTCGCGGGTGTGGCCGAGCAGGACGGCGACGGCGCCGTGCCGCTCGGCGGCGGCGTCCAGGGCGGCGTACCTGGCGTCGCGGGCGGCGGCCTCGGGGCCGCCGTCACGGCCGACGGTGACCGCGGCGGACTCGACGGGGTCCAGCCCCAGCTGGGCGAGGCGCAGGACGACCTCGTCGGCGCGCAGCCCGGAGCCGGGCTGCAGCCCGTGGTCCACGGTGACGCCGCCGGCACGGATGCCGAGTCTGGGCGCTTCGAAGGCGAGGGCTGAGGCGAGCGCCATGGAGTCGGCGCCGCCGGAGCACGCGACGAGCACGAGCGGCCCGTCCGGGGGCGCGCCGGGAGCGGGCCGGGAGGTTTTCCGGGAGGTGTGCCGGGGAGCGTGCTGGGGGGCGTGGTCGGTGAGGACGTCGTGGAGTACGCGGCGGACCGCCAGGCGTATCGCCGCGACCGCAGGATGGGGACCCATGTCCGGTTCCCTTCATGAAATTGTCGGGGGGTGAGCCCCGGTTCGGTCACTCAGAGTGTCTCGATGGTGACAGAACCGGGCCGTTCCCCGAGCATTGCACGCCTACCCATGGCTCACGGTCCCTCGGACGGGTGATTGGGGAGGCGTTCACCTGCCGTCGGCCGAATCCGGTTCACGACTCCGCCCTGCGGTGCACCCGCGCGACCCAGTCCGCCGGTTTGACGATCTCCGACTTGGTGGGGAGGGTGTTCGGCGAGGTCCACACGCGGTTGAAGCCCTCCATGCCCACCTCGTCCACGACGGCCCGCACGAAGCGCTCGCCGTCCCGGTACTGGCGCAGCTTCGCGTCGAGGCCGAGCAGCTTGCGCAGGGCGAGGTCGAGGCGGGAGGCGCCGCGGGCGCGCCGCTGCTGGAACTTCTCGCGGATCTCGGCGACGGACGGCACCACGGCCGGGCCGACGCCGTCCATCACGAAGTCGGCGTGGCCCTCCAGGAGGGACATCACGGCGGTGAGCCGGCCGAGGATCTCACGCTGGGCGGGGGTCTGCACGATCTCGACGAGGGAGCGCGGTTCGTCGCCCTCCTCGCCCTCGGGGCGGCCGCCGGCGAGGGACTGGGCGGCCTCGCGGACGCGCTCCAGGACGGTCATGGGGTCGACCTCGGTCTCCCCCAGGAACGACTGGATCTCGCCCTCCAGGTGGTCGCGCAGCCAGGGCACGGCCGTGAACTGCGTGCGGTGCGTCTCCTCGTGGAGGCAGACCCAGAGCCTGAAGTCGTGGGGGTGCACGTCGAGCTCCCGCTCCACGTGCACGATGTTCGGCGCCACCAGGAGGAGCCTGCCGCCGCCGTTCTCCCCGGCGGGGAGTTCCCGGGTGGCCGGGGCGAACGTCTCGTACTGGCCGAGGACCCTGGAGGACAGGAACGACAGCAGCATGCCCAGCTCGACGCCGGTGACCTTGCCGCCGACGGCGCCGAGGACGGCTCCGCCCGGGCCGCCGCCGCGACGTTCCTGCATCTTGTCCAGCAGGGGTTTGAGGACCTCCCTGAACCCGGCGACGTTCGCCCGGACCCAGCCCGGGCGGTCCACGACGAGGACCGGGGTGTCGTGGAGGTCGTCCCCGCCCATCCGCGTGAAGCCGCGGACGTGCTCCTCCGACGCCTTGGCGTGCCGGCGCAGCTCCGCGACGACGGCCCTGGCCTCGTCGCGGCTCACCTCCGGGCCCGGCCGTACGAGCCGGGTCGCGGTCGCCACCGCGAGATTCCAGTCGACCATCTCCGCACCACGGATGCTCATGCCGTCAACCGTACGGGAGCGCTGCCGCTGTTGGCAGGGGTGGGCCGTGGGGTGCCCCCGCTCGCAGGTCGGGCGCAGGTACGTCGTGGCCGGTCGCGCAGTTCCCCGCGCCCCTGAAGGGGCGCCCCCGGCGGGGCGCGGCCCCGTTAGTCGCAGCCGCAGGTCGCCAGGGTGGACGCCAGCTGGTCCAAGCCCTGCTGGGCGGCCGTCGGGTCCGCGGGCGGGCTGGACGTGGTGAGGAAGGCGAAGGCCAGGAGGCGGCCCTCGGTGTCCACCACCGTGCCCGCGAGGGTGTGCACGCCGGTCAGGGTGCCGGTCTTGGCCCGTACGACCCCGGTGCCCGGCCGGCCCGCGTACCGCTTGCTGAGGGTGCCGGTGAAGCCGGCGACGGGCAGGCCGGTGAGGACCGGGCGCAGTTCCGGGCGGTCCGGGTCGGCGGCCTCGGCCAGCAGGGCCGTGAGCAGGTCCGCGCTGAGCCGGTCCGAGCGGTCCAGGCCGCTGCCGTCCGCGAACTTCGCCCCCTTGAGCGGCAGCCCGAGCTTCTTCAGCTGCTTCCGGGTGGCCGCGGCGCCGCCCTTGAAGCCGGCCGGTTCGCCGGAGGCGAGGGCGGTCTGGCGGGCGAGGGCCTCGGCGATGTCGTTGTCGCTGCTGGTCAGCATGCGCTCGACCAGCGCCGACAGGGGCGGGGACGTGACCGTGGCGAGGGTCTTGGCGCGGCCGGACGCCTTGGAGGTGCCGGGGACCGTGGTCTCGACGCCCCGCTCGTGGAGCAGGTCGGCGAACTTCCGCGCGGCGTCGCCCGCCGGGTCCGTACTGCGCTCGGCGGGGCCGCTGGAGGAGTCGTCGAGACGGCCTTCGTCGATCATCAGGGCGCTGACCGGGGCGAGGTTGGGGTTGGGCCCGATGGGGTGCGCGGCGGAGCCCGCGTAGAGCGAGGTGTCGTACGAGAGCGTGACCCTGCCGTTCCTGCCGTTCCTGCCCGCCTTGCCGGACTTGAGGGCGCGGGCCGTCCGGTCGGCGAGGGAGCGCAGGCTCGCGTTGCCGTCCGCGTCCTTGCGGGCGGTCAGGGTGGGGTCGCCGCCGCCGACGAGGACGACCTCCTCGGTGCCGGGTTCGAGGACCACGCGTGTCGCGATGCGGTGGTCCGCGCCGGCCGCGGTGAGCGCCGCGACGCCCGTGGCGATCTTCGTGGTGGACGCCGGGGTCAGCGCGTCGGCCGCCCTCTTGCCGTAGAGGCGCTTGCCGGTGGCCACGTCGACGACGGCGCCCGCACGGTCGGAACCCAGCGCGCGGTCGTCGAGCAGCGGCCCGAGGACCTTCCCCAGGGCCTTCTCCGTGGGGGACGGCGCGGAGTCCGCGGAGCCGTCCAGCGCGGCGAGCACGGAGGCGGCGCTCGGTGCGGGCGCCGGCGCCTTGCCGGACGTACCGGGCACACGACCGTGATCTGCGCCACCCGCGCGCTCCCGCGATGCGGCCCAGTCGCGCTCCGCCGTACGCTGACCGGTGGAGTCCCAGGGTCCGGCCGCGGTGGCCACACCTGCCGCCACGACCAGTCCCAAGGTGGTGGCGCCCGCCGTGAACTGGACGGTCGACGGCCGCTTGACCAGCGGTTTCACGGCTCCGGCCGCTCGGGCCAGCGGTGGTCCGACGATCTCCGCGGCCCGTACGAGTCGCGGTCTCACGGATCGCGCGACCCGCACCACATGCGGTCTCGCGGCCCGCCAGGCCTTCAGCTCCGGCACGACCACCAGCCCCTTTCGCGATCACACACCTGCGTGAGGGACACTTAACCACCAGAACTATGTGCTGATCATGGAGGAGTCACCGGTGGAGTTCGACGTCACGATCGAGATTCCGAAGGGTTCACGGAACAAGTACGAGGTGGACCACGAGACCGGTCGGATCCGTCTGGACCGTCGCCTCTTCACCTCGACCAGCTACCCGGCCGACTACGGCTTCGTCGAGAACACCCTCGGCGAGGACGGCGACCCGCTGGACGCGCTGGTCATCCTGGACGAGCCGACCTTCCCGGGTTGCCTCATCCAGTGCCGCACGATCGGCATGTTCCGCATGACGGACGAGGCCGGCGGCGACGACAAGCTGCTGTGCGTTCCCGCGCACGACCCGCGCGTGGAGCACCTGCGGGACATCCACCACGTGTCGGAGTTCGACCGTCTGGAGATCCAGCACTTCTTCGAGGTCTACAAGGACCTGGAGCCCGGCAAGTCCGTCGAGGGCGCCAACTGGGTGGGCCGCACGGACGCCGAGGCCGAGATCGAGCGGTCGTACAAGCGCTTCAAGGAGACGGGCGGCCACTGAGCCCCCTGTCTCACCCGGGCCGCGTGACCCCGCTGGGGCCGCGCGGCCCGTTCGTGCGCCGGTGCGCATACTGGGGCGTACCGGAAGGGCGAGCCGGGACGTACCGGACGTGCGAGTCGGGGCGTACCGGAAGTGCGAGTTCGGGAGTGGTGCGTGATCGAGCCGGAGGTCGAGGACCGCAAGCCGCAGTCGGACGAGGTGCGCAGCGCCTTCGTCCCGCCGAGCGGTGTGGCGGCGCAGGTCCCGCCGGTCGAGGAGGAGTCGTCGACGACGTCCGAGTTCTCCCTGCCCAGGGGGCTCGGCGTCCCGCCGGTACCGGCCGCCGAGGCCGAGGGGTCGGCCTTCAGCCCGCCCAGGACCTACAGCTCCCGGCACGCGCCGCCCGCCTTCACCCCGCCGGAGGGCGTGCCGCGGGTCGACCTCGTCAAGCACACCCCCTGGCAGGACCGGATGCGCACGATGCTGCGCATGCCGGTCACCGAGCGGCCCGTGCCCGAGACCGTGCAGAAGGCCGAGGACGAGGGTCCCGCCGTACCGCGCGTCCTGGACCTGACCCTACGTATCGGCGAACTGCTGCTCGCGGGCGGTGAGGGCGCCGAGGACGTGGAGGCGGCGATGTTCGCCGTCTGCCGCTCCTACGGCCTCGACCGCTGCGAGCCGAACGTCACCTTCACCCTCCTGTCGATCTCGTACCAGCCCTCGCTCGTCGACGACCCGGTGACCGCGTCGCGGACCGTACGGCGCCGGGGCACCGACTACACGCGGCTGGCGGCCGTGTACCGGCTGGTCGACGACATCAGCGACGACGGGACCGAGGTCTCCCTGGAGGAGTCCTACCGGCGCCTCGCGGAGATCCGCCGCAACCGGCACCCCTACAACGGCTGGGTGCTGACCGCGGCCACCGGCCTGCTCGCCGGCGCGGCCTCGGTGCTCGTCGGCGGTGGCGTGGTCGTGTTCGTCGCGGCGGCCGTCGCCGCGATGCTGGGCGACCGGCTGGCGTGGCTGTGCGCGGGGCGCGGGCTGCCGGAGTTCTACCAGTTCACGGTGGCCGCGATGCCGGCCGCCGCGATGGGTGTCGCGCTGACGCTCGCGCACGTCGACGTGCGGGCCTCCGCGGCGATCACCGGCGGGCTGTTCGCGCTGCTGCCCGGACGGGCGCTGGTGGCGGGCGTGCAGGACGGCCTGACCGGCTACTACATCACCGCGGCGGCCCGGCTGCTGGAGGTCATGTACTTCTTCGTCGGCATAGTCATCGGTGTCCTCGTGATCCTGTACTTCGGTGTGACCCTGGGCGCCGAACTCAATCCGGAGGCGGCCCTGCAGTCGGCCGAGCGGCCGGTGTGGCAGATCACCGCCTCGATGCTCCTGACGCTGACCTTCGCCGTACTGCTCCAGCAGGAACGTTCCACCGTGCTGATAGTGACCCTCAACGGCGGGATCGCGTGGAGCGTGTACGGCGCCATGCACTACGCGGGCGGGATCTCGTCGGTCGCCTCGACGGCCGTGGCGGCCGGTCTGGTGGGGCTGTTCGGGCAGCTCATGTCGCGCTACCGGTTCGCCTCCGCGCTGCCGTACACGACCGCCGCGATCGGGCCGCTGCTGCCCGGTTCCGCCACGTACTTCGGGCTGCTCGCCATCGCCCAGAACGACGTCGACAAAGGGATCGGGTCGCTCACGAAGGCGGCCGCGCTCGCGATGGCCATCGCGATCGGGATGAACCTGGGGTCCGAGATCTCGCGGCTGTTCATGCGGCTGCCGGGGGCGTCGGAGGGGGCGCGGCGCGCCGCGAAGCGGACGCGCGGGTTCTGACGCGCGGGTTCCGACGCGCGGGTTCCGACGCGCGGGTGTCTGGTGTCGTCGTCCGGCTGACGGGCGTCGTGGGCTGATCGCGCCACGCGGCGGAGCCGCAGATCGACACGGCCCCCGCGCCCCTGAGGGGCGCGGGGGCCGACCGGGATCAGTTCCTCTGCTGGTCCTGGCCGTACGGGTACTGCTGCCCGCCCTGCTGGTACTGCTGCTGGTCCTCGGGGTACTGCCACTGCTGGCGGCCGTGGTCCTGGTCCTGGCCGTACTGCTGCTGGTCGTACTGCTGCTGACCGTAGGACTGCTGCTGACCGTAGGACTGCTGCTGGTAGTGGTTCTGGTCGCCGTACTGGTCGTACTGGCCGTGCTGCTGCTGTCCCTGGTTGCCGTAATCCTGGTTGCCGTAGCCCTGGTCGCGGTAACCCTGGTCGCGGTAGCCCTGGTCCTGGCCGTAACCGTCCTGCTGCTGGGGCGGGGTCACCCGGCGGAGCTGGGTCGTGCGGTCGTCCATGGCGGGGCCCGCCGACGGGGTGTGCGGCTCCCCGGGCTCCGGCTGCCGCGCCGGGTTCTTCTTGGCGTTGCGGCGGGCCCGCGCGAACTCGATGATGATCGGGACCACCGAGATGAAGACGATCAGGAGCAGGATCGGCTCGATGTTGTCGCGGACGAACCCGATGCTGCCGAGCCAGGAACCGAGGAGCGTGACACCGGCGCCCCAGAGGACGCCGCCGACCACGTTGAAGATCAGGAAGGAACGGTACTTCATGCCGCTGACACCGGCGATGATCGGCGTGAACGTACGCACGATGGGCACGAAACGGGCCAGTACCAGCGACTTCGGGCCGTGCTTCTCGAAGAACTCGTGCGCCTTGGTGACGTTCTCCTGCTTGAAGAGGCGGGAGTCCGGCCGGGTGAAGAGCGAGGGCCCCACCTTCTTGCCGAACATGTAGCCCACCTGGTCACCGACGATCGCGGCGATGCAGATCAGGACGATGGCGCCCCACAGCGGGAAGTCCAGGGTGTTGGAGGTGATCAGCATGCCCGCCGTGAACAGCAGCGAGTCACCCGGCAGGAAGAAGCCGATGAGCAGGCCGGACTCGGCGAAGACGATCAGTAGCAGGCCCCAGATGCCGAACGAGTCGAGCAGGTAGTCCGGATCCAACCAGCTTGGGCCAAGGGCAAGCGTCGTCACGTTTCCGGGCTCCTGAGGGGTGGTGGGGCGGCGGTGGGCGAAGGTGTGGCCGACCAAAGTTATCAACGCCCCGTGAGAGGGCCAGGTTCCACCGGCTCCTACAGGATGCACTGTGCCCCGACCGGGACAAAGCTGTGAGCCATGGGTCTAGAAGAATTCGGCGGCGGTCAGGGTCCCAGCCCCGACGTGCTGGTCGTGACGACGAACGACGTACCCGGCCACCGGGTCGAGCAGGTCATCGGCGAGGTATTCGGCCTGACGGTGCGTTCCCGGCATCTGGGCAGCCAGATCGGCGCGGGGCTGAAATCGATGATCGGCGGCGAGCTGAAGGGTCTCACCAGGACACTGGTGGAGACCCGCAACCAGGCGATGGAGCGGCTCATCGACCAGGCACGGGCGCGGGGCGCCAACGGCGTGCTGATGTTCCGCTTCGACGTGACCGAGGCGGCGGACATGGGCACGGAGGTGTGCGCGTACGGCACGGCCGTGGTGCTGGTGAAGGAGGAGCGGAACCTGTAGCGGGACCCTTCGGCAGGAGCCCGTGGACAGACCCCGGTCCGCCTCGTCCCGGATCACTCCGTCATGGGCAGGCACTCGGCGAGCAGGCCGACGACGTCCCGCCAGGCTCGCCGCGCGTGCTGAGGGTGATGCCCCACCCCGGGAAGCACGATGTGGTCGACCGGTGGGTGGTGGAAGGCGTGCAGGGCGCCGCCGTAGACGACGAGGCGCCAGTCGACGCCCGCGGCCTGCATCTCGGCGCCGAACGCGTCCCGTTGCGCGGGCGGCATGATCGGGTCCTCCGACCCGACCCCGGCCCACACCGGGCAGGGAATGCGCGCCGCCTCGCCCGGTCGGCCGGTGGTCAGGCCGTTGACTGTCGCGATCGCGCGCAGGTCGACGCCGGCACGCCCGAGTTCCAGCGCGATCGCGCCCCCGGTGCCGTAGCCGACGGCGGCGATCCGGTCCGGGTCGGTCCGGGGCTCGGCGCGGAGCACGTCGAGCGCCGCGTGGCCGATGCCCCGCATCCGGTCGGGGTCGGCGAGCAGCGGCATGCAGCGGGCCAGCATCTCCTCGGGGTCGCCCAGATAGCGCCCGCCGTGGAGGTCGAAGGCCAGCGCCACGTATCCCAGCTCGGCGAGCGCGTCGGCCCGGCGGCGCTCGACGTCGCTGAGCCCCACCCCCTCGGGCCCGACCAGGACCGCGGGCCGGCGGTCGGCACCGGCCGGGAGCGCGAGGTGCCCGATCATCGTCAGACCGTCGGCCGCGTACTCGACCGTGCGCGTTGCAACTGTTGTCATGAGCCTGGACTGTAGTGATCGTCGAGCCCGGTCGGGCCGGTGTTCTGCCGTCGGCAGAAGGCAGGTCTCCGGAGCATTCCGGAACCACCCCGTCACCCCGTCGGCGGTTCGGCTCGGAGCCTGCGAACGAACCGCCGTCCCCTACCGGCCCACTGCCCCCGTGCCGTGCCGTGCCGCGTTCGCCGTGATCGCGTCCCGCAGGTGTACCGCCAGCCCCGGCCGCATGGAGTCGTAGAACGCCTTGAACCGCTCGTCGTCCACGTACGTCGCGCCCAGACACCGGTGCATCTCGTACGAGCACGGGTAGAACCACGTGTCGATGTGCCGCCGGTGCTCCTCGGCCATGTCCATCGCGCCCTCCCCGGCGGCGGGTGCGCCGGACTCCATGAGGGCCGCGTAGCGCTCGCCCCAGGAGGCGACCTCGGCCTGCATGCGCTGCCAGTCGTCCTTGGTGTAGCGGGCGGCCCGCCGCTGCGACTCGGCGTACTCCTCCGTGCCGCCCCAGCGGCGCTCGGCCTCCTCCGCGTGCTCCTCGGGGTCCTTGCCGCCGAAGACCTCGAACTTCTCCTCGGGTGTGAGGTCGATACCCATCGTGCGTGCCTCCATGGCGTGCTCCACGGCCGCGGCCATCCTCTGCAGCTTCTCGATCCGGGCGGTCAGCAGCTCGTGCCGGCGGCGCAGGTGCGCGCGCGGGTCCGCGTCCGGGTCGTCGAGCAGGGCCCCGACCTCTTCGAGCGGAAACCCCAGCTCCCGGTAGAACAGGATCTGCTGCAGCCGGTCGAGGTCGGCGTCGCCGTAGCGCCGGTGACCCGCGTGGCTGCGCCCGCCCGGTACGAGCAGGCCGATCTCGTCGTAGTGGTGCAGTGTGCGCACCGTCACCCCGGCGAACCCGGCGACCTGTCCCACGGAGTAGTCCATGGTCTCCGCTCCCTCCTTTTCGTTGCACGCCCCAGGCTGGGGCCTCACGCGGCGTGAGGTGCAAGCCGGATTCCCTCCGGGGCCGTGCCGTCGGCTTCACCTCTTCAAGGCGGCTCGCGGGCCGGTGGGCCTGCGGGTTGGCCGGCCGACGGACCGGCAGACCGGCAGACCGGATCATGCCTGTCCGGAAGTACGGGAAGGGGCATCGGACCGGTCCCCCCGGTCGATGGTGGCGGCGATGACGTCACCGAAGGACGCGGCGAGCGCCCGCGCGATCAGCTCGGGCAGGTTCGCCCGCCCGTCGTCCTCGGCCCAGCGCGTCAGCGCCGTGTGCATCGCGGCCAGGCGGGCGCTGGTCACTGCCTGGGCACGGAAGGTGGCGTCGGGGTCGGTCGCGTCGTTCCCGAGGGCGTCGACGACGGCCTGTTGCAGCGCGTACCGGCTGTCCAGGTGCCGGGCCCGCCCCCTCCCGGTCAGGCGAGAGTGCGCCCGATGTGCTCGACATGAAGAATGCGCGCGTCCGAATCGATGCGGTAGAGGATGCGCCACGGCCCGCGATGCAGGCGGCGATGCTGGACGCCCCAGGCACGGGATCCTTCAGGCCTGGGGTCCTCCGCGAGTTGGTCGGTCGCGTGGAGGAGCGCGTCGACCCCCTGGGGATCGTCCTTGAGGTGACCGGTGGCCTCGTTGAGCGCCGCCGGTTCCCACTGGACCTGCCAGGTCACGCCTCGCTCCTCCCGGCAGCTTCGAGAAGTATCCGCCGGGCCTCGGCGTGCGGAACGGGGGTCTCAGCGCGACCGAGAGCACGATCGCGCTCAAGGCGGGCGAGCGCGAGAGCGTCCTCCAGGTCTTCGAGTTCCGCGGGAGAGATGAGGACCGCGGTCGGCACACCACGATCAGTCAGAGTGATGTGCTCGTGCTGGGCGGCCCGACGGGCGAGATCTCCGAGCTTGCCTCGCGCTTCAGCGATGGGATATGTAGCTGACATGAACCTAGTGTACACCTGGATGACACTCTCCTTCGCGGGGGAATGGGGAGTGGGCCCGAGCGCACCCAGCCCACCCTCCACCCGATATCGACGTCAGCGGGCAGCCGCCGGAGGGGGCGTCGATACCGCACCCTCGTCGAGCACGTAGGACAGCTCGGCGTGCAGTTGTTCCGCCTCGACCACGCTGAGCCGCAACTGCGCGTCGCCCTTGTGCGTGCCGTCGTACAGCAGTCAGAGCGGAAGCCGTACGCCCTCGTGGACCGCCGTCACCCGCTTGCCGGGGATGCGGTCGATCCGCCAGCCCTTGATCTGGTCCGAGTCGTTCATTCGATTCCCTTTCGGTCACGTGGAGTTGCTGATGACATTCACAGCGTGACGGATCAAGGGCTACGGTCGGTAGTGAAGGGGTGTAGACCCGCACGTCAGGACCATGGAGAGGTGCCAGCATGCCGCCACGAAAGCCGACCCTGAACAAGGGCGGCAACCAGCATGACGGTTCAGCACGGATGGTGTTGGCCGCGGAACTGACACGACTGCGTGAGAAGTCAGGAAAGTCGCTGAGCGATCTGGCGGGCGACACGACATACGACCGCACGTATCTGCACAAGCTGGAGACGGGGGTGAAGCTGGGGTCTCCCGACGTCATGGAGGCACTGGACAAGGCGTACGGAACCGGGGAGCACCTGGTTCACCTGTGGGCATTGGCGCGAGCGGACGGCATCAAGGACAAGTACCGGCACTTCATGGAACGCGAGAAGGAAGCGACCATGCGGTACGAGTACGCATGCTCCACAATTCCCGGCCTGTTGCAGACCGAGCGTTACGCCCGCGAACAGTTGCGTACTGCCCGCCCGGCGGACGGTAACGAGCTCGACGCGCAGGTGATCGCACGCCTGGACCGCCAGACCCTGCTGCATGGCGACGATGCCGTCGAGTTCCGCGCGGTACTGGACGAGTCCGCCGTACGGCGTCCGCTCAGTGGAGCAGACGCGTGGAGCGAGCAGTTGGCCCATCTGCTGGAGACGGCAGGGCTTCCGAACGTCACGCTGCAGGTGTTGCCTTTCTCCGCCGGTCTACAGCACCTTCTCGGTGGATCACTGACGCTGCTCTGGCTACCGGGCGGCCGGAACATCGCCTATACCGAAAGTGCCTATTCCGGAGACCTCGTCGAGGATCCGGCGGATGTCGAACAGCTCCGCCTGTCATACGATTTGGTGCGAGACTCGGCGCTCTCTCCACGAAAGTCCGTGGCGCTGATCCAAAAGATCCTGGAGGCCAGCCCATCATGCGATCCCCTCGGCCCGACCTCAGCGGAGCTGCATGGCGAAAGTCCAGCTACAGCAACGCGGACGGGGGCAACTGCGTAGAAGTCGCCGACAACTACGCCCCCCTCACCCCCGTCCGCGACAGCAAACGGCCCGAAGCCCCAGCCCTCGTCGTCACCGCCCCCGCCTGGGCGGCCTTCGTCGGTCACCTCAAGGGCTGAGGCCCCCTCCCCGCTCCCCTACTCGTCCAGCGCCCCGAACCGCCGTACCGCCAGCGGGAAGAACACCGCCAGCAGCGCCAGCGGCCAGACCACCGCCGCCCAGACGTGCCCCGCCTCGGCGCCCGGCGCACCGAACAGGTCGCGTACGGCCGTGGCCGTCTGTGACAGCGGGTTCCACTCGACGGCCGTGCCCAGCCAGCCCGGCATGGACTCCGGGGTCGCGAGGGCGTTGGAGAGGAAGCCGACGGGCCAGATCAGGATCTGCACGGCCTGCACCATCTCCGGTTTCCCGGCCACCATCGCCAGCAGGATCCCGATCCACAGCATCGCGAACCGCAGCAGCAGGAGCAGCCCGACGGCTCCCATGAAGGCGCCGAAGGTGCCGTGCACGCGCCAGCCGAGCGCGTACCCGGTCCCCATCAGCACGGCCAGGCCGACCGCCGACTGGAGCATGTCGGCGGCGGACCGGCCCACCAGGACGGCCCCGTCGGCCATCGGCATCGACCGGAAGCGGTCGATCACCCCCTTGTTGAGGTCCTGGGTGACGGCCAGCATCGTGCCCTCCAGGCCGAAGACCATGGTCAGCGCGAACATGCCGGGCACCAGGAAGTCGACGTAGTCGCCCTGGACGCCCCGGCCGCCGCCGATCAGGTAGCCGAACATCAGCAGCAGCATCACCGGGAAGACCAGCCCGACCAGGACCTGGGCCGGCTGGCGCGCCCAGTGGGCGAGTTCCCGCCGGGTCATGGTCCAGGAATCGCTCAGCGCGTACGTGCTCACACCGCCTCCTTCACCGGGTCCACCGGGTCCACCGGGTCGTCGCCCGTGGTCAGGTGCAGGAACACCTCGTCCAGCGTGGGCCGCCGCAGGGCCACGTCCTCCGCCTCCACCCCGGCGTCCTCCAGGGCCCGTACGACTCCGGCGAGCGTCTTCACGCGGTCGGCGGCCGGGGCGCTCAGCAGGCGCCGGTCGACGTCCACCGAGATCTCCGCCTGCGCCAGCGGCAGCAGAGCGACCGCGGCCCCCAGTTGCCCGCCGTCCCGCAGCACCACGTCGATCCGGTCACCGCCCGTCAGGGCCTTGAGCTCGTCCGCGGTGCCGTCCGCGACGACCCGGCCCCGGTCGACGACCGAGATGCGGTGGGCGAGCTGGTCCGCCTCCTCCAGGTACTGCGTGGTGAGCAGCACCGTCGTACCGCCGCCGACCAGGGAGCGCACCGCCTTCCACACCTCGGCCCGGCCGCGCGGGTCCAGCCCCGTGGTCGGCTCGTCCAGGAAGATCACCTCCGGTTCGGTGATGAGCGAGGCGGCCAGGTCCAGCCGGCGCCGCATGCCACCGCTGTACCGCTTCACCGCCTTGCGGCCCGTGTCCGCGAGGCCGAAGCGCTCCAGGAGCTCGTCGGCCCGCACGCGCGCGTGGCGGGCGCCCAGGTGGTACAGGCGCCCGAACATCTCCAGGTTCTGCCGTCCGCCCAGCTCCTCGTCGAGCGCCGCGTGCTGGCCGAGCAGGCCGATGCGGCGCCGCACCTCCCGCGCCCGGGTCACCACGTCGTGTCCGGCCACCTCCGCCCGGCCCGCGCCGGGCCGCAGCAGCGTGGACAGCACCCGGACCAGGGTCGTCTTGCCCGCGCCGTTGGGGCCGAGCACCGCGTGCACCGTGCCGCGGCCCACCCGCAGGTCGAGTCCGTCCAGCGCGTCCTTGTCCCCGTACCGCTTCCGTACGCCCTCGACGACGATCGCGTCGGTCATCAGGCTCCCTCCGTGTCCGGCCCTATCTGAGTAATCAAGTTTGATTACTCACTCAGCGACGGAGGGTATGCCCGCGGAGGGCTTTAGTCAAACTTGATTACTTGGCATCCTCCGGATGCGTCTCCCCGGTGGCGTACGGGTTCTCCTCACCCTCGGCCAGCACGCCCACGAACGGCTCCCCCTCGCCCGCGAAGCTGTACGCGCCGTCCTTGATCCGCCGGATCAGGCCGCGGGTCCACTCGGCCCCGCTGTCGGCGGAGTGGACCCAGAAGTTCATGATCTCGCCGATGTGGCCGAGTTGTTCGGGGCCGTCCTCCGGCACGTAGTGCTCGGTGACGGCGGTACGCCACTGCTCGATGACCCGCACCCGCTCCTCCAGGAGTTCGAGCACTTCCGCGCGGTCGAGGTCCACCACGAAGCCGAGCGCCGCGGAGAGGATGTCGGGCTTCTGGTCGTACGAGGTCAGGGACTCGCGCAGGAGGGCGAGGAATTCCTCCGTGCCCTTCGCGGTGATCTCGTACTCCGTGCGCGGCGGGCCCCCGGCCGTGGAGGGCGCGATCTCGTGGGCGATCAGCAGTCCCTGTTTCGCCATCTGCTTGAGCGCGTGGTAGATCGACCCCGGCTTGGCGTTGGACCACTCGTGGGCGCCCCAGTACTCCAGGTCGTTGCGCACCTGGTAGCCGTGGGCCCGGCCGTGCTGGCGCACGGCGCCGAGGACGAGGAGGCGGATCGCTGACATGCGGCAAGCGTAGGACGCACCCCGCCACGCCCGGCGTGGCGGGCCTCGGCACGGCGGGCCCCGGCACGGCGGGCCCCGGCACGGCGGGCCCCGGCGAGAGGGCCGGGGGGAACGCCGGCTAGAACGGGAAGCGGCTGCGGCCGTGCTGGACCGAGATCCACTTCTGGGTGGTGAACGCCTCGACCGTGGCCTCGCCGTTGAGGCGGCCGATACCCGAGGACTTCTCCCCGCCGAAGGCGACCGGCGGCTCGTCGTGCACGGTGCCGTCGTTCACGTGGAACATGCCCGTGTCGATCCGCCGGGCGAAGGCGACACCGCGCTCGACGTCGGCGGTGTGCACGGCACCGCTCAGCCCGTACGGGGTGTCGTTGACGATCCGTACCGCCTCCTCCTCGCCGTCGAACGGGACGAGCAGCGCGACGGGGCCGAAGATCTCCTGCCGGAGGAGGTCCGAGCCGGCGGGCAGGCCGGTCAGGACGGACGGCTCGACGAGGTTGCCGGTGGCGGAGCCGTGCACGAGCGCGGTGGCGCCCTCGTCTATCGCCTGGGCGACGACACCGGAGACGGCGTCCGCCTGCGAGGAGTTGATGAGCGGGCCGATGACCGTCTCGGGGTCGCTCGGGTCGCCGACCTTCAGCGTCCGCACCTTGGCGACGAACTTCTCGGTGAACCCGGCCTCGACCGAGCGGTCCACCAGGATGCGGTTCGCGGCCATGCAGACCTGGCCCTGGTGGACGTACCGGCTGAAGACGGCGGCGTCCACGGCGTAGTCGACGTCCGCGTCGTCCAGGACCACCAGCGCGCTGTTGCCGCCCAGTTCGAGGATCGAGCGCTTGAACTGCGCGGCGCAGACGGTCGCGACATGGCGGCCCACCCGGTCGGAGCCGGTGAAGGAGATGACCTTCGGCACCGGGTGCTCGATGAAGGCGTCGCCTATCTCCGCGATGTCGGTGATCACGACGTTGAGCAGACCGGCCGGCAGGCCCGCGTCCTCGAAGATCTTCGCGATCAGGGCGCCGCCCACGATCGGGGTGTTCTGGTGCGGCTTGAGGACCACGGCGTTGCCGAGGGCCAGGGCGGGCGCCACGGACTTCAGCGACAGCAGGAACGGGAAGTTGAAGGGGCTGATCACACCGACGACGCCGACCGGGACGAGGTAGAGGCGGTTCTCCTTGCCGTCGACCGGCGAGGGGATGATCCTGCCCTGGGGCCGCAGCGCGAGGTTGACCGACTCGCGCAGGAACTCCTTGGCGAGGTGCAGTTCGAAGCCGGCCTTGAGGTGCGTGCCGCCGAGCTCCGCGACGATCGCCTCGGTGATCTCCTGCTCGCGCTCCTCGACGAGGTGCAGGGCCCTCTCGAACACGGCCCGGCGCGCGTACGGGTTCGTCGCCGCCCAGTCCTCCTGCGCGCGGGCGGCGGCCCGGTACGCCTCGTCCACCTCGTCGACCGTGGCTATCGTGATCGAGGCCAGCTTCTCGCCGTCGTACGGGTTGAAGTCGATGATGTCCCAGGAGCCGGTACCGGGACGCCAGCGGCCGTCGATGTACTGCTGGGCCAGGTCGGTGAAGCAGGACGACATGCGATCCCTCAATCCCTTGCAGCCGAAGGCAACAGCCCGGTCGTCTTCACGGTCTGATCACATGTCATCGTACGGGTGTTTCAGGAGAGTTGGAGCAGTCCTCTGAGCAAATCGCGACTCTCGTCGGGACCCGGACTGTCCTGCTGCAGCTCCTTCATCGCCTTCTCGTACTGGGCGACGTCCTCGCGCTTGTCCAGATACAGCGCACTGGTGAGCTGCTCCAGGTAGACCACGTCGGACAGATCGGACTCGGGGAAGCTCAGCATCGTGAAGGACCCGCTCTCCCCCGCGTGCCCGCCGAAGCTGAACGGCATGACCTGGAGACGCACGTTGGGGCGCTCGGAGATGTCGATGAGGTGCTGGAGCTGGCCGCGCATCACACCCCGGTCGCCGTACGGCCGCCGCAGCGCGGCCTCGTCCAGCACGATGTGGAACTCGGGCGCGCTCCTCGACACGAGGTACTTCTGGCGCTCCAGCCGCAGGGCCACGCGCCGCTCGATGTCGGCCGCGCTCGCCCCCCTCATACCGCGCGAGACCACCGCGTGCGCGTACGCCTCGGTCTGCAGCAGGCCGTGCACGAACTGCACCTCGTAGGAGCGGATCAGGGCGGCGGCGCCCTCCAGGCCGACGTAGGTCGGGAACCAGCTGGGCAGCACGTCGGAGTAGCTGTGCCACCAGCCCGCGACGTTCGCCTCCTTGGCGAGCGAGAGCAGCGACTTGCGCTCCGCCTCGTCGGCGATCCCGTAGAGCGTCAGCAGATCCTCGACGTCCCTCGTCTTGAAGCTCACCCGGCCCAACTCCATACGGCTGATCTTCGATTCGGAGGCGCGGATCGAGTAACCGGCCTTCTCCCGGGTGATCCCGCGCGACTCACGCAGTCGCCTCAGTTGCGAGCCGAGCAGCATGCGTCGCACCACCGATCCCGACTCCTGCGCGCTCACGTTCGCCAGCCTCC
Organism: Streptomyces beigongshangae; assembly: GCF_019710745.1. Lineage (GTDB taxonomy): Bacteria > Actinomycetota > Actinomycetes > Streptomycetales > Streptomycetaceae > Streptomyces > Streptomyces beigongshangae. The sequence goes on from NZ_JAHKJW010000074.1 coordinate 25,744, forward strand.
CCAACCTGTTCTCAAGGGCCGCAGTCTGCCACTAAAACACTTCAAGCAGTACTCGTTCAGTTACAGAAACGGCAAGCTTTCAGAGAGGAAAGGCAGAAAACGACAAGGAGAAGACAAGCCAGACCCAGAAAAGTGGCGCGGAGGTGACGGAAAAAATGACCAAGAAGGGGCACGGGAAGGTCGATTTCGGGCACGTGCACGTGCATCTGCCCTTGCATCTGCCGAACGCATTCGGAACGATGGTCTCGCGCCACCGCTGCATCGCAACGACCGCGAACCCCGGGAGTGCCTCGCATGGGGACGAATGGATCGACCATGCTCGAACCGTTGAGGCAGGGGCTTCCGCCACTGGACCCGGCGGCCGTGTCCGACGCGGCCTCCTGCGCCCTCCCGCCCCGCTACGAAGCGGTGCGCGACGCACGGCAGTTCACCCGCCGGACGCTGGAGCAGTGGGAGGTCGGCAACCGCTTCGACGACGTCTGCCTGGTGGTCTCGGAGCTCGTCACCAACGCCCTGCGGCACGCGCTGCCCGCGGACACCCCCCGCACACCCCGCCAGGACCCGCCCGTGCGACTGCACCTGATGCGGTGGACCGGGAGAGTCGTGTGCGCGGTGCGCGACCCCAGCCACGACAGCCCGGTCGCGGGCGACTCCGACGACTGCGCGGCGGAGTCGGGGCGCGGCCTGTTCCTGGTCGAGTCCTTCGCCGACGGCTGGGGCTGGCACCCGATGGCCGGCACGCTCGACGGCAAGGTCGTCTGGGCGCTGTTCCGGCTGGGGTCCCCGACGTGAGGGACCGCGGTGCTTTTTCACGCCGCGGCTCTACGCGCGTTACGTCCGCCATGCGCGTTATGTCCATTACGCGTTCTCCGGCCGGCCGGGACGTCCGAACCGCTCGGGTCCGCGGGACGTTCCGGGCACCGTGAACGCGTCCCGTCCGGGTGAGCGCGTCCCGTCCGGGCGTGTACGGCCTGCTGGGTGCGTACGGCCCGCCGGGCGTGCACGACCTGCCGGGTGCGGCCGTCAGCCCGCTATCAGGTGGTCGAACTCGCCGTCCTTGATGCCCAGGAGCATGGCCTCGATCTCCGCGCGCGTGTAGACGAGGGCCGGTCCGTCGGGGAAGCGCGAGTTGCGCACCGCGACCTCACCGCCGGGCAGCCGGGCGAACTCCACGCATGAGCCCTGCGAGTTGCTGTGTCTGCTCTTCTGCCAGGCCGCGCCGCGCAGCTCCGTGGCAGCCATGCCGTTGTACACGTCGTGGTCCACAGGTCGCTCCCCGATGGTGCATTGGCGTCTGTCGCTGCTACTGCTGTCGCTGTTGTTGCGGTTACTGCGGTTACTGCCGTTGTTGCCATCACTGCTGTTGTCGCCGTTGTAGCTGTTGTTGCCGTTGCCATTGATGCAGTGGACAACTGCCCGGATCATAGCTGTCTTCACATGCAGATGCATGGGCATATGCACGTGCACGGGGGGTGGTCTCCTGGTTACACCTTTGACGGTTGCGAAGCCCGAATCGTTCCAACTCCGCGTCCCGCCAAGGGAAGAGACGCACGCCGGGCCCTTCGTGTTCCACAACGGCCCCGACCCGCCCGACGAATGAACGGGCAGGACGGGGCCGTCGGGGACATCGGTGCCCACGGGGCTGCGAAGAACCTCTGAAACCTCTGGGACCTCCAGGACCTCGGAGAACGTGGAGACCCGGTGAATGCCGGGAGACACGACGGCCCGGCGGGACGGCCCGCCGCCACCGCTCCTGACGCGACGCGTACGGCAGCGGGACCGTCTCACGGGCGCCCCCGATCGCACGGACCGGCCGACGCTGCCGCCGCGCGGACACCCGGGTGACCCTGCGACTGCGAATCCTCCAGCGGCCGGACACGGACCTCCCCGGGAGGCCCGTGGGTCAGACCTCCAGGAGGGTGTCGAAGGCGGGCGGCAACCGCTGCCAGGCGGCGCGCCCCGCGGCGTACTCCGCGTCGGTCAGCAGGCACGACTCCAGGAGGAGTTCGAGCCCGTCGCGGTCCAGGCCCGGGGAGGTGAAGACGAGGTGCTGGCAGCGGTCGCCGTGCTCGGGGTGCCAGTCGAGCGCGGCGGCGGCCCGGCGCACCGGCGCGACCATGTCCCAGGCCGCGTCGGGCAGGGACGCCAGCCACGGCCCGGCGCTCTCCACGCACAGGGCGCCGCCGGCCGCGTCCCAGTGCAGCAGGGTGTCGGGCCTGTCCGCGAGCCAGAACCGGCCGCGACTCCGCACCGCCGCGCAGGTCAGGTCCTCCAGCGCGGCGTACAGCCGCTCCGGGTGGAACGGCCGGCGCCGGTGCCACACGAGCGTGGCGACCCCGCAGTCGTCCGCCTCGGCGGGCAGCAGCGCGCAAGCGGGGTGCTGGGCCGCGGCGGCGGCCTCCATGTCGAAGCCGGCGAGGGCGGCGTCCGCGAGGGCGGAACGCGCGGCCGCGACCCCGGAGCCGGTTGCGGAGGCTGCCGTTTCGGAGGTGGCGGTTCCGGAGGTGACGATTTCGGGGGCTGCGGTTTCGGAGGTGCCGGTTCCGGCAGGTGCCGCGTCCGCCGTGGCCGAAATCCGTACGTGGCGGGCGGTCGGGTGGAGTTGGGCCAGCAGGGCGCGGTCCTCGTCGTCGGCCTCCTCCGAGGCGGCGAGGGCGAGGACCGGCGCGTACTCCAGCTGGCGGGCGAAGGTGTCGGCGACGGTGCGCCGATCGGTCGCGGCCGCGGCGAGGCCCACGTCGGCGAGGTCGTCGCCGTTGCCGAGGTACGGGAGCACCAGCGCGGGATCGACCGCCGTGACGACACCGGTGAGACGGAGTCCGGCGCGCGCGACCACCTCGGCCATCGCCTTCGGCTCGACCGAGTCCCAGAGCTCGACGACCGCGAGGCGGGTCAGCCCGTCCGCCGCGAGCCGCTCCAGCTCGGGGACCAGGTCCTCGCGCAGGGCGCAGCACGCGCAGTCGTCGACCAGCGGCGTCTCACCGGCCGAGAGGACGCCGGTACGGTCGCGGACGGTGCGGACCACCGTGCCCCGCTCGGCCGTCGAGAGGTCGTGGTGCAGCGCCACGGCGTGCGGTACGTCGGCGAGCAGCCGGTCCACCGCCTGCCTGCGGGCGTCGGCGTGCAGCCCGCCGACGACGGCGACGGACAGCATCAGCGTCCTCCGCTCTCGTCGCCGCCGTCACCCGTGCCGCGCCCGTCGCCGTCACCCGCGTCACGCCTGTCGCTCCCGGCGTCTGTGCGCCTGTCGCTCCCGGCGTCGGTGCGCCCGCCGCTCCCGGCGCCGGCACGCCTGCCGAAACGGCGTTCGAAACGCTCGACGCGGCCGGCCGTGTCCATCACGCGGGCCGTTCCCGTGTAGAAGGGATGGCTCACGTTCGAGATCTCGACGTCGACGACCGGGTACGTGTTGCCGTCCTCCCACTCGATCGTCTTCTCGCTCGTCATGGTCGAGCCGGTCAGGAAGGCGTGGTTCGCGGCCCGGTCCCGGAAGACGACCGGTCCGTACGCCGGGTGGATTCCCTCGCGCATGGCGCTCAGCGCTCCTCTCGGAAGTCGACGTGCCGGCCTGCGATCGGGTCGTACTTGCGCAGGACGATCCGGTCGGGGTCGTTGCGGCGGTTCTTGCGGGTGACGTACGTGTAGCCGGTCCCGGCCGTGGACCTGAGTTTGATGACCGGGCGGAGTTCGTTGCGTGCCATACGGCTAGTATATGAAAACGAATCCCATTACCAATAGCAGGAAGACAGCGAACCCAGAGAGGTACGTCACCCACCATGTCCGCGCACTGCATGCTGACCGGGGCCCGGCCGGGCTTCGGCAACTCCATCTCCCACTCGCACCGGCGCACGTCGCGCCGTTTCGACCCGAACATCCAGAGCAAGCGCTACTGGCTGCCGAGCGAGGGCCGGTACGTGCGGCTGAAGCTGAGCACCAAGGGCATCAGGACGGTCGACGTCATCGGCGTCGAGGCCGCCGTGTCCCGGATCCGGGCCCGCGGGGTGAGGGTCTGATGGCGAAGAAGAGCAAGATCGCGAAGAACGAGGGGCGCCGCGAGCTCGTCGCCCGTCACGCGGAGCGGCGGGCCGAGCTGAAGGAGATCATCCGCCGCCCCTCCTCGACGGACGCCGAACGGCTCGCCGCACGGCGGGAGCTGGAACGGCAGCCGCGGGACGCCAGTGCCACGCGGGTACGCAACCGGGACAGCGTGGACGGGCGTCCGCGGGGGTATCTGCGGACGTTCGGCCTCTCCCGCGTGAACGTGCGCGAACAGGCGCACGCGGGGTTCCTGCCGGGGGTGCGGAAGTCCAGCTGGTAGCTTGCTGCGACCGTCCCGGTGCCGGGGATCCGTCCGGTACCGGGAATCCGTCCGGCACCGGGGATCCGTCCGACCGGACCCAGGCGTTTGGGGGCTCCAGTGACTTCGGCGACCTTCCCGCACAAGCGGACGCGGATCACGGCCGCGGCGGCGATGACGGCCGTGCTCGTCCTGACGGCGACGGGCTGCGGCGGTGATGGGGACGGGGACAGCGACGGGGACGGGGACAGGACCCCGTCCCCGAGGACGAGCGCCGCTCCCACCGCCACCGCGGACACCGGCGGCGGCTCCGGCACCGGTACGGACGAGGCGGGCCGGCTGGAGGGCAACTGGCTGACCACCGAGGACGGCAAGGCCGTGGTCCTGGTCGTCACCGGCGACGAGGCCGGACTGTTCTCGACGGGCGGGTCCGTGTGCAGCGGCACGGCCGGCGAGACCTCGGGTCGGCAGAGGATCAGCCTGAAGTGCACCGACGGGAACAGGGACCGCGCGAACGGCACGGTGGACTCGGTCGGCTCCGGCACGCTGAAGGTCACCTGGGACGGCTTCGGCGAGGAGACGTACACCAGGTCCGAGGGCAACGGCCTGCCGCCCGGACTGCCTACGGCGAGCCTGGGTTCCTGACCCCGCCGGGCTCGTCCGGGACCGTTCCCGCAGCCCCCGTCGTCCCGTCGAGCGGCGCCGTCCCGTCGAGCGCCATGGGCGGTACGGCGGTGTCGAGCGCCTCGGACAGCTCGGCGAGGGCGTCGAGGACGAGGCGGGCGGCGTCCCGTACGAACGTGTCGTCGTCGGGAGCGGCGGACCCGGCCGTACCGGAAGCGGGAGCGGCGGTCTCCGGCCACTCCTCCAGCGCGGACCGTACGGCGTCCCGGTCCGGAACCCGGCGCTCGCGCGCGGCCCGGGCGCCCCGCCGCGTGGCCTCGCGCAGGGCCTCCGCGAGACCCGCCGCCGGGACCGGAGCCGCGCCGCGGTCCGGGAGGTGGGCCTCCGTTCGAGCCGCGTCCTCTCCACGGTGAGCCCCGGGCGCGCGGTGTCCCTCAGCGCTCGTCGCCGGCTCGCCGCGCCAGCGCACGGGAGGGGATCGGGCGGGTGGGACATCCGGGCCGGGACGTGTGAGGGTTCGACCGGCGGTGGAATCCGGGCCCGCGGAACCGCATGATGATCTACGGCACGGCACGGCATGGCTCGGCTCGGATCAGCTCGGCTCGGCTCGGCTCGGCCGACTCGGTCCAGCGGCTCGGTGATTCACCAGTCCGCCGATCCGCCAGTCCATCAGTACGCCAATTCGCCAGTCAGACCATGTGACAACACGACCCAGAGGCCAGAGGAAACCATGCGCACCCTGCCGATCACCGTCACCGCCCTCGCGGCGACGCTCGCCCTGACCCTGACCGCCTGCGGCGACGACGGTGACGGCGGTGACAGGAAAGAGGCGGGCGACAGGAAGAGCGGCGCCACGACCGCCTGCGCGGCCGACAAGCTCGGCCAGGAGGTCGTCGCCAGCGAGGCCCCGGCGGCGGGCGACACCGGTACCGTCTCCGTCACCCTCACGAACGGCTCCGGAGCGGACTGCACGCTGGAGGGCTTCCCCTCCGTCGCCCTGGACGCCGGTGCCACCAGCCTGTCCGTCGCTCCGGAGGAGGCCGCGGAACCGGGGAGGCTGACGGTGAAGCAGGACGAGACGTTCAGCTTCACGATCACGTACGTACGCGGGCCGGCCGGTGACGCGACGAAGAGCGCGGCCGTGAGGACGGTGAAGTTCGCCCTGCCCGGCACGGACGCCGAACTGAGCTTCCCGTGGAAGTACGGCGAGGTGGCCCTGCAGGGCCAAGCCGAGCCGGACGCATCGGTGACCGCGCTGCAGCGGGCCGGGGACTGAGGCCGGCCCCCGCACGGACGAGTACCGACGGGTACGACGAGTACCGACGAGTACGGGCAGGTGCGGGGCCCGGCGGCGGCCTGCGAGCAAGCGGGCGGACGGGCTTAGGCGGACAGGGGCGGGCGTAGGCGCACGGGGACGGGCACAGGCGCACGGCGGGGACGGGCACAGGCGCACGGCGGGGACGGGC
>NZ_JAHKJW010000075.1 GCF_019710745.1 Streptomyces beigongshangae
TCCCGCTCTCGCGTTTCCCTTTCCGGCGATTCCGACTTTAGCAGAGACGCTGAGTCGGATTCTCCGCCCCTTCCGGGGTGGTCCGGACGCTTGAAAGTTCCGGGTGCCCGTCTGGCGGAGCCGTAAACGTACTGGAGCGGGGCTCCCCGATGCAAATCGGGGAGCCCCGCTCCGGATGCGTGCGTGCGACGCGGTCTCAGACCTCGACCACGACCGGCAGGATCATCGGCCGGCGGCGGTAGGTGTCCGAGACCCATTTGCCCAGCGTACGGCGGATGAGCTGCTGCATCTGGTGGGCTTCGACGACACCGTCCTGGGCCGATCTCTCCAGGACCTCGACGACCTTCGGGAGGACGTCGACGAACGCGGAGTCCTCGATGCCCGAGCCGCGGGCCTGGATGTGCGGCCCCCCGGTGATCTTCCCGGTGCTGGTGTCCAGCACCACGAAGACCGAGATGATGCCCTCGTCACCGAGGATCTTGCGGTCCTTGAGCGTGGGTTCGCCGACGCCGCCGACGGAGAGGCCGTCGACGTACACGTATCCGGCCTGGACCTTGCCCGCGATTCTGGCCTTGCCCCCGACGAGGTCGACGACCACGCCGTCCTCGGCGATCACGATGCGGTCGTGCGGTACGCCGGTCAGGGCGCCCAGCTCGGCGTTGGCACGCAGGTGGCGCCATTCCCCGTGGACCGGCATCAGGTTGCGCGGCCTGCAGATGTTGTAGAAGTACAGGAGCTCGCCGGCGGAGGCGTGGCCCGAGACATGCACCTTGGCGTTGCCCTTGTGGACGACGTTGGCGCCCCAGCGGGTCAGCCCGTTGATGACGCGGTAGACCGCGTTCTCGTTGCCGGGGATGAGCGACGACGCCAGGATCACCGTGTCGCCCTGGACGATGCGGATCTGGTGGTCCCTGTTCGCCATCCGCGACAGGGCCGCCATCGGCTCGCCCTGGGAGCCGGTGCAGACGAGGACGATCTCGTGTTCCGGGAGGTCGTCCAGTGTCTTGACGTCCACCACCAGGCCCGGCGGGACCTTGAGGTAGCCGAGGTCCCGCGCGATGCCCATGTTGCGGACCATCGAGCGTCCGACGAAGGCGACCCGGCGGCCGTACTCGTGGGCGGCGTCGAGGATCTGCTGGATGCGGTGCACATGGCTGGCGAAGCTGGCCACGATGATGCGCTTGCTGGCGTTCGCGAAGACCTGGCGCAGCACGTTCGAGATGTCGCGCTCCGGCGGGACGAAGCCCGGGACCTCCGCGTTCGTGGAGTCCGAGAGGAGGAGGTCGATGCCTTCCTCGCTCAGACGCGCGAACGCGTGCAGGTCCGTGAGCCGGCCGTCCAGCGGGAGCTGGTCCATCTTGAAGTCACCGGTGTGGACCACCATGCCCGCGGGGGTGCGGATGGCGACCGCGAGGGCGTCCGGGATGGAGTGGTTGACCGCCACGAATTCGCATTCGAAGGGGCCGATGCGCTCGCGGTGGCCCTCGGCGACCTCGAGGGTGTACGGGCGGATGCGGTGCTCCTGCAGCTTCGCCTCGATGAGGGCGAGGGTCAGCTTGGAGCCGATGAGCGGGATGTCCGGCTTCTCCCGAAGGAGGAAGGGGACGCCGCCGATGTGGTCCTCGTGGCCGTGCGTGAGGACGATGCCCTCGATGTCGTCGAGGCGGTCCCTGATCGAACTGAAGTCCGGCAGGATCAGGTCGATGCCGGGCTGCTCCTCCTCCGGGAAGAGCACGCCGCAGTCGACGATCAGAAGACGGCCGTCGTACTCGAAGACCGTCATGTTCCGGCCGATCTCACCGAGACCGCCGAGCGGCGTGACCCTGAGGCCCCCCTTGGGGAGCTTCGGCGGGAGACGGAGTTCAGGATGCGGATGACTCAAAAGACTCTCCTCACCACACGCGCCACGTACCTGGCAGGGCACGTGGCGCGCATGACGTTCGTGCAGTAGCAGTTGTCCGGTGGAGCAGGCACTCGGCCTGCGTGGTCGTACGTATTCAGTTGTGAAGTCTGTGGTTAGAGCTGTACCCCGCCGGCAGCAAGATCGATCTTGAGCTGTGCGGTCTCCTCGGACGACAGGCCGACCATGGGCAGGCGCAGCGGTCCGGCGGGCAGTCCCTGCAGGGTCAGCGCGGCCTTGGTCGTCATGACGCCCTGGGTGCGGAACATACCGGTGAAGACGGGGAGCAGCTTCTGGTGGATCTCGGTGGCCTTCTGGACGTCGCCGCTCACGTACGCGTCGAGCATGCTCCGGAGTTCGGGGGTGACCACGTGGCCGACCACGGAGACGAAGCCGACCGCGCCCACGGACAGGAGCGGCAGGTTCAGCATGTCGTCGCCGGAGTACCAGGCGAGGCCGGAGCTCGCGATGGCCCAGCCGGCGCGGCCCAGGTCGCCCTTGGCGTCCTTGTTCGCGACGATGCGCGGGTGCTCGGCGAGACGCACCAGCGTCTCCGTGTTGATCGGGACGCCGCTGCGGCCGGGGATGTCGTAGAGCATGACCGGCAGGCCGGTGGCGTCGGCGATCGTGGTGAAGTGCTGGTACAGGCCCTCCTGCGAGGGCTTGTTGTAGTACGGCGTCACGGTGAGCAGGCCGTGCGCGCCGGCCTGCTCGGCGGCGTGGGCCAGCTCGACACTGTGGCGCGTGTCGTTCGTGCCGACGCCGGTGACGACGTGGGCGCGGTCGCCGACGGCCTCCACCACGGCTCGTACGAGATCCGCTTTCTCCGCGTCGCTGGTGGTCGGGGACTCGCCCGTGGTGCCGTTGACGACCAGGCCGTCGTTGCCTGCGTCCACCAGGTGGGTGGCGAGCCGCTGCGCGCCGTCGAGGTCGAGTGCGCCGTCCGCCCCGAAGGGCGTGACCATGGCGGTGAGGACCCGCCCGAAGGGGGTCTGCGGAGTGGAGGTCGGAGCCATGGGTAACACGCTACTCGCTGCTCAACGTGCGGTCTGCCCTCGGGGGAGGCGACAAGTCGGGACAAAGATGGAGCCCGGCACTGCCTGCTCGGGGGTTCAAGCAGTACCGGGCCCCTTTGATCAGGCTAGATGCATTTCACGAAATGCCGCAATACGGACACCTCGCTCGACCGGCCCGTACAGATGTGCCTGGTGGGCCGGGCGACGGAACCGGTCGGGGCGCGTCATGGGGCGACGCGTCCGTTGGTGTTGAAGGCGGCGTACGTGAGGGGCATGAGCCGGGCCCACTCCGCCTCCATCCTCTCGCCGACCATCTCGATCTCCCGCTGCGGGAAGGACGGGACCTTCGCCTGCTCGTGCTGGGTGCGCAGGCCGAGGAAGTGCATCAGCGAGCGGGCGTTGCAGGTCGCGTACATCGAGGAGAACAGGCCGACCGGGAGGACCGCGCGGGCGACCTCGCGGGCGACACCGGCGGCGAGCATCTCCCGGTACGCCTCGTACGCCTGCCGGTATGCGTCCTCCATGGTGCGGTTGACCAGCTCCAGCTGGGCTTCGGTGCCCTCGACGAAGACGTACTTCCCGGGGCGCCCCTCCTGGACCAGCTTGCGGGACGCGCCGGGGACGTAGAAGACCGGCTGGAGCTCGCGGTAGCGGCCGGACTCCTCGTTGTACGACCAGCCCACCCGGTGGCGCATGAACTCGCGGAAGACGAAGATCGGGGCGCTGATCAGGAACGTCATCGAGTTGTGCTCGAAGGGGCTGCCGTGCCGGTCCCGCATCAGGTAGTTGATCAGGCCCTTCGAGCGCTCCGGGTCCTTCTGCAGTTCCTCCAGGGACTGCTCGCCGAGCGTGGAGACGCGGGCGGCGAAGAGCACGTCGGAGTCGGAAGCGCTGTGCTTGACCAACTCGACGGTGACGTCACTGCGGAAGTCGGGCTTGAAGTCGTCGGCGGGGGTGTCGGTCACGGTGTGGAGGATCCTTCCCAGTACTGGCTCGGGCGGCGACCACTCTACGGTCCGGGACCGGCGAGGAGGCGTTCGGTGCCGTGACGCGACATTCGCCCGCAGACTTCTGCGAAGCCGGTGGGACAGGGCACCGTACGGGGCGCTCGCTCGTCCGTACCAGTGGCAGTGATCCGTTCGGGTCTCCCGGGGACCCGAGTCCGCGAAGGAGGAGCGCACCCGTGTTCCGTCGGTGCGAACCCGTCCCGTTCGCCTTCGTCGCCGAAGCCGACGCGTTCCGCAGCGACGTCACCCCAGCGCCGCGTCCACGGGCCTCCGCCGCCGAGCCGGCCGGCCGGTGACTGATGGGCCCGACCGTGGTGGCCGGCCTCGTGGGCTCCCTGCTCCTCGGCCTGCCCGCCCTCTCGGCCGACCTCTCCCCCGGGCACACGCAGCAGTCCGACGCGTCCCGGGGACGCCGACCCCTCCCCCGGCGGTCCCGCGGACCGGGAAGCACCCCACCCCCCATGGCCCCCCGCGGGTGGTGGGCGGAGATCGGGATGGGTAGCCTCACCGGGCACAGTCCATGCGTGGTGTGAGTGAGGATCAGCCGTGCCCCTGCCCTTTCTGACCGCCGATCGCGCTTTCGACGAGGCGGGCGAGGATATCGCACTGCCGTTCGACAACCGGGACCGGTGGCGGCGTCCTTACCGGCCCGGCCCGTGGCGGGTCGGCGCGGCGGCGCTCCTGCTGCTGCTCGCGTCGTACGTGCTGTTCGCGGCGGTCGTCATCGCGGCGGCCGGGAACGCGTCGGGAGGCGCGGTGTGCCTGGGGCTCGCCGTACTGGTCATCGCGTGCGCCCTGCGTCTGCTGCGGATGGGTGCGTGGGTGAGCGCCTCCGGTCTGCGCCGGGTGCGGTTCTTCACCACGGCGACGACGCCCTGGGCACAGGTCGCGGTGGTGCGGACCGTGCAGCAGCCGGTGCGCTGGCTCGGGCTGCCGCGGACGGTGCAGGGCCAGGCGCTCGTCCTCATCCGCGGGGGTCACTCCTCCGGTGACGGGCCGACGCCCTTGCTGACCACGCACAACGCGGACTTCATGGGCCGTCCCGAAGCCTTCGACCGGGCCGCGGACGCCGTCGAGGTGTGGGCGGACGAGTACCGGCAGCACGCCTGAGCGGTGACATGACGAAGGGCCCCTCCACCGGGTGCGGTGTGGCGGGGCCCTTCGTCATGGTGGCGCCCATGTCCCTCAGGTCCGTGCGGGTTTCCCGTCGTGCAGGGTGATCGCGTGCTGCATCGCCTTGCGGGCCCGTGGGGTGTCGCGGGCGTCGTGGTAGGCGATCGCCAGCCGGAACCAGCTGCGCCAGTCGTCGGGGGCGTCCTCCGTCTCGGCCCTGCGCCGGGCGAACACCTCGTCGGCCGAGTCGCGGTCGATGCGGCCGCTCGGGGTGCGCCGCAGCTCGTCGGCAGGGAGCCCGCCCTCGGCGTCGAGCTCCGCGGCGAGCCGGTTGGCCTGCCGGACGAACCGGGTGTTCTTCCAGAGGAACCAGACACCGATCGCCGGCAGGACGAGGACGGCGGCGCCGAAGGCGACGGTGAGCGGCGTGCCGTGCTGGATCAGCATCATCCCGCGGGTGCCGACCAGGACGAAGTAGACGACCAGGACGGCCGCCGTGACGGCGTACGTGATCTTCCCGGACATGGCGGTTACTTCAGGTCCAGGAAGTTTTCCAGGCCGAACGTGAGGCCCGGGGTGTCCACGACGCGGCGCACGCCGAGCAGGACGCCCGGCATGAAGCTGCTGTGGTGCAGGGAGTCGTGACGGATCGTCAGTGTCTCGCCCTCGCCGCCGAGCAGCACCTCCTGGTGGGCCAGCAGGCCGCGCAGCCGGACCGCGTGCACCGGGACGCCGTCGACGTCCGCGCCGCGGGCACCGTCCAGGGCCGTCGCCGTGGCGTCGGGCTGCGGGGCGCTGCCCGCCTCCCGCCGGGCGGCGGCGATGAGCTGGGCGGTGCGGGTGGCGGTGCCGCTGGGCGCGTCCACCTTGTTCGGGTGGTGCAGCTCGACGACCTCGACCGACTCGAAGTACGGCGCGGCCGCCCGCGCGAACTGCATGGTCAGCACCGCGCCGATGGAGAAGTTCGGGGCGATGAGCACGCCCGTGCCCGGTACCGCGGCCAGCGAGGTCTCCAGCTGTGCGAGGCGCTCGTCGGTCCAGCCCGTCGTACCGACCACGGCGTGGATGCCGTGCCGTACGCAGAAGCCGAGGTTCTCCATGACCGAGGCGGGGGTGGTGAGTTCGACGACGACCTGGGCGCCCGCCTCGGTCAGGGTCTCCAGTGGGTCGCCCCGGCCCAGTGCGGCCACCAGCTCCAGGTCGTCGGCGGCCTCGACGGCCCGTACCGCCTCTGATCCGATACGCCCCTTGGCGCCGAGGACCGCCACGCGCAGCTTGCTCATGTTCTTGCTTTCTTGGTCGGGGACTTGGCCGGGACTCGTGCCGCTCTACGCGACCGCTTCGTGCAGCCGGGACGCCTGCTTGTCCTTCAGCGGGCCGATGACCGACAGCGAGGGCCGCTGTCCCAGGATGTCGCGGGCCACTTCCCGGACCTCGTCCGGGGTGACCGACGCGATGCGGGTCAGCATGTCGTCGACGGACATCTGCTCGCCCCAGCACAGTTCGCTCTTGCCGATACGGTTCATCAGCGCGCCCGTGTCCTCCAGGCCGAGGACCGTGGAGCCGCGGAGCTGGCCGACGGCGCGGCCGATCTCGTCGTCGGACAGGCCGTGCTCGGCGACCTGGTCGAGTTCGTCGCGGCAGATCTTCAGCACGTCGTGGACCTGGCTGGGACGGCAGCCCGCGTACACGCCGAAGAGGCCGCAGTCGGCGAAGCCCGAGGTGTACGAGTACACGCTGTAGGCCAGACCGCGCTTCTCGCGGACCTCCTGGAAGAGGCGGGAGGACATGCCGCCGCCCAGTGCGGTGTTCAGGACGCCCAGGGCCCAGCGCCGCTCGTCGGTGCGGGCGAGGCCCGGCATGCCGAGGACGACGTGGGCCTGCTCGGTCTTGCGGCCGAGGAGCTCGACGCGTCCGGCGGTGCGGATGGTGCGGGAGCCGTCGCGCGGGGCGATCGGGCCGGCGTCCGGCCGCTTGAACGCGCCGGCCTTCTCGAAGGCGGCACGGACCTGGCGCACGACCTTGTGGTGGTCGACGTTGCCGGCGGCCGCGACCACGAGGTGCGTCGGGTCGTAGTGCTTCTTGTAGAAGCGCCTGATGCGGTCCGCGGTGAGGGCGTTGACCGTGTCGACCGTGCCGAGGACGGGGCGGCCCAGGGGGGTGTCGCCGAGCATCGTGTGCGCGAACAGGTCGTGCACGCAGTCGCCCGGGTCGTCCTCCGTCATCGCGATCTCCTCCAGGATCGCGCCGCGCTCGACGTCCACGTCCTCCTCGCGGATCAGCGAGCCGGTGAGCATGTCGCAGACCACGTCGATGGCGAGCGGCAGGTCGGTGTCGAGCACGCGTGCGTAGTAGCACGTGTACTCCTTCGCCGTGAACGCGTTCATCTCGCCGCCGACCGCGTCGATGACGGAGGAGATGTCCAGGGCGCTGCGGGTGTGCGTGCCCTTGAAGAGGAGGTGTTCCAGGTAGTGCGTGGCGCCGTTCAGAGCCGGCGTCTCGTCCCGCGAGCCGACGTGCGCCCAGATGCCGAAGGTGGCGGAGCGCACGGAGGGCAGGGTCTCGGTGACGACGCGCAGGCCCCCGGGGAGGGTGGTCCTGCGGACCGTGCCGATGCCGTTCTCGCCCTTGATCAGGGTTTGGGTACGGGCGACGGCCCGCGCCTCCGAGGAGGTGCGGGCCGTCGCCTTGGAGGTGCTTGCCGTCACTTGTCGCCCGCAGCGGAGCCGTCGGAGGCGGCGTCCTTGTCGTCGTCGCCCTCGCCCTCGATCACGGGGATGAGGGAGAGCTTGCCGCGGGAGTCGATCTCGGCGATCTCGACCTGGACCTTGGAGCCCACGGCCACGACGTCCTCGACGTTCTCCACGCGCTTGCCGCCGGCGAGCTTGCGGATCTGCGAGATGTGCAGCAGTCCGTCCTTGCCCGGCAGCAGCGACACGAACGCACCGAAGGTCGTCGTCTTCACGACGGTGCCCAGGTAGCGCTCGCCGACCTCCGGCATGGTCGGGTTGGCGATGCCGTTGATCGTGGCACGGGCGGCCTCGGCCTGCGAGCCCTGGGCGGCACCGATGTAGATGGTGCCGTCGTCCTCGATCGTGATGTCGGCGCCGGTGTCCTCCTGGATCTGGTTGATCATCTTGCCCTTCGGGCCGATGACCTCACCGATCTTGTCCACGGGGATCTTGACCGTGATGATCCGCGGGGCGTTCGGGGACATCTCGTCCGGCGTGTCGATCGCTTCCATCATCACGTCGAGGATGTGGAGGCGGGCGTCACGGGCCTGCTTGAGGGCCGCGGCCAGGACGGAGGCGGGGATGCCGTCCAGCTTGGTGTCGAGCTGGAGGGCGGTCACGAACTCCTTGGTGCCGGCGACCTTGAAGTCCATGTCGCCGAAGGCGTCCTCCGCACCGAGGATGTCGGTGAGGGCGACGTAGTGCGTCTCGCCGTTGATCTCCTGCGAGATCAGGCCCATGGCGATGCCCGCGACGGGGGCCTTGAGCGGCACACCGGCGTTGAGCAGCGACATGGTGGAGGCGCAGACCGAACCCATGGACGTCGAGCCGTTGGAGCCGAGGGCCTCGGACACCTGGCGGATCGCGTAGGGGAACTCCTCGCGCGTCGGCAGGACCGGCACGATGGCGCGCTCGGCGAGGGCGCCGTGGCCGATCTCGCGGCGCTTCGGGGAGCCGACGCGGCCGGTCTCGCCCACCGAGTACGGCGGGAAGTTGTAGTTGTGCATGTAGCGCTTGCGGGTCACCGGGGAGAGGGTGTCCAGCTGCTGCTCCATCCGGAGCATGTTCAGGGTGGTGACGCCCAGGATCTGGGTCTCGCCACGCTCGAACAGGGCGGAGCCGTGCACGCGCG
Source organism: Streptomyces beigongshangae (assembly GCF_019710745.1). Taxonomy (GTDB): domain Bacteria; phylum Actinomycetota; class Actinomycetes; order Streptomycetales; family Streptomycetaceae; genus Streptomyces; species Streptomyces beigongshangae. The sequence goes on from NZ_JAHKJW010000075.1 coordinate 8,901, forward strand.
GGATGGCCTCGACCTCGGCGGCGAGCGTACGGATGTCCGTGACGCCGCGGCCGTCGATGCGGACCTTGTCCTTGATGACGCGCTCACGGACCAGGGACTTGGTCAGCGAGCGGTACGCGGCGGAGATCTCCTTCTCGCGGCCCTCGAACTGCGGGAGCAGCTTCTCGGCGGCGATCTCCTTGACGCGGTCCAGCTCGGCCTCGCGGTCCTGCTTGCCCGGGATGGTGAGGGCCTGGGAGAGCTCGTCCTTGACGGCGGCGGTGAGCGCCTCCAGGACGTCGTCCTGGTGGTCGAGGAAGACCGGGAACTCGCCGGTGGGCTTGGCGGCCTTCGACGCGAGGTCGGCCTGGGCCTTGCAGAGCACCTTGATGAAGGGCTTCGCGGCGTCCAGACCGGCGGCGACGACCTCCTCGGTGGGCGCCTCGGCGCCACCCGCGACCAGCTGGATGGTCTTCTCGGTGGCCTCGGCCTCGACCATCATGATCGCGACGTCGCCGTCCTCCAGGACGCGACCGGCGACGACCATGTCGAAGACGGCGTCCTCGAGCTCGGTGTGCGTCGGGAACGCGACCCACTGGCCGTTGATCAGCGCGACGCGGACGCCGCCGATCGGGCCGGAGAAGGGCAGGCCGGCCAGCTGCGTGGACGCGGAGGCGGCGTTGATCGCCACGACGTCGTACAGGTGGTCGGGGTTGAGCGCCATGATCGTGGCGACGACCTGGATCTCGTTGCGCAGGCCCTTCTTGAAGGACGGGCGCAGCGGGCGGTCGATGAGGCGGCAGGTGAGGATCGCGTCCTCGGAGGGCCGGCCCTCGCGGCGGAAGAAGCTGCCGGGGATCTTGCCGGCGGCGTACATCCGCTCCTCGACGTCCACCGTGAGGGGGAAGAAGTCGAGGTTGTCCTTGGGCTTCTTGGAAGCGGTGGTGGCCGACAGCACCATGGTGTCGTCGTCCAGGTACGCGACGGCGGAGCCGGCGGCCTGCTTGGCCAGGCGGCCCGTCTCGAAGCGGATGGTGCGGGTGCCGAAGGAACCGTTGTCGATAACGGCCTCGGCGTAGTGGGTCTCGTTCTCCACTAGCGTTTTCTCCGATACTTTTCGTCTTTCGTCCCGGCCTGCCCGTGTGGCAGGGGGACGCTTCCGCGGAGAAGCGCGCCTACTCGTGCGGGCCGGTCTTCGATCGAAGCTCCCGGGTTCCCATTCCCCCGGGGGCCACTACCGAGGACCGGCGGCGGCGAGGTGCGCTTTCCCTCTTGTCGTGCGTGTAGTGCGTGTCGTGCGGTACGGCGACCGTGCGGTGTTGTGCTGTGCACTGTCGCGGTGCCGCATCGTGTCCTGCTTATTGCGTTGTGCCACCAGACTACAAAGGGGTGGTGACACTCCGCACGTACAGCAAAGGGAGCGGTCCCCTAAGAGTGGGAACCGCTCCCTCCACGGTGTCTTACTTCGCGCCCGCCGCACCGCGGCGGATGCCCAGGCGGTCGACCAGCGCGCGGAAGCGCTGGATGTCCTTCTTCGCCAGGTACTGCAGCAGGCGACGGCGCTGACCGACCAGGATCAGCAGACCACGACGGGAGTGGTGGTCGTGCTTGTGGGTCTTGAGGTGCTCGGTCAGGTCCGAGATACGGCGCGAGAGCATCGCGACCTGGACCTCGGGGGAGCCGGTGTCGCCCTCCTTCTGACCGAACTCCGTGATGAGCTGCTTCTTCGTAGCGGCGTCGAGCGGCACGCGTACTCCTCGTAGTCTTCGTCGATGGCCACCGAGTGCCCCTGGTCCACTTCTCAGGGGAGCTTCCGTAACTCGGGAGGCGGGGATCCGCTGAGCGCTACCTCCAGGGCCCTTGAGGGCGGTCCGGGGGTGCGTACACATACGGCCGTAACACAGCGTACCAGGGGGTAGGGGTGCCGCCGACCGGGGTTCCCCCGAGCGGGGAGGGGCGGGAGCCGGTCCCAGTAGGGTGACGCGACGGGCCGGCGCCCTGCCGGGCGCCCCGTCGGTACGCAGATCGGGTTCGTTCGTCTGGAAGGGGTCGCTTCGCCATGGCCGAGGCAGAGGGCGCGGGGGACAAGGACGTCAGGGCGCGCAAGGAGCGGGAGAAGGACGAGCTCTACGCCCTCGACATCTCGGGGGTCGAATGGCAGAGCGCGCCGGGTACCGAGGAGCACGAGGAGCGGGTCGAGATCGCGTACCTCCCCGGGGGCGCGGTGGGCATGCGGTCGTCCCTCGACCCGGACACGGTGCTGCGGTACACGGAGGCGGAGTGGCGGGCCTTCGTGCTCGGTGCGCGCGACGGGGAGTTCGACCTGGAGCCGGCGCCGCAGGGCGGCGGGGCGCCTGCGGATGCGGAGCAGCCGCCGCAGTAGCCCACCGCGGCGGCGGGAAGCAGGAGGCGGCAGGCGGAGCGGGACAGCAGGAGGAGCGGGAGAAGAGGGACCGGCGGCGACCGGTGGTGACCGGCGGCAGGGATGCCGCCGGTCCTTCTTGTTTTAGCGCTCTTTGTCCACTTTGCCTTCCGCGCAAGGTAGTTCGTCCGTCACTTCTGGGCAGGCTGTGACGTAGTGGGCGGGATCGCGGGGGTGGACGGGCCTGCCGTGGGGGTGGTTGTGGTGATTAGGCTGGAGGGGCGCGGCAGCAGAACCCGTCACCGGGACCGTCGCGTCACAGGGGGAGCCGGGGCGCGTCACGAGGCCCCGGACGACGAGAACGGTCGCCCCAGCTCGACATGAGGGTGCTCGACCACACCAGGAGGAATTGTGAACAGCGATCGGGACGGGATCCGCGGGGGCTGGGCCACACCCGGCGATGACCAGTCCGACGCGGAGTCCGCCGTCGAGACGACGGGCGAGTTCACCATCGACTACGCCCCTCCCGCCTGGTACACGCAGAACGCCTCCGGCAGTTCGGGGACGGCTTCTCCTGCTGTGACCGAGGAGGGGGAAAAGGAAGAAGAAGAGGAAGAAGCGGAAGAAGCGGAAGCGCACGGGGAGGACGGCGCGGACGTGCCGGGTGGGGCAAGGGCGCCGAGTGTGCCGAGTGCGCCGCCGGCTTTCGTGCCGCCTCGGGCTCCGGTGGTTCCGCAGGGCCCGGTGGGTCCGGTTGCTCCGCAGGCGCCGGTGGGTCCGGTGGCGCCCGCCGCTCCCGCGCCGCCTTTCGCTCCTGGAGCGCCCTTCACTCCCCCGGCTGCGGTGCCGCCCGCTCCCGTTGCTCCGTCCGGCAGTCCCGTGGCCGTTCCGGGGCTGCCGGTGGACAGTGGGTTCGAACCTCAGGTTCCTCCGGTTCCTCCGGTTCCTCCGGTTCCTCCGGCCGGAGGAGGCGGCGGCGGCGGGGACATCGAGAGCGGCGCCACGATGCGGATCTCCGCTGACGCCGTGAAGAGGGAGGTCGCGGAGCGGGGCGGCGTCGAGCCCCAGTCCGAGTCCCAGTCCCAGTCCGAGACCGAGACCGGCGAATCGGCTGAGGTTCCGGTTCCGGAGGAGGCATCGGTCGCGGACGAAGGCACCGATGCGGAGGTCGTCCAGGTCGCGTTCGGGAACCAGGCCGAGGACGACGACCAGGTGGACGAGGGGGCCGAGGAGGAGGACGGGAACAAGGGCGGAGACGGGGACGAGGCCGAGGGCGAGGTCGCTGAAACGTTCGCCGATGTCGTCGAGGCGCAGCTGGTTGACGCGGACGCGCGGAACCCCGACGACGCCGGCGATTCCGTGCCGGTGACGGACTCCGAGCCGCAGGACGCGCCGGCGACGGGTGAGGCCGAGCCCCGCGACGCGGAACCGCAGGACGCGCCTCCCGCATGGACCCCACCACCGCTGCCGCAGAGCGGACTGCCCCCGCTGCCGCCGTCGTACCAGCCCGCCGCTCCCGCTCCGGCCGGGCAGTGGCCCGACGCGGTGGAGGACGGGGACGGGCAGCCTCCGCAGGCGGAGTCACCGGTTCGGCCGTCCGCGCCGCCGCAGGGGCAGCCGTTCCAGCCGCAGGCGCCGCAGCCTTCGCCGCCGGTCTGGCCCGCCCAGCCAGGTACGCCGGCCCCGGCCCCGGCCCCGGCCCCGGCCCCGGCCCCGGCCCCGGCTGAGCCTGCCGCGCCCGTGCCTGCCGCCGCTGCTCCGGCTTCTGCCGAGCAGCCGGGCGGTTACGGATTCCCGCAGTTCAGCGCTCCCGGCGCGGTCCCGGCGGCCCAAGCGGTCCCCGGCTTCCCGCAGCCGCAGCCGCAGCCGTCGGCCGGGTTCCCCGCCGCGCCTCCGGCCCAGACGCAGGTCCCCGGGCCCGCGTCGGTTCCGGGTCCCGGTCCGCAGGGCGGATACGGGTTCCCGCAGTCCGGGCCGGCCGCAGCACAGCACCCTGCGGCCCCTGTGCCTCAGGAAGGTCCCGGCCTCCAGCAGCCGCCGGGACAGGCTCCCGCGCAGGCGCCCGGTCACGGGTTCCCGCAGCCGCCTGTCGCGCAGCCGTTCCCCCAGCAGGGACAGCCCTATCAGCAGCCCCGGTCGCAGCAGCCCGTACCGCCGCAGCCGGGTGCCGCCACCGGTGTGCCGCAGCCCCAGCCCCAGCCCCAGCCGGAACAACAGGCCCCCGTCGATCCCCGTACCGGTACCGCCTGGCCGCAGCCCGTGCAGCACGATCAGCGGCAGCGCACCAACCCGGGGGCGCCCCTCGGTTACACGGCAGCCGTGGAGCTGTCCTCGGACCGGCTGCTCAACAACAAGAAGCAGAAGACGAGGAGCGGCCGGCCCACCGCCGGGTCCTCCCGGTTCAGGCTCGGCGGGAAGAAGGAGGAGGCCGAGCGGCAGCGCAAGCTCGAACTGATCCGTACCCCGGTGCTGTCCTGCTACCGGATCGCCGTCATCAGCCTCAAGGGCGGCGTGGGCAAGACGACCACGACCACCGCCCTCGGCGCCACGCTCGCCACCGAGCGGCAGGACAAGATCCTCGCCATCGACGCCAACCCGGACGCCGGTACGCTCGGCCGCCGGGTGCGCCGCGAGACCGGGGCCACCATCCGTGACCTCGTCCAGGCGATCCCGTACCTCAACTCGTACATGGACATCCGGCGGTTCACCTCGCAGGCGCCGTCGGGGCTGGAGATCATCGCCAACGACGTCGACCCGGCCGTGTCGACGACGTTCAACGACGAGGACTACCGGCGCGCGATCGACGTGCTCGGCAAGCAGTACCCGATCATCCTCACGGACTCCGGTACGGGTCTGCTCTACAGCGCCATGCGCGGTGTGCTCGACCTCGCCGACCAGCTCATCATCATCTCGACGCCGTCCGTCGACGGTGCCAGCAGTGCCAGTACGACGCTGGACTGGCTCTCGGCCCACGGGTACGCGGACCTGGTGGCGCGGTCCCTCACCGTCATCTCCGGGGTGCGCGAGACCGGCAAGATGATCAAGGTGGACGACATCGTCAGCCACTTCGAGACGCGCTGCCGGGGCGTGATCGTCGTGCCGTTCGACGAGCATCTGGCGGCGGGAGCCGAGGTCAACCTCGACATGATGCGGCCGAAGGTGCGCGAGGCGTACTTCAACCTCTCGGCGCTGGTCGCGGAGGACATCGCGCGCCACCAGCAGGCCCAGGGCCTGTGGACGTCGGACGGCAACCCACCGCCGGTCGCCGCACCGCCGATGCCGGGCCAGCCGATCCCGGGCCTGTCCGTACAGCACGGTCAGCCCGTGCAGCACGGTCAGCCCGTGCCCGGTCAGCAGTACCCGGGCCAGCCGGTGCCGGGCCAACAGCCCGGGCAGTTCCCCCAGCAGGGCCAGCCCGGACAGCCCCGCCCCGGTCAGCCGTACCCACAGCACGGAATTCCTCCGCAGCAGCCCGGCGGCTATGCGCAGCCGCCTCAGCCGCAACCCGGGTACCCCGGGCAGCCGGGCGCCGCTCCCCAGAGCTGGCAGCCCCAGCCGGGCACGCCCTTCCCGCAGCCGCCCGCCGCACCCGCGCCGGGTCAACCCTTCAACCCCGGCGCGTCCGCACCCGGCGTACCCCACCAGCCCCCGGCCCCGGCCCCGCAGGCCGATCAGGACGGCCAGGACTCCCAGGGCCAGACCCCTCCCTCCCCGCCGCCCCATCGGTGACCGCCCGCACGGATAACCCGTTCGGCTGAATCCGCGGCCTTCGGACCGTCCTCAGGGCCCGCTCCGTACGCCCACGGCGCGGGCCCTCGGCATGCCGTGGGACGCGCCCCGCACGCCCGGCGTCGAAACACCCCCGCACCAGCGCCGTTCGGCACCGCCCTCCGACCAGGCTCCTTTCACGGGTCTGCACCAATGACCGTGAAATCCGGATCAAGTCGTTGTTTCCGCAGGCCACAAGGGGTACACCGGCCGTTGACGCATCCCGACCAGCGCTGATAGACACTCACATCAACCCGGCCGCGGTCACCAGAGCGAGCAGCGCCACAGTCCATCTCCGTGCGAGTGACGACGTGAGGTAGCGAGCCATGGACAGACACGACCAGCACGGCACGGAGGGCACCGTCCTCCGGCTCCTCGCGGCCGCCGGCGCCGCCCTCATGCTCACGGCCGGTCTGGCGACCCCGCTCGATCCGGCACCCCGGCGGGCCGAGGCGAAGGACGGCGAACAGGTCCTCACGGTCGCGGTGGCGCAGAGCGTCGACTCGCTGAGCCCGTTCCTCGCGGCACGCCTGGTCAGTACGAGCGTCCACCGGCTCATGTACGAGTACCTGACCAACTACGACCCGAAGGACAACCACGCGGTCCCGGGGCTGGCCACCGAGTGGGAGCCCTCCGCCGACAAGCTGACCTGGACCTACACGATCCGCGACGACTCGAAGTGGTCGGACGGGAAACAGGCCACCGCCGAGGACGCGGCGTGGACGTTCAACAAGATGATGACCGACGAGGGCGCGGCCACCGCGGGCGGCAGCTTCGTCGCGAACTTCGAGAAGGTCACCGCGCCGAGCCCCACCGAACTGGTCATCGAGCTGAAGAAGCCGCAGGCCACCATGGCCGCACTGGATGTGCCCATCGTGCCCAGGCACGTCTGGGAGAAGGTCGACGACTTCTCCGAGTTCAACAACGACAAGAGCTTCCCCGTCGTCGGCAACGGCCCGTTCATCCTTACGGATTACAAAGCCGACAGCTATGTACGGCTGAAGTCCAACAAGTCGTTCTGGCGCGGGGCTCCGAAATTCGACGAGCTGGTCTTCAAGTACTACAAGGACGGTGACGCGGCGGTCGCGGCCCTGCGGAAGGGGGAGGTCTCGTTCGTGTCGGGCCTGACGCCCGCGCAGGCCGCGGCGCTGAAGAGCCGGCAGGACATCGCCGTCAACGACGCGCCAGGCCGTCGCTTCTACGCGCTCGCCGTCAATCCGGGCGCGCGGGCCAGGAACGGGAAGAAATTCGGCGACGGCCACGAGTCGCTGCTGAACCAAAAGGTCCGCCGGGCGCTGTTCATGGCCGTGGACCGCAGGACCGTCGTCGACAAGGTCTTCCAGGGCCACGCGGTGGAGGGCGAGGGCTACATCCCGCCGCGCTTCTCCGCCTACTTCTGGAAACCGGCGGACGGCCAGCGGATCGCATACGACCCGGCCGGGGCGGCCCGGCTCCTCGACGAGGCCGGGTACCGGAAGAACGGCGACGGCAGGCGCGTCGGGAAGAACGGCAGGCCGATCACCTACCGCGTCCTCTGCCACGCCACCGACCCGCAGGACAAGGCGGTCGGGAAGTACCTGCAGGAGTGGTGGGGCGAGCTCGGCATCGGCGTCTCGCTCGACTGCCGGGACAACGTGAGCGACCCCTGGCTCGCGGGCGAGTACGACCTCGCCTTCGACGGCTGGTCCGTCAACCCCGACCCCGACTTCGTCCTCTCCATCCACACCTGTGCGGCGCTGCCGGCGACGCCGAAGGAGATCGGCGCGACCGACAACTTCATCTGCGACGAGAAGTACGACGAGCTGTACGACCGGCAGCTCGCCGAGTACGACGCCGCCAAGAGGGCGGACATCGTCAAGCAGATGGAGTCGCGGCTGTACGACACGGGGTACATGAACGTCATGGCGTACCCGAACGCGGTGGAGGCGTACCGCACGGACCAGATCGCGTCGATCACGAAGATGCCCGAGGCCGCAGGCAACATCTACGGCCAGGACGGTTACTGGAGCTGGTGGTCGGCGGCCCCGGCCGACGGCGGCGGGTCCTCCGACGGCGCCGGCCAGACGGGCGTCATCATCGGCATCGTCGCGGGCGTCGTGGTCCTCGCGGGCCTGGGTGCCTTCTTCGCGGTGCGCCGCCGCGCCACCGCGGAGGACCGCGAATAGGCGGGCCCCGCGGCCGGACGCCCACACACGCGAACGCCCGCACACGCGAGCAGCCGCACAGCCGCACAGCCGAGCGTGGCCGAGTAGTAAGGGCCGTTCATGACCGCTGACGCGACACCCTCGCCGGTCGGGAGGACCGGCGGACCACGGGTACGGGGCACCGCGTATCCCGGGTACGTGGCCGGCAAGCTGGGCGGCGCGGCCGTCTCCCTGCTCGCCGTGCTGGTCACCAGCTTCTTCCTCTTCCGGCTGATCCCGGGCGACCCGGTGAAGTTCATGACGGGCGGCCGCCAGGTCTCGGCCGGACAACTGGCCTCGTACCGGCGCGAGTTCGGCCTCGACCTACCGCTGTGGGAGCAGTTCACGGACTACTGCGGCAAGGCGCTCACCGGTGACCTCGGTACCTCGTACCAGTTCCGGGCGCCGGTCATGGACAAGATCACCGAAGCACTGCCGAACACGCTGCTGCTGACGGGTACGTCGTTCGTGCTCTACACGGTGATCGGCGTCCTCCTCGGCACCCGGGCCGCCTGGCGCAACGGCGGCCTCGGCGACCGCCTCCACACCGGACTGGCGCTGACCCTCTACTCGATCCCGTCGTTCTGGCTGGGACTGCTGCTGATCATCGTCTTCTCGGTCGGGATAGGGCCCGTTCCCGGTCTCTTCCCGACGGGGGGCATGGAGTCCGGCGGCGAGGAGGGGTTCGCGTACGTCCTCGACGTCGCCCACCACCTCGTCCTTCCCGTCGTGACGCTGGTGGCGGTCGAGTACGGGCAGACGCTGCTGATCACCCGCTCGGCGCTGCTCGACGAGATGGGCGGCGACTATCTGACGACCGCGCGGGCCAAGGGCCTGCGGGACGACCTCGTACGCCGTCGCCACGCGGTACCGAACGCACTGCTGCCGACGATGACGCTGGTCTTCATCAACCTGGGCCGGACCGTCGCGGGCGTGATCCTCGTCGAGACGGTCTTCTCCTGGCCGGGCCTCGGCGGGCTCTTCTACCAGGCGCTGAGCGTGCCTGATCTCCCGTTGGTCCAGGGGCTGTTCTTCGTCTTCGCCACCGCGGTGATCGTGATGAACACCCTCGCCGATCTGATCTATCCGCTGCTCGATCCCAGGGTGGGCCGATGACGACGACGGATCCGGACGAACCGATGGCGAAGGCCGGTCGCCGCGCCCTCGCGCGGCAGCGGCGACGCGCTTCCGCCGTCCGCTTCTGGACGCGGTACCGCACCCACCGCTCCGGTCTCCTCGGCCTGGCCGCACTCGCGCTCTTCACCCTCGTCGCCCTCACCGCGCCGCTGACCGTCGGCTCCGACGTGCAGAGCGTGACAAACGCGCCGGGGCAGCCCATGGAGAGTCCGAGCGCCGAGTTCCCGCTGGGCACGGACCAGTTCGGCCGCAGCCTGCTCGGTCTCGTCGTGTGGGGGTCCCGGGTGTCGCTGCTCGTGGGCCTCCTCGCGGCCGTCCTCTCGGTCGCGATCGGCGCGCTCATCGGCATCACGGCCGGTCACTTCCGCGGCTGGTTCGCGACGGTGGCGATGCGGATCACGGACTGGTTCCTGGTCATGCCGACACTGGTCCTCGCGATCGTGCTCGCGACCGTGCTGTCCCGCTCGCTGGGCACGATCGTCCTGGCGATCGGTGTCACGACCTGGCCGACGACGGCCCGTCTGGTGCGCGCGCAGACCCTCGCCGTGGAGGCACGGCCGTACATCGAGCGCGCCAGGGCCCTGGGCGGCGGCCACTGGCACGTGATGTCACGGCACGTGCTGCCCAATGTCATGCCGCTGGTGCTGGCGCAGACGACCCTGATCATCTCCTCCGCGATCCTCGCCGAGGCGACCCTCGCCTTCCTCGGCCTCGGCGACCCGACCGTCGTCTCCTGGGGCGGTCTGCTGCAGGACGCGCGCGAGGCGGGCGCGGTGAGCGCCGGGAAGTGGTGGTACCTGGTGCCGCCCGGTGTCGCGATCGCCGTCGTGGCCCTCGCCTTCACGCTGTGCGGCCGCGCCGTCGAGTCCGTCCTCAATCCCAGGCTGGGGGTGGCCCGTTGAGCGCGCCGACCGCACCGCACCTGCTGGACGTACGGAACCTGGAAGTGACGTACCCGGGCGGAGTGGCCGCCGTGCGCGGCGTGGACCTCACCGTGGACGCCGGTCAGAAGGTCGGCATCGCGGGCGAGTCCGGCTGCGGCAAGTCCACGCTGGCGCTCGCCCTGCTGCGGCTGCTGCCGGCCGGAACCCGGGTGAGCGGGGAGATCCTCCTCGACGGCGAGGACGTACTGACCATGAGGTGGGGGCGGGTACGGGCGGTCCGCTGGGCCGGGGCCTCGATCGTGTTCCAGGGCGCGATGCACTCGCTCAACGCCGTGCACCGCGTCGGGGACCAGATCGCCGAGCCGATCCTGCTGCACCACCGCGGGGCCACCGCGGCGGGGGCGCGCGGACGGGCCGGTGAGCTCCTGGAGCAGGTGGGTCTCCCCGCCGCGCGGGCTTCCGCGTACCCGCACGAGTTGTCCGGCGGCCAGCGGCAGCGCGTGATGATCGCCATGGCGCTGGCCTGCGATCCCCGGCTGGTCGTCGCCGACGAACCGACCACCGCGCTCGACGTGATGATCCAGGCGCAGATCCTGCGGCTCGTCCAGCAGCTGGTGTCGGAGCAGGGGCTGGGCCTGGCCATGATCAGCCATGACCTGGCGGTCCTGTCCGACACCTGTGACCGGCTGGCGGTGATGTACGCGGGGCGGGTGGTCGAGGAGGGGCCCGCACGGCAGGTGTACGAGGCCGCCCGGCACCCCTACGGGCAGGCGCTGTCGGCGGCCTTCCCGCGGATCGGGGACACCGGGTCGCGGTTCGCGCCGCGCGGTCTGCCGGGGGATCCGCCCGATCCGGCCGCGCTACCGACGGGCTGCGCGTTCCACCCGCGGTGCGCGGTGGCTCTGGACTCGTGCGCGGTGGAGGACCAGGTGCTGCGGACGGCTGCGGCGGACCACCGGGCAGCCTGCGTGCACGTGGGGTCCGTGGACCGGCCGGGTTCTGCGGGGCCGACGGGGCCCGTGGGGCCGGTGGGGCCCGTCGGCACGGCGGAGCCCGTGAGCCCGGGGGACCCCACGGGCACGGGGGAACCCGTCGCCCCGGAAAAGCCCGTCGGCCCCAGGGAGCCCGGAGGGTTCTCCGGGGGGACGGAAGAGGCGAGGAGTGCTCCATGACGACGGGCGAGTCGATTCCTCCGGTATCTCCGGTGTCCGCCGCTCCCCTGCTGAGCGCGGAGGCCCTGCGGGTCACCTTTCCCGCCCGGCGCGGCGACAGCGGCCGGGCCCGGGCCGTCGACGGGGTGGACCTCTCCGTCCACCCCGGCGAGATCGTGGCGCTGGTCGGCGAGTCGGGCTGCGGCAAGACCACGCTGGCGCGCTCGCTCCTCGGCCTGGTCCCGCCGACGGCGGGCCGGGTCACCTTCGCGGGCCGGCCCCTCGACTACTCCTCGCGCGCGCTCAAGGCGTACCNCTGGCGCGCTCGCTCCTCGGCCTGGTCCCGCCGACGGCGGGCCGGGTCACCTTCGCGGGCCGGCCCCTCGACTACTCCTCGCGCGCGCTCAAGGCGTACCGCAAGCGGGTCCAGCTGGTCCTCCAGGACCCGAGCGGCTCACTCAACCCCCGGCACACGGTGTACGACGCGGTGGCGGAGGGGCTGCGCATCCACGCGTACGGGGGCGACGAGCGCGAGGCGGTCGCGACAGCCCTGTCGCGCGCCGGACTCCGGCCGCCCGAACGGTTCTTCCTGCGCTATCCGCACGAACTCTCGGGCGGTCAGCGCCAGCGGGTCGTCATCGCGGGCGCGCTCGTCCTGGAACCCGAACTCATCGTCGCCGACGAGCCGGTGGCCTCACTGGACGCCTCGGTACGCGGCGAGGTGCTGGCCCTGCTGCTGCGGCTGCGCGCCGAACTCGGTCTGTCCGCGCTGGTGGTCACCCACGACCTGGGGCTCGCCTGGAACATCGCGGACCGGGTCGCGGTGATGTATCTGGGCCGGATCATCGAGACGGGGCCGGTCGAGGACGTCCTGCGGGCACCCCGGCACCCGTACACACAGGCCCTGCTGTCGGTCCTGCCCGAGGCCCCCGGCGATCCGGTCGTGCTGACCGGCGAAACCCCGGACCCGTCCCGTGTCCCCGCGGGCTGCCGCTTCCACCCCCGCTGCCACGTCCTGGCGGCCGGCGGGGCCGAGCGGGCGGGAGTGGCGACCGCGTGCCGCACGGAGGACCTCCCGGCGCTGAACGGCACCGGCGCTTCCCAGGTGGCCTGCCATTGGGCGCGGGCACGGGCACGCGCCCTGAACGGCACGGGCACGGGAACCGCCGGACCCGACAGCCCGACGACGTGACGACGTGAGCGGCGCCTACGGCCGCTCGGCGTCGTACACCGCGACGAGTTCCCGCGAGCGCTTCACGTCGTCCGAGATCGCTTCGAGCAGCCCCTCGATGGAGTCGAACTTCGCCATCCCCCGCACGAAGGCCAGGAAGTCGACGGCGACGTGCAACCCGTACAGATCGAGGCCCACCCGGTCGATGGCGTACGCCTCCACCGTGCGCTCGGTCCCGTCGAACTGCGGGTTCGTCCCGACGGAGATCGCCGCCGGCATCGCCTCGCCCTGCGCGTGCAGCCAGCCCGCGTAGACCCCGTCGGCGGGGATCGCGGTGTGCGGCAGCGTCTCCACGTTGGCCGTGGGATAGCCGAGTTCGCGACCGCGCTGCGCGCCGCGGACGACGACGCCCTCGACGCGGTGCGGACGGCCGAGGATCTCGCGGGCCCCCTCGACCTCGCCCTCGGCGACCAGCCGCCGGGTGAGGGTCGACGAGAAGGGCTCGCCGCCACCGGCCTCGCCGGTCACGTACAGGTCCACCACGTCGACCTCGAAGTCGTACGTCCTGCCCTGCTCGGCGAGGAAGTCGACATTGCCCGCGGCCCGGTGCCCGAAGCGGAAGTTGGGACCCTCGACGACGGCTTTGGCGTGCAGCTTGTCGACGAGGACCTTCACCACGAACTCGGCGGGCGACAGCTTCGAGAACTCGGTCGTGAAGGGCAGGATGAGCAACGCGTCCACGCCCAGTCCGGCCATCAGCTCGGCGCGGCGGTGGTGCGGGGCGAGCAGCGGCGGATGGCTGCCGGGGCGGACGACCTCGCTCGGGTGCGGGTCGAACGTGACGACGACCGACGGAACGCCCAGCTCACGAGCCCGCTCGACGGCATGCCTGATGATCAACTGGTGCCCGCGGTGGACGCCGTCGTACGAGCCGATGGTGACGACGCTGCGCCCCCAGTCCTGGGGGATGTCCTCCAAACCACGCCAGCGCTGCACTGTGACCGCTCCTCGTCGAACCCGTGTCCGTGTCTGCCTCGTACGCAGCTCTAAGGGTGCCATGCCGCGCCCTTCCGGCCCGCATCGGCATGGACCCTGTGACCGGTGGCACGTGCCGGCGGCGGGGACGGGGGTCACACCAGGACCCGCGCTCCCGTGAACTCCTCGACCATGCGGCCCGTACCGGGTCCGACCACCGTGGACCACTCCCCGGGCGTGGCGGCCAGCCAGCCGGCGACGAGCGGGGCGAAACCGGGGACCCGGCGCCCGAGGTCGACGAGGGCGCGGTCGAAGCGGGCGGCGCCGTCCGGGGTGCGCGCGAGCAGGCGGCCGACGGTGTGGACCAGGGCCCGGGTGTGTTCCCCGCCGTTGCGGGCCGCGCCCTCCGCGGTGGCCCGCAGCAGCGCGTCCAGCACCACCGGCTCGTGCTCGTGCGCCAGCAGCAGGTCCAGGAGCTCGCGCCGCAGGGGGCCGGACCCGGATGCGCCGGACTCGGGTGCACCAGGTCCGATGCATCCGGGTCCGGGTGCGCCGGGTGCCGCCAGTACCTCGGCGAGCGCGGCCCGCACCCGCGGCGGGCCGTCCGCGCCGAGCAGTCCGGCGACGAGGGGGTACAGCGCGGCGCGGGGGCCGGGCCCGTGCTCCAGCCGCCGGTCGACGTGGACCGCCAGACGCGTGGCCGTCTCCGGGCGCCGTTCCGCGACATCGCCCATGAGGGCGGCGACACGGCGGGCGAGCGGCGGTGTCGTCGTCTCGACGAGCGTGCGCAGCACGTCGTCGTCACCGGGTTCCCGCAGGCGGTCGCGGAACGCGGCGAGCACCGGGCCCGGGTGCGTCGCCAGCGCGGCGGCGAGCGCGCTCGCGGGCAGCCGCGGGTCGCAGGCCCTGAACCGGGCGAGGGCCTGCGGCAGATGGCGGGCCCGCGTGTGCGGATCGCGGACGAGCAGGGCCAGGGCGCTCCCGTGCAGGGTGCAGTCGCCGCGGCGGGCGAGCAGGGCGAGCGCGGCACGGCGCAGCAGTTCGCGGTCGACCTCGGCGCGTACGTGCGCGGTGGTCCGCGGTCCGTACGTCGCGGCGGCCGTCCGCCGGGCCGGGCGTTCGTCGTGCGCCCAGCGGTGGACCGCGCGGCACAGCGCGGAGGGCTCCTCCTCCGCGAGCACGTCCAGCAGTTCGTCGGCGCGCGCGTGCCCGCTGTCGGCCAGCGCCTCGGTGAGGTCGTCCGGGGCGCGGCGCCGGTGCGTGTGCAGCAGGACCTGGGCCGCGGTCGCGACGGTGGCGTCGGGGGTCGCGGGGAGCGGGCGGTCGTCGTCGAACCAGTGGGTGAGGTACGGCTGTACACCGGCCGGGTCGGCGACGAGGAGGTCCGACACGGTGTCCAGGTAGCGCGGTTCGGCGGTGGGCGGCGCCCCGTCCGCCACCACGAGACGCCTCAGCAGATCGAAGCGGTGCACCTGCGGCAGGGGCAGCCCGCGCCAGAAGCCGGGCCCGAACTCCCCCGGCACGGCCCGTCCTGCGGCCCGCCACCGCACCACCCGCCCGGCGAGATGCCGCAGCACGCCGAGGTACGGGGTCGCGTCGGGCACCCGGAGCAGTACGCCGCTGAGCAGCCGGGTGGCCCACCAGACCCCGGCGTCCGCATCCGCGTCTGCCTCCGCACCCGTATCTGCCTCCGCGTCCGCGTCCGTGGAGGGGACGAGCCCGTCGAGTGCGTCGAGCAGTTCGCGCAGGCGGAGGGCGAGACGTGCTTCCCCGCGTTGACGCGGCAGGAAGAGCAGAGCCTGCAGTACGGCCCCGATGCGGTGGCGCGGGACGGCGGACCGCCCGGTCCCGCCCGTGCGGCCGGAACCGTCGCGACCATCCCGTTCGCCGCACTCGGCGCACACGTCGGGGCCGCGGTGGTGCGTCAGGGTCCCGAACGCCGCGTCCAGGTCGAGGTGCATGCCCTGGATCCAGTCGGCGAACTCCTCGTGCGCGAACCGGTAACCGTCCCCGGCCGGTACGAGCAGACCCTCGGCGAGCACGGCGGAGGCCCACCCGGCACATCCCCCCAGCCGCCGGTCGGGCACGGGCCCCCACGGGAAGAGGGTCTCGAACCCCGGCCGGTCCAGTTCTCCTCCCCCCGGGCCCAGACCGCGCCGGGCCGCCACGTGCACCTGCCCGGCGACCCTGGCCGCGAGGCGCCGCACCGCCGTCCCGCGCAGCCCGTTCGCCGCCGCGAGCCGGACCGCCACGCGCAGGCACATCAGATCGAGGTACGCCGCGAAGACCTGGTCCCGTTCCACCGTGCCGGCCCGGACGGCGGGCAGCGCGGCCCGCACCTCCGACAGCAGCCGCAGCGTCAGGGGGTGCCGCGCGTCGGATCCGCCGAGGGCCCTCTCCGGAATCCCGTACCGTGCCCGGGCCTCGCGCGCCTCGCCCTCCGCCAGGTCCCCGAGGCGCACGCAGGCGGGCAGCCCACCGGGTCCCCCGACCGCGTCCCGGCGGGGCCCGTACAGCAGCGCGGGCGGGAACTCCGCACCCGCCTGCTCCCAGTACTCCTCCCGGCAGGCCACGACAAGACGTACCCCGTGCTCCCGCAGCCAGCCGGCGGTACCGGCGGCCCACTCGGGCAGGCGGTGGGCGAGTCCCGGCGGCATCTCCTCGGGACCGTCGAGGAGGAACAGCAGGGGCCGCCCGGCCCGGCCGGCGAGGCGGGCCAGGCGCTCGGGTCCGATGTCTCCGAGCCCGCTCGCGCGCGGCGGTGGCGCAAGGGCGGGCGATGAACCGCCGGGCGGCGGGACGGCGGGTGACAGCCGGGCAGGCGCCCGTCCGGAACCCGGCTCCGCGCTTCCCGGCCCCACGCCCGCGGACGCAGCCGCAGGCGCACCCTCGGACACAGCCGCGGACGCAGGTCCGGCCGCCACGATCCGTCCCGCCCGTTCCAGCGCCCGCCGGGCCGCGTCGGCCACCGATCCGTCGGTGTCCAGCAGATCGGCTCCGTGCAGCCACAGGGTCGGAGCCGGCGCCGCGCCCTGGTTGCGCCGGGCGGCGAGGGCCGCCAGTTCCGTCGTACGGCCGCTGCCGGGCGCGCCGACGAGCCCGAGGACGCCGTACGGCCCCCGGGTGAACGCGGTGAACTCCGCCGCCACCGCGGCCCGTTCGACGGGCGGGACCCCGCCGGAGCCCGGCGGGGCCGCGACGGTGGCCGTCAGTTCCAGGACGCCCGCCAGATTGAGGTCGGCCCCGTACGCGGGCACCGTCGCGGCATTGCGGGCCAGCAGCTCGGCGAGCGGACCGCCGGACGCCGGCACCGGTACCGGTCCCGGTACCGGAGCCGGTACCGGGACCGGTACCGGTACCGGGACCGGAGCCGGCGCCGCGCCGGCCGCGAACAGCGGTACGGCGAGGCCCCCGACCGGCCGGCCGGAGTGGAGTGCCGTCCCGAGGACGGCGACCACCGCACCGGTGGCCGCGTCGACCACCGGCCCCCCGGCCGCCCCGCCCCCGGGCCGCAGCGCGTCACTGCCCGCCGTACCGATCGCCAGCTCCAGCGCGGCGGGGAGCGGATGGCAGCGGTCGGCCGCCGCGTACGTCACGGCGGCCGAGCCCAGCACACGGGCCTCCCGCCAGCCGCCCGCCGCGATCCGGACGTACGTGCCCGTCTCCACGGAGTTCCGGACGGTGACCGGAAGAGGGGTGAGGCCCAGACCCTCGCAGTGGACGAGGGCGAGCCCCAGGGCCGGGAGGGCGGTGACCGCGTCGGCCGGGACCGGGCAGGCGCGGTTCCCGTCGGGTGCGTGGAGGACGAGGCCGGACAGGCCGTCGACCGCCTCGTGGCTGGTGACGACCGTGCCGTGGTGGTCCGCGACGAAGCCGGTGCCGCGGGGCCGCCCGGCCAGGTCACGGATCCGCACCAGGGCGCGGTCCGACGCTTGCGCGCCTCCGCCGAACACGGAGGTCCCGGCCGACGCGGAGGCGGCGGCCGGGGCCCCCGCGGCGCGCACCGGCACTCCTGTCGCCCAGGAGGACGCGCCCGTGACCCGGGAGGGCGCGTCCGCGGCCCGGGACGGTGTTCCCGCGGTCCCGACCGGCATCTCCCCCGCCCGAGCCGGTGCTCCCCGGCCGGCGTCCCGGTCCTGCCGTGCCGGATGGCTGGTCCCCCGGGCGGTCGCGACGTCCGGCGCCCGATGACGGCCCCCGGCGTCCGGGCTCCGTCCCGCCATCTCCGAACCTCCCCGCCGCGCGCGCCGTACCGTGCTTTCGGCGCTTCGATGTCCGACGGTAGGCGCGGGGACCGGACGCGACGGATCCGGAGCCGAACGAGCCCCCTTCCGCTCCCTTGGTTCACTCCGAGCGCCTGGCCGGACGGGTGAATGGACGAGGACGGGTGGACACACCCTTGAGTGGGGGAACCGGGGGGACAGTGGAGCGGCGCCCACAGGAGACCCCGTGAACGCCGCTCCACGACGAAGCGACCGGTCGGCGCGACCGGTCAGCCGGGGTCAGCCGAAGACCGCGAGGCTCTTGGCCTTGCCCTTCTGCTCCTCCACCAGCGCGAGGAACCGTCCCTCGGGGTCGAACACCCCGACGGCCCCGCTGCCGGTGTACTCCTCGGGCATCTCCAGCCGCACACCGTTCGTCAGCAGCTGCGCGCGCCTGGTGTCCACGTCCCACCGGGGGAACGCGGCCGTGGCGGCCGCCGCCACCGGCATCACGGTCAGCTCCTCCTGGAGCTGGTCGAGCGTGCGGGCGGAATCGAGCTTGTACGGGCCCACGCGGGTGCGCCGCAGGGCCGTCAGATGGCCGCCGACACCGAGGCCGGCGCCCAGGTCACGGGCGAGCGCGCGGATGTACGTGCCGGACGAGCACACCACCGAGACGATCAGGTCCAGCACGGGCGTGCCGTCCTCGGCCACGGCGCCCCGGACGTCGTACACGGTGAACGACGAGATCCGCACCGGCCGGGCCGGGATCTCGAAGTCCTCGCCCTCGCGCGCCCGCTTGTACGAGCGAACGCCGTTGATCTTGATGGCGCTGACCTTGGACGGCACCTGCATGATGTCGCCGCTGAGCTCGGCGATCCCGGCGTCGATGGCGTCCCGGGTCACCCCGGAGGCGTCGGCCGACGAGGTGAGGTCGCCCTCGGCGTCGTCCGTCAGGGTGTTCTGCCCGAGCCGGATGGTGCCCAGGTACTCCTTCTCGGTCAGCGCGAGGTGCCCGAGGAGCTTGGTCGCCTTCTCGACGCCGAGGACGAGCACGCCCGTCGCCATGGGGTCGAGGGTGCCCGCGTGTCCGACGCGGCGGGTCTTCGCGATCCCGCGCATCTTGGCGACCACGTCGTGCGAAGTGAAGCCCGACGGCTTGTCGACGATGACGAGGCCGTCGGGCGTCTGCTGCTGCGTCATTTGGCGGCGTCGCCGCCTGTTCCGTCGCCGTGCGCCGCGTGGCCGTCCGCCGCGTCGGCGTCCGTGCCGTCGGCGGACTCGTCGGGCTCGTCGGGCTCGTCGTCCTCCGGCTTCCGGTACGGGTCGGCGTCACCGGCGAAGGTGGCGCCGGCCGAGACCTCGCGCACCTGGGCGTCCTTGGCCCGCGCCTTGTCGAGCAGGTCCTCGATGGTCTTGGCGGTGTCCGGCAGGGCGTCCGCCACGAAGGTGAGCGACGGGGTGAACTTCACGCCCGCCGCCGCGCCGACGGCCGAGCGGAGCACGCCCTTGGCGCTCTCCAGGCCGGCCGCGGCCTCCGCGCGCTGCTCGTCGTCCCCGTACACCGTGTAGAAGACGGTCGCCTCCCGGAGGTCCCCGGTGACCCGGGTGTCCGTGATGGTCACATGCGTACCGAGCCGCGGGTCCTTGATCCCACGCTGCAGCTTCTTGGCCACCACCTCTCGGATGAGGTCCGCCAGCCTCTTCGCCCGCGCGTTGTCGGCCACTGGTCCGTCTCCCTGCTTCCTTGCTGGTCCGTGTACGGGCGGTCCTTGCCGCCGCACGTCATTCGTCGTCTTCCCCGTGCAGCCGCCGCCTCACCGACAGCAGCTCCACCTCGGGGTGCCCGGCGACCAGCCGTTCGCACCTGTCCAGTACGTCGGTCAGGTGGCCGGTGTCGCCGGAGACCACCGCCAGCCCGATGACGGCCCTGCGGTGGAGGTCCATGTGCTCCACCTCCGCCGCGCTCACCGCGTACTTGCGGATGAGTTCGGCCACGATCGGGCGGACGACGGAGCGCTTCTCCTTCAGCGACCGTACGTCGCCGAGGAGGAGGTCGAAGGACAGGGTCCCCACGTACATGTGTGTGTCCGGATGTCCCGCCGGTACGGGATAGGCGGCCCGGCCGAGCCTCCTGCCGGGGCACTTGAACGTTACCCCGAACCCCTGGTACCGATCGACGGGGTTTTCGCCCCCACCGGGCCGCGGACACAGTTCTCCGCGGAGCCCCCGAAAACCCCGCGGGGGTTGGCCGACGGGAACCAGTTCCCGTCGGCCAACCCCACACGGTCGAGCCGAGCCGCAGGCGTTACGCGCGCGGCTTCTCGCGCATCTCGTACGTCGCGATGACGTCGTCGATCTTGATGTCGTTGAAGTTGCCGAGGTTGATACCGCCCTCGAACCCTTCGCGGATCTCGGTGACGTCGTCCTTGAAGCGGCGCAGACCGGAGATGGTGAGGTTCTCCGCGATGACCTTGCCGTCGCGCAGCAACCGCGCCTTGGTGTTGCGCCTGACCTCGCCGGAGCGGACCAGCACACCGGCGATGTTGCCCAGCTTGGACGAGCGGAAGACCTCGCGGATCTCCGCCGTGCCGAGCTCGACCTCTTCGTACTCCGGCTTGAGCATGCCCTTGAGGGCCGCCTCGATCTCCTCGATGGCCTGGTAGATCACCGAGTAGTAGCGGACGTCGACGCCCTCGCGCTCCGCCATCTGCGCCGCGCGGCCCGCGGCGCGGACGTTGAAGCCGATGACGATGGCGTCGGATCCGGTCGCCAGGTCGATGTCCGACTCGGTGACCGCACCCACACCGCGGTGCAGGACGCGGATGTCGACCTCTTCGCCGACGTCGAGCTGGAGCAGCGAGGACTCGAGGGCCTCCACCGAACCGGACGCGTCGCCCTTGATGATGAGGTTGAGTTCCTGCACCAGACCGGCCTTGAGCGCCTCGTCCAGGTTCTCCAGGGAGAACCGGACTCCGCGCCGGGCGAAGTTGGCGTTGCGCTCGCGCGCCGCGCGCTTCTCGGCGATCTGACGCGCCGTGCGGTCCTCGTCGACGACCAGGAAGTTGTCGCCGGCGCCCGGGACGTTGGTGAGACCCAGCACCAGGACGGGAGTCGACGGAGTCGCCTCCTCGACGTTGTTGCCGTTGTCGTCGAGCATCGCCCGGACACGGCCGTACGCGTCGCCGACCACCATCGTGTCGCCGATGCGCAGCGTGCCGCGCTGGACCAGGACCGTCGAGACGGCACCGCGGCCGCGGTCGAGGTGGGACTCGATCGCGATGCCCTGCGCGTCCTGCTCCGGGTTGGCCCGCAGGTCGAGCGAGGCGTCCGCGGTGAGGACCACGGCCTCCAGGAGGGCGTCGATGTTGAGGCCCTGCTTGGCGGAGATGTCGACGAACATCGTGTCGCCGCCGTACTCCTCGGCCACCAGACCGAACTCGGTGAGCTGACCGCGCACCTTGGTCGGGTCGGCGCCCTCGACGTCGATCTTGTTGACCGCGACCACGATCGGCACGTCGGCCGCCTTGGCGTGGTTCAGCGCCTCGATCGTCTGGGGCATCACACCGTCGTTGGCCGCCACCACGAGGATCGCGATGTCGGTCGACTTGGCACCACGGGCACGCATGGCGGTGAACGCCTCGTGACCCGGGGTGTCGATGAAGGTGATCTTGCGCTCTTCGTCGTTGACCTCGGTCGTGACCTGGTACGCACCGATGTGCTGCGTGATGCCGCCGGCCTCGCCCGCGACGACGTTCGTCTTGCGGATGGTGTCGAGGAGGCGGGTCTTTCCGTGGTCGACGTGACCCATGACGGTCACGACCGGCGGACGCGCGACGAGGAACTCCTCGCCGCCCTCGTCCTCGCCGAACTCGATGTCGAAGGACTCCAGCAGCTCGCGGTCCTCCTCCTCGGGGCTGACGATCTCCAGGACGAAGTTCATCTCGTCCGCGAGGAGCTTCAGCGTCTCGTCGGAGACGGACTGCGTGGCGGTGACCATCTCGCCGAGGTTCATCATCACGCCGACGAGCGACGCCGGGTTGGCGCCGATCTTCTCGGCGAAGTCGGTGAGCGAGGCACCGCGCGACAGACGGACGGACTGCCCGTTGCCGCGAGGCAGCATGACGCCGCCGACCGACGGGGCCTGCATGGCCTCGTACTCCTGGCGCCTCTGCCGCTTCGACTTGCGGCCACGGCGCGCGGGACCACCGGGACGGCCGAAGGCGCCCTGTGTGCCACCACGGCCACCCGGACCACCGGGACGGCCGCCGAAGCCGGGACGACCGCCGCCGCCACCGCCGGGACCACCCGGACGGCCGGCGAAACCGCCGCCACCGCCACCGGGACCACCGGGACGGCCGGCGAAACCGCCGCCACCGCCACCGGGACCACCGGGACGGCCCGCGAAGCCGCCGCCACCGGGACGACCGCCGCCGGCACCGCCGGGACGACCGCCGCCGCCACCGGGACCGCGGCCACCGGGACCACCGCCGCCGGGACGCGGGCCGGCAGCCGGACGCTGCGGCATCATGCCGGGGTTGGGACGGTTGCCGCCGGGGCCGCCGCCGGGACGCGGAGCGCCACCGGGACCACCCTGCGGACGGGGCATGCCGCCCGGGGTCGGACGGGCACCGCCGGGAGCGCCGCCGGGACGCGGAGCGCCACCGGGGCCGCCCTGCGGACGGGGACCGCGGTCCTGGCCCGCGCCCTGGGGACGCGGGGCGCCGCCCGGAGCACCCGGACCACCGGGACCGGGACGGGCGCCGCCCGGACGGGGCGCCTGCGGGCGCGCCATACCGGTGGAGCCGCCCGAGGTGAAGGGATTGTTGCCCGGACGCGGGCCGGCGGGACGGCCGCCGGGACGCGTGCCCTGGCCGCCGGGGCGCGGGGCGCCCTGACGGTCGCCGCGGTTGTCACCGCGCTCGCCGCGGCCCTGGCCGGGACCGGCCTGACCGCCCTGCGCGGGACCGGCCGGACGGGCACCGGGCTTCGGGGCGCCGGGACGGGCGCCGGCCGGACGCGGGTTCGCGGCCGGAGCCGGAGCCTGGGCCGCCGG
>NZ_JAHKJW010000076.1 GCF_019710745.1 Streptomyces beigongshangae
CCCGCGGAGCGGGTCCCTTCGGGCTTCGCCCGAAGAAGCGAGCCGGGTCGCTTCGCTCCCCGGCCGCTCCCGCTCCGCGTGAGCGGATGCGGCTCGCTCCGCTCACCGCCAGGCGGCACGCGCTCCGCGCGACCGCCAACCGCAGGGCAGGCGCCTCGCGTTGCGAGGCGCGGCCGGCCTCCAGCCGACCGGTGGCCTCCGCTGCGCTCCAGCCACTCACGGCAGACCCGCCAACTCCAGTGCGGGCAAGGCGTGCCACGCTCCGCGCGGCCCACCCGGGGGGCGCACGCCACAAACAGCAGCAACAGGGAGGGGGGTCAGGCAGGCTTCAGAGCCTGCCTGACGTTTCAGTCTGAGCAGGAGCGATCGACTGACAGGAGTTTTACCTTTTCCACGTCGTCCATGCCGTCGCCTCCCAGGCGCTCAACGACGCCTACAACGAATTCCTCGGAGTCTCCTGGGGCAACGAAGACCCTCTCGGACCCCTCGGCGGAAACTTCTTCCCCTGAAGAGTTTGTGCCCGATATCCGCACCTTAACCACGTATGAACATGAAAGCCCGGATGAGTTACTTATGGAACCTCGCACGCTTGGACCCGAGATGGATATGTACGGTTTTTTTGCGAGATTTAGCTCATCCGACGCAGGCCTGGTCGGCCTCTGTTGTTCATCCTGATACCAGGATATTGCACCCATCACGGCAATGAGCACAGCAAACCCGCAGGCCAGAATCCCGACAGCTAACCAGCTGCTCTTCCCCTGTGTCCCCATGACTCGATCATAGAATCCTGTGGTCCGATCAAACAGTGCGCGGGAAGCCTCGGTCAACTTTGGCCATCTCTGATCTGTGAGGCATAGTCCCTGCGTGCGTCAAGTCCGCTACATCTATGTACTTTACGAAGTGGCGGTTGGTGTGCTTCATTTTTAGATCGGGATAGACTCTGTACTCAGAGCACACCGCCACGGAACCATCTGAAGGGCTGTGCAGATCAAGTCAACGGCCTGATCGGGGCTTCGATGAGGCAGAGTGATCAGCCGATTGTGTCAGTTCAAACGTAGCCCTAGCAGCTCCCCTACGTGGGGGTTTCTCGTATCCCGCCGTTCGAATCGACTGGGCGGCACTCCAGGAGAAGGCAGGCGAATATGTCGGGCGCAGGCCGTGTTGATCAGCGCGAGGCGGCCCAACGAGAAGCCATTGACGCGGTACTGCGTGTCCTCGAACTGCCTGCAAGATCGCTAGTGCCGGAGCGGGGTCTGCGGACACAGGTGATCATGGCGACCGGGTCCGGGAAGACCCGGGTCGCGGTCCGCAGCGCGGAGGAGCTCCACGCGGGCCGTGTGCTGGTGCTCGTTCCCTCGCTGGACCTGCTCGCCCAGACCGAGGCCGCGTGGCGTGAGGGGGGCCGCCGGGGGCCGATGATCGGAGTCTCCTCGCTGCGGGGTGAGGAGGTGTCCTTCCCCAACACCACGGACGTGGACGAGCTGGTGGAGTGGACGCGCGGCCTGGACAAGGTGACCGTGTACGCCACGTACGCCAGCCTCGGTCTGGGCACGCTGGAGCGGGCGCACGCTGCGGGTTTGGCGGCTTGGGACCTGATCGTCGTGGACGAAGCCCACCGCGTTTCCGGCCGGATCGGCAAGCCATGGGCGGTCGTCCACGACAACCAGAAGATCCCCTCCCTGCGCCGCCTGTACATGACGGCCACGCCGCGGCTGTGGCAGCTCGGGGACGAGGACGAGGCCGGCGCACCGGGCGAGCTGGTCGCGAGCATGGACGACGATCCTGAGGGTCCCTTCGGCAGCAGGGCGTTCACTTTGACGCTCTCGGAGGCCATCGACCGGGGCATCTGTGCCCCCTACCAGGTCGTATGCGTGGACGTCACCGACACCGCGCTCCAAGCCGCACAGCTCCTGGGCGCCGAAGGCCGCTCGGCAGAGGTCCGCGGGGCGCGGCTCGCAGCTCTGCAGACCGCGCTGATGAAGGCGTCCACTGAGGAGGGCTTCCGCCGCACGCTCGTGTTCCACCACGTCGTGAAGGAGGCTGAGGCGTTCGCGGCCGGCCTTCCCGAGGTCGCCGCGCAGCTGCACGCATCCGACCCGGAGCTGTACCCGGCCACGATCTGGGCGGACTGGCTGTGCGGCGACCACAAGCCGCTCCACCGCCGCCGGCTCCTCAAGGAGTTCGCCGCCGGGATCGCCACGGACGGCACCGTGGTGGAGAAGTGCTTTCTGTGCTCGGTGAAGGTCCTGGGCGAGGGCGTCGACACCAAGAACTGCGACTCCGTGTACTGGGCCGACGTGCGCGGCTCGATGCCCGACCTCGTCCAGGCAGTGGGCCGGGCGCTGCGGATGCAGCCGGGCGAGGGCAAGATGGCCAGCCTGGTCGTGCCGGTCCTGCTCGGGCCGGGCGAGACAGCGGACAACATGCTGACCTCCCGGGCGTTCGGCGGGCTCGCCAAGCTCCTGGAGGCGCTGCGGGCTCACGACGCCAGGGTCGTGGAGAGCCTCGCGGAGCAGCAGGCCCCGAGCCGCTCCAAGCCCGTCAGCAAGGACGACAGCGGCAAGAGCAGGGGCGGGAGCGGCGAGGGCTCCGGAGGCATCAGTGGCCCCGCCAAGGCCCTGCTGAAGTTCTCCACGCCCCGCGACCCGGCCGCCCTCGCCGCATTCATCAACCTGCGCGTCCTCAACCCCGAGCACGAACACTGGCGACGCGGCGTAGAGGCCGCCGTCATCTACGCCCGCAAGCACGGCGACCTGAAGGTCCCGTTCACGTACCGAGTGCCCGCCGTCGGCGACCAGGAGGCGCAGGGCGAGAGGTGGCCGGCCTCACTCGCCAACTTCCCCCTGGGGCAGTGGACCGCCGACGCCCGCCGCTTCTACGCCCGCGGAACGATGGACGCCGACCGCATCGCGCAGCTGGAGAAACTCGGCATGATCTGGTCCCACTTCGACGTCGCGTGGGAGGAGGGCCTGTCCGCCGCCCGCGGGTGGGCTGCCGAACACGGACACCTCCTGGCCCCGCTGGACGCCACCTACCAGGGCGCGAAGGTGGGCATCTTCCTGAAGAACGCGCGGGCCGCCGCCCGCAAGGCTGCCGAGAACGAACAGCGGCGTGCCGAGGGGCTGCCGGTGGAGTCGTCGGCCGGGGCCCTGTCGGAGGAGCGGCGCGAGCAGCTGGAGGAGATCGACGCCTCCTGGTGCCCGAGCTGGCCGGTGACGTGGCAGCGCTGCTTCCACCTCGTCCGGCTCCACTTGGACGCGGGCGAGGCGCTGCCCACCGAGGCGGGCGACGTCCTGCGCCAGGGCGAGGATCTCGGACGGTGGGTGCAGTCGGTACGGTACGGGTGGGACCAGCTCACGACCGTGCAGCAGTGGATGTGCGAACAGGTCCTCGGCATCGAACCCGCAGCCGAGGACGAGAAGCCGCCCCCGCGCCGTACGCAAGCCGACAAATGGGCCATGAACTACCAGGCCGCCAAGCAGTACTACGAACGCGAGGGCCACCTCCAGGTCCCGAGGAAGTGGGTTGAGCGGATCGTCGGCGAGGGCCAGGAGGAGAGAGAGCACCGGCTCGGTGCATGGATCGGGAATCAGCGCAGCCGGGCGGCGACGCTGACACCGGAGCGGATGGAGCTGCTGTCCGCGATCGGAATGCGGTGGTCGTGATGCCCGTCGTCGTCACCGCGGCCGCCGCCCTCGCGGCCGGCTACCTGCTCGGGCGACTGCGCCCGTGGCAGCGGGCGGGCGAGTGGGCGGCCGACCAAGTCCGCTTCACCGGAGCGTGAGTCCGAGGCAGCTTCGGCCGCCAGACCGTCGCCGTCCTGGCCCACACCGTCACCGCACCATGACGACACTGGATGCCCTGAACGGCAACATGCAGTGCTTCCAGTTGCGAACCCTCCTGGGCTGATGACGACCGGCCTGCCCGCCCTGCTGTCGGTGCCGCTCACCTTGTTGCGAACCCTCCTGGGCTGATGACGACGGGAGGTGCGGCGAGACTTCCCCGGAGGTATACAGCGTTGCGAACCCTCCTGGGCTGATGACGACCGGCACCGGCCGCCGCCTGCCACGCGGCAGGGGCACGTTGCGAACCCTCCTGGGCTGATGACGACGCCGGGGCAAGACCACGGCCATGATGTTGAGCCTCCTGTTGCGAACCCTCCTGGGCTGATGACGACGCGTCTGAAGGGTCATGGCAAGGATCCGCTGAAGGGTTGCGAACCCTCCTGGGCTGATGACGACCCGTTGGCGACGGTGCCGGTCCGGGAGTGGGCCCAGCGTTGCGAACCCTCCTGGGCTGATGACGACCGTCGGCGTTCGTGAGGCCCTGCACCTGCGCCTCGTGTTGCGAACCCTCCTGGGCTGATGACGACCGGACAGCTCGTCTGCGGCCGGTGCGGCGCCTGGGTGTTGCGAACCCTCCTGGGCTGATGACGACGGGAGCGGAAGCGGTGTCCGCAGGACAGGCAGGTCAGTTGCGAACCCTCCTGGGCTGATGACGACCACGCGAAAGCCGCCGGCCAGTCCCGGCTCGCCATGTTGCGAACCCTCCTGGGCTGATGACGACCACGCGAAAGCCGCCGGCCAGTCCCGGCTCGCCATGTTGCGAACCCTCCTGGGCTGATGACGACGGCGTCCGAAGCGCCGGATCACCGCCTGGTCGTCATGTTGCGAACCCTCCTGGGCTGATGACGACTCAGGTCCCCGATCCTGCCGAGCAGTTCGAACGGCGGTTGCGAACCCTCCTGGGCTGATGACGACGCTGGACGGCTGGGTCCGCACGGGACGCCTGGAGTTGTTGCGAACCCTCCTGGGCTGATGACGACGCTGGACGGCTGGGTCCGCACGGGACGCCTGGAGTTGTTGCGAACCCTCCTGGGCTGATGACGACCCGAGTGTAAAGCAGCAGGTGAGAGCCCTGTTTGTCAGTAACATGCAAGGCTTTTTTGCAGCAGGCGGGCGGTGGTGTATCAGGGCTGGTCAGAGGATGTCTCCTGGCCCTCCGAGAGCCACTCCGAGCGTGTTCGTCTCGATCATGCTGGGTGAGCGGGTGGTGTAGGTGACGATGCTGTCGTAGTCAGCGTCAATGACTATTTCAAGGGAGTGCAGCAGGTCTCGGTATTGTGCGGTGGATAGTTCACCTTGGAATACGCTGCGTTGCGTCCAGTGAAGGTATTGGCGGCAGGTTTTCAGTACTTTCGGATTGCGTTCGGTTGCGGTGTCGTATACGAGGATTACGAAGATGTGTTTTCACCACCATGGCTTGAATGGCTTGTATGTTGTGCCTTCGAGGCAGAGGCGAACAATTTTTAGTGCTTCCAGGTGGATGAGTTCTTCGTAGCTGACTTGCCGTTTCAGGGTGCGGTGGTAGACGGTGGTGGCGAGCTCTTCTTTTACTAGTGCTGCGATCTTTTTTCGCCCGTTTTTACTGAGGGCTGCTCGGCCGACGTCGGTTTCGAAGTCTGTTTCCTTAAGGTGTTTTTGGGCTGCGGCGCGTTTGAGGAGGCGTTCGGCGAAGAGTGGTTTGAAGGGTTCGGCGAGGTCGAGTGCAAGGGTGTTGCGGCGTCGGTCTGTGTCGGAGTGTAGGAATCCGATGGCGGGGTGCAGGGGTGTGCTGCGCAGGGCGGTGAGTACGCGGGCGTAGACGAGTGCGTTCAGGTAGCTGATGAATGCGTTGCCTGCGTTGGTGGGGGGTCGTCGGGTGCGTCCGTTGAGGCGTAGCCAGGGTGGGAGCTGGGTGTCGAGGACGGCCCAGGCGGTGCGGCGGAGGTTGCCTTCTTGTCCCATGAGGGCGTCGGTGCTGTCGCAGTGCGGGAGGGCGGTGCGCAATTGGTCGAGGGCGGGGTCGAGGAGGTCGGTGTCGAGGGACCAGCGGAGGTTTTCGGCGGTGGCCAGAACGATGGAGCGGCTGATGGTGAGGCGTTGTTGGGAGTTGGCGGTGAGGTCGACTTGGTGTCGTACGACGCTGGCTGAGGCCATGGATTGTGCGGGGGTGAAGTGGCCGGCGTGGTTGCCGTAGTGGTCCAGGACGTGGAGGGTGACGCCGTTTTGGCTGAGGAGGGAGAGGGCGGAGGTGTTGATGTCGATGTGGTCGAAGGCGATGAGGTCGCGGATGTCGGTGATGGGGATGTGGACGGGGCTGCCGTCGGGGCGTTCGATGCGGACGCTGTTGTCTTCGCGGCGGATGCGGCAGGGTTCGGTGAGCCAGTAGGTGCGGCCGACGGCGGGCATCAGTCTCCCCAGCAGTAGTCGAGGTAGGAGCAGCCGCGGCAGCTGCTGCGGGTAAGGCGTTCGGGTGGTGTGGGCGCGGCGATGACGGTGTGCGCTTCGGTTTCGGTGTCTTCGGCCAGGGTGCGGGCGTCGTCGTTCCAGGGGACGTCGGTGGTGCGGCGGATGAGGGGGTAGTGGACGATGCCGCCGCGGACGTTGATGCCGCGGCGTTCGAGGAGGAGGCAGTAGTGGCGTACTTGGGCGTCGTGGGCGGGTGAGGGGGTGCGGGAGGATTTCGTTTCGTGGATGACGGCGCCGGCGGTCACCCAGTCGATGCGGGCTTCGCCGAGGTCGACGTGGCGGCGGCGGGTGAAGGTGGTGGCGTCGACGAGTTCGCCGAAGGCGACCAGGTCGCTGTTGGCTTCGGGGCGGTAGCCGCGCATGTAGAGCCAGAGCTGGCGGGGGCAGTGGCGCAGGTATTTGATGTGGACGCCGCCCAGGGGGTCGGCGGTGGGTTCGTGTGGGTTCACAGGATGGTTTCTGGCGGGGTGGGTGGGCGCAGGCCCAGGTGGCTGTCGTATTCGGCGTCGATGAGGTGGATCTTCAGGCGTTGGTCGTAGGTGGCGTTATAGGTGGCCAGTTGGTTGTAGCGCAGGGGGATGAGCAGGCCGGAGGCCAGGAGGGGGTCGGTGTCCTGGCTGGTGGTGAGGTGCTGGTATTCGCTGGTGTCGTCGCGGTGGAGGACTTCGATGGTGTCGAAGCGTTCGCTGAGTTTTTGGGCGTATTCGCTGCGGTCGTGGAAGGGGTCGGTGAAGGTGAGGAAGTCGGCGGTGAAGGCGTCGCGGGCATCGCGGGCGAGGGTGGCCCATTCCTTGCCCCAGGGGGTGGCGTAGGCCAGGTGCAGGAGGCGGTCGATGTCTTGTTCGCTGAGGGTGTCGGTGCCGTCGGCGGTCAGGGTGGTCAGGGCGTCCCAGGCTGCCTGGACGGCGGCTTTGTCGTAGGGGCGGTGGCTTTGGGGTGTGTGGACGCGGAACTCGGCGGGCCCGTCGGGGTGCAGGCCGCGGCGGTTGACGCGGCCGGCGCGCTGGGCGACGGCTTCGATGGGGGCGTTTTCCACCGCTCCGCGGTCGAGGTCGAGTTGCAGGGAGACTTCCACGGTCTGGGTGGCGACGACCAGGCCGGCGGGGAGGCGGCCTGATCCGGGGGTGCGTTCGGGGTGGCGGTGCAGCAGGGCGTGTTCGATGGCGTCGCGGTCGCGGTTTTTGAAGCGGGAGTGCAGCAGCAGGGCGGCGTGCGGGTCGCCGGGGGCGGCGGTGTGGGCGTCGTCGGCGAGGGCGGTGAAGAGGGTTTGTGCGGTGGTGACGGTGTTGGTGACGGCCAGCACGCTGTGTCCGTCGTTCAGCCAGGAGCGCAGGCGGTCGATGCTGGCCGGATGGGTGAGGGGTGCGTCGTCCAGGACCAGGCGGTGGCGCACGGGGGCGGTGCCGTGGGGTGCGGTGTGCAGGGTGACGGGGTGCTCGACGCTCTCGGTGATCAGGGCGAGCAGGGGTGGGGCGAGGGTGGCGGACAGGACGGCGAAGCGGCTGCCCAGGCGTTCCCACAGCCGCATGGCGGCGCACAGTCGGCCGAAGGTCTGCGGGTCGTAGGCGTGCAGTTCGTCCAGGACGAACAGGGCGTTGGCCTGTTCGAGGAGGACGGAGGAGTGGGTGGGGCCGGCGAGGGCGGCGCTGAGGAGCTGGTAGGGGGTGGCGACGCGGACGCGCTGGGTGAACAGGCGCATGGCGGCGGCGCGGGCGCGGGCTTTGCGCGCGGTGTCGGGGGTGGGGGCGCAGTCGTCGGCGAGGGCTTCGGAGAGCAGGGTGCGGGCCAGGGCGCCGTGCAGGAGGCCGATGTCCGCGTTGGTGTCGCCGGGTGCGGGGTCGAGGGTGTGGGCGAGGCGTCGGCGGATGGCGTTGAGTGAGGCGCGGTAGGGCAGCGTCCAGATCAGGCGGGGCCGGCCGGGCATGGTGGGCATTTGGCGGGCGGCCCAAGCGAGTCCGGCTTCGGTTTTTCCGCTGCCGGTGGGTGCGGCGAGGACCAGGTGGCCATCGGTGGTGGCGGCCGCGTGCTGGTGGGGGTGCGGGGGGTGGGGTAGGCGGGTGAGGTAGTGGGGGTGCAGCGGCATGTGGGTCTGCAGGTGCTCGTGGGCTGAGCCGGCGTGGTCGGCGAGGGTCAGGGCGCCTTGGGCGAGGACGGCGAGCAGGCCGGTGTGTGCGGTGACTGGCTGTTCCCAGGCGGTGAGGACTTCCTGCAGGAGGGTTCGGGCCCGCTGGGCCAGGGTCGGATCGTTGGTGTGGGGGGCGGGCGGGTCGAGGGTGAGGTAGCCGGCGAGCCAGGCGAGGAATTGCTGGTGCAGGCCGCGTGGTACCTGGGTGAGGGGGTGCTGGAGGGTGGTGGTGCGGGTGAAGGCTTCTTCCCAGTCGGTGTGCTGGTTGTAGAGGCGGGCCAGGCTGGTCTTGCCGCCGCCCAGGGAGGAGGGTGCGTGCAGGGGCCGGTGGTGGGAGGCGACCAGCGTGGCGATCATCAGCCGGTCGGCGGTGTTCCAGCGGGCGGTGGGGGCGAGGAGGTCGACGTAGGCCAGGGAGAGCACTTCGTGCCGCTCGCCCCACAGGGGGCCGCCGGGTTCCAGCTGCCGCTGGAAGCCTTCCGCGATTTTCCCGGCGTCGTGCAGCAGGGCGGCCTGGGAGATGCGGGTCCAGAACGCCGGTTCGGTGGCGAGGATGCCGGCGATGGCGATGCGGTCGCGGATGTCGGTGACCATGGCGTGCACGGTGCGGGAGTGGGTGGTCAGCCGTTCCGGGTCGTGCCGGGGGCGGGACTTGGCCCGTACCTCGGTCAGGGAGCGCCGGCGCTGCCCAGGCGGGGGTGGGGGCGGGGTCAGGGGGCCAGCAGCCATACGGCTTGTTCCTCCTGCCGGCTCCAGGTGGTGTCGCGCAGGGCGCCGTGCACGGGGTGGGGGCCGGCGGGTTCGTCGCACCACAGGTAGTCGGCCCAGTGGGTGGTGAGCCGGTCGGTGGAGATGCTGGCCGCCATGCGGTACAGGTGCGCGGCGCCGGCTTGGTGGCCGTCCTGGGGGGCCAGTGCGTGCCCGATGGCGGCGGTGTCGGCGGGTTCCAGGACGACGGGGGTCATGGCGCGGACGTGGACGAGGTCCTGGGAGCGGCCCAGGCGAAGTGGCCACCGCGGCCGCCGCAGGGCCTGGTGCAGGCGGCTGCCGTCCGGTTCGGGCAGCCACACCGTCAGGTGCACGCCGGCCAGGAAGGGGCGGTCGCGGATCGTCATGCCGCCCTTGACGGCGCGGACCCGGCCGGCGACGGCCGGGTTGGTGCCGTCGGCGGCGATGGGGTGGTAGGTCTCGTGATCCACGCCCGCCCCGTCCGCGTATGCGGCGATGCCCAGGGTCACGGGTTCGGCCGCGGCGCCGGTGGCGGCGGCCAGCAGGCCGCGCACGGTGGAGGGCGGCGCCACCGGAAGTGCGCGGGTGACGCGGGGAAAGAGCGGGTCGCGGAAGGAGGCGACGGGGGCGTAGAACTCCATGCGCCAGGCGTGCACGGGTGCGGCGGGCGGCGGCTGTGTCACGCGGTGGTGGGCTGGGCCGGGTCCTCGAACCATGCGTTAAGCCTCCCCTCGCGCACGTCGGCGGCCAGGCCCAGCAGGATGGTGCGGGGATGGTCGATGACGATGCGCTGCTCCTCGAGCTCTGTGGCGCACTGCTTTTCGAAGATCTCCCGCGTGGCGTCCCGGAAACCCGGGCGCCAGCCGATGCGGACCGGGCCCTCCCATTCGCCCTGCCAGGCCTGCAGTTCCTTGAGCAGGACGTCGCCGCGCAGGCGTACTCCTGCCCCTTCTTCGTTGTCGACGACGTTGGCCAGCGGGTTGACGCCGCCCTTGAACGGCACCATGACCAGCAGGGAGGGGGTGCGGTCGCCGTAGTGCAGGGCCTGCTTGGCGCCGCCGCTGAGGTGGGCGAGGGCCTCCAGGAGCATCGCGGCGCGCCGGGTGCGCTCGGCCAGCGGCAGCCTGACGGCCATCTGGTCACGGAAGCGGGTGGGGGTGGCGCCCAGCGCGGCGGCTTCGGCGACTTGCAGCGCCTGCTCCTGGCTAAGGTAGTTCGGGCGGCCCTTCCCGTCGTCGCCGGGCAGGGTGAAGGTGCCGATGCGCGGCAGGTCCAGCAGGAAGGGCGCGGCCAGATCGGCGGTGTAGAACTCGTGGCTGTGCAGGACCGGTTCACTGATGGAGCGGGACATGACGCCGAAGTCCTCGGTCGGGTAGACGGGCTCCACCGACATCAGCGTGCCCAGCAGAAAAGGACTGTCGCGCAAGGTGGTGGCCGCGTTGTCCTTCTTCGCGCCGGCGCTCATGTAGCCGAACAGGTCGTCGTCGGCGTAGCGCACCGGGTCGGCGCCCGTGGTGGCTTTCTGGGCTTTGCTCTGTGCCTTGCCGACCCGGGTCACCGGGGAGGGCACCATGCCGCGCTCGACCATGCCCTCGCGCAGCCAGCGCCGGGCCGCCTGCGCGGACACGTACGGGTAGCGCTGGCCGCGGATACGGGCATGCTTGATACGGCCGGTCGTCTCCTCGCCCTTGCCGTTGTTGGGGGCGCCCGCCTGCACCGCGAGCACCATCGTTCCTGCCAGATACGCCATTACGCCGGTCCCATCTCGTAGTCGAATTCCGCGTCGTCGAGGATCGGCTGGTTCTCCAAAGCCTCGAGCCGGCGCTGTTCCTCTTCATTGGCCGGCTGCTCACTGATCGCCACGCCCTGCTGCTGCAGCAGCACCGACACCTGCGCGAACAGCAGCATCCGCTGTTCCCAGGCCCGCGGCCTGCGCTGGATCAGCGCCTGCCACTGCTCAGGGCCCGCCAGGGCGGGGGCCTGGCCGTCCAGCAGCAGCCGCGAGTAGGCCTGCATCAGCAGCATGCCGAGCTTGTAGTCGCTCAGCGCCGCACTGCGGTACTCCGCGAACCGCCCGCGCGGGCTGGTGCCCCGGGCGATCCACTGGGCGATCAAAGTCGCCACCGCCGTCACATCCGATGTCATTCCAAGAACCTCCTCGGCATAGGCCAGCGCCAGCCGGGCCAGCCCTTCACGGCCGCCCGCCGGCAGAGGGCGGTCGGTGTCCTTCAACAGCTCGTGCACCCGCAAAAGCAGCGACTGGCTGCGGCCGTCCTCGGCCTCGAACAGCAGCCTCGCTGCCTCCTGCACACCGTGGGCGGTGACCTTGCCCGCCTTGTCGTAGCGGGTGAGTGCGCGGGCCAGCAGGTGCCAGCCGCGCCGCAGCGCGGCGTTGGCATCCACCCGCGCCAGAAACACGGGCACCGCGCGCCGGGTCTGCGTCACCCGCAGCCACGGCTCCTGGTTGTCGTTCTTGAACGTCCACAGCGTCGTCGCACACAACCCGGGAGCGGCGTCCCGCAGGGCAACGAGCGTGACGTACTCCGGGCGCGCACCGGCCGGCAGGCCGGTGAACCCGGCCTGGGTGATGCGGCGGGCGCGCTGCACATTACGGCGGGCGAACTGCGCGATGGCCGCCTCGCTCTCGCACGACAAAACGGTCGCCGATCCCGCACTCACCCACGCCCCATAGGGCAGGGCCCACATCGCGATCCGGCAGCCGTAACACACCGGCCAGCCCCGCATCTGCAGCGGCAGCATGTTCACCACGCTGCTGCTGTCGAACAACGGCAGGTTCGACTTGGCCCACAGCACACTCGCCGGCCTCGAGCAGAACGCACACGGGCCCGCCGTCTGGTCCGTGTCGGGCACGAACAGGGCTTCGATCTCTGCTTGCAGCAGCGCACGGTCGCGGGGCCGGCTGCTGCGGGTGGCCTTGGAGTTCGGGTAGAGGGCGTTGAGGACTTTCCACCAGTCGTAGCGGTCGGTGTCCTTGACGGCGGTGGCCGCCGTCAGCACGTCCTGCACCATCACCTGCGCGACCCGCTCGACGTCCGCGGTAGTGACGTCGTCGGGGTGAGATCGTCCTGCCATCACCGCGGCCGCCCAAGCGCCGGCACGCTGCAACGGGTGCCCCGTCGCGGTCAGCGGCCCCGTCGCGGTGAGCGGGCCGGTGGCCGTCACCGGATCCACCCGAAGCCCTGGATCGTCTCCAGACCCAGCCCCCAGGAACGCACCGCCTCCACGAAGCGGGCATCCGCCTCCATCGCGATCCGTACCCACGCACCCCTGCGGGGCGCGCCGCCCACCTCGAACCTGCGCCGCGGACCGGCCTCCAGCACCCGCAGACCGTGCGGGGCGGGCAGACCCAGGATGTCGGCCTTGTGGGCCAGGTTGTGCTGCAGCCGCTCCAGATAATGATCGTCGCCCGGCAGCAGGTCACGGCCGTCGTGCTTGAGCACCACCGGCGTCGCCGTCTCCACCTCCACCGCCCCCGTATCCGCCGGCGGCGCGATGTCGACGGTGAAACCGCGCACCCGCAGCCGGGTCGCGCCCCACACGATCTCCTCCCGGCTCGCGAGAGCTGCCACCAGCACGGAAGCGATCTGCGGCACCGGCGAGCCGAACCACACCGACCCCTGCGACGACGTCGTATAGACGCCCCGCTTCTTCGGCGCGCCGATGAACTGCGGCCCACCCACCCCGACCGGCTTCAAAGGCTGGCCCTGCCAGCCCTCATCGTGCAACGCCTGCGCCAGCTCGTGATCACGGCTCTCCAAGAGGCCGTAGACCACCGCCCGCGCGGGACCGTGCACGTCCTGCCAGCGAAGATGCGCCGTATCCGGCGTGACATCCACCCGAACCCGCAACCCCAACACCCCCTCCACTAGTTCCGCGTCGACCACACGGCCAACAGCCCCGTTCGGCAACCTAGTTGAAACACCGACACAAGATCACAGAAACAAGCCAATCCGTCACCACATGTAGTGATCCGGCCGGACCCGCTCCCGGCCCGCACCAGTCTGGGCACCCACCCCTGCGGCACCCAAAACGCTCTGACCTGCACACCTGCACCACCGACAGAACACTGCATACACTCATAAACCTCTACTATTCAGGCATGAAGCGACAGCGAACCTTCCTGAGCTGATGCCGATCTGTGGATGGAGCGGCAAGCGGAGCCGTTCTTCGCGTTGCGAACCCTCATGGGCTGATGATGACCGACGACCTGACAGGTGCAGCGGGAGCCGCCGCAACGTTGCGAACCCTCACGGGCTGATGACGACGGTGTACCGGGTCTCGGCCGTACGGCTCGCGTTGACGTTGCGAACCCTCCAGGGCTGATGACGACGGCGGTCCAGCTCACGCTCAGTGCTCTTGGCCTCGGGTTGCGAACCCTCCAAGGCTGATGACGACGGGCGGTCTGCATGGGATTCTCCTTGCGCGGGTCAGGTTGCGAACCCTCCAGGGCTGATGACGACCGCGGCCGGCGCACACGGCCTGACGACGGAGCAGGTGTTGCGAACCCTCACGGGCTGATGACGACCTCGTCGTCAGCGGCCTGCGGCCCGCACTCCGCCCAGTTGCGAACCCTCACGGGCTGATGACGACGGCTGCGTACCACGCGGGAGCCGGTCCCCGACCGTAGTTGCGAACCCTCATGGGCTGATGACGACAAGGGCCGTCGCGTCACCCAGTTCTCCTTCGCCTAGTTGCGAACCCTCACGGGCTGATGACGGCCCGGGCGTTGGCGGGGTCGAGGAGGTCGCCGCCGCGGTTGCGAACCCTCACGAGCTGATGACGACCCGCACACCGTCGTCAGCTGCACCTCCGAAAGCGGGTTGCGAACCCTCCAGGGCTGATGACGACCCCGAGGCCCCGCTTGCCGCGCCCCTGTCCGCACAGGTTGCGAACCCTCTAGGGCTGATGACGACGGTCGTGGATCTCCTCGCGAAGGAGGGAGTGGTGGAGTTGCGAACCCTCTAGGGCTGATGACGACCGGCGCCCCGAAGTGCGTGGAAGCGTGGACGCAGAGTTGCGAACCCTCTAGGGCTGATGACGACGCGGTCGGCGTCGGCCTTCGCGGCTTCTTCCTCCTGTTGCGAACCCTCTAGGGCTGATGACGACCGGTCGGCGGCTTGGGTGGATGCCAGGATCTTGTCAGGTTGCGAACCCTCTAGGGCTGATGACGACTCGAAGCCCACGCCACAGCGCGTGACATCGTCATGTTGCGAACCCTCTAGGGCTGATGACGACACGAAATGGCCACCTCCGGGCCCCTGGCAACCATGTGTTGCGAACCCTCTAGGGCTGATGACGACGCAGGGCCTGTCCTGGCGGCAGCTCGCTGAGACCGTGTTGCGAACCCTCTAGGGCTGATGACGACGGTGCCCACCGTGCTGCCCGTGTGGGAGGCGTTCGCGTTGCGAACCCTCTAGGGCTGATGACGACACTCATCTGGGCCGCGATCTGCGGCGGGATGCCCGCGTTGCGAACCCTCTAGGGCTGATGACGACGTCACAGCGGGAGGAGGCGGGGGAGTTCCCTCCCACGTTGCGAACCCTCTAGGGCTGATGACGACGAGTTGCGGCGGGCATGCGCAAGCGGCTGAGCCGTCGTTGCGAACCCTCTAGGGCTGATGACGACCCGAGCGTAAAGCCACAGGTCAAAGCACTGCGCAACGAAGAATTGTGAGGCGTTTCTGCAGCAGTCAGACGATAATGTATCGGTGCTGGTCAGAGGTCTTCCCTGAGAGGGACGCTACAACAGGTGGGCGCCCGGTAGCGAACCCTCAGGGGCTGATGACGACGCGCTCCGCAGCCCTTGCCGGACACCGCTGCGCGCATTGCGAGCCCTCCAGGGCCGATGACGACTTGAGGCTCGGCCGGCGCACGGTCACGGTCGCGGTGTTGCGAGTTCTCCAGGGTCGATGCCGACCCGTTCAGCGCCGTCACCCGACCGAATGCGGATCAGTCACCATCAAGTAGCCGTTGGCACGCGGCCATCACGGTGCTCCAGCTGCGCCAGTCTCCGGCAGGACTGTGTTCGGCACCGTAGCCGGGCCGACCGGCTGTTCCAGGTCCAGGTAGCAGCGCAGCCGCACGCCGGGTTGGCCAACATCCCGCATCGTGCGCCCCGCTGTCGCTGTCGCCCACCGTTGAGCGAGCAGTTGCTGGAAGGCGAGCGCGGTGTCGTCGTCGGCCGCCGCGACGTCCACGACGACCAGGGCCGGCTTGCTGACGTGTACCTCGGTGATCGGGTCCATGTACGCCACTACGCCCGGGCGCCCGGAAGGGTTCCGCCACGACAGTGTCTTCACCCGGTCGAGTGCAGGTTTTCAAGGGCTGTCGCCACCCCAGTTCCAGCAGTTTCGCTCGCCGGGACGCGGGTCGTACAGGGCGCGGCCGCCGGGGCCGAACTGCCCGAGTTCGGTCATCAGCGCGACGCCACTCTGAACCTCCTGCGCTGTCCAGCCGGTGATGTCGAGCAGCAGGCCGTCCAGCGGGCCGCCGACCAAGTGGGCGTAGTCGCGGTGCGACGGCGGACCCGGGTGGTCGGTGCCGTAGACCCGGCCGCGCAGCAGCTGCTCCTCCTCACAGTCCATCCGTCCAGCCTGGCAGCCGCCACCGCCAGCCGGGGCCGTTCGCGTGCCTGCCGAAGGGCGTCCAGTCCCCCGAAGCGCTCACCGCGCCCCGCCCGCTTCCCTCCCACCCTTCCAAGTGATGCGGGCGCGGGGTGCTTTGAGGGGGATGTCAGCACCCGACCGCACCGCAAAGGGCAGGGTGACCTGTACAAAAGTTCAAAGATCACCAAGGCCCGCGCAACCCTTGCCGCAACCCCCAGCGCAACTCCTGTCGCAACAGATGACGCAGCCACGTGTGCTGCGGCTGGACGCGCTCGCCCTCAGCGTCGGTCCCTCACCGCTGGAGTGGCTCCCGCACCGATGCAGCCGCAGCGCACGCCGTCACCGTTGTGAGTGATGGCGTTCATGGAGCGACGGCGGGAGGCTCGGCAGAAAGCCTCCTCGATGGCCCGGTTCGCGCAGCGCGGCCGGGCCCGCGCCGTGACCGTATGGTCGGCGCCGTGGTCGGGGCGACGCGTCTCCCGCGCGCCGCCCCGACCGTGACCTCCCCCCGGCTACAGGCGCCGCCAGGCAGACCGTTGCGCTGCGCGGCCCGGCAGCCGGTACTGACGGCCCGGGGGTTTTCGCGTTACCTGCGGAAGCGGGAGAACCAGGTCCCGGCGGCCTTCTGTCCGGGCACGGCCTGGTCCTGCTGCTGGTGCCGGGCCTCGTTGGGCCAGGCCTGCTCAAGGCCGGTGACGTACCGCCGGTCGCAGTCCCCGCACAGCGTCGGACGGGGTTCTTGGACGGTGCCCCAGCCGGTGCGCTCCACCGCCTGCCACCGCTCGTCGGTGAACGCCGCTTTGCACTCGGTGCAGCGTGGACGACGGACGTAGCGCATAAACTGCCGGCGCTGCGCCCATTCAGGGAGCGGCTCCTGGTGCTTCTCCTGTCTGCTGGGCGTGGGAACAGCGCTCGCGACGGCGCCGGCCGTGTGTTTGCAGCCGTCGCACAGGTGCGGGTGGGAGTCCTTCGGAGTGCCCCAGTCCGTCGCCTGTGCCGCCTCCCAGCGTTCGTCGGTGAACTTCTCCCCGCAGTCGGCGCACACGGGGCGGCGGGCCTCGCGTTCGGCTGCCTGCTTCGCCGCCTGCTCTTGCGCCGCGCGTTGCACCTTTGCCCTGTGCTCCGCCTGAGCACGCGCGGTCTCCTCCCGGGCGCGAGCTGTGGCGACCTCGCGGCGGGGGTTGCCGATCGCTTCCCACAGATGCTGCTTGTGGGTACGGCCGAAGCGGAGGAACAC
This sequence comes from Streptomyces beigongshangae, assembly GCF_019710745.1. Lineage (GTDB taxonomy): Bacteria > Actinomycetota > Actinomycetes > Streptomycetales > Streptomycetaceae > Streptomyces > Streptomyces beigongshangae. Next base: position 17,007 of record NZ_JAHKJW010000076.1, read on the forward strand.
CTGTCCGGCCGGGCCGTGCTGGCTCAGGTTCTTCAGCCCGGTCGCGATGATCGGGATACGCCCGTCGTAGTCGTGGTAGCCCTTATGCCGCTCGCCCTGCCACAGGTGCCGGGTGAGCTCCATCAGGCGCGGGATCGTGCGGTCGGGATTGCGCTCGCCGAGGCGGTTGAACACCAGCAGGACGGGCGGGTGTATCGCGTTGCCGGAGAAGGTGGCCGGAGCGTTCCAGCGGGTGCGCCACATCGGGCGTTCACAGCCGTCGGTGTCCTTCACCTTCCGCCGGAAGAACCGGGCGTACTTCTCCAGCTTGTCGGCGAGTTCCTCCGCACTCTCGTGGCAGTTGTCGACCTCGATGAACAGCAGCGGCACCCGGTCCTGCGGGGCGGTCACGACGATGTCGGCCTGGGCGCCGCCCTTGCCCGGCGTGTTCCACGTGCCGGTGGCGGGCAGCGGGACTTCGGTCCGGTACGAGGCGATCGTGCCGATCCCGTCCGGTCCGTCGACGGCGGCCTGGGCGGCTTCCCGGACTTCGGCCGGGTCGTCGGCGAGCCTGGCCATGTTCGGCTTCGGGCGCAGCAGTGCGATCACCGTCTCGTTGACGGCCATCGGGTGAGAAGCGCCGCTGGAGCCCGCGCCGCGCGCGGTGGAGCCCATCTCCGTCACGGGGCGCTGCAGTTCGTAGGAGGCGGCCTCCAGGCCCTTGAGGGTGAGGTTTCGCAGGGCGTCGCCGGTCTCGGTGGAGCCGCCGTTCTCGGACAGGCCGTGCCTTCGCATGTCGCAGAGCGCGCCGGTGTGTGAGGCGGTGCGGGCCTGCTTCCGCTTCGAGGGGGTCGGCTTGTCGGCGTGGCGGAACGTCAGGTGCGGGGCGCCGATCCGCTGGATCTGATCGGCCGTGGCGACCTTCAGCGCTCCGAGCACGCGCAGCACGTCGCCGCGGTAGCTGTTCGTCGACCCCGCCGGGTTGCTCTTCCGCTTCCCCGCCATCAGCTCTGCTCCCTCGTCGTTCGCGACCGGCCGCCGGCCGACCGGCGCTGCTGGCCGCGCCCCGCCTGGAAGGGCGTCCGGCCCCCCTCCCGGAACCCGATGATCTCCTCCATCAGGAGTAGATCAGAGGGTTGTGACAGCGCGGTCTTCGCGCCGATTGCGGCCCTGACAAGGGGTTTTCCCCCGGCCCAGGGTGCCGGGCACCAAAGGGGGTTCCCAAGGGGCCTTCGAAGTGGGCACCCAGGGAGTCCCCTTCGGCTTGCCCGCCACGGGCCGACCTTCCGGCGTGATCGGCCCAAGCGGTGCCGCTGCCCGGCCCTCGGGTGGGTGGTCGTCATCGTCTGGTCTCCTTCGCTGCCCCGGCCGGGGCGGTCGTTACGAAGGAGCAGCGTGCAGGGGACCCCCTTGTCCGCGATCTAACCGGTGCCGGTAGCGGACGTGGTCAAGGAGAAACGCGGCGGTGGGCGGGGCGGCAGCAGAGGTGGACAAGGGGTCATGGTCGGACTCGTGGTCAGACGACCACGCTGGACAAGGGGGCTGGGTTTGGCCCTTGCAGCCAGATTCGCCCTAGTTCGTGGGGCAGGGCGAAATCTCTGACCGCTGTCCACAGGGTGATCATCCGAGGCTGCTGGGAGTCGTCGTGATCCGCGCGGCGGCCACCCAGCTGAGGAGACCTCCATGCCGTACCTGATCCCGCCCCGTACTCCGCTGACGCCCGAGCAGGTGGAGCGCGGCTTCGACTATCTCCTGGCGCTGCAGATGGGTGGCGGCGCCGCTGTCGCCGGGCGGGCGGAAGCGGATCCGCAGCTGGCGTTCGTCCTGCTGCGGCTTGCCGAGGACATCGTCTGGCCCGTCACGGCCGTGGACGGGGAGGCAGAGCTGTGCGCGGACTCCTTCGCGCTGGACGAGGTCGGGTGCGCGCTGCTGTCCGCGTTGCGGGACTGGGCGCGGGACTCCCCCATCACGGCGGCGCCGGGCATCGCCCGCAGCATCATCCGGTTCACGGTGAACGTCATTCCGGACCCCGATCACCCGGACACCGCCGACACCCTGGAGGCGATGCGCGATGAGCACCTGGTGCTCGCGCACGCGATGCACTCCGCACCCGGTGCGCACCACTGACCGCACCACCGCACCGGGTGGGAGCGCACCAGTGCGGTGGGTGCGCACCCACCCAGGGCGCACTGGTGCGGTGGTGCGCGCACCGAGTCCATCCGGTGCGCTCCACTCGGTGGGCGGTGCGCGCACCGGTGCGGCCAGCGCGCGGAAGTGGTGCGCACCGGAGGGACGGTGGTGCGGTGGAGTGGGCCCAGGTGGAGGCGATGGGGCGGTGCGTTTCTCCTTGACCTGAGCTGAGGTCAAGGAGAAACGCACCGGGTGGAGACGCGGCCGCGGTGGCGAGGCGGGCGAGTCCGGTGATGTGCTCCCAGATGGCGAAGCGGACGGTCATCTCGGCTCGGTAGTCGTGGGCGGGCATCAGATGGCGGTGGGGCCGGAAGTGGGGCGAGATGCCGCTGGACGCGGACAGGAACCGCTGGGCCCCGCCCGCGGAGCGGAAGCCTTTCATCGCCCGCTCACGCTGCCTGGTGGGCTGGTGGCTGTTTTCCGCCCGGTTGTTCAGGCCCTTGTGCGAGCGATGTTCCACCGAGGGTATGACCTCGCGGTGGGCGGCGCCGTAGGAGCGGAGCTTGTCGGTGACGACCACCCGCGGCACCCTGCGCGTCTTCTTCATCAGCCTGCGCAAGAAACGCCTGGCCGCGGCCTTGTCCCGGCGGTTCTGCACCAGGATGTCCAGAACGTTGCCGTCCTGGTCGACCGCCCGCCACAGATACTTCTGCTCGCCGTTGATCTCGATGAAGACCTCGTCCAAGTGCCACTTGTCACCAGGCCGCGGCTGCCGCCGGCGCAGCGCGCCCGCGTAGACCTGCCCGAACTTGGCGCACCAGCGACGCACCGTCTCGTACGAGACGACGATCCCGCGCTCGAGCATCAGCTCCTCGACCTCGCGGAATGACAGCGGGAAGCGGTGGTACAGCCACACACAGGAGGAGATGACCTCGACCGGGTACCGGTGCCCCTTGTACGACAGCGACGCGCTCCCCACGGACGACCCTTCCCAGGCTGATCAACCAGAAGATCATCCCACCGGTCAGCCAACGTGACAGTGCCCGTGGCCCGCCTCTCGCCGTTCGTGCGGCATCACATCAACATGCTCGGCCGGTACTCCTTCCAGCTTCCCGACCTGCTCGGCGGTCTGCGTCCGCTGCGGGATCCGGACTCGGCCGAAGAGGTGTGACCCCGGTGCGGGTGACCGCCACCGCTGGTTGTCCCGGCGGTGACGGTTGCACTGGCGATCGGTTCGTAGGGCGCCGGGAGCGGTAACACCGGTGGAGGGCGTGGCGGCGGGTGCGTAGGCGGCCGGTGAGCTCCGGGCTGCTGCTGGGCGGGACTAGGGTGCGGGCGGCCGCCACACCGGGTGGGTGTGGCGGCCGTGGGTGGGATCGGCTCGTGGTTCGAGTCAGCAGAGCGGCGGATCACGCCGGCGTCACTGCATCCTCTGGCACGCCGAACCACTCCTCCAGCGCTTCCGCCAGCCCGGCCGTCGACGTCGGCGCCTTCGCCTCCACGTCGGCCGCCCAGGCCGTGAAGCCGTCCGGACGGACGAGCACCGCCGCCAGTTCCGGGCGGGACGGGCAGCCGGCCGTCAGGGTGTCGACGCGGCCGGCGTACCCCGCGGCGACGACCCGGATCTCCGGGTCGTCGGTGAGGTCGAGCAGGAGCGCCCGGCCGCCGTGGAGGTGGTCCGCGAGGCGGCTGCCGTCGGTGAGTTCGAAGTCCGGCGTGCTGCGGCCGGTCAGCGGGTGCTCGCCCGGCAGCTCGTACCGCACCCCACCACCGTTGAGCCGCGCGGTGAGGTACGTGGTGCCCGCGACCGTCCCCGCCAGGTCGCTGACGATCTCGCGCAGGGCCCGGGACTGCGGGTCCGGGCGCATGGCCGCGACCTGGGACCGGGTCCAGTCCAGGACCCACGCACCGACCGGGTGCCGCTCGGCGGTGTACGTGTCCAGCAGTCCTTCCGGCGCCCGGCCGGCGATCACCGCGGCGAGCTTCCAGCCGAGGTTCATCGCGTCCCCGATACCCAGGCTCAGCCCCTGGCTGCCGAACGCGGAATGCACGTGCGCCGCGTCGCCCGCCAGCAGCACCCGGCCCTTGCGGTAGTCGGTGACCTGGCGGGCGTGGTCGGTGAAGCGGGTCGCGGTCTGCACTTCGGTGATCGTGATGTCCACGCCGGAGACGCGGCGCAGCCGTGCCTGGAGGTCCTCGGTGGTTACCGGCGCGTCCCGGTCGGCCGGCGGGCCGTCGAACTCCACGGTGACGACGCGGCCTGGCATCGGCCCGTAGGCGTACACCCCGGTGTCCGTGGCGGTCCAGCCGATCTTCAGGTCCTCGGCGCCGGTCATCTCCACGACTGCCTGGTGACAGGTGATCTCCGGTTCCGTACCGGGAAATTCGAACCCCGCGAGCTTGCGGACCGTGCTGCGGCCGCCGTCGCAGCCCACGAGCCAGCCGGCGCGTATGGCCCCGTGGCTGGTCCGCACTGTGACGGTCTCGTCGTCCGCGTCGAAGCCGGTCAGCTCCACTCCCCGGCGCACGTTGACGCCGAGCTCGTCCGCCCGCCCGCCGAGCAGCCGCTCGATGTCCTGCTGTGCCACGAAAGCGATCTCGGCGGCGGGTCCGGCGTCGCCGAGGCCCGGCTCCGTACGGTCGACCAGGTCGGCGCGCAGCATGATTCCGGCGAAGTGCCCGACGATCCCGAGCCCTTGACCCGCGTCCCCGCCTCCGTCCTCGCTGTTCTGCTCGCGCATGAATGCTCGGAAGCGGTCCATCGCCTGCCGCTGCACCTCGGCCAGCGCGGGCAGCATGCCTCGGCGGTAGAGCGCCTCGGCGCTGGGCGTGGTGATCGCCCCGCCCTTGATCGTCGGGTTCACTTCGGTGAGGCGTTCCAGGACGGCCACCCGCGCGCCTCCGAGCCGGAGCTCACAGGCCAGCATCAGTCCGACCGGGCCGCCTCCGGCCACCACTACGTCATAGTCCATGGCGCCGACTATGACCGAGGGTCGAAAAGGCCAAAAAGGCGCAGCGGTGTCAAGGACCTGCCCCGGGAGCCCCGGGAGGAGAACGTTCAAGGAACGAGGCTCATCGGCTGCTATCGCCGGGCGCGAGCAGGCTGGTCAGCTCCGAGATCGCCTCGGGGGACGGCTTGAAGTAGCGGCGGACGTTCTCCGGCTTCTTGTGCCGGGACTTCGCCATCAGCATCAGCAGGGAGGCGCCCTGCTCACCGAGGTGGGTCAGGGCGGAATGGCGGTACTCGTGCAGGTCCCAGCCGGTTCCCGGCCCGCGTACGGCGGTGTGCTCGTCCAGCAGCGCGCGGACCTGGCCGTAGGAGAGGCGGGCCAGGCCGGTGTCGGGGCATACGTCGCGCGGGCTGACGACCTTCCCCGGGCCGGGGCGGCGGTGAGTGACGAACACCGGCCCGCGGGTTCGGCCGCGCAGCAGGCGGGACAGGAGCCGTGCGGTGCCAGCGTCCCAGCAGACGGTCTCCAGCACGAAGTCCTCGCGTGCCTGGCCCCGGCGCCGGGCCTTGCTCCGGGCGCCCTTGGCCTTCACGGGACAGCGGCGCGCGGCGAGGTCCAAGTCCTCGATGTTCACGCTCAGGATCTCCTCCGCACGAGCGGCGGTCTCGTAGAGCATCCGCCACAGCGTCTTCTCCCGCAGGTGCACCTCGCGCCGGGCGATGAGCCTGTCCACGGCCATCTTCGAGCGGGCCGGGGTCTCGGAGTCCGGCACCGCCAGCCGCTTCGTCCAGGCCGGGACGGACGGCCCGTCGTAGCCGTACTCTTCGCACCAGCCCAGCCACGACAGCACCGACGCGCGGCGCGCGTTCCAGGTGTTGACCGCCGCGGTGCCCNGCCACGACAGCACCGACGCGCGGCGCGCGTTCCAGGTGTTGACCGCCGCGGTGCCCCACAGCAGTTCCAGGGCCTCGCCGATCTCGTCGTCTGCCACCGAGCCCAGCGGACGGGCCTCGCCGATGCGCTCGACGGTCTTGCCGACGCCGGTCGAGTAGCTGCGGACCGTGTTCGGGTTGCGAAGCGAGTCGAGGAACACGTCGGCCGCCGCACGGACGGTCAGCGCCTTGCCGGTCGGCAGTTGCACGACGGTGGGCACCGCTTCCCCCTTGCCGCAGATAACAGGGCCGCTTCACGTATGGCCCGGAGAGCGTCACCGCAGGTGACGAACCAAGCTCCCACAGATAATAGGGCGTTATCCGTGGAACGACTTCAGACGGGTCCGGCCGTCGATACTCCGTCAGCCGCCCACCAGGGCCGACAGATCCTTAGCGCGGGTTTTCGTTCCGATGTTCCTCAACCCCCGAGAGGCTCGCGAGTTCACGGAAACTGAAGGATTTTTCGCGGGAACCCGAGGATGGACGGTCGTGTTCTCGTGGGTTCGGCCCCGGGTTCAGGCGAACACGCGGGGTGGGTGTCGAGTGGGCCCGCCCCTGGGTGCCTTCCCTGGAAACGGTGCTGACACCGTAGGAGTCATGAGAGCAGAAGGAACGACACCCGAACCGGAAACCTCTGTGCAGAGTGGGCTCACATCTCTGGGTGAGGTGGCGTGCCGTTATCAGTCGAGCCGTCCTCGGTGACTACCGTGAGCATGGGCGTACCTTCCCAGCCGACGGGCCAACGTCGGCCTACTCGATTCCAGTCAATCGATCACCCGGGAAGGTACGCCCTTCGCGTCCAACCCGGGGCCGATCCACAGGTCTTGAGCATTACTCCTTCGTCTACCAGTGCAAAGGGTCGCGGATGGACACCCGCGAGCTGTTCGCCGCTTCGCCTTCCATAGCCTCCGCCCTGGTGGACGCCCTCATCAGCCGTAGCAAGTCCGTCGACACGGAACCCTTTCAGGCGGCGTTGACCGACGCACTGCAGGACTGTCCGATGCCGTCCTCCGAGCGGGGCACCGTGACCCGGACGCCCTCCACCACCGTCGTCGACGGCGTGGACGGCGTCAGCTCCGGACGGAAGAACCGCGTGACCGTCGATAGGGCCATCGACCCCATGGTGTCGGCCCGGAGCGTGCACAGGGAGGTGGCGCAGCAGCAGCACGCCGTCCAGCGTCGTGCCAAACGTCGGATGCGCTCCGCCCCGCCGGATAGGCGACCGAGTGTCAGTGACACAGCGCGCGATCTCGATCGGACGACATGGCTTCCGCCGGATCGGTACGAGTCACCGTCGGAGCGCAACCCCGACCGGGACTTTCCCTCCGCACCCGGCATGTCCTTCTGAAGCTGGGCGCCGACGGCCTGCCGGCCTGGTTGCCACGTCACCGCCCGGCCTCGGTGAATGAGCGTCCCACGGATCCTTGGGCCGTCCCGCCGCCCGCGTGCCTTCGCTCCACTACTTGATGAGCTCGGACAGCATCATGGACGGGGCGAGCACATCGTGCAGGGTGTGGACGCGGGCTCTCACTGATTGTCGCGCTCCGACGAGAGCTGAGTGCCACCAGACGTTGATCAACAATTCTGAGCACCAAAGCGGCCAACTGAAACACTCAATGGCCAACTGGAGCGCTCAGTCACAACGGGGGCAAAGCGTTCGTGCTGGAGCCTGATCTATAGCTCGATGTCGAGCTGCTCCACGTCGGTGAACTCCACGCCCAGTCCATGCACGCGGCTGTTGTTGGCGCGGAAGTACATCCGGGCGAGGCCGTCGGCAGCGATCTGCCGGAGCTGGTCCTCGTTCGCGCCCTGCTCCCGTGCGCTGAACAACTGGTCGGCATACTGCGGCGGCAGGGCCTGGGTGATGTCGCGGATCCGGGCGTCGTCGGTCGTGTGCCCGGCGGCCTCGAAACCGAAGCGGGCACGGGCAGAGACGACCAGTCCGCCCGTGGTCGCGGCCTTCTTCCGCGCCTTCGCGCGGATCTGAGGCTGCTACCGCTTCTTAACCTCGCGCTCCAGACGGCCGCGCAGGTCCTGACGGGGCCGCTTGAGCTTGCCCACAACGTACCGCTCCACCGTGCGCTGGGAGATCCCGAGCGCCTGGGCTGCGGCCTTGGTGCCCTTGAGCTGCTTGACCAGGTACTTCATCTGCGCCTGGGCGCTTTGCGGGATGCGGCGGGTGAACGCCCCCTCCAGCGCACGGTCCAGGCTGTCCCCGATGGGGTCCGGCATGGTCGGCTACTCCCCTTCTCCGGCGCTCTGGTCGGTCTTGTGTAGGTTCGCGCCGCCAGTGTCGTTACGGACCGCGGTGACCTGCTGCTTGTATTGCTGTCTCACCAGATGTCCTGCGGTTTCCGTCTCAGTTCGGTGGCATTTCCTCACGCGGCTCCGCCTTGCTGGGCTTCGTCGGGCTTCCAGGTCTGGTCGAACCAGGCGATGAAGTCCTTCACGGTTCCGATGCGGGCGATTCTCTCGTGGATGGCCCGCTGGTCGTGTCCGGGGAGGAAGTCACCGCGTTCGATCAGTTTGCCGCAGCCACAGTTGCACTTCCGGTTGTCCAGTGGGGACTTGAAGTAGGTGATCGGGTTCTGCTGGGCGCCGTTCGGGGCGGGCTTGCCAACGTAGTGGTCGTGAACCGAATGCCCAGGTCCGAGGATGCGGCCTTCGAAGGACCGGCGCCCACCAGGGACGTCGACAACCCGTTCGATCTCCATGGCCAGGCGGATGACTCCGCCGCCATTGACGACCGCAAATCGTTCACGTTCAACGCGCGTTCCGGGCATCACCCAGACTCCGCGGGCGATCTCGTACAGCTGCTGGTCGGGCAGCCCGTCGCTCCAGCCGATCTGCGAGCGCTGGAGGGGATCACTGTTCGGGTCGACGTCCTTTTGCTTGCCGAGAGTGATCTGAATCATCGCGCCTCCCTGCGAGGTTGCCTCGTGGCCGGAATGGCTGAGGCAGCCCATCCAGCGTATACCATGCATCCCCGTTGTAACGGGGTATCACAGCTTTCTTGCAGAGGACAGTCGGCATCCTGGATGCGGAGCGGACGGGCCCCGCAATCTGCGAGCATCTGGGGGCGTTGTGCCGGACGAAGGAGATCAGTTGTTACGTCTTCAATCAGTGAGCAAGCGCTATGGCCGTGGCGACTGGATCCTGAGAGACGTGGACGTAGAGGCCCCGGCCGGTGAGATCGTGGCATTCGCAGGCGGGAACGGATCGGGGAAGTCGACGCTGCTGCGGATCGCGGTGGGCCTGTCCCGGCCGACCCGCGGCACGGTGGCCGCCCGGCCACCCGTTGTCGGGTATGTCCCGGACCGGTTCTCCCCCAACGAACGCATGTCGGCCGCGGCGTACTTGACGCACATGGGTCGCGTCCGCGGGCTGGCCACCCCGGCCGCCTCGGCGCGGGCCGGCCTGCTGCTGGACCGACTCGCCCTGGTGGGCGGCAAGCACGCCCCTCTGCGGAGCCTGTCGAAGGGCAACGCACAGAAGGTCGCGCTGGCCCAGGCCCTCCTGGTGGAACCCGGACTCCTCGTCCTGGACGAGCCGTGGTCCGGGCTGGACGCCGACGCTCACGGCGTGCTCGCCGAGATCATGACTGAGGTCGCGGCCTCTGGCGGCACCGTCGTGTTCACCGACCATCGCGAGTCGGTCACCCGGGCCCGCGCCACCCGGACCTACACGGTCGGCAAGGGCCGCGTGTCGTTGCGGGGACCGGAGCCGTGGGCCACCGAGCAGCGGCCCGCGGCCGACGTCGTCCTGACCGTGGGCCGGGACGGCCGCGTACCGCAGGGCCTTGCCTGGGAAAAGCTGGACGGCGTACTGGCGGTGAACCGGGACGTCACGGGCGTCAAGGTCCGCGTGGGACGCGAGTCCACCGACGCCCTGCTGTTCACCGCGCTCCAGCACGGCTGGTCCGTCGAACGCGTCACCGAAACGACCACGGACCACCGCCCGGCGCCGAACGCCGCGACGAACGGAGACATGCGGTGATCGCGCTCATCCGCTACACCTTCGCCACCGTGCTGCACACGCAGCGCTACCTCGCCCCGCTGTTCCTGTTCATGGGCCTCATGGGCGTGCTGACCGTCAACGGCAGCGGCCCGCTGCCCCCCGCCTACGCCTCCTCCGCCGGCGCGCTGTTCGTCTGCTCGACCTGGCTGACCATCGCTCTGATGAGCCTGGACGACCCGCCGCAGAGGGCGATCGTCGTCATCACCGCGGGCGGCCGGTCGCTCACGGTTCTGCTCGCGGCGATCGGCACGGCCCTGCTGAGCTGTCTCGTCCTAATGATCTTTGGACTGTTCTTCCCCTTGTGGATGGGCGACTACGTGGTCACCACGACCGACCTCCTGCTGGGCATCGAGGCCCAGCTCACCTGCGCCCTCGTCGGCATCGCCATCGGCGTGCTGTGCTCACGGCTGGTCTTCAAACGGCAGGGGTACGCACTGGCCGCCGCTCTCGCGCTGGTGATGGGAGCCCTCTTCACCAAGGGCATGCCTCCGGTCAACCGCCTGTTCACCCTGATGGCCACCACCCCCGACGCGACGAAACTGCTCGCCCCCACCGGCGTCATGCTGGCGATCTCCGCGATGATCCTTGCCATGTTCACCGCCGCCACGCAGTTCATCGCCGGGCGCAGGGAATAGACCGCCGGCCCTCATCCGCCCCAGGGGCCTGCCGCTGGGCACATGATGATCGTGGCGGGCCTGCTGGGCGCTTCCTGATCAACTACTGACGGGCGGTTCGGCCCTTGCCCGGCGACCAGGCAGGTCGTGCCGCTGGCCCAGGTAGCTGATCATTCCGAGTGAGAAGCCGGTCTCCGCTGCAAGTTCGCGGCAGGTGCGTCCAGCGGCGCGTTGGTCACGGAGCCAGTCGAGATCGATCTGCCGCCAGCGGGTCGCTTTGCCGTCACGCTTCATGCCGTATTCGCGGACCAGGACCTTGATCGCCTCGTCGTTCACGCCGACGTGCTCCGCGATCCACTTCAGTGAGCGGTATTCGTCGAGGTAGAAGCGTGCGAATTTGTCCCTAAGCGTTGTCCCGTAATTGATCACGGTCGTGCTTGCTGACCTGCCTGCTCGGTTCAGCCGGTGATGGTGACGTTGTGGAGGCGGGCGATGCCGAGCATGGCATGGTGAACGCCGTTGCCCTTCAAGCGGCAGTCGCGGAGGATCTTCCGGCTCTTCATCCGGGCGAAGGCGTGCTCGACGCGGGCCCTGACCTTGCGGTGAGAGGCGTTGTGTTCCTCTTTCCAACTTGGTAGTTCGGCCCGACCGGGGTCACGGCGGTGAGGGATGATCAGGCCAGTGCCCCGGTAGCCGCCGTCAGCGATCACAGTGGTCCGGCCGATGGCGTCCTTCGCTCCGGATAGCTCCCATGCCTTGCAGTCGTTGCGGTTCCCCGGGACCGGCCGGCCGACGGCGACGACCAGACGGGTGTCGGCATCGATGACGACTTGGTGGTTGGTGGAGTACCTGTAGTTCTTCGACTGCTCGGCGATCGTGTGGTCCCGGGTGGGGATTAGGGTGCCGTCGACGATCAGCACCGTGTCTTTCCGGAACCTCGTGCGAGGCCGCAGGGCGAGCAATGGCCCGAGGTGGGCGATGATCCGGTCCGCGGCGGACTTGGAGACCCCGAACAACGGGGCCAGCTGCCGCAGGGTGAGGTTCGTCCGCCAGTACGCGGCCACCAGCAGAAATCTGTCTTCCAGCGGCAAGCTCCAGGGCCGGCCTCTGCTCACCGGGCCGGCGCCCTCCCGCCGCAACGCGGTCACAAGTTTCGTGAACTGTCGTGGGCTCAGCCCGGTGAACGGGGCTATCCAGGAGGGTTCCGACGCCGTGATCACACCAGCCACGGCGAGATCGTCTCACCTTGATCATGCTTCAGGGTTCGCAGCCTCTGGCGGGACAGTATCTCGATCGCCCGGACGGCTTCCGCGTGAGATCTTCCGCCCGTGGCTACGGAGACCGAGGTGGGGGAGCTGTTGCACCAGCGCGGCTGGCGAACGGCGTTCACGGTCACTGAAAGGGTGAACGCGTGGGCCGCCCTGGTCAGCGCCATCGAGCGCGGCTACGGCGACGACATCTACGAGTACACCAACGACCTCTACTGCCGGAACTGGCTGCACGAGGCATGGATCCTGCTGGACGAACACATCGTCCAGCTCTGGACCCCGCGGATCAAAGCTCTGGACGACCGGTACAGCGCCGCGACCGTCGACGACGACGCCCAAGCACTCGACCAGTTCCACAGGCTGCCCGGCCCCGACCTGTGGTGGTGGCGGCGACACCCGCGCATCCTCACCGGAGACCTCGGGCATTCCCTTCGCTCGGCCGGCGCCATCGGCACCGACCCTGACGCAGCATGACCCTCAGTCTCGTGGGCTTACGGGACAACCTTTAGGGAGAGCTTCACGAGCCCGTCGAACAGTCGCTCCTCTCTCCCACTTCGCGCTCTTCGCCTCTGCGGGAGGGGCCGGCCGCTCCTGCAGGACGAATCGGACAGCGTCATGGCTGACGCCCAAGCGGCGGGCGGCCTGTGCTGTTGTCAGGCATTCGTCCCTGATGAGGCGGTGGAGCATGCCGGAGTCGATGCCCCGCAGATCGCACCCGGGCAGCTCAAGATCGCGGATGATGTCCGTCGGAGGTCGCCAGGAGAGAGGTTCGTCGCGGATTCCCTGATCGGTGAGGAACTCGGCTGCGTGTCCTTCGAGTTGGCTCATCAACGCCGGGGTGAGATCCGCTTCGAAGGTCCGCAGCATGGTCCGCAGTTCCGCGGTGCTGGGCGCGTAGGCGGCCGGGGCGAGGGTTGCGGGGAGTCCGCTGAGCCGTTCGAACAGCAGCGCTCGGGCGAACTGGTGGCGCCGTACTCCGCCGCGAACCTTACGGCAGGTGGTCTGGAACTTCCCGTGAGCAGCACCCCGAACTGGGTGGTCTGACTGTAGGCGCAACGTCAACCACAGCATTCGACGGCGGCTTCACTCAGGAGAGACGAGCGACAGACACGGTGCCCCCCAAGTAGGGAGTAGGTCGCCTGGTCGCGACCGGCTGAGCGGACATCGCACAGACCCGGCGCCGACCACTTGAGGATGGCAGTACGAGTTCCGCACAGAAAACGACCGGCCACACACTTCAGGACGCCAGTTCCAACTGATGGGTTCAGCGGCGCTGTGAAGTTTCCCCGTGATCTTGGACACGTGATCGTTATGCCGCGAGGGTGTGCTGGT
>NZ_JAHKJW010000077.1 GCF_019710745.1 Streptomyces beigongshangae
ACTCGGCCCCGACGCCACCCTCACCGCCATGACCCGCGAAAACCTCGACCCCGGCACTGACACCGACACCACCTTCGTGTCCGCACTGCGCCGCGACAGCGACGAACCCCGCGCCCTCACCTCCGCCCTGGCCCAACTCCACACCGCCGGCGTCCCCGTCGACCTCGGCGTCCTCCACGGCACCACGGCCCGTCCCCCGCTCATGCCCGAGCTGCCGACCTACGCCTTCCAGNCCTCCACGGCACCACGGCCCGTCCCCCGCTCATGCCCGAGCTGCCGACCTACGCCTTCCAGCGCGCGCACTACTGGCTGACCGGCGAGGACGGCCCCGGTGCCGCCGATGATGTGTCGGCCGCCGGGGTGGACGGCCTCGGGCATCCGCTGCTGGGCGCGGTGGTCGAAGTACCGGAGTCGGGTGAGGTGTTGTTCACCTCGCGCCTGTCGCTCGCCACGCATCCGTGGCTGGCCGACCACGTCGCGGCCGGGGTGGTACTGCTGCCCGGTGCGGCCTTCGTGGAACTGGCGTTGCGCGCCGGGGACGAGGTCGGCTGCGGTGCCGTCGAGGAGCTGGTGATGGAGGCTCCCATGGTTCTCGCGGAGGGCGCCGCCGCGCAGGTGCGTGTCAGCGTCGCGGCTGACGACGGTACCGGCCGGCGCGCCGTGCGCGTCCACTCCCGTGCCGAGGACGCCGGGCTGGGAACGCCGTGGACGCGGCACGCCTCCGGCACGCTGCGTCCTGCGGACGACGCGGTCGCGGCCGCGGCCGCGGCCGCGTCGACGGCAGGCCCGACGGTCTGGCCGCCGGCCGGCGCGGTGGCCGTGGACCCGGCGGACGTCGAAGGGCTGTACGACGGCCTGGAGCAGGCCGGGTACCGGTACGGGCCCGTGTTCCAGGGGCTGCGGGCGGCCTGGCGCGGTGACGGCGCCGTGTACGCGGAAGTGGCCCTCGCGGACGAGCACCGTGACCTGGCGGCGGCGTTCGGGCTGCACCCCGCGCTCCTCGACGCCGCCATGCACACCCTGGCCTTCCACGAGCGTGACGAGTCCGAGCCGCAGCTGGTACTGCCCTTCGCCTACCGTGATGTGACGCTGCACGCGTCCGGTGCCACGGCGTTGCGGGTCCGGGTGGCCCTGAGCGGTACGCACACCATGACGCTCGAACTGGCCGACGGTGCCGGTGCCCCGATCGCGTCGCTCGGGTCGGTGGTGTCCCGGCCGGTCGACCCCGGGCAGCTCGCCGGGACGGCGGCCACGGCGGACCGGATGTTCCGCGTCGCCTGGGAGGAGGTGCCGGCACGGGGCGGGTCCCGGGCCCTCCGTCCGGTGCCGGTGGCCGACGCCGGCGACGTGCACCGGCTGTCCGCCGCGCCCGAGACACCGGACACACTGCTGCTGGACCTCCGCGGTGCGGCAGCCGATGCGCGGGAGACCGCCGATGCGCGGGAGACCGCCGATGTGCGGGAGGTGACCGGACGGGCGTTGCGGGTGGCGCGGGCGTGGCTGGCCGAGCCGTCGCTGCTGTCCAGCCGGCTGGTCGTGGTGACGCGGGGCGCCGTCGCTGTCCGGGAGGGCGATCCGGCCGACCCGGCAACGGCTGCGGTGTGGGGCCTGATGGCCTCCGCTCAGGCGGAGAACCCGGGGCGTGTCCTCCTCCTCGACGCCGACACGGAGACCGACGCCGACACGGGGACCGGCACGGGCACGGGTACCGACCGGAGCACCGGAGTGCTCGCTCGGCTCCCTGCCGCCGACGAGCCGCAGTTGGCCCTGCGTGACGGTCAGTGGTTCGCCCGGCGGCTCGTCCGAGCGGCGGCGGGTGACGTGCCGGACGCCGGTCCGGGCGACGGCACCGGCCTGGGCGACGGCACCGTCCTCGTCACCGGCGGCACCGGTGCCCTCGGCGCGGTCGTGGCCCGGCACCTGGTGGCGGTGCACGGGGTGCGGAGTCTGGTGCTGGCCGGACGGCGCGGGGAGAAGGCCCCCGGTGCCGCCGGACTCGCGGCGGAGCTGACGGCGGCGGGAGCCCGGGTACGTATCGCGGCGTGCGATGTCGCGGATCGGGACGCCGTGGCGGCGCTGCTGGGCGAGGTGCCCGCCGACGCACCGCTGACCGCCGTGGTGCACGCGGCGGGTGTGCTGGACGACGGGGTGCTGACCGCCCTGACGCCGGAGCGGCTCGACACGGTACTGCGGGCCAAGGCCGACGGCGCGCGTCACCTGGACGAGCTGACCCGGGACTCCGCACTCGCCGCGTTCGTCCTGTTCTCCTCCGCCGCCGGTGTCCTGGGCAACCCGGGGCAGGGCAACTACGCCGCCGCCAACGCCTACCTCGACGCGCTCTCACACCGGCGCCGCGCCGCGGGCCTGCCCGCCGTGTCGCTGGCGTGGGGGATGTGGGAACAGGCCGCCGGTACCGGTATGGCCGGGCGGCTCGCGACCACCGAGCGGCACCGGACGACCCGGACGACACGGGGCGGCGTCGCCGCACTGGCACCCGCCGAGGGCATGCAGCTCTTCGACGCCGCGCTGCGCACCGGCCTGCCCGTGGTCGTGCCGATGAAACTGGACCTCGCCGCCCTGCGCGCCCAGGCCGCCGCCGGACCCGTCGCCCCGCCGATGCGGACCCTGGTGCCCCCGGCACGACGGGCGCCGGCGGTCGCCGCCGGGGAGGAGCCGGTGTCCGCGCGGCTGGCCGGTCTGGACGCGGAGGAGCAGGAGGGCGTACTGCTCGGCCTGGTGCTACGGGAGGCCGGGCAGGTCCTCGGGCACACGGCGCCCACGGCGTCCACGGCCCTCGACCCGGACGTGGTGTTCACCGAGATCGGCCTGGACTCCCTGATGGCGGTGGAACTCCGCGACCGCCTGGCCCGGCACACGGCGCTGCGGCTGCCGCCCAGCTTCGTCTTCGACCACCCGACTCTACGGATGCTGGCCCGGCAGTTGCGGGCCGAACTGAGCGTTCCGGACACGGACACGGACACGGACGCGAACGCAGACACGGACACGGACACGAACTCATAGCGAGCGCGACACGAACGAGAGAACGAGAGAACGAGAAGAGAAAACGAGAAAGGGACTCACATGTTCAGCACCGACGCCTACCTGGCGCGGCTGGGATTCGACCGGCCACCCGCACCCACCCTGGTGAACCTGCGGCGGCTGCACCGCAGTCACCTCACGTCCGTCCCCTACGACACCGCGCACACGCACCGGCTCAGCGCGGTGAACATGGCGGACATCGACGTCGACAAGGCATTCGAGGCCATCGTGCCGACCGGCGCCGGCGGCATGTGCCTGGAGCTGAACACCCTGTTCGCCCGGCTCCTGCGCGAACTGGGCTACGACCTGGACGTGCTCAGCGGCGGCACCTACCTGCCCGGTGACACCTTCGCACCCGACCCGGAGCACATGCTGATGCTCGTCCGGATCGACGGCGAGGAGTGGCTGGCCGACGTCGGACACGCCGGGCTCTGCTTCACCGAGCCGCTGCGTCTGGTGGAGGACGAGCCGCAGTGGCAGTACGGCTGCGCGTTCCGGCTGGTGCGACGGGACGGGTTCCTCGTGCTCCAGGCCAAGACGCTGGGACACGACTGGCGCACCACCTACCGTTTCACCACCGCGCCCCGGACCTACGACGCCTGGGAGGGCGTCGGCGGCGGCAACGGACCGGCCATCCTCGCCTCGATGCGCCGGCGCCGGCGTGCCACCGAGCGGGGACAGGTGTTCCTCACCAGCAACATGTTCACGACCGTCGAGGACGGCCACGAGAAGGTCTCCGTCCTCGTCGACCCCGCACAGCGTGCCGAGGTGATCGCCACCTACTGGGAAGGCCGCGACTAACCCGTCCGGTGCCGTCGCCCCCGCCCCGCCCCGCCTCCGTCCCCGTTCCCGGCCGACCGCCGGCAGAGGAAAGTGATGCGCCCATGAAGTTCGGCCTGTTGTACGGTGCCCAGCTGCCCCGTCCCTGGACCGAGGACTCCGAATACCGGCTCTTCCACGACATGCTGGCGGAGATAGAACTGGCCGACCGGCTGGGCTTCGACCATGTGTGGTGTCCCGAACACCACTTCCTGGAGGAGTACTCGCACATGTCCGGGCCGGAGGTGTTCCTCGGCGCGGTCAGCCAGCGCACCAGCCGTATCCGGATCGGGCACGCCGTCGCCCTGATGCCGCCGGGTTTCAACCCGACCGCGCGGATCGCCGAGCGGATCGCCACGCTGGACCTGCTGTCCGGGGGACGCGTGGACTTCGGCACCGGCGAGTCCACCACCCCCACCGAGCTGGAGGGGTTCGGTGTGGAGCGTGCCGTCAAGCGGGACCAGTGGGCGGAGGCGGTGGACGCCGTGGCCCGCATGTTCGTGGAGGAGCCGTTCGCCGGGTACGAGGGCAAGTACGTCTCGGCGCCGGTCCGCAACGTGCTGCCCAAGACCCGGCAGAAGCCGCACCCGCCGATGTGGATGGCCTGCGGCAACCGGGATGCCATCAGGCTCGCCGCCGCCAAGGGGCTCGGCGCGCTCAACTTCTCCTTCTTCGGACCGGCCGAGACCAGGAAGTGGGTCGACGCCTATTACGAGGGCATCGAGTCCGCGGACTGCGTGCCCGCCGGGTTCGCGGTCAACGCGCAGATCGCCGCGACCATCCCGATGTTCTGCCACCAGGACGAGACGACAGCCGTGGAACGCGGCGCCGACGGCGTCCAGTTCTTCAACTTCGGACTCGGTTTCTACGCCGGCTTCGGCGCCGCCGCCCCCGGCCGGACCCGGCTGTGGGAGACGTTCCAGCGCGACCGCGACCGCTACGGCATGGGCCGTGCCGCCTTCGGCAAGCCCGGTATGCCGCTGGGCAACCCGGCGCGCGGCGCGGTGGGCACCCCGGAGCAGATCCGGCGGTTCCTGCGGCAGCACGAGGAGGCCGGCCTCGACCAGGCGATCTTCCTGGTGCAGGGCGGCGGGACCCGGCACGAGCACGTCTGCGAGTCGCTGGAGCTGTTCGCCCGCGAAGTGATGCCCGAGTTCAAGGAGCGGCACGAGCGGGCCGAACAGGCGAAGGCCGCCCGGCTCCGGCCCGCCCTCGACGCCGCCCTGGCCCGGCGTGAACCGCCCCGCACAGCCGATCCCGCCTATGTCATCCCCGCCCGCAGCCCCAACCCGGCCCCCTGACCCGCGCTCACCGACCACCCGCGCTCACCGACCCGCCCACTCATGAGGAGATCGCGTAACGCCATGACTCAGACGCCCGAAGAAGAGATGCGCGTCCTCGACCCGCAGAGCGCCGCCGAGGAACCGCGCAGGAACGGCCCGCCGCGGCGGATCGAGATGCACGGCACCGCCGCGTGGCTCGTGTCCCGGTTCGACGAGGTGCGCGAGTGCCTCGCGCACCCCAGGATGAGCCCGGCCGCCGCCTACGCCGCCTCACAGGGGCAGACGACCCCGGTGAGCGGGCTGTTCGAGGACACGCTGATGGGCACCGATCCGCCGGAGCACACCCGGCTGCGCCGGCTGCTGGGGACGGCGTTCACCGCGCGCCGGGTGGAGGCCCTGCGGCCGCGCGTGCAGGAGATCACCGACGGTCTGCTGGACGCAGTCGCCGCCGACGGCCGGGCGGACCTGGTCTCCGCACTGGCCGTCCCGCTGCCCATGCAGGTGATCTGCGAGCTGCTGGGCGTGCCCATCGCCGACCGCACCGAGTTCCACCGGTGGGCCGACCTGATGCTGCTGCCGCCCTTCGACCCGGAGTCCGCCGCCCGCTCCGCGGACGCCTCCGCGAAACTGTGGTCGTACACGGAGAACCTGGCCGAGGAGCGGCGCCAGGACCCCAGGGACGACCTGATCAGCGCGTTGATGTCGGCGCACGAGGACGACCGGCTCAGCCACCGCGAGGTGGTCTCCACCGCCCGCATGATGCTGATCGCCGGCTACGAACTGACCGGCAGCTTCATCAGCAACGCCGTCTTCTCGCTGCTGACCCGGCCGGACCAGCTCGACCTGCTGCGCGCGGACCCCGGGCTGGCCGGACGGAACCTGGACGAGCTGCTGCGGCACGCCGGGCCCGGCGTGCTCGTCGTGCGCTTCGCCAACGAGGACGTCGAGATCGGCGGCGTCACGATAGCCGCGGGTGAGCAGGTGCTGCTGGACATGGACGCCGCCCACTGCGACCCCGCGCACGTCACCGACGGAGAGCGGCTGGACCTCACGCGGGGCAGTGTGATGCACCTCCAGTTCGGTCAGGGCGTGCACTACTGCATCGGCGCGCCGCTGGCCCGCGTGGAGGCGCAGACCGCGCTGGAGAGCCTGTTCCGGCGCTTCCCCGACCTGCGACTGGCCGTACCGGCCGCCGAGATCGGTGCCAAGCCCAACCCGTTCATCCGCTCCCTGACGTCCCTGCCGGTGGAGTTCTCCCCCCGGTGAGCACAGGCGGCGGTGCGGAGGGAGGCCGGTCCCGGCCTTCCTCCGCACCGCCGCCGACGTGTCCGGGGTGCCGGACGCCCCGGGTGTCAGGACACCGTCACCGCCGGGCACAGTGCCAGGAGTTCCGCCGGGTGACGCAGGACGACATCGGGGTCCGCGGCGAGCAGCGTCGCCTCGTCCGTCTCGCCCCACAGCGCGGCCACCGCGGTGACACCCGCGCCGCGGGCGCTGGCGAGGTCGGTGACGGCGTCGCCGACCATCACCGTCCGCCCGGGGTCGGCGCCCAGCAGGTCCATCGCCTTGAGCACGATGTCGGGCGCCGGCTTGGCCCGCGCCACCTCGTCCGAGCCGAGGACGGCGTCGAACCGGTCGCGGATGCCGATCGTGTCCAGCAGCGAACGGGCCCGCGGGCCGCTCTTGCCGGTGGCCACGGCCAGCCGTACCCCCCGGCGGCGCAGCTCCGCCAGCAGCTCCGGCACGCCGTCGAACACCTCCACCAGGTGGGCGAGCCGGTAGCTCTCGCGGACGAAGGGTTCCTCCATCTCCAGCGGCAGCCCCATGATGCGCATGATGTCGGGGAAGTAGCGGCCCAGGTGCCGGTTGTACTCCTCGAACGGCGGCTCGCCCGGGCCGACGACCTCCGCGTGGGCGAGGGTGAACGCCTCGCGCATCACCGCGAAGCTGTTGACGAGGACGCCGTCGAGGTCGAAGACCACCGAGGTGATGTCGGAAGGGGAGGGGCCGGAAGGGCCGGAAGGGCCGGAGGGAACGGAAGGAACGGAAGGAACGGGCTGGCTGATCATCGGGACTCCCGTGGAACGTGGTCACGGCGCGCACCGGTGCGGTCACACCGGGGCGGACTCCCGGACCTCCTGGACGGTGCGGGCCGAGGTGTAGACCCGCTCGATGGCGCCGATGGTGCGGCGCGCCTCGTCGATCGCCCGGCCCCGTGCGGCCGGGTCGTGCAACAGGTCGGGCAGCAGGGCGAGCTGCCGGTCGTACTCGGCGCCGACGCGCTCCGTGGGCACGGCGAGTTCGCGTGTGGTGCCGTCGGCGGTGCGGGTCAGCGCGGACCGCCCGAGGCGGTTGGGACTGAAACCGAAGGTGCAGCGCAGGGTCGCGCTGCCCGCGCTGCCGTCGACGGTGACGCGGGTGGTGTCCACCGCCTCGTGCGAGGCCCAGCCCGCGTGCAGGACGACGGAGCGGCCGTCGTCGGTGACGAGGAAGCCGCGCGCGGTGTCCTCGACGTCGGTGCCGCCGCCCCCGGCCGCGTCGCCGCCGCTCCCGGCATCGTTGTCG
Organism: Streptomyces beigongshangae; assembly: GCF_019710745.1. Lineage (GTDB taxonomy): Bacteria > Actinomycetota > Actinomycetes > Streptomycetales > Streptomycetaceae > Streptomyces > Streptomyces beigongshangae. Next base: position 7,707 of record NZ_JAHKJW010000077.1, read on the forward strand.
TCGCCTTCGGCATCGTTGTCGTCGTCGCGCCAGGCGGCCCGGGAGGACGCCTGGGTGATGAAGTCGGCGGAGACGGTGCCGATGGCGTGCCGGAAGGCGGCGGTGCCCAGCAGCGGTACGGCGATGTCGAGGAGGTGCCAGCCGAGGTCGACCAGCGCCCCGCCGCCCGCGAGCGACCGCTGGGTGAACCAGCCGCCCCGGTCGGGCACCCCGCGCGCCCGTACCCAGGCCAGTTCGACGTGCCGGACCTCGCCCAGGCGTTCGGCGACCCGGTACAGGCCGCGTACGTCGGCGCGGTAGCGGGCCGCGCTGCCGGCCAGCAGTACCGCCCCGCCCGCGCGTTCGGCGGCGGCCAGTCGTTCCGCCTCCTCGGAGGTCAGGCAGACCGGCTTCTCCAGGAACACCGGGATGCCCTTGGTGAGCAGTTCGCAGGCGACGGCGCAGTGCAGGTGGTTGGGGACCGCGACGACCGCGAGGTCCACCTCGGCGGGGTCGAGGTCGGCGACGGCCGCCAGCACCGACAGCCCGGTCGCGTCCGCCCCCTGGGGGCCGGCGACGGCGGCCCGGCCACGCTCGTCGGGGTCGACGGCGGCGGTCACGGTGAAGGCGGGGCTGCGGAGCAGCCGGGGCAGCCAGATCGAGCGGGCGGCCCAGCCCAGGCCGATCACGGCGGTGCGGACGGGCGGCAGGGCCGGGGACGGGGCGCTCATGCGCCCGCGAGCACGTCGGCGACGACGGCGGCGATCTCGTGCATCTGCTCCTCGCCGCCCAGCAGCGTACGGTGGTGCAGCCACACGGAGTCCCCGGTGAGGGCCTCGGAGTTCGGGCAGCGGCGGGCCAGTTCCTCCACGGTCAGCTCCGGCGCGGCGACCTCCCAGAAGGCGTCGGTACGGTAGACCGCGCGGAACCCGACGAACGCGGGCAGCCCCCGCTCGATGAGGGTGTCGACGACCTGTGCGCGCCGCTCCTCGGTGATGCCCGGCACCCGGAACATCGCCATGTAGTGCGGATTGCGGTCACCGCGCTCGTCGAGGGCCTGCGGGACGACGCCGGGGATCTCGGCCAGCAGCCGGCTCAGCACCGGCCAGCGTGCCTCGCGTGTGTCGATCTGTGCGTCGAGCCGGGCGAGCTGGGCGCGCAGCACCGACGCGGAGAACTCGTTGAGGCGGAAGTTGGAACCGGACGTACGGTGGAAGTAGCCGCGGTCGGTGCGCGGACGGCCGCAACTGTGCCGCACGAAGCCCTTCTCGTACCCTTCCGCGTCGGGAAAGAGCACCGCGCCGCCCTCACCGGCGGTCATCAGCTTGCCGTTCTGGAAGCTGAACGCCGCGACCGAGCCCAGCTCCCCGACCCGCTGGCCGCGCCACCGCGCGCCCTGCGCGTGGGCCGCGTCCTGGACCAGTGGTACGCCCGAGTCGGCGGACAGCTTGCCCAGCGCGTCCATGTCGCACATCTGGCCCGCCATGTGCACCGGCATGATGGCCGCGGTCCGCGGTCCGATCGCGGCCTCGACCGCCGCCGGGTCGACGCAGTACGTACCCGGGTCGACGTCGACCGGCACGGCCACCGCGCCCAGCCGCTGCGCGGCCTGCGAGGAGGAGATGAAGGTGAACGCCGGGACGATGACCTCGGAGCCGGCGCCGACGCCGAGCACTTCGAGGGCGAGTTCCAGCGCGTGTGTGCCGTTGGTGACCGCCAGGGCGTGCGGGCTGCCGTGGGCGGCGGCGAACTCGGCCTCGAAGGCGTCCACCTCGCCGCCGCCGATCCGCCACCACTGGCCCTGTTCCAGCGCCCGTATCAGTCCCTCGCGTTCCGCGTCGTCGTACTGCGGCCAGCCGGGCAGCTCGGATTCCAGACGCACACCTTTGCTCATGTTTCCCCACTTCCCTCGACGCGATATGCAGAGGCGACCGCTTTAACACGCTAACCCGCCGACGACAGTCACGTCATTCCCCCTCAACACCCCCCTAGAAGCCCCTCAAAAAGGCTGCCGGGGATTCGAGGGGCATTCGGCGGGGTGTGCGCCGTGAGGCCCGTGCTATAGATGGAAGTCCGTGACGAACCGGGTGAGGTGCACTGTGAGCAGGCTGTTGTTGGTGAACGGACCGAATCTCGGAATACTCGGGACCCGTCAGCCCGAGATATACGGAACCGATACCCTGCAGGACATCGAACGCTGGGTCGGGGAAGAAGTCGCGGAGCGCGGCTGGAAAGTGGATTCCTATCAGTTCGACGGTGAGGCGGAGATCATCCGCACCATTCAGGGGAACTACGACACTGTCGGCGCCATCATCAATCCGGCCGCCCTGATGATGGCCGGCTGGGGTCTCCGTGACGCGCTGGCGAACTATCCGCGGCCGTGGATGGAAGTGCACCTGTCGAATGTGTGGGCCCGGGAGCAGTTCCGCCACGAGTCGGTGACCGGGCCGCTGGCGTCCGGCGTCATCTTCGGGCTCGGCGCGCTGGGGTACCGGCTCGCCGCCCGCGCCCTGCTCGAAAAGGTGCCGGCCTGACCGCCGGGGCCGCCGGCCGGCTGGGCGTCGACATCGGCGGCACGAAGGTGGCGCTGCGCGTCGAGCACGACGACGGTGGTGTGAAGGAGTCGTCCTTCCGGTGGGCCGGCCGGACCTCCCGCCCCGACGACGATCTCGGCCTGCTGGCCCGGCACGTCGGGGAGTTGTGCGCGGGACGCCCGCAGGAACTGCGCGGCGTCGGGGTCGCCCTGCCCGCCACGCTCGACACCGCCGGCACGGTCACCGTCTGGCCGGGCCGCCCCACCTGGGCCGGGTTCGGCCTGGGCGCCGCCCTGTCCGCGCTCTTCGGTGCCGCCGAGGTGGCGTGCGCCGACGACGGTGACCTGGCCGCCCTCGCCGAGGCGGACGCGGCCGGCTGCGCGGACCTCCTCTACCTCGGCGTCGGCACCGGTGTCGGTGGCGGTCTCGTGCTGGCCGGGCGTCCCGTTCCCGGCGTGGGGCGTGGTTCCTGCGAGGTCGGCCACCTCGTCGTCGACCGCGACGGACCGCTGTGCGACTGCGGACGGCGCGGCTGTGTGCAGGCGGCGGCCTCGGGCCCGGCGACGCTGCGCCGCGCGGCCCGGCTCCGGGGGGCGGAGGTGTCGTTCACCGCTTTCCGGCAGGCCGTGTCCGACGGCGAGCCGTGGGCCGTGGCCGCGTTGCGGAAGAGCTGCGCCGCGCTCGCCGCGGCCGTGGTCGGCGTCTGCGAACTGACGCACCCCGCGCTGGTCCTCATCGGCGGCGGCTTCGCCGCGGCCGTGCCGGACCTCGTGCCGATGGTGGCCGAGCGGACCGCGGACCTCCGACGCCCCGGGCACCCGCTGCCCCCGGTGCGTCCCGCGCTGCTGGGCGGGCTGTCCTCCCTGCACGGCGCGGTGCTGCTGGCCCGGGGCCTGCCGGCCGGGTAGTTCAGCCAGGTGTCCGGTCCATCCCGGCCAGTGTCGAGGCGACGGTCTCCTCGGGTACCCCGGACACCAGCCCGGGGCCGTCCGGGCCGTCCAGGACGAAGGTCAGCCCGTGCGTCGCCTTCTTGTCCAGCCGCATCACCTCGATCAGGCGGCGCGCGTCGACCCCGGCCGGCAGCGCGGTCGGCAGGCCGTAGCTCCGCACCACATCGAGGTGTTCGGCCGCCCGTGCCGCGTCGATCCGGCCGAGGGCCAGCGCGAGACGGCCCGCGAACACCGTGCCGACCGCCACCCCCTCGCCGTGCTTCAGCGTGAAGCCGGTCACGATCTCCAGGGCGTGTCCCAGCGTGTGGCCGTAGTTGAGGATGTGCCGGCGTCCCGAGTCCCGTTCGTCGGCGGCCACCACCGACGCCTTGAGGGCCACGCTCGCCGCGATCTGCTCCGGCAGCGGCAGCCCGCGCAGGTCGCCGGCGCCGATGAAGTGACAGCGGGCTATCTCCCCGTACCCGTTGAGCATCTCCCGCTCGGGCAGCGTGCGCAGGTGGTCGGTGTCGCACAGCACGGCGGCCGGCTGCCAGTAGGCGCCCAGCAGGTTCTTGCCCTCGGGGAGGTTGACCGCCGTCTTGCCGCCCACGCTGGCGTCCACCTGGGCGAGCAGTGTCGTCGGCAGGTGCACCACGGGCACCCCCCGGTGGTACAGCGCGGCGGCCAGTCCCACGACGTCGGTGGTGGTGCCACCGCCGCAGGAGACGACCGCGTCGGAGCGGGTCAGCCCGAACCGCACGAAGGCACGGCCCAGTTCCTCCACGGTCGCCAGTGTCTTGTCCGCCTCGCCGTCCCGGGCCCGCAGCACCACCGACGGCACCCCCGGGTCCGGCAGCCACTCCTCCGGCCGCGCGGACACCATCGCCACCCGCCGCGCACCGAGCCCGGCGAGGATGGCGGCCAACGAGTGCCGGACGCCCGGCCCGATGTCGACGGGGTAGGAGCGCTCGCCGAGTTCGACCATGACACGGGTGTGCGGCTGGGCCGACGCCGTCATGTGCTGTCCGTCCTTCCTCGTACGCTGCCCGGCCGCCCACCGGCGCCGGTCCCGGCCCCATGCCTACCCGGAGGCGCACGACGGTCAACCGCCTTCCGCCCGGCGGGTGTCCGGCCCGGCCGGACAGCGCACGGATACGCCCCGTACGCGTGCCCGCTACGCCCCGTACGCGTGCCCGCGTTGCGCGGGCCGGGTTCGGGGCAGGCTTCCTCATGCCGATTCCTTCGTCCGGACCTCTCGCCGCTGACGACCGGGGAAACCTGTTGGTCTCGTTCGTGCCGGGTTCCGGGGACGGGCCTCCCGGCGGGGCTCCCGTGCCGATGGCTCTCACCGCCCTGTGGCACGGCGGCGCGGTCGTCATGGTCCACGACCGGTTCCGGGAGCAGTGGGAACTGCCCGGTGGCCTGGTGGAGCCGGGTGAGAGTCCCCGCCGGGCGGCTGTCCGCGAACTCGCCGAGGAGAGCGGGCAGGTCCCTGACGGCCCCTTGCGGTTCGTCGGCCACGCCGGTTTCCTGCTGGGACCCGAGCGGCGGGCCGAGTACGGCGCCCTGTTCACCGGCTGCGCCTCGTGGCGCCGGGCCGCCGGGGGCGACGACGAGATCACGGCCGTACGGTGGTGGGACCTGACCGCGTCCCTGCCCGGTCGCGTGTCCGCCATCGACGTGTACCTCGCACGGCTCACCCGGCGCGAGGCACCGCGCTGAGACCCGCCGGCGTCCAGCGCCGCGGTCCACCACCGGGCGGCCACGGCCACCGCGGTACGGGCGACGGCCGGCTTCGTCCGGGCGACCGCCGCAACACCGGGACACATCACACCGCTCACATCACGTCGCTCACATCACATCGCTCACAGCGTGTCCAGCCCGGAAATCTGCTGGGCCGCGCTCTTCGCGAGGGCGGCGGCCAGTGCTGTCGCCTCGACGGCACTGCCCTGGTTCTGCTCGCCGGCGCAGAGCAGCCGGGACCGGGTGAAATGGGCGCGCAGCGCGTCGGTGAGGATCCGGTCGAACGGCCGGCCCTCCGTGGCGGCCGCCCTGTCGAGGGTCTCCAGACCGACCATGCCGGGCATGTCGTGTCCCTCATGGGGGTGCGTGTCCGGTACGCCTGACAGTTTCAGCGCGGCGCGCAGCCGGCGCAGGTCCTCGCGCAGTGTCGCGCCGGTCTCCGCCGCCAGCGTGGCCACGGCCGGGTCCGCCGATCGGGAGGGCGCGAGGTCGGTCAGCTGCCGGGCCCGCTCGGCCATGGGGATCATCAGCAGGATCCAGGCGGTGTCGGTCGCGTTGAAGGCCGATGTGCGCGACTCGGCGGTTGTCGGCGACGTACCGCCGGCCGCCGGCTGCGCGGTGCAGCCGGCGACCAGCAGTGCCGCGGCCGCGGCGCACACCGACCACAGGGTCAGAACGTGCCGGCGGAGTTGCACTTGGCCTTCTGGGTGATGCAGTCCTTCACACGGTGTCCGAGAGCGGCGTTGTCCCAGGCGTTGAAGAAGTCGCCGTGGATGGACGACGCCATGCCCGAGGCCAGCCGGAAGCCCGCGCTGCTGCCGCTGGTCGGGTAGCTGACGACGAAGGAGAGGTTGGGGATGGCGACGGGGTAGGCGCCGCTGCACCTGCCGTCGTAGGTGAACGCCACGTGTGACTTGTGGTCGGGGCTGTCGAGGTTCTTGCCGTCCCAGCAGTCGGGGAAGACGAGCTGGTGGGTGAGGTGCGCCTTCGGGGCGCAGACCGGCCAGTTGCCGTCGGCGCTGCGGCCGGTCTCACCGCCCTCGCCGGAGCACCAGTACTGGCCCGTCGATCCCGCCGGGGTGGGCGTCTGTGCCTTGGCGTCGCCCGCGATCATGCGGAATCCCTCCGGGAAGGGCACGGTCGCCGACGGGTCGGGGAGCCGGGAACCGTAGTAGACGATCATTCCCTCGGCTTCGACGGCCTTGTCGCCCTCGTAGAGGGTGGGTATCCAGTACGCCGAGAGGTCTTCGGCAGGGGTGCAACTGGTCGGCTTGTTGGTGAGCAGCGACCGGGTCGTGGAGAACGCGTCGGTGCTCCTGTTGCCGAAGAAGCTGTGCATGTGGGACGCCCCGGGCAAGCCCGGCAGGACGATGGGGTCGTCCGGCTTGGAGTGACTGTAGGTGCAGGTGGCGTTGAACTCCGGAACCCGGACCACACCGCCGGGCACCGCGGCCGGTGTCATCGCACGGAACTGACTCAACTGGGCGTTCCACTCGGCCTGGTCGACGGGGACCCAGCCGGGCGCCGCGCCGCCCTCGCCGACGAAGGAGAACCAGTTGATGTTGACGAAGTCACCGGACCCCGTACCCGTGCCGCGCAGTACGGCGAACACCGTCTGCGAGCCGGTGGGGTGGCTGGAGACCTCGGTCTCCCGGGTCGCCCAGTTCTGCCAGCCGCCGGTCGGGGAGACCGGGACGACCGCGAGCAGCGGTCCGGTGAGGCTGCCGGTACGCAGCTCCACCGTGCCCGAGCCGACGGCGGAGGCGATCCGGGCCGACACCGTCAGCCGGCCGGCCGTACCGAGGTCGACGCCGTCGAACCGCATCCAGTCGCCGTCGGCGAGGAACGCGGCGTTCTGCCCGCCTCCCGTGTCCGCGGTCGCCTCCAGCGCGACGCCCGACTGGGCCGCGTAGGACTCGGCCTGGACGGTGACCGTCGCGGCCTGCGCCCGCTGGGTCGAGGCGGTCAGGCTCAGGGCGGCGGCCACCACGACCACCAGGGCGTTCACCAGGAGTGTGTACAGGGGGACGCGATATCTGCGCATCTCAATTCCTCACGGACGTCGGGGGTGCGGGGACGGGGCGAAGGGACTGCTTCCTGCCGGAGGACCGCTCCGCCCCGAGGGGACGGGGGCGGCGCGGCCCGGGAGCCGGGGGCTACTGGTAGACCCGTACGAAGTCGACGAGCATCCTGGACGGGAAGGGGGTGCTCGCGTCCGTCGGACCCGGCCAGTCACCGCCGACCGCGAGGTTGAGGATCATGTAGTGCGGGTGGTCGAAGATCCACGGCCCGCGTGTCCGCTCCACCTGCTCCTTGTCGAGGGAGAAGACGGTCCGGCCGTCCAGGCTGTAGGTGATGCCCTTGCTGTTCCAGTCGGCGGCCCAGGTGTGGAAGTCGTCGGAGAAGTCGGCGTTCCCGGGCAGGGTGTACGGCGAACCGATTCCGCCTGCGCCGTTGTAGGCCGGCGCGTGGACGGTCGAGTACGCGGTCTTCACGTCCTTGCCGAGGACCTCCACGATGTCGATCTCACCGTTGTACGGCCACGGCCGGCCCGTCAGGAAGTCGGCGCCCATCATCCAGAACGCGGGCCACAGACCGTTGCCCTTGGGCACCTTGATGCGTGCTTCGACACGCCCGTAGGTGAACTGGAACGTCGCGCCGGTGTTCATCCGCGCCGAGGTGTACTGGCAGGTGGTGCTGCCACTCAGCGGGTCGCGCGGGCACGACGATCCGGCGGTGACCTCCTTGCGGGCCTCCATCACCAGGTGTCCCGACCCGTCCAGCGAGGCGTTGCGGTGATCGGTGTAGTACTCCAGCTCGTTGTTCGGCCCGGTGCCCGGGTCGGCCCGCCACTTCGAGGCGTCGGGCCTGCCGCCCGCGGCGCCGTCGAACTCGTCGCTCCACACCAGCCGCGGCGGGTTCGCGGGGTCGCTCGGCAGGGGCGGCGGTGTGATCGGGGCCCCACCGGTGCCGTACACCTGGAACTCCCACAGCGAGTAGCCGTAGGGGGTGGCACGTTCCGTGCCGTACATGCGCACGTAGCGGCCGGAGCCGGAGACGGCGAGCGTCTGCTTGAAGCCCGTGCCGGACGTCGTCGAGTAGATCGGCGTCCAGTCGGTGCCGTTCGGCGAGACCTGGATCTGGAAGGACTTGGCGTAGGCGGGGTCCCATTGCAGGACGACCTTGTCGATCTGTGCCGTCGCGCCGAGGTCGACGGAGATCCAGCCCGGGTCGGTCCAGCCGGTGGTGGGGCTGGTGGCCCAGCGGGAGGCCGGATCCCGGTCGAAGGCCCTGGCCGGTGTGCACTCCCAGCAGTTCCCGTCGCTCTGGGAGGAGGAGGCCGCGCCCGGCCTGCCGTAGGAGAGCAGTCCGCCGGGGTCGCCGCCGGAACCGCCGGCGGTGCCGTACACCTGGAACTCCCACAGCGAGTAGCCGTAGGCGGTGGCGCGTTGCGTGCCGTACATGCGCACGTAGCGGCCGGTGCCGGAGACGGTCAGGTTCTGGGTGCCGCCGGTGCCCGTGGCCGTCTGGTGGACGGTGGTCCAGCTCTGCGCGTCGCTCGACACCTCGATCCTGAACGCCGTGCCGTACGCGGCTTCCCAGTCGAGGACGACCCGGCTGATCCCGGCACTCGTCCCGAGGTCGATCCGGATCCACTGCGGATCGGCGAAGGCGCTGGACCACCGGGTCCCGGGGTCTCCGTCGACGGCGCTCCGCGCGCTGAAGTCCCCTTCAGTACTTGAGGCGGTGGCGGTCTTTCCCTGTGAGAGCAGGACTTCCGCAGCCTGTGCGGGAGGTGCGGGGAGAGCGATGAAAGTGAGCAGTGAGGCCGCGAGTGTCAGAAATAAGGCGAAGCGACGCAGCGGGGCTTGCATGGGTGACTCCTCAAGTGGGGGTGAGGTGAGGGAGCGCTCCCTGAAGGGGAGAATGGAGGGGCACGTGAGAGCTGTCAAGAGTTGTTTCACCTTGAAAAAACAGGGGCGTAACGCGTTCGACTTCTGGAGGGAGCGGTCCCTGAGGCCACTCGTGGCGGGCCGCCGGCCCGAGGGCGGCGCAGAGGGCGGAAGGCTCTTCGACATGCTCATGACGCCCCGGCCTGCGGATACGCTGCTTGCAACGTCATGACGCTGAGCCGGAGGTCGCCCTGATGAGAAAACCCGCCCCGCGCACGGACCCGGGCGGCGGCACAGGGGACGGACGGGTATGAAACGCCCCACTCTGGAAGTGGTCGCCGCCCGGGCGGGCGTGTCCAAATCGAGCGTCTCCCGCGTCATCAACGGCGAGACGACGGTCGCCCCGGAGATCCGGGACGTCGTCATGCGCGCGGTGCACGAACTGGGTTACGTGCCCAACGGGGCGGCCCGCAACCTCGTCACCCGCCGCACCGACACCCTCGCCGTGGTGGTCTCCGACCCGCCGCAGGGAGTCGTCTCCGACGACCCCCTCTTCTCCGCCGTGGTGCGCGCCGTCAGCAGAGAGCTGGAGAAGGCGGGCAAGAGGCTCGTGCTCATGCTCGCGGAATCGGACGAGAGCCGGACCAGGGTGGTGCAGTACATCGCCGGCGGGCACGTGGACGGCGTGCTCCTGGTCGCCCTGCACGGTACGGACTCGCTGCCGGCCGCGCTCGCCCGGCAGGGTCTGCCCGTGGTGTCCTTCAACCGCACCTCCGCACAGGACGTCCCGTACGTGGCGCTGGACAACGCCGGCGGAGCGGCACTGGCCGTACGTCACCTGCTGGAGCGCGGCCGGCGCCGGATCGCCGCCATCACCGGACCGCTCGAACTCCACGAGGCGCGTGAGCGCCTCGACGGCTACCGGCAGACGCTGCGGGACACCGGCCGTCGCTCGATCGTGGCACTGGGCGACTTCACGAGGGTCTCCGGCGCCGAAGCCATGCGTCAGCTCCTGGAGGACGATCCCGGCCTCGACGCGGTGTTCGCGTCCAACGACCTGATGGCGATCGGAGCCCTGCGCACCCTCCAGAAGACGGGCCGGCGCGTTCCGGAGGACGTGGCGGTGATCGGCTTCGACGACATCGAGGCCGCGTCCTACACCAACCCCGCGCTCACCTCGGTACGCAGCCCGATGGCGGACCAGGCGACCGCGGCCGTCCACCTGCTCCTCAACCTGATAGACGGCGGCCCCACGGACCCGGTGATCATGCCGAACGAACTCGTGGTGCGCGAATCGACCTGAGCGCGCGGGCCGCACGGCGGCGACAGCCCCTGTGGTGCCGCGCGCACGAGGCACGGCACGGAGGGTGCCCGCGTCCGTGGCAGCCGGACGGTTCGGGCCTGGGCGGTGCGAGGCGGGTCCGCTAACGCCACCGTGTCCGCTCACGCGCCCAGTCCAGGGCGGCTTCCCCCTGGGCGCGCTGGAAGCCCCGCACCGTCGGCAGTCCCGGCGGCGGAGTCTGGACGGACTGGTGAAGGAGGTAGCCGGCCACAGCGACGAGTACGGTGGTCACGTCTTCGGTGTCGGCGCCGCGGGCGCAGAGGTGCTCGTCGAGAAGGCCCATGACATCCGGGGTGCTCTGCGTGATCACACTCGGGCCCATCGCCACGACGTCGAACCAGGGAGCACCGACCGCGGCCCACGGCCAGTCGACGATCATGACGCGGTCATCGGTCAGCAGGACGTTGTCCGCACGCAGATCGCCATGGTTCAGAGCACTGCCGGTCGCGGCGGCGATCCAGGAGGCTTCTCGGTCGGCAAGACGGTCGAGATTGCGTCGCGCCCAGGGGTCGAGCCAGGCCGGCCCGTCCGCCCCCGACGCGGAAGCAGCGGCGAGCCGGCGCCAGCTGTGGAACTTCTCGCCGAAACGGTCGGCGACCGTCGGCGCCTCGATCGGCGAAGGATCGAGCAGCGCGGACAGTTCGGCGGTGGCCGCGAGGACACGCCGGAGCTCGTCCGGCCGCCACGGCTGAACCGGCGCCGCGCCGTCCACGTCTTCGAGGACCAGGACGACCCAGCCTTCGAACTCCAAGGCCATGAGCAGCGACGGCACGGGAACAGCGGCCGGCAGGGCTGCCGTGACCCTGGCCTCCGTCCGGTGCAGGCCGGGAGTGTCCGGATTGGGTTCAGGTCCCGCCGCCTTCACGAAGACCCGCCGGCCGTCGACGAGGCGCATACGAGCGGCAACGCCCGGCGAGAAGCCGCCCGCCTGGGTGACGGCGTTCTCCACGGGGGATCCCAGGGATGCCTCGACCTGGCTTCTCACGCCGTCGGGAACAGCCCACCAGTCCAGGCGTACGCCCGCGGCCGCGGGTACTCCGGTGGTCGCCGCGGGTACTCCGGTGGTCGCCGCGCTCGCTCGTCTCCCCATGGCCGAATGGTCCCGGCCCGGCCCTCGGAGGGCAACGGGGTTTCCAGGGCCGGCGTCCCTCCCACCACCCCTGTCCGCCGGTCTGTCAGGGCTTGAGGAGCGTCTTGACGGCGCGGCGTTCGTCCATGGCCCGGTAGCCCTCGGCGACCTGGTCCAGGGACGCCCGGCTCAAGGATGTGGTCCAGCGCCTCGCGAGTGACCCCGGTCCCGCCCAGCGGCAAGACCGTGTGGCGGAGGTCTCCCCCGCTCCGCGAGAACCGGGGCAGGGGTGATTCACCCGCACGACGGCAAGTCGCCGTCCGGTGCGCCCGCCGCGAACTCCGGCGCGGTCGCATCGCCGTGGGTGAGAGCGTCCGCCATGCGCCCTCTCTCCTCGTGTAGAACGAGTAGTACAGTAAAAGAATGAGTGACAGCGCGGAGGTCCCGCTGAGGGAACTCAACCAGCAGACGTCGCGGGTCCTGGCACGTGTGGCGGCCGGGGAGACGGTGACGATCACCAAGGACGGCGTCCCGATAGGGGACATCGTGCCGCGCGGCGGGGTGACGGGGCGGCCTGCCTACCCGTTCCGCACCGACCCGATGGGCGATCTGAACATCCCTGACCTGGGCGGTCCCGTTCTCGATGACGACGAGATCGAGGCGACCCTACGGAGTATGGGCGCGGAAGCGGCCGAGAGGACAGACGGCGTCGATGACTGACAGCGCGGTCGCGATCGCGGACACCAACGCCCTCTACCGGCTGTTCACCCCGAAGGATCCCGGTCACTCCGCCCACCGGGCCGCTCTCGCGCGCACGGGCCACCTGGTGGTGTCCCCCATGGTGCTCACCGAGCTGGACTACCTCCTGACCTCCCGTATCGGCTCCGCAGCAGCGATGCACGCGCTGGACTTCATCGCCGGGCAGACGGAGGCCCGCCGGTTCGGGATCCCCGACACGGCACCGCATCTGAGGACAGCCATGGCGGTGATGCGCGGGTACGCCGACGCGGACCGCGGTGCCGGCGTGGGTCTGGCGGACGCGATGAACGTCGCTCTGGCGGCGGCCTTCCAGACGGCCGACATCTTCACCGCGGACGGCCACTTCCGCATGATGCGTCCACTCACCGGCCAGCCCTCGTTCCGGCTGCTTCCCGACGACCTCTGACATCCGCCATCCGTCCCAGCGGCGAGTTGCCGGGGCCGGGAGATCCCAGGCCCCCGACGGTCCGGATCCGCCGGACACCTCGCTCAGTGCGTGAGTTGACCCTCGACCTGGTCGAGGGCTCAGGGTTCCGGGTGTGGAGAACGAGATGCGCAGTATCGGGGAGATGGCCCGGGACGGCGGACTGAGCGTGAGCGCGCTGCGGTTCTACGACCGTGCCGGTGTGCTGGTCCCCGCCTGGGTGGACCCGGTCAGTGGCTACCGCTGGTACGGGCCCACGCAGGTGGAGGAGACCCGTCTGCTGGCCCGGTTGCGCCGGGCCGGCATGCCCCTGGCCGACATCCGGCTCGTGCTGGCCGCCTGGCCGAGCGCGGACACGGACCTGGTACGGGGGCTCCTCCAGGCCCACTTGCGTCGCCTCGAACTGGGACTGTCCGACGCCCGCGGCGAGTTCTCCGCGCTCCGAGCCCTCCTCGACCACAGGGAGAACCCCATGACCTCGCTCCGCACCACCACCGTCCGGCTGTCCGTCCCCGCACCGGAACTGGCCGCCGCCCTGGACGCGGTCCGCTTCGCGGCGGGCACCGACCCCGGGTTGCCGATGCTCGGCGGCCTCCTGTTCGACATCGAGGACGAGCACCTGGACGTCGTGGCGACCGACCGCTACCAGCTGGCCGTCGCACGGGCCGGTGTCGCCGGGCACGAAGGGCGGCGCGAACAGGTCGTCGTGCCCACCCCGCTCGCCGACTCGATGCGGGCGCTGCTCGACGGCGAAGGTCCCGTGCGGCTCGCCGTCGACGGCGACCGCGTGACCCTGGAGGCCGGTGACCGGCAGACGGCGGGCCGGTGCCTCGACCACGACTTCCCCGACTACCGCCGTCTGCTTCCGCTCGCCGACCGACGTCACGCCCTCGTCGAGACGGCGGCGTTCCGGGCGGCCCTGGCCCGCGGACCCGTCCGGTCCGACGAGTCCGGCACACAGGACCTCAGCGTGCTCAGGGTGGTGGAGGACGGCACGGTCGCCCTCTGCGCGGACGACGACGGCGGCCCGGACCGCGTTGCCGTGAACCGCGCGTTCCTGCTGGACGCGCTGGCTGCCGGAGCCCGTGACCGGCTGATCCTGGAAGTCGGCGCGCCCACGGCGCCGATCGCGATCCGCCGGCCCGACGACGAGAGCGCCTTCTCGCTCCTGATGCCGGTCCGCCTGGAGGACTGAGGGGACGTCTGCCGGGATGACCGACCGCGCACGAACACACCTTCTGCACACCGAGCCACTGGTCGCACGCCTCTCCCCGTATAGCCGTACTTGACCCATACCCCCAGGGGGAAGGTCCCGTTTCGCACCGGGATCTCAAGGGTGGGGGCTCATGTCCGAAGCACGTCTTCAGTGGTTGCGCGATGCCATTTCCGTCTTCGGTGCCGAATGCAGACAGAATCTGGCGGGCCCTGGCGACCGTGAGGCAGTCATTCGCACCCCCTTGGAGCAACTGTTCCGCACCATAGCCGGGCACCGGGCCCGGACCGAGGTCAGCCGGTCCCCGGAAGCCCGTCTCCCCCACCTCGGGGTGCGACCCGACTATGCCGTACGCGTCAACGCGGACGTGACCGGTTACATCGAGGTGAAGCGGCCCGGCAAGAACATCGATCCCGCATCATTCACCGGTCACGACAAGAGGCAGTGGGAACGTCTCCGTGATCTCCCCAACCTCCTCTACACCAACGGGAACCACTACCGGATCTTCCGCTACGGCATTCAGCTCGGTGACGAGGTCGTACTCTGCGGACCGCTCAAAAGCGCCGGGAAAAACTGGCAGCCGACGACCTGGCCGCCTTCGACGCGATCACGCAGGCAGTGCTCGGCTGGGAACCACCCAGGATCCGGCGGGTTTCGGTACTCGTCCAGCACATCGCCCCGCTGTGCCGTCTGCTGCGTGCCGCCGTGCAGGAGCAATTACGGGCCGAGGCCGACCTGGATGCGGACGACGCGACCGCAGAACGGCCCTTCACCGGCCTCAGGAGCGACTGGCGCCGGTATCTCTTCCCCACCGCGGACGACGCGACGTTCGCCGACGGCTACGCCCAGACAGTCACTTTCGCACTGCTTCTCGCCCGCACGGAGGGCATCCCGCTCACCCGTACGACCTTCCACGAGATCGGGCGCCGCCTGAACGCGGGCCATGCCCTGATGGGCAAGGCCCTTCAGCTCCTCACCGACAACGTCAGCGAACGTTTCGAGGTGACTCCCGACCTCCTTTCCCGCACTGTCGCGCGCGTGGAGTGGGAGACCATCCGGAAGGGCAACCAGGATGCCTACCTGCACCTCTGCGAGTCTTTCCTGTCCGTCTACGACGACAGGCTGCGCCAACGCAGCGGCTCGTACTACACACCTCACCAGGTGGTCGGGGAAATGGTCCGCCTCACCGAAGAGGTGCTGCGTACCCGTCTGGGCAAGACGCGCGGCTTCGGGGACGAAAGTGTTCACATCGTCGATCCCGGCATGGGCACCGGCACCTACTTGCACACCATCATCCAGCGGGTGGCGCAGCAGGCCGTCGAGCGCAGCGGTGAAGCCATGGCGCCCGATGCGATCGGTCGCCTCGCCACGCGTCTGTACGGATTCGAACTTCAGATGGCCCCTTCGCCGTCGCCGAACTCCGCGCCGCCGATCTGCTGAAGAAGCACGAGGCCGAACTCCCGCCGGGCGGCCTCAACCTTCATGTCACGGACACGCTCGACGACCCTTACGTACAGGAAGAGCAACTCGCCTCGACGTACGCGCCCCTTTCGCTGTCACGGACCCGCGCCAACCACGTCAAGGCCGATGTCCCCGTCACTGTGGTCATCTCCGATCCGCCGTACGACGACAAGGCCGGGAACCGCGGCGGTTGGATCGAGAAACGGGTGAAGGGGCAAGGCCGTGCTCCCCTGGACGCCGACGTCCCGTCCGCGGGCCGGGAGGCGGCTGGTGTCGGCAGACGCTCGGGCGGGTGTCCGTCACCTCGACCCGGACCGCAGGACCGGGCGCCGGGAGCAGGAGCAGCATGAGCCGGAGGTCCCGGCCGGGGAGGCTTCCGTGGGCCACGGCGTTGGCCGCCAGTCCGGCGGTGACGAGGGCGACGGCCTGGACGGTGTCGCAGTCGTACGGCAGGCCGGTCCATTCGGCGACCTGCTGGACGGCGCGTTGGCGGGCGAGCCGGGCGCCGCGCCGCGTTCCGCTGAAGTGGAGGCGCAGTTGGCGGACCGGGGCGGGCGATGCGTGAGCAGGGGCAACGGCTGCGGGAGGTGAGCGCGTTGCGCAACGTCGAGGTACAGGTCATGCCCGCCAGACGAGGTTTTCACCCGGGGAAGAACGGCCCGTTCGTGGTGGCGGAGTCGAAGCAGCACTGGCAGTTCGGGGACTTCGAGTCCCAGGGCGTCGGGTGCGTCGTACAAGATCTCGCCGACGTGAGCGCGTTCGCCTTGCGTTATGGGAAGCTGCGATCGCAGTCCCCGGACGTCGAGGAGTCTGCGCGGCTCATCGAACGGCTGGCGGGAGAGTCATGAGCACGGAGCAGATGAGCGGGACCGGGGACGGGCTGCGCTGGTTCAAGAACAGCCGCAGCGGGTCGGACGGCGGCAACTGCGTCGAAGTGGCCGCCGACCGGGAAACCGTCCGCGTACGGGACTCCAAGGCGGCGGGCGCGGGCCCCGTGCTGCGGGTCGGACGTGACGGGTGGGCCGCCTTCGCGGGACTGGCCGCGGCGTAAGGCGCGGAGGGCACGGCGCAGAAGCAGGGCTCGCTCAGGTCATCCGGGGAGGGTGACCTGAGCGGGCCCTGCGCGGTAGCCGGGCCCTCTACGCGGCCGCCCCGTTCGCCAGGGCGCGGCCCTCGTCGTGGGCCGGCCTGCCGAACTGGGTGCGGTACAGCTCCGCGTACCGGCCGTCCGCCGCCAGCAGTTCCTCGTGCGTGCCGCGTTCGACGATGTGGCCCGCCTCGACCACGAGGATCAGGTCGGCGGCCCGTACCGTCGACAGTCGGTGGGCGATGACCACGGCCGTCCGGCCCTCCAGGGCCTCGGCGAGCGCCGCCTGGACCGCGGCCTCCGAGGTGTTGTCGAGGTGGGCGGTGGCCTCGTCGAGGACGACCACGCGCTGGCGGGCGAG
Source organism: Streptomyces beigongshangae (assembly GCF_019710745.1). GTDB lineage: Bacteria > Actinomycetota > Actinomycetes > Streptomycetales > Streptomycetaceae > Streptomyces > Streptomyces beigongshangae. Next base: position 24,501 of record NZ_JAHKJW010000077.1, read on the forward strand.
GAGCAGCCGGGCGATGGTCATGCGCTGGCGTTCGCCGCCGGAGAGGCGGTAGCCGCGTTCGCCGACCACCGTGTCCAGGCCGTCGGGCAGGGAGCGGACCAGGTCGTCGAGGCGGGCCCGGCGCAGTACGTCCCACAGGTCGTCCTCGTCGGCGTCCGGCCGGGCGAGGAGGAGGTTGGCGCGGACCGACTCGTGGAAGAGGTGGCCGTCCTGGGTGACCATGCCGAGGGTCGCCCGCATCGACTCGGCGCTCAGGTCGCGGACGTCGACGCCGCCGATGCGTACGGAGCCCTCGTCGGTGTCGTACAGCCGTGGGAGCAGGGCGGCGATCGTCGACTTGCCCGCGCCCGACGAGCCGACCAGGGCGACGGTCCGGCCGGGTTCGGCGCGGAACGAGACGCCGTGCAGGACCTCGGTGCCGGCCCGGGTGTCGAGCGCGGCGACCTCCTCCAGGGAGGCCAGGGAGACCTTGTCGGCGGACGGGTAGGCGAAGCGGACGTCGGTGAACTCGACCGAGACCGGGCCGTCGGGGACCGTACGGGCGTCCGGTTTCTCCGCGATCAGCGGCTTCAGGTCCAGTACCTCGAAGACGCGCTCGAAGCTGACCAGGGCGCTCATGACCTCCACACGGGCTCCGGCGAGGGAGGTGAGCGGCGCGTAGAGCCGGGTCAGCAGCAGGGCCAGGGAGACGATGGCGCCCGGCTCCAGGCTGCCGCGCAGGGCGTACCAGCCGCCGAGGCCGTAGACCAGCGCGAGCGCCAGGGCGGAGACCAGGGTGAGGGCGGTGATGAAGGCCGTCTGCGCCATCGCCGTGCGGACGCCGATGTCCCGTACGCGGCGGGCCCGTTCGGCGAACTCGGCGGACTCGTCGCCCGGCCGGCCGAAGAGTTTGACGAGGGTGGCGCCGGGCGCGGAGAAGCGCTCGGTCATCCGCGTGCCCATCGCGGCGTTGAGGTCGGCCGCCTCGCGCTGCAGTCTCGCCATCCGCCGGCCCACCCGGCGGGCGGGGACCACGAAGACCGGGAGCAGTACGAGCGCGAGCAGGGTGATCTGCCAGGACAGGGTGAGCATCACGGCCAGCGTGAGGAGCAGGGTGACCACGTTCCCCACCACTCCGGACAGGGTGTTGCTGAAGGCCCGCTGGGCGCCGATCACGTCGTTGTTGAGACGGCTGACGAGCGCTCCCGTACGGGTGCGGGTGAAGAACGCGACCGGCATGCGCTGCACATGGTCGAACACAGCCGTGCGCAGATCGAGGATCAGTCCCTCGCCCAGGGTCGCGGAGAACCAGCGGCCCACCAGGCCGAGCGCCGCCTCGGCGAGCGCGATCAGCGCGATGAGCAGGGCCAGGCGTACGACCGTCGTCTCGTCGCCGCCGGTCACGATCACGTCCACCACCCGTCCGGCGAGGACCGGCGTCGCCACGGCGAGCAGGGCCGTCGCCACGCTCACCACCACGAACTGCGCGATCCTGCGCCGGTGCGGGCGGGCGAATCCGGCGATGCGGCGGAGGGTCGCGCGGGCGAAGGGGCGGCGCTCCCGTTGGGCGTTCATGACGCTGTACAACTGCGTCCAGGCTGTCGTCTCCATACTCATGGGACCGACCGTAGGACCTCAAGTTTCCTTGAGGTCAAGGGAATTTCGATGACACGCACCGGGACGACCTGATGCCGTACGACGCCCCGGTGCCGCGGGCGACCCGTCGACCGCCGTCCCCCACCGGGCGCGCCGGTGCGACCGAAGGCGGTCCGAGGCGCACGGAACCGGCTGTTCCGGGTGGTTCGAGGCTGTTCCCGCCCCTTCCGGGCTGATTTGGCGTACCGTCCGAAAAGTCTCCTCAGGGCGGGCCCGGCAGTCGGCCCGATCCGAACGGCCGCGCCACGGAGCACCCGTGCGCATGTAGCAAGATGAGCCAGTCCCGTCGGCCGCGACGCGCGTCATGACCGGTGCACGTCATGACCGACGGGGCCGTACATCCCCGCAACCGAGCAGCAGGTGGCCACAAGGTGACGACACATCACACAACGGGCGCACGTCCCCTTCCCGGTACGACGGGAGGCAGTCGGTGACCCGAGACCTCACCGTGCACGACTGGGTCGTGGCGGGCGTCTGGCTGATCGCCGGGCTCGTGGCGACCGTTCTGCTCCGCCTTCTCCTGCGCTGGCTGGGCAAGCACGCGACGCGCACCCGGTGGAGCGGCGACGACGTCCTCGTCGACGCGCTGCGCGCGCTGGTGCCGGTCGCGGCGATCACGGGCGGGGCGGCCGCCGCGGCGGCGGCGCTGCCGCTGACCGCAAAGGTCAACCACACCGTCAACCAGGTCCTGACGGTCCTGGTCATGCTCGCCGCCACCATCACCGTCGCGCGGGTGCTCGCCGGTCTGGTGCGGGCCGTCACCCAGTCCCGCTCCGGTGTCGCCGGATCGGCCTCGATCTTCGTCAACATCACCCGGGTCGTCGTCCTGGCCATCGGCTGCCTGGTCGTCCTGCAGACCCTGGGGATCTCGATAGCCCCGCTGCTCACCGCCCTCGGCGTGGGTGGTCTCGCGGTCGCGCTGGCCCTCCAGGACACCCTCGCCAACCTCTTCGCGGGCATCCACATCCTCGCCTCGAAGACGATCCAGCCCGGCGACTACATCCGCCTCAGCAGCGGGGAGGAGGGGTACGTCGTCGACATCAACTGGCGCAACACCGTCGTGCGCAACCTCTCCAACAACCTCGTCATCATCCCGAACGCCCAGCTCTCCAGCACCAACATGACCAACTACAGCCGGCCGGAACAGGAGATGACCCTCACCGTGCAGGTCGGTGTCGCCTACGACAGCGACCTGGAGCACGTGGAGCGCGTCACCTCGGAGGTCGTGACCGAGGTCATGACGGAGATCGAGGGCGCGATGCCCGAGCACGAACCCGCCGTCCGCTTCCACACGTTCGGGGACTCGCGGATCAGCTTCACCGTGATCCTGGGCGTGGGCGAGTTCAGCGACCAGTACCGGATCAAGCACGAGTTCATCAAGCGGCTGCACAAGCGCTACCACCTCGAAGGCATCCGCATCCCCTCCCCCGCGCGGACCGTCGCCCTCCAGCAGAACGGCGTGGCGATCCCGCCGCAGCGCGACGGGTCCCTGTCGCTGCCGTAGTGCCGTAGTGCCGTGTTCCCGTGGGACTGCGGAAGTGCGGAACCACGGGACCGTAGGACACCGCGGAGGGCCGTCTGTCACCGGATGTCCGGTGGTGACGGGCGGCCCCGCGCCCGGTGCGCCGCGATTCCTGAGGTCTCCTTGCCGTTGCCGGACAGGCCGGTGGACCCGCCCCGTGGCGCCGTGCGCCCGACGCGCACGCTCAGGCCGCGGCCGCCATGGGGAACCCCGGTGTCCGCAGGACCCGGCGCCCGGCGTCCACGGCGAACACCTCGCACCCCGGCCGGGCGGCGGCCCAGTCGACCCCCTCCGCCCCCATGGCGAACGCCGCGGTCGCCGTCGCGTCCGCCTCGGTCAGCGAGGCGGCCACGACGGACAGGCCGAGCAGCCCGGTCGCCGGACGGCCGGTGCGTCCGTCGAGGATGTGGTCGCCGCGCTCGTACCGCCCGGAGGTCGCCACCGCCCCGTCGGTGATCTCCAGGACCGCGCACAGCCGGTCGGCCCGCTCGGGATGCCGTACGCCCACCCGCCAGGGCCGGCCGGCCGCGACCACGTCGCCGCCCGCGTTGAGGCAGAACGTCGTCACACCCCGCGTCCGCAGCAGCTCCGCGGCGCGCTGGACCGCCCAGCCCTTGACCATGGCGCAGGGGTCGAGGCCACGGCCGGGCAGCCGCACCTGGAAGGCACCGCCGCTCTCGACCCGGTACCGCTCGCACAGGTCGAGGACCTCCACCAGGTCCGGGCTCAGCGCGTCCGGAGCCAGCTCGCCCCGGTCCAGCCGGGACACCTCGCTGTCGGCCAGGAAGGGACTGAACCGCGCGTCGACCTCCCGCAGCCACGCGAACACCCGGTCCGCGGCGTCCGCGGCGTCCGCGGCGGTGCCCCCGCCGTCGCCGCCGTCGCCGCCGTCGATCCGCAGGGAGATCGGCAGCCCCATGATGTGCTCGACGCGACGCACCCCGCCGTTCGCAGCGCCAGCGTTTACAGCGCCGCCGGTCACGGCGGCACCGGTCACGGCTCCGCCGATCACGGGTGTTCCGGTCGTGGCCATCCCCGTCAGCCCCTCGCGTCGATGGCGGCCTGCAGCGACTCCCGGTAGCCGTCGCTGGTGATCGTCGCGCC
>NZ_JAHKJW010000078.1 GCF_019710745.1 Streptomyces beigongshangae
AGCCTGATCCCGCTGAACGGCAGCGGCGGCGGCACCAAGCGGCGCCCCTCTGGCTGAGTGCCCGATGCTGTCGGGGATCTTGTTTCCGATGGGCGGCAACGGGATGGGTAGCGCCCAGGTCCCTTGTCGTGTCCAAGATTCCCGACAGCATCAGGCACCCAGTGCACCGCCTTCAGGCATTGGAATGCCGGCACCGACCCTGCCGACGGCTGCAACACGCGCGCGGAGGTGCTCATCTCGGAGGCTGTCGAAGCGCCGCAGATCGGCCCGAACTGTCGGCTGGGGACCGTATGAGTTCCGATCAATGGGTGGCTCGGGTGAGGTCCTTGAGGAACTGAGGGCTGTCGGCGGCCTGCCCGGCGGTCAGGAGCAGCACCAGCGGGCGGCACCTGCGGTCGCCGGTGAGGTGGATCTTGCTGGTCTGCCCGCTCCGGGAGCGGCCCAGCGAAGCGGCCTTCAGCCGCAGCCGGTGCCGGCGCCGGACGCGGCGCCGCTCCTGCCGTCCGGGGCCGGTGTCGATGTCCTGTCCGGTTCGTCCGTTGTTGTCGCTCCCTTTGGCCTGGCTTTTCCTCGGCCGCGGCCTTCTCCAGCGCGGTGAGGACGTCTGGGCTCAGGTGCATGCCGGCCGCGTCCTGGTGGGCGCGCACGGTGGTGGAGTCGATACTGACCAGGGACAGGTCCACCTCGTCCCGCCGGGCCGCCTCCGCGATCAGCCCCTCCAGCAGGGCCTGGAAGACGCCCGCGTCGCGCCACTGCCTAAAGCGGTTGTGCACGGTGGGTCAGGCACCGAACTCAGCCGGCATCTCCCGCCACTGCCCACCGGTCCTGAACCGCCAGATCACCCCCTCGAACTGCTGTCGCAACCGCTCGGGATACGGACCGAACCGGCCGATCGGCAGATAGGACTCGATGAACTCCCATTCAGCGTCGCTCAGTTGCACCTGCGTCATGACACCAGGTCCACCGGCTCAGGCCGTGCCGCGAGGTCGAATCCCGCAGATTGATCACAACTGGATACGGTCCCTGACGAAAAACTCAGTAATCACTCGTCCGGTCACAGGCCCAGGACCGTCGCCACCAGTTCGCTGCGGCTGCGGACACCGGTCTTCGCGAACACACTCTTCAGATGGTCCTGCACGGTCGCCGCGGTGATGTGCAGTTCCACGGCGATGGTCCGCGACGGCAGACCGGCGACGACTCGCGCCAGCACGTCCCGCTCGCGCGGTGTAAGCCCGTACGCGAGCAGCAGTATCTCGGCCACGTCGGCGGCCGGCGCCGGATGTACCGTCACGGCGATGGCCGCCGGGTGCGGGCCACCACTCAGCGGCGAGGCATGGACGGAGAGCCACCGGCCCGAGCGGCCGCGGATGCGTCCGTACGCCGGCAGCTCAGCGCCTCTTCCCCGTGCGGCCACCTCCAGGATCGCGGACGGCAGTTCCGCCTGCGACGGGCCCAGCTCGTCCCGCCAGAGTTTCGCGGCCAGGTTCTCCGAAAACAGCCGCAAGTCCTGGTCGAGCAGGAGCACTCCGGCCTCGGACGGGCCCGCAGCGGTGTCGTCGGGTGCCCGGTGGGCGGCCCGGCGCAGGGCCGCACCGACCGGGGCGGACAGCCGCCGCAGGACGCCGACGTCGGCCGGGGTGAAGTCGGGCCGCCGGCCGCCGCGGAAGAGGGCGACGACGCCCCAGCAGCGGCCGTCCACCACGAAGCCCGCCCGCAGCTCGTGCCGTGCGTCGATCATCGGCAGCACGGTCCGGTAGCGGTGGCTGGATTCCGGATCACCGCCGGTGGCCGCACCGAGCGTGCCCGCGGACACCTCGGAGCGGGCCAGCGCCGCGAACTTCAGGACGTCGTCCACCAGGTACTCGTTGTGCGCGGCGGCCGCGGCCGCCTCCGGTACGAGCCCGGCGCTGACTTGGTCGGCGGTCAGCAGCGTCATCGGGTCGATCGTGCTGAAGCAGTAGGAGTCGGCCGGGACGAGGCGTGTCAGCCGGTCGGCGATCCGGCGGCGCAGTATTCGGGAGTCGAGGTCGAGACGGCAGATCGCCTCGATGTCGCGCACGGTCTCGCGCCGGACCATCGGGGAACTCACCCTTGCCACGGTATCCCAGAAATGTGGGAGGGCCGTCCGACCTCCAGGCGCCTACCGTAGGTCCGAGAAACCCCAGGTCACCGGAGGTACACCGACATGTCCCCGTCCATGCTCAACGTCGGACTGGATCCAGCGCTGGTGGACGACGCGCCCTCGTCACGGGCGGCGTTCCCTGAAATCGACGCCGAGGCGGTCCGGGCCGGAATGGCCGCGGGCCGGGCTCGGCTCGAGGAGCTCGGCCTCAGTGTCGATGTCTGCCTGCTCGACTACGGCCGCACGGCCGAGGCGGTCTTTCGCGCCGCGTTGACCGCCAAGGACTACGACATCGTGCTGATCGGCGCCGGCGTCCGGCTGGACCCGGAGCTGACCCCGCTGTTGGAGGTGCTGGTCAACACCACCCACGAGCTGGCACCCGGCGCGAAGCTCTGCTTCAACGTCAGCCCGACGACGGCTGTCGAAGCCGTCCAGCGGTGGTGGCCCGAACACAAGCCGCTGGTCCAGGCGCTCCGTAGCACTCAAGAGACGATTCGATGAACGGGAGGCGGTCTTCCGCCATGTCTGCAAGAGCACTCGAGGACAAGGTCGCACTGGTCACCGGCGGCAGCCGGGGCATCGGCCGGGCGATCGCGGAGCGGCTCGCCCAGGACGGCGCCGCCGTCGGCGTCACCTACGCCCGCGACGAGACGGCGGCGAGCGAGACCGTCGAAAACATCCGCAAGAACGGAGGACGGGCCTTCGCACTCCAGGCGGGGCTGGGCGAACGCGGCGACGCGGCCCGCCTCTGGGCTGCCTTCGACGCCGCGGGCACGGAGCACGTGCCCGACGGGAAGCTCGACATCATCGTCAACAACGTCGGCATCGGGGATTTCGCATCCCTGGAGTCGTTGACCGAGGACGCCTTCGACAAGGTTTTCGCCGTGAACGTGCGTGCACCGTTCTTCGTCACGCAGCAGGGACTGCCGCGCCTGCGCGACGGGGGCCGGATCATCAACATCTCCAGCTCCGTGGCCCGCCTGGCCACGCCGGGAATGATCGCCTACGGCGCCACCAAGGGAGCCCTGGACAACTTCAGTCTCGCCCTCGCCAAGGAGCTGGGCCCCCGGGGCATCACGGTCAACTCGGTGGCCCCCGGAACCGTCCTCACCGATGCCAGCGCGGCCACCCTGCTGGGCGATCCGCATGCCGAGGCGCAAGCGGCGTCTCTTGCCGCCCTCGGCCGGATCGGGCGGCCGGAAGACATGGCCGACATCGTGGCCTTCCTCGCCTCCGACGACGCACGCTGGGTAACCGGCCAGGTCATCGACGCAACGGGAGGCATGGCCCTCTGACGTGCTGAGGAGAGGAACACCGTCGAGCGGCTGATCAACAAGATGAAGGCCCGGCGTGGCATCGCCACCCGGTACGACAAGTCTCCCGACAGCTACCTCGCCGGCCTCCACCTACGCGCCTCGATGATCCGGCTCAAGGACCTCACCCGAGCCACCCAGTGATCGGAACTCAATCGCGAAAGCATCCCTGGTGGCCGTCACGGCCCGCCCCAACCGCAGCAAGAGCGACCAGGACCCGGCCACCTGGCTGCCGCCCGCCCCGGACGGGGCAGTGCGCTGCACATATGCCGTGCAGTGGGTGGGCACGAAGCTGCGCTGGAGCCTGGCCGTCGACGACGGCGAACTCGAGGTCCTGCGCGAGGTCGCCGGAAGCTGTCCGATGGAGTCCGTGGCGTACGAGCCCGCACGCTGACGACTGGCGCTGGCAGGGCCCGGCTGGATGAAGGGCGGGACTGCCGGGGGGTGCCCCTATGTCTTCGGTCAAGAGGAACGGGGGTGCGTCGAGTCGGTGAGCCGGGACAGCATGGCGGGGTGGCTGATCTGCTGTGGAATGACGTGAAGTGCTTCTTCGACCCGGACGTGATGGGGTCGCTGCCGGACGTGCGTGTCCCGGATGCCTCGGCGGAGGACTGGCAGGCGGTCCTCGATCTTGTCGTGGAGAAGGGCTGGAAGTTCCAGTACTCCGAAGGGGAGACGGTGCTGCCGGTGCCCCGGGTGGAGGCCGTGCTGTCCCGTCCGGCCTTGCCTCGGCACCGAGCTGCCACATCCACGTTACGGAGAGCTCTTCCGCCGCGGGTGAAGCCGGTGCTCAAGCCCCTCAGCGGTCCGTCGATGCCTCCGGACCCGGTGACACCACCCCCCGGATCATGAACAACAAGGGGGGAAGTCATGCCGGACCCGAAGGCCGGAGGCCCCGTTGCGGAGCCACGAAAAAGGTAACGGGGGGAGAGAGCAGGGGGCTACGGTGTCAGCACGATCCTGCCGAAGACTTCACCCGCGTCCATCTTCTGGTGCGCCAGCACAGCTTCGTCCAGCGGCAGCAGTTCGTGCACCACCGCTTCGATCTCGCCCCGGCTGGCTGCGGCGAACTGCTCGCTGCGTACGGCATTCAGGTCGGCTGGGGTGACGGTAGCTGCGCTGAAAGCGGCGAAGGACATCGACTTCTGGAACGCCGCCATGATCTTCGTGCCGAAGTCTGCGGGCGGCCGACCCGCGACAGCGCCCACAGCCACCATGCGGCCGTTCGGATTGAGCCTGTCGAAGAACAGCGGCATGTCCTCACCGGCCACAACGTCGATGATGACGTCATAGCCCGCGGGAGCCTCTTCCCCTCCGTCGCAGGAGCGGTCCAGCACGTGGGTCGCGCCGAGACGGCGAAGCCGCTCGCCGCGCTCGGCCGACGATGTCGTGACCGCCACTGCGGCGGCACCACCGTGAGCCGCAAGCTGCACTGCCATGATCCCGATACCGCCGGCCGCGCCACGCACCAAAACCGTCTCCCCGGGAGCGAAATGGGCGTGGCGAAGCCCGAAGTGGGCCACCGCACCGGAACTGCCGAGCGTCACCGAGGCAGCGGCGGACAGGTCCCTGGGCAGGGGAAGAATCTGCTCGACCGGCGCGACGGCCTGTTCGACGTAGCCCCCGCCGGTGCCGGTGGAGCCCCACACCCGCCGGCCGATCCACGACGCGTCGACGCCGTCACCGACCGCGGTCACGGTGCCCGCCACCTCGCCACCCGGGATGTGGCCCTCCTTGAAGCCGTAGGCGGCCAGGGCCCCGCTTCGGATCACGATGTCGACACCACCGACGCCCACCGCCTCGGTGGCGATCAGCACCTGCCCGGCAGCAGGTGCGGGTACCGGCAAGTCGACAATGGCCAGACCGTCAGGACTTCCGAACGTCTGGATCGAGATTGCCTTCAATGGGGTCTCCAGGTTCTCGGACCGCTCAAGCGCAAGAGCTTCTACGTCTCGGACGGTAACGGACGTTCCCGTCCGTTTAGATAAAGTGAGAGTGGTGACCGACCGTTTGCCTCATACGTTGCGCTCCGACGCGCTGAACAACCGCGAAAGCATCCTCGACGCGGCCCGAGCACTGTTCTCCGCCGACGGCCTGACCGTGCCGATGAGGGAGGTCGCGCGGCGCGCCGGGGTGGGACCTGCAACCTTGTACCGTCACTTCCCGACCAAACACATGCTGGTAGCCGAAGCCTTCACGGACCAACACAAGCTTCGTTCCCACCACGCGGCCCACCGCGAGGTGATGCCCCCGGTCGAGCACCGCTCCCACAAAGGCATGAACAACCGGGCCGAGAACTCCCACCAGCCGACGAGGCAGCGCGAACAGGCGATGAAGGGCTTCCGCAGTACCGGCGGGGCGCAGCGGTTCCTGTCCGCCTTCAGTGGTATCTCGCCCCACTTCCGGCCCTGCCGCCACTTGACGACCGCCTCCGGCCACCGTGCCGAGATGACCGTCCGCTTCGCGATCCGGAAGCAGGTCACCGGCGCTGCCAACCTGCCTACCACGGCCTGAAGACGGGCCCCGGGCCGCGGGCCCACCATGCCCCGACGCACCATCAGGCAGTCACGTACCCAACAACGTGACAATGCCCGCGAGGGGACTGGCCAACTATTGTCGGCCGACGTGGAAATGTCAGTTGTTCCGACACCGGAAGTGTCAGTGGTCCGTGCGGCCGTCGTCCGGCTCGGCATGCGCCTGGTCGTGCTCGTCGACGTCGCCCTCGGCATCGCTGCCGTACGGACAAGAAGGAGCCCGGACTGTCGGTCAGGTACGCGGCCGGTGACAGCTGGCGAGCTGCTGTCACCAGAAGGGGTGGAATCCCGCTATCAGGCGAAACGCATTCGGGCGAGGGCTAGTTGCAATCTTGATCACTTAATGGCTTCGCGCGGGCCGGAGACAGGGATGCAAGGTCGTCGGTGGGGGTGACACCGTTCCATTCGGACCTGCGCGGCCAGCCGTCGACTGCCCCGGTCCTCCTGCCGTCCCAGCGCGAGGCCCGAGAACCCGAGGAGTCCCATGCCCCAGATCCATGGCGAGTCCGGACAGTCGGCCGACCTGCCGTTCCTGATGGCCGTCAAAGACGTGTACACCCTCTCCGGCAGGGGGACCGTCGTGTCCGGGACCGTCGAGCAGGGCACCATTCGCAGCCTCGAGGCAGTCGAGATCGTCGGTCTGCGGGACACCATGGCGACGACCGTGACCAGCAGCGGGGCCTTCAGCAAGGGGCGTGACGTGTGCCGCGCTGGTGACGAAGCTGCGCTCCTCCTCCGTGACATTCATGAAGAAGAAGTGGGGCGCGGCCAGGTCGTCGCCGCCCCCGGCTCCGTCCGCTCCCACACCGGCTTCGAGGCCGACATCGATTTCCTGACGGCAGAGGCCGGCGGGCGCACCACGCCGGTCACCGAGGGCTACAAGCCCCAGATCCGGGTACGGACGGCCGAAGTGCCCGGCGGGATCGAGCTCCCGGAGGGCACCGGGACAATCAACCCCGGTGACACCGTCCATACCCGGGTCACCCTTCACAAGTCCGTCGCCCTCTCCGTGGGAGGGTCCTTCGAGGTCACGGAGCCCATCGGAGCCGGCGATGCGACGCATACCGTCGGCCGCGGCACCATCACCGAAATCATCGAATAGCAGCGGCACGCGTGGCCGCGCTCGCCGACGGTGATCCGCGCTGGCAGCTGCTCACGTGATCACCGTCGTCTCACCAACAAATGACGACAGGCGCGGCGGGCTTCCTCACCGACCAGCAGACGGATTGGGTCCACCCCGCCGGCCACGACCGGTCCTGGAGCACTCCCCACCGGCCTTCGGAGCGCGACGTCCTCACCGAGCTCGACGCCGCGGTGCTCTTCCACGTGCACCACGTCGGAAGCATCTTCCCTCACGACCGGGACTCTCCGGAGCGGGCCGCCATCATGGGGCTCATCGACTCCGGCCTCCTCGTTCATGCCGGGGGGCGACACCGCGGTCCTCGCCGATGACGTCCAGTACGGCCTGCGCTTCCTCGACTCCGACGGGACGACTACCTGTTGACATAGCTCGTGCCGGAACCACTGGGCGGTCAAGATCACTTGTCAGAGGGCATCCGGCATCGGAAGTGTCCGTGGTCCGTACGACTGTCGTCCGGCTCGGCGTGCGCCTGGTCCTGCTCGTCGATGTCGCCCTTGATCTTGCCGCCGTACGGTCCGAAGGGTCCGATCTCCCCAGCGGTGCGGGCGCCCAGGACGAGGGCGGCCCCCTTCATGCGGTACGGGGCGGAGGTCATCTGCCCGCTTCCTTTTCCTTCGAGCTGAGCAGGGATGCGGGAGGTCCGCAGTTCCTTCAGGCCGGGGATGTGGTTGTAGAGGGTGCCTACCGAGACGCCGAGCGGGGTCGCGATCGTCCCGATGCTGTTCTCCGGATTGGGCAGCATGTCGCGAGCGGCGCGCGGCAGGTTGACATTGACGACGGTGGATCGGTCGCCGACGCGGCCGCGGGCCCGGGCGGCGGCCAGGCCCTCGTTGGTGCCCAGCACGATCAGCTCCCGGATGAACTCCGCGAGGGCGGCAAAGACGTGGAAGATCAGGCGGCCGCCCGGGGTGGTGGTGTCGAGCCGCTCGTGCAGGGAGGTGAAGCCGATCTGCCGCTTGCGGAGTTCGCCGACCATGTTCACCGGGTCCTGGAGGCTGCGGCCGTACCGGTCCAGGGAGGGGACGACGAGGGTGTCTCCGCTCTGGAGGAAGGCGTGGCACGCCTTCAGTTCGGGGCGCAGGTCGTTCTTGCCGGACTTCTTCTCCAGGAAGACGCGTCGGCACCCCGCGAGGGTGAGGGCGTCGATCTGCCGGCCGAGCTTCTGGCCGCCGGTGGAGGCCCGGGCGTAGCCGATGCGGATCTCGGTGGGGTGGAGGGGAAAGGTGCCCGGGAGGTCGTCCCCTGAGCTGAGGGCGCTGGTAAGGCTGTCCACGTGTTGATCGTGCCCTCTCTTGGCGCTGCGGTGGACGTCTTTGCCCGGCGGTCACCGCAGGGGGTTAGGCGGTGGCCGTGTCTGGGCTTGGGGTGTGCGCGACGAGGGCGTGGGCGGCGGTGGGGTGGGCGGGCAGCAGGGCGCTCAGGCCGGTGAGGTCCAGAAGCCGCTCAAGGCGGGCGGGGACGGCGGCGAGGACCAGGGTGCCGTCGGTGGTCTTGGCGCAGCGGTAGATGCCGATGAGGGCGCTGAAGCCCGTGGAGTCGCAGAAGGTGACGGCTGAGAGATCCAGGATCAGGTGTCGGTGGCCTTGTTCGATCAGGGCCAGTGCCTGGGCGCGCAAGAGGGGGGCGGTGGCTAGGTTGAGTTCCCCGGCGATGTGGGCCAGGGCGAGGTCGCCGTCGGTGTGTTGCGGGGTGAGGCGGAAGTCGGTCACGGTCGGCTCTCCAGCGTCTCGCTGGCGTGGGCGATGGTGTGGGCGGTTGCGGTTGCGGTCGCGGTGAGGCCGTCTGTGTCGCGTGCGAGGGGGACGGACAGGGCCAGCAGGGCGACGTCGTCACCGGCGCCGTGGGGTGTGGCGTCGATGAGGTCGACGGTGTCCCCTATGACGTCTGCCGCGCCGACGGGCCCGGTGCGTGCGGAGAGGAAGCGGGTCAGGCCCTCTTCTCCGATCATTTCTCCGCCCAGGGTGCGGGCCTCGGTCAGTCCGTCGGTGTAGAGGAGCAGTCCTTCGCCCGGGGCGAGGTGGAGGGTGTGGGCGGCGAAGCGCGCCTCGGCGAGGGCGCCGATGAGCATGCCACCCTGCGGGCGCACCGCTTCCACCGTCCCCTGTCCGCGCAGGTGGTAGGCCGGGGGGTGTCCGCCGGTGGCCACCGTGACGGTGAACCCGTCCCTCTCGTGGGGTTCCAGGGTGCCGAAGACGGCGGTGCAGAACCGGGTCCCGACAGCGGGGTCGAGGAGCAGCGCCGTGTTCAGGGAGGTGAGGACTTTGTCGGGGTCGGGGTCGATCAGGGCGGCGGCGCGCAGGGTGTAGCGGGTCAGGGAGGTGACGGCGGCGGCTTCGGGGCCCTTGCCGCACACGTCTCCGAGGAAGAACGCCCACCTCGTGTCGTCGAGGGGGAAGACGTCGTAGAAGTCGCCGCCCACATCCTGCGGGGAGGCTGTGGCGTAGTGGCAGGCCAGTTCCAGCCCCGGGATCACCGGGAGTGCCGGCGGCAGCAGGGTGCGCTGGAGGGTGGAAGCGAACGCCTGGATGGCGGCTATGTCGCGCTCCGCGCGCTCGCGGGCCTCCTCCTGCTCGATGCGCCGCTCCTGCTCGATGCGCAGGGCGTTCAGGGCCGCCAGGCGCATCTCCAGCTCGTCGAGCACGATCGCGGCCAGGTCCGCGAGGGTGTCGGTGTCGTCCTCGGTGATCAGGCGCGGCTTGGTGTCGAGGATGTTGACGGTGCCCAGCCGGTGCCCGTCACGGGTGGTGATCGGCGCGGCGGCGTAAAAGCGGACGCCCATCGGCCCGGTGACCAGGCCGTTGTCGACGGCGACGGGGTCGGTGAGAGTGTCTGGGATCACCAGGGTCTCGTCGGCGAGGATCGCCGAGCCGCACAGGCCCGGCTCCCGGCTGATCTCGCTGACGCCCTCCAGACCGTGCGCGGCCTTGAACCAGATCCGTTCCTCGTCCACGATCGTCACGCTCGCCACCGGCACCTTGAACAGCCGGGCGGCCATCGCCGCGACGCGGTCGAACGCGCCGTCGGGCGGGGTGTCGAGGATGTCGTAGCGGCGCACGGCGTTCATCCGGGCCGCTTCTTCCACCGCACTGAGCGTCTGGCGCCCTGGCTTGCCCGCCGGGCTGGTCGCGTGTCGCGCTTGCGGCATGTTTGCCTTCCTTGGCGCGCCGGCCTCGGTGGCCAGCGACTGTCGCAGCCTAGACCGGCCTTTCGTCGTCAAGAAACCAACGTTTTATGAGGAACGGCCCAGGGTCCTCGCCAACTACTTCAAAACCCCAGCCTTTCAAGAACTCCGCAGCACCCTTCGATGAGGAAATCCGCAGGCGCTCAAGCCGCATCCCATGACCGAACGTCACGTCAATGACGGGGAGCTACTTGTCACTTCGCGGCAGTTCGGGGAAGGCAGGGCCGAGTCCTGGGACGTGGACGGCAGGGCTCTGGTCCTGGTCCCGGAGGAAGGCCGACTCGTGGTGGCGACGGACCGGCCGGGGTTCTTGCGGGTGGAGCGGCACGAGGAACCGCAGGTACGTGGCGTTCTGCCGGGCGGGAACTGGCGGCTGCGGCAGAAGGAGGGCCCGTCCAAGTTCGGGCACCGGGTCGTCGCGTTCCTGGTCTACGACACGTACGTACGGCCCGTGTCCGCCCTTCCCTCCACCAAGGGCCGGTGGCGGACCAACGCGGGGACGCATCATCTCTTCCAGTCGGACTGATCACCACGTTCAGCTTGGCCGCAGCGTCCTTGCTCAGCAGGGGCGCCGTGTGCCGCTCCGCCCCTCAAACGTACTTCGTACGCGATTCGTACGCCTAACATACGTATTTCGTACGTTCCGTGAGGTAGGGTGCCGATCAGGAGGTGTTCCATGTCCGAGTTGTTCGACGCGGTCGACGCGCTGGTCGCGTCCCGTGCCACGCTGCCGCCACCGGCGGAGCGCAAGCGGCTTCGTGCCGCGCACGGCCTGACGATCGACGAGGTAGCGACCGCACTGAAGGTGCGCCGGGCCACGGTGTCGGGCTGGGAGTCCGGCAAGACCGAGCCCCGCCCGCCGGAGCGCGACGCCTACGCTCGGCTGCTGGACAAGCTCGCGGAGCTCTACCCCGCCCCGGCCAACGCCACCGTGCCCGCCCCTGACGCTGCGGTGCCGGCCACATTCGCCGGCGCACCCGCCCCAGCGGAAGCCCGTCCTCTGTCCACAGGTCCGGCGTCCGAGGCTGCGGTCATGACTGCAACCGAGAACACCCAGACCCCCGCCCCGGCCCCCGTCGCTGCCCCGGCCGCCGCCCCCCGCCCGGCGAGCACCACCAGGCCGCCGACGTCCCGCCGCCCCGGCACGCGGAAGGCGGCCCCCGCCGACACCCCGGCGGGCAGTACCGACCCGCGGTTCGAGAACGGCCCGCTCGCGGTCGTCGACGTCGAGGACGGGAAGGTGCTGGCGTACTGCACCGGCGGCCTGGTCCTGGACGTGCCCGCCAAGAGCATCCCGGCCCTGGTCGACTGGACGCTGCGCGAGGCGAAGCTGGGACAGCCGAAGCTGTCCGGGCCCGGCAAGGACGCCGATCCGCTGCTCGTGCTCACCGAGGCTGCCCTGGAACGCTACGGCCTCCCCACGGCGCTCACGGAGGAGGAGCAGCTCGCCGGGCGGATTCCGGAGGGCCACAAGGTCATCAAGCAGCTGGTCCGCGCGGAGTGGAAGCTGACGAAGAGGGGCTTCGGCCCGTGGGCGAGGATCTACCGCCCCGCCACCGGTTCGGAGCGGGCCTGCGTGCAGCTGTGCATCCCGTCCTGGAACGCGCTCGACACCCGGCACTGGGGCGAGGCCGGGCAGCTCCCGCCGGCCGAGCTCGCCCGCGTCCTGGGCGTGTACGCCTCGCGGGTGATGACGCCGCGCGGGTCCACGGCGGTGACGGGCCTGGAGCTGATGACCGCGCTGCACCCGCCGACGCGGGCCTCCGAGCCCGACGCGACGGGTAAGCGGCACTCCGAGCACAACCCCGGCTCGCTGGGCAAGGACGCCATCGACCCGATGAACTGGCCGCCGTGCGAGGTCCCCGACGGCCACCCGGTCCTCAAGGACCTGCCCCGGTTCCACGCGCGCGGCCCGGCGGAGAAGCTGTTCGAGGAGGCGTACGACTGGGCGCGGCCGATGACCGACGCGGAGTGCACCCTGCGCCACCTGGTCGGCATCGACGTGAACATGGCCTTCGCCGCCGGCGCGAACGGGCTGAACGTCGGCCTCGGTGAGGCGACGCACGTCAAGGCCCCCGCGTTCGACCCGAAGCTGCCCGGCTCGTGGCTGGTCGACCTCTCCCATGTCGACCTGTCCCGCGTGAAGGTCGGCAAGGAGTGGGTGGAGCTGGACGGCAGCCTGCTGCCCTCCCCGTTCACGCCGAAGGGCGACCGCCCGACGGGTCCGGCCTGGTACGCGACACCCACCGTGGCCTACGCGGCGGAGCTCGGCTACGACGTCGCACCGGCCGAGGCGTGGGTCCGGTACGACAACGGCCGATACCTGGACGGCTGGTACCAGCGGCTGCGCGACGCCTACCTCGCCACGATGGCCGACCTCGGCGTCGACGCCGACCTCGCCCCGGCCGACTTCCTCGCCGCGATGGACGGCTACCAGGAGCGCGACCCGGAGCTGACGATCGCCATCACGGCGATCAAGGCGACGGTCAAGGGCGGCCTGGGCAAGCTGCGCGAGCGGCCCCGCGGGGAGGGCTGGCGGCCGGGCGAGCCATGGCGCGCGCTGTCCCGCCCCACGTGGCGGCCGGACATCCGGGCGGCGGTCATCTCCCGCACCCGCATCAACCTCCACAGGAAGATCGTCAAGCACGCCGCGTTCACCGGGCAGTACCCGGTCGCGATCCTGTCCGACTGCGTCGTCTACGCGGCGGGCGGCACCAGCCCGCTGGACTTCCTGCCCTACCGGGAGGGCAAGCCGCTGCCCGGCGGCTTCAAGCTCGGCATCAACCCCGGCCTGGTCAAGCACGAGGGCACCCAGACCGTCCTGTGGGGCGAGGAGGTCCGCGAGCGGTTCGACGCCCCCGCTCTCAACCTCGCCCGCTCCATCAAGGACGGCACCGTCACCGCCGTCGACAACGGAGAGTAGGAGAAAGGCCACGATGAGCCTGATCGGGGACGGCCTGGAGAAGGCGGTGCAGAAGGCGTTCACCCGCCCGGCACCGAAGAACGCGGGCCCGCAGATGCGGTACCTGGTCAAGCAGCTCGGCGGCACCAAGGCGGTCGCCCAGATGCTGCGCATCTCCCAGCGCACCGTCGAGCGGTACGTGAAGGACCAGATCAGAAAGCCCCGCCCCGACCTCGCTGCGCGCTTGGAGCGTGAGGTGAAGAAGAGGTGGCAGCCGCAGATCCGGGCCAGGGCCAGGGCGAAGGCGGCGTCCACGGGGGGCATCGTCATCGACACCCGCGCCCGCATGGGCTACACCGCCCCGATCGGCTCCACCGACCAGGACCGCATCCGGCACCTGACCGTCGCCCTGCCCCCGGTCTACGCCGCCCGTCTCTTCGACGCCCAGGAGCAGGGTGCCGGCGACGCCCGGCTCCAGGAGATCGCGGCCGAAGCGCTCAAGGAGGTGTACTTCCAGGAAGGCGGCCGCCGCGCCGGAAGCCTGGAAGAGGTCCGCTTCACGGACATCGAGCACCTCGAGTTCGACCTGTAGAGGACGTTCCCCGAACCATCTGCGAGCCCGGATGCGCCTGAGCGCTTCAGCTGACGAGTGAGCGCGCGAGTTGGCGGCTGGAGCGGGCGGCGCCAGGCGGCTCGGTGAGCCGGGGCAGGTTATGGGCGCACGGCCTGCCGAAGGAACACGCGGTGCGGTGCGCCCCGCAAACGAGTGGGGCCCGACCACTGGGGGATCGGGCCCTCATCAACAACGCGCCTGGTGGGACACCCACACGTGCTACTACGTCAAACGCCCCGCGCACCCGGCCACGATTCCCGCCCATGCTTATGGGCCTGCACGTGTTCGACCTGCTTTCCTCGTTCCGTGCGGACAAGGGTCCGCACGGCCGTTCGACCCGAGACCGCCGTGCGGGACGGGACGCAGTCTGATCTTCTCGCACGGCGGGGCCGACAGGATGAATCTTTCCGGCCCCACCGGCTGGTCAGCGCCTTGTTCAGCGGGACTCGTCGTAGGGGTCGCGGCTGCCGGACTTGGCCAGACCGCGGCTGATCATGTAGCCGACGGTGAGGATCACGATGTACAGCCACGCCTTGTCGGCGCGGAAGTAGTCGGCGTGGCCCTCGTCGTCGCCCACGACCATGGAGGCGATCAGCACCGCGACGACCGCGGCGACGTAGGCGAAGAACTCGGTGGTCTTGAAGGCGGCCTTCGTCTCGGTGGACAGCCGGCGCGGCCGGTGAGCGGCCCCGTCGGCGCCCGTGCGGTGGTCTGCGTTGCCGACCGGGTTCACAGCGCTCATGAGAAGGCGCCTTTCTCATTCGGGGGAGCGCGTAGGCACTCCGCAGTTAAGGAGAGCGTCAAGATCAACGCTGCACTCCACAAGTGCCCACAGGGACGGGGTTAAACAACATTTCGAGCCATGAGGCGAAAAATCGATCATTGGACAGCCCGGCTGCCGCAGCAGCGGTGCGCTGCCGGAAGACGACCGGCACCGCCGCACCTGCCCTAACGGCCTCCAGAGGCAGTCCACAACCCTGTGTCAGGCCCTCTTCGGGCGTCCGAAGAAGCAGCACGACGTCCCTGCAAGGGAACGCGCTCGGCCGGGCATCCCGACCGAGCGCTTACCTCTGCCCGGCCCGCCTGCAGTACGGCCAGGCAC
Source organism: Streptomyces beigongshangae (assembly GCF_019710745.1). Lineage (GTDB taxonomy): Bacteria > Actinomycetota > Actinomycetes > Streptomycetales > Streptomycetaceae > Streptomyces > Streptomyces beigongshangae. The sequence goes on from NZ_JAHKJW010000078.1 coordinate 14,909, forward strand.
GCAGTCCGGGGTCCTGGGACCTGAGACCGCCGTCCGTCTCCAGACGCCTAGGTGCACAGCCACTCCGGCCGGCCCACGGTCTCCGCGTCCCGCGATTATCCCGCCGGACCATGCGGGCAGGGGACGATTCCGCGCACTGGTGGAAAGGCGGTGTTCCGCCCCTGCGCTCTTCCCCGTCCTGGCAGGCGCCGAGACAGTCCGTCCAACTGTCCTCGCGAACTGGCCGCGGGGGCGGAGCCGTCGGCACGGTGGACATTGCCCGGTGGACCGACCACCTCCTGCTCCGGATGATCCAGTCAGCGGCGTTGCCGCGTCGTCGCCGGGCGTCCCGCGAAGGTCACCGTCAGGCCCCAGATCCACGTCCCCGTCCAGCCCCCGGCCCCGGCCGCCGAACAGCACCCGCACAACGGCTGGCCGTTCCGGGACTGACCTCCGGTCGCTCCGCACGGTCCTCGCCCACCCGCTTCCGGGTGGGCGAGGACCGGACAGGCCGACCGGTCAGCACGCTGATGCCGAGAACGCGGAGTACTGGGAGCAGGAGGGGCGTACGCCGTGCCGTGCCTCTTCACCCCGATGCACCCCAATGTGATGTCCGCTGAAGAGTTTCGCTCACCGGGCAGGCGCACTGGCCATGTCACTGTGGCATCGGATTACTCGCAGGTGGCGGCATAGAACAGGCCGGATCGAAGGGAGCGCGGGAGTGGACGGGCCGAACGGCGTCAAAGCGGGGGACCTGCAGGCGGACGAGGACGCCTACCGGGAAGCCCTCAGCCGCTTTTTGGCCGGGACGGACGAGAAGACCACCACCCACGCCTACCTGCAAAGGATCGTGGAGCAGTTGCCCGCCCGGCGGGTGCTTTTGGACGTGGGGGCTGCTGACGGCACCACGACGCGGCATCTCGCCCCGTACTTCGAGCGCACCGTCTGCATCGAGCCGAGTGAGTCGATGCGACGCGCCTTGACCCTGGCGTGCCCGCAGGCCCAGGTGGTGGCTGAACCGGTCCTGCAAGCCCAGGTCGACGCCCGGGCCGATCTGGCCCTGCTGTCCCACGTGCTGTACTACGTTCCGCGCGTCCAATGGGCAGCGACGGTCTCCCGCATCATGCAGTGGCTGGCCCCGGGCGGACTCCTGCTCGTCCTCCTGCAGAACCCCGACGAGACATGCATGCGCATGGTGCACCACTTCACCGGACTCCGCTTCGACCTGAGAGAACTGGCCGACGAACTGGCCGCCCTCCCACCCGGCCTGATCGGCAGCATCACCGTGGACACCGTGCCCGCCCGCTACCGCAGCCGGGACCTGAACGAGACCGTCGCCGTCGCCGACTTCCACCTCAGCCTCCCCGACAGGGCCTCCCCCACCCGGGAAGCCGTCGAGGCGTACGTCCAGCAGCACCTCCGCGACGGTGACGGCGGATACGTCCTGCGCCACGACCAACACGTCCTGCGCGTCCAACGGCCAGCGCTGTAAAAACCACATGCCTACGGTTCGGGGAACGGTCAGTGCCTGACGCTGTCGGGCATCTTGTTTCCCATGAGCGGCGGCGTAGTGCGGGGACCACCCGGATCCCCACCCGCCCTAAGATCCCCGACAGCATCAAGCTAAGAGGTCCTAACAAAGGCGCTGAACGTGCCGGTGGGTGATGAGGCAGGTGGCGAGGCCGAGGAAGGCTTCGTGGATGTCGTCGCGTCGTTCCCAGCGGATCCGTAGGCGGCGGAAGCCGTGCAGCCAGGCGACAGTTCTCTCGACGACATAGCGGAAGACGCCCAGGCCGGAGCCGTGTGGTTGGCCTCGTTCGGCGATGACCGGGCGGATGCCGCGGGCCCGGAGCAGGCGGCGGTACTTGTCGTGGTCGTAGCCGCGGTCAGCCAGGAGCGCGTCGGGCCGGTGTCTGGGCCGACCGACGACGCCGGCCACGGCCGGAACCTTGTCCAGTAGAGGCAGCAACTGCGTGACGTCGTTGCGGTTCCCGCCGGTCAGCGACACCGCGAGCGGGATGCCCTGGCCGTCGGTAAGGACGTGGTGCTTGCTGCCCGGCCGTGCGCGGTCGACCGGGCTGGGCCCGCTTTTGGGCCGCGCCGAGCGGCCGGCGTGTGGGAGGAGTCGATCACCGCCCGCGACCAGTCCAGCTTCTTCGCGGCCCGCAGCTTCTTCAGTAGCACCAGGTGCACCTCGTCCCACACGCCGGCCTCATTCCATGCGGCCAGCCGCCGCCAGCACGTCATGCCGGAGCCGAAGCCCAGCTCCTGGGGCAGGTACTCCCACTGGATGCCGGTATGCGGCACGAACAGGATCCCGCACAGCGCCTGCCGGTCCGGGATCCGCGGTCGGCCCTCCACCAGCTTCGGAGCCGGCTGAGGCAGCAACGGCTCGACCAGCGACCACAGCTCGTCCGAGACGATCCACGGACGCGACTCCCTCTTTCCCACGACAACACCAACGAGCAACCAGACCGACAGTCACATGATCAACGGCTTCTGTCAGGGCTTCTGAGGAGTCGCGTGGAGCGGGTAGTACACGCGGCCGTCGGCCCACACCGTGGCCATTGTGACGATGCCGTTGTCCGTCTTGCCCAGCCGGCCCAGCCACTGCCTGCCCACATTGGCGGTGGCCGTGCCGGCCTTGCGGTCCCCGGAGTCGTCGATCACGATGACCCCACCGTCGTGCGGAGCCGTCGGACCGGCTGGCGTTGGCGGTGCCGGCGCAGTACCGGATGGCGACGACCGGGCAGCTGCATCTGCGGACCGTCCCCGGGGTGCGGACCGAGCAGACGCGGCGCCGACTGATGAAGCTGCGCGGCGAAGGGCTGGTGGAGCGGATCGCGCCGGCGCAGCGCGCTTGCGTTTTCGGCTCCTTACCCGCACCACACCCTCGTGAAGCGTGACCGTGAGCTTCTGATCAGTCGTCCCGCCGGCCTTCGACGCAGAACCGGTTGCCCTCCGGGTCGGCCAGTACGACGTACGGCCGTTCAGCAGTCGCTGGGTTCTGCGGGTAGTGCCGCCAGTCGACATGCTGAGCGCCGAGCGCCACCAGCCGGGCGACCTCCTCGTCCAGTGCGCGCTCTCCCGCGTCGAGGTCTAAGTGGATACGGGGAAACTCCACCGCAGGGCTCTCGCTCACGTCCATCGCGATCGGGATACCGGGCACACCGGTGGGAGGCTCCACAACGATCCAGTCGTCACCTTCGAAACGCGGAGGCCGCCGCACATAGCCCAGGGCCTGACGCCAGAACTCACCTGCTCTCACGTCATCGATCACACCCAGCGAGACCTGCCTGATCATCGTCATGTCAGCAGCATAGGTATGCCATCCCGACCAGACCGTCGTTTTCCGTCCTGAAGACGCTCCGTCACCGACTGTGACGGCTCAGAGTCAAGCTAGCCCCAGAACTCTTGCAGGGCGGCGTTGACGGCAGCGGGCTCCTGGATGTGGGGGTAGTACCCGGGTACCTGCAGAAGACGGCCCCCGAGGGAGTCCGTGAGGGACTCTGCCACGGCCATCAGGGGAAGCCCCACGTGCTCGCGGTACGCCGCCGGTGCCTGCTCCCAGGTCCCGCAGATGACCAGAACCGGCAGGGCGGCATCCCGGATCGTCTCCAGCGGGATCTGCGCCTCCCAGACGGGCCGCTCCCTCATGGCGGTGGCAACGGCACGCAGCCGGCGCGGCGTGGGATCGGGAGCGGCCATCCCCAACCCCTCGGTGGACGCCCGTAGATACTGCTCGGGTGTGACGCCGTCCAGAGCATTGGGAGCACCGTCGCGCACGCGCTCGAGGAGGTCGGCGACGACTGGACGGTCGGCGGCGGCAGCAAAGGCGGAGGGCTGGATGAGGGCGAGGGAGCGGATGAGGTCGGGTCGGCGTGCGGCGGCGATGAGTGCGACGACGCCACCGTTCCCGTGCCCCACGAGATGGGTACCGCCGTTCCCCGCGGTGCAGGTCCCGTCGTCGAGAATTTCCACGACGTCCTCGGCGTCGACATCGAAGTCGCTGCGAGCGGTGTCCGGGCTGTCGCCGTAACCCCGGCGATCCATCAGCAGCAGTCGCCGACCGCCGGCGAGGGGCCGCTGCCCGGCAAACCCGTAGGTGGAGTCGCTGCCCCAGGCGAAAATGTTGTGGACGAAGAGGGCAGCGGCCGCACTCACTTGATCCTGGTCCCCTCCGACCCCATCGCGGTCATCCCACACGGTCACGTGCACCGCTGACATAGGCCACCCTCCTGAAGCCAAGGAACGTTGACTCCCGGGAGGTTACTGGCTCACGGCACGTGATCATTAGACCTTAGTCTTCTGAGTCAGGAATTCTGTTCAGGTAGCTGGCAAGGCGTTGGAGGATCTCGTCCGCGGTCTTCGTCCAGACATAGGGCCTGGGATCGGTGTTCCGTGCGGTGATCCAGGATCGGATGTCTTTCTCCATTGCGTGCACGGTCTTGTGGACGCCGCGGCGTATCTGTTTGTTGGTCAGTTCGGCGAACCACCGCTCGACCAGGTTGAGCCAGGATGACCCGGTCGGGGTGAGGTGCAGGTGGAAGCGCGGGTGGGTCAGCAGCCACGTCTTGATCGCCGGGGTCTTGTGGGTGGCGTAGTTGTCCAGCACCAGATGGACGTCCAGGTTCGCCGGGATCTCCCGGTCGAGCTTGACCAGGAACTTCTTGAGCTCGTCGGCCCGGTGTCGGCGGTGGGGGGAGCCGATCACCTTGCCGGTGGCGGCCTCGAGCGCGGCGAACAACGTGGTGGTGCCTGCCCGCACGTACTCGTGGGTGATGCGCTGGGGAACCCTGGGCATCATCGGCAACACCGGCTGCGAACGGTCCAGCGCCTGGATCTGCGACTTCTCGTCAACGCAGAACACCAGCGCCCGCTCGGGCGGATCCAGACAAAGGCCGACCACGTCGTGGACCTTGTCGACGAAGTACGGACCGGTTGACAGCTTGAACGTCTCCGAGCGGTGTGGCTGCAGGCCGAACGCCCGCCAGATCCGCGACACGGTCGACTGCGACGTACTGGCGTGGTGCCGCGCTGTCGCTGTCATGGATGCGGCTTCCAGGCTCTGTGCGGGTCGGGACGACGCCGAGACCGAGTTTCTAGTGACGTTGGCTCGCGGCTGAACGACGGCTCCCTCAGCGGAGACGAGTGGCGGATTGCTGTGCTTCGAGGGCCTCTCGGAAGCGGGTGTTCTCAAGAGTGACGTACTGGATTTGGGTGGCGGCCAGGGCGAGGGCGGAGGTGAGTTCTCGGTTGCGGCGCCGGAGCTTCGCGACCTCATCCAGCCACGACACCAAGTCGTCGGGCTGTACATCACGGAAAGAACGCGTGGTCGCGGGCGCGGGCAAGTCGCGGCTCACGAAGTGCACTGTTCACCCAGGGCTGCTCAACGCCTGCGGACCCTAACCGGTCAGTGACCGCCTGCTCACAACCGAGCCCGCCCAGCCCTGTGTTTCTGTCGCGGACGTCAGGGGCGTCGACGGAATTCGCTGGTCACGACTTGCACGACTGCCTGCGAAGATCCTCTCCCGCGCTGGTCTCCGCAGTTTTTCCCGCGCCTTAAGGTCAAGAGCACACCTGTCAGTCCACGGGAAGAGTCCCTCGCCCTGTGATCCATGAGGTCTGCATCCGGGCAGACCAGCGTCCAGGGCAGAAAGGTCACTCCGGTGTCCCCGCCAGCTCCACCGCCCTGCGGCGCAGGGAGAGGCCGGCCGGGGCGACCGCCGAGATCACGGCGAGCACCGCGCAGGCACCCAGGGCCGCCGCGAGCGTCGCCCACGGGATCTCGATGGACGTCCACACCGAGAGCAGACCCAGCGCGCTCCACATGCCCACCAGGTTGAGCCCGGCGACCAGCGCTCCCAGCAGTCCGCCGACCATGACCACCATCAGCGCCTCGGCGCCCACCAGCCGCAGCACCTGCCACCTGGTGGCGCCGGCCAGCCGCAGCACAGCCAGCTCGCGGACCCGGTCGGAGGTCGCCATGACCATCGTGTTGGCCAGCGAGATGCCGGTGTAGAGGAGAGCGATCCCGAGGACCAGGAGGAACCCCATCCGGGTCGTCCGGTTGGTCTCGGGATACGCCGCTCGCACCCAGGCGTCCCTGGTGAGGACCTCCTCGCCCGACGCCCGCACCGCCTGACGCAGACCGGCGGCCACGGTGCCCGCCTCGGCACCGTCCGTGAGGCGTACGTCGACCCGGTCGACGAACGCCGCGGGGGCGTTGCGCGGGGTGACGTAGACGCCGTTGTTGCCGGTGCCGATGGTCATGACCGCGGCGATCTTCAGGGACTTCCTCGTGCCGTCACCGAGCCACACGTCCACCCGCTCGCCCACGGTGTGCTTCTCCCACTCCTCGTTGACGATGATCGAGTCGTCGTCCAGATCGCCCACCTTCCCGGCGGCGAGCGGGAGACGGGCCGTTGCGGCGAGCGGTTCCGGCTCGATGGCCCTGGCATCGGACCTGATGAGCGCCACGCCGTCCTCCAGGACGTACACGGCGCTCGACGAACTCGCCGCGACCTCGGCACCGGACACGGCCCGAAGCCGCTGCAGCGTCGCCTCGTCGAAGCCGGCGTTGCCCGCCGGAGTGACCACGAAGTCGGCGGCCGTCTGATCGCGCACCTCGGTGGCCTTCGCCTCGTTGAGGGTGGCAGTGGCGCCGAGCAGCGAGCCCGCCAGCGCGACCGTGACCAGCACGGGCGCCGCGACGGCGGCGGTGCGGCGGACCCCGGTGGCGGTGTTCTCCCGCACCAGCATCCCGCCGGCGCCCGGCAGTTGGGCCGGCAGCCAGGCGATCAGCTGGGCCAGTGGCCGCACCAGCACCGGCGCGAGCAGCGCGACCGCGGTGATCAGCAGCATCGGCCGGCTCACATAGGTCTTGCGCTGCAGCAGGTCGCCCGGGTTCGTCACCAGGGCCAGGGTCAGGGTCACCGCGGCGGTGATCAGCAGGGCCGCGCCGAACAGCCAGCGGCCCCATGTCATCGGCCGAGTGTCAACGGACGCCTCGCGCAGTGCCTCGGTGGGGCCGGTGCGCCCGGCCCGCCAGGACGCGGCCAGCACGCCGCACAGGGCCACGAACAGGCCCGTCCAGAACGCCATGTGATAGGGCCAGGTGTAGTCGCCGATGGTGAACCAGCGGGGCGCAAGGCTCTCGTCGACCGCCCACTCGGCGAGCTTCGGAGCCCCGTAGGAACCGAGCACACAGCCGACGGCCGAGGCGAGCACACCGACCGCGAGCGCCTCGTACACGACCATGCGGCGGATCTGTCCCGGGGTCGCCCCGGCGGTGCGCAGCAGCCCGAACTCGCGGCGCCGCTGGGCCACCGCGAACGCGAAGGTCGAGGCCACCACGAACACCGACACGAATCCGGTGACGCCGCCGGCCGTGCCGAACATGGCGTTCATCGCGGTGAGGGCCTCGCTGTCCCGGTCGGGGTCGGCGTCGGCGTACCGGCGCGCGTCCCCGGTGAGGACCTGGACACCTTCGCTGCCGCGCACCGCCTCACGCACGGCCGCCGCATCGGCGTCGACCACGAGCTGGAGGCTGCGCGGCGACAGTTCGGCGGCGCGGGTGTCGGTGTAGAACACGGCGTTTTCGAAGCCGAGCCCGGCCACGGTGCCGACGACGCGCACCGTGCCGCCGTCGGTCCGCACCCGGGTGCCCGGACGGGCCCAGTCACCGCTGACGACGACCTCGTCCGCGGCCTCGGGCGCGCGCCCCGCGTCGAGGTGGTACGGCGCGAAGGCCGCCGTGGACCAGGGGTGGCCCACCAGATCCGCGGGCCCGCCCTTGGCCTGCACGGCGAACGACCGGTCCTCGACGACGGCCCCGAGGTCCCGCAGCTTCACGGCCGCGTCGTCGGGCACGGCACGCGGCTGCGCGAGCTTCTGGGTGCGGTCGCCGATCGAGGTGGGCACCTCGATGGTGTCCTGGCCCTTGACGACGACCGGCGCGGCGGCGAACCGCTGCGCCCCCCGGTCGGGAGCGTCCAGCGAGGACGCCAGGGCCAGCCCCATCACGGCGATCAGCGCCACGCCCAGGGAGAGGGCGACGAAACTGCCGACGAAGTTGACCCAGCGGGTACGCAGGGTGCGCAGCGAGGTGCTCAGCACGGCGCCGCCTCGAGCTTGGTCATGCGTGCCGCGATGTCCTCGGCGGAGACGCCGATCAACTCACCGTTGACCCGGCCGTCGACGAGGAAGACGACGCGGTCGGCGTAGGAGGCCGCGACGGGGTCGTGGCTGACCATGATGATCGTCCGGCTGTCCCGGTCGACCATGCCACGCAGCAGGGCCAGCACCTCGCGGCTGGTCTGCGAGTCGAGCGCGCCGGTCGGCTCGTCACCGAACAGCACTTCGGGGCGGGTGATCAGGGCGCGGGCCAGGGCAACGCGCTGCTGCTGGCCGCCGGACATCTCCGTCGGTCGGTGCCGCGCACGGTCGCCGAGTCCGACCTGTTCGAGCACCTCGCGCACCTGGGCCTTCTTCGGGCGGCGGCCGGCCAGCCGCAGCGGCAGGGCCACGTTCTGCTCGGCGGTCAGCGAGGGCAGCAGGTTGAACGCCTGGAACACAAAGCCGATGCGCTCGCGGCGCAGCAGGGTCAGCTTGGTCTCGCTCAGCCTGGTCAGCTCGGTGTCGCCTACGGTGACCGAGCCCGACGTGGGCCGGTCCAGGCCCGCTGCGCACTGCAGCAGGGTCGACTTGCCGGACCCGGACGGGCCCATCACGGCGGTGAAAGTGCCCCTCGGGAAGGCGAGCGATACCTGGTCGAGGGCGGTGACGGACGTGCCGCCCGAGCCGTACCGCCTGGTTACGCAGCGCAATCGGATCGCGTCGTTGCTCATATGTTCCCCCACCAGTACCTGCTCCTTGGCTCGTTGGTGCCTCAACGAAACCGCGGAAGCCCTTCGTGAAGCAGTACGGCCCGAACGAGACTTGGGGTAGTGCCAGGCATACCCCCGATACGCGCCCTGGACCGATGGCACCGGACCGGTGGGCCACTTACGGTCATGCACATGCACCCTCGGAATGTGTGGCAGGCCATGTCCCGGCCGGGCTTCCTGCTGTCGGCCTGGCCCTGGCGCTCCACCGCGTATCTGCTCACCGGCGCGGTGACCGGCGTCGCCACCTTGGTGGGGATCGTGACGGTGGCAGCGGTCTGCGGTGCGCTCGCCATCGTCTTGGTGGGACTGCCCATGCTCGTCGTGGTTGCCCTCAGCGGTATCCCGGTGGCCTGGGTGGAGCGGCGCAGGGTACGCCTGATCGACCGCAACCCGGTGTCCGGCCGGCACCAGGTGCCGGCCGCGCCGGGACTGTGGGCCTGGCTGACCACCCGGCTGCGCGAGCAGGCGACCTGGCGGGAGCTCGGGTACGCGCTGCTGTTCGCCGGGCTGCTGTGGCCGGTCGACGCCCTGGTGATCACGGTCGCCCTGCTCTTGCCGCTGTCCATGGTCGCCACCCCGCTGCTGATGGCCACGGTTGGCGACGGCCACGAGGCGAAGGTGCTCAAGCAGTGGACGGTCACCACATGGCCGACCGCTTTCGGCGTCGCCGTACTGGGCCTGCTCCTGATGGGCCTGGGCGCGTACGTGCTCGGCGTCACGGCGGGCGCCCGCGCAGAGCTGGCCCGGCTGCTGATCGCCTCCCGCGAGGGCGAGCTCGGCGCCAAGGTGGTCGAACTGGCCCGCTCCCGCGTCCGGTTGGTGGATGCCTTTGAGGCCGAGCGGCGCCGTATCGAGCGCGATCTGCACGACGGCGCCCAGCAGCGACTTGTGGCCCTGACGATGGCCCTCGGGCTGGCCCGCCTCGACGCCCCGCCCGGCCCGCTCGCCGACCAGCTCACCAAGGCCCACGAGGAGGCGGGCAAGGCGCTCGCGGAACTGCGCGAGCTCATCCACGGCATCCATCCCAAGGTCCTCACGGACTACGGCCTTCAAGCCGCGGTCAGCGACGCCGCCGACCGCTGCGTGGTCCCCGTCGACATCGACCTCGAACTGCCGGGCCGGCCACCCCAGGCGGTCGAATCCGCGGCGTACTTCGTGGTCTGCGAGGCGCTGGCCAACGTCGCCAAACACAGCGGGGCCCACCGCGCGCAGGTGAGCGGCGGTCATCGCGGCGGACGCCTGTTCCTCGAAGTGCGCGACGGCGGCTGCGGCGGCGCGGACCCCTCGGCGGGCAGCGGCCTCACCGGTCTCGCGGACCGGGTATCGGTCCTTGATGGCAGACTTGCCCTGACCAGTCCGCCGGGTGGACCGACTCTGTTGCGTGTGGAGTTTCCTTGCGAGTTGACCAGGGCGGCCGACCGCTCCGCGTAGTGCTGGCCGAAGACAGCGTGCTACTGCGGGAAGGACTCATCGGCCTGCTCAGCCGCTACGGCCACGAGGTGGTGTCGGCTGTCGGGGACGCACAGGCACTGATTTCCGCTGTCGAGGAGCACGCCCCCGACATCGTGGTGACGGACGTACGCATGCCGCCCGGTTTCCAGGACGAAGGGCTGCACGCGGCAGTGCGGCTGCGCGAGAAGCGCCTCACACTCCCGGTCCTGGTCCTCAGCCAGTACGTGCAGCGGACATACGCCGCCGAACTCCTGGACTCCGGCGACGGAACAGGCGTCGGCTATCTGCTTAAGGACCGAGTCGGCCAGGTTGAGGAGTTTGCAGAAGCGCTGCACAAGGTGGCGAACGGCGGGACGGTGGTCGACCCCGAGGTGGTGCGCCAGTTGCTGCGCCGCCGCCGCGATCCGCTGGAGCAGCTCACCCCGCGCGAACGCGAGGTGCTGGCACTGATCGCCGAAGGCAAGTCCAATGGCGCGATCGCCAAGGAGCTGGTGGTTTCCGAAGCGGCGATCGGCAAGCACATCGGCAACATCCTCACCAAGCTGGACCTACCTCCGACGGACAAGACCCACCGCAGGGTCCTGGCCGTCCTCACTTACCTGCGGGCATGACCCGCCGAGGGCACCGAGCCGCTATGCCTGGCTGACATCAGCAGCAAGGTACGGCGGGGACATAAGAGAGATCGCGCGGATAGGTCAGGGTCGTTGGGCAGGGCGGGTATCCCACCGGTAGGCGGTTCAGGCCCGGCGGGGCAGCCTGCGGATCATGATGACCGCGCTGGTCAGCGCTACCCACGCGTCCTGTACTGTCGCGCGCCGGTCGGTCACGATCGTCAACGTCTTGAACCCCCGGTGGTGCCAGGAATTGGTCCGCTCGACCACCCACCGGTGGGTGTGGTTGATCGGGATGAACTGTCCCTTCGGGGTGATCCGCCCAGCGCAGCCCAGCTCGTCCAGCAGCGTTCGGGTGGGTTGTGAGTCGTAGCCGGCGTCCAGGTGCACCGTGATCGCCGGTGGCAGACGGAACCCGAACAGGCGCAGGGTTTCCAGGGTGGGGCGCAACAGCGGCGAGTCGTTGTGGTTCGCGCCGGCCAGGACCCACCCCAGTGGCAAGCCTTTAGCGTCGACCGGTACCGAACGCTTCAGATCGCTCTTGCCTCGGTCCACCGGGCTGCGCCCGGTGTTGTGGCCACCGCCAGGGGTTTTCACGATGCAGGTGTCCACCCACGGGATTCTCAAGGTCGAGGCCGATGGTCTCGTCGTATGCCTCCGGCGCCAGGTGGTGCAGTTGTTCGAAGTGGCCGTCGGCAATCCACTCATCTCGCCGAGCCCTCATCGTGTCGTGGTTGCCGAGCACGTGTGGTCGGCGTGCTGCTGGTAGGTGCCTCCGAGCACGAGGCGGGCCAGGAGCTTGTCGAACACGATCCGGTCGGGGATGCGGGGGCGGTGGCAGCCCAACGGATGAGCGGCCGCTGACCGCTTGGGCAGGAGGGCTTGGAACTGCTTCCACAACGGGTCGGTTATGGATGAGGGCAGGACGGGCACGTGACCTTCGCTCAGCCGAAGAAGGCGTTGACCGGCAAGCCCCGCAGGGGTGTGCCGTCCCGACCGTTATGGGTGGCACACCCCTGCGGGGCGACAGTCACCCGGCTTGTTCCCGCAGGTCCGCTGCGAGAACAGGTGCGGGCATGCGCCAGATCACGACCGCGCCGGTCACGAGCCCCATGGTGGCCAGCAGGGTGGCGACCAGGAACGGATCGAGGGAGTGCATGGACGGGGCGAACCCGATCCCGACGCAGAGCGCCACCCCGGTCGCGCCGCCCAGCTGGTCAGCCGCGCGCTGGATGCCTGCGGCGGTCCCGGCGTCGTCCTCGGTGACGCCGCCGACCGCGAGGTACTGCAGCCCCACGAGGCCGAACCCCATCCCGGCCGCGATCAGGAGCATGGCCGGGATCATCGCCACGCCGTCTGCCCGCAGGGCCGCGATGGCGGCGATCGCGGCCATCGCGGCCGCGGTGGACCCGATGCCGGCCAGCACACACGCGCGTGCTCCCCAGTGGCCCAGCAGGCGGGGCACCAGCATCGAGAAAACGATCAGAGAGAGGGCCAGGGGCAGCATCGTCAGGCCCGCGCCGAGCGGGCCGGTGCCCAGTCGGTCCTGCAGATAGAAGGTGAACAGCAGGAACGAGGTCGACAGCGCTCCGCTCAGCAGCATCGTGGCCACATTGGCCGCCACACGTGTTCGGTTGGCGAAGAAGCGCAGCGGCAGCAGGGGGTTGCGCGAGCGTGCCTCAACGCGCACGAACCCGGCCCCGGTGGCCACCGCCCCGGCCAGCGTCCCCATGATGACCCATGTGGGCGCTCCGGGTTCACCGGCCTTGACCACGCCGAGGGTGAACAGCAGCGGGCAGGCGGTCAGCAGCAGTGCGCCGGGAAGGTCCAGCCGCAGGACGTCCTTGGCCGCAGGACGTTCCCCCTCGACCAGGAAGACGGCCGCCAGCAGCACGATCAGGATGAACGGGACCGGGACCAGGAAGATCCACCGCCACCCCAGGTGGGCGGTGATGACTCCGGACAGGACGAACCCGACCACGAGACCGCAGCTGGCCACCGCCGCCCACACGCTCAGGGCCCGCGAGCGGCGCGGGCCTTCGGGGAACATCAGGACGATGGTGGCCATCGCGGCGGGCAGCGCGATGGCCTCACCGGCGCCCTGCAGCAGGCGCGCGAGAACCAGCAGCGCGAACGTGGGGGCCAGGCCCGCCAGCAGGGACGCGGCGCCGAACAGGCCGGTGCCGAGCAGCAGTACGCGCCGCCGCCCGAGCAGGTCGCCCAGCCGGCCACCGAGCATCAGCAGCCCGCCACCGGTGACCGTGTACCCGACCACGATCCAGGTCAGAGTGTGCCCGTCGACGTCGAAGTCGGCGCCGATCGAGGGCAGGGCGATGTTGACCACGGTCACGTCGACCGCGATGAAGAACTGCAGCATGGACATCGCGCACAGCACCAGCCGTGCGCGTGCCGGAGACGGGCTGTGCCCGCGGGAAGAAGGGATGCCTGGAAGCATCAGGTGCTCCGTCACTCAGAAGAAGTTCTGAGCAGCACAAACCTGTGCCGCTCCGGTCTGATCACGAAGCGGCTGGACGTCCAGGGAGAGTGTGTGGGTCGAACGTCCCGCCGCTAGCGGGACGACCTGGTCACCGCGGCGCAAGCGGCCGCACACGAAGCAGCAGACATGCCGTGAACGCTACCAGGGCAGCGACACCCGGATCAGGGGATTACCCGACGTCTCGTCTCTTCACTCGCAGGCCCGTCCGCCAGCCAGAGCTTCCCGGGCACCGAAAAGCTCGTCGCCGCGCAGCACCTATCTGCGCGATCTCTTACGAGCTGGTGCGTGATTGTGTTGGAGATATGGGTGCCTGACCTGGGGTTTTT
>NZ_JAHKJW010000079.1 GCF_019710745.1 Streptomyces beigongshangae
GCCGACCCGGGCGCCGCCTGGCTGCTGCTCGGCGCGCACGTCGGCGTCGGTCTCGCCGCGGCCGCCTGGCTGCGCCGCGGCGAGCGGGCCCTGGCCCGGTTCCTGGACGCGGTGGGCGCCACCACCTTCCGTCCGCTGCTGGCCGCGGCCGCCGCGGTGGCCGCCCCCCTCCCTCCGGTGCGCCGGATGCCGCGGCCCGTCCGCCGGGTCGCCGCCACGCGCAGGCGCCTCTTCGTGCACTCCCTGGGGCGGCGTGGACCGCCGTGCTCGGCCGTTCCCGCCTGAGCACGCCAGTCCCCGCACACACCTGCCACCACCACGGAGAACGATCATGAGCAAGAGGAACAGCCAGGCCGCGAAGTCGGCGGCCCGTGAGCGGCTGCGCGTCGAGCGCGAGCGCCAGGCCAAGCGCGACAAGGCCAAGCGGCAGCTCGTCGTCGCCGGTTCGATCGTCGCGGTCCTCGCGATAGCCGGCGGCATCGGCTGGGCCGTCGTCCAGAACAACGAGCCCTCGAAGTGGGACGAGGCCGCCGACGCGAAGGTCGTCGCGCCCGCCAACACCAGCGGCAAGGACGGCACGAGCGTCGTCATCGGCGACTCCAAGACCGACAACACGGTTCACCTGTACGAGGACCCGCGCTGCCCGGCCTGCGCCTCCTTCGAGCAGACCGTCGGCGAGACCGTGAACAAGGGCATGGAGGACGGCGACTACAAGCTCTCCTTCACCCTGGGCACGTTCCTCGACGGGAACCTCGGCGGCGAGGGCTCGAAGAACGGCGTGAGCGCGCTCGGCGCGGCGCTGAACGTCGGCACCGACGCGTTCCTGGAGTACAAGGCCGCGCTGTACTCGGCGAAGTACCACCCGAAGGAGTCGACGGACGACCTCGCGAAGGACGACTACCTGATCAAGGTGGCGGACACGGTGGACGCGCTGAAGGACAACAAGAAGTTCCAGGACGCCGTCGAGAAGGGCACGTACGACGCCTGGGCGATGCGGATGAGCCAGTCGTTCGAGGACGCCGAGGGCGTCGACTCGACGCCGACCATCAAGATCAACGACAAGGTGATCACCAACCCGGGCTCGGTCGCCGACTGGCAGAAGGCGCTCAAGGACGCGGGCGTCACCAAGTAACTGAGTAACTCAGTTACTCAGTTACTGAGTGACCGAGTAGCGGTGAGCAGCCGGTCACAGGGTTTCGAGGAAGCCGAGCGCCACCCGCCAGGTGGCCTCGGCGGCCTCCTCGTCGTGGTCCGGCAGGCCGGGGTCGGTGTAGAGGTGCCCGGCGCCCGCGTACCGGTGGATCTCCACGTCGGCCCCCGCCTTCCCCATCCGCAGGTACCAGGCGGTCAGCCAGTCGTCGGGCTCGAAGGCGTCCGGGTCCGCCACGTGCAGCTGCACCGGCAGCTCGTCCACCGAGGCGGTCTCCGCGATGTCGGACGTGCCGTGCAGGAGCAGCAGTCCGCGGGCCCTGCCGTCGCCGAGCGCCAGGGTCTGCGCGGTCGCCGCGCCCAGCGAGAAACCCGCGTACACGAGCCCCCGCTCCGAGTAGGGTGCCGCGGCCAGGACGGCACGTCTGAGCAGCTCGTCCCTGCCCAGCTCGTCCTTGAAGGCCATGCCCTCCTCCACGGTCTCGAAGGTGCGGCCCTCGAAGAGGTCGGGTGTCCACACCTCGTGTCCGGCCGCGCGCAGCCGGTCCGCCGCGTCCCGCACGGCCGGCCGCAGACCGTAGGTCGAGTGGAAGAGCATGATGTTCATGGGGCCATGGTGCCAGTCGGCGCCGACGGCGCCGGTCCGGGGCGCCGGGACCATGGCCGGTCCGGGGCGCCGGGGCCGCGGGTATGACCGGTGTTACAGATTAGCGGCCCCGGGGACGGTTACGGTCCAAGGATGGAGAACGTGCTTCGCCCGCTGATCGTGGTCGGCGGCTCGCTCGTGGTGACGCTGCTCGTCGGCTGGCTGGTCGACCTGCTGCTGCGACGCGCCGACCAACGCCACCCCGGGGTCCCGCTGTGGGGCCTGCTGCGCCGCTGCCGTCTTCAGTTGCAGTTCACGATGGGCGCGGTGCTGCTGAGAGGGCTGTACGACCAGGCGGAGATCGCCACCACGCACTCCGCGGGGATCGCCCACGTCCTGAACCTGGTCCTCATCGGCTCCACGGCCTGGCTGCTGGTGCGTATCGCGGTGGCGATCGTCGAGTCCTCGTACTCCCGCTACGCCCACACCCACCGCGACCCGGCCCGGGTCCGCCGGGTCCGTACGCAGGTCACGCTGATCCAGCGCGTGGTCTCCGCGGTCGTCGGGGTGGTGGCGGTGGGCGCGATGCTGCTGACCTTCCCGACCATGCGTACGGCCGGTACCTCGCTGCTCGCCTCGGCCGGTGTGCTCGGCATCGTCGCCGGTGTGGCCGCGCAGTCCACGCTCGCCAACATGTTCGCCGGTCTGCAGATCGCGTTCGGCGACATGGTGCGGCTCGGGGACACGGTGGTGGTGAACGGCGAGTGGGGCACGGTCGACGAGATCACGCTCACCTTCCTGACCGTGCGCACCTGGGACGAGCGCCGGTTCACCATGCCGGTGTCGTACTTCACGTCGCAGCCGTTCGAGAACTGGTCCCGCGGCGGGGTGCAGATGACCGGCACGGTCTTCTTCCACCTGGACCACAGCGCGCCGGTCGAGGAGATGCGCGACAAGCTGCGCGACATCCTGCGCGAGTGCTCCGCGTGGGACGGGCGCGACTACGGCCTCGCCGTCACCGACTCCACCCCCAGCACGATGGAGGTGCGCGCGCTGGTCACCGCGAAGGACGCGGACGACGTCTGGACGGTCCGGGTCACCGTCCGCGAGCAGATGCTGCGCTGGCTGGCCCGCCACCACCCGTACGCCCTCCCCCGCGTCAACACGGCCGACGCGATCCTCCCCCCGGGCACCGCCCACCCGAACGGCACGGAGCCCCACCGCCCCCGCCCCCGGAGCCGCATGGTGGAACCCCCGCGCACGGGCCGGGGCTGACCCCGCCCCGAAGGGCCGCCCTGCAGGGGCGCCCGCAAGGGGCGCGGGGAACCGCACGACAAGCCTCCACCGGCCCGCCACCCGAAAACGCACCCGCCCCGCCCCACCCCCAGGTCCTTGCCCTGCCGGATCCACCCGGCAGGGCAAGGACCTACCTGAGACTCCGCACGTCGAGGTGGCGCAGCACCCGATCCACCACCTCGGGGTTCGCCCCCGCCTCGCTCCGCGCGGCCAGCACCTCGTGCCGCGCGGCGGAGAGCATCTCCCCCTGGATGCGCCGCACCCGTTTGAGCCGCCGGGCCCGCTGCTCATGGGCCTCCCGGCGCTCGTCCTCCCCCAGGTCGGGGCTGATCCGGTACCCGATGTCGAACGCCCGCCGCTGCAGCTGCTCGGTGAGCTCCTCGGGGAGGTCCTCCGCCTCCCCGATCTCCCTCAGGCGCTGCTTCGCCGCCCTGGCCGCCCGCACGGCGAGCGTCCTCTCGAAGTCCTTCTCGTGGTCGGTGTCGGCCTGCACCCCCAGCCTCCGGACCAGCCACGGCAGGCTCAGGCCCTGCACCACGAGCGTCACCATGATCACCCCGAACGCGATGAAGATCATCTCGTCGCGCTGGGGAAACGACTCCCCGCTCTCCGTCGTCAGCGGGATGGCCAGCGCGAGCGCGACGGAGGCCACTCCGCGCATCCCGGCCCACCACATGACGACGGTCTCGCGCCAGGTCGTCGGGATGTCCTCGTCCCGCTCGCGTCTCGTGTGCATCCGCCTGGCCAGCCAGGTGGCGGGCAGCAGCCAGGCCAGGCGTACGAACACGACGACCCCCACGACCGCGGCGGCCCAGCCGAGCATCTCGCCCCACCGCCCCGACGCCGTCCTGATCGCGTTGTGCAGCTCCAGTCCGATGAGCCCGAACGCCACCCCGGTGACCAGCGTGTCGACGATGTTCCAGAACGTGTGCCCGGCCAGCCGCGTCATGACGTCGTCGGCGTCGTTCGCGTACTCCGCCAGGAACATGGCCGTGGTGAGCACCGCCAGCACCCCGGACCCGTGCAGCTCCTCGGCCAGCACGTAGGAGGCGTACGGCACGAGCAGGGTCAGCCCGATCTGCAGCGTCGGGTCGCCGAGGTAGTCCATCAGCCGGTTCGCCCCCCACCCCAGCCCGACCCCGACGATCACGGCGACGACGGCGGAGAGCAGGAAGTCGAGGGCGGCGCCCGGCAGGGAGAAGGAACCGCTGACGGCGGCGGCGATGGCGACGTGGTACAGCACGATGGCCGTCACGTCGTTGAACAGCCCCTCGCCCTCCAGGATCGACACCAGGCGGCGGGGCAGCCCGAGCTGTCCCGCGACGGCGGTCGCCGCGACCGGGTCGGGCGGCGCCACCAGCGCGCCGAGCGCCACCGCGGCGGCGACCGGCAGTCCCGGCACGACCGTGTGGGCGACCGCGGCGACCACGGCGGTGGTGACGAACACCAGGGCCACGGCGAGCAGGAAGATCGGCCGTTTGTTGGCGGCGAACTGCCGCCAGGAGGTGCGCCGCACGGCCGCGTAGAGCAGCGGCGGAAGCAGCGCGGGCAGGATCAGCTCGGGCGGGATGTCCACGTTCGGCACGAAGTGCAGGAGGGCCAGCACGATCCCGAGCAGGGTCATCAGCACCGGTGAGGGGAGTCCGAGCCGGTCCCCCAGCGGGACGCTCACGACGGCCCCGAGCAGCAGCACGAACAGCAGGGCCAACTGGTCCACGGTCAGCGCTCCGGGGGTCTAGGCGATCGATTCCGGCCAGATCTCAAGCGTGCCACCGACCAGCGGCTCCGCACGCCGGGGGCGCCTGCGCGGGAGCGCGGGGGACCGCGCCCGGCCCCCGCGGCCCGTCGGCCCGTCGGCCGCCGGCCGCCGGCCGATGCTAGAGACCGCGCCGCATCGCCCGGTGCGGAATCCCCGCGTCGGGGAACTCCGGCCCGTACGCCACGTACCCCAGTCGCTCGTAGAAAGGCAGCGCGTGCGTCTGCGCGTGCAGGTCCACCGCCGTCAGCCCGCGCGCGCGGGCCGCGTCCTCGATGCCCCGTACGAGCGCCGCGCCGACGCCGAGGCCCCGCGCGGCCCGTACGACGGCGAGCCGCCCCAGGGATCCGACGCCGGTGTCCCCGCCGTTCACGGCGGCCGCCGCCTCCCCGTGCAGCAGCCGTCCCGCGCCGAGCGGCTCCCCGTCCTCGCGCACCGCCAGCACGTGCACGGCACCGGCGTCGTACGCGTCGTACTCCAGGTCCTCGGGGACCTGCTGCTCGACGACGAAGACCTCCTTGCGCACGGCGAAGCACGCCTCGCGGTCGGCGGGGTCCCGGACGATCCGCACCTCGTAGGACGTCGGGGGCGGGGCCGGGGTCATGCGTTGCTCTCCTCCCGCACCCGGTCCAGGGCCCGCTGCAGGTCCTCGGGGTAGTCGCAGGCGAACTCGACCCACTGTCCGTCGCCGGGGTGCTCGAAGCCGAGCCGTACCGCCTGGAGCCACTGGCGGGTGAGTCCGAGCCGCTTGGCGAGCGTCGGGTCGGCGCCGTACGTCAGGTCGCCGACGCAGGGGTGCCGGTGCGCCGACATGTGGACGCGGATCTGGTGGGTGCGCCCGGTCTCCAGCTTGATGTCGAGCAGCGAGGCGGCGCGGAACGCCTCGATCAGGTCGTAGTGGGTCACGGAGGGCTTGCCCTCGGCGGTGACCGCCCACTTGTAGTCGTGGTTCGGGTGCCGGCCGATGGGCGCGTCGATGGTGCCGCTGGTCGGGTCGGGGTGGCCCTGGACGAGCGCGTGGTAGCGCTTGTCGACCGTGCGCTCCTTGAACTGGCGCTTCAGCGACGTGTACGCGTACTCCGACTTGGCCACCACCATCAGGCCCGAGGTGCCCACGTCGAGGCGGTGCACGATGCCCTGGCGCTCGGCGGCCCCCGAGGTGGAGATCCGGTACCCGGCGGCGGCGAGACCGCCGATCACGGTCGGCCCGGACCAGCCGGGGCTGGGGTGCGCGGCGACGCCGACCGGCTTGACGATCACGACGACGTCGTCGTCGTCGTGGACGATCTCCATCCCCTCGACGGGTTCGGCGACGATCTGCACGGGGGCGGGTGCCTGCGGCATCTCCACCTCCAGCCAGGCGCCGCCGTGCACCCGCTCGGACTTCCCGACCACCGAGCCGTCGACCGTGACCTTCCCTGCCGCGGCGAGCTCGGCGGCCTTCGTACGGGAGAAGCCGAACATGCGGGAGATGGCGGCGTCGACGCGCTCGCCCTCCAGGCCGTCGGGCACGGGCAGGGTACGGATATCGGGAACGGTGCTCACCCGTCGAGTATGCCGGACGGGCCGGACACCGCCGTACGGCAGCCCACGCGCCCGGCGGACCGCCCGTGCGCGCGGCGGACCGCCCGTGCGCCCGCGGGGTCAGTCCTTGTGGACGGTGCCGTCCGGGTCCAGGCCCCGGAAGGACAGCAGCACGATCAGGATGCCGCCGCAGACGATCGCGGAGTCGGCGAGGTTGAAGACCGCGAAGTGCTTGGGTGCGATGAAGTCGACGACCGCGCCCTCGAAGACGCCCGGTGAGCGGAAGATGCGGTCGGTGAGGTTGCCGAGCGCACCGCCGAGGAGCAGACCGAGCGCGACGGCCCAGGGCAGGCTGTAGAGCTTGCGGGCGAGCCGGGCGATCACCACGATCACGGCGGCGGCGATCACCGTGAAGATGATCGTGAATGCCTCACCGAAGCCGAAGGCCGCGCCCGCGTTGCGGATCGCCTCGAACCGCAGCCAGTCCCCGACGATCTCGATCGGCTCGTGGTGCTCCAGCTTCGCGACCACGATCAGCTTGCTGATCAGGTCCAGCGCGTACGCCAGGGCGGCGACCGTGAAGAGCACGGCGATGCGGCGCCCGCCCCTGGGCGCCTCGGGCTGCTCCGGTCCGGCTGCCGCCGCGTCCGGGGTATCCGGCGTACCGATGATGCGCTCCGCCTCTGCCACGTGAGTCCCTCAACCTAGGTGCCTGACTGAGCACGAGGGTACGGCACCGCCCTCCGCGGCCGGGTGCCCAGGAGGCACACCGGGTGGACCGGTGCCCGGCCGGGAGCGGGGCCGGGGAGGTCAGGAGCGGCGCTCCTGCTTCTGCTTGCACGCGACGCACAGGGTGGCGCGCGGAAAAGCCTGCATACGGGCCTTGCCGATGGGGTCGCCGCAGTTCTCGCAGAGCCCGTACGTGCCCGCGTCCAGGCGCTCCAGGGCGCGCTCGGTCTGCTCCAGCATCTCCCGGGCGTTGGCCGCGAGCGCCATCTCGCTCTCGCGCGTGATGTTCTTGGTGCCGGTGTCCGCCTGGTCGTCGCCGGCGCCGTCCCCGGAGTCGCGCATCAGTCCCGCCAGGGACTCCTCGGACCGGGTGAGCTCGGTGCGCAGCCGCAGGGCCTCGGAGAGCAGTTCCGTGCGCGCCTCCTCGACCTCCTGCGGGGTCCACGGGTCCTCGCCGGGGCGTACCGCGAGCTCGCCCGGTTCCGCCGCGGCCCCCCGCGCCTTGGGAACCGCGGTGGGCTGGTCGGCCGCCGCGGCCGTGCCTGGGGTCTTCTTCGCAACCACCGTCGTGGCTCCCGTCGTCTCGGCGGCCTGCGCCGCGCTCCCGGCCGCGGAAGCGACCGCCTTCTTGGCCGTGCGTGTGCGCCCGCCGCCCCCGGCCCCGGTCCCGGCGGCCTTCCTCGCGACCGCCCGGCCGGTCCGGTGGACGGCCCTGCCGCTGCCGGCCGCCGTCCGGGAGGGACCGGCCGCTTCCGTGGATCCGCCGGACGCCGGCGGCTGTACGGGGGTCTTCCTCGCCACCATGGCCGCGACCCCTTCACATATGGTGACCTTGCACGCGAATCGTGCTGGGACGATAAATCGACTTGGGTCCCGCGGCAACGGGGCACGCCGTCCGGCCCCCCGTCCCACGCGTGTCGTGCAGCGGGTCTGCAAGCGTTGTGCCCAGCTCCCCGCCGGGTAACCCGCCGGGCCGGCCGTCCCGGGATGCGAACACCGGCGCCCCGGCATTCGGGTCGGCGTCCGCCTGCCGGAACCGCCGCCACCGCGCTCCGGCGCCCGGCGGGCCCCGGGAAACCTGTCTGCCGCCGTCCGCCCGGCGCCGTACACTGGGCACAGCGAGAAGCGTGGATGGGGACGAGTAGCGGCGTACGCGGCCAAGAGCGACCCGGGGGCGGTGGGAGCCCGGGGGCGAGCGCGACGTGAAGATCACCCCGGAGCCGCCGGAAGAAAGCCGCAGCGCCCCGAGCAGCGGCCGGTAGACCCGGCATCGCGACCCAATGAGAGGGCTCACCGGCGCACGGAACGCGGCGGGGGGCCAAGGAGGGTGGTACCGCGGGAGCGCGCCGCACACGGCGTAGGTGACAGCACAGCTCTCGTCCCTCCGGACGGAAGGCAGAAGTCCGCCGGAGGAAGTTCGTTGGATACGCAGCCGAGTACACAGCCGCAGTACCGCCAGGTGCCGGCCCAGGTCGACCTGCCCGCCCTCGAGCACGCCGTGCTCGACTTCTGGCGCGAGCAGAAGATCTTCGCCAAGACCCTGGAGCAGTCCGAGGGCCGCCCCGAGTGGGTGTTCTACGAGGGCCCGCCCACGGCCAACGGCATGCCGGGCGCCCACCACATCGAGGCGCGCGTCTTCAAGGACGTCTTCCCGCGCTTCCGCACCATGCGCGGCTACCACGTGGGCCGCAAGGCCGGCTGGGACTGCCACGGCCTCCCGGTGGAGCTGGCGGTCGAGAAGGAGCTGGGCTTCAACGGCAAGAAGGACATCGAGGCGTACGGCATCGCGGAGTTCAACGCGAAATGCCGGGAGTCCGTGACCCGCCACACCGACGCCTTCGAGGAGCTCACGACCCGCATGGGGTACTGGGCCGACCTCGACGACGCGTACCGGACGATGGACCCGGAGTACATCGAATCCGTCTGGTGGTCGCTGAAGGAGATCTTCAGGAAGGGTCTGCTGGTCCAGGACCACCGCGTCGCCCCGTGGTGCCCGCGCTGCGGCACGGGCCTGTCCGACCACGAACTGGCCCAGGGCTACGAGACGGTCGTCGACCCCTCGGTGTTCGTGCGCTTCCCGCTCACCTCCGGCCCGCTCGCGGGCGAGGCCGCGCTCCTGGTGTGGACGACGACCCCGTGGACCCTGGTGTCCAACACGGCGGTCGCCGCGCACCCCGGCGTGACGTACGTGGAGGCGACCGACGGCCGGGAGCGGCTCGTCGTCGCCGAGCCGCTCCTCGCGAAGGCCCTCGGCGAGGGCTGGGAGGCCACCGGCCGCTCCTTCACGGGCGCCGAGATGGAGCGCTGGACGTACCGGCGCCCCTTCGAGCTGATCGAGTTCCCGAAGGACGAGCCCGCGCACTACGTGGTGAACGCGGAGTACGTGACGACCGAGGACGGCACGGGTCTGGTCCACCAGTCCCCCGCCTTCGGCGAGGACGACCTCAAGGTCTGCCGTGCGTACGGGCTCCCGGTGGTGAACCCGGTGCGCCCGGACGGCACCTTCGAGGAGGACCTCCCGCTGGTGGGCGGCGTCTTCTTCAAGAAGGCCGACGAACAGCTCACGGCCGACCTCCAGGAGCGCGGGCTGCTCTTCCGGCACGTGCCGTACGAGCACAGCTACCCGCACTGCTGGCGCTGCCACACCGCGCTGCTCTACTACGCGCAGCCGTCCTGGTACATCCGCACCACCGCCGTCAAGGACCGGCTCCTGGCGGAGAACGAGAAGACCAACTGGTTCCCGGACTCGGTCAAGAACGGCCGCTACGGCGACTGGCTGAACAACAACATCGACTGGGCGCTGTCCCGCAACCGCTACTGGGGCACGCCGCTGCCGATCTGGCGCTGCGAGGACGACCACCTCACCGTGGCCGGCTCCCGCGCGGAGCTCACGGAGCTGAGCGGCAGCGACCAGTCGCGGCTCGACCCGCACCGCCCGTTCATCGACGACGTCACCTTCGCCTGCCCCCAGGACGGCTGCGGGAAGACGGCCACGCGCGTGCCGGAGGTCATCGACGCCTGGTACGACTCGGGGTCGATGCCGTTCGCGCAGTGGGGCTACCCGTACAAGAACAAGGAGCTCTTCGAGAGCCGCTACCCGGCGCAGTTCATCTCGGAGGCCATCGACCAGACGCGCGGGTGGTTCTACACGCTGATGGCCGTCGGCACGCTCGTCTTCGACAGGTCCAGTTACGAGAACGTGGTCTGCCTCGGTCACATCCTCGCCGAGGACGGCCGCAAGATGTCCAAGCACCTGGGCAACATCCTGCAGCCGATCCCGCTGATGGACCAGCACGGCGCGGACGCGGTGCGCTGGTTCATGGCGGCCGGCGGGTCCCCCTGGGCGGCCCGCCGGGTGGGCCACGGCACCATCCAGGAGGTCGTCCGCAAGACGCTCCTCACGTACTGGAACACGGTCGCCTTCCAGGCCCTGTACGCGCGCACGGCGGGTTGGGCGCCCAGCGCGGCCGACCCGGCCCCCGCGGACCGCCCGGTCCTGGACCGCTGGCTGCTGTCCGAACTGCACGCGCTCACCGACCAGGTGACACAGGCCCTGGAGTCGTACGACACCCAGCGGGCGGGCAAGCTGCTGTCGGCGTTCGTCGACGACCTGTCGAACTGGTACGTACGCCGTTCCCGGCGCCGCTTCTGGCAGGGCGACAGGGCGGCGCTGCGCACCCTGCACGAGGTCGTCGAGACGGTCACGCGCCTGATGGCCCCGCTGACCCCGTTCATCACCGAGCGGGTCTGGCAGGACCTCGTGGTGCCGGTCTCCCCCGGCGCCCCGGAGTCCGTGCACCTGTCGTCCTGGCCGGAGCCGGACCTGTCCGTCATCGACCCGGAGCTGTCGAAGCAGATGGTGCTGGTACGCCGGCTCGTGGAGCTGGGCCGGGCCACCCGCGCGGAGTCGGGGGTGAAGACCCGCCAGCCGCTGTCCCGCGCGCTGGTCGCCGCGGCCGGTTTCGACTCCCTCGGCCCGGAGCTGCACGCGCAGATCACGGAGGAGCTGAACGTGAGCTCGCTCGCCTCCCTCGCCGACTCCTCCACCGGTGCGGCGGGGGGCGGCTCGCTGGTCGACACGACGGCCAAGGCGAACTTCCGGGCCCTGGGCAAGCGCTTCGGCAAGGGCGTCCAGGCGGTGGCGAAGGCCGTCGCCGAGGCCGACGCGGCGGCGCTGTCCCTGGCCCTGCGCGAGGGCACGGCGTCGGTGGAGGTGGACGGCGAGACCGTCACGCTGGCCCCGGACGAGGTGATCATCACGGAGACCCCGCGCGAGGGCTGGTCCGTCGCCTCGGACTCCGGTGCGACGGTCGCCCTCGACCTGGAGCTCACGGAGGAGCTGCGCCGGGCCGGTCTGGCCCGGGACGCCATCCGCCTGATCCAGGAGGCCCGCAAGAACAGCGGTCTGGACGTGGCCGACCGGATCGCCCTGCGCTGGACGTCCACGGACCCGAAGGTCGCCGCGGCGCTCACCGAGCACGCCGCCCTGATCTCCGACGAGGTCCTCGCCACGGACTTCTCGGACGAGGAGGGCGGCCGGGGCGGGGCGGACGACACGTACGGCGCCCCGTTCACGGACGAGCCGCTGTCGCTGACGTTCCGCCTGCGCAAGGTCTGACGGGTACGTCCGAAGGCCCGGGTCCACCGGAAAGAGATCGGTGGACCCGGGCCTTCGGCGTGGTGTGCCCGCGTACAGGTGCGCCCGCTCCCGAACACGTACAGCAACACGTACAGCGACATGAGCGGCGAAAAAATCACGTGAGGTGACGGAAAAGGGCGGAGCCCCCGGTTATCCGGGGGCTCCGCCCTGAACGCTGCCGACGCCTACGGCGTACGGGAGGCCGTCAGTTGTCGTCCTCGTCGATCAGGAAGCCGCGCATCGGCGAGGGCGCCTGCTGCATGGGCGAGGGGCCCTGCGGCCGGACCGGCGCCATCGGCTGGGTCATGGCCGGCGTCATCTGCTGCTGGCCGCCGTAGGACGGGGCCCCGGGACCGGGACCGCCCATCGGGTTGCCACCGTAGGACGGCGCGCTCGCCCCGGCCGGAGCCATGGACGGGCTGGGCGACGAGGGGAGCGAGGCCGTCGCGGGGGTCCGCGGCGGAGCCAGCGAGTCGTCCGCCTGGGTCTCCAGCTGGCGCAGCTGCGACTCCAGGTAGGACTTCAGACGCGTGCGGTACTCGCGCTCGAAGCCCCGCAGGTCCTCGACCTTGCGCTCCAGCGTGGCGCGGGCGGACTCCAGGGAGCCCATCGCGACGCGGTGCTTCTCCTGCGCGTCCCGCTCCAGGGCGTCGGCCTTGGCACGGGCGTCCCGCTCCAGACCCTCGGCGCGGCTGCGGGCCTCGCCGACGATCTTGTTGGCCTCGGAACGGGCCTCGGCGATCGCCTGGTCGGCGGTCTGCTGGGCCAGCGAGAGCACCCGGGCAGCGCTGTCGCCACCGGGACCCTGGCCGGGCTGCCCCATCTGCGGGCCGTGCCCGCCCATCGGGCCACCCATGGGACCGCCCATCGGGCCGCCCATCTGCTGGGGCATCTGCTGCTGCATCTGTCCCTGCATCTGTCCCTGCATGGGGCCCTGCCCCATACCGCCCTGGCCCATCGGACCCTGACCCATGGGGCCCTGCCCCATACCGCCCTGGCCCATGGGGCCCTGCCCCATCGGGCCGGGACCCTGCTGGCCGCCCTGGGCGCTGGGGCCCGCGGGAAGCTGCGGAGCACCGCTGGGCAGCTGGGGAGGACCGCCCATGGGGCCGCCCATCTGCTGCTGCGGCGGGCCCGATATGCCGGCGGGCACGGGAGCGCCGGGACCTCGCATGCCCTGCGGGGGGCCCTGCTGTTGCTGCTGATCCTGCTGTTCGGGTGGCTTGCGCATGCCCTGCTGCTGGTTCTGCGCGGCGGCGCGTGTGGCGGCGGCCAGCTTGGCGCGCAGGTCCTCGTTCTCGCGGAGCAGGCGGGTCAGCTCGGCTTCGACCTCGTCGAGGAAGGCATCGACCTCGTCCTCGTCATAGCCTTCACGGAGGCGGACGGTCGTGAACTGCTTGTTCCGCACGTCCTCGGGGGTCAACGGCATCTCTTCACCTCAACGTAGTCGTCGGCATCGTCGGCGTTCGGCAAGACCGTATCGTTCACAGCTGACTCACGACGGAGATCAGGATGTAAACGATGATCATCAGTACGAAGAAGGACAGGTCGAGCGCCACGCCCCCGAGACGTAGCGGCGGAATGAACCGCCGCAGAAGCTTGAGCGGTGGATCAGTGACAGTGTAGGTGGCCTCGAGAACCACCACCATCGCCTTGCCGGGTTGCCATGAGCGGGCGAACTGGAAGACATAATCCATGACCAACCGGAAGATCAGCACGATGAGGAAACACATCAGCGCGACGTAGAGAACCTGCGCAACCACGCTCATGATCCGTGCGTCCCTCTCCCCTGTTTCCCTGCTGTTCCGGTCCTGCGTCTCAGCTCTGGTTGAAGAACCCGCCCTCTGCGATGCGAGCCTTGTCCTCCGCCGTGACATCGACGTTAGCAGGAGACAGCAGGAACACCTTCTGCGTCACCCGCTCGATGCTGCCGTGGAGACCGAACACCAGACCGGCGGCAAAGTCGACAAGTCGCTTCGCGTCCGTGTCGTCCATCTCGGTCAGATTCATGATCACCGGGGTGCCCTCACGGAAGTGTTCCCCGATGGTACGGGCCTCGTTGTAGGTCCTGGGGTGCAGCGTGGTGATGCGGTACGGCTCTCGTTCCGACACGACCTTGGGCATGATCACCGGTGCGTTCTTCTCCAGGCTCTGACGTTCTTGTGTGATGGATGCCACGGGCGCGATGCGGGCCGGACGGCTCGATTCCGCAGAGAGCGGAGCGGAATGGGGCGCGGAATGGGGCGTGGAGTGCGGCGCGGGGTCGCGCTGCACCGGAGGCTGCACCACTCGTACCGGTTCGTCCCTTTGGGACTGATGTGGCTGGTGCGACTGATGTGACGGCTCGTGCCGCCGGCGGTCCCGCTCAGGCTCCGGATCGAGTTCGGGTTCGAAGTCGTCGTCGGGGTCGAAGCCCCTGCCGTCGTACCCATCGTCCTCCACGAGGCCGAGGTAGACCGCCATCTTGCGCATCGCGCCGGCCATGCTCTGAGTCCTCCGCTCTGTGGTGGATCGGCTGACTGTTGCCAGGCGCCCGCGATCCACGAGGTCGTCTGCCCGCCGATGGCGGTAATGACCATATTTTCTGCTGTGGTCCGACTTCTTGGCGACGTTACCGGAGCCCGGAGCGGACACCGAGTACCGCGGTGCCGACGCGTACATGTGTCGCTCCGGCCGCCACCGCCTGTTCGAGGTCCGCACTCATCCCTGCCGAGACCATGTTCGCAGCAGGATGGGCGCGGCGCAGGTCGGTCGACAAATCCATCAGGCGCTCGAACGCGGCCCGTTCACGTCCGGCGTACGGACCGGTCAGCGGGGCGACGGTCATCAGTCCGTCGAGCCTCAGTCCGGGAGCCCGCGCGACGAGTGCGCCCAACTCCCCGACCTCCTCCGCTCCCGCGCCACCGCGCTCCCCGGGTCCGCCCTTCCCGCCCGCGGACCGCTCCGCGTCGAGCGCGACCTGGATCAGGCAGCCCAGCTCCCGGCCGGCCCGTACCGCCTCCTTCGACAGGGCGCCCACGAGCCGGGCCCGGTCGACGGACTGCACGACGTCCGCGTAACCGACCACGGAGCGCACCTTGTTGGTCTGGAGCTGGCCCACGAAGTGCCAGGAGAGGGGCAGTTCGGAGCAGGCCGCGGCCTTGGGCGCCGCGTCCTGGTCGCGGTTCTCGGCGACGTGCCGCACCCCGAGCTCCGCCAGGATCCGCACGTCCTCGGCGGGGTAGGTCTTGGTGACCACGATCAGGGTCACCTCTTCGCGCTTGCGTCCCGCCGCCGCGCAGGCGGCGGCGATGCGCTCCTCGACCCGCGCCAGATTCGCGGCGAGTTCGGTCCTGCGGTCCGTCATGTCCGATCAGTCCAGCCACACATAGCCCGCGAGCCGGCCGGTGACGCCGTCGCGGCGGTACGAGAAATGGTCGCGCGACTCGATGGTGCACACGGGCGACCGCTCCCGGTCGCGCACCCCGAGCCGCTCCAGCTGCGCGTGCACCCCCGCGGTCACGTCGACCGCCGGCGTACCCCACGCCGTCTCGGCGTACGCCGCGGGCTCGACGGCCGCGACCTCCGCGCGCATCGCGTCCGGCACCTCGTAGCACCGGCCGCAGACGGCGGGGCCGGTGCGGGCGACGATCCGGTCCGGCCGCGCGCCGAGTCCCGCCATGGCCCGTACGGCGGCGGGCACGATCCCGGCCACCATGCCGGGCCGTCCCGCGTGGGCGGCGGCCACGACCCCGGCGACGGGGTCCGCGAGCAGCACGGGCGTGCAGTCCGCGGTGAGCACGGCGAGGGCCAGGCCCCGGCGGGCGGTGACGACCGCGTCCACCTCCGGCACCGGGCGCTCCCCCCACGGCTCGTCGACCACGGCCACGTCGGGCCCGTGGACCTGGTTCATCCAGACGACCCGCGCCGGGTCGAGACCGAGCGAGCCGGCCGCCCGCCCGCGGTTGCCGCGTACGGCCTCGGGGTCGTCCCCGACCGCTCCGCCGAGGTTGAGCTCCTCGTACGGAACGGCGCTCACCCCGCCCCACCGGTCGGTGAAGGCGAAGTGCGCGCCGTTCACGGTGCTCGCCGCGGAGCGCTGCCCTATCACTTGAGGAAGTCCGGCACGTCCAGTTCCTCGGCCGCGCTGTCGGAGTAGCTCCGCGACGGCGGCACGGGCGGGGAGGACTGCGGCAGCTCGCTGCTCACCGGCTCCGCGGCGGGCTCCGGCGCCTCCTTCGGCGTGACGCTGCCGAGCGAACCGAAGGTGGGGCGGCTCTCGGCCGCCCGCACCGGCGCGGGCTCCTCGCGCTTGACGGAGGACGAGCCGAGCACGTTGTCCCGCTTGGACGGGGGCTGCCCGCCGTCGAAGCCGGCCGCGATGACGGTGACCCGCACCTCGTCGCCGAGCGCGTCGTCGATGACGGCGCCGAAGATGATGTTGGCCTCGGGGTGTGCGGCCTCGCTGACGAGCTGGGCGGCCTCGTTGATCTCGAACAGGCCGAGGTCCGAACCGCCGGAGATCGAGAGCAGGACGCCCCGGGCGCCGTCGATGGACGCCTCCAGGAGCGGCGAGGAGATCGCCATCTCGGCGGCGGCCACCGCGCGGTCGTCGCCGCGGGCCGAGCCGATCCCCATGAGGGCCGAACCGGCCTCGGACATCACGGACTTGACGTCGGCGAAGTCGAGGTTGATCAGACCGGGCGTGGTGATGAGGTCGGTGATGCCCTGCACACCGGAGAGCAGGACCTGGTCCGCCGACTTGAAGGCGTCCAGGACGGAGACCTGGCGGTCCGAGATGGACAGCAGCCGGTCGTTCGGGATGACGATGAGGGTGTCGACCTCTTCGCGGAGTTCCGCGATGCCGTCCTCGGCCTGGTTGGCGCGGCGCCGGCCCTCGAAGGTGAACGGGCGGGTGACCACGCCGATGGTGAGCGCGCCGAGCGAGCGGGCGATGTTGGCCACGACGGGCGCGCCGCCGGTGCCGGTGCCGCCGCCCTCGCCGGCCGTCACGAAGACCATGTCGGCCCCCTTGAGGACCTCCTCGATCTCCTCGCGGTGGTCCTCGGCCGCCTTCCGGCCGACGGCCGGGTTGGCCCCGGCGCCGAGTCCGCGGGTGAGTTCGCGGCCGACGTCGAGTTTGACGTCGGCGTCGCTCATCAACAGTGCCTGGGCGTCCGTGTTGATGGCGATGAACTCGACACCCTTGAGACCGACCTCGATCATCCGGTTGATGGCATTGACACCACCGCCGCCGACACCGATGACTTTGATGACTGCGAGGTAGTTCTGCGGTGCTGCCACGTCGAAGGCCTCTCGCCTCGAGTTACGTGTCGTCGTGTCGCGCGGGCGCGATCCGACGACTGATGCCGAATGGGGCGGTCCGAACGCCGACCCGAACCCTAACGCTGAAGTTTAGGGTTACCAGTGTGTCTGTTCCTTGGACTCTCCGAACAGGACACTAAGTCGACAAGCGGCGCACGTTCAACGAACACGCCGAACCTCCCGTTTTTCTTTTCACCCTATGTGATCAGCCATAGCGCTGCCCAACCAGGGTGCTGGCCTGCACGGACGCGCGTCAACTGCCCGATGACGCCGGGGCGGTGGGGACACTCACGTCGAAGTGCCGCGCCCCGGGAGCCGCTTTCATGAGAGCGGTGAGCGTATGCGCTTTGTCACGGCCCTTCTCGCCGCTTCCCCAGTCGACGGTGCGTCCGCCGCTCAACTCCAGCGCGATGGAGTCGTACGAACGCACCTCGACGACCCGGGCGGCACGAGCGGCCGCGGCCGGCAGGGAACGGGCCACGCGCACCGCCTCGCGCACCAGCCGGTCGGTGCCGAAACGGCGCAGTCCCGCGGACCGGGAGACGTTCAGCTCCAGTCTCGGTACACCCTGCGGGGGGCGGGAAACCGTGGCATATCGCACACCCTCGGCGTCCACTTCGACATACTTGCCCCCTTTTTCATAATTTTCCGGGGCCCCCGCGCCTTCGCCGATTCCGGTGCTCCCCCTGTTCTCGGCGACGAGAACAGGGGTGCGTTCGGTGACTTTCAGCCTGATTCCGTGGGGCCAGGAACGCGAGACGTCGACCGAGTCGATCCGGGGCAGTTCCCGGAGCAACCTTGCCTCGATCTCGTCGGTGTCGACGGAGATCAACGGCGATCCGGCCGCGATCCCGGCCGCCTCCACGACCCGTGCCGGCGCCAGGACCCGCGTCCCGGAGGCCGACACGCGCTCCACCTTCGTCCACTGCGAGCCGTACAGCACCCAGACGGCACCCGCGGCGAGCAGGACCGGGCAGACGATCAGCGCGACGAGCGCCCGGGGCCCCGGCATCCTTCCGGGCAGGCGGGGCCGGGGCGGGCCGGAGTCCGGGTGCTGCCGTTCGCCGCGTTCGGCGGTGGTCGGTCCGGCCACGCTCCCCTGCCTTCTGCCACGCGCTAGCGGCGTGACGCGATCGCCTCGTACACCATTCCGACGAGCAGGTCGTCGGCGTCCCTGCGGCCGAACTCGGAAGCGGCGCGGGACATCTCGAACAGCCGGTGCGGATCGGCGAGCACGGGCAGGACGTTGCCCTGGATCCACTGCGGCGTCAGTTCCGCGTCGTCGACCAGCAGTCCGCCGCCGGCCTTGACCACCGGCTGGGCGTTCAGCCGCTGTTCGCCGTTGCCGATGGGCAGCGGGACGTAGACGGCGGGGAGCCCGACGGCGGAGAGTTCGGCGACGGTCATCGCGCCCGCGCGGCAGAGCATCATGTCGGCCGCGGCGTACGCGAGGTCCATCCGGTCCACGTACGGTACCGGGATGTAGGGGGGCATCCCCGGCATCTGGTGGACCTGCGGCAGTTCGTTCTTCGGGCCGACCGCGTGCAGGATCTGGATGCCGGCCTGCTGGAGGTAGGGGGCGGTCTGCTGGATCACCTCGTTGAGGCGGCGGGCGCCCTGCGAGCCGCCGGAGACCAGCAGGGTCGGCAGGGAGGGGTCGAGCCCGAAGGCGGCGCGGGCCTCGGGGCGGGCGGCGGCCCGGTCGAGGGTGGCGATGGTGCGGCGCAGCGGGATGCCGATGTAGCGGGCGCCCCGCAGCTTGCTGTCCGGCGTGGAGACCGCGACCTGGGCGGCGTACCGCGAGCCGATCTTGTTGGCCAGTCCCGGCCGGGCGTTGGCCTCGTGGACGACGATCGGGACGCCCAGGCGCTTGGCGGCGAGGTAGCCGGGCAGGGCGACGTAGCCGCCGAAGCCGACGACCGCGTCCGCCTTGGTGCGCTCCAGGATCTGCTCGGCCGCCTTGATCGTGCCGCGCAGCCGCCCGGGGACGGTGATCAGCTCTGGGGTGGGCTTGCGCGGCAGCGGTACCGCGGGGATCAGTCCGAGTTCGTAGCCCCGTTCCGGCACGAGTCGGGTCTCGAGTCCGCGCTCCGTGCCCAGGGCCGTGATCCCCACGGTCGGGTCCTGCCTGCGCAGGGCGTCCGCGAGGGCGAGCGCGGGCTCGATGTGGCCGGCGGTCCCCCCGCCGGCGAGTACGACATGCACCGAAATTCACCGCTCTCCGGACGGACGCGCCGCAGCGCGCCGTCGCATCGTGTTCCACTTCCGAGGCTCCCGACCAGCGGAGCCTCTCACCGCAGCCCGCTTTCTGCCAAAGCGGGGTTGACGCATCGCGAGCGCCGCCCGCGCAGCGGGGTCCTCCCGCGCGAAGGCGATCAGGAGCCCGATGGCGAACATGGTCGGCAGCAGGGCGGAACCCCCGTAGGAGAACAGCGGGAGCGGGACACCGGCGATCGGCAGCAGACCGAGCACCGCACCGATGTTGATCACGGCCTGGGCCGTGATCCAGGTGGTCACGCCACCCGCGGCGTACCTCACGAAGGGGTCCTCCGTGCGTCCGGCCACGCGGATACCCGCATAGCCTAGAGCCGCGAAGAGGGCGAGCACCGACAGAGTGCCCGCCAGACCCAGTTCCTCACCGGTGATGGCAAAAATGAAGTCGGTGTGCGCTTCGGGCAGTTGTCCCCATTTCTCCACGCTCGCGCCGAGGCCCGAGCCGAAGAGCCCTCCGTTGGCCAGGGCGTAGATGCCGTGCACGGCCTGCCAGCAGGAGTCGCCGGGACCGGGCTCGGTGGCGCCGAGGCAGGCGAGGCGGGCCATGCGGTTGGGGCTGGTCTTGATGAGGATCACGCCGAGGGTCGCCGCGACGGCGAGCACGCCGCCGAAGAGCCGGGTCGGCGCCCCCGCGAGCCACAGGAGGCCGAACAGGATCGCGGTGAGGATGATCGCCGTGCCCATGTCGCCACCGAGCATGATCAGCCCGAGCAGCATGAAGGCCACCGGCACGAGCGGCACCAGCATGTGCTTCCACTGGGTCAGCAGCCGCTTCTCCTGCTTGCGGGCGAGCAGGTCGGCGCCCCACAGCACGAGGGCGAGCTTGCCGAACTCGCTGGGCTGGAGCTGGAAGGGGCCGCCGACCGAGATCCAGTTCTGGTTGCCGTTGACCGCGACCCCTATGCCCGGCACCTGGACGAGGATCATCAGGAAGACCGAGCCGAGGAGTATCGGGTAGGCCAGCGCCCGGTGCAGGGGGGACGGCATCCGGGAGGCGGCCAGCAGCAGCAGCCCGCCGAGCACGGCCGCGAGGAACTGCTTGCGGAAGAAGTACGACCCCGGCAGCGACAGCTGGAGCGCGGTGATCTGCGACGCCGAGTACACCATCACCAGGCCGAGCACGGTGATCAGCAGACTGCCGCCGAGGATCAGGTAGTACGCGGTCAGGGGCCGGTCCCAGGCACGCCGTGCGCGGCCGTGGAGCCGGACCACGGCGTTGTCGCGCGGGGGGCGGGACCCGGCGGGGCGCCTGGGGGCCCGCTGGACGGGAGGGCGTCCCGTACGGCTAGTGGGCACGGTGGGCCCCCTTCGTGGTGCCGTGGCGTCCCGCCCGGGGCCCCGCGGGTCCCGGGCCGGGGACGGGGCGGTACGGCGCCGTACCGCCGGCGGAAGACCGCCGACGGTACACCGGCCACGTTGGCGTCACGCGTCGCTCCCAAGGAGTCCGGGCGCCCGGGCCGGCCGGGGCCTGCCGTCAGGCGCCCGCGGCGCCGAGTTCGCGGACCGCTGCCGCGAACAGGTCACCGCGCTGGTTGTAGTTGGTGAACATGTCCATGGAGGCACAGGCCGGCGCCAGGAGCACCGTGTCGCCGGGCCGGGCGAGCCGTGCCGCCTCCCGGACCGCCGCGGACATCGTCCCAGTGTCGGTCCGGTCGAGGTCGACCACCGGCACCTCGGGGGCGTGTCGCGTGAGGGCTTCGCGGACGAGGGCCCGGTCCGCGCCGAACAGGACGACGCCCCGCAGCCGCCCTGCGGACGCGGCGACGAGCTCGTCGAAGGTCGCGCCCTTGGCGAGCCCGCCCGCGATCCACACGATCGGCTCGTACGCCGCCAACGACGCCTGTGCCGCGTGCGTGTTGGTGGCCTTGGAGTCGTCGACGTAGGCGACGCCGTCCACCTCCGCGACGTGCTCGATGCGGTGGGCGTCGGGGCTGAAGGCCCGCAGTCCGTCGCGTACGGCCTTCGCGGGCACGCCGTAGGCGCGGGCCAGGGCCGCCGCCGCGAGGGCGTTGGCGATGTTGTGCGGGGCCGGCGGGCGGACGTCCGCGACCTCGGCGAGCTCCTGGGCCTGCCGGTGCCGGTCCTCGACGAAGGCACGGTCCACCAGGATGCCGTCCACGACGCCGAGTTGGGAGGGCCCCGGGGTGCCGAGCGTGAAGCCGACGGCCCGGCAGCCCTCCTCGACGTCCGCCGCCCGCACCAGGTCCTCGGTGGCCCCGTCGGCCGCGTTGTAGACGCAGGCGACCCGGTTGCCCTCGTAGAC
Organism: Streptomyces beigongshangae; assembly: GCF_019710745.1. GTDB lineage: Bacteria > Actinomycetota > Actinomycetes > Streptomycetales > Streptomycetaceae > Streptomyces > Streptomyces beigongshangae. The sequence continues at coordinate 21,521 of NZ_JAHKJW010000079.1, forward strand.
GCGGCCCTTGTCGGCGGCGTACGCCGCCATGGAGCCGTGCCAGTCGAGGTGGTCCGGGGCGAGGTTCAGGACGGCCGCGGAGTGGACGCGCAGGGAGGGCGCCCAGTGGAGCTGGTAGCTGGACAGCTCCACGGCGAGCACGTCGAGGTCGGCGTACGCCTCGTCGGTGCCGAGCACGACGTCGACGATCGGGGTCCCGATGTTGCCCACCGCGGCCGTGCGCAGGCCCGCGGCGGTCAGGATCGAGGCGAGCATCCGGGTCGTGGTGGTCTTGCCGTTGGTGCCCGTGACGGCCAGCCAGGGGGCGGCCCTCCTGCCGTCGTGGCCGCGCAGCCGCCAGGCGATCTCGACGTCGCCCACGACGTCCACGCCCGCCTCCGCGGCGGCCAGGAAGAGCGGGCTGTCCGGCTTCCAGCCCGGTGAGGTGACCACCAGGCCGGTGCCCTCGGGCAGCGTTCCGGCGTCCCCCAGGCGTACCCCGATCCCCTGCTGTTCGAGGAGGGCGGCCCGCTCCCGGTGCGCCGGGGAGTCGCCCTCGTCGACGACCGTGACCGACGCGCCGAGGCCGGCCAGGGCGCGGGCGGCGCTGATGCCGCTCACGCCGAGACCGGCGACGGTGATGTGCATGCCCTGCCAGTCGGCGGCGGTCGTCACTTCTTGGCTGCCCATCCCGCGTAGAAGAGGCCCAGTCCGACGATGACGCACATGCCCTGGATGATCCAGAAGCGGACCACCACGAGGACCTCGGACCACCCCTTGAGTTCGAAGTGGTGCTGCAGCGGTGCCATGCGGAAGACGCGTCTGCCGGTGAGGCGGAACGAGCCGACCTGGATGACGACCGACATGGTGATGAGGACGAAGAGGCCGCCGAGCAGGGCCACCAGCAGTTCGGTGCGCGAGCAGATCGCGAGACCGGCCAGCGCGCCGCCGAGCGCCAGGGAACCGGTGTCCCCCATGAAGATCTTGGCGGGCGAGGTGTTCCACCACAGGAAGCCGAAGCAGGAGCCCATGAGGGCGGCGGCGACGACCGCGAGGTCGAGCGGATCCCGCACCTCGTAGCACGCGCCCGGGTTGGTGAGGGTCTGCGCGTTGGCGCAGGACTCCTGGAACTGCCAGACGCCGATGAACGTGTAGGCGCCGAACACCATCGTCGCGGCGCCGGTGGCCAGGCCGTCCAGACCGTCCGTCAGGTTCACGCCGTTCGACATCGCGAGGATCATGAACAGCGCCCAGACCACGAACAGCACCGGGCCGATGGACCAGCCGAAGTCCTGGACGAAGGAGAGCCTGGTGGAGGCCGGGGTGTTGTTGCGGTTGTCCGCGAACTGCAGCGCGAGCACCGCGAAGGCGATGCCGACGATCAGCTGGCCGGCCATCTTCGCCTTGGCCCGCAGACCGAGCGAGCGCCGCTTGACGATCTTGATGTAGTCGTCGAGGAACCCGACCACGCCCATGCCCGTCATCAGGCCGAGCACCAGCAGTCCGGAGAACGTCGGCGGCTTGCCGGTGATCACCTTGCTGAGGAAGTACGCGACGATCGTCGCGAGTATGAAGGCGATGCCGCCCATGGTCGGCGTACCGCGCTTGCTGTGGTGCTCGCGCGGGCCGTCGTCGCGGATGTACTGGCCGTAGCCCTTGCGGGCCAGCAGCTTGATCAGCAGCGGGGTGCCCACCAGCGTCAGGAAGAGACCGATGACTCCCGCGAACAGGATCTGGTTCATCATCGGACGGCGACCTCACCCTCGGCGCCCTCGGCCAGCGCCTGCGCGACCCTTTCGAGACCGACCGACCGGGACGCCTTCACGAGTACGACGTCTCCCGGACGCAGCTGACTGCGCAACAGGTCGACCGCCGACTGTGCGTCGGACACGTGCACCGACTCCTCACCCCACGAACCCTCGTTATATGCGCCCAGTTGCAGCCAGGACGCTTCGATGCCCCCGACCGCGACGAGCTTGCTGACGTTGAGCCGGACGGCGAGCCGTCCGACCGCGTCGTGCTCGGCGAGCGCCTCGTCCCCGAGCTCGGCCATCGGGCCGAGCACCGCCCACGTCCGGCCCCCCTGTGCCTGTGAGGCCCTGCCCATGGCCACGAGCGCGCGCAGGGCGGCTCGCATGGACTCGGGGTTCGCGTTGTAGGCGTCGTTGACGATCGTCACGCCGTCCGGGCGCTCGGTGACCTCCATCCGCCAACGGGAGAGGGTGCCCGCCTCGGAGAGCGCGGTGGCGATCTCGTCTGCGGACATGCCCAGCTCATGGGCGACGGCGGCGGCGGCGAGCGCGTTCGACACGTGGTGCTCACCGTACAGGCGCATGGTCACCTCGCTGCACCCGGAGGGTGTGTGGAGGCTGAACGCGGGCTGTCCGCTCCCGGTGAGCCGTACGTTCTCGGCCCGTACGTCCGCTTCGCCGGACTCCCCGAAGAGGATCACGCGTGCCTTCGTGCGCGCGGCCATGGCCCGTACGAGCGGGTCGTCGGCGTTCAGGACGGCGACGCCGCCCTCCTCGGCCGGGGGCAGGCTCTCCACCAGCTCGCCCTTGGCCCGCGCGATCTGCTCGCGCCCGCCGAACTCGCCGATGTGCGCGGTGCCGACGTTGAGGACGAGGCCGATCCTCGGGGGCGTCAGCTCCGTGAGGTGGCGGATGTGGCCGATCCCACGGGCGCCCATCTCCAGGACGAGGAACCGGGTCTCCTGCGTCGCGGCGAGCGCGGTGAGCGGCAGCCCGATCTCGTTGTTGAGGGAGCCGGGCGTGAACACCGTCGGCGCCTTGCGGCGGAGCACCTGGGCGATCAGGTCCTTGGTGCTGGTCTTGCCCGCGGAGCCGGTGAGGGCCACGAGGGTCGCCCCGAGCCGCCGCACGACGTGCCGCGCGAGGGCGCCGAGGGCCCTCTGGACGTCGTCCACGACGATCGCGGGCACCCCCACGGGCCGGGAGGCCAGGACGGCCGCGGCGCCCGCCGCGACGACGTCCGCGGCGAAGTCGTGGCCGTCCACGCGCTCGCCCGCGAAGGCGACGAAGAGACTGCCCGGCTCCACCTCCCGGGAGTCCCTGACGACCTGTCCGGTGACCCGGACCGACGGATCCGGTATGTCGTGCGTCTGCCCGCCGGTGACTGAGGCGATCTCGGCGAGGGAGAGGGCGATCACAAATTCATCCCTGGGTCTGCTGGATAGCTGCGCGGAGCACCTGGCGGTCGTCGAAGGGACGGACCACCCCGGCGATGTCCTGGCCCTGTTCGTGGCCCTTGCCCGCGACCAGCACGGTGTCGCCCGNGACCACCCCGGCGATGTCCTGGCCCTGTTCGTGGCCCTTGCCCGCGACCAGCACGGTGTCGCCCGGCTGCGCGCGGGCGACGGCGGCGGCGATCGCGGCGGCCCGGTCCTGGAGGACCTGGACCTCCCCGCGCTCGTGGGCGGGCACCTCGGCGGCGCCCGCGAGCATGGTGGCGAGGATGGCCAGGGGGTCCTCGCCGCGGGGGTTGTCCGAGGTCAGTACGGCGGTGTCGGCGAGACGGGCCGCGGCGGCGCCCATCGGCATCCGCTTGGTGCGGTCCCGTTCGCCGCCGCAGCCGAGGACGACGTGCAGCCGCCCCTCGGTGACCTCGCGCAGGGCCCGCAGGACGGACTCCACGGCGTCCGTCTTGTGGGCGTAGTCGACGACCGCGAGGTACGGCTGCCCGGCGTCCACGCGCTCCAGGCGGCCCGGCACGCCGGGGACGGCGGCGATGCCGTCCGCGGCGGTCCGCGGGTCGATCCCGGCGGCGGCGAGGGCGACGATCGCGGCGAGCGTGTTGGCCACGTTGAAGGGGCCCGCGAGCGGCGACCTGGCGGTGATCCGCTCGCCCTTCGGACCGACCGCGACGAAGGCGGAGTCCATCGGGCCGACCCGGACGTCCTCGGCGCGCCAGTCCGCGTCGGGGTTCCCCCCGGCGGAGAACGTCACCACGGGGACGCCGGCCTCCTTGACGAGCCTGCGGCCGTACTCGTCGTCGAGGTTGACCACGCCGAGCCGGCTGCGTTCCGGCGTGAAGAGCTGCGCCTTCGCCTGGAAGTAGTCCTCCATGCCGGAGTGGAACTCCATGTGTTCCGGGCTCAGGTTGTTGAAGACGGCCACGTCGAACACGCAGCCGTCGACCCGGCCGAGGACCAGGGCGTGGCTGGAGACCTCCATCACGACCGCCTCGACGCCGCGCTCGCGCATGACCGCGAACAGCGCCTGGAGGTCGGTGGCCTCGGGGGTCGTGCGCTCCGACTTGATGCGCTCGTCGCCGATGCGCATCTCCACCGTGCCGATGAGCCCGGTGCTGCGGACGCCCTTCAGACCGCCCTCGACGAGGTACGCCGTGGTGGTCTTGCCGGACGTCCCGGTGATGCCGATCTGCAGCAGGTCGCGGCCGGGGCGGCCGTAGACGGAGGCGGCCAGTTCGCCCATCCGCGCGCGGGGGTCGTCGACGACGAGGACCGGCAGGCCGGTGGCTGCGGCGCGGTCGGCGCCCGCCGGGTCGGTCAGCACGGCGACGGCGCCGAGGCCGGCCGCCTGCGTCACGAAGTCGGCGCCGTGGGTGCGGGCGCCGGGCAGTGCGGCGTAGAGGTCGCCCGGGCGCACGGCGCGGGAGTCATGGGTGATGCCCGTGACCTCGGCGGCGCCCGTGGCGCCCGTGGCGCCCTTCGGGTGGTCGGCACCCAGCTGGTCGGCGAGCTCCGCGAGGGGGGTGGCGGAGCCGCGAACCGGCCGCGGCGGCCCCGGACATGTCACAGGGGCGTCCTTCTGGGTGGTGGGGGACTGATCGGCGTGTGGCACGGCGGTGAGCGTACCGGGCACACCCCCGCCGGAGCGAAGTGAGGGGCGCGGCGGGGCGGGCGGCGGGCCGGGCCGGCCGGGGTCGGACGTGTTCGTGGTCACGGGCTTGTTCCTGGTCGGTGGTGCGGGCTGCGGCGGGTGTGCGCCGCCGGTCGGGGCGTGAGGTCAGGGCGTGAAGGTGACGGGGAGCCGGGGGGCCGGCTTCCCGGTGGGCGGCACCTGGAGGGTCTTCAGCGCGAACGCCATGACCTCCTTGTAGACGGGTCCGCAGATCTGACCGCCGAAGTAGCTGCCCTCGGTGGCGTTCTGGATGGCGCAGTACACGGTGACGCGGGGCTTGTCCGCGGGGGCGAATCCCGCGAAGGACGAGGTGTACCCGTGGTAGCGGCCGGTGGCCGGGTCCACGCGGTTGGCCGTGCCGGTCTTGCCCGCGACGCGGTAGCCGGGGATGCGCGCCTTGGTGCCGGTGCCCTCCTCGTCGTCCACGACCGACTCCAGCATCTGTGCCAGCGTTCTCGCGGTCTTCTCGCTGACGACCCTGGTCCTGCGGGCCTCGGCGGCCGGGGTGAAGCGGCCGTCGGCCGCCTTCGTGCCGCGGACGAGCGTCGGTTCCACCCGTACGCCGCCGTTGGCGATCGTCGAGTAGACGGAGGCCGCCTGCATCGCGTTGAGGGAGACGCCCTGGCCGAAGGGGATCGTGTACTGCTGGGAGGTCGACCACTGGTCGGCGGGGGCGAGGATGCCCTTGGTCTCGCCGGGGAGACCGAGGCCCGTGGAGTCGCCGAGGCCGAACTTGCGCAGGTACGAGTGAAGGACCCGGTTGGCCTCCTGCTGCGTGCTGCCGAGCTGGCCGGTCGCCAGGATGGTGCCGATGTTGCTGGACTTGGCGAGGACGCCGTTGAGCGTCAGGTACCAGGTCGGGTGGTCGATGTCGTCGCGGAAGAGCCGGTCGCCGCGGTGCAGCCGGTTGGGCACGGTCACGTGCGTGGCGGGTGTGGCGACGCCCTCCTCCAGGACCGCGGCCATCGACATGACCTTGGCGGTGGAGCCGGGCTCGTAGGCGTCCTCCAGGCTCCAGTTGTGCAGGGCGCCCCCGTCGGCCCCGGACAGGTCGTTGGGGTCGAAGCCGGGCGCGTTCGCCATCGCGAGGATCTCGCCGGTCCGGTTGTCCTGGACGATGACGTACCCGCGGTCCGCCGCGGACTTCTCGACCTGCTCGGCGATGGCGTTCTGCGCGGCCCACTGGATGTCGCGGTCGATCGTCAGCTCGACCTCGGAGCCGGCCACCGCGGGCTTCTCGGTGGAGCCCGCGGTCGGCACCTGCCGTCCGCCGGACTGGGCGTAGCGGATCTCGCCGTCCTTGCCGGACAGCTCCCCTTCGAGCTGCCGCTCGATGCCGCCGCCGCCCTTGCCGTCGGCGTTGACCCAGCCCAGCACCCCGGCGCCGAGGTCGCCGTTCGGGTAGATCCGCTTGCTGCTGGGCTCCTGGAGGACACCCGCCAGGACGTTCGGCGCCCCGCCCTCGCCGGCCTTCTCGGCGAGCGTGCTCTTCAGGTCCTTGATCTGCGTCCAGACCTGGGGGGTCTGCCGGCGGGCGAGCACCACGTACCGGGTGTTCTTCGTGCGCAGCCGGTCGGCGAGCGCCTCGGGGTCCTCGTCCAGGATCGGGCCGAGCAGGGCGGCGGCCTGCTCGGGGGCGTCGCCGGTCTTCGTCGCCTCGCGGGTGAACAGCGTGGGGTCGGCGGTGATGTCGTGCGTGTCCACGCTGATCGCCAGGTCGACGCCGTTGCGGTCGGTGATGCCGCCGCGCTCGGCGGCCAGGGTGCGGCTGAGGTAGCGGTTCTTCTGGGCCTTGGCCGTGTACTCGCTCGCGTCGACCGCCTGCACCTGCAGGAGCCGTACGACGAAGGCGATCAGCACGAGGGCCAGGGCGAGGCTGACCAGGCGCAGCCGCGGGCGGGGGCTGCCGAGCCGGATGACGCGCGGGCCCCCGGCGCGGGGCGGGGCCGGGCGCCGGGCGG
>NZ_JAHKJW010000008.1:0-181435 GCF_019710745.1 Streptomyces beigongshangae
GGGCCGGGGACCGCGCGGGCCCGGTTCGCCCGCAAGGGGCAGTCGGGAGGGGCCGTTCGGCCCCGTCGTCAGGTCCCCCCACGGGACCGGCCGCACCCGCCGGCCGCCCGGGGGTGCCGGGCGGGCCGAAGCGGGTACGGCCGGGCAGGGCCGGGGAGGACGGCGACCCTGCGACTGTGCGGGGGCCGTGGTCCCCGGGGGACCACGGCCCCCGGGGAGCCGCGGCCCTCGGGAGCCACGGCCTCCGGGGGAGCCACGACCCCTCACGGGCCGGAGCTCCCCCCGGGGATCACAACTCCTTGATCCGGACGTCCCGGTAGGACACCACGTCCGTCGTGCCGTGCACCTGGAGCCCGATGTAGCCGGAGGCGAACCGCCGCCCGTCCGTGCCCGGGTCGTCCGAGCGGGGCGGGGTGAAGTCCTGGCCACCGGTGTTGTCGAACTCGTTGATCAGCACACCGTTGCGGTAGATCGAGTAGTGCTGGTCCACCACGCGGATCTCGTAGTCGTTCCAGGTGCCCTTCTGGGTGACACCGGCACCGGCCAGGCCCACCCGGTCGAAGCCGTAGACCGAACCGGTCTTGTACATGTCGCCGGTGGGACTGTCGAACTCCTGGATCTCGTGCCCGTACTTGATGGCGACCCACTCCGGCCGCGACTCCTCCGGGTGGCCGTGGACCTGCGGGAACCGCACGAACACACCGGAGTTGGCGTTCGCCGTGCCCGGCGCGTCGTCGCGCCACTGGAGCTTCAGCGAGAAGTCCCCGTACTTGCGCTCCGGGAACCACAGCATGCCCAGACCGGCCCTGGAGGTGCCCGAGGTGATGGACCCGTCGCCGTTCAGGCCGAACGAACCGCCGCCCACGTGCTCCCACTTGTCGAAGGACGCCTGCGTACCGTCGAGGATCGTCCGGTACCCCTCGGTCTGGCCCGGCTCACCGATGCCCGACTGCTTGGCCGCCTGGTTGATCAGCCTGTACTCGCGCTGGACGAGGACACCGTCGTCGAGGAGGGCGTCCAGGACCTTCTTCACGTGCTTGAGGAACAGCGCGTGGGACGTCCACTCCTTCTCGTCCTCGATCAGCTCGTTGATGCGGCACCGGCTGTTGGTGATCCGGTTCGGCACACCCGAGTCGACCGTGCCGACGAAGACCGTCAGCCGCTCGTCGTACTCGGCGCAGTTCGGCGCCGGCACCCCGCCGCCCGGGGCGACGGTGAAGCTCACCGTCCGGGCGTCCGAGGTGTTGCCCGCCTTGTCGCGGGCCCGGTACGCCACCGTGTGCGCGCCCGCGCGGTCGACCACCACGGGGGCGGTGTACGCGAGGTACGGGCCGCCGTCGAGCGAGTACTCGATCGCCGCCACGCCCGAACCGCCGTGCGCCTCGGTGGCGGTCACCGTCACCTTGGCGCTGTTGATGTACGCCCCGGCCGCGTTCTTCGTGCCCTCGACGCTCACGCCGGTCACCGGGGGAGTGGTGTCCTCCACGGGCGGCGGCACGACGGTGAACGACACGGACTTCTCGGCGGCCGCGTTGCCCGCCTTGTCCGTCGCCCGGAACCGCACCTTGTGCGCGCCCGTCTCGTGGACCATCACCGGGGCCGTGTACGGCTGCCAGGCACCGGAGTCGCCGAGCGCGTACTCGATGGTGTTGACGCCGGAGCCGGTGTCGGACGCCGTCACCGTGACGGTCGCCATGGACACGTACTCCCCCTGCGGGTTCCGCTCACCGCTCACCGCGGCCGACGTGTCCGGCGGTGTCCTGTCCTCCGTCGACGGGGCCGCCACCGAGAACTCCTCGGTCTTCTCCGCGGAGAGGTTGCCCGCCTTGTCGAGCGCCCGGTGGCGGACCTTGTGGGCGCCGACCTGGTCGACCACCACGGGCGTGGTGTACGGCTGCCAGGCACCCGCGTCGCCGATCGCGTACTCGACGCGCTCCACGCCCGAACCGGCGTCCGTCGCGCCGATCGTCACGGTCGCCGAACCGACGTACGCGCCCTCGGCGTTCTTCACCCCGCTGACCCGGGCGGAGGTCTCCGGCGCGGTGGTGTCCTCGCCGGTGCCCTCCGTGACCACGAGGATGCCCTGCATCTGACCGTGGCCGGGGATGGTGCAGTAGTAGCGGTACCGGCCCGGGGTGAGCGTCACCTCGGCCGTGTGCCGGCCGCCCTGGTCGTCGTTCGGGTTGGCCAGGATGTTCAGCGGGACGTCGTTCTGGTACTCCGGGTCGGACACGTCGAACGTCAGCGTGTGCGGCATGCCCGTCGTGTTGCCGGTCGCCTCGCTGTTCTCGAAGACGATCGTCGTCGGGCCCGCGACCGCCGTGGCGGGCGCGGACGCGTACTTGTCGATGTCGTTCCCGGCCGTCCAGGTGAGCGTCTGCGCGGCGGCGGCCCTCCCGGACGGGGTGCTGTCGCTCTGGCCGGACGCCGAGGTGGCCGCGAGGCCCAGCACCATCAGCAGGGACGCCAGCAGCGCCGTCCACAGCCGGCCGGTTCTCCGGCTTCCCGGCCTTCCCGGCCTTCCCGGCCTTCCGGTGTTCGCCGTGCTCGTCACTGCGCCTCCCGGGCGAGCTGGTCGGCGGCGGGAGTGGGGCCGCCGCCCTTGTACGTCACCTGCCACAGCGCGGACCTGGAGTCCGAGGTGAAGAAGCCACGGCCGTAGTCGAGGACGTACAGCGTGCCGTCCGGGCCGAACTTCCAGTCCATGAGGTTCTTGATGCCGTCGTTGCCGATGGGCACGATCTTCTTCAGGGACTCGGCGTGCACCGGGATGCCGCCCTGTCCGGTCGTCTTCGGGTCCAGGAGCACGGCGTGGCGCGGCTGGTCGGCGTCGTAGAAGTCGCCGACGAACCACTTGCCGTCCCAGTACGCGGGCCACTTCGCGGCGCTCGCCGAGTTCTCGTCGTACCGGTAGACGGGCCCGTCCATGGCCGCCTGGCCGCCGCCCTTCAGCCACGGCAGCAGGAACTTCTGCTCCGCCGCCTTGTACGACGGGATGCCGTTCGCGTCACGCGGGAAGTCCGGGCCGCCGCCCTGGGGCGAGTACCAGATGGTGTTCGACGTGACCGGCGGCAGGTTCACGAGACCGTCGTTGTTCGGCGACTCGTTCTTCGGCGCGTTGCAGTCGTACCAGCCCAGCGGCTTCGTCGGGTCGGGCAGGTTGCGGTCCCGGTAGGGCTGCTTGTTGCCCATGCAGTACGGCCAGCCGTGGTTGCCCGGCTCGGTGATCGCGGCGAACGTGTCGTACTTCGCCGGGCCCCAGGTCGTCGAGGGCGACCCGGCGTCCGGGCCGACCCAGCCCGCGTACAGGGTGTCCGTCTTCTTGTCGACGGAGATGCGCGCCGGGTTCCTGACGCCCATCACGTAGATCTCGCCGCGCGTCTTGCCGCCGCCCTCGGCGGTCTCCTCGCCCGTGAAGAGGTTCCCCTCGGGCAGGGTGTAGGTGCCGTCCTGCTCCGGGTGGATGCGCAGGATCTTGCCGTTCAGGTTGTTGGTGTTGCCCGCCGTGCGGCGCGCGTCCGCGAAGGAGACGCCCTTGTAGTTCGGCTGCGGGTTGTTGCCCGAGTAGCCGTCGCTGAAGCCGCTGGAGTTGTTGTCACCGGTGGCGATGTACAGGTTGCCCTTGGAGTCCCAGGCCATCCCGCCGCCCGCGTGGCAGCAGCTGTGGATCTGCACCGGCCACTTCAGCAGGACCTTCTCGCTGTTCAGGTCCAGCCTGCTCGTCCGCGAGCTGTACGTGAAGCGGGAGACGTACCGCTCCGCCATCCGCTTGTCGCGGTCGATCCGGGAGTGCGGCGTGTAGTGCAGGTACACCCAGCCGTTCTCCGCGAACCGCGGGTCCAGCTCGATGCCGAGCAGGCCCTCCTCGACCTTGGTCAGCTCGTCGCCGCCGCCCTTGTTGCCGAAGACGTCGAGCGTGCCGGCCAGCGTGACCTTCCTGCTCTTCGGGTCGTAGACGTGGATCTCGCCCCTGCCCTTGCCGATGTCCGGGTCGTTCCAGTCCGTGACGACCGGCTGCGAGGAGTCGGCGCCGCCGCGGCCGATGTAGAACACCCGGCCGTCCGGGGCGGTGACCAGGCCGTGCGGCTCGCCGATCTGGTCGTTCTGTCCCGGCTGGTTGGGCTGGGTCAGCCGCTCCGCCTTGTAGTTCGAGTTGATGGTGGCCTTGCAGTCGGCCTGCGAGATCCGGGTCGTCCAGGCGAGCGCGCCGCGCAGGTGCGAGCGGAACTCCGTCTCGTCGTACGAGGACTCCGTGCCGCCCATGCCGGTGTAGAAGGACCGGCCTCCGTCGTAGTCGCGGCACCAGGAGACGGGGTGGTCGGCGCCGTTCGCGCCGGTGCCCGGCTGGTACGTCGACTCGCGGACCCGGGCCACGGTGTGCACGTCGCCGGACGGGTTCTTGGCCCAGTCCAGCCACCGGTCGGGCCGCTTCCACTGGAGCGGGAGGTCCTGGGTGGCCGGATGCCGCCGGTCCCCGACCTCGACGGTGGCCCGCTGCACGTTCGTCGGGCCGCCGGCCGCGGGACGGGCGCCGACGAGCCCGGTGAACCAGTCCGAGTACGGCTCGGCGCGGGCCGCGTCATGGATGCCGAGGAAGCCGCCGCCCGCCTCCATGTACGCCTCCAGACCGGCCTCCTGCTCCGGTCCGAGGACGTCGCCGCCGCCGGTCAGGAAGACGACGGCGTTGAAGCGGCCGAGGCGCGTCCCGTTGGTGAAGACCGAGGCGTCGTCGGTGGCCGTCACCCTGAACCGTCCGGCCGCGGGACCCGTCTGGCCGATCTCCTCGATCGCCTCGATACCGGCGTTGACGACGGGCGACTCCTCGCCGTCCGCCGCGGACCCGTGGTAGATCAGCACCCGGACGTCGGAACTACCGGGGGGCGACGTGATCGACATCGTTGTCAGCGGTGGCTCGGGCGCCGGGCGCGCGCTGACGGCAGGACCCGACAGCACACCTGCGGCGACGACTCCGGCGGCCACCGCGGCCATCCGGCCTCTGCGTCTGTTTCTGGCCAACTTCCTTACGGGCAGTGGCGTTTGATGCGGTGTGGGCCGCATGTGGTCACCCCATCCTCCTCGGTCACAGCAACAGCGCCATGGAAGCTAGACCTTTTCGCGGAGGTCGCCAATAGCTATGACCGGGATCGCACGAACTTTGTCCTGAGTGTGGATAAACGAAGGCGATGCCACTACCGTCTCACCAGTTCGTCTCCGCCACGCGGTTCCGCCAGATCCGTCAAGTCTGTTGATCGCATTGCAGGTTGGGAGAGTTCGGCATGGGCACCACGGACGACATGGGCGCCACGGGCGCGAAGGGCATCACGGGTGCGGGCGCCGCGGACGCGACGGACCGGCGTGGCTTCAGCCGTCGGATGATGCTGGGCGGGGCTGCCGTGGCCACGGTGGCGACATCGTTGTCACTCGTCGCCGCGAAGGACGCCACGTCCGCCGACAGCGCCGCCGGCGCCGACGGGGCGGCCCGTACCGCCCCCGCGGGCGGCGAGGTCAGGCACCTCAAACTCTACATGGAGAAACTCCCCGACGGCCAGATGGGCTACGGACTCCAGAAGGGCGCGGCCACGATCCCCGGCCCGCTGATCGAGCTCAACGAGGGCGACACGCTGCACATCGAGGTCGAGAACACGATGGACGTGGCGGCGAGCCTGCACGTGCACGGCCTGGACTACGAGGTGTCCAGCGACGGCACGAAGCTCAGCGGGTCGCACGTCGAGCCGGGCGGCACCCACACGTACACCTGGCGCACCCACGCCCCGGGCCGCCGCAAGGACGGCACCTGGCGGGCGGGCAGCGCGGGCTACTGGCACTACCACGACCACGTCGTCGGCACCGAGCACGGCACGGGCGGCATCCGCAAGGGCCTCTACGGTCCGGTGATAGTCCGCCGCAAGGGCGACATCCTCCCCGACAGGACCCACACGATCGTCTTCAACGACATGACGATCAACAACAGACCCGGCCACGACAGCCCCGACTTCGAGGCGACCGTGGGGGACCGGGTCGAGTTCGTCTCGATCACGCACGGCGAGTACTACCACACCTTCCATGTGCACGGTCACCGCTGGGCCGACAACCGCACCGGCATGCTGACCGGCCCCGACGACCCGAGCCAGGTCATCGACAACAAGATCGTCGGACCCGCCGACTCGTTCGGCTTCCAGGTGATCGCGGGGGAGGGTGTCGGTCCCGGCGCGTGGATGTACCACTGCCACGTCCAGAGCCACTCCGACATGGGGATGGCGGGCCTGTTCCTGGTGAAGAAGGCGGACGGCACGATCCCGGGGTACGAGCCGCACGAACACTGAGCCGCTCCACGGGGAACCGCGCCCCGCTTTTCAGGGGTGCGGGGAACGGCGCGCCCGGCCACGGCGCACCCGCACCCGACGTGCAGTCCGTTCCCAGGGGCGTGAGGAACCGCGCACCCCCCTTCCCGCCCGCTCGGGAGCGCTCTCAACGACCGGTCGAACGACGGCTATCCTGATCGGCAACCGCCGCCCTGAGGAGCCCCGAGGTGACCGAGCAGTCGACAGAGCCCCGCCCGACGCTGGAGGCCGTGGCCGCCCGGGCCGGAGTCTCCCGGGCCACCGTGTCGCGCGTCGTCAACGGCGGCGACGGCGTGCGCGAACCCCTGGTCGAGCGGGTCAGGCGCGCGGTCGAGGAACTCGGTTACGTCCCGAACCAGGCAGCCCGCAGCCTCGTCACCCGCCGGCACGACGCGGTCGCCGTGGTGATCGCCGAACCGGAGACCCGGGTCTTCGCGGACCCCTTCTTCGCCCTGCAGCTGCGCGGCATCAGCAAGGAACTCACCGCCCACGACTCCCAGCTCGTACTGCTGCTCACCGAAGGGCGCGACGACCACGCCCGCGTGGCGCGCTACCTCGCCGGCGGCCACGTCGACGGCGCGCTCGTCTTCTCGCTGCACCTCGACGACCCGCTGCCGGGCCTGATCCGCGGGGTGCCCACCGTGTACGGGGGACGCCCCGGCTGGAGGGACGGGTCGCGCGGCGCGGTCTACGTCGACTCCGACAACAGGGGCGGCGCCCGGGAGGCCGTCCGGCACCTCGTCGGACTCGGACGCAGGCGCGTCGCCCACATCACCGGCGCCCTCGACCAGACCTCGGCGGTCGACCGACTCGACGGATACCGCGACGTCATGGTGGACGCCGACCCCGGGCTGACCGTGGAGAGCGACTTCACCCTGGGCGGCGGGGAGCGGGCCATGCGGGAGCTCCTGGACCGCTGCCCCGACCTGGACGCCGTGTTCGCCGCGAACGACCTCACCGCGGCGGGGGCCCTGCGGGTGCTGCGTGAGCGGGGGCGGCGGGTGCCGCAGGACGTCGCCGTGGTCGGCTTCGACGACATGCTGCCGTTCACCGAGCAGGCCGATCCGCCGCTCACGACGGTCCGGCAGGACATAGAGGAGATGGGGCGGCTCATGGCGAGGCTGCTGCTGCGCGGACTGGAGCGCACGGGGGCCGCGTCCGCGCGGGCGGGGGAGGACGTGGCGGAAGCACCTTCCAGCGTCGTGCTGCCCACGACGCTGGTCCGGCGGGCCTCCGCGTAGCGCCCGCCCGGCAGGGACCCGCACCCGGCGCGGGGCGCGGCGCTGCGCTGCGCGCCCACCGGGGCCGTGAAGCGACGGGGACTGCCGTCACGGGCCGCGCCGGAGACGCCGGGCCGGGCGTCGGGACGTACGTCGTCGCAGTCGTACGGGAAGGCGTACCCGACCGGGAAGGCGTACCCGACGGGCGGGGCGGCGTGCACGACACGCGCCCGGTGGTCGGTGGCCGGGTCCGTGCAGCAGGCGGACGTGGCCGTATGCCGACGCCGCAGGAGACGCCCCGCCGCCGGTGGCGGCAGCCCTGCGCAGGCTCAGCCCTCCACCGTGCTCGTGGCCAGTGCCCCGCGCAGCCAGGAGTCCGCCCCGCCGAGGGTCAGGCCGGGCGCCGACTGCCCGGCCAGCTCCCAGTAGCGGGTCATCACGGGGTGGTCCTCCACGGTGAGCCGGGCCGCGAGGTCGCGCCGGAAGGCGGGGCTGTCGTGGGTTCCGGCGGCACGGGCGTGGGCGGTGACGTAGCAGTCCAGCGCCTCACCCGGGCCGGGGGCGCCGCGACCGGCCCGCAGGGCGGCGTCCACCAGCCGGTACGCCTCGTGCAGACCGCCGTAGAGCAGGTCCGGGTGCGCGACGCCGGCGGGCCGGTGGGACACGAGGCAGTGGTCCGTGGCGGCCGTCGCGAGGGCGTGCAGGCGGGCGAAGGCGAGCACCTGGTCCGGAGTCGGGTCGGCCGGCGGCTGCGGGACGGCCGCCTCCGTGACGGCACCGCGCAGCCGGGCGGAGAGACGGACCGGCAGCAGGCGGCGCCAGTAGTGCGCGAGGGCGGAGGTGTCGGGCGGCACACTGACCGCCCCGATCAGTTCCAGGCGTTCCGCGAGCTGTTCCGGCGTGCTGTCCTGGACGGCACGCAGCGCGGCCTCGCGCCAGCGCATGGCGGCGAGTTCGGTCCCGAGACCGGCCAGCCGGCGTGCCACGACGGCCTCCAGGGTGTCCCCGCGGTCGAGGAGCCGCCCGATCTCGGGAACGGGCACGTCGAGCGAGCGCAGCGCGCGGATCATCCGCAGCCGGGCCGGCGCCTCGGGACCGTAACGGCGGTGGCCGCCGGCGCTGCGTGCGGCTTCGGGCAGCAGGCCCTGGTCGGAGTAGAAGCGGACGGTCTTGACCGTGGTCCGCGTCCGCGCCGCCAGTTCGCCGATGCTCAGGGTGCCGTCCGGGGCCAAGGGTTGAACCTCCCTCAGGGGGAGTTCCTAGGTTACCCATGACGAACCCACCCCCTGGAGGTACCGATGTCCGTGTTCATCCTGGTCTCCGGTCCGTTCACCGGCGGACGGATCTGGAACGAGGTGACCGGGCGGTTGCGGGAGGCGGGCGCCGAGGCGCACCCGGTGACGCTGAGCAGGGAGGCCGGAGCCGATCTGGAGACGCATGTCGAGGACGTGGTCCGGCTGATCGACTCCCTGGGGCCCTCGAAGTCGTCCGGGGAATTGGTGCTGGTCGGGCACGACTACGCCATCCATCCGGTACTGGGCGCCGCGGACCGCCGTCCGGAGCGGGTCGCGCGGATCGTCCACCTGGACGCGGGAATGCCGCAGGACGGTGAAGCGGCGCTGGCCCTGGTGCCGGACCCGGCGGTGCACGAACTGCTGCGTGCGGAGGGCGGTCCGGGGCCGGTCCCGCCGCCGGACCCGGCGCAGTGGCAGCGGTGGGGCAGCACGGAAGGCCTGTCGGCCCGGCAGCTGGAACTGCTGAGCCGGCAGGCAGCCCCGCAACCGCCGCGCACACTGACACAACCGCTGCGGCTGACCGGCGCCGCCAGTGCCGTCCCGGTCAGCGGCATCCTGTGCACGGCGGGAGGGACGACCCTGGAACTGGTCGAGGCGCTGGTACGCACCGGTCCGCCGCAGTTCCGGAAGCTGGCCGATCCACGAGTCGGTTTCTTCGAACTGGCCACGGGTCACTGGCCGATGCTGTCCCGCCCGGACGAACTGGGCGCACTGCTGCTGCGCGCGGCGGCGGGCGAAGGGCACCGGCTGACCGCGCCCGAGGGCGAGTCCCCGCTCGCCCGGCCCTTCCTCTTCGACCCCCCGGAGCACCCGCGGGTGCGCACCGGACGCGTGGACCTGCACTTCCCCGAACCGGAACCCGAACCCGAACCCGGATCAGGACCAGGAGCAGCACCGGAAGCGCACGGGCCGTGGCCCGCGGTGCTGTTCGTGCACGGCGGTCCCGTGCCGCCCGACGCCGGTCCCGCGCCGCGCGACTCACCCTTCTACCTCGGTTACGCCCGCTGCACGGCGCAGCTGGGCGCGGTGGGAGCCGTCGTGGCGCACCGACTGCACGGCCTCACCGACTACGCGCGGGCCGCGGACGACGTGGCCGAGGCTCTCGAACTGCTGCGGGCCGACCCGCGCGTGGACGCCCGGCGCGTCGCCCTGTGGATCTTCTCCGGCGCGGGACTGCTCGCCGCGGACTGGATCACCGACCCGCCCCCGTGGCTGCGCTGCCTGGCCCTCACCTATCCGATCCTGGCCCCGCTCCCGGGCTGGGGCGCGGTAGGTCCCCGCTTCGACCCGGTCGGCGCGCTCCGGGCCGGCGCCGGGACGCCGCCACCGCTGGTGCTGACCCGGGCGGGCCTGGAGACACCGCAGATCGCCGCCACGGTGGAGGAGTTCATGACAGCGGCGGAGGAGACGAAGACCCCGGTCCGGACGATCGACGTCCCGCACGGCCGGCACGGCTTCGAGACGCACGGACCGACGGACGAGTCCCGCGAGGCCGTCTCCCGGGCTCTGCGTACGGTGCTGACGCAGCTGCGTCAGCCGCTGTGATCCGGTCCGCGTGGACGCCGAGTGGCGGACGGCGGACGGCGGCCGGTCGGTCGGGGGGCCGGCCGGTCGGGTGGCCGGTCGGCCGGACGGTCCGGAGCGACGGCTGTGGATCCGCAGCGCATCACCGTGTGTCACGTCACCTCAGCGCACCTCACCGCACATCGCATCACGTCGCGGCGCGCCGCTGTGCGCCCGCCCGGCGCCGCGGGCATCATCGGGTCCGGTGGCACCCCGGACCGCGGACCGGCGCAGGCCCCGGCGTACGGGAGCCGGCGGGGCGGGCACGCGTTGATGCGGCGTTGATCGAACGTTTTTCGACACGCGGCACGATCGCCGGCATGCGCAATGACACCACCGCCGCAGCCGACCTCTCCTGGCAGGAACAGGCGCTGTGCGCCCAGACCGGATCCGAGTTCTTCTTCCCCGAGCCGGGCAGCTCGGTGCGGGAGGCGAAGCAGATCTGCGGAATGTGCGAGATGCGCTCCGCGTGTCTGGAGTACGCGCTCAGCCATGACGAACGCTTCGGTGTCTGGGGCGGCCTGTCGGAGAAGGAGCGACTCGTGCTCCGGCGCGCCCAGCACTGAGGCGCCGCCGGCCGGTGGCCGGTGTCGGTGACACGACGCGGGCCCGGATGACGGCGCACGAGGGACGCAGACGCCCTGCCCGGGCGCGCGGCATGCACGGCATGCACGGCATGCACGACACCGGGGCAGGGCGCGACGCGGAGCGGGGTTACATCGCGGCGGCGCGGGCCGCCATGCGGGCCTTGCGGGTCGCGAGCTTCTCGTCGAACTTGAGGGCCTCGGCGTCCAGGCCGTTCATGTAGAGGCCGAGCTCCTCCTGGGCCTTGAGTCCCTCGGGGCCCAGACCGTCGAACTCCAGGACCTTGAGGTGACGCAGCACCGGCATCAGCACGTCGTCGTGGTGGATGCGCATGTTGTAGACCTCGCCGATCGCCATCTGGGCGGCGGCGCGCTCGAAGCCGGGCATGCCGTGTCCGGGCATCCGGAAGTTGACGATGACGTCCCGCACGGCCTGCATGGTCAGGTCGGGGGCGAGCTCGAACGCGGCCTTGAGCAGGTTGCGGTAGAAGACCATGTGCAGGTTCTCGTCGGTCGCGATGCGCGCCAGCATGCGGTCGCAGACCGGGTCGCCCGACTGGTGCCCGGTGTTGCGGTGCGAGACGCGGGTCGCGAGCTCCTGGAAGGCGACGTACGCCACGGAGTGCAGCATCGAGTGGCGGTTGTCCGACTCGAAGCCCTCACTCATGTGCTGCATGCGGAAGGCTTCCAGCTGGTCCGGGTCCACGGCGCGCGACGCGAGCAGGTAGTCGCGCATCACGATGCCGTGCCGGCCCTCCTCGGCGGTCCAGCGGTGCACCCAGGTGCCCCAGGCGCCGTCGCGGCCGAACAGGGAAGCGATCTCGTGGTGGTAGCTGGGCAGGTTGTCCTCGGTCAGGAGGTTCACTACCAGCGCGATGCGGCCGAGCTCGGTGACCTTGGACTGCTCCTTGCCCCATGCCTCGCCGTCCTCGAAGAATCCGGGGAAGTTGCGACCGTCGGACCAGGGCACGTACTCGTGCGGCATCCAGTCCTTGGCGACCTTCAGATGACGGTTGAGTTCGGTCTCCACCACTTCTTCCAGCGCGTACAGCAGGCGGGCGTCGGTCCAGTCGGAGGACGGGCTGCCGAGATGGGGAGAAGTGATCGTCACGGTTGCTCCAGGGGGACGGAAATGCTGAGCGGCAATACAAACCTACGGCATCGTAGGCTACGTACCCGTAGGTTACGATGCCGTAGGTTAAGCGCGCCGTAAGGAAGGCTGATCGGCAGAGATCTCTCCGCAAAGCCCCATGCCATGCATACGGGCCCGTTCCTCAGGCGGACGCGCAGGTCCCGGGGCCGTACGGGCGGTCCGCCGGGGTGTCAGTCGTACAGCTCCCGCAACCGTACCGAGAGGCATGTCACACAGCCTTCGAGCTTCTCGAACTCGCTGATGTCCACGAGGACGGGTTCGAGACCGAGGCCGGCGAACAGGTCGGCGGTCCTGGGCGCGCTCGCCGCCATCAGGAGCTTGCCGCCGCCCAGCAGGACGACGTGCGAGCCGGACTCCTCCGGCACCGCCAGGAAGCGCGGGAACAGCGAGGGCGTGTCCACCAGCGGCCCGTACCCGACGACCGTGCCGTCCGGCAGGGCGGTGACGGCCGACTTCAGGTGCAGCACCCGGCTCACCGGCACGGCGACGACGCGGGCGCCGAGCGGTTCGAACGCGGCCCTCAGCTGCTGGATGCCGGCTCCGTTGGTGCGCCCGCCGAGACCCGCGTAGACCGTGTCGCCGACCTTGAGGACGTCGCCGCCCTCGAGGGTGCCCGGTTCCCACACCCAGTTCACCGAGCAGCCGAGCCGCGCGACCGCCTCCTCGACCCCGGCGGTCTCCTCGCGCCGGGACTCCGCGCCGGGGCGGCCGATCAGGGCCACGTTGCGGAAGACGACCACCGCGTCCTCGACGAACACGGAGTCGGGGAGGTCGTCGGCGGGCTCCACCTCGACGGTCTCCCAGCCGTGGGTGCGCAGCGCCTGCGCGTACGCCTCCCACTGCTCGGCCGCCAGGGCGGCGTCGACGGGAGTGCGCTCCAGGTGCGTGACGAGACCTTCGGCCAGGCGGGGACCGGGACGGCGGACGAGGGCTTTCCGGCTGGGCACGTACGGGTCTCCGTCTCGGCAGGGTGTGTTCCCGCACATCATGCAGCCCGCGCCGGGTGGGCGACAGCCTTTCGCGGTGCGGGGGAGGAGAGGGGATCGTGGCGGACGCGCCCGCATCCGCCCCGTGGTGGCGCCTGCGGGTGCGTGGCGGGAGGGTGAGGGTGCGCGCGGGCCGGCCGCGCGGTTCCCCGCGCCCCTTCAGGGGCGCCCCACGAACCGCCGCAGGTGCTCCGCCGTGAACGACCCCCGCGCCCCCAGCAGCTCCCGGGGCGTCCCCGCGAAGACGACCCGGCCTCCGGCCCGGCCCCCGGCCCCGTGCCGCTCCGGGGGGCGAGCGCCGCCTCGTTCAGCAGCCGGGATGCCCGACAGCCTCCGGCGTGATTTCCCGCAGTTCCCCCTCCAGCAGCAGCCAGCGCGTGATCCCGATCGACTCCAGGAACGGGATGTCGTGGCTGGCCACGATCAGCGCTCCCTCGTACGACTCCAGCGCCGTGGTCAGCTGCCGCACGCTCGCCATGTCGAGGTTGTTGGTCGGCTCGTCGAGCATGAGGAGCTGCGGCGCCGGCTCGGCGAGCATCAGCGCGGCCAGCGCCGCCCGGAAGCGTTCGCCGCCGGAGAGCGTCGCCGCGGGCCGGTCGGCCCGGGTGCCCCGGAACAGGAAGCGCGCGAGCCGCGCCCGGACCCGGTTGTTGGTGGCGCCCGGCGAGAACCGGGCCACGTTCTCGGCGACCGTCAGCCCGTCGTCGAGCACGTCGAGGCGCTGGGGCAGGAAGCGCATCGGCACATGGGTCCGCGCCTCCCCGGAAACGGGTTCCAGCTCCCCGGCGACCGTCCGCAGCAGCGTCGTCTTGCCCGCGCCGTTGCGGCCGACCAGCGCGACCCGCTCGGGCCCGCGCAGATCGAAGGAGCCCACCGCGCCCGCCCCGTACGCCAGTCGCAGGTCCAGGAGCGTGAGGACCGTACGACCCGGCGGCACGGCCGTGTACGGCAGGTCGACGCGGATCTCGTCGTCGTCCCGCACGGCGTCCACGGCGTCGTCGAGCCGCTCCTTCGCCTCGGCGAGCTTCTCCTCGTGCATGATGCGGTGCTTGCCCGCGGACTCCTGGGCCGAACGTTTGCGGGCCCCCATCACGATCTTCGGCTCGCGCTTCTGCTCGAACATCTTCTGGCCGTACCGCTTGCGGCGGGCCAGCTTGACCTGCGCGTCGGCCAGCTCGCGCTTCTGCTTGCGCAGATCGGACCCGGCGACGCGGACCATGCGCTCGGCCGCCTCCTGCTCGGTGGCGAGGGCCTCCTGGTACGCCGAGTAGTTGCCGCCGTACCAGGTGACCTCGCCGGAGCGCAGGTCGGCGACCTGATCGACCAGGTCCAGCAGTTCGCGGTCGTGGCTGACCACGACCAGGACGCCGGGCCAGGCCTCGACGGCCGCGTACAGCCGCCGGCGCGCGTACAGGTCGAGGTTGTTGGTGGGT
This sequence comes from Streptomyces beigongshangae, assembly GCF_019710745.1. Classification (GTDB taxonomy): domain Bacteria; phylum Actinomycetota; class Actinomycetes; order Streptomycetales; family Streptomycetaceae; genus Streptomyces; species Streptomyces beigongshangae. Next base: position 14,576 of record NZ_JAHKJW010000008.1, read on the forward strand.
TCGTCGAGGAGCAGCACGTCGGGCCGGCGCAGCAGCAGCGCGGCCAGGCGCAGCAGGACCGACTCGCCGCCGGAGACCTCGCCGGTCGTGCGGTCCAGGCCGATGTGGCCCAGGCCCAGTTCGCCGAGCGTCGCCAGGGCGCGCTCCTCGACGTCCCAGTCGTCGCCCACGACGTCGAAGTGCTCCTCGGACACGTCACCCGCCTCGATGGCGTGCAGCGCGGCGCGCCTGGCGGCGATGCCGAGGACCTCGTCGACCCGGAGCCCGGTGTCGAGCGTGACGTTCTGCGGCAGCCGGCCCACCTCGCCCGTGACGCGGACGGTGCCGCCGGTGGGGGTGAGCTCCCCCGCGATCAGCTTCAGGAGGGTCGACTTCCCCGATCCGTTGACGCCGACGAGTCCGGTCCTGCCGGGACCGAACGCCACCTGGAGGTCGTCGAGGACGGGAGTGCCGTCGGGCCAGGCGAAGGACAGGGAGGTGCAGGTGACGGAAGTGGGGGCACTAGACATACGGGCCTCGCAGTGCTGGATGCGGTCAGGACGACACGTATCGAGACACCGTGGGGCGGCGACGGCCGGAAGGACGGAGTCCTCCGGGGCTTTCGCGGGACGGGGAGAAGCCCTGTTCCGCGGGACGGCTCGGAGCCGAGGTCGCACGCTGCGCCCACACGGATACGTGTGCGACGCGGTGTCTCATGACCTCAGACGAGCAACGTCCTTCTCCAATCGGCGGCGACAGGACCGCTCCAAACCGTAGGAGGGGGCCGTGTCGCTGTCAACGGATTAACCTGCCCCCCGATCCCGACCGCCCGAAGGAGACTCTGTGCTCAACGGTCCGCTCTCGCTGCCCGCCCGTCTCTACCTGCTGGCGTGGGACACGACGAAAGGCAAGGTCACCGCCGCTTCCCAGGTGCCGCACCTGGTACGGGCCGGTGCCCTCACCGAGCTGGCGCAGCGCGGGCTGCTGGCCGACGCGGACGGCGTCGCCACGCCCACCACCCCCGACGGCCGGACCGGGGACCCGGCCCTCGACGGGCTCCTGGAACTCGTCGAGGAGTCCCGGCCGCACAAGTGGAAGACCTGGGTCACTCTGCGGGCCCGCATCACCCTGGACGCCGTGGAGGCGCAGCTCGCCGCCGACGGCTATCTGCGCGCGGAGAAGACACGGGTGCTCGGCGTCTTCCCGTCCGTGGACTACGAGATCGACCGCGTGGCCGTCGTGGAGGGGCTGCGCGAGGAGGCGCGCCTGGCGCTGACGGGACCGGTGCCGGTGGAGGAGGTGTCCGCGCGGGACGCGGCACTCGTCTCCCTGGCCGCCGCGGCCGAACTCCGCACGCTCCTGTCGGCCGAGGAGCGGCGGCGGTACGAGGCCCGCGTCGCGGCCCTGGCCGAGCGCAGCGGACCGGCGGCCCCGACCCTGCACCAGGCGGTCCAGGAGGTCAGATCGGCGGTGGCGGCGGCGGTGACGATGACGGCGCCGCCGGGGGACTGACCGCCGCGGCGGCCGCGTCTCCGCGCCGGTCGACCGCGCCGCTCCCCGTGCCGGACGGGAGCTGCCGGGCACGGGCACGTACGAGCCGCCGACCCGCGCAGACCCCCCGACCCGCGGCTTCGCCCGAGCCGATCGAGCCGACCGCGTAGGCCGCGTGGGTCGCTTCGGCCGCGTCGGACGTCAGCAGGGGTCGCGCAGCAGTTCGGCCAGGTCGTGGTCCAGGTCCTGGTGCAGGTGCTCCAGACCGACCGGCACCAGCTCCGTCGAGCTGTCCAGGAAGTGCCGCAGTTCACCGGCGCGCACATGGATCACCGCGGTGCCCTCCGGAGCGTGGAACTCCAGGACGATGCGGTCGTACCCGTACGGCCGCACCCGCACGTCCCCGTGTCCCACCTCCTCCTCCAGACCCGAGGCGAGCAGCTCGCGGGCGAAGGTCCAGCACACCTCCACGCCTTCGAGCGTGGACGGGGCCGGGAAGGACATGCGGACGGCGAAGGGATCGCGCGGGTCGTAGCCGAGTGTCGCGGGAATGCTCGGCATCCGCGGCGCGGCGGCGACGAGGCGGGCCTCAACGGGCTGCTCGATAACGGTGGACAACGCCTTGCTCCCTTGTGACAGACGGACGAACTGCGGACGGATGAGCCGGGCACTTGTAGAGACGCCGGAACGGGCCGATCCGTGCCTGCGAACGCGCATGAACTCCGAGTGACCTCTGTCACCGCCTTTCAATCACAGGAGTGATCGCTGATTTCCCGGTGACCACCGGAGTCCTCCGGGGCGTCCGGACGTCACCGGGGGAGTGGGCCAGCTTCGCCCGCCATGAGGGGCACGGGGAAGACGCGACGCACGAAACGCAAGGAATTCATGTGCACGACCTTCCTCGGCCGGAGGCACGGCATCGCGGTGGGCGGTGACCACCGCGCCGGCCGGGCATCGCCCCGGGCGGCCGCGACCAGCGGCGACGGCGGCCGCACCTGGACCGCGGCCGCCACCCCGTCGCCGGCCCACCGCTCCGGTGTCACCTGGCTCCCGCACAGCCGCGCCGCCGCCCTCGCGGTCGGCCCCACCGGCACCGACCTCACCACGGACGGCGGCCGGACCTGGCGCACGCTGGACACCGGCTCGTACGACACCGTGGACTGCGCCCCGACCGGGCCTGCTGGGCCTCCGGCGAGAAGGGCCGGGTGGCACGCCTGAAGCGCTGACACGGCCACGCCACCCGCGCCGCCTCGGTCGCCGGGCGTCCCGGCGGCCGGTCTAGGCTCGACGCCATCATGACGACCGTACGCATCCCGGCGGGCTGGCCCGCCACCGAGGAACGGGCCCGGGCCGTGCAGGACGAGTTGCGGGGGAGGGTGGTCCTCGACGAGCCGGGACCGCCGCCGGGCACCGGCCGGGTGACCGGGGTCGACGTGGCGTACGACGACGAGCGCGACGTCGTCGCGGCCGCGGCCGTCGTGCTCGACGCGGCGACCCTCGACGTGGTCGCCGGGTCGACGGCCGTCGGCCGGGTGCCCTTCCCGTACGTCCCCGGGCTCCTGGCGTTCCGGGAGATCCCGGCCGTCCTGGCCGCCCTCGAAGGGCTGCCGTGCGCACCGGGCCTGGTGGTCTGCGACGGCTACGGGCTCGCCCACCCCCGCCGCTTCGGTCTGGCGAGCCACCTCGGCGTCCTCACCGGCCTCCCGACGATCGGGGTCGCCAAGACCCCGTTCGCCTTCGCGTACGAGGAGCCGGGCGCCCCGCGCGGTTCCTCCTCCCCGCTGCGCGCGGGCGAGGAGGAGGTCGGCCGGGCGCTGCGCACCCGGGCGGGGGTCAAGCCGGTCTTCGTCTCGGTCGGCCACCGGGTGACGCTGGACACCGCCTGCGCCCACACGCTCCGTCTCGCCCCGGACTTCCGTCTGCCGGAGACGACCCGGCACGCGGACGCGCTGTGCCGCCGGGCGCTGAAGGAGGCGGCGGCGTGAGCGGGTGCGGACCTGCGGCCGGCCCGTGCTCCGCTGCGGGCTCCCCGACCGCGTCGGAAGCCGGGCGGGACCGCGTTCCGGGCCGGTGACCGCGTCCGGCGGTGTACCGGCCCGGTCCCCGCTGAGTAGGTGTCCTGAGTATCCGTACGGATGCCGGACCCGGCCCCGACCGGCAGGCTGGGCCGCATGACGACGACACACCGTGCCCCGAAGCCCGCCGCCGGCCCCGGCCGGCCCGTCGGACGTGCCGTGACGGCCGGCCTGGTCCTCTCGGTGGTCACCGGGATCGCCTGGACGGCGGGGATGGTCCACACGGTCATCGGGTGGCGGCTCTGAGCAGCCCCTACCGCTCCGCGGCGACCCGGAAACCGATCCCCGCCGACCGCAGCCGCCCGATCAGCGACTCGCCCATGGCGACGGCCGTCGTCACCTGCCCCGAGGCGGCGGGGAGGTCGTCGAGGGCGAGACACAGCGCGGACTCGGCCAGCATCTTCGCCGTGTCGCCGTAGCCGGGGTCCCCGCCGGACACCTCGGTGAAGACCCGCTTGCCGCCCCCCTCGCCGACGAACCGCACCGAGAACCAGCTCCTCGCCCGCCTCTCCTCGTCCGGCCCGTCCCCGGGCCCGATCCGGTCCGACAGCCGGCGCCGCACGGGCGGCACCTGCGCCGCGGCGAGGAGCGCCCCGGTCGCGGCCGCCGCGCCGAGGGCCGAGGGCAGGGTCCGGACCGCCGCGTAGTGCCGGTAACGGAAGTCGGGTCCGTACCGTTCCAGCGCCCGCGCGGAACCCCGTACGATCCGCGCGTCGACGGTGGGCAGCGGCAGCGCCCACGCGCCGACCTCCCCGGCGTAGCGCGGAGCGCCCGGCGACGCGTGCACCCGGCGCCCCACCAGCCGCGGCTCGTGCCGCTCGCGGTCGCGTGCGGCGGCGAGCAGCCGCCGTCCGCGCGCGAACTGGTTGAGGGCGGAGGCGAAGGTGCCGCCCGAGAACATCGCCCCGACCCGCACGAACCCGTCCACGGTCAGCGGCACCCCTTCGGGGAGCTGCCGGACGGTGTAGTAGGCGCCCAGGTCGTGGGGGACGGAGTCGAAGCCGGCGGCGTGCACCAGCCGGGCACCGGTCTCCCGCGCGCGTGCGTCGTGGCGCACGTACATGAGGTCCACGAACTCGGGCTCGCCGCAGAGGTCCAGGTAGTCGGTGCCGGCGTCCGCGCAGGCGGCGACCAGTTCCTCGCCGTGCTCCAGGTAGGGGCCGACGGTCGTGGCCACCACGCGTGTGCGGTCCGCGAGCTCCCGCAGGGAGGCCGGATCGGTGACGTCGGCCCGCAGGACGGGCAGCCCGGCGCAGGCGGGGTCGATCTCCGCCAGCCGCTCCCGCAGCCGTTCCAGCTTCGCGGTGTCGCGGGCCGCGACCGCCCAGCGGAGCCCCCGGGGGGCGTGGGCGGCGAGGTACTCCGCGGTGAGCGCTCCGACGAACCCCGTGGCCCCGAAGAGCACGACGTCGTACGCGCGCTCCGTCCTGTACTGCCTGCTCATGGCACCTCTCAGCCGTCCGGCCCGCGCCGTTGCGGGTGGCCGAGGCTAGCGTGAGGCGGAAGGAGGGGGAGCGGGGGCCCCGCAATCGGCCGAGCGCCTGCCCGCCGAGGGCTTGTGCGGAGTGGAACACGTTCTTAACATCACTGATGTTACATCAGTTGTGTCACAGTGCTGGGGGCTTGATGGCAGCGGCGGAGACGGCGGGGCACGGCCCGCTGACCGGGGTGCGCGTGGTCGAGCTCGCGGGCATCGGGCCGGGCCCGTTCGCCGCCATGCTGCTGGCCGATCTGGGCGCGGACGTCGTCCGCGTGGACCGGCCGGGCGGCGCGGGACTCGCGATCGATCCCGCCCTCGACCTCACCAACCGCAACAAGCGCTCGGTGGTCGTCGACCTCAAGGCGCCCGGCGGTGCCGAGCGGGTCCTCGGCCTCGCCGAGCGCGCCGACGTCCTCGTCGAGGGCTACCGCCCCGGCGTCGCCGAGCGCCTGGGCGTCGGGCCCGCCGACTGCCACGCCCGCAATCCGGCGCTCGTCTACGGCCGGATGACCGGCTGGGGCCAGGACGGGCCGCTCGCCCCGCGCGCCGGGCACGACATCGCCTACATCGCGCTGACCGGCACCCTCGGCATGATCGGCGCCCCCGACGGGCCGCCCGCCGTCCCCGCCAACCTCGTCGGGGACTACGCGGGCGGCTCGCTCTACCTCGTCGTCGGCGTCCTCGCCGCCCTCCACCACGCGCGCGCCACCGGCACCGGACAGGTCGTGGACGCGGCGATCGTGGACGGCACGGCCCACCTCGCCTCGATGATCCACGGCATGCTGGCCGCCGGCGGCTGGCAGGACCGGCGCGGCGCCAACCTCCTGGACGGCGGCTGCCCCTACTACGGGACGTACGAGGCGGCCGACGGCCGGTACCTGGCGGTCGGCGCGCTGGAGGAGCGGTTCTACGCGGAGTTCACCGAGCTCCTCGGCCTCGGGGGGTACGCCTCGGCGCACCGGGACCCCGCCCGCTGGGACGAGCTGCGCGAGGCGGTCGCGGCCCGCTTCAGGACCCGTACGCGCGACGAGTGGACCGCGCTCTTCGAGGGGTCCGACGCGTGCGTGGCACCCGTGCTGTCCCTGCGCGAGGCGCCGCACCACCCGCACCTCGCGGCGCGCGGCACCTTCACCGAGCACGGCGGCGTCACCCAGCCCGCCCCCGCGCCGCGGTTCTCCGCCACCCCCACCGCCGTCCGCCGCGGGCCCGCCCTGCCGGGCACCGGCACCGCGGAGGTGGCCCGCGACTGGGACGTACCGGATCTCCTGAAGGGCGCCCCGGGGCCGGAGAACGCCTCCGGACCGGAGGGCACCCGCGAACCGAAGGGCACCCCCGGATGAAGCGGCAGATCTTCACGTCCGAGCACGAGGCGTTCCGCGGGACCGTCCGCACCTTCCTCGCCAAGGAGGTGCTCCCGCACCACGCGCAGTGGGAGGCGGACGGCATCGTCCCGCGCGAGGTGTGGCTGGCGGCGGGCCGGCAGGGGCTGCTCGGCCTCGCCGTCCCCGAGGAGTACGGGGGAGGGGGCGACGCGGACTTCCGCCACAGTGCCGTCCTCACCGAGGAGTTCACCCGGGCCGGCGCCGCCGGGCCCGCGCTCGGGCTGCACAACGACGTCATCGGGCCCTATCTGACGGGCCTCGGCACCGAGGAGCAGAAGCGGCGCTGGCTGCCCGGCTTCTGCGACGGCTCCCTGATCACCGCCATCGCCATGACCGAGCCCGGCGCCGGCTCCGACCTCCAGGGCATCAGGACGCGCGCCGAGGACCGGGGCGACCACTGGCTGCTCAACGGCGCCAAGACCTTCATCTCCAACGGCATCCTGGCCGACCTCGTCGTCGTCGTCGCCAGGACCACGCCCGAGGGCGGCGCGAAGGGTCTCTCCCTGCTGGTCGTCGAGCGCGGCACGGAGGGCTTCGAGCGCGGCCGCAACCTCGACAAGATCGGCCAGAAGGCGCAGGACACCGCCGAGCTGTTCTTCCACGACGTACGCGTGCCCAAGGCGAACCTGCTGGGTGAGCTGAACGGCGCCTTCGTGCACCTGATGACGAACCTCGCGCAGGAGCGGCTGGGCATCGCCGTGGCGGGGATCGCCGCCGCCGAACACCTGCTGGAGATCACCACGGAGTACGTCAGGAAGCGCGAGGCATTCGGACGGCCCCTGTCCAAGCTCCAGCACATCCGCTTCGAGGTGGCGGAGATGGCCACCGAGTGCGCGGTCACCCGGACCTTCGTCGACCGCTGCATCGCCGACCACACGGCCGGCGAACTGGACGCGGTGCACGCCTCGATGGCCAAGTGGTGGGCCACCGAACTGCAGAAACGCGTCGCGGACCGCTGCCTCCAGCTGCACGGCGGCTACGGCTACATGACGGAGTACCGCGTCGCCAAGGCGTTCACGGACGGCCGCATCCAGACCATCTACGGCGGGACGACCGAGATCATGAAGGAGATCATCGGCCGTTCCCTGCTCGGCTGACCGCCCCGTTCCCCTCCGGGCCCCTCCCGAAAGGTTCACGAGTGACCACCGAAGCGTACGTGTACGACGCGATCCGCACCCCGCGTGGCCGCGGCAAGGCGAACGGCGCCCTGCACGGCACCAAGCCCGTCGACCTGGTCGTCGGGCTGATCCACGAGCTCCGGGCCCGCTTCCCGGGGCTCGACCCGGCCGCGATCGACGACATCGTGCTCGGTGTCGTCGGACCGGTCGGCGACCAGGGCTCCGACATCGCCCGTATCGCGGCCATCGCCGCCGGACTGCCGGACACCGTGGCCGGCGTCCAGGAGAACCGCTTCTGTGCCTCGGGCCTGGAAGCCGTCAACCTGGCCGCGATGAAGGTCCGCTCGGGCTGGGAGGACCTCGTCCTCGCGGGCGGCGTCGAGTCGATGTCCCGGGTGCCGATGGCCTCCGACGGCGGCGCCTGGTTCGCCGACCCGATGACCAACCTCGCCACGGACTTCGTACCGCAGGGCATCGGCGCCGACCTCATCGCCACCGTCGAGGGCTTCTCCCGCCGCGACGTCGACGAGTACGCGGCGCTGTCCCAGGAGCGCGCCGCCGCGGCGCAGAAGGACGGCCGGTTCGCGAGGTCGGTCGTCCCCGTGCGCGACCGCAACGGCCTCGTCGTCCTCGACCACGACGAACACCCGCGCCCCGGCACCACGGCCGACTCCCTGGCCAGGCTCAAGCCGTCCTTCGCGGACATCGGCGACCTGGGCGGCTTCGACGCCGTGGCGCTGCAGAAGTACCACTGGGTGGAGCGGATCGACCACGTCCACCACGCCGGCAACTCCTCCGGGATCGTGGACGGCGCCTCGCTCGTCGCCGTCGGCTCCCGGGAGGTCGGCGAGCGGTACGGGATCACCCCCCGCGCGCGGATCGTCTCCGCGGCCGTCTCCGGCTCCGAGCCCACCATCATGCTGACCGGCCCCGCCCCCGCCACCCGCAAGGCGCTCGCCAAGGCCGGGCTGACCATCGACGACATCGACCTCGTCGAGATCAACGAGGCATTCGCGGCGGTCGTCCTGCGCTTCGCGAAGGACATGGGCCTGTCCCTGGACAAGGTCAACGTCAACGGCGGCGCCATCGCCCTCGGACACCCGCTGGGTGCGACCGGCGCGATGATCCTCGGCACGCTCGTCGACGAACTGGAGCGCCAGGACAAGCGGTTCGGCCTCGCCACGCTGTGCGTGGGCGGCGGCATGGGCATCGCGACGATCATCGAACGTCTGTAACCCCCGGTGGAGCACCGGACTTCTGTGGACCCCCGGACCTCGACGGAGAAGAACCCCATGACCGAGAGCACCACCATCCGCTGGGAGCAGGACGGGACCGGGGTCGTCACCCTGGTCCTCGACGACCCCGACCAGTCCGCGAACACCATGAACCAGGCGTTCAGGCGGTCGCTCACCGCGGTCGCCGACCGCCTGGAGGCAGCGGTCCGGGACGACCCGCGGTCCGTGCGCGGTGTCATCCTCACCTCCGCCAAGAAGACCTTCTTCGCGGGGGGCGACCTGCGCGACCTCATCAGGGTCACCCCGGAGACGGCACGGCAGCTCTTCGAGGGCGGCCTCGCCGTCAAGCGCGACCTGCGCCGCATCGAGACCCTCGGCAAGCCCGTCGTCGCCGCCCTGAACGGCGCGGCCCTGGGCGGCGGGTACGAGCTCGCGCTGGCCTGCCACCACCGGATCGCCCTCGACGCGCCCGGCTCGAAGATCGGCTGCCCCGAGGTCACCCTCGGCCTGCTGCCCGGAGGCGGCGGCGTCGTCAGGACCGTACGCCTCCTCGGCATCGCCGACGCCCTCCTCAAGGTGCTGCTCCAGGGCACCCAGTACAGCCCCAGGCGCGCACTGGAGAACGGCCTCGTGCACGAAGTGGCCGCCACCCGCGAGGAGATGCTGGAGCGGGCCCGCGCCTTCATCGACGCCCACCCCGAGTCGAGCCAGCCCTGGGACAGGCCCGGCTACCGCATCCCCGGCGGCACCCCCTCCAGCCCGAAGTTCGCGGCGAACCTGCCCTCCTTCCCGGCCAACCTGCGCAAGCAGACGGGCGGCGCGCCCTACCCGGCGCCGCGCAACATCCTCGCGGCGGCCGTGGAGGGCTCCCAGGTCGACTTCGAGACCGCGCAGGTCGTCGAGGCGCGCTACTTCGTGGAGCTGGCCGCCGGACAGACCGCCAAGAACATGATCCAGGCGTTCTTCTTCGACCTCCAGGCCGTCAACTCCGGGGCCAACCGCCCCCGGGGCGTCGAACCGCGCCAGGTCCGCAGGGTCGCCGTCCTGGGCGCCGGGATGATGGGCGCCGGCATCGCGTACGCGTGCGCCCGCGCCGGCCTCGACGTCGTCCTCAAGGACGTGTCCGCCGAGGCCGCCACCAAGGGCAAGGGCTACTCCGAGAAGCTCTGCGCCAAGGCCGTCTCCCGCGGCCGTACGAGCCGGGAGAAGGCCGACGCCCTGCTCGCCCGCATCACGCCCACCGCCGACCCGGACGACCTGGCGGGCTGCGACGCCGTCATCGAGGCCGTCTTCGAGGACCCGGAGCTCAAGCACAAGGTGTTCCAGGAGATCCAGCACGTCGTCGAGCCGGACGCGCTGCTGTGCTCCAACACCTCGACCCTGCCGATCACCGCGCTCGCCGAGGGCGTCGAGCGGCAGGCCGACTTCGTCGGACTGCACTTCTTCTCGCCCGTCGACAAGATGCCGCTCGTCGAGATCGTCAAGGGGGAGCGGACCGGCGACGAGGCCCTGGCGCGCGCCTTCGACCTCGTACGGCAGATCAGGAAGACCCCGATCGTCGTCAACGACTCGCGGGGCTTCTTCACCTCCCGGGTCATCGGGCGCTTCCTCGACGAGGGCGTGGCGATGGTCGGGGAGGGCGTCGAGCCCGCCTCCGTCGAGCAGGCCGCCGCCCAGGCCGGTTACCCGGCCAAGGTGCTCTCGCTGATGGACGAGCTGACGCTCACCCTGCCCCGCAGGATCCGCGCCGAGTCGAGGCGGGCCGTCGAGGCGGCGGGCGGCACCTGGACGCCGCACCCCGCCGAGGCCGTCGTCGACCGCATGGTCGACGAGTTCGGCCGCACCGGCCGCAGCGGCGGCGCGGGCTTCTACGAGTACGGGGAGGACGGCGGCCGGGCCGGGCTGTGGCCCGGACTGCGGGAGCACTTCACCCGTCCGGGCGCGGAGATCCCGTTCCGGGACATGCAGGAACGCATGCTGTTCAGTGAGGCGCTGGACACCGTCCGGCTCCTGGAGGAGGGCGTCCTGACGTCGGTCGCCGACGCGAACATCGGGTCCCTCTTCGGGATCGGCTTCCCCGGCTGGACGGGCGGCGTCCTGCAGTACGTCAACGGGTACGAGGGGGGCGACGGGACGGTCGGGCCGGCTGCGTTCGTGGTCCGCGCGCGGGAGCTGGCCGAGCGCTACGGGGAGCGGTTCGCGCCGCCCGCGCTGCTCGTGGAGAAGGCGGAGAGGGGTGAGCGGTTCACCGACGGGTGACCCCGCCGGTGAACCGGGGTCCGGCTGCGGCGCCGCCGCAGCCGTTCCGGAGACCGGAAACGCCCCCTTGCCGCCCTTCCGCCGGTTCCGCACACTCTCACCCCATGGAGACGCGCACCGCCCTGGTGACCGGCGCGGCACAGGGCCTCGGGCAGGAGTTCGCCGTCGCCCTCGCGGGGCGGGGCTACCGGGTCGCGGGACTCGACCTGGTCCCGCAGCGGGAGACGGCCGGCCGCATCCTGGACTACGTGGAGCTGGTCGCCGACACCACGGACGAGGCGCAGATCCACGGGGCCCTGGAGCAGGTGCTGGAGCGGTTCGGCACCCTGCACGTCCTGGTCAACAACGTCAACAACGTCGGCGACGCGGGTGTCCGCTCCCCGTCGGCCTTCGAGGACATCACGCCCGAGGAGTGGCGGCGGATCATGCGCGTCAACCTGGAGGCACCGTTCCTGATGGTCCGTGCGGTGCTGCCGTACCTGAGGGCGGCGGGCTGGGGCCGCATCGTGAACATCGTCCCGGCCGCGGTCCGCACCGCCCCGCCCACGATGGTGGCGCGCACGGCCTCGGAGGCCGGACTGATCGGCTTCACCCGCTCGCTGGCCTCGGCGCTTGGTCCCTGCGGCATCACCGTCAACGCGATCGCGCCGGGCCTGGTCCGTACGGAGACCGCGGAGACCGCGGAGACCGGAGAGCGCACGGAGCACACGGCCGGTGCGAACGGCGGTTCCGGGCAGGTCCGCGCGCGGCAGGCCGTTCCGGGAACCCAGGAGCCCGCCGATCTCGTCTCGACCCTCCTGTACGTGGTCGACGAGGGCAGCGGTTTCCTCACGGGCCAGACGCTCGACGTGGCGGGGGGTCCGGTCCGTGCGTAGGCCGGCGGCCGGGTGGGCGGGCCCGCGTTCAGGGATTGCCCAGCCACTCCCGCAGCTCCTCGTTGAGACTGCGCTGGAAGGTCGTCAGCAGGGCCTGCACCACCAGTGGCTGCATGTGCGCGGAGAGGTTTTTCACGGCCTCGACCGAGTCGTGCCCGGACACCTCCTCCCGGAACAGCAGGGAGAGCTCGTGGGCCGCGGCGCGGGTGTGCTCCACCATGACCGTGCGCGCGGCGAGTATCGTCTCGTGCGCCATGGGCACGTCGAGCAGCTGGACGCCGAGCCGCAGCAGCCCCAGATCCACGCGGTACGCGTCCGGTCCGGTCGTCCCTCCTTCGGCCGTCCCTCCTCCCGCCGTCTCCCGCAGGACGCCCATCGCGGCGAGCCGGTCCAGGTCCTCCTCGCCGAGCGGACGCCCCGCCCTGCGCTCCAGCTCCGCCCGGTCCAGCACCTCGGCGGCGTCGGGCGCCCAGGAGGCCACCACGGCCCGGTGGATGGCCAGGTCGTGGGCGCTGAGCCCGTCCGGCAGCTGCCGCAGATAGCGCTCGATACCGGCCAGCGTCATCCCCTGCTGCTGCAACTCCTCGATGAGCGCGAGGCGGGACAGGTGCTCCTGCCCGTAGTGCCCCACCCGGCGCGGCCCGATCACGGGGGGCGGCAGCAGCCCCCTGGTGCTGTAGAAGCGGACCGTCCGCACGGTGACGCCCGCCCGCGCGGCCAGCTCGTCGACGGTGAGTGCCGTTCCCCCGATGTCCGTCGCCATGCCTGCTCCTCCGGGTACCGCGTCCACCGCCTGACGCCATCTGGTGCGGTGCAACAGTATTGCTGTCTCACCTGTCCTGTGAAAGATCTCCGGCCTCGTGGGGGATCTCCGGGGGGAGCACCGTACGCAAAGGGGCCGGGAGGCGGCCAGGATCTGCTTCCGGTCAATGTCGGCGCATATGCGCGTTGCCGCATGCGGAGGAACGGGTAAGTAGTGTCCATGGACCTCATTCCTTACCCTGGCTCATCCCGCCCGGAGATCCCGGACCCCGCCCCCGCGGCGGGACGGGCCGAGGGCATCCGCGCACGGGACGCCATCCTGGCCGAGGGCCGGATCCGCAGGGAGGCCCACTGCGCCACGGCCGAGACGGAACTCCGCATCGCGATCTCGGAACTGGCCTCGAACCTGGCGGGCAGGGCGCTGGAGGAGCACGCCCCGACCCCGCCCGGCGAACGCGCGCGGGAGTAGGCCCCGTCCACCGCTCCCGCCCCGCACCACCCGTCCTCCGTTCCCGAAGGACCCCTGTCGCGCGGGCAGTTGACCGGAGTACCTTCCGCCCATGCGGACACCTGTGCGCCCTCTGCGCCCCCTCATCCGGAGATCGCTCGCGACGGCGGCCACCGCCGCCCTGGCGGCCGCTCTCCTGACCCCGGCCGCCTCGGCCGCCCCGCCCGCCCCGCCCGGCGCCCACAGCGCTCCGCGCGAGAGCACCCCGGTCCACTCGTACGACGACGCGATCCGTGAGTCCGTCTGGGTGGACACCCGGCTGGACAGCGACGCCGACGGAAGGACCGACCGCGTCGCCGTCGACATCGTGCGTCCCCGCGAACCCGCCCGGCAGGGCCGCAAGATCCCCGTGATCATGGACGCCAGCCCGTACTACTCCTGCTGCGGACGCGGCAACGAGAGCCAGCGCAAGACCTACGACGCCGACGGCGACATCGTCCAGATGCCGCTGTACTACGACAACTACTTCGTACCGCGCGGCTACGCCTTCGTGGCCGTGGACCTCGCCGGCACCAACCGCTCCGACGGCTGCGTGGACGTCGGCGGCCGCTCCGACGTCCGGTCCGCGAAGGCCGTCGTCGACTGGCTGAACGGCCGCGGCAAGGGCTACACCTCCCGTACGGGGAGCACGAAGGCCGCGGCCGGCTGGACCAACGGCAGAACCGGCATGATCGGCAAGAGCTACGACGGCACGATCGCCAACGGCGTCGCCGCCACCGGCGTCGAGGGCCTGGAGACGATCGTCCCCATCGCCGCCATCTCCTCCTGGTACGACTACTACTTCGCCCAGGGCGCCCCCCTCTACGACTCCGGCCCGGAGTGGCTGTCGGACTACGTGGAGAGTCCCGAGGCCCGCGCCAGGTGCGCCGCCGTCCAGCGGGAGATCGTCGAGGGCGCCCCGCGCACCGGCGACCGGACGAAGTTCTGGACCGAGCGCGACTACGTGAAGGACGTCCACAAGGTCGACGCCAGCGTCTTCGTCATCCACGGCATGCAGGACCTCAACGTCCGCCCGAAACACTTCGGCCAGTGGTGGGACGGCCTCGCGGAGAACGGCGTCGACCGCAAGATCTGGCTGTCCCAGACCGGCCACGTCGACCCCTTCGACTTCCGCCGCGCCGAGTGGGCCGACACCCTGCACCGCTGGTTCGACCACGAACTCCTCGGCTACGACAACGGCGTCGACGACGAACCCATGGCCGACATCGAGCGCGCCCCCGACCGGTGGGTCACCTCCGACGTCTGGCCGCCGCGCGCCACCGGTACCGTGACCCTGCGCCCGGACAAGGGCGGGCAGGCGGGCGTCGGCACCCTCGGACTGCGTACCGGATCGGGCACCGAGACCTTCACCGACGACCCGGGCCAGGACGAGGGCGACTGGGCGGCCGGGATCGACCGCCCCACGTCCGCCAAGGCCGGCTTCGTCACCCGGCCGCTCACCCGCGACGTCCGCCTGTCCGGCTCGTCCAGGGTGACCGTCACCGCCACGCCGACCACGTCGAGCGCGCACCTGTCCGCCGTCCTGGTCGACCTCGGCCCCGACACCATCAGGGACTACGCCGCCACCGGCGAGGGCATCACGACCCTCGCCGAGCGCACCTGCTGGGGACCGAGCACCCCCGGCGACAGCTCCTGCTTCAGGGAGACCGCCGCCAGGACCACCGCCGTCGAGCACACGGTGTTCAGCCGCGGCTGGGCCGACCTGGGCAACCACGCGTCCGCCGGGAAGGGCGAACCGCTCACCCCGGGCAAGCGGTACACCATCACCCTCGACCTGCACGCGAGCGACCACGTCGTCCCGAAGGGCCACCGGCTCGCGCTGATCGTCGCCGGCACCGACCAGGGTCTCATCGACCCGCCGTCGAGCACCCCGACCCTCACGCTCGACCTGTCCCGTACGTCGGCCCGTGTCCCGCTCGTCGGGGGCACCGCCGCCTTCGCCCGTGCCACCTCGGGATCCCCGCACATCACACCCGACGCGATCCTCGACGGAGTCGACGGACCCCGCGCCACCCACCGCGTCCCCGCAGGCGGCAGCCGATGACACCACGGACGACACGACGGATGGCACAACGAATGGCACGACGGCCGGCACGACCCACCGCACGACCGGTGACACGGGCGGTGGCGGCAGGCCGTACCGCGGTCCTCGCCCTGACGGCGGCGGTGCTCGCCGCCCCCCTCCTGACCGCGCCCGCCCACGCGGCCGAACGCCCGCCGCGCACCGGGTTCGAGCGGACCGGCGGAGCACGCTGGACGACCCAGGACGAGGAGCATGCCTTCCTCACCGCCGTGGACCGGGCGAGCGACAGGGTCTCGCTCAGCCGCATAGGCACCACGAAGCAGGACCGCCCCGTCCAGCTCGTACGCGTCGGCAGCCGGCACGCCGCCACCACCGTGCTGCTCGTCTGCAGCCAGCACGGCGACGAGCCGTCCGGGCGCGAGGCGTGCCTCTCCGCCGTCCGCGACCTCGCCCACGCGAAGGACCCGCGCACCCGCGGGTTCCTCGACCGCACCACGGTGCTCGTCGTGCCCACCGCCAACCCGGACGGCCGGGCCGCCGGTACCCGCGGCAACAGCGACGGCGTCGACATCAACCGCGACCATCTCGCGCTGCGGACGGCCGAGGGCCGCGCCCTGGCCGCCGTCGTCCGCGACCGCGGGCCCGACGTGGTCTACGACCTGCACGAGTACGGGGCCACACCCCCGTACTACGACAAGGACCTCTTCGACCTCTGGCCGCGCAACCTCAACACCCACCCCGCCGTGCACGACGAGGCGCGGAGACTGTCGGGGGCGTACGTACGGCCCGCGGCCCGCGCCGCCGGCCACTCGATCGGCACGTACGGCATCTGGACCGACCCGGTGACCGGCGACCCGGTCCAGCAGGTGGCGGGCGACGGGCAGGAGCGGATCCTGCGGAACATGTCCGGCGTCAAACACGGCGTCGGGCTGCTGATCGAGAGCCGCGTCGACCCCCTGACCGAGGCGGAGAAGGCCGACGGGGCGTTCAACAACCGGCGCCGCGTCCACTCCCAACTGGCGGCGCTGAAGGGCCTGTTCGACTTCACGGCCGAGCGGCGCGGCCGGGTCGCGGCGGCCACCTCGGCGGCCCGCCTGGCCGGTCACCGGGACACCGGACCGGTCTACACGGGAGGCGCGGACAACGACCCGGCCGAGCCGTCCGAGACCATCGGCGACCCGCCCTGCGCCTACCGGCTGACGGCGGATCAATACGCGGACGTAGGGGACGAACTGACCCTGCACGGCGTCAGGGTGCGCCAGGAGGCGTCCGGCGGCGCGGTCGTCCCGCTGCGCCAGTCCCTGCGCTCTCTCGTCCCGCTGCTGCTCGACGAACGCGCCCCGTACCACCTGACGACCGCGGAGCCCGACACCCGCTGCTGAGGCGGTTGCTATCGGCGGCACCTGTGGTAGGTCCTAGGCACACAAAAAGATATGTGTGGCCGAAAGCTTTCCAGGGAAGGTGGCGCCGATGACCGAAGATCTCAAGGACAGGGGAGGCCGGGGCGATCCGTCGGGCGTTCCCGGCGGCCCCGGCCACCCTCAAACCGACCGCGTGGTGTTCGGTGTCACAGCCGCGCTCACCGTGGCCTTCGTGATCTGGGGATCGGTGGCCACCGACTCCCTGGAGAGCGCCTCCTCGAAAATGCTCAACGGCCTGATCCACAACGGCGGATGGGCGTTCATGCTCGCCGCCTCGGGGTTCGTGGTCTTCGCCCTGTGGCTCGCGGTCAGCCGTTACGGAAGGATCCACCTCGGCGCGGAGGGCGAGGAGCCCGAGTTCCGCACCGTCTCCTGGGTGGCGATGATGTTCAGCGCCGGCATGGGCATCGGTCTGATGTTCTACGGCGTGAGCGAGCCCCTCTCGCACTACTCGACGCCCCCGCCGGGCACCGACCCCGCCGACTCCGCGGAACGCATGGAGACGGCGATGGCCACCACCCTCTTCCACTGGACGCTGCACCCCTGGGCGATCTACGCGGTGGTCGGTCTCGCCATCGCCTACAGCGCCTACCGCAAACGGCGCCGCCAGACCATCAGCGCGGTCTTCACCCCGCTCATCGGCGAGAAGCACGCGAACGGCTCGGCGGGCCGGGCGATCGACATCCTCGCCATCATCGCCACGATCTTCGGGTCGGCCGCCTCACTGGGACTGGGCGCCCTGCAGATCGGCTCCGGCTTCACGGAGCTGGACTGGATGGACGAGGTCAGCGACGGTCTGCTCGTCGCCATCATCGCCGTGCTGACCGTGGCGTTCGTCGCCTCGGCCGTCTCCGGCATCGAGAGGGGCATCCAGTGGCTGTCCAACACCAACATGGTGCTGGCCCTGGTGCTCGCGCTGTTCGTGTTCGTCGCGGGTCCCACGATCATCGTCCTGGACCTGCTGCCGACCTCGTTCTTCTCCTACCTCGGTGACCTGCCCCAGCTGGCGGGGCGCACCGAGGCCAGCGGCGGCGAGGGCGTCGCGGACTGGCTCGGCAGCTGGACCGTCTTCTACTGGGCGTGGTGGATCTCCTGGACGCCCTTCGTCGGCATGTTCATCGCCCGCATCAGCCGCGGCCGCACCATCCGGCAGTTCGTCGGCGGTGTCATCCTGGTGCCCAGCACGGTCAGCCTCGTCTGGTTCGCGGTCTTCGGCGGTTCGGCGATGAAGCTGAAGGAGGGCGGCGCGCTCGGCGACGAGTCGACCGCCGAGGGACAGCTCTTCGGTGTCCTGCAGGAGTTCCCCATCGCGACCGCCACCAGCCTGCTCGTGATGATCCTCGTCGGCATCTTCTTCGTCTCGGGCGCCGACGCCGCGTCCATCGTGATGGGCACGCTCTCCCAGAAGGGCGCCCTCGAACCCGGCCGCCTCGTGGTGGTGTTCTGGGGCGTGGTGACCGGAGCGGTCGCCGCCATCATGCTG
This sequence comes from Streptomyces beigongshangae, assembly GCF_019710745.1. Classification (GTDB taxonomy): domain Bacteria; phylum Actinomycetota; class Actinomycetes; order Streptomycetales; family Streptomycetaceae; genus Streptomyces; species Streptomyces beigongshangae. The sequence goes on from NZ_JAHKJW010000008.1 coordinate 32,667, forward strand.
CTGGTCGGCACGGAGGGCAACGCGCTCACCGGCCTGCAGAACCTCACCATCCTGGCCGCCGCGCCCTTCGTCCTCGTGATGATCGGCATGTGTGTCGCCCTCATGCGCGACCTGCGCAGGGACCCGGTCATCGTCCGCAACGAGATGGGCTCCGAAGCGGTGGAACTGGCCGTGATCGAGGGCCACCGCAAGTACGACGGCGACTTCGAGATCAGGGTGGGCCCGGGAGCCGGCACGGAGACGGAGGGCGACCCCCTGGGCCACGACCACACCTGACCGCCCCGCGCCACGACAGGGGCGCCCCACCTTTCCAGGCACGGGGCGCCCCACACCCCCAGGGGCGCGGGGAACTGCGCGACCGGCCACGACGCACCCGCGCCCGGCACACGACCGTACCCACCCCCCCCACCCTTCTCCGACCCTCCGCACCCTCACCCGCCGACGAGCCCCAGAACGACCTCCGCACACCCCCACGCCACAGTGACCCCCGCCCCACCGTGCCCGTAGTTGTGCACCAGCACCCCGGCCCCGCCCCCGCCGTCCGGGGCTACCCGTTCGAGCCGCACGGCCCCCCGCACGGGCCGCAACCCCACCCGGTGACCCAGCACCCGCGCCCCCGCGACCTCCGGCCGCAGCGCCGCGCACCGCTCGACGATCCCCGCGGCCACCGAGGGGTCCGGGACCGAAGACCACTCGTCCGGGTCCGTGGTCCCGCCCAGCACCAGCCGCCCCGGCTGCGGGAACAGGTACGTCGTCGTCCCGGCGGACGCGTCGGTCGACACCAGCCACGTCCGGATCCCCGGGTTCTCCACGATCACCAACTGCCCCCGCACGGGCCGGACCGCCGGGTCCCCCACGAGCTCCCGGGCCCCGAGCCCGGTGCAGTTGACGACCACCCCCGCCCGCGCCGCCGGCTCGGCGAGGTCCGTCACGGTGCGGGCCTCGACCGTCCCGCCCGCCCGCAGGAACCGCGACCGCAGCCACCCCAGGTGCACCGGCATGTCGATCAGCGGCAGCCGCGCCCACAGCCCCGGGCCCGCGTACTCCTCGGCCGTGGACTCCCGCAGCCCCGGCAGCCGGGCGGCGGCCCACGCCCGCTGCTCGTCCAGCCGCTCCTCGCCCATGACGCCCTCGACCAGGCGTACGCCCGTCTCCCCGGGGCGCGCCGCCAGCTCCTCGTACACGGACAGCGACCGCAGCGCCCACCGGCGCGCGAGCCCCGTCGGCTCGATGGCGTACGGCCACCACAGCGCGCCCGCGACCGCCGAGGTGGTCCGCTCGGCGGGATCCCGCGTCCAGATCCGGACGCGCCGGCCGCTCTCGGCGAGCACGACGGCCGTCGTGAGTCCTATGACCCCGCTGCCGACCACGATCACGTCACCGCTTCGATCTTCCGCCACGCGGGGACCGTAGCGGAATACGTCATGCCGTGCTCGGAGTCCGCCCGATCCGGGAATACTCACAGCATGTCTGCCGAGTACACGACCTTCGGCCTGGCACCGGCGATGCGTGCCGGTGGAGTACTGCCCAACGGTGACTACCGGGCGCACCGGGACTTCGTGGACTTCATAGTCGACGGACGTCCGCTGCTGTACGAGCTCTCCGACCTCGACGCCGTCTCCCCCCTCGCCTCCGACGTACCACCCGCGATCTTCACCGCCCAGGTGCGCAGCCTGCTGCTGGAAGCGGACCCTCCGCTGCCGGGAGGCCGGTACGTCGTCTACGGCTGCCCGGAGTGCGAGGACCTCGCCTGCGGCGCCGTGACCGCCGTGATCGACCGGCACGGCGACGACTTCGTGTGGCGCGACTTCGCCTGGCAGACCGGTGAACTCCCGGACCTGGAACGGAACGGCTACCACGGCATCGGCCCCTTCCGCTTCCGCGGCGACGAGTACCGTGCCGCCCTCGGTCCCCTGCTCGCCGGTCCCGCGGGGCTGGGCGGTGCTGCGGGCGAACGCCGCCGGGTCCTGCTCATCGGCGCCCGGGCCGCCGTCCTGGCCAAGCTCGCCGCCGCCCTGCGCATCATCGGCATCGGCGCCGACATCACCCGGGACGCCACCGCGGTCCCCGCCGACGAACTGCGCACCTACGGCGCCGTCGCCTTCGGCCGCGCCGTCTCCGAGCAGGAACGTGCCGCCGTACGCCGGTCCTTCGACGACGCCGGGGCCGACGTGGTGTACGTCGAGGAGCTGGCCCCGATCGTCCCGCTCCTGGTGGCCCAGATAGAGAACGCCCTGGACCGCAGCCCCCGTGGCCGGCGCCGGCTGGTCCGGCTGGTCGCCGCCGACGGCGAGGCGGGCGTCGAGGTCACCTCGCCCTGCCGGGTCCAGCTGACCGCGTACCGCCTGGACCGTCTCTACCGCACCCATGCGCACGAGGTCTTCGACGGCGTCCTGGAGGCGGGCCGTCACCGGCTCGCGCTGGACGGGAGGGCGACGAGGGGGGAGTCGTTCATCGTGGCGCGGACGTCCGGGAGCGTCCTGGTGGAGGCGATGGCCCGCTGACACCCGCCGGCATCCGCCGCCACCTGCTGGTACCCGCCGGCACCCGTGCGCCGGCGGGCGGCGGGGAGCCCTCCGGCGCACGGGACGGAAACCCCGGCGCGGGCGTGCGGGCCCGGCGATTAGGATCGGCCTCCTGATGACTGCCACCCTCGTCGCCAAGAACCTCGCCGCCGGCCACGGCGACCGCACGCTCTTCGCCGAACTCGACCTCGTCGTCGCGCCCGGCGACGTGATCGGACTCGTCGGCGCCAACGGCGCGGGCAAGTCCACCCTGCTGCGCATGCTCGCCGGTCTGGTCAAGCCCGACGAGGGAGAGCTGCGGCTCTCCCCGCCCGCCGCGTCCGTCGGCCATCTGCCGCAGGAGCCGGAGCGGCGTCCGGGCGAGACCGTGGGGGAGTTCCTGGCGCGCCGCACCGGCGTGGCCGAGGCCCAGCGCCTGATGGACGAGGCCACGCAGGCACTCGTCGACGGGGCGCCGGGCGCGGACGACGCGTACGCGGACACCCTGGAGCGCTGGCTCGCGCTCGGCGGCGCCGACCTCGACGAGCGGGCCGAGGAGGTGGCCGGGCAGCTCGGCCTCGCCGTCGGCCTCGACCAGCCGATGACCTCGCTCTCCGGCGGCCAGGCGGCCCGCGCCGGACTCGCCTCGCTGCTCCTGTCCCGCTACGACGTGTTCCTGCTCGACGAGCCGACCAACGACCTCGACCTGGACGGCCTGGAGCGCCTCGAACGCTTCGTCGCGGGCCTGCGCGCGGGCACGGTCGTCGTCAGCCACGACCGCGAGTTCCTCACCCGCACGGTCACCAAGGTCCTCGAACTCGACCTGGCCCAGCAGCAGATCACCCTGTACGGCGGCGGCTACGAGGCGTACCTGGAGGAGCGGGAGGTGGCCCGCCGGCACACCCGCGAGGGATACGAGGAGTACGCCGACAAGCGGTCCGCCCTGAAGGGCCGCGCCCAGATGCAGCGCTCCTGGATGGACAAGGGCGTCAAGAACGCCCGGCGCAAGGCGAACAACGACAACGACAAGATCGGCCGCAAGTTCCGCAGCGAGGCCAGCGAGAAGCAGGCCGCGAAGGCCCGGCAGACGCAGCGCATGATCGAGCGGCTCGACGTGGTGGAGGAGCCCCGCAAGGAGTGGGAGCTGCGGATGGAGATCGCGGCGGCCCCGCGGTCGGGTTCCGTGGTCGCCACCCTGCGCGACGCCGAGGTCCGGCGCGGCGACTTCACCTTCGGCCCGGCCACGCTCCAGATCGACTGGGCCGACCGGGTGGCCGTCACCGGCGCGAACGGCGCGGGCAAGTCCACGCTGCTCGGCGCGCTGCTCGGCCGGGTGCCCCTGGACGCGGGCCACGCCTCGCTCGGCTCGGGCGTGGTCGTCGGCGAGGTCGACCAGGCGCGCAAGCTGTTCCACGGCACCGAGGCCCTGCTCGACGCGTTCTGCGCGGCCGTCCCCGACACCGAGCCGGCCGAGGTGCGCACGCTGCTGGCCAAGTTCGGCCTCAAGGCGGACCACGTGCTGCGCCCGGCCGCGAGCCTCTCCCCGGGCGAGCGCACCCGCTCGGCGCTGGCCCTCCTCCAGGGCCGCGGCGTCAACCTCCTGGTCCTCGACGAGCCGACCAACCACCTGGACCTCCCGGCGATCGAGCAGCTGGAATCGGCCCTCGACTCCTACGCGGGCACCCTGCTCCTGGTGACCCACGACCGCCGCATGCTGAACGCGGTCCGCACGACCCGCCGCCTGGAGGTCACAGCAGGAGAGGTGACAGAACACTAGGCGCCCCCGTCAGGGGCGCGGGGAACCGCGCGGCCGGCCCCCACCGGGCCCGCACCCGACAACGGCCCGGACCCGGCAGGCCGAACGTCACCCCCGCCCCTTACGCCCCTTCGGATCGACGAGCCCCGCCCGCCGCAGGGCATCAGCCATCGCACTGTTCCCGGGCGCGGGCACGGGCGCGGCACCCTTGCGTGCCGCCGGGCCCCCCGCCCCGCCGCCGGAACGGCCCCGCTGCCGAGGAGGTCGCCCGCCACCGCGCTGGGGGCGCCCGGAGTCACCCTCCTGTCCCGCCGGCGACGCCTCGTCGTCCAGCCGCAGGCTCAAAGAGATCCGCTTGCGCGGAATGTCGACCTCCAGCACCTTCACCCGCACGATGTCCCCGGACTTCACCACGTCCCGGGGGTCCTTGACGAACGTCTTCGACATCGCCGACACGTGCACCAGACCGTCCTGGTGCACGCCGACGTCCACGAAGGCGCCGAAGGCGGCCACGTTCGTGACGACCCCTTCGAGGACCATCCCCGGCTCCAGGTCGGCGATCTTCTCGACGCCGTCCTTGAAGGTGGCGGTCTTGAAGGCGGGCCGCGGGTCGCGTCCCGGCTTCTCCAGCTCCCGCAGGATGTCCGTCACCGTCGGCAGACCGAACTTCTCGTCGACGAAATCGGCCGGCCGCAGCGAGCGCAGCACCGTCGTGTTGCCGATCAGCGAGCCGACCTCGCTCCCCGCGGTCTTCACCATCCGGCGCACCACGGGGTACGCCTCGGGGTGCACGGACGACGCGTCCAGCGGGTCGTCGCCGCCGCGGATCCGCAGGAAGCCCGCGCACTGCTCGTACGCCTTCGGGCCGAGCCGCGCCACCTTCTTCAGCGCCGTGCGCGACGTGAACGGGCCGTTCGCGTCGCGGTGCGCCACGATGTTCTCGGCGAGTCCGGAGGTGATGCCGGAGACCCGGGCGAGCAGGGGCGTCGACGCCGTGTTCACGTCCACGCCGACACCGTTCACACAGTCCTCGACGACCGCGTCCAGGGAGCGCGAGAGCTTGACCTCGGACAGGTCGTGCTGGTACTGGCCGACACCGATCGACTTGGGGTCGATCTTCACCAGCTCGGCGAGCGGGTCCTGCAGACGCCGGGCGATGGAGACGGCGCCGCGCAGCGACACGTCCATGCCGGGCAGTTCCTGCGACGCGAACGCCGACGCGGAGTACACGGACGCGCCCGCCTCGGACACCATCACCTTGGTGAGGTTCAGTTCCGGGTGCTTCGCGATCAGTTCGCCGGCGAGTCTGTCCGTCTCGCGGGACGCCGTGCCGTTGCCGATCGCGATCAGCTCGACCTTGTGCTCCTTCGCGAGGCGGGCGAGCTTCGCGACGGCCTCGTCCCACCTGTTCGCCGGGACATGCGGGTGGATGACGTCCGTGGCGACGGCCTTGCCGGTCGCGTCGACCACGGCCACCTTCACCCCCGTGCGGAAGCCGGGGTCGAGGCCCAGCGTCGTGCGCGTGCCCGCCGGGGCGGCCAGCAGCAGGTCGCGCAGGTTCGCCGCGAAGACGTCGACGGCCTCGTCCTCGGCGGCCGTGCGCAGGCGCAGCCGCAGGTCGATGCCGAGGTGGACGAGCAGCCGGGTGCGCCAGGCCCAGCGGACCGTGTCCGTCAGCCACTTGTCGGCGGGGCGGCCGCGGTCGGCGATGCCGAAGCGCTGCGCGACGATTCCCTCGTACGAGGACGGGCCGGGCTGCTCCGAAGGCTCCTCGGGCTCCAGGACGAGGTCCAGGACCTCCTCCTTCTCGCCGCGCAGCATGGCGAGGACCCGGTGCGAGGGCAGGTCCTTGAAGGGCTCGGCGAAGTCGAAGTAGTCGGCGAACTTGGCGCCCGCCTCCTCCTTGCCCTCCTTCACCCTGGCGGCCAGCCGCCCGCGCGTCCACATGCGCTCGCGCAACTCGCCGATCAGGTCGGCGTCCTCCGAGAACCGCTCGGTGAGGATCGCGCGGGCGCCGTCCAGGGCGGCCTGCGGGTCGGCGACCCCCTTGCCGGCGTCGACGAAGGCCGCGGCCGCGGCGGCCGGATCGACGGACGGGTCCCCGAGGAGTCCTTCGGCGAGCGGCTCCAGGCCCGCCTCCCGCGCGATCTGCGCCTTCGTGCGCCGCTTCGGCTTGAACGGCAGGTAGATGTCCTCCAGCCGCGCCTTGGTCTCCGCGGCCCGGATCCGCGCCGCCAGTTCGTCGGTGAGCTTGCCCTGCTCGCGCACCGAGTCGAGGACCGCCGAGCGCCGCTCCTCCAGCTCCCGCAGGTAGCGCAGCCGCTCCTCGAGCGTGCGCAGCTGCGCGTCGTCGAGCATCTCGGTCGCTTCCTTGCGGTAGCGGGCGATGAAGGGCACCGTCGAACCGCCGTCGAGCAAGTCGACGGCCGCCTTGACCTGCCGCTCCCGTACGCCGAGCTCCTCGGCGATCCTGCCTTCGATGGACCCCGCGAGGGGTGGCAGCTCTGTGGTCACGATTCCCGTACCGCCTTCTTCACTGAGGTTGCGCGGCAATTGTGGCAGGTGGCACCGACAACGGGGGATCAAGGGCCGCCGGCCCCCTCATCCCCTCCCGGCGGCCGGCGCCGTCCACGTGAAGGCGGCCGGCCGGCGCTCCAGGAAGGCGGCCACGCCCTCCGCGGTGTCGCCGGCGTCCCGCGCCTGCCGTGTCCAGTAGGCGTCGCGGTCGGTGCGGCCGTCGGCGAACTCCTTCGCCGCGGCCTGCGTCAGCTGCGAGCGGGACACCAGGATCCGCCCGAACTCCGCGACCCGCCCGTCCAGGTCGCCGACCGGCAGCACCTCGTCCGCCAGACCGGTGCGCAGCGCGCGTTCCGCGCCGATCAACTCGCCCGAGAACAGCAGGTACTTGGCGGTGGCCGGTCCGACCAGGGACACCAGCCGCCGGGTGGAGGAGGCCGCGTAGACGATCCCCAGCTTCGCCGGAGTGATCCCGAAGGACGCCCCCTCGTCCGCGAACCGCAGGTCGCACGCCGCCGCGAGCTGGCACCCGCCCCCCACGCAGTGGCCGCGTACGGCGGCCAGCGTCGGCTTCGGGAACGCGGCGAGCGCCTCCTCCGCCCCCACGGCGAGGCCCTGCGCCTCCACGGCCGAACCCCGCAGCGAGGAGATGTCGGCGCCGGCGCAGAACGTCCCGCCCTCCCCGGTCAGCACCAGCACCCGGACGGCCGGGTCGGCGGCCAGCGCGTCGAGCAGGGGAGGCAGCGCCCGCCACATGTCCGCCGTCATGGCGTTGCGCTTCGCCGGGTGGTGGATGACGACGGTGGCGACCCCGTCGGCGACGCTGTGCAGCAGCTGCGGCTCCATGGCCGGATGCTATCCGTCCCGCGCGAACGTACGATCAAGAAGGGGGCGGGTAGGCGTGAGGGCACCGGGGGCAGGCACGCAGGTCCGAGGAGGCGCTGATGGCCAGGTTCAGGCTCAGATCCGCAGACAGGTCCGTGGACGGGTCCGCAGAGAAGTCCGCACCGGCCACGCCCGAGGACGAGGCCGCGAAGCTCAGCCGCGGCTTCGGCTGGCTCGCCGCGCTCGGGGTGGTCCTGGTGCTCGCCGGCCTGGTGGGTCTCCTCTACACGGGATTCGCCACCCTGACCTCGATGCTGCTGTTCGGCTGGCTGCTGCTGATCGGCGGCGTGGTCGGCCTGCTGCACGCGGTGCAGGCCCGCGCCTCCAATTTCTTCTGGCTCGGGGTCGTGGTGGCGGCCCTGAACATCGCGGCCGGCATCGTGATCGTCACCAAGCCCGGGGCGGCAGCCGAGGCACTGACCATGTTCGCCGCGCTGCTCTTCCTGACCGGTGGCGTCTTCCGGCTGGTGGGCAGCATGGTGGTGCGCGGCCCGCAGTTCGGCTGGTCCCTCGTCCAAGGGGCCTTCGGCCTGCTGCTGGGCATCCTCGTGCTCGCGTCCTGGCCGAGCAGCAGCAAGTACGCCATCGGCACGTTCTTCTCGCTCGCGCTGCTCTTCGACGGGCTGGGCCTGGTGGCGACCGGGTACGGCGGCCGGCGCATCGTGAGTCTCGTCTCGGACCAAACCCGTACAACCGGAAGAGTTCCGGAATCGACACAAGACGGACATGGTTCGCCGCCCAGTTGACGATGTCTTTCGTGGGCGATCAAAAACCGGCGATATCCGCTGACTTCTGCTCAGTTATCCGGTATGGACCAGCGCGTTGCCAACACTCGACGTGTGGTGACAATCGAGCGCAAGGGCGGCGACCGGACGATGGACGACCAGGGGCGGGGGCCGGGCCCCCGTCCGGAGGACGGCGGGGGGCCGCCCCCCGAGGGGAGACCACCAGGCCCACTGCCGTACGAGGGGGTCTGGCGGTTCACCGCCCCCGCCGTCGACGCCTCGGTGCCGCAGGCCCGGCACGCGGTCCGTGACCTGCTGGCCCGCCAGGGCGTACCCGTCCCGGAGGACATCGTGCAGGGACTGCTGCTGATCGTCTCCGAGCTGGTGACCAACGCGGTGCGGCACGCGGCGGTGCTCTCCCCGACGCTCGCCGTCGAGGTCGCCGTCGGCGCCGAGTGGGTACGGGTCTCCGTCGAGGACGACCACCCCTACCGCCCGACGGCCCTGGAGACCGATCACGGCCGGACCGGCGGACGCGGCCTCCTCCTGGTCCGGGAGATCACGCACGAGGCGGGCGGGGTGTGCGACGTGGAGCACACGGCGTCGGGCGGCAAGGTGATCTGGTCGGCCCTGCCCCTCACCGCCGCGCGGGTGCGCTGAACCGCCGCGCGGGTGCGCTGAGGACCGGCGGAGGACGAGCCGCGCCCCGCCGCGACGGATCCGCGGCTCACGGACGGGCCCTCACCAGCCCGCGGCGTCCCCGGTCAGCTCCCGGATCGCCGGGCGGGCCGCGTCCAGCACGGTCATGAACCACGCGGAGAACGGCTCCCGCGCATGCCGCTCCGCCAGCTCGGCCGCGGACACGAAGGCCGTCGACCCGACCTCTTCGGGGTCCGGCCGCAGGACCGACTGCACCATCCCGACGAAGAGGTGGTTGAACTCCTGCTCCACCAGTCCCGACTCCGGGTCCGGGTGGTTGTAGCGGACCGTGCCCGCCTCGGCGAGGAGCGTCGGCGAGACGCCCAGCTCCTCGGACGTCCGGCGCGCGGCCGCCGCGAAGGGCGCCTCGCCGGGGTACGGGTGCCCGCAGCAGGTGTTGGACCACACGCCGGGGGAGTGGTACTTGCCCAGCGCCCGCCGCTGGAGCAGCAGCCGGCCCCGCTCGTCGAAGAGGAAGACGGAGAACGCCCGGTGCAGCTGCCCGGGCGGCTGGTGGGCCGTGAGCTTCTCCGCCGTGCCGATCGTGGCGCCGTCCTCGTCGACCAGTTCGAGCAAGATGGCTTCGGCGGCGCCGTTCGGCGAACTGTGCGTCGCGGTGGCAGGAGTGATCGGCATACCCATCCTTCGCATCGGTCTTCGAGCCCCAAGTCTGCCGTACCGGGCCGGCACTCCCGGCATCACGTGGAGCCCCGCCCGCCCGGTTCCGCCGAGCGGCCGAGCCGGGCATCACGTCCCTCACCGGCCGGACACCGGAAGGGCCCGGACACCTCATCGTTCCCGCCGCTACCGGTAGGGAACCCCCCAGAACGGGATCGATCGCCCTTTCGAGTGCCGTGGGGGCCGGGCCGTACGCCGTGGCCCGCAGGCGGTGCCCGGACCCGGCGGACCGGCCCGCACCCGCACGGGACCCCTCCGCCACCGGGCGTACGCCGGCCCCGTCCGCGGGCCCGCGGGGCTCCCGCCGGGCCGGCTCACCCGCGGTGCAGCAGCCAGCCCCGCCACGCGGACTCGACCATCTCGCGCACCCCGCGCCGCGCGCTCCAGTCCAGTTCCCGTGCGGCGCGTGCGGCCGAGGCGACCGCGCGCGGGGCGTCGCCGGGACGGCGCGGCCCGACGAGCGCCGGGCGGGCGTCACCGGTGACCTCGCCGATGAGCGTCACGAGCTCACGCACCGAGACCCCCTCGCCGCGGCCGATGTTCACCGTCAGGTCACCCGGCGCGTCCGCCGGGGCCAGCCGCCGGGCCGCCGCGAGATGAGCCTCGGCGAGGTCGGCGACATGGATGTAGTCGCGCACGCACGTGCCGTCCGGCGTCGGGTGGTCGTCGCCGAAGATCCGCGGGGACTCCCCGCGGGTGAGCCGGTCGAAGACCATGGGGACGACGTTGAAGACGCCGGTGTCCGCGAGTTCCGGCGCGGCGGCGCCCGCCACGTTGAAGTACCGCAGGCACACCGTCCCGATGCCGTGCGCGCGGCCCGCGGCCCGCACCAGCCACTCGCCCGCCAGCTTCGTCTCGCCGTAGGGGCTCAGCGGCGCGCACGGGGTGTCCTCGGTGATGAGGTCCACGTCCGGGTTGCCGTAGACGGCCGCGGACGAGGAGAAGACGAAACGCCGCACACCCGCCCCGGCCACCGCGTCCAGGAGCGTGGCGAGCCCGCCGACGTTCTCCTGGTAGTAGCGCGCGGGCTGGGACACGGACTCGCCGACCTGCTTGCGGGCGGCCAGGTGCACCACGCCCGTCACCGCGTGTTCGGCGAGGACCCGCTTCAGCAACTCCCCGTCCAGGGACGACCCCTGGACGAGCGGGATGCCCTCGGGCAGCCGCGCCGGAACGCCGGCCGAGAGGTCGTCGAGCGCGAGCACGCGCTCCCCGGCCCCGGCCATGGTCCGCGCCACATGTGCCCCGATGTACCCGGCCCCGCCGGTGATCAGCCATGTCATGGAGGCACACCTTATGCCGGTCCGGTCACGGCCCGGCCCGGGTCCGCCTTCGGCCCGTCCCGGCCCGGCTCCTCCGCGGCCCGGGTGGCTATGCCGGTAATTGCGCCGGAATGGTCCGTGGTTTGTGGGCCGGGCCCGGGATCCACGATGATGATCTCGGCGGACGCGCCGATCAGAACCTGTTGATCGGACCGTGAACGGGCGGTGAACGGCCGCTTCCCATCATCCGATAGCCTCTGCCGACATGCCGCCCGGCCGTCCCAGGCCCGGGGCGCACCCCCACCACGCACCCGCCCGGCGTCCCGCACGCCGGAACCCAGAGGAGTGAGTTCGTCTGCCGACCGCCATCCTCACCGGACAGCCGGTACCCGGATCGTCGCTGGAGGGCGATCTGCGGTCGCTCGGCTTCGACGTGCGGGCCGCCGTCGACGCGGCCGACGCCGAGACCCTCCTCGCCGCCGTCCCCGCGGACCAGCGGGTCGCCGTGGTCGACGCCCGCTTCGTGGGACACGTCCACGCGCTGCGGCTCGGCCTGACGGACCCCCGCTTCGAGGCCGCCGCGATCCCCGGCGCCGTCACCGCCCGGCCCGCGGCGCGTCCGGCGCTGGCCGGGGCGCTGCGCACCGCCTCCTCGGACGCGTCGAACGGCTCCGTGGTGGTCGGCATCGTCACCGACCGCGTCGCCGAACTCCTCGGCACCGGTCTGCACCGCCCCGAGCTGGGCGAGCTCGTCGCCGCGGTCCCCAGGGACCCCCAGGCCCGCAACGAGGCCCGGCAGGCCGTCGACGCCGTGGACGACGAGGCGATCCGGCTGCGTACGGCCGTGAAGTCCCGCGACGGCTTCTTCACCACGTACTGCGTCAGCCCCTACTCCCGCCACCTGGCCCGCTGGTGCGCCCGCCGGGGCCTGACCCCGAACCAGGTCACCACGGCCTCGCTGGTCACCGCGCTGATCGCGGCCGGCTGCGCGGCGACCGGCACCCGGGGCGGCTTCGTCGCCGCGGGGCTGCTGCTCCTCCTCTCCTTCGTCCTCGACTGCGCGGACGGCCAGCTCGCCCGCTACTCCCTGCAGTACTCCACGCTCGGCGCCTGGCTCGACGCGACCTTCGACCGCGCCAAGGAGTACGCCTACTACGCCGGCCTCGCCCTCGGCGCGGCCCGTGGCGGGGACGACGTGTGGGCGCTGGCCCTCGGCGCGATGGTCCTGCAGACCTGCCGGCACGTCGTCGACTTCTCCTTCAACGAGGCGAACGCCGGCAGCGCGGCCGCCGCCACCGGTCCCACCGCCGCCCTTTCGGGCAAGCTCGACAGCGTCGGCTGGACGGTCTGGCTGCGCCGCATGATCGTCCTGCCGATCGGCGAGCGCTGGGCGATGATCGCCGTGCTCACCGCCCTCACCACGCCCCGCACCACCTTCTGCGTGCTGCTGATCGGCTGCGCCTTCGCCGCGTGCTACACCACCGCCGGCCGGGTGCTGAGGTCGGTGACCCGCAGGGCGGTGGGGGTCCCCCCGGGCGTTCAGCGCCGGGGGCGGAGCGACCGGGCCGTCCGGGCACTGGCGGACCTCACCGACTCGGGCCCCCTCGCGCGGGCCTGCGCGGCGCTGCTCGGCCGGCTCCCGGCCAGGCCGCCGTTCGGTTCGCGCCTGCTGATCGCGCTGCCGGGCGCCGTGCTCCTCGTCGTCGCGGCCCGGACCTCCGGCCATGGCAGCTGGTGGCCCGTCCTCGCCGCGGCGCTGTACGTCCTCACCTCCGGCGCCGCCGTCGCGCGGCCCCTCGGGGGAGCGCTCGACTGGCTCGTCCCGCCGGTACTGCGCGCCGCCGAGTACGGCACCGTGCTGATCCTGGCGGCCGAAGCGGAGGTGAACGGCGCCCTTCCGGCGGCTTTCGGGCTGGTGGCCGCCGTCGCCTACCATCACTACGACACGGTGTACCGCATCCGCGGCGACGCCGGCGCGCCGCCGCACTGGCTGGTGCGGGCGATCGGCGGGCACGAAGGCAGGACACTGCTGGTCACCGTCCTGGCCGCGCTGCTCGCCGCCGAAGATTTCACGGTCGCGCTCACGGCTCTCGCCGTGGCCGTGGCACTGCTGGTGCTCTTCGAGAGCATCCGCTTCTGGGTGACCGCCCACAGGCGCGGCGCACCCGCCGTACACGATGAAGGAGAACCCGCATGATCGGCCTCGTGCTGGCTGCCGGCGCCGGACGGCGTCTGCGCCCCTACACCGACACGCTGCCCAAGGCCCTGGTGCCGGTCGGACCCGAAGGCGAGGAGGACGGCATCACCGTGCTCGACCTCACCCTCGGCAACTTCGCCGAGATCGGCCTGACCGAGGTCGCGATCATCGTCGGGTACCGCAAGGAAGCCGTCTACGAGCGGCGCGAGGCGCTGGAGCGGAAGTACGGCGTCAAGATCACGCTGATCGACAACGACAAGGCCGAGGAGTGGAACAACGCCTACTCCCTGTGGTGCGGCCGTGACGCCATCAAGCACTCGGTGATCCTCGCCAACGGCGACACCGTGCACCCGGTCTCCGTCGAGAAGACCCTGCTCGCCGCCCGCGGCGACGGCAGGAAGATCATCCTGGCCCTCGACACGGTGAAGTCCCTCGCCGACGAGGAGATGAAGGTCGTCGTCGGCCCCGAGGGCTCCATGACGAAGATCACCAAGCTGATGGACCCCGCGGAGGCGACCGGTGAGTACATCGGTGTGACCCTCATCGAGGGCGACGCCGCCGACGAGCTGGCCGACGCGCTGAAGACGGTCTTCGAGACGGACCCGCAGCAGTTCTACGAGCACGGCTACCAGGAGCTCGTGAACCGCGGCTTCCGGATCGACGTGGCCCCCATCGGCGACGTCAAGTGGGTCGAGATCGACAACCACGACGACCTCGCCAAGGGACGTGAGATCGCGTGCCAGTACTGACGAGGCTCATCCCCTCGCCGGTCGTCGTCGACATCCGTCCGGGCGCCCTGGACGACCTGGCGGCGGTCCTCGCCGACCAGCGCATCTCGCACTCCGGCAAGCTGGCCGTCGCGATCAGCGGCGGCTCGGGCGCCGTGCTGCGCGACCGGCTGGCCCCGGCGATGCCGGGCGCCGACTGGTTCGAGGTCGGGGGCGGCACCCTGGACGACGCGATCAAGCTCGGCGACGCCATGAAGAGGGGGCGCTACGACGCGGTCGTGGGCCTCGGCGGCGGCAAGATCATCGACTGCGCGAAGTTCGCCGCGGCCCGGATCGGCCTCCCGCTGGTCGCCGTCGCCACGAACCTCTCGCACGACGGCCTGTGCTCCCCGGTCGCGACCCTCGACAACGACGCGGGCCGCGGCTCCTACGGTGTGCCGAACCCGATCGCCGTGGTCATCGACCTCGACGTGATCCGGGAGGCCCCGGTCCGCTTCGTCCGCTCCGGTATCGGCGACGCCCTGTCCAACATCTCCGCGGTCGCGGACTGGGAGCTGGCCAACCGTGAGAAGGGCGAGCAGATCGACGGCCTCGCCGCCGCGATGGCCCGCCAGGCCGGCGAGGCCGTGCTGCGGCACCCGGGCGGCGTCGGCGACGACGGCTTCCTCCAGGTGCTGGCCGAGGGCCTGGTCCTCACCGGCATCTCGATGTCGGTGGCGGGCGACTCCCGCCCGGCGTCCGGCGCCTGCCACGAGATCAACCACGCCTTCGACCTGCTCTTCCCCAAGCGCGCCGCCAGCCACGGCGAGCAGTGCGGCCTGGGCGCCGCCTTCGCGATGCACCTGCGCGGTGCCCGCGAGGAGTCGGCGTACATGGCGGAGGTCCTGCGGCGCCACGGACTGCCCGTGCTGCCCGAGGAGATCGGCTTCACCCCGAACGAGTTCGTCCAGGTCGTGGAGTTCGCCCCGACGACCCGGCCGGGCCGCTTCACGATCCTCGAACACCTCGACCTGTCCACCGACCAGATCAGGGACGCATACGCCGACTATGCAAAAGCCATCGGTAGCTGAGCTCCGCCCGGTCGTCCACCCCCCGGGGGTCAAGGACCGGCGCAGCGGTGAGCACTGGGGAGGCCGGCTCTACATGCGCGAGATCTCGCTGCGCATCGACCGCCACTTGGTGAACACCCGGGTCACGCCCAACCAGCTGACCTACGTGATGACCGTCTTCGGCGTGCTCGCCGCCCCGGCCCTGCTGGTGCCGGGCATCCCGGGCGCCCTGCTCGGCGTGCTGATGGTCCAGCTGTACCTGCTGTTCGACTGCGTGGACGGCGAGATCGCCCGCTGGCGCAAGCAGTACTCGATGACCGGGGTGTACGTCGACCGCGTCGCCGCCTACCTGTGCGACGCCGCGGTCCTGGTCGGCTTCGGCCTGCGCGCCGCGGACCTGTGGGGCACCGGGCGGATCGACTGGCTGTGGGCGTTCCTCGGCACCCTGGCCGCCCTCGGCGCCGTCCTGATCAAGTCCGAGACCGACCTCGTCGGGGTCGCCCGCCACCAGACCGGGAAGGCACCGGTCCAGGAGTCGGCGTCCGAGCCGCGCTCCTCCGGCATGGCGCTGGCCCGCCGGGCCGCCGCCGCGCTGAAGTTCCACCGGCTCGTCCTGGGCATAGAGGCATCCCTGCTGATCCTGGTCCTCGCCGTCCTGGACACGGTCCGGGACGACCTGTTCTTCTCGCGGCTCGGCGTCGCGGTCCTGGCCGGCATCGCGCTGCTGCAGACCGTGCTGCACCTGGTGTCGATCCTCGCCTCCAGCAGGCTGAAGTGAGCACCGCCATGAAGGTCGGCGCGGTGATCATCACCATGGGCAACCGCCCCGACGAACTCCGCGCCCTCCTCGACTCGGTCGCCAAGCAGGACGGCGACCCGGTCGAGGTGGTCGTGGTCGGCAACGGCTCGCCCGTCCCCGACGTCACCGGGGCGATACCGAACGTCCGTACGGTCGAGCTGCCGGAGAACCTCGGCATCCCCGGCGGCCGCAACGTCGGCATCGAGGCGTTCGGCCCCGGCGGCACCGACGTGGACGTCCTGCTCTTCCTCGACGACGACGGCCTCCTCGCGCGCCACGACACCGCCGAGCTCTGCCGGCGGGCCTTCGCGGCCGACCCGGAGCTCGGCATCATCAGCTTCCGCATCGCCGACCCAGAGACCGGGATCACCCAGCGCCGCCACGTGCCGCGGCTGCGCGCCTCCGACCCGATGCGCGACTCCCGCGTCACCACCTTCCTCGGCGGCGCCAATGCGGTCCGCACGAAGGTGCTCGCCGAGGTCGGCGGGCTGCCCGACGAGTTCTTCTACGCCCACGAGGAGACCGACCTCGCCTGGCGGGCCCTGGACGCGGGCTGGATGATCGACTACCGCTCGGACATGGTGCTGAACCACCCCACGACCGCGCCCTCCCGGCACGCGGTCTACCACCGGATGGTCGCCCGCAACCGCGTCTGGCTGGCCCGCCGGAACCTGCCTGCCCCGCTGGTCCCCGTGTACCTCGGCGTGTGGATGCTGCTCACCCTCGCCCGCCGCCCCTCGGGGCCGGCCCTGAAGGCATGGTTCGGCGGTTTCAAGGAGGGCTGGACCAGCCCTTGCGGCCCCCGGCGGCCGATGAAGTGGCGTACGGTATGGCGCCTGACCCGTCTGGGCCGGCCACCGGTCATCTGACATGCTCGATGTCTGAGAGCATTCGGGCCGTACCCCGGTCCCTGTCTTTGGTCTGTGCCCCACCAGGCCGCGCATCTTGAGGACGAAAGTTTCCACTTGTGAGTGAGACAACGCATGACGGCGGCGTCGCGGTGAGCGCCCCCCCGTCCCCCGACGACGGGCTCTCCGCGGCGGACCTCGCCGCCAAGTACGGGCTGGCCGTGAGCGGTGCCCGGCCCGGGCTCGTCGACTACGTCCGCCAGCTCTGGGGACGGCGTCACTTCATCCTCGCCTTCTCGCAGGCGAAGCTCACCGCCCAGTACAGCCAGGCCAAGCTCGGCCAGCTGTGGCAGGTGGCCACACCGCTGCTGAACGCGGCCGTGTACTTCCTGATCTTCGGCCTGATCCTGAAGGCCGACCGCGGCATGGAGCGGGAGGTCTACATCCCGTTCCTGGTGACGGGTGTCTTCGTCTTCACCTTCACCCAGAGCTCGGTGATGGCGGGCGTGCGCGCGATCTCCGGCAACCTCGGCCTGGTCCGGGCACTGCACTTCCCGCGCGCCGCGCTGCCGATCTCGTTCTCGCTGCAGCAGCTCCAGCAGCTGCTCTTCTCGATGATCGTCCTGTTCGTCGTGGCGGTCGGCTTCGGCAGCTACCCGAGGCCGTCCTGGCTGCTGATCGTGCCGGTGCTGGTCCTGCAGTTCCTCTTCAACACCGGCCTGGCCATGATCATGGCCAGGATGGGCTCCAAGACCCCGGACCTGGCCCAGCTCATGCCGTTCGTGATGCGCACGTGGATGTACGCGTCCGGCGTCATGTTCTCGATCCCCGTGATGCTCGACGAGCACCCCGACTGGATCGCCGACATCCTCCAGTGGAACCCGGCCGCCATCTACATGGACCTGATGCGCTTCGCGCTCATCGACGGCTACGGCTCCGAGAACCTGCCGCCGCACGTGTGGGCGGTCGCGGGCGGCTGGGCCCTCCTCGTCGCCCTCGGCGGCTTCGTGTATTTCTGGAAGGCTGAGGAGCGCTACGGCCGTGGCTGAGCAGAACACCGGGAGCCCGATCCCGACCGTCATCGCGGACGAGCTGCACATCGTCTACCGGGTCAACGGCGCCAGGACCGGCAAGGGCAGCGCCACCGCAGCCCTCAGCCGCATAATCAAGCGCGGCGAGGAGCGGGGCGTGCGCAAGGTGCACGCCGTCCGCGGTGTCTCCTTCACGGCCTACCGCGGTGAGGCCATCGGCCTGATCGGTTCCAACGGCTCGGGCAAGTCCACCCTGCTGCGGGCCATCGCCGGACTGCTCCCCGCCGAGAGGGGCCACGTCTACACCGACGGCCAGCCCTCGCTCCTCGGCGTCAACGCGGCCCTGATGAACGACCTGACCGGCGAGCGCAACGTCATCCTCGGCGGACTGGCCATGGGCATGTCCCGGGAACAGATCAAGGAGCGCTACCAGGACATCGTCGAGTTCTCGGGCATCAACGAGAAGGGCGACTTCATCACCCTGCCGATGCGCACCTACTCCTCCGGCATGGCCGCCCGGCTGCGCTTCTCCATCGCGGCGGCCAAGGACCACGACGTCCTGATGATCGACGAGGCCCTCGCCACCGGCGACCGCAATTTCCAGAAGCGCTCCGAGGCCCGGATCCGGGAGCTGCGCAAGGAGGCCGGCACGGTCTTCCTCGTCAGCCACAACAACAAGTCGATCCGTGACACGTGCGACCGCGTCCTGTGGCTGGAACGCGGCGAGCTCCGCCTGGACGGCCCGACCGACGAGGTCATCAAGGAGTACGAGAAGTTCACGGGCAGGTAACCCGTGCCGCCGAGCAGGACGCAGGGCCCCGCCGGAACGGTTCGGCGGGGCCCTGCGTCTGCCAAGAAAACGTCAACTCCCCACGCCCGTAGGAATCTTGACGCCAATCGGTGTGTTCTTGTGATGTGCGGGACACCCCGGCGGAGCGTGGTGGGTTGTACAACGTAAGCTGTACCGGTGCTGATTCGCGGCAAGTGGGGCGATAGCGCACGACACCCGGCATAGGGCCCGCCGTGCGAACAGCCGGGTGGCCGGGCGGCGTGTCCGAAAGAGGCACCAATGGGTCAGCAGTGTAGAACGGGAGATATGACGGCAATGGCTACGGAAGGTCTCCGGCTCCGCCGTGCGTGTGCCGTCTGCGGGTGTGCCGCCCCCGGCCCGGGCGGCGGACGGTGACGCCAGTCGGGACGGTGCGCACGGGCGACCCGGAGCGCAGCACCCTCGACAAGGCCGCGGACGAGAACTTTCCCGTGGCGCCGTTCTTCCTGCCCAGGGCCTGGCGCGCCGACCTCGTGGCGGTCTACGGCTTCGCCCGGCTCGTCGACGACATCGGCGACGGGGACCTGGCCCCCGGCGGCGCGGACGCCCGCCTCCTCGGTGTGCCGCCCGAGGAGGCCGGGGACCGGGTCGTGCTGCTCGACGCCTTCGAGGCGGACCTGCGCAGGGTCTTCGACTCGACACCCGGCCACCCGCTCCTGCGCCGCCTCCAGCCGACGGTCCGCCGCGCCGGCCTGACCCCCGAGCCCTTCCTCGCCCTGATCGCGGCCAACCGCCAGGACCAGCTCGTCCGGCGGTACGCGACCTACGGCGACCTCCTCGCCTACTGCGAGCTGTCCGCCAACCCGGTCGGCCGTCTCGTCCTGTCCGTCACCGGCGCCTCGACCCCCGAACGGGTCCGCCGCTCCGACGCGATCTGCACGGCCCTGCAGATCGTCGAGCACCTCCAGGACGTCGCCGAGGACCTCGGCCGCGACCGCGTCTACCTCCCCGCCGAGGACATGGAGCGCTTCCACGTCCGGGAGGCGGACCTCGCCGCACCCACGGCAGGCGCATCGGTGCGCGCGCTGGTCGCGTACGAAGCAGAACGCGCCCGCGGTCTCCTGAATGAAGGCACCCCCCTCGTGGGTAGCGTCCACGGCAGGCTGAGGCTGCTGCTCGCGGGGTTCGTGGCAGGGGGCGGGGCGGCGATCCGGGCGATCACCGCCGCCGAGTTCGACGTACTTCCCGGCCCGCCGAAGCCCGGCAAGCTCCAGTTGCTGCGCGAGGTGGGAGTGACCCTGCGAGGAAAGGGGTGATCCGGACCGTGGAGCCGCAACCGCACCTGTCCGCACCGGTACTCGCCGCATACGGCTACTGCGAGGCGATCACCGGGCGGCAGGCCCGCAACTTCGCGTACGGCATCCGGCTGCTGCCGGCGCCCAAGCGCCGTGCCATGTCCGCGCTGTACGCGTTCTCACGGCGCGTCGACGACATCGGCGACGGCACGCTCGCACCCGACGTCAAGGCCAAGCGGCTGGAGGAGACCCGGACCCTGCTCACCCGGGTCCGCGAACGGTCGGTGGACGACGACGACACCGACCCGGTCGCCGTCGCGCTGCGGCACACGGCGGACCACTTCCCGGTGCCGCTCGACGGCCTCGACGAACTCATCGACGGCGTCCTGATGGACGTCCGCGGCGAGACGTACGAGACCTGGGACGACCTCAGGGTCTACTGCCGCTGCGTCGCCGGGGCCATCGGCCGGCTCTCGCTCGGCGTCTTCGGCACGGAACCGGGGGCGCGCGGGGCCGAGCGGGCCCCCGAGTACGCGGACACGCTCGGCCTTGCCCTGCAGCTCACCAACATCCTCAGGGACGTCCGGGAGGACGCCGGGGACGGCCGGACCTATCTGCCCGCGGACGACCTCGCGAAGTTCGGCTGCTCGGCCGGGTTCGGCGGGCCGCGCCCGCCGGAGGGCTCCGACTTCGCGGGCCTCGTGCACTTCGAGGTGCGGCGGGCCCGCGCGCTGTTCGCGGAGGGCTACCGGCTGCTGCCGATGCTGGACCGGCGCAGCGGCGCCTGCGTGGCCGCGATGGCCGGCATCTACCGCCGCCTCCTGGACCGCATCGAGCGCGAACCGGAGGCCGTCCTGCGCGGCCGGGTCTCGCTGCCCGGCCGTGAGAAGGCGTACGTCGCCGTGCGGGGCCTGTCCGGTCTCGACGCCCGGCACGTCTCGCGCCGGACCGTCAGGAGGCGGGCCTGATGGACACTCCGTCCCAGGACGACGCAAGTCCCTGGAAACGGGACGCAACCCTCCGGTCGCGGACGGCGTCCCTGACTGCGACGGCCGGCCGCGCCCCGTTCCACCGGCACGGCGGAGCCGCGGGGGAAGGTGCGCGATGAACGACACCACGCAGGACGAAGGGCCCGCCGCCGGCGCGTCGGACCGCCCCGCGACGGCCGTGGTGGTCGGCGGGGGGCTCGCGGGAACGACCTCGGCCCTCGCGCTGGCCGACGCGGGAGTCCGGGTGACGCTGCTCGAAGGCCGGCCCCGCCTCGGCGGACTCGCCTTCTCCTTCCGGCGCGGCGACCTCACGGTGGACAACGGCCAGCACGTCTACCTGCGCTGCTGCACGGCCTACCGCTGGTTCCTCGACCGCGTCGGGGCGGCGGACCTCGCGCCGCTGCAGGAACGTCTCGACGTCCCCGTCCTCGACGCCGGGGCGCGGCCGGGGCGCCGGCTCGGCAGGATCGGCCGCACGGCGCTGCCCGTGCCGCTGCATCTCGCGCGCAGCCTCGCGGCCTACCCGCATCTGTCGCTCGCCGAGCGTGCCCGGGTGGGCCGTGCCGCCTGGGCGCTCAGGAAGCTCGATCCCGCCGACCCCGCGCTCGACACGCGCAGCTTCGGCAGCTGGCTGGCCGCGCACGGCCAGTCGGACCGGGCCGTCGAGGCACTGTGGGACCTCGTGGGGGTCGCCACCCTCAACGCGGTGGCCGGCGACGCCTCGCTCGGGCTCGCCGCGATGGTGTTCAGGACCGGGCTGCTCTCCGCCCCGGGCGCCGCCGACATCGGCTGGGCACACGTCCCGCTGGGAGAACTGCACGACCGGCTGGCCCGCAAGGCGCTCGACTCCGCGGGCGTCCGTACCGAAGTCCGTACCCGTGTCACCTCCGTCTCCCGCCAGGAGAACGGCCGCTGGCGCGTCCGGGTGCCCGGCGGGACGCTGGAGACCGACGCCGTCGTGCTCGCCGTACCGCAGCGCGAGGCCCACGACCTGCTGCCGCAGGGCGCGCTCGACGCCCCGGGGCGGCTGCTGGAGATCGGCACGGCGCCGATCCTCAACATCCACGTCGTGTACGACCGCACGGTGCTCGCCCGGCCGTTCTTCGCCGCGCTCGGCTCCCCGGTGCAGTGGGTCTTCGACCGGACCGCGGCCTCCGGGCTGCGGGAGGGCCAGTACCTCGCGCTGTCGCAGTCGGCCGCGCAGGACGAGATCGACACACCCGTCGCGACGCTGCGCGAGCGCTACCTGCCCGAGCTGGAGCGGCTGCTGCCCCGCACCCGGGACGCCCGGGTCCGGGACTTCTTCGTGACCAGGGAGCGGACGGCGACGTTCGCCCCGGCCCCCGGCGTCGGCCGGCTGCGGCCCGGCGCCCGCACCGGGGTCCCCGGCCTGTACCTGGCCGGCGCGTGGACCGCCACGGGGTGGCCCGCGACCATGGAGGGCGCGGTCCGCAGCGGGGTGAGCGCGGCCGACGCCGCGCTGAGCGCCCTGGGCCGGCCCCGCGACCACCTCGCCGAGCTGTTCGAGGAGGCGGCATGACGCCCGGCCGGAGCGCGGCCGCCACCGGCTCCCGCAGCCCCAGTACCGCCAATGGAGGAGAGACTGTGCCCACTGTGCCCCCGGCATCGAAGACTGCCGACGCGGTGGACGTGACCGCGCTCCTGGAGCGCGGCCGGACCCTGGCCTCACCGGTGCTGCGGGCGGCCATCGACCGCCTCGCCCCGCCCATGGACACGGTCGCCGCCTACCACTTCGGCTGGATCGACGCCGCCGGCAACCCCGCCGAGGGCGACGGGGGCAAGGCCGTCCGGCCCGCCCTGGCCGTGCTGTCCGCCGAGGCCGCCGGCGCCGCCCCCGAGGTGGGCGTGCCGGGCGCGGTCGCCGTGGAACTGGTGCACAACTTCTCGCTCCTGCACGACGACCTGATGGACGGCGACGAGCAGCGCCGCCACCGTGACACCGTCTGGAAGGTGCACGGCCCCGCCCAGGCGATCCTCGTGGGCGACGCGCTGTTCGCGCTGGCCAACGAACTGCTCCTCGAACTCGGCACGGTCGAGGCGGGCCGCGCCACCCGCCGGCTGACCACCGCCACGCGCGCGCTGATCGACGGCCAGGCGCAGGACATCTCCTACGAGCACCGCGACCGGGTCAGCGTCGAGGAGTGCCTGGAGATGGAGGGCAACAAGACCGGCGCCCTGCTCGCCTGCGCCTGCTCCATCGGTGCGGTCCTCGGCGGCGCCGACGACCGCACGGCCGACACCCTGGAGAAGTACGGCTACCACCTCGGCCTCGCCTTCCAGGCCGTCGACGACCTGCTCGGCATCTGGGGCGACCCGGTGGCCACCGGCAAGCAGACCTGGAGCGACCTGCGCCAGCGCAAGAAGTCCCTGCCGGTCGTGGCCGCGCTCGCGGCGGGCGGCCCGGCCTCCGTGCGACTCGGCGAACTGCTCGCCGCGGACGCCGGCCGGAGCGACTTCGAGAACTTCTCCGAGGAGGAGTTCGCCGCGCGCGCCGCGCTCATCGAGGAGGCCGGCGGCCGCGAGTGGACCGCCCAGGAGGCGCGCCGCCAGCACACCGTCGCCGTCGAGGCGCTCGACACGATCCGCATGCCGGACCGGGTGCGGGCCCAGTTCGTGGAGCTGGCCGACTTCGTCGTCGTACGGAAGAGATGAGCCCCATCGGTCGGACAGCCCTCGCGTAGTCGCCGGCCGGTGCCGCGGAACCACACGTACCGGCCGACGGCGGACCCACAGCAGAGACACCACTGCACGAAGGGGAAGCCATGACAGCGACGACCGACGGAAGCCCCGGGGCCCTGCCGCCCCGTGCAACCTCGGCCAGCGACATCCGGACGGAACCGACCCCCGCGGCGGCCGGGCCGGCCGGTGTGCGGGACGCCGCCGCGCACGCGATGCGGCGCGCCACCGAATTCCTGCTCGCCGCACAGGACGCCCAGGGCTGGTGGAAGGGCGACCTGGAGACCAACGTCACGATGGACGCGGAGGACCTGCTGCTCCGCCGGTTCCTGGGCATCGAGGACCACGGGACCACGCAGGCCGCCGCCCTGTTCATCCGCGGTGAACAGCGCGAGGACGGCACCTGGGCCTCCTTCTACGGCGGACCGGGCGAACTCTCCACGACCATCGAGGCGTACGTCGCCCTGCGGCTGGCCGGTGACGCACCGGAGGACCCGCACATGGCGCGGGCGGCCGCGTGGATCCGCGGACAGGGGGGCATCGCCGCCGCCCGTGTCTTCACCCGGATCTGGCTGGCCCTGTTCGGCTGGTGGAAGTGGGACGACCTCCCCGAACTCCCGCCGGAGCTCATCTGGTTCCCCAGGTGGGCACCGCTCAACATCTACGACTTCGGCTGCTGGGCCCGGCAGACCATAGTGCCGCTCACCGTCGTCTCGGCCAAGCGCCCGGTGCGTCCCGCGCCCTTCGCCCTGGACGAGCTGCACACCGACCCCCGTCGTCCCCGCCCGGCCCGGCCGCGGGCCGGACTGGCCAGCTGGGACGGGGTGTTCCAGCGGCTCGACCGGGCCCTGCACGCCTACCGCAGGGTCGCCCCGCGCCGGCTGCGCGGGGCCGCGATGAACAGCGCCGCCCGCTGGATCATCGAGCGCCAGGAGAACGACGGGTGCTGGGGAGGCATCCAGCCGCCCGCCGTCTACTCGGTCATCGCCCTGTACCTGCTCGGCTACGACCTCGACCACCCCGTGATGCGCGAGGGACTCGCCTCCCTGGACCGCTTCGCCGTGTGGCGCGAGGACGGGGCCCGCATGATCGAGGCATGCCAGTCACCGGTGTGGGACACCTGCCTGGCGACCATCGCGCTCGCCGACGCGGGCGTGCCCGCCGACCATCCGCAGCTGGTGCGGGCGGCGGACTGGATGCTCGGCGAGGAGATCGTCCGTCCCGGCGACTGGGCGGTCAAACGGCCCGGACTCCCGCCCGGCGGCTGGGCCTTCGAGTTCCACAACGACAACTACCCCGACATCGACGACACCGCCGAGGTGGTCCTCGCGCTGCGCCGCGTCGAGCACCACGACCCGGAGCGCGTGGAGAAGGCCATCGGGCGCGGGGTGCGCTGGAACCTCGGCATGCAGTCGAGGAACGGCGCGTGGGGCGCCTTCGACGTCGACAACACCAGTCCCTTACCCAACCGGCTGCCGTTCTGCGACTTCGGCGAGGTCATCGACCCGCCGTCCGCCGACGTCACCGCGCACGTCGTGGAGATGCTCGCGGTCGAGGGCCTCGCCCACGACCCGCGCACCCGCCGGGGCATCGAGTGGCTGCTCGCCGAACAGGAGGAGAACGGCTCCTGGTTCGGCCGCTGGGGCGTCAACTACGTGTACGGGACCGGGTCGGTGGTGCCCGCGCTGGCCGCCGCCGGGCTGCCCGGCTCGCACCCCGCGATCCGCCGGGCGGTGACCTGGCTGGAGACCGTGCAGAACGACGACGGCGGGTGGGGCGAGGACCTGCGCTCCTACCGGGACGCCGCCGGGTGGGGCGGACGGGGCGTCTCGACCGCCTCCCAGACCGCGTGGGCGCTGCTGGCGCTGCTCGCGGCGGGGGAGCGGGACTCCAGGGCCGTCGAGCGCGGCATCGCCTGGCTCGCCCGGACCCAGCTGGCGGACGGCTCCTGGGACGAGCCGTACTTCACCGGCACCGGGTTCCCGTGGGACTTCTCCATCAACTACCACCTCTACCGGCAGGTCTTCCCGCTGACCGCGCTCGGCCGGTACGTCAACGGCGAACCGTTCGCCGCCCCGCGGCACTCCTCGCGCAGGGCGCACTGATGGGCGGGGCACCGCGCGCCGCCCCGCTGCTGATCGCCTGCGCACTGGGCATCGAGCGGCTCGCCCTGCGCACCGGCGGCGACCGCGGCGGCGCCGCGGGACCGGTCACCGTGGTGCGCACCGGCATGGGGGCGCCGGCCGCCCGGCGGGCGGTCGGCAGGGCGCTGGCCGGACCCGCGATGAGCGGGGCGGCCGTCCTGGCCACGGGCTTCTGCGCCGGTCTCGCCCCCGGTATGCGTCCGGGAGACCTGGTCGTCGCCGAGGAGACCCGGGACCCGCACGGAGTCACCCCGTGCGTGGGCACCGGCCTGCTCGTCGGGGAACTGAAGCGCGCCGTTCCCGGGCGCGCCGTCCACACGGGACCGCTCACCGGTTCCGATCACATCGTCCGCGGCCACGAACGGCCGCGGCTGCTCGCGACCGGGGCGATCGCGGTCGACATGGAGTCGGCTGCCACGCTCCACACGGCCGTCGGCACGGGAGAGCGTCCGGTTGCCGCCGTACGGGTGGTCGTGGACGCTCCCGCATATGAACTCGTCCGGATCGGCACGCTGCGCGGTGGAATATCGGCTTTCCGCGTCCTCCGTGCCATCCTTCCCGTTTTTCATGAATGGCACCGTTCTCCGCTGCTCCCCAGGAGGTGAGCCAGATGGCCATGCCGCTCCGCCAGACCATCAAGGTCGCGACGTATCTCCTCGAACAGAAACTGCGCGGGCGGGACAAGTTCCCGCTGATCGTCGAACTGGAACCGCTGTACGCCTGCAACCTGAAGTGCGAGGGCTGCGGCAAGATCCAGCACCCGGCCGGAGTCCTCAAGCAGCGCATGCCGGTGGCGCAGGCCGTGGGGGCGGTGCTCGAATCGGGCGCGCCGATGGTGTCCATCGCCGGCGGCGAACCCCTGATGCACCCGCACATCGACGAGATCGTCCGGCAGCTGGTGGCCCGGAGGAAGTACGTCTTCCTGTGCACCAACGCGGTGCTGCTGCGCAAGAAACTGGACAGGTTCACCCCCTCGCCGTACTTCGCGTTCACCGTGCACATCGACGGCCTGCGGGAGCGGCACGACGCGTCCGTCGCCAAGGAGGGGGTGTTCGACGAGGCGGTCGAGGCCATCAAGGAGGCCAAGAGGCGCGGCTTCCGGGTGACCACCAACTCGACCTTCTTCAACACCGACACCCCCCAGACCATCGTCGAGGTGCTCGACTTCCTCAACGACGACCTGGCCGTGGACGAGATGATGATCTCGCCCGCCTACGCCTACGAGAAGGCGCCCGACCAGGAGCACTTCCTCGGGGTGGAGCAGACCCGCGAGCTGTTCAGGAAGGCATTCGCGGGCGGCAACCGGCTGCGCTGGCGCCTCAACCACTCCCCGCTCTTCCTGGACTTCCTGGAGGGCCGGGCCGACTTCCCCTGCACGGCCTGGGCGATCCCCAACTACTCGCTCTTCGGCTGGCAGCGGCCCTGCTACCTGATGAGCGACGGGTACGTCACGACGTACAAGGAGCTGATCGAGGAGACCGACTGGGACGCCTACGGCCGCGGCAAGGACCCGCGGTGCGCCAACTGCATGGCGCACTGCGGCTACGAGCCGACCGCGGTCATGGCCACCATGGGCTCCCTCAGGGAGTCCCTGCGGGCCGCCCGCGAGACCGTCTCGGCGAACCGCGGGTGACGACATGACCGCCGTCTCCCTGGGCCTCCCCGAGGTGCCGGTCCGGCCGGTCGCGCAGCGCCGTGCCTCACGGCGCCTCCAGGTCGGACCGGTGGCGGTCGGGGGCGGGGCGCCCGTCTCGGTGCAGTCGATGACGACGACCCGTACGTCGGACGTCGGTGCCACGCTCCAGCAGATCGCCGAGCTGACCGCGGCCGGCTGCGAGGAGGCGACGGGGCTCGCCGAGCGGATGCGGGCCGACGGCGTCGCGCCGGGCGCGCCGGAGGTCACGGCGGCGGGGGCACCCGTCGGCACGGTGGGGTAGCTGCAGCACGGACCGAGAGGGGGCCCGACGTGACGATTCTGGAGACCATCCGGGGACCGCGCGACCTGAAGGCGCTGTCCGAGGCCGGGACCGGCCGGGTGGCCGAGGAGATCCGGGAGTTCCTGGTGCACGCCGTCGCCAGGACCGGGGGACATCTGGGACCCAATCTGGGGGTGGTGGAACTGTCCATCGCGCTCCACCGGGTCTTCGAGTCACCCGTCGACCGCATCCTGTGGGACACCGGCCACCAGAGCTATGTGCACAAGTTGCTGACCGGGCGTCAGGACTTCTCCAAGCTGCGCGGCAAGGGCGGCCTGTCCGGCTACCCCTCGCGCGAGGAGTCCGAGCACGACGTCATCGAGAACAGCCACGCGTCCACCGCGCTCGGCTGGGCCGACGGGCTCGCCAAGGCCCGTCAGGTGCGGGGGGAGAAGGGGCACGTCGTCGCGGTCGTCGGCGACGGCGCGCTCACCGGCGGCATGGCCTGGGAGGCGCTCAACAACATCGCCGCCGCCAAGGACCGGCCGTTGATCATCGTCGTCAACGACAACGAGCGCTCGTACGCGCCCACCATCGGCGGCCTCGCCGACCACCTGGCGGCCCTGCGCACCACCGACGGCTACGAGAAGGCACTGGCATGGGGCAAGGACGTCCTGCTGCGCACCCCCGTCGTCGGCGGCACGCTCTACGAGTCGCTGCACGGCGCCAAGAAGGGGTTCAAGGACGCGTTCGCCCCGCAGGGCATGTTCGAGGACCTCGGGCTGAAGTACGTCGGGCCGATCGACGGGCACGACACGGGCGCGGTCGAGTCGGCCCTGCGGCGCGCGAAACGCTTCCACGGGCCCGTGCTCGTCCACTGCCTGACGGAGAAGGGACGCGGTTACGAGCCCGCGCTGGCGCACGAGGAGGACCACTTCCACACGGTCGGTGCGATGGACCCGCTCACCTGCGAGCCGCTCGCACCCCCCGGCGGTCCGTCCTGGACCTCCGTGTTCGGCGACGAGATCGTGCGCATCGGGGAGGAGCGCGACGACGTCGTGGCGATCACGGCGGCCATGCTGCACCCGGTGGGGCTCACGAAGTTCGCCGAGAGGTTCCCCGGACGGGTGTGGGACGTCGGTATCGCCGAGCAGCACGCGGCGGTGTCCGCGGCGGGGCTCGCGACCGGCGGGCTGCACCCGGTCGTCGCCGTGTACGCGACCTTCCTCAACCGCGCCTTCGACCAGCTCCTCATGGACGTCGCCCTGCACCGCTGCGGGGTGACGTTCGTGCTGGACCGGGCCGGTGTGACGGGCGCCGACGGGGCGTCGCACAACGGCATGTGGGACCTGTCGGTCCTCCAGGTCGTGCCGGGGCTCAGGATCGCCGCGCCGCGGGACGCCGGCCAGCTCCGTGCCCAGCTGCGCGAGGCGGTCGCCGTGGACGACGCCCCCACGCTGCTCCGCTTCCCCAAGGAGTCGGTGGGCCCGGACGTCCCGGCGGTCGACCGGGTGGGCGGCGTCGACGTCCTGCACCGCGGTGAGCGGGCCGACGTGCTCCTGGTCGCCGTCGGCGTGATGGCACCGGTGTGCCTGCGCGCGGCCGGACTGCTGGAGGCCCGGGGGATCGGCTGCACGGTCGTGGACCCCCGCTGGGTCAAACCCGTCGACCCCGCGCTGCCCCCGCTGGCCGCCGGTCACCGCATGGTCGCGGTCGTCGAGGACAACAGCCGGGCCGCCGGTGTGGGCGCGGCGGTCGCGCTCGCGCTGGGGGACGCCGAGGTCGACGTACCCGTACGGCGGTTCGGCATCCCCGAGCAGTTCCTCGCGCACGCCAAGCGGAGCGAGGTGCTCGCCGACATCGGGCTGACGCCCGTCGAGATCGCGGGCCGGATCAGCGCGAGCCTGGCCCTGCGGGACGCAGCCGGGTCTCCCCGGCGGCGGCCGGCCACGAAGCGCGCCCGGCCGGCGCCGGCCGGGCGGGGGGCTCCCGGGGCGCGGGAGACCGACCCCGCGGCCGGGACACCGACCCCCGGCGAGCGGGCGGTCACGGAACGGGCGCCCCGGAAGGCCCCGCCCGCCCGGAGGCACACCGCCGGGCGGGCGGCCACCGGCGAACAGGCGGCCACCGAGGCGCGGGAGGGCGCCGGGGCGCCGACGGGCGCCGGGAAACCGGCAACCGCCGGAGAACGGACGGTCGCCGGGAAACGGGCGGCGGCCGGGGAACGGACGGCCGACGGGGAACAGGCGGTCGACGGACCACCGGCGGCCGCCGGGGAGCGGCGGGTCGCCGGTGGGCCCGTCGCCAAGACGCACGTGTCCGAGGAGAAGCAGGGATGACCACCAGCGGACCCCAGGAGTTCGACCTCGCCGGCCTCCTCGCCGAGCGCGGGGCCGAGCGCTACGAGCTGCACGCCAAGTACCTGAACCACCAGCTGCCGCGCATGCTGCACACCATCGGCTTCGACAAGGTCTACGAACGGGCCGAGGGCGCCCACTTCTGGGACGCGGACGGCAACGACCACCTGGACATGCTCGCCGGGTTCGGGGTGATGGGCCTGGGCCGCCACCACCCCGTCGTCCGCAAGGCCCTGCACGACGTCCTGGACGCCGGGCTCGCCGACCTGACCCGCTTCGACTGCCAGCCGCTGCCCGGACTGCTGGCGGAGAGGCTGCTCGCCCACAGCCCGCACCTGGACCGGGTGTTCTTCGGCAACAGCGGTACGGAGGCCGTGGAGACCGCGCTGAAGTTCGCCCGGTACGCCACCGGGAAGCCGCGCGTGCTGTACTGCGCGCACTCCTTCCACGGCCTGACCACCGGCTCCCTGTCCGTGAACGGCGAGGACGCCTTCCGGGACGGTTTCGCCCCGCTGCTGCCCGACACGGCGGTCCCGCTCGGCGACCTCGACGTCCTGGCGGCGGAGCTGCGGAAGGGCGACGTCGCCGCGCTGATCGTCGAGCCGATCCAGGGCAAGGGCGTGCACGAGTCGCCGCCCGGCTACCTGCGCGCCGCCCAGGAGGTGCTGCACCGGAACGGCGCGCTGCTCATCGCGGACGAGGTCCAGACCGGGCTCGGCCGGACCGGGGACTTCTACGCCTACCAGCACGAGGACGGGGTCGAGCCGGACCTGGTCTGCGTGGCGAAGGCGCTGTCGGGCGGTTATGTGCCCGTGAGCGCGACCCTCGGCAAGGACTGGATCTTCAAGAAGGTCTACTCGTCCATGGACCGCGTCCTCGTGCACTCCGCGAGTTTCGGGGCCAACGCGCAGGCCATGGCGGCCGGGCTCGCAGTCCTGTCGGTCATGGAGAACGAGCAGGTCGTGGCCAACGCCCGTGCCACGGGCGAGCTGCTGAAGTCCCGGCTCACGGCGCTCGTCGACACGTACGAGCTGCTGAGCGACGTACGCGGCCGGGGACTGATGATCGGCATCGAGTTCGGCCGGCCGAGGTCGCTGAAGCTGCGCGGCCGCTGGACCATGCTCCAGACCGCGCGCAAGGGGCTCTTCGCGCAGATGGTGGTCGTGCCGCTGCTCCAGCGCCACCGGATCCTCACCCAGGTCTCCGGCGACCACCTGGAGGTGATCAAGCTGATCCCGCCGCTGGTGATCGGCGAACAGGACGTGGACCGGTTCGTGGACGCGTTCACCGCCGTGATGGACGACGCGCACAGCGGGGGCGGGCTGATGTGGGACTTCGGGAAGACCCTGGTCAAACAGGCGGTCGCCAACAGGTAGGGCACCCGCCACGGACGGGAACTGCGGGCACGGGCTCTTTTTGCCTCTGTGGCAATGAATTTGCCTCGGAGGCAAGCCTGCGGCTCAATGGACCCATGAACCCCGCCAAGGGTACGGGCCCCGCCGAGCCGGAGACGGCCGGGGACCCGCTGCCCGCCGTCGCCCCCCGGCTGCGCGCGCTGCGGCGCCGCGCGGCCCTCACCCTGGAGTCCGCGGCCCGCGCCGCCGGCCTCTCGCCCGCCCACCTCTCCCGGCTGGAGACCGGGCAGCGCCAGCCCTCGCTGCCGATGCTGCTCGCACTGGCCCGGATCTACGCCACCACCGTGTCGGACCTGCTCGGTGAGACGGTCACCGGGCGGGACGCGGTCGTGCGCCGCGCCGACATGGAGCCCACCCTGGCCGGCGGCTGGACCTACTGGCAGGCCGGCGCCGCCGGACGCGGCATGCAGTCCCTGCGGGTGCGCGTCCCGTACGGGGCACAGGGCGACATCGTGCGGGTCCACCCCGGCGAGGAGTGGCTGTACGTCCTCCAGGGGAGGCTGCGGCTGCGCCTCGGGGACACCGCGCACGTCCTCGCACCCGGCGACAGCGCGCACTTCGACTCGCTGACCCCGCACCGGATCGCCGCCGCGGACCGGGACGGGACCGAACTCCTCTTCGTGCACACCCTGCTGCAGAGTCCGACGGCCGCTCTGTGCCTCGGCCCGACGGCGACCACCGTGACCTCAG
Source organism: Streptomyces beigongshangae (assembly GCF_019710745.1). GTDB lineage: Bacteria > Actinomycetota > Actinomycetes > Streptomycetales > Streptomycetaceae > Streptomyces > Streptomyces beigongshangae. The sequence continues at coordinate 64,617 of NZ_JAHKJW010000008.1, forward strand.
CGACCTCTGCGACCTCGACGACGATCCCAGGAGAAGACTCATGAAGGACATCGAGGAGAAGTTCCCGCGCGCGCTGTGGGTGCGGCTCATCATCTACGTGGCGGTCGGGCACGTCTTCGCCGCCTTCATCTACCTGCTGTTCACGCTCGGGGCGCAGAACCAGTAGGCCGGGACCGGGACCCGGACCGGGTCAGTCGAGGAGCCGCTCCCGCAGCCGCTCCCGTATCGCGGGAGTGACGCCGAGCGCCCGCTCCAGGTACGCGTCGGTCCCGCCCCACGTCTCCTCGATCGTGTCGAACGCCGCCGTCAGGTACTCGGCGCGCGCGTCGAAGAGCGGACCGAGCAGCTCCATCACCTCGGGTGTGTACGCCGAGGCGGCGGAACCGCTGCGGCGGACCTTGTAGCGGCGGTGCCCGGCGTTCGACTCCAGGTAGTCCGCCATGACGGCGTCGCGCTCGACGTCCAGGGCGAGGAGCGTGACGGCGACGGAGAGGCCGGCACGGTCCTTGCCGGCCGCGCAGTGCATCAGGGCCGGGACGCTGTCCTCGGCCAGCGCGTGCAGCACCTGACGGTGCTCGGCCGTGCGCTCCTTGATGATCGTGCGGTACGACACGATCATGCGGTTCGCCGCCCGGCCGTCCGCGAGCAGCCCGCGCAGCTGGTCCAGGTCCCCGTCGCGGACCATCCTCCAGAACTCGGCGCCGTCGGCGGGGTCCGTCAGCGGCAGGTTCACGTTCCGTACCCCGGGCAGCTCGACGTCGGCGCCCTCCAGCCGCTGGTCCGCCGCGTTGCGGAAGTCGAAGACCGTGTGCAGGCCCAGGGAGGCGAGGAACGCGGCGTCCGAGGCCGTCGCGTGCGCGAGGTGGCCGCTGCGGAACAGCCGTCCGTACGCCACCCGCCTGCCGTCGGCCGTCGGCAGGCCGCCCACGTCACGGAAGTTGCGCACTCCGGCCAGCTCGGGCTCGGTCGAGGGGACCTGCTGCGTCACGGGAGCTCCTCCGTCCGCTGCCGACGCGGCTCGTCGGCGAGGTGCGCATCCGACGATACGACATCCGTTCGTGGGCCAACGAGTTGTCCACAGACGTTGCCGGAAGGGCACGCGGGCCCTGATGATGTCGGGACTTGAGCGTGCCTGTTCGAATATGTGAGGGCTTGATGGTGGAGATCGGCGCAGACGGCCGTACGTGGCTTCTTTCGGGGCCCACGAGCAGCTACGGCCTACGGCTCGGTGACGAGGACGAGCTGCTGCACCTGCACTGGGGTCCGAGGATCGCCCTCGCCGACGCCGAGGCGCTCGCCGCGGGTCCCGGTCCGGAGTACTGGCCGTTCGAGGCCACCCTCGACGGCCACGAGGAGTACCCGGTCGAGGGCGGCCCCCGCTTCGTGCGGCCCGCGCTCTCCGTGCGCACGCCGGACGGGCGCGGCACCGAATGGCGCTTCGGGGGCTACGAGACCGGCGCGGACGGCGGATCAGGTACGGACGGCGGGGCCGACGGCGACGAGCTGCGGCTGCGGTTCTCCGACGGCGGGCTCGGCATCACCCTGCACTACCGGATGCGGTCCGGCTCCGACGTCGTGGAGCGCTGGGTGACCCTCGCCAACGAAGGGAACGAGGGACCGGCCCTGGAGGTGCTGCGCGCCGACTCCGCGACCTGGACGCTGCCGCCGCGCGACGGATGGCGGCTGTCCCAGCTGCACGGCCGGTGGGCGGCCGAGTCCCGGCTGGTGCGCTCCGCACTCACCTACGGCGAGAAGGTCATCGGCAGCCGGCGCGGGCACACCGGGCACCAGCACCTGCCGTGGGTCGCCCTGGACGCCGACGGCACGGCGACCGAGGAGCTCGGCGAGGTCTACGGGTGCGCGCTCGCCTGGTCGGGGACCTGGCGGATCGCGGTGGCCCAGCTGCCCGACGCGCGCGTGCAGATCACCGGCGGGGCCGGGTACGACGACTCGGGCCTGCTGCGGCTGGAGCCGGGGGAGAGCTTCGTCACCCCGGTCTTCGCGGGGCTGTGGAGCGACGGCGGTTTCGGCGGGGCGAGCCGCGCCTGGCACGCGTACCAGCGCGCGCACGTGATCCCGGACGCGGACCGGGACCGGCCCGTGCTCTACAACTCGTGGGAGGCGACCGAGTTCGACATCTCCGAGGAGCAGCAGCGGGCGCTCGCCCGCCGGGCCGCCGGCCTGGGGGTCGAGCTGTTCGTGGTCGACGACGGCTGGTTCGGGGCGCGCACCAGCGACCGGGCCGGGCTCGGTGACTGGACCCCCAACCGGGACCGCTTCCCCGGCGGCCTGAAGCCGCTGGGCGACTACGTGCACGGGCTCGGGATGCGGTTCGGGATCTGGGTCGAGCCCGAGATGGTCAACCCGGACAGCGAGCTGTACCGCGCGCACCCCGACTGGGTGCAGTTCCAGACCGGACGCAGGCGTACGGAGCTGCGCAACCAGCTCGTCCTGAACCTCGCCCGCGAGGACGTCCGGGAGTACCTGTGGGAGCAGCTCGACACCCTGCTCTCCAGTGCGCCGATCGACTACGTGAAGTGGGACTTCAACCGCTGCTTCACCGACGCGGGATGGCCCGGCGAGGCGTACCCGCAGCGGCTGTGGGTGGACCATGTGCACGCCCTGTACGACCTGGTGGACCGCTTGCGGGCGGCGCACCCGCACGTCGCCTTCGAGTCCTGCTCGGGCGGCGGCGGCCGGATCGACCTCGGGATCATGGCCCGTACGGACCAGGTGTGGACCTCGGACAACACGGACCCGCTCGACCGGCTCGCCATCCAGCACGGGTTCAGCCAGGTGCACCCCGCGCGGGCCATGGCCGCCTGGGTCACCGACAGCCCGAACACGCAGCTCAACGGACGCGTCAGTTCGCTGCGGTTCCGTTTCGTCAGCGCGATGGCCGGTGTGCTCGGAGTCGGCGGCGACCTCACCCGGTGGACCGAGGAGGAACTGGCGGAGGCGCGGACCTGGGTGAAGCTCTACCAGGAGATCCGGCCCGTGGTGCAGGGCGGTGACCTGCACCGTCTGCGGGCGCCCGAGGGCGGGCTGAGCGCCGTCCAGTACCTCCGCGAGGACCAGGTCGTCGTGCTCGCCTGGCTCCAGGCCCAGCACTACGGGGAGCCGGTGCCGCCGGTGAGGCTGCGGGGCCTGGACCCGTCCGCCTCGTACGAATGCCTTGAAACGGGCGAAGTGCACCGAGGTGCGGTGCTGTTGCACCACGGCGTGCGGACGGGACTGCGGGGAGACCTGGATGCGGCAGTAATCCGCATGCGTCGCATGTGACCGATGTGTCCGCAATGAAGCCTTTGCGGCAACTCGCGTCGGAATAAAGGCTCCTGGGGCGGCGGTGCGTGAGCAGCGTCATATCCGTGACGTTCCGCTGTCGCCATGCTCACGCAATTCGGGTTCTTCCTCAGGGATTCGACGGGCGGGCGCACGCCTTTATCACGCACGGTGACCGGCTTTTCGCCCGCGGATCAAGGGAACAGGACGCACAGGAAACCCAAAAGGTTGTTCTGGTGTCTCCGCGTCGCTTACGTTCACCTCCAATCCGGACGGACGCCCAATCCTGCCGCCGCCCGGGGACCGCACACTCACCCGTACGAGGCAGGAGCGGGGGACCCACAGGTACGACGCCTGTTCCGGTCTCCGGAACGGCTAGGGGTCAAGCCGTGCGCGAGCACGGCCGGGCATCTCCAGCCCGCACCCGACAGCTCACCTCGCAGGCGCCGGAGAGGAACTCGTCATGCCCGCGAAGGGTAAGCACCGCCGCCCCAAGTCCCAGCGCCTCACCCGGTCCATGGCAGCCGCCGGAACCGGGGGCGCCGCGCTCGCCCTTCCGCTCCTCGGAGCGGCCGGAGCGCACGCCGCGCCCGCGCAGTCCGCCGCCGACTCGGTGGCGAGTACCCCGAACGCCGCGGACCAGGCCCCCGAATCCGCTCCGGTGGCCGTGCAGGTCAAGGCGGAGGAGTCCGGGACCGGGAAGGTCACCACCAGGACGTACGCCGTGCGGTCGGGCGACTCCCTCTCGAAGATCGCCGACACGCAGGACGTCGGCGGCGGCTGGCAGCGGCTGTACTCGGACAACCGTGCGTCGGTCGGCGCCGACCCGTCGCTCATCCACCCGGGCCTGAAGCTCACGCTCGGCGGCAAGGCCGCGGCCGCCCCGGGCTCCGGGTCGGGCACTTCCGGCGCGGACCGCGCGGACCGGTCCGCGGAGAAGAAGTCGACGTCGAGCCGGCAGTCGACGCCGAGCCGGAAGACGGCGCCGAGCGAGCAGTCGACCGGGGGCAGGCAGTCGACCGGGAACAACCGGTCGACGGGGAGCCAGCAGTCGACCGAGAGCCGGAAGACGGCTACGGCGCCCAAGCCGGCGACCCCCTCGACCGCCACCGGCTTCGCGTCGCCGGTCGCCAGCCCGACGGTCGGCACCCCGTACCGGATGTCCGGCAGCATGTGGTCCAGCGGCTACCACACCGGTGTCGACTTCGTGGTCCCCACCGGTACCTCTCTCAGGTCCGTCGGCGCGGGCACGGTCGTCTCCGCCGGCTGGGGCGGCGCGTACGGCAACCAGGTCGTCGTCCGGCTCGCCGACGGCCACTACGCCCAGTACGCCCACCTGTCCTCCCTCTCCGTCATCGCCGGGCAGACCGTGACGGGGGGCCAGCAGGTCGGCCTCTCCGGCGCGACGGGCAACGTCACCGGCCCGCACCTGCACTTCGAGATCCGTACCGGCGCGGGCTACGGCTCGGACGTGGACCCGCTGGCGTACCTGCGCGCCAAGGGCGTCTCCCTCTGACACCCGGCCCGCATCCGCGGGCCCGCACCACCCGGCTCGTCACCGAAGGCCGGACCCCGTCGTCCCGGGGTCCGGCCTTCGGCGTGCGACACCCTCTCCGGCAAGGGGACTCCGGCCTGGAAGCTGCGGCAACGTCCCCCACCGGACCCCTATTCCGGGGTTGGCCAACACTTTACGCGTGGCTTATCTCACCGTGCGTCACCCCTTCCCTACGGTCGCGTAGCTCACATCCCGGGGTGAATCATGGGCCGACGTGGCAGACGATGCGAAGAACGACAACAGACCGGTGATCAGGTCGTACGTGGCGGTGGGGGACAGCTTCACCGAGGGCGTCGGCGACCCCGGCCCGGACGGGACGTACGTCGGCTGGGCCGACCGTTTCGCGGTGCTGCTCGCGGACCGGCGCCCCGAGGGCGACTTCACGTACACCAACCTCGCGGTCCGCGGGAAACTGCTCGACCAGATCGTCGGGCACCAGCTGCAGCGGGCCCGGGAACTCGCGCCGGACCTCGTCTCCTTCTGCGCGGGCGGCAACGACATCATCCGGCCCGGCACCGACCCCGACGAGGTCGCGGAGCGCTACGAGCGCGCCGTCGCGGACCTCACGTCGGCCGTCGGCACGGTCCTCGTGACCACCGGCTTCGACACGCGTGACGTACCCGTGCTCCGGCACATGCGCGGCAAGATCGCCACGTACAACCTCCATCTGCGGGCCATCGCCGACCGGTACGGCTGCCCGGTGCTCGACCTGTGGTCCCTGAGGACCGTCCAGGACCGGCGGGCCTGGGACGGCGACCGGCTCCACCTGTCGCCCGAGGGGCACACCAGGGTCGCCCTGCGCGCCGGTCAGGTCCTCGGCCTGGAGGTGCCCGCCGACCCGGACCAGCCCTGGCCGGTGCTCCCGCCGCGCGGCTCGTCGGAGACACGGCGGGACAACATCCAGTGGGCGCGCGAGTACCTGGTGCCGTGGATCGGCCGACGGCTGCGCGGGGAGTCCTCGGGCGACCGGGTGGTGGCGAAGGGAAGCCTGTCACCGGGTGACATCAAGTCCTGGATCGAGGCGGTGGCCTGAAGGTCCGGAGAGGGTCCGGAGAGGTATCCGGGACCGGCGCGGAACCGTGCGGGACCGGTGCGGGGCGCCCGGCGTCCGCGGTGCCGCACCTCGGTGCCTCACCTCAGCGCCTCGCGTTCGAGACCCAGCTCCCGGGCCAGGGCCTCGTCCGCCCACCGCTGGGTACGGGCGCGTGACACCGCGCCCGGGTACGCCGTCATCTGTACGGCGAGCCCGTCCAGCAGGGCGGTGAGCCGCAGGGCCGTCCCCGACGGATCCGGGCACCGGAACTCGCCCCCGGCCACCCCTTCGGCGATCACCCCGGTGAGCGCGGCCTTCCACTGCCGGTCCAGGTCACGGGTGACGTCCCGCAGCGCGGGTTCGCGCAGCGCCACCGCCCAGCCCTCGATCCACAGCCGCCAGCCCTTGGCCTGCCCGGTCGGCGCGTACCACCGCACGGCGGCGCGCAGCCGCCGCAGCGCGGTCGTCCGGCGGCCGAGCAGTCTGCGCAGGCGGGCGAGGTCGTCCTCGGCGGCGTGGGCGAACGCGGAGGCGACGAGTTTCTCCTTCGTGGAGAAGTGGTAGAGCACCAAGGCGCTGCTCACGCCGAGCGTGTTCGCCACGTCGGCGATCCGTACCGCGGACACCCCGCGCTCCTCGATCTGCCCGATGGCGGCCCGCAGCAGTTCCTCGCGCCGCGCCGCCACACTCAACCGCACTCTCGCCACCGGGCAACCCTATGGCCCGGCCGGCGGCACCGCCGCCGAAGGGACGGTTACCGGCCGCCCGGGACAGGCGTGTTGGCCGCTCCGGTGCCCAACACGCGGTGATCCGCGCCCGGTCCGCCGGTCCGCCGGTCCGCAGGCCCGCCGGTCCGCAGGCCCACCGGTCCTCCCGGGAACAGAGATCGGCTTCGGAACGTTTGACCGGCCGGGAGCCGGGTCACCGGTCCGGTGGCCGCCCGGCGGGACTCCGGACGGCACCCCGGCCGTGTCCGGTACGGACACCGCCCCGTCACACGCCCGCCCCGGCGCTGTCGGAGGCGCCGACCATAATGAGAATTCAGACCGATCCACCTGGAGGTGCCGTGACCGGTTCCCGTTTCCCGAGCTCCGGGCTCCGTGCTCTGCGCCCCGCCGCGTTCGGCGCGGATCCCAGTGGTGAGCGCATGGAGCGCATCCGCAGGTCCCCGAACTACGCGGACGGTGTCTTCCGCAATCCCGAGGGCGCCCCCCGCCCGGACGGCGCCATGCTCGAATTCGCCCGGAGCTTCTTCCGCAGGGAGGAGCGCGCGCGTGCGGTTCCGGCGGGCGTCGTGCCCGTGCACGCCACGACCGTCGCCGACCTCGCCAGGCCGCCGGTCTCGGGGCTGCGGCTGACGTGGATGGGCCACTCCAGCGTGCTCGCCGAGATCGACGGGCACCGGGTGCTCTTCGACCCCGTCTGGGGCGAGAGGTGCTCCCCGTTCACCTTCGCGGGGCCCAAGCGGCTGCACCCCGTGCCCGTGCCGCTGGCCGCGCTCGGGCCGGTCGACGTGGTCGTCATCTCGCACGACCACTACGACCACCTCGACCTGCCCACGATCAAGGCCCTGGCCACCACGGACACGGTGTTCGCGGTGCCCCTCGGCATCGGTGCCCACCTGGAGCACTGGGGCGTCCCGGCGGACCGGCTGCGCGAGCTGGACTGGCACGAGACGACGAAGGTCGGCGGCATCTCCCTCACCGCCACGCCCGCCCGGCACTTCTGCGGCCGCGGCCTGCGCAACACGCAGCACACCCTCTGGGCCTCCTGGGCGGTGGCGGGCGACGAGCACCGGATCTACCACAGCGGCGACACCGGGTACTTCGAGGGCTTCAAGGACATCGGCGCCGCGTACGGCCCCTTCGACGCCACCATGATCCAGATCGGCGCGTACAGCGAGTTCTGGCCCGACATCCACATGACGCCGGAGGAGGGCATGCGGGCCCACCTCGACCTCCAGGGCGGCAGCCCCTCCGGTGTGATGCTGCCGATCCACTGGGCCACGTTCAACCTCGCGACCCACCCCTGGGCCGAGCCGGGCGAGGGCACCGTCACCGCCGCACGCGAGGCGGGCGCCCGCATCGCACTGCCCCGCCCCGGCGAGCCCTTCGAGCCGACGGCCGGGACCGTTCCGTCCGAGCCCTGGTGGCGGGGCGTGGCCCTGCCCCCACGAGGTGGCCGGCCCGCGGCAGGGGAGACGGCTTCCGACGCAGCCCCCGACACGGCGCGTGACACGCCCCGTGACAGGACGGCGGACACGGGAGACCCGGAGTCGGTCCCGGCCGGGTGACACGGACGGGCCGGAAGGCAGTCGGCGAGGGCCGGGGAGCGTGCTGCTCCCCGGCCCTCGCCGTTTTTTGTTGAACGGTTCTGACCAGGTGTGATCGATCCCTTGGGGTGTACGAGCGTGTGTTAGCGGGGCTAATCGGTCTGTCGTACGAACACTCACACCAAGGCGGGACGTCGGCCGCCGGACTTCGTCGACTGCCCACCACGCGTGGGACGGAGGCGACTACTGTGAGTGTCCGCCAGGTGGCACCGGGGGAGAGACGTCGGCTCCTCCCGCCCGGCGCGGCGAGGCGTACGCCCCAGCCGGCGCACGCCTCGGTCGCAGACCGGGGGAGCCCCCACCGCCCCGACACACCAGTACGAGGACGTCGATGTCTCACCTCCGCGCACCGGCCCCACGCGCAGACCGCCGCGAGGGCGGACGGCACGGGCGACCGGCCCCCCGCGCCACCCCCACGCTGCCCGAGACCCACATACGGCCCCAACTGCTCCGTCTCGCGGTCCTGCCGCCCCTGGCCGTGGCCCTCAGCGCGAGCGCCGCGGTGCTCTTCACCGTCCGCTCGACCGGTGCCCGTCCCGGCCCCGCCCTGTGGACCGTGCTCGCCGGAGCCGGCGCGGTCGCCCTCGCCGGCATCCTGATCGCCACCGTGGCCGCCGACCGGGCCGCCCGGTCGGTGCACGACCGCATCGGCACCCTGCGCCGCACCAGCGCCCGCGGCCTCGCCGAGCTGCGCACCCTCGTCGAGACGCTGCGCCGCGGGGACGCGCCGCCCGCCCGCGGACCGCGCGGTCGGCCCGCCCCGGCCGCCGACGACTTCGACCTGCTCGCCGAGGACCTGGCGTCCGCCCAGGACGGCGCGGTCGCCGCGGTGGTCCAGGCGTCCCGGCTCTCCAGCCGCGCCGGCAGCGAGCAGAAGGTCGAGGTCTTCGTCAATCTGGCCCGGCGGCTCCAGTCCCTCGTGCACCGCGAGATCTCGCTCCTCGACGAGCTGGAGAACGAGATCGAGGACCCCGACCTGCTCAAGGGCCTCTTCCACGTCGACCACCTCGCCACCCGCATCCGGCGCCACGCCGAGAACCTCGCCGTGCTCGGTGGCGCCGTCTCGCGCCGGCAGTGGAGCAACCCGGTTCCCATGACCGAGGTGTTGCGTTCCGCGACCGCCGAGGTCGAGCAGTACTCACGGGTCAAGCTCGTCCCGCCGGTCGACGGGACCGTGCGCGGGCACGCCGTGGCCGATGTGATCCATCTGCTGGCCGAACTCGTCGAGAACGCCACGGTGTTCTCGGCCCCCCACACACAGGTGCTGCTGCGAGCCGATGTCGTCACCTCCGGGCTCGCCGTCGAGGTGGAGGACCGCGGGCTCGGCATGCCGCCGGCCGAGCAGCACAGGATGAACGCGCTGCTGGCCGACCCGGACCAGGTGAACGTCGCGAGTCTGCTCCAGGACGGCCGGATCGGGTTGTTCGTGGTCTCCCAGCTCGCGCGCCGGCACGGGATCGCCGTCCGGCTGCAGACCAACATCTACGGTGGCGTACAGGCCGTACTGGTCGTACCGCAGGCGCTGCTGGGGGCGGAGGACGAGACACAGGGAGGCGGGCGGGGGACGCCCGGTCCTGCGGCGGCTCCCGCCCATGCGGCTCCCGCCCGTGCGGCTCCCGCCCGTGCGGCTCCCGTCCCTCATGGGGCGCCGACGCGGGGGGCGTACGTGTCCGGTGCCCGTGGGCACGGTGGCGGACCGGAGACAGCCGCGCCCGTGCTCCCGTCCGCGCAGCCGCAGCCGCAGCCGCAGCCGCAGCCGCAGCCGCAGCCGCCGCCGCAGCCGTCGCCACAGTCGCCTTCGCCTTCGCCTTCGCCTTCGCGGGACGGTGGGTCGGGCGGACCGAGCGGGCCGACCGCCGTCGACGCCGCGGGAGGGCCCGCCCCGCTGCCCGTGCGCCGTGCCGGGACCAGTGCCACCCCGGCGGAGGCCGTTCCCGGCATCCGGCCCGACGACCGGCGGGCCGTCGACGAGCACACGGTCGCGCCGCCCACCCCGCGGGGCGGCGCGGTGCGCGGCAGCATGAGCCGGCCCCGGCTGCCCAAGCGGCGGGCCCAGGAGCACCTCGTGCCAGAACTGCGCGGCGGGCCCGTACCCCGGCAGGAGCCCGAGGTCCCCGTCGGGCACGACCCCGGCCTGATGGCGGCGTTCCAGCGCGGCATCGGTCTCGCCGAGGCCCGGTACACCGAGGCCCGGTACGGGGAGGCGGAGCCCCTCGCCCCGGCCCTCGTGGAGCCCGCGCACAGAGGGGCCGATCACCTGGAAGGGCCGTCCCTGCCAGGACACGACCTCACGGCCCGGCACGACGGGAGCGCGCCGGCCGGATGAACCACGCCACTCCCACCCGAGCCACCCCCGTCCCCACCACTCCCACCTCCTCCGCTCCCGCAGACCTTCGTACCCCAAGGAGTCGATCCACCATGGCGAGCGATGCGCCGACCGGCCATGCGTCCGACCTCGACTGGCTGATGAGCGGCTTGGTGCAGCGTGTGCCGCACACCAGGAGCGCGGTCCTGCTCTCCTGCGACGGCCTCGTGAAGTCGGTGCACGGACTCGACCCCGACAGCGCCGACCACATGGCCGCCCTGGCCTCCGGGCTCTACTCCCTGGGGCGCAGCGCGGGCGTCCGCTTCGGCGACGGCGGCGACGTGCGGCAGGTCGTCGTCGAACTGGACTCCACGCTGCTGTTCGTGTCCACGGCCGGTTCCGGCACCTGTCTCGCCGTGCTCGCCGGACGCGACGCCGACGCGGCCGTACTCGGCTACGAGATGGCGATGCTGGTGAAGAGCGTCCGCCCGTACCTGATGACCGCCCCGCGGCAGCACTCCGTCGAACCGCCGGCGATGAGGCATTGAGCGTGGCCGCGGCCGGTGACGGGCCCTGGCTCGATGGCGCGGCCGGACGCCTCGTACGTCCCTACCAGGTCAGCAACGGGAGGACCCGGCCGAGCACCGCGCTCGACCTCCTCTCCCATGTGATGGCCACCGGTGTCACCCCCCTCGGCTATCTCGGTCCCGAGCACACGCAGGCACTCGAACTGTGCCGGGACCCCGTGTCGGTGGCCGAGGTCGCGGCGCACCTGAAACTGCCGGCGGCGGTGACCAAGGTGCTGCTCTCCGACCTCGTCGACTGCGGAGCACTCTCCACGAAGCCCCCCACGTTCCACCACAACCCCACTGACCGGTCTCTTCTGGAGGCAGTGCTCGATGGACTACGACGACAGCTCTGACCCCTTCCCCACCGCGTTGAAGATCCTGGTGGCGGGAGGCTTCGGAGTGGGCAAGACCACCTTCGTCGGCGCGGTGAGCGAGATCGCGCCGCTCAGCACGGAGGAACTGCTGACCACGGCCGGCACCGCGACCGACAACCTCGACGGCATCGAGAACAAGGTCGAGACGACCGTCGCGATGGACTTCGGACGCATCACGCTCGACCCGGAACACGTCCTGTACCTGTTCGGCACCCCCGGCCAGGAACGGTTCTGGTTCATGTGGGACGAACTCTCCGAAGGCGCGCTCGGCGCGGTCGTCCTCGCCGACACCCGGCGCCTGGAGGAGTGCTTCGCCGCCGTCGACTTCTTCGAACAGCGCGGCCTCGGATTCGTCGTCGCCGTCAACGAGTTCGACGGCGGCTTCCGCTACGACCCGGAGGAGGTGCGGGCGGCCATCGACCTCGACCCGGGCGTACCGGTCGTCCGCTGCGACGCACGGATCTCCAGCTCGGGCGTGCAGACCCTGCTCACCCTCGTACGCCATCTGCTCGCCCATGCGCCCTCGCGCGCCCCGAGCCACGGAGCACACACATGAGCTACGACCCGCCCCGCCCGGCCGGTCGACTGCTGCTCACGCCCGAGGACAGGGAGGCGCCCGCCCGGACGCGCCGACTGCGGGTGCTGGGCCTGGGGGAACACGCGGAACCGGCCTTCGACGCGTTCGCGCGGCGACTCGCCGAACTGGCCGCGGCGCCGTACGCGATGGTCAACTTCATCGGCGAGGAAGGGCAGTTCTTCGCGGGGCTGCACACCCGGCACACCGGTGACGGGAGCGCGGACGGGAACAGGCAGGGGAGCGGAGAGGGGAGCGGGGACGGTGCGGGGGGCGCGCGGTTCGGGCTCGGCCGCCGGATGGCCCGTGACCACGGGTTCTGTCCCCATGTGGTGGTCCGCCGCAAGGCGCTGGTCCTGGAGGACGTCCGGGACTACCCGCGCTTCGCCGGCAACCCGGTCGTCGACGAGTTCGGCATCCGGTCCTACCTCGGCGCGCCCCTCCTCGACCGTACGGGTATCGCACTGGGCACGGTGTGCGTCACCGATGTCGAGCCCAGGGCGTGGGGGAGGTCCGGCCTGGAGACCATCAAGGCGACGGCGGCGGAACTGGCGGAGCGGATCGCGCTGCGGGAGGGCGGCTTCTGACCGGGGCGGTACGGCCGCCCGTCCCGGTGTGAAGGAAAGCTGCGGCGGCGGTTAAGAAAACCTCGATGGACCCGGGGTGCCGTCGTACGGCAGATTGCTGGGCGAATCCACTCTCTCCCCGGTGCGGGTGTCCCTCGGCATACCTGGATCCGGGACCTCATGCACGGGAGCCCCGTTGAAGGCGCTGGTCAAGGAGAAGGCGGAGCCCGGACTGCGGCTCATGGACGTACCGGAGCCGGCAGTCGGTCACGGCGATGTGCTGATCAAGGTCCTCAGGACCGGGATCTGCGGCACCGACCTGCACATCCGCAACTGGGACGGCTGGGCGCGGCAGACCGTCGAGGCGCCGCTCGTGCTCGGCCACGAGTTCGTGGGCGAGGTCGTGGGGACCGGCCGTGACGTCGTCGACATCGCCGTGGGCGACCGGGTCAGCGGCGAGGGCCACCTCGTCTGCGGGAAGTGCCGCAACTGCCAGGCCGGCCGGCGCCACCTGTGCCGCGCGACGGTGGGTCTCGGGGTCGGCCGGGACGGCGCGTTCGCCGAGTACGTGGCGCTGCCCGCGTCCAACGTCTGGGTGCACCGCGTACCCGTCGACCTCGACGTGGCCGCGATCTTCGATCCGTTCGGCAACGCCGTGCACACCGCGCTGTCGTTCCCGCTGGTCGGGGAGGACGTGCTGATCACCGGCGCGGGTCCCATCGGCCTGATGGCCGCCGCCGTCGCCCGGCACGCCGGCGCCCGGCACGTCGTGATCACCGACGTCAGCGAGGACCGTCTGGACCTGGCCCGCAAGATCGGCGTCAGCCTCGCGCTGAACGTCGCCGAGTCGGGCATCGCCGACGGCCAGCGCGCCCTCGGTCTGCGCGAGGGCTTCGACATCGGCCTGGAGATGTCCGGCAACCCGGTCGCGATGCGGGACATGCTCGCCAACATGACGCACGGCGGCAGGATCGCCATGCTCGGGCTGCCGTCCCAGGAGTTCGCCGTCGACTGGGCCCGGATCGTCACCTCGATGATCACGATCAAGGGCATCTACGGCCGTGAGATGTTCGAGACCTGGTACGCGATGTCGGTGCTTCTCGAAGGCGGCCTCGACCTCGCGCCCGTCATCACCGGCCGCTACGGCCACCGCGACTTCGAGGCGGCCTTCGAGGACGCGGCGAGCGGCCGCGGCGGCAAGGTCGTCCTCGACTGGACCGCGTAGACCTTGGACCGCGTAGACCTTGGACCGCGTAGACCCTGGACCGCGTAGATCCTGGATTCTGTTGGGACCCGGAGCCCTCAAGGCTCCGGACTCTGTTCTGTGAGGACTGATGATGTTCGACTCCGTACGCGACGACCTCCGCACCACCCTCGACGAGATCCGTGCCGCGGGACTGCACAAGCCCGAGCGCGTCATCGGCACCCCGCAGTCCGCGACCGTCAACGTCACCGCGGGCGGGCGGCCCGGTGAGGTCCTCAACTTCTGCGCCAACAACTACCTCGGCCTCGCCGACCACCCGGAGGTCGTCGCCGCCGCCCACGAGGCGCTCGACCGCTGGGGCTACGGCATGGCCTCCGTGCGCTTCATCTGCGGTACGCAGGAGGTGCACAAGGAGCTGGAGGGGCGCCTGTCCGCGTTCCTCGGCCAGGAGGACACGATCCTCTACTCGTCGTGCTTCGACGCCAACGGCGGAGTTTTCGAGACCCTGCTCGGCGCGGAGGACGCGGTGATCTCCGACGCCCTGAACCACGCGTCGATCATCGACGGCATCCGGCTGTCCAAGGCCCGCCGGTTCCGTTACGCGAACCGCGATCTCGCCGATCTGGAACAGCAGCTGAAGGAGGCCGCGGGCGCCCGCCGCCGGCTGATCGTCACCGACGGCGTCTTCTCCATGGACGGTTACGTGGCCCCGCTGCGCGAGATCTGCGACCTCGCGGACCGCTACGACGCCATGGTGATGGTCGACGACTCGCACGCCGTCGGCTTCGTCGGCCCCGGCGGACGCGGCACCCCCGAACTGCACGGCGTCATGGACCGCGTGGACATCATCACGGGCACCCTCGGCAAGGCCCTCGGCGGCGCGTCGGGCGGTTACGTCGCCGCCCGCGCCGAGATCGTCGCGCTGCTGCGCCAGCGTTCACGCCCGTACCTGTTCTCGAACACCCTCGCCCCGGTGATCGCCGCCGCCTCGCTCAAGGTCCTCGACCTGCTGGAGTCGGCGGACGACCTGCGGGAGCGGCTCGCCGCGAACACCGCGCTGTTCCGCTCGCGGATGACCGAGGAGGGCTTCGACATCCTTCCCGGAGACCACGCCATCGCCCCGGTGATGATCGGTGACGCGACCGTCGCCGGACGGATGGCCGAGCTGCTCCTGGAACGCGGCGTGTACGTGATCGGCTTCTCGTACCCCGTGGTCCCGCAGGGCATGGCCCGGATCCGCGTACAGCTGTCCGCCGCGCATTCCACCGCGGACGTGAACCGCGCCGTGGACGCGTTCGTGGCGGCGCGCACGGAGCTGGCGGGGGAGACCGAGGACGCGTAGGGGATCAAGGAGGCCGGGGAGACCGGGGAGGCGGGAGAGGCCGGGGCCGGGCGGCGTGGACGTTTGAGAGAATCAGCCGCATGATCGAGGCGCGGCGGCTGCACATCCTCCGGGCGGTCGCGGACCACCGCACGGTGACGGCGGCCGCCGCCGCGCTCTACCTCACCCCCTCCGCGGTCTCCCAGCAGCTGACGGCCCTGGAGCAGGAGACGGGTCACCGCCTGGTCGAGCGCGGTGCCCGGGGCGTACGGCTGACGCCCGCGGGCGAGATCCTGCTCGGCCACACCAACGCGGTCCTCGCCCAGCTGGAGCGGGCCGAGGCGGAGCTGGCCGCCTACAGCGCGGGTTCGGCCGGCACGGTCACCCTCGCCTCCTTCGCCACCGGTATCGGCCTCGTCGTCGCGCCCGCCCTGGCCCGGCTCGCCCGCACGGCGCCCGGCATCCGTATCCGCGTCCAGGACGCCGAGGGCGACGCGAGCCTGCCGATGCTGCTCGACCGGCAGGTCGACGTGGCGGTCGCCGTCGAGTACCGGGGCGCCCCGGACGCCGACGACCCCCGGCTCGCGCACATCCCGCTGTACGCCGAGCCCTTCGACGCCGTCGTGCCGCAGAACCACCGTCTCGCCGACGTCACGGAGGTGCCGCTCGCGGAGCTGGCCAAGGACCCGTGGATCGGCCCGTACCCGGGCAACCCCTGCCACGACGTGGTGGTCCTGGCCTGCGAGCACGCCGGTTTCCAGCCGCGACTGGAGCACTCCTCGGACGACTTCCGCGCGGTCGTCGCGCTCGCCTCGGCGGACGCGGGGGTCGCCCTGGTGCCGCGCTCGGCCCTGCACGGCATGGACCTCGCGGGGGTGGTCGTGCGTCCGGTCGACGGCGCCGCCCCCACCCGCAGGGTCTTCGCCGCGGTACGCCGGGGCGCCGAGGCCCACCCGCTGATCCGGCCGGTGCTGGAGGCACTGGCGGGGGTCGCCCCCGTGGGATGACGGCACCGAGCCCCGCCCCGGCTCGCCCCTGCCCGGCCCGGGCGGGTCAGGTCAGGTCAGGTCAGGAGCGTGTGAAGATCCACTCGTGGTTGTTCCGGCCCTCCGGAGCGCAGAGCCAGACGATCAGGTCGCGCGTCCGGTCGTCGACGCCGTAGGAGTCCAGGCACTGGTTGTTGCTGGCCGCGTTGCGTATCCAGAACTTTCCGTCGGACTGCTTGTCCAGCCACCACAGCTGGTTGTCGTTCGTGCTGCCGTCGCACGGGAACTCCGTGACCTTCGTCGCGCCCCCGACGCCCTGGTAACCGGGCAGATCCAGGCACATGCCGTCCATGACGTTGCGGATCTGGAAGAGCGGCACCCCGCCGGGTCCGGCCGCGGGGTAACGCTGCTCGACGTTCCACAGCTGGTTGTCGTCGGTGTTGCTGTTGCACGTCGCGTGCGTCACCGGCCCGTCCTGCCGGCCACTGGTGAAGCCGGGGACGTCCACACAGGTGTGGTTGGTGTTGTTCTTGATCAGCACCCGGGTCAGGACGGCCGGCAGGGTGTTCGTGGCCTTCTTGGCCACAGCGGCCTTCTCCTCGTCCTTCTCTTCCTCCTCCGCCTTCGCCTTCTTCTTCCGGCTCGGCGAAGGGCTCGGTTCCGCGGACGGTGCGGCGGCGGCCTTCTCCGCCGGCGGTGCCGCGGACTGCGCCTTCTTCTTCTCCTTCCCGGGCGCGCTCTTCGAGGGGGAGGGCGACTGGGTCGCGAAGACACCGGCCGGGCCGTCGACCTCGTTCAGCACGGTGTCGGCGGCCGTGCTGTCGACGGTCTTCCTCTCCTCGTCCCGGCCGGCCACCGTGATCAGCAGTGGCACGGCGACCAGGACGGCGCCCGCCAGCGCGGCACCGGCGAGCACCGGCTTGCGGGGCCGGCCGACCGCGCTCACGGTGGCGCCGGTCGCGCCCTTGCCGGCCGCGGCGGTCGCGACGGCCCGGTGGTGCTCCCCGGCCGCCGCCGCGGAGAGCGCCCGCGCGCCGCCCTTGTCGTCCGTGGCGCCCTCGCCCCCAGGGTTCTCACCGGCGCCCTTCGCGTCCTTGCCGGCCTTCTCGTTCTCGTCGGCCTTCTCGTCGGCTTTCTCACCGGCGCGCTCGCCGTCGGGTGCCTCCCCCGAGCCGTCCGCTTCGTCCGCGGTGCCGGTGCCGGTGCCGGTGCCGGTGCTGTCTGTCCCGGTGTCCTTCGGCGCGGAGGCGGTCCGGGGCTTCTCGGCACCGGCGGGGCGGGCCGCGACGGCTTCGGCGCCGGGCGTGGGGGCGGCCGCTCCGGGGACGGGGGACTCTCCCGATGCCTGCTGCTGGTCGGACATCTGCTTCCATACCTTTCTTCCGGGTCAACCGGTAAGTTCGCGCGGGCTCGACCCGGGATGTGCGGGCACGTGTGATACGGCTGAGGCCAGAGTAATTGGTGTTGTTGCGATGACCCAGCCCGGAACCCCCGGCCGGAACGGCTGTCGTTGTCAGTGCCGTTGGCTACGGTGCCTGCCATGCAGGATGCCGATGACGTACGCCGAATCTGTCTCTCTCTGCCGGACACCGAGGAGAAGACCGCCTGGAGCATGCCCACCTTCAGGGTGGCGGGCAAGATGTTCGCCACCCTGCCCGAGGAGGAGACCTCCATGGCCGTGCGCTGCCCGAAGGCGGAGCGCGACGAACTGGTCCTCGCGGAACCCGGGAAGTTCTGGGTCGCCGACCACGAGGCCGGCTCCGCGTGGGTACGGGTACGGCTGGCGGCCCTTGAGGACGCGGACGAGTTGCGCGACATCCTCGCGGACTCCTGGCGGCAGGCGGCGCCGCCCCGGTTGCTGGAGTCCCACCCGGAGTTGGGGGTCGTGGTGAACGGCTGAGGGGTCCGGGTGGTTCAGACCTGCGTGCGCGCACGGCCGACATGGCCGAGGAACCCGTCGATCCGCTCCCGCAGGGACTCCGCGTCCAGGCCGTGCGCGGCCATGTGTTCCTCGACGAGGCCGTAACGGCGCAACTCCCGGCGGCCGACGCCCAGGCCGAGCACGCGGTGCGGGAGATCCGCGAGGGCGTCGTTCACGGCGGACGCCGACGTCCCGGCCAGGTACGGCTCGACCAGGACCACATCGGTGCCGGCCGTCGCCGTGGCACGGCGCAGCGCCGCCGCGTCGAACGGCCGCACGGTCGTCGCGTACAGCACGGTGACGTCGAGTCCCTCCGTCGCGTCGAGCACCGGGTCGAGCAGCGGACCGACCGCGACGACGACACCGGCCCGCCCCTCCCGCACGGTGAGGAACCGGGTGCCGTCGACGGGCAGACCCCGGGCGTTCGACTGTTCGGACAGCCGTACGTACACCTTGTCGTCGTCCGCCGCGACGGCGTGCCGCAGCAGCGTCTCGGCCTCGTCCGGATGGCCCGGCACGTGCACGGTCCAGCCGTCCAGGGTGTCGAGCAGGGCGACGTCACCGGGGGACATGTGGGTGTAGCCGCCCGCCGGCCAGTCGAACGACGCGGCCGCGCTGACCAGCACCGCGCCCACGTCCTGATGGCCGAGGTCCAGCTTGATCTGCTCGAAGGGCCGCTCGACGAGGAAACTGGCGAACGTGTGCACCACGGGCCGCAGTCCGGTCAGCGCCAGGCCCGCGCCCGCGCCGACCAGCAACTGCTCACGGATGCCGACGTTGATCACACGGTCCGGGTGGCGGCGGCGGGCCTCCTCGAAACCGGCCAGACCGATCTCGGCGAGGACGACGGCGACACGCGGATCCTCGTCGAGCAGCCGCGAGACGACGGGGGCGAACCGCTCACGCATGGAGTCCATGGGAAACCTTTCAGAGGCTCAGAGGTCGGGAAGGGTGGGGGAAATGCGGGGCCGGGCGGCAGCTCACGCGCTCTTCGGCTCGACCCGCGCGACGACCACACGCGGACGCCCCGGATGAGGTGCCGTGAACGCGGCGAACAGGGCCTCGTGGTCCCGGCCGTCGACGGTCGCGGCCGACCAGCCCGCCGCCTCGAACCGCGCGGCGATCCCGCCGGGCAGCGCCCAGCTCGCGGAGGAGTTGTCGATCACGACGGTGTGCAGGCGGTCGAGCCCGGCCGGACCCGCGTAGGCGATGGCCTCGTGGTTGCTGCCCTCGTCCAGTTCGGCGTCCCCGACGAGCACCCACACCCGCGGGTCGTGGAGCCCCTGGGCCCGTAGTCCCAGTGCCGTACCGACCGCGAGCGGCAGCCCGTGCCCGAGTGAGCCGCTGCCGATCTCGGCGCCCGGCACGAGCACGCGGTCGGGATGGTGGCCGAGCGGCGAGTCGTACGAGCCGAAGCCCGCGAGCCAGTCGACCGGCACGAAGCCCTTGGCGGCCAGCACCGCGTAGTAGGCCATCGGGCCGTGGCCCTTGGAGAGCAGGAACCTGTCGCGCCCGGGGTCGTCCGCCCGCCCGGGGCCGACCCGCAGCACCCGGTCGTAGAGCACCCAGAGCGCGTCGAGCGTGGACGTCGCCGCCGGCCCGTGTTTCTCGTCCCCGCTCATCAGCTCCATCAGGCCGGTCAGCGCCTCGTACCTGTCGATGTCGTGCCTGTGCCCGTCTCCGGGCCCGTATCGGTGTTCCGTCGCTGTTGTCGTCATACGGACGATCGTGCAACCTCAAGCAAAGTTGAGGTCAAGTGGCGGGTGCGGGCACGCCGCGCGGCGGTCGCGGGGCAAAGGCGTGCGCGACCACCGACCCGAGTGCGGTATTGTTGCGGTGCGCGTCAGGCCGGGGGAAACCCCAGGTCACGACGGGCACCGGGACGTGGCGCAGCTTGGTAGCGCACTTGACTGGGGGTCAAGGGGTCGCAGGTTCAAATCCTGTCGTCCCGACTTAATAAGTCGCAGGTCAGAGGCTATTTCAGAGGAGATCTGAAGTGGCCTCTGATTGTTCTCGGGGATTGTTCTCGGGGACCACCGGATCCCGTTCCCGACGCCCCACCGGCGGCGGACGATCCGGACGGCCCGCACCGCCTGCGGGAACGCGACCGCGGTGAGGGCGGCGGTCTCGATCGACGCACCGGTGGACGGTCGAAGTGCGCGTCAGTCGGCCTGAAGACCGACTGCCAGCGTCAGTTCGAGGACTTTGTGCGGCGATGCGAGATCCGGAAACAGCTCGCGCAGCTGCGACATCCGGTACCGGACGGTCTGGGGATGGACGAACAACGCCGCCGCCACCTCGTCCCGCCTGCCCTGGTGCAGCAGCCATGCCCGCAACGTCTCCTCCAGCCGCCGTGCGGTCGCGACGGGCAAGGTCCGCAACGGTGCGAGGGCGCGGACACGCAGGTCTGCGAACGCGTCCATGTCGGCGCTCAGCACCAACTCGGGCAGGTGGTCCTCGGTGTCGCGAATGCCGGAGGAGAGGGAGCGCGCGCGTATGGCCCGTGCGTACGAGGCGGACGCGCGAGTCCACGGCCGGGCCGGGCCGACCACGGCGGTGCGGTCGGTCAGCTGCCGCAGGAGACGTGACCGGTCGGCGTCGGGGACGAGCAGCACACCGGTGGCGTCCGGCAGATCGTCGAGGACCAGGGTGCTCGGGTCGAGCGCGCGGTAGGCCGGCCGGGCCTGGGCGGCGGGCAGCAGGACCGCGGTCAGTGAGACCGGAGGCTGCCACCCGGCCCGTTGCGCAGAGGTCAGCAGCACATCCGGGCCCGTACCGGCGAGGAGGTCGCGGGCCAGGTGTTCCAGGTGGCGCTCGTGGGCCCTGCCCCGGGCGGCCAGTTCGTCGGCGTGGCCCGCGGCGCTCGCGGCCGAGAGCTCGTCGATGTAAGCGAAGGTCAGCTCGGCGAACTTGGCGACCTCGGTGGCGGGCAGGCCTGCGGGTACGGCACCCGCCGCCAGGCACCGCCAGGCCACGCGGGCGCCGACGCGGTAGGCGCTGAGCAGGGCGTCCATCGAACGGCCGTCGCGGACCTCGCCGCGGCCCAGTTCGTAGGCCGCGTCACCGGCGTCGCCGGCGGTGGCGTTCCCGCTCGCGAGGTCCAGGTAGTGTCCCAGGGCGGTGCGGACGGCTCGGCGGATGGTGCCGCCCATGCGGCCCGAAAGGGCGTTGGCGTAGGGAGGGACCTCGTCGATGATCGCCTGGACGACTTCGTCGGCGGTGGTCCTCAGCGCGGTCCGAAGCGCGGTGACCGTCGTCTCGTCGAGGGCCAGTTCGCTGGCCTTCCGGATTGTATGATTCACGTTTTGTTCCCTGCGAACAATTCAGCCGACCGGATTCACGTCCTGCGGTCAGGACTTTACGCCTTGAGGCGTAGCAAGCTGGAGTCATGACGAGTACAGCCCTCCGCGGCAGGGCGTGGAAACTGCTGGAGATGGCCACGACGCCACTGCTGCCGTCGGACTACCTCGACCTGGTCAGCCCGCTGCGTGCGGGCGCGGACCTGCGTGGGCGCATCGAGGCCGTGCACCCCGAGACGGGTGACGCCGCGACCGTCGTGATCAGGCCGGGGCGGGGGTGGCGCGGCCACACGGCCGGTCAGTACGTGCGGATCGGGGTCGATGTCGACGGGGTGCGCCTGTGGCGTGCCTACTCCATCACCTCGCCGACGAACCGCCAGGACGGCCGCGTCACGATCACCGTGAAGGCGATCCCGGACGGCAAGGTCAGCAACCACCTGGTCCGCAGGGCGAAACCGGGCACGCTGATCCAGCTCGATCAGCCGACCGGTGACTTCGTGCTGCCACAGGTCAAACCCGCCAAGGTGTTCTACCTGACGGCCGGCAGCGGGATCACGCCCGTGATGGGCATGCTGCGCGACGGCGAGTTCGACGACGTCGTCATGGTCCACTGCGCGCCACGGCCGCAAGACGTGATCTTCCGCGACGAACTGCACGACCTGGTCGCGGACGGGAAGCTGCGGCTCGTCGAGGTGCACACCGACACGGACGGCGTGCTCGACATCGCCCGTCTCGGCGACCTCGTGCCCGACTGGGCCGAGCGCGAGACCTGGGCCTGCGGGCCCGCGGGCCTGCTCGACGCCGCCGAAGAGCACTGGACCGAGCACGGTGTACGGGAGCGCCTGCACACCGAACGCTTCCGCCCCGGCGTCGTCGTCGCCGGCGACGGCGGCGGCGAGGTCACGTTCAGCGCCACCGGCAGGACCGTCGACGCGGACGGCGCCACGCCGCTGCTGGACGTCGGCGAGGAGGCCGGCGTGCTCATGCCCTCCGGGTGCCGCATGGGCATCTGCTTCGGCTGCGTCACGCCGCTGAAGGCGGGCGCCGTCCGCGACCTGCGCACCGGCGAGATCACCGAGGCCGAGCCGGGCGTCCTCATCCAGACCTGCGTGTCCGCCGCGGCGGGCCCCTGTGACATCGAACGGTAGGAGCACCTTGACCGCCATCGACCCCACCGCCCACCTGACCGCGGAGCAGATCGAGGAACTCGGCCGCGAGCTGGACGCGATCCGCGACGAGGTGATCGCCGACCGCGGTGAGAAGGACGCCGCCTACATCCGTAAGGTCATCTCGGCGCAGCGCAAGCTCGAACTGGTCAGCAGGGGCGTGCTGCTGTTCTCGATCTTCCCGCCCGCGTGGCTGCTCGGCACCGCCGGTCTGTCCGTGGCGAAGATCATGGACAACATGGAGATCGGCCACAACGTCCTGCACGGCCAGTGGGACTGGATGCGGGACCCGAAGATCCACTCCACCACCTGGGAGTGGGATCACGTCTCCCCCTCCGAGCAGTGGAAGCACTCGCACAACGAGCTGCACCACACGTACACCAACGTGATCGGCAAGGACAACGACCTCGGCTACGGCATCATGCGCGTGGACGAGGACCAGAAGTGGTACCCGTTCCACCTCGGCCAGCCGCTGTGGAACTTCATCAACGCCTGCTTCTTCGAGTACGGCATCGCGGCGTACGACCTGGAGCTCGGCAAGAACCTGCACAAGCGCCGCCGCAAGGACCCGGAGTTCCGCGCGCGGGCCAGGGCCGTGGGCCGCAAGATCCGCAAGCAGGTGCTCAAGGACTACGTGATCCACCCGCTGCTGTCGGGCCCGTCGTTCCTCAACACGCTCGCCGCCACGTTCACCGCGAACCTGGTCCGCAACCTCTGGTCCCACTCGGTGATCATGTGTGGGCACTTCCCCGAGGGCGTGCAGGTCTTCGAGCGCCGGTCGATCAAGGGCGAGACGCGCGGCCAGTGGTATCTGCGCCAGATGATGGGCTCGGCGAACATCAGCGGCAGCAAGGCCATGCACTTCATGACCGGCAACCTGTCGCACCAGATCGAGCACCACCTGTTTCCGGACCTGCCGAGCAACCGGTACGCCGAGGTCGCGGTGAAGGTGCGCGCACTGTTCGAGAAGTACGAGCTGGAGTACGTCACCGGGCCACTGCCCAAGCAGGTGGCCTCGGCGTGGCGCAAGGTCTTCCGGCTCTCGCTGCCGAACAAGAGGCCCGAGGCCAGGACACCGGATCGCGAGCAGGAGCTCGTCGCGGCCTGATTCCCGGGAGCGGTCCGGATCGGGGCAGGCGTCGACGAGCTGGTCCCGCGGGACGCGACCAGCTCGTCGGGCGAAGGGCTTCAAGGACCCGGAGGACCGCGCCCAGCCCGTGATGACGACCAGGGGCGCTGCAGTATGCGCACGTGGCGCCGGACACCGGGGTCCCATGGCGCTCGTCGAAGGGCTGTGATCGCTGGTCGCGTACCGGTCCTCATGAAAGAGGCAGTCGCCCGCGCCGGACTACGCGTCCCGCGCTTCCTGCCCGTCCGCGACCTCCTCGACCACGCCGCCCGCGGCCGCGTCCCCTGGCAGGGCCGTACCGTCCTCAAACCCCACCGGGGCGCCTCCGGCGAAGGCGCCCTCGTCCTCGACACCCCGGCCGCCGCCGCGCAAGCCCTGACCGACCGCACCACCGGAGTCCCCGCCCTCGACGACCCGGCCGCCCCCGCCCTGGACGACTTCCAGGCCGAGGGGTTCCTCACCGGCCCCGTCCGCCACTACGACGGCCTCGGCCAGGACGGCAGGGCCCTGCTGCTGACGGCCAGCCAGTACGTCGGCACCTGCCTGGAATACGCCCAGGACAGCCCGATGGGTTCCTTCCGGATCCGCCACATCCCCGAGGTCCGCGACTGGGTGTCCCGTGCCCTGGCCGCCGTGTGCATCGAGGACGGCAGCTTCCACCTGGAGGCCATCGCCCACGACGGCGAAACCGTCTTCCTGGAGGTCGGCGACCGCGTCGGTGGCGCCGACGTGGTCGCCGCCACCGAACACGCCACCAGAGTCCACCTGCCCTCCCGGGAACTGTGCATCCCCCTCGGCGAGCGGGCCTGGCTGGAGATCAGGGAGGCGGCCGGCCGCCGGGAGGGCGCCGCCTTCGACCTGAAGACCTTCCACGCCCGCGCCCTCGGCCTCGCCCTCGGCCCCATGGGGCTGGACCTCCCGCGCACCGAACTCACCCGTCGTACGGAGCCTCAGCGCTCGACCTTGCGCACGGAGGTGGTCTCCACGCTCAGCGGCGCCCCGTCCGCGCCCGCCGGGGCCACTTCCGGCACGGGCACCCCGTGCTGATCGACAAGGACCGAGTGCGGCTCACCGGGCAGGAAGGCATGCCGCTCGCCCCACTGCCGCAACGTGAGGATCACCGGGAAGAGGTCCTTCCCGGCCCCGGTCAGCACGTACTCCTGTCGGCGGCCCGAAGGCGCCGTGCGCTGGGCGAGAACCCCGTGGGCGACCAGCTTGCGCAGCCTGTCCGCGAGGATGTTCCGGGCGATGCCGGTGCGCCGCTGGAACTCGGTGAACGACCGGGCCCCGTCCATGGCGTCCCGCACCACGAGAAGGCTCCACCGGTCGGCGATCAGATCGACCGTGCGCGCGACAGGGCAGTCCGGATCGGTCCACCCGGGTCCCTGGCCGCGTTCGGTGCTGCCGGGCGACATGACAACCTCCCGATGAGTTGCGGATTGAAACCATGATGCCGTACTCTCAAATTGGTTGCAATTTGCTATTGATTGGATCGGGGTCCGATGGGCGCATGGCGGCGGCTGCTCCTCGCGGTGGTGTGCGGAGTCGCTGTGGCGAGCATCTATGCCGCACAGCCCATCCTGGAGCCCATGGGGCAGGACCTCGGCGTCTCCGCCGAGCTGACCGGATGGATCGTGGCGACCGGCCAGTTCGGCTATCTGGCCGGGCTGGTGCTGCTGGTGCCGCTCGGCGACATCGCCGACCGGCGCCGCCTCATCGCCGTCCATCTCGCGGTCACCGCGGCGGGCATGCTGCTGACGGCCGCCGCGCCGGCCGCCTGGATGGCGTTCGCGGGCCTCGCGGCAGCAGGCGTCTTCGCCGTGGTCGTCCAGACCACCGTCGCCTACGCCGCCTCCGTCTCACCCCCCGGCGAGCGGGGCCGCACCATCGGCGTCGTCACCTCCGGAGTCGTCGTCGGCATCCTCGGCGCCCGTGTCGTCACCGGCGCCCTCGCCGAACTGTGGGGCTGGCGCAGTGTCTACGCCGTCCTCGCCGCCCTCTCCCTGGCGCTCGCCGCCCTGGTCATGACCGCGCTCCCCGCCGACGAGCGTCCACGGACCACCATCGGCTACGGACAGGCGCTGGTCTCCCTGCGCTCCCTCTTCACCGAGCGCGCCTTCCTCACCCGCGGCATGATCGCCTTCTTCCTCTTCGCCTCCTTCGGCACCCTGTGGAGCGGCCTCTCCCTGCCCCTCGCGGACGACCCCTGGGAACTGACGGAAAGCCAGATCGGCCTCTTCGGCATCGCCGGGCTCTTCGGTGCCCTCGGTGCCGCCCGCGCCGGACGCTGGGCGGACGCGGGCCGCGCCGTCCCCGTCACCGGACTCGCGCTCGCCCTGCTGATCACCTCCTGGGCGGCCATCGGCCAGCTGCCGAACTCCCTGTGGCTGCTCGCGATCGGCGTCATCGTCCTCGACTTCGCCGTGCAGGCCGTGCATGTGAGCAACCAGCACCTGCTCACCACCGCCCACCCCGACCGCACCAGCAGCGCCATCGGCAGCTACATGGTCTTCTACTCCCTGGGCTCCGCCCTCGGCGCCGCCGCCACCACCGCGCTCTACGGTGCCCACGGCTGGAAGGCGTCCAGCCTGCTCGGCGCCGCGTCCGCCGCCTGCGCCCTCGCCGTGTGGGCCACCGGCCGGCGCGACCGCACCGTACCCCTCCCCGCACCGCAGGAGCCCCTGACCCGCCCGCTCCGGATGAACCCCGGGAAGCCGCCCACGGCGGCACGGCGGGGAACACCCCCCGGGGCGCACTGAACCGCGCCCCGTCCTCGGCGGCCGACCGGGATCGGGCGCTCCTCCTCCCCCCGGGAGTGCCCCGGTCCCGCCGCGTCGGCAGAGACGGCCGCGCCCGCCCCGTCGGCATCCTCCGGCGCCGTGAAAAGGCCCTCGCCCTGCTCTCCGAACAACCCGGCATCACCCTCCGTGAAGTAGCCGAACAGGTGGGCATGTCCATCAGCACGGTCCACCGCATGCGGCAGAGACTCCGCCAGTCGTCGCACAGCGGCCGGCGGTCCGCCCGGTGCCGGGCGGGCCGCCGGCGCCCGGGACGGTCCCTGTTCGAGGTCGCCGGCCGTCCGCGGACGGCCGGCGACCGTGCTCAGAGCAGGTGGCCCACGTGCGCCAGGGCCTGCTTGAGCAGGGCGCCGTGGCCGCCCGGCATCTCGTTCAGGACCATGGGGGAGGCCGCCTCCTCGGGGCTGAACCAGACCAGGTCGAGGGCGTCCTGGCGGGGGCGGCAGTCGCCGCTCACCGGGACGATGTAGGCCAGGGACACCGCGTGCTGACGCGGGTCGTGGAACGGCGTGGCCCCGAGCGTCGGGAAGTACTCGGCGACGGTGAAGGGCTGCAGCGAGGCCGGGACCCTGGGCAGCGCGACCGGCCCGAGGTCCTTCTCCAGATGGCGCAGGAGGGCGTCCCTGACCTTCTCGTGGTGCAGCACCCGGCCGGAGACGAGCGCACGGCTGACCGCCCCGCCGGACCCCATGCGGAGCAGCAGTCCGATGCTGGTCACTTCGCCGCTGTCGTCGACGCGCACCGGCACGGCTTCGACATAGAGGATCGGCATGCGGGCGCGCGCCTGCTCCAGCTCGTCGTGAGGCAGCCAGCCGGGCGTGGTCTCAGTCATGTCAGACATTGGGTGATCATACTTTCAGCCTCTGGTGTGGCGAGCGTGTCGCCCGACACAGCGGGTCCGGGGGGTACGGATGATCCGTACCCCCCGGATCTTCTGTCCGGTCGGCCCGGCCGCAACCGTGAGGTCACTCTCAGGAGGCCGGATCGGCCACCTTCGTGGCGGCGTCGCCGTCGACGGCGGCGGCCAGCTGCGGGACCAGCCGCTCCAGCATGTACGGCAGGCTCAGCACCGAGACGAAGGAGATGGAGTTGCCGTAGTCGCCGCTCTCCTCGACGAAGACCTCGCGCCCCTCCTTCACCACGTCCAGGTCGCCGTAGAGGGCGTTCTTGTGGAGCTCGGGCTCGTTTTTCTTCCGGTCCGAGACGATCCAGACGGCGGCGTCGGTGTTCAGCAGGTCGGTGCGCTCCTTGCTGATGTTGGCGCCGAACTCGTCGCCGATGACCTTGTCCAGGTCCTTCGGCAGCTCGAACCCGAGGTCGGTCAGGATCCGGGAGCGCGGGTCCTGGCTGCCGAAGACGAAGATGCCCTCGTACGGCGTCGCCATCACACCGGTGGATCCGGCGAACTCGGGGTTGTCCTTCGCCGCGGTCGCGAACTCGGACTCGACGCCCTCGACCAGTTCCTTCGCCTCGGACTCCTGGCCGAGTGCCTTGCCGATGATCTCGGTCTGCCGCTGCCACGGCACGCCGAAGTCGTTGAACTCCTTCGGCTGGGCCACGACCGGGGCGAACTTCGACAGGGTCGTGTACTGCTCCTTCGTCAGACCGCCGTAGACCGCGAGGATCAGGTCGGGCCTGAGCGCGGCGATCTTCTCCGTCTGCGGACCCGTGCCGGTGTCCTTCAGCACGGTCGGGGCCTTCGCGCCGCCCAGCTTGCCGGTGGCCCAGGGGCCGATGGCGCCCTTGTAGCCGCCGAGCCACTCGGTGGTCCCGACGGGCACCTTGCCGAGGGCGAGCACGGGGTCCTGGTCGGTCAGCCCGACCGTGACGATCCGCTTCGGCTCGGACTCGACGGTCGTGCTGCCGTACTTGTGGGCGAGGGTCACCGGGAAGGCGCTGTCCGCGGACGCGGACCTGTCCGCGCCCGCCGAGTCGGAGTCCGAGTCGTCGTCGGAGCCGCAGGCCGCCGCGGTGGTGAACAGGAGGAGCGCGGAGGCGAGCGTCGCGACGAGGCGTGCGCCTCTGGAGGAGCCGGGCATCAGTGGTCCTTCACGGTGGTGGTGTCAGGGCTGTGGTGGTGCGTGCTGCTGTTGCGGTGGTGCGTACCGCGGTGGTGCGTGGGGGTCGGGTGGGCCGTGCGGGTGCCGGACCACGCCTCCCACAGGGAGGCGTAGGAACCGGCCGCGGCGCACAGCTCGTCGTGGGTACCGCTCTCCACGATCCGGCCGCCGTCCATGACGACGATCCGGTCCGCGGTGGCGGCCTGGGTGAGGCGGTGGGCGACGATCAGCGCCGTGCGGCCCTCGACCGCCCGGTCGGCCGCCTGCTCCAGGAGCCGGGCGCCCGTGCTGCCGGCCTCGGCGGTGGCCTCGTCCAGCACGGCCACCGGTGGATCGGCCAGCACCAGGCGGGCCAGGGCGAGTTGCTGTACCTGCGCGGAGGTGAGCCGGTGGCCGCCGTCGCCGACGACCGTGTCCAGGCCGTCCGGCAGTGCCGTCGCCCAGGCGAGGGCGTCCACCGCGGCCAGTGCCGTACGCAGGTCGCCGTCGGTGGCGCCGGGCCGCGCGAGCCGCAGATCGTCCGCGAGCGGCCCGGCGAAGACGTGTGTCTCCTGGGTGACCAGGGCGACCGTGAGGCCGTCCCCGGGCACCGCGCCGCCGGTCGTCACACGGACCGAGCCGGCGGTCGGGCGGTGGACGCCCGCGATGAGTCTGGCGAGCGTCGTCTTGCCCGCGCCGCTCACGCCGACCAGGGCCACCCGCTCACCGGCGCGGAGCGTGAGGTCCACGTCGTGCAGGACGGGACGGCCCGGCTCGTAGGCGTGACGGAGGCCGGTCACCGTCACGGTGGCGGCGGGGGTGGCGTTCACGGCGGCGGTGGTGGCGTGCGGGGCCGGTGGCCGGTGGGGGTCCCCGGCCCGCGGATCGCCGGCGCCGGACCGCTCGTCCTGCCCGGACGGTGACGGCGGCCGGTCGGGCGACGGCTGGTCGGCGACGCCCACGAGGCGGGCGAGCGCGGCCGTCGCCGACTGCGCGTCGTCCAGGAGGACCAGCGCCGAGTTGACCGGCGTGAACAGGCTGTGGAAGTACAGCGCGGCGGCCGTGGCCGTGCCGATGGACACCGATCCGCCGCGCACCAGCAGGAATCCGGTGACGAGGACCGCCGCGAGCCCGGCGTACTCGGCCACGTGCAGCCGGTTGTAGAAGTCCAGCACCAGCCGTACGCCGCGCAGCGTCAGGCCGGCCGCCGCCGACGAACGCCGCTCCACCCGGGTGGTGTGCTCCTCCTCCAGCCGGAACGCCCGTACCGTGCCCGCGCCCGAGACGGTGTCCAGCAACTGCTGCTGCTGGGCCCCCGTCGCGATCCGCTGTTCGGCGTAGAGCGGCACGGCGTTGCGCACGTACCAGCGGGCGGTGGACGCCTGGACCGGTACCGCGATGAGCGCCGCCAGGAAGAACCGCCAGTCCAGCGCGGCCATCGCGACCAGGGTCAGCGCGATGGCCAGCAGGGAACGGGCCAGTTCGGGCAGGGCGGAGCGCACCGCCTCGCCCACCACCGAGACGTCCCGGGTGACCCGCGCGGTCAGGTCGCCGGCCCCCGCCTTCTCCACCTGCTCCAGGGGCAGCCCCAGGGCCCTCTCGACGAACCGCTCGCGCAACTGTGCCAGGACGGTCTCGCCGAGACGGGCCACCAGCGACAGCCCCGCCGTGGTGGCCGCCCCCTGCACGAGGGCGACCAGCACCAGCAGGACGACCGGCAGGGTGATGCTTCCCGGCGGGTGCCGGTCGGCGACCAGGTCCACGATCCGGCCCAGCAGGGGCTGGACCAGCAGTCCGACGGCGGTGGCCGCCACCATCACGGCGAACCCGCCGGCCGCCAGGCGGCGGTGCGGCCGGACCAGCTCGCGTACGGCGGCGCGGGTACGGGCCCGGGTCGCGGTGGGCAGCAGCTCCCGGCCGTCCGGGACCTGGGCGGGCGGGCCGGCCGAGGCGCCCGGTGCCCGGTCGGGGGACGTGTCGCTCATGCCAGCACCGCGGCTCTGTAGGTCTCGTGACGGCTGATCAGCTCCGCGTGCGAGGCCGTGTCGACGACCCGGCCGCCGTCGAGCAGCACCACGCGGTCGGTCACGGAGAGCAGCGCGGGACTGGTGGTCACCAGCACCGTGGTGCGCCCCTCGCGGACCTCGCGCAGACCGGCCGCGATGCCCGCCTCGGTCACCGCGTCGACCGCCGTGGTCGGATCGTGGACCACCAGGACGGGGCGGTCGGCCGCCAGCGCACGGGCGAGCGCGACCCGTTGGCGCTGTCCGCCGGAGAGCGAGCGGCCGCGCTCGCTGACCGCCGTGTCCTCGCCCCGGGGCAGCGTCCGTACGACCTGGGTCACCCCGGCCGCCGCCATGGCGGGACCGGGGTCGCCGGACGCGGGGGCGGCGGCCGTGACGTTGTCGCGGACGGTGCCCTCGAAGAGGTCCGCGTCGTGCTCGGCCACCAGCACCGCCGTACGCAGTTCGGCCGGGTCCAGGTCCCGCAGGGGCACCCCGTCCAGTTCCACCGTGCCGGTGTCGGGGTCGGCCCGCCGGGCCAGGCAGCGCAGCAGATCGGTGGCGTGGGCGGGGTCGGTCGCGACCACGCCCAGCAGTTCACCGGGCGCGATGTCCAGGTCCACCCCGCGCAGCCCGCCGTGGCCGACGCCGGCCAGCCGTACCGCGCCCCGCACCCGAGGGGGCAGGCCCCGTCCACCGGCGGTGACGCCGTGCGCGCTCGCCAGGACCTCGGCGACCCGCCCGGCGGAGGCCCGGCCCTGGGCGAACTCGGCGTTGGCCCAGGCGAGTGTTTCGAGGGGGCCGAGCAGGAAGAGCGCGAGCCCGACCGCCGACACCAGCTGGCCCAGGGTGATGCCTCCTCCGGCGGCCAGCCGTCCGCCGACCAGGGCGACGACGGCGATCAGGCAGCCGGTCAGGGACAGCACCATGCCGCTCTGGAACGCCTGCGCGCGGGCGGCCCGCAGGGTGGCCCGCAGGGAGTCGCGGCTGGTGGTGCGGTAGCGGGCGACGGCCGCCGGCTCACCGCCGATGCCCTTGAGGACCCTGAGGCCGGCCACCAGGTCGGCGGCGACGGCGGAGGCGTGCGCCGCACGCTCCTGCTCGGCCCCGCTGCGGGTCTCCAGGGGCTTGCTCAGCAGATGCCCGAGCCAGAGCAGTACGGGGGTGCCCAGCAGGACGACCAGGCCCAGCGGCACCGACATGCGCAGCAGGACGACGGCACAGGTGAGGATGCCGACCAGGGCCGAGATGCCGTACATGAGTGCCGTGTTGACGCCGCCGACCCGTTTGGCGTCCTCGGTCGCGATGTTGGCCAGGGCGCCGGGCAGCCGTCCCTCCTCGGCCCCGCCGCCGGGATGCAGCACCCGGCGGACGAGGGCGACGCGCAGGGTGTGCTCGGAGCGGACCGCGGACCGGTCGCCCGCCCAGGCGCCGAAGCGGAAGGACAGCGCCAGCGCCACGTAGAGCACGGCGAGGACGCCGAGCCACCGGAACAGGGCGCCGGTGTCGGATCCGGTGACGGCCCGGTCGATGACCACACCGATCAGAACCGGAACCAGGGCTTCCCCCATCTGGTGCCCGGAACCCAGCAGCGAGCCGAGAGCGATGTCCCGGCGCTGCCCCCCGACCGACTCCCGCAGGACGTCGCGTCCCGAAGGACGTGTAGGACTCACCCGTAATCCCTCCGGGATCGGACGAAGACAACTTAGGTGAGGCTACTCTAAGTTGCTGACCAGAGTAATGTCCGGCGAAGGCGCATTGTGCCGCGGACGCCCACGCGGGGCAGGGGAACGCGGGATGCGGGATGCGGGATGCGACGGCACGGGCTGCCGTGGCGTCACATCCCGTACCGGTCCGCCCTCCGGCCCCTCAGCCGGCTCGCACGGCCACGCCCGCAGCGTCGGCCATGCCCGCCGTGCCCGCCGTACCCGTCGTCCCCGCCACGCCCGCCAGGTCGCCCGTCCGGTGGGCGAGCAGGGAGTCGAGGATCTCGCCGGACCTGACCGCCGTGGTGGACAGCAGGGTCGAGGTGAGGCCGTGCGTGTGCTCGGTCGCGCCCTGGAGGTAGATGCCCGCCGTGACGCCGGGGGCGAGTTCGAGCCGGTGGTCGCGCCCGACGCGCACGGCGTCGTTGTCGTCCCGCAGGCAGAGCTTGGCGGCTCTGCCCAGCAGGCCGTCGAGGTCCCTGGGGCGGTAACCGGTCGCGTGGACCAGCAGGTCCGCGGAGAGCACCTCCCGTTCCCCGGTGGGGAGGTACTCGACGGTGACCTCCAGGTGGTCGTCGAAGGTGCGCACGTCGCGGATGCGGGAGACGTTGCGCAGGCGCAGCCGCTCCCGGCCCTGGACCTTCTCGCGGTACATCGTCGCGTACAGCGACTCGATGAGGTCCATGTCGACCACCGAGTAGTTGGTGCTGCGGTGGTAGTCGACCAGGGACTGCTTCACCTCCGGCGTGGACCGGAAGTAGACGTCCACGGCCTCCGGGTCGAAGATCCGGTTGGCGAACGGGCTGTCGTCGGCGGGCGTGTACCCGTACTTCGCGAAGATCGCGCAGATCTCCGCCCCGGGGAAGGACCGGTGCAGGTAGTCGAGGGCCTCCGCGCCGCTCTGGCCCGCACCGAGCACCAGGACGCGGCCCACCGCCCCGCCCGTGGCGTTCACCTCGTGCACGCGCGGCACGAGCTGGCTGTTGTGCCAGACGCGGTCCGACAGGGCCGTCCCCGGGGGCAGGTGCGGCTCCAGGCCGACGGCCACCGAGATGTTCCGGGCCCTGCGGGTGACGGTCCGCTCCGGCGTGCCGGGCACCCGGCTGACGACGTCCAGCCAGCGGACCTCCCCGTCCGGTCCCGTCACCGGGTCGACGGACACGACCTCGTCCGAGTAGTCGACGAGGTGCGCCACCCGCGCGGCCGCCCACTCGAAGTACTCGTGGAACTCGATCCGCAGCGGGAAGAGCGTCTTCGCGTTGAGGAAGTCCACCATCCTGCCGCGCTCCCGCAGGAAGCACAGGAAGCTGAAGTCGCTGGTCGGGTTGCGCATGGTGACCAGGTCCTTGAGAAAGGAGACCTGCATCGTGGCGTCCTCGATGAGCATTCCCCGGTGCCAGCCGAACGACGGCTGGCGCTCCAGGAATCCCGCGCGGATCCGGTCCTCCGGAGCCGCTTGGGCGTTGTGTTCCTCCACCGCGATGGCAAGTGCGAGATTTGACGGCCCGAAACCTATACCGAGCACGTCAAGGATGGCGTCCGGTTCGTCGTGCAGTGCGTTCACCGCAACTTCCCTTCCCCTAGGCGCCACTGATGTTAAATAAGGTTAGCCTTACCTTGCAATGGGGTGTCCTAGGAGAGGATCGACTATGCGGGTCGTCATGTTCGGTTATCAGACCTGGGGGCACCGCACCCTCCGGGCTCTGCTGGAGTCCGGCCACGAGGTGGTCCTGGCCGTGACCCACCCCAGGAGCGACCATGCGTACGAGAAGATCTGGGACGACTCGGTGGCCGACCTGGCCGGGAAGCACGGGGTGCCGGTACTGCTGCGCAACCGGCCCGACGACCCCGAGCTGCTCGCCGCACTGAAGGAAGCGGAACCGGACCTGATCGTCGCCAACAACTGGCGCACCGTGCTGCCCCCGGAGGTCTTCGACCTGCCGCCCCACGGCACGCTCAACATCCATGACTCGCTGCTCCCCGCGTACGCGGGCTTCTCCCCGCTGATCTGGGCGCTCATCAACGGCGAGCGGGAGGTCGGGGTCACCGCGCACCGGATGAACGCCGAACTCGACGCGGGCGACGTCCTGTTGCAGCGGGCCGTACCGGTCGGCGCGGCCGACACCGTCACCGACCTCTTCCACCGCACGGTCGACCTGATCGGCCCGGTCGTCGACGAGTCGCTCGACCTCATCGCCTCGGGCCGCGCCCGGTGGATACCGCAGGACCGCAGCCGGGCGAGCTTCTTCCACAAGCGGTCCCTGGAGGACAGCCGCATCGACTGGACCTGGCCGGCCGAGGACATCGAGCGGCTCGTACGGGCCCAGTGCGACCCGTACCCGAACGCCTTCACCCACCACCGCGGACAGCGGATCAGGATCGTCGAGTCCGCGGTGTCGCAGGGCTGCTACGGCGGCACCCCGGGACGCATCTTCATCCGCGAGGGCGACGGAGTGGTCGTCGTCGCGGGCGCGCAGGCCAGGAGCGGCCGGCTGCGCGGGCTGGTCGTCAAGCGCGTACGCACCGAGGACGGGGCGGAGCACGCGGCGACCGACTACTTCCGCACGATGGGCGGCTACCTCACGGCGCGCCCGTGAGCGACACGGCTCCCGCCGACGGGGCGCCGGGCGGCTCCGGTGCCCCGACCGTCGGTCCCGGCGGGCGTTCCGGGGCGATCGAGGCCCTGCGCGGGCACACGGTCGTCGTCAAGTACGGCGGTCACGCCATGACCGACGACGCGCTCCGGCGGGCCTTCGCGCAGGACGTCCTCGCCCTGCGGGGCGCGGGTGTCCGGCCGGTCGTGGTGCACGGCGGCGGCCCGCAGATCGCCGCCCAGCTGGCCCGGCTGGGGATCGGGTCCGACTTCCTCGGCGGGCTGCGGGTCACCACCCCCGAGACCATGGAGGTCGTACGGATGGTGCTGTCCGGCCAGGTCCAGAAGGACCTGGTCGGGCTGCTGAACGAGCACGGCCCGCACGCGGTCGGCCTCAGCGGCGAGGACGGGCACACCCTCACAGCGGTCAAGCGGTACGCCGAAGTGGCCGGTGAGCGCGTGGACATCGGCCTGGTCGGGGACGTGGCACGGGTCAACACCGCGGTCGTGCGCCTCCTGCTGGACAGCGGCCACGTCCCGGTGGTCTCCTCCGTCGGCCGGGGCGAGGACGGGCAGGTCTACAACGTCAACGCGGACACGGCGGCGGGCGCGCTCGCCGCCGCGCTGGGGACGCGGATCCTGGTCGTCCTCACCGACGTGCCCGGGCTGTACGCCGACTGGCCCCGCAGCCGGCGGGTCGTGGACCGGATCGGCGCGGGGGAGCTGGAGAGGCTGCTGCCGGGGCTGGACGGCGGCATGGGGCCCAAGATGGAGGCGTGCCTGCGGGCCGTCAGGGGCGGGGTGGGGGTGGCCCGGGTGCTGGACGGGCGTGCGCCGCACGCGCTGTTCGACGGGCTGGTCGATGCGGGGATCGGCACGACGGTCGTGCCTGATGCCGCCGGGTGAACGCCGCTCGTGGTTCGTCTGCGGGAGTGCGGGGGCTGGTCGCGCAGTTCCCCGCGCCCCGAGGGGGCGTCGCCCCCTCGGGGGCGCCTCCTCAGTCGGCCGGTTCCAGGGCCGGGGCTCCGTGGTGGCGGCCCATCGGGATGACCAGGGGTGTGTGACTGACCGGGTCCATCGTGATCCGGCAGGCCAGGTCGAAGACGTCCTCGACGGTCTCGGCGGTGATGACCTCGGCCGGGCTCCCCTCGGCGACGATCCTGCCGGACTTCATGGCGACGACGTGATCGGCGTACCGGCAGGCCTGGTTGAGGTCGTGGAGCACCATCACGACCGTGCGGTTCTCCCGGCGGTTGAGGTCGGTGACCAGGTCCAGGACGTCGATCTGGTGGGCCAGGTCGAGGTACGTCGTCGGCTCGTCGAGCAGCAGGACGGGCGTGCCCTGGGCGACCGCCATGGCGATCCAGGCGCGCTGCCGCTGGCCGCCGGACAGCTCGTCGACGGGCCGGTCGGCGAGGTCCGTCATGTTGGTGGCGGCCAGCGCCCGGTGCACGGCCCGCTCGTCCGCCTTGGACCACTGCCGCCACCAGGTCTGGTGCGGCGAACGCCCGCGGTTGACCAGGTCGACGACGGTCAGCCCCTCGGGCGCGACCGGGCTCTGCGGCAGGATGCCCAGGCGCTGGGCGAGTTCCCTGCTCGGGATGGACTGCAGGGCCCGGCCGTCGAGGTGGACGGCGCCCTCCTCGGGCGCCAGCAGCCGGGCGAGCGCCCGCAGCAGGGTGGACTTGCCGCACGCGTTGGCGCCGACGATGGCCGTGATCCGCCCGGGCGGCACCGCCAGGTCCAGACCGTCGACCACCACCCGCTTGTCGTAGGCGAGACGCAGACCGCGGGCCCGCAGATCGGGGTCGGGGCGGGGGGCGGGATCGAGGACGGGGCCGGAGGCCGGCGCGGGGGCGGTGGACACGGAGCCGTCCGGCGCGCGGCCGGTCGACAGGGGATCAGCCGACATGGGATCAACCTCCTGAACCCGCGCGGTTGGCGCGGACGAGCAGCCAGAGCAGGACCGGTGCGCCGAGCACACCGGTGACGATGCCGACCGGCAGTTCCGTGCCGGGGACGAGCGTACGGGCGATGAGGTCGCCGCCCAGGACCACCAGTGCCCCGGTCAGCCCCGAGGCGACCGTGGGCGGCCAGGCCGTGCCCGCCAGCCGCTGCGCGATCTGCGGGGCGGCGAGCGCCACGAAGGCCACGGGCCCCGCGGACGCGGTGGCGAAGGCGATCAGGCCGACACCGGTGAGCAGGATGGCCAGGCGTACGGGCTGGACGCGGGTACCGAGGCCGGTGGCCACGTCGTCGCCGAGCTGGAGGGTGCGCAGCAGGCGGCCGAGCAGCAGGGCCGCCGGCAGCAGTACGGCCAGCGCGAGGGCGAGCGGTCCGACCTGGCCCCAGGTGCGGCCGTTGAGGTTGCCGACCAGCCAGCCGAGCGCGGCCTGCGCCTGGAAGCGGCCACCTCTGGCGACGAGGTAGTCCGTGGCGCTCGTGCAGATCCAGGCCACCCCGATGCCGACCAGGATGATGCGGTACCCGGTGGTGCCGCGCCGCCAGGCCAGGGCGTAGACGGTCAGGGCGGTGACCAGGGCGCCCAGCAGCCCGAGCGCCTGGGTGCCCAGGCCGCCGTCCCAGCCCAGCACGATGCCCGCGACGACGGCGGTGCCCGCGCCCTGGGTGAGGCCGATCATGTCCGGGCTCGCCAGCGGATTGCGCGTCATGGTCTGGAACAGCGCGCCGGAGACCCCGAAGGCGATCCCGGCGAGCAGCCCGACCAGGGCCCGGGGCAGGCGCAGTTCCTCGACCACGAGGACGGTGCCGGGGTCGCCGGAGCCCACCAGGGCGCGTACGGCCTCGGTGAAGCCGATGGGGTAGTCGCCGGTCGTCAGGCCCCAGCAGAACACCACGAAGGTGCCCGCGGCGAGGAGCACGGACAGGCCCACCAGCCGGGGCCGGAGGACACCGGAGACGGGCGGCAGCGCCAGCCGGTAGGCGCGGAAGTGCGCGGACCCCGCCGGACGGGTGCCGGCCGCGGGGGACTCGGGGGCGGTTCTCGGGTTCGGCACGCTCACACCTCCGCCAGGTTGCGCCGGCGGACCATGGCGATGAAGAACGGGCCGCCGACGAAGGCGACCAGTACACCCGCCTGGATCTCGGTGGGCCGTGCCACGAGGCGGCCGAGGACGTCCGCGGCGAGCAGCAGGATGGGCGCCAGCACCGCCGACAGCGGCAGCAGCCAGCGCTGGTCGGGGCCGATGCCCGCCGACTGGGCCAGCACGCGGGCCACATGGGGCACCACCAGGCCGATGAAGACGACCGGGCCGATGACCGCGACCGCGGCCCCCGTCAGCAGGGTGATCGAGGCGACGCCCGCCAGCCGGACCAGACCGAGGCGCCGGCCGAGCGAGGCCGCGACGTCGTCGCCCAGAGCCAGGCTGTTGAGCGCCGGTGCGCAGGCCAGCGCCAGCGCCCCGCCGAGGACCAGGAAGGGCAGCACCCGCCAGACCGTGCCGTCGTCCGCCTCCGCGAGCGAACCGGCGGACCAGAAGCGGAACTTGTTGAGCGCGTCCACGTCGGTCAGCACGATGGCCTGGGTGAACGACCACAGCATCGAGGTGACGGCGATGCCCGCGAGCGCCAGCTTCACGGGGGTCATCCCGGACCGCCCGAGACCGCCCAGCAGATAGACGGCCACCGTGGCGATCAGCGCCCCGGCGAACGCGAACCACACGTACCCGTAGAGCGAGTTGATGCCGAGCACCCCGACGGCCAGCACGATGGCGAAGGAGGCGCCGGCGCTGACGCCCAGCACCCCGGGGTCGGCGAGCGGGTTGCGGGTCAGGGCCTGCATCAGCGCCCCGGCCAGCCCGAGGGCCGCGCCGGCCGTGATCCCGAGCGCGGTGCGGGGCATGCGCGCGGACCAGACGACGTTGTCCACGAAGCGGCTCGGCGGGTCGCCGAGCAGGGCCCGGATCACCTGGTCCGGCGGGACGCTGGCCGCGCCGAGCGCCAGTGACAGCAGGCAGAGGACGGCCAGGACGGTACCCAGCAGCGTCACGAGAAGGACAGGGCGCACCCTCTTGCCCGTCACCTTGCGGTCTCCAACGGCCAACTCCCTTAGGTTAGGCAGACCTTAATCGTAGTGGGGATCACGTGACCCGCAGAGTCGGGGCTCTTTTGGTTAGGTAATCCTTACCTTAGTATGACCTGCGATCCTCCGGCCGAGCCGGTTCCGCACACCCTGGAGGCACGGTCAGCTGTGTCCGGTTTCGAAACGCGTGTGTCCGGTCTCGACGAAGGTGACGTGACGGCGTACTGGCGCCGACGGCTCGACCCCCTCCCGCAGGAGGCGGTGCTCCCCGTCGACTTCCCCTATCCGGCGGCGCCCGGCGGGGAGTCGGACACCGTCAGCCGCACGCTGGACGCGGCGGCCGACGAGATCACCCTCCTGTCCGCCTTCGTGGCCCTGCTGCACCGCTACGGCGGCGCCCACGACATCACCGTCGGGTACGGCGGGCTGCCGCTCCGGGTGGCCCTGGACGGCGGGACCGGGTTCGCCGAGCTGGTGCGGCGGGTGGCGCTGGCGTGCGAGGAGGCCGCGGCCCACCCGGTCGAGATCGGCACGCTGGTCGCCCGGTTGGGCCCGGAGCCCACACGGGGCGGCGGGCTGCTGTTCAACACCGCGTTCGGGGCACCGGCCGGCGGCGCGGACGGCCGTCCGCTCGACGGGCCGTCCGGCGGCCTGCTCGACGGGTTTTCCGGCGGCACGCTCGACCTCGCGCTCGAAGTCCGCGCCGGCGAGGTACGGCTGACGTACCGCCGGGACCTGTTCCGGCCCGGTACCGCGCACCGGGCGGCGGGCCACTACGCCACCCTGCTGGCCGACGCGCTCGCCCGGCCGCACACCCCCGTCGGCGAACTCGGCCTGCTGGACGCCGCGGAACGCCACCGCGTCCTGGTGGAGTGGAACGACACCGAGCACGACGTCCCCCCGCGCACCTGGCCGCAGATGTTCGCCGAGCAGGTCCGGCGGCGGCCGGACGAGACCGCGCTGGTCTTCGGGGACACCCGGCTGACCTACGCGGAGCTGGACGCACGCGCCAACCGGCTGGCCCACGCCCTCGCCGCGCGCGGCGCCGGACCCGAACGCGTGGTGGCCCTCGCGGTGCCCCGCTCGGCCGAACTGATCGTCGCCGAGGTCGCCGTGCTGAAGTCCGGCGCGGCCTACCTGCCGGTGGACACCGACTACCCGGCCGACCGCGTCTCCTACATGCTGGCCGACGCCCGGCCCGCCTGCCTGGTCACCACCGCCGAGGCCGCGCGGGACATCCCGCCGTGCGAGGGCGTGGACGTCGTGGTCCTGGACGCGCCCGGCACCGTACGCGAGCTGGCGCGGCGGCCGTCGACGGCGCCCGACCTCGGCTCCCTCTCCGTCGGCAACGCCGCCTACGTCATCTACACCTCCGGCTCCACGGGCCGCCCCAAGGGCGTGGTGCTCTCCCACACCGGCGTCGCCAAGCTGGTCGCCACGCAGACCGAGCGGTTCGGGATCGGACCGCACAGCCGGGTCCTGCAGTTCGCCTCGCCGAGCTTCGACGTGGCGTTCTGGGACCTGTGCCTCGGACTGCTCTCCGGCGGCCGGCTCGTCGTCGTCCCCGCCGAGCTGCGGGTGCCCGGCGCGCCGCTCGCCGACTACGCGCACGCCCACGGCATCACCTTCATGATCCTCCCGCCGGCCCTGCTCGCCGCGATGCCCGAGGACGTCGAACTGCCGCCCGCCACGCTGCTCGCCGGCACCGAGCGGGTCTCGCCCGAACTGGTCGGCCGGTACGCCCGCGGCCGGATGATGTTCAACGCGTACGGCCCCACCGAGGCGACCACCAACTCCACGCTCGGCCTGTGCGACCCCGACACCCCCGCCGGCACGATCGTGCCCATCGGCGTCCCCGACCCCGGCACCCGGGCCCATGTGCTCGACGCCCGGCTCCAGCCCGTACCGGCCGGTGTGCCGGGCGAGCTGTACCTCGGCGGCGCCGGACTCGCCCGCGGCTACCTGGGGCGGCCCGACCTGACGGCCGAGCGGTTCGTCGCCGACCCGTTCGGGGCACCCGGCGAGCGGCTGTACCGCACCGGCGACCTGGTGCGCTGGAAGGACGACGGCAGGCTGGAGTTCCTCGGCCGCGCCGACGCGCAGGTGAAGATCCGCGGCTTCCGCATCGAGCCCGGTGAGATCGAGTCCGTGCTGCGCGCCCACCCGGCCGTGGAGCAGGCCGCGGTCCTGGTGCGCGAGGACCGCCCCGGCGACCGCCGGCTCGCCGCCTACGTCGTCCCCTCGCTGGACGCGGACCGGGA
Source organism: Streptomyces beigongshangae (assembly GCF_019710745.1). Taxonomy (GTDB): domain Bacteria; phylum Actinomycetota; class Actinomycetes; order Streptomycetales; family Streptomycetaceae; genus Streptomyces; species Streptomyces beigongshangae. Next base: position 105,675 of record NZ_JAHKJW010000008.1, read on the forward strand.
CTTCGGCGAACAGGTCCAGGAGTGGAAGGACCTGCACGAACTCCTCTACTCGGCGGCGGGATCCGAAGGCGGGCAGGACGGCTCCGAAGACCCCCGGGGCTCCCGGGGCTTCAGGGAGAACTTCGCCGGCTGGAACAGCATGTACGACGGTCTGCCCATCCCCGTGGCGCAGATGCGGGAGTGGCGCGAGGCGACCCTCGCCCGTATCGCGGACCTCGCGCCCCGCCGCGTGCTGGAGATCGGCGTCGGCAGCGGCCTGCTCCTCTCCCGGATCGCCCCCGGCTGCGAGGAGTACTGGGGCACCGACCTCTCCGAGGAGGCGGTACGGGCCCTGCGCGCCCAGGTCGACACGGTGCCGGAACTGGCCGGGCGCGTGCACCTGAGCGCGCGGCCCGCCCACGACACCGAAGGGCTTCCCCACGCCCATTTCGACACGGTCGTCCTCAACTCCGTCGCCCAGTACTTCCCGGACGCCGGCTACCTCACCGACGTCATCGGCGCCGCCGCCGGGCTGCTGGCCCCCGGGGGACGGCTGTTCGTCGGCGACGTGCGCAACGCCCGGCTGCTGCGCTGCCTGCGCGCCGCCGTCGAGACGCGCCGCGCGGCCGACCCGGAGGACAAGCAGGCACTGCGGGCCGCCGTGGAGCGGTCGCTCGCCTGGGAGGGCGAACTGCTCCTGGACCCCGACTACTTCGCGGCGCTCGACGGCTTCGACGCCGACATCCGCGTCAAGCGGGGCGGCCACCACAACGAGCTGACGCGCTACCGGTACGACGTGGTGCTGCGCAAGCGCACATCGGCACCGGCACCGGCACCGGCACCGGCCGAGGGCGACGAGGTCGCCTGGGCCGATCTGGTCGGCGACGGCGACCCCGCGGACGGCCGGCGCGGCCCGGACGCACTCGGCGTCCTGCTCGCCGGGCGTGCGACCCCGCTCCGCGTCACCGGTCTGCCCAACGTCCGCCTCGCCGAGGACCTCGCCGCGCTGTCCGCGCTCGACGACAGCAGCCGCGCCGTGTCCCCCGCCGACGCGCCGGACCCGGAGGAACTGCACGCCCTCGCCGCCCGGCACGGTCTGGAGGCGGTCGTCACCTGGAACGGGGGTGCCGACGACGGCAGCCTCGACGTGGTGTTCGGCCCCGCCGGAGCGACCGGGACGGCCCTGCCGTACCGGCCCTCCGGCACCGTCCCCCACGCCAACCGCCCCGCGCCCTTCCGGGACGTGAACTCCCTGATGAAGGCCCTGCGTTCGTACGCGGCCGAACAGCTTCCGGAGTACATGGTCCCCTCCGCCGTCGTCCCCCTCGACCGGCTCCCGGTCACTCCCAGCGGCAAACTCGACGGCGCCGCGCTCCCGGTGCCCGACTACGGGGCCCTGAGCTCCGGCCGCCCGCCGCGCGACGCCCGCGAGGAAGTGCTGTGCGCGGCCTACGCCGAGGTGCTCGGCCTGCGGTCGGCGACCATCGACGACGACTTCTTCGCGCTCGGCGGCGACAGCATCACCGCCATCCGGCTGCTGGTCCACGCCCGCAGGGCCGGACTGCGGCTCAGCTCCCGCGACGTCTTCCGGCACCGGACGGTCGCGGCCCTCGCCGGGGCCGCGGACGTACGCGCCGACGCGGACGCGGGTCCTCCGGCAAGGGGGACCACCGGCGACGGGACCCCCCTCGTACGGCTCACCGAGGCCGAACTCGCCGCGCTGCAGAGCGAGTACCCGGTCACCGTCCAGGAACTGCTGCCGCTCAGCCCGCTCCAGGAGGGCTTCTACTTCCACTCGCTCGTCGACGGCGCGGGCCGCGACGCCTATGTGGTCCAGCAGGCCCTCGAACTGTCCGGGCCGGTCGACGCCGGGGCACTGCGCCGGGCCGCCCAGCGCGTCCTGGACCGGCACGCCCCGCTGCGGGCCTGCTTCCGCCCGCTCCCCGACGGGCGCCCCGTGCAGATCATCGCCGACGGGCTCGAACTGCCCTGGCGCGAGGTGGACCTGACCCGGCCCCGGGGTGGGGCTCCCACCGCCGACGCGGTCGCCGCAGAGGAGCGGGCCCACCGCTTCGACCTCGCCCGCCCGCCCCTGCTGCGCTGCGCCTTCGTCCGGCTCGGCGCGGACCGCGGCCGGCTCCTGCTCACGTTCCACCACGGTGTCGCCGACGGCTGGTCGCTCCCCGTCCTGCACCGCGAACTGCTGGCCTGCTACGGCGAGAGCCCCGCCCCGCTGCCCGAGGTCACCCCGTACCGCACGTACCTGCGTGCGCTCGCGACCGCCGACCGCGACGCCGCACGCGGGACCTGGCGCGGGGCGCTCGCCGGGGTCGAGGAGCCCACCCGCCTCGTCGAGGCGCCCGCCGACGACGGCCCGATCACCCCCGCCCAGGTCCGCGTCGAGCTGTCCGAGCAGGTCACGGCCCGTCTGTCGGCCCGTGCCCGGGAACTCGGCGTGACCCTGGGCACGGTGGTCCAGAGCGCCTGGGGTCTGCTGCTCGGGCGGCTGACCGGCCGCCAGGACGTGCTGTTCGGCACCACCGTCTCCGGCCGGGACGCCGAGGTCGAGGGCATCGAGTCCATGGTCGGGCTGTTCATCAACACCCTGCCCACCCGCTTCCGCTGGAAGCCCGCGGACACCTTCGCCGGTCTCCTCGGGCGGCTCCAGGACGAGCAGGCCGCGCTGCTGGACCACCAGCACCTCGGTCTCGCCGAGATCCAGCGGGTCGCCGGGCCCGCGGGCGGCGGCGAGCTGTTCGACACCCTCGTCGTCTTCGAGAACTACCCGGCCGCCACCGGCCTCGCCGACCCCTCCGGCCGGATCCGTGTCACGGGCCACGAGTTCCACGACACCGTCCACTATCCGCTCGCCCTGATCGTGAAGCCGGGCCGCCGTCTCGACCTGCGGCTCAAGCACCACGCCCGGCGGCTCGACGCCGACGCCGTGCGCCGCGTCGCGGACCGCCTCACCCGGATCCTGCACGCCCTGGCCGCGGACCCAGGGCAGCGGGTCGCCGCCCTGGAGCTGCTCTCGCCCGCGGAGCTGTCCCACGCCCACCCGGCCGGTGAGCGGCGGGAGGTGCCCGCGACCACCCTCGCCGCGGCCTTCGGGGCACAGACCGCCCGCACCCCGCACGCCACCGCGGTCGTGCACGAGGACGGGACCCTGACGTACGCCGAACTCGACGCCCGCGCCGAGGAGCTGGCGCGGCGGGTCCGGGCACGGGGCGCCGGTCCCGGCACGGTCGTCGCGGTCGCCGTGCCGCGCTCCGCGGACCTCATGACCGCCCTGCTCGGCGTGCTCAAGTCCGGCGCCGCCTACCTCCCGGTCGACGTGGACTACCCGGCCGACCGGGTGGCCCACATGCTCGCCGACTCCGGGGCGGCGACGGTCGTCACCACCGCCCGCACCGCGTCCCGACTGCCCGAAGTCCCGGGGCTCGTCCCCCTGCTGGTGGACGGCCCGGCCGAGCAGCCGCCCGGAACCGCCCCCGATCCCGTCCCGGCCGGACCCGACGACCCCGCCTACCTGATCTACACCTCCGGCTCCACCGGCCTGCCCAAGGGCGTCGTCGTCACCCACCGCGCCGTCGTCAACCGGCTCGCCTGGATGCAGGGCGCGTACGGACTGACCGCCGGCGACCGGGTGCTGCAGAAGACCCCGGCCAGCTTCGACGTCAGCGTGTGGGAGTTCTTCTGGGCGCTGTGCGAGGGCGCCGCGGTGGTGCTCGCCCGCCCGGACGGACACCGCGACCCCGCCTATCTCGCCGGACTGATCCGCGATCAGCGGGTCACCACCCTGCACTTCGTGCCGTCGATGCTCGAAGCCTTCCTGCGGTCGCAGGAGATCACCGCAGACCCCGCCTGGGCCGCCTCCCTGCGGCACGTCTTCAGCAGCGGCGAGGCCCTGCCCGGCGCCGCGGCGGCCCGCTGGCTGGAGCTCACCGGGGTACCGCTGCACAACCTGTACGGCCCCACCGAGGCCGCCGTGGACGTCACCCACCACGCGTACGACGGCGCGCCCGGCACCACCGTGCCCATCGGCCGCCCGGTGTGGAACACCGGCCTGCGCGTCCTGGACCCCTGCCTGCGCCCGGTCCCCGCGGGCGTGCCCGGCGAGCTGTACCTGACCGGCGTCCAGCTCGCCCGCGGCTACCACGCCCGGCCCGGCCTGACCGCCGGGCGGTTCGTCGCCGACCCGTACGGCGGGCCCGGCGAGCGCATGTACCGCACCGGCGACCTGGTACGCCGCCGCGCCGACGGGGTCGTCGAGTACCTCGGCCGCACCGACCGCCAGGTCAAGATCCGCGGCAACCGGATCGAACCCGGCGAGATCGAGGCCGCGCTGACCCGGCAGGCGTCCGTCGCGCAGGCCGCCGTCACCGTCGCGGACGGCGCCCTGGTCGCGTACGTGGTCCCCGCGCGCGGCGCCCGCCCGGAGCCCGCCGGGCTCCGGGCCGCACTGGACGGGACGCTGCCCGCCCCCATGGTCCCCGGTGCCTACGTCGTCCTCGACGCCCTCCCGCTGACCCCCAGCGGCAAGCTCGACCGGGCCGCCCTGCCCGCCCCGCAGGCGGTGCGCGCCGGGGCGCGCGCGCCCCGCGACGAGCGCGAGCGGGTGCTCACCGAGATCTTCGCCGGGGTGCTGAAGCTCGACGGGGTCGGCGCCGACGACGACTTCTTCATGCTCGGCGGCGACAGCATCACCTCCATCGGCGTCTCCAGCCGCGCCCGCCGGGCCGGCCTGGACCTGAACCCCCGTGACGTCTTCGAGCACCGCACCCCCGCGGCCCTGGCCGCCGCGGCCACCCCGGTCACCGAGGTGCGCGCCCCGCGCTCCGGGTTCGCCCTCACCGCCGAGGAGACCGAGCGCGTCCACCGCCTCAGCCCCGGCCCGGTGGACGACATCTGGCCCCTCGCCCCGCTCCAGGAAGGGCTGTTCTTCCACTCCACGTACGACGCCGGGACCCTGGACGTCTACACCGTCCACGAGTCCTTCGACCTCGCCGTCCCGCTCGACACGGACCGCCTGCGCACCGCCGTGCGGGTCCTGCTGGAGCGTACGCCGGGCCTGCGCGCCGGGTTCACCAGCGAAGGGCTGCGCCAGCCGGTGCAGTTCATCGTCCGCGACCCGGAGATCCCGCTCGAAGAGGTCGACCTGTCCGGGCTGCCCGCCGGGGAACAGGACGTACGGCTGCGGGAGCTGACGGACGCCGAGCGCTCCCGCCGCTTCGACCTGACCCGCCCGCTGCTCTTCCGCATCCTCCTCGTGCGCCTGGGCGCGGAACGCGGCGACCGCCTGATCGTCGGACGCCACCTGCTCCTGTGGGACGGCTGGTCCGCCTGGCTCTTCCTCGACCAGCTCTTCGCCCTGTACGAGTCCGGCGGCGACCCGGCCGGTCTCGCCGCGCCCGGTTCGTACCGCGACTACCTGACCTGGCTGGAGGCGCAGGACACGGCCGTCGCCACCGGCGCCTGGCGCACCGCCCTCGCGGGGCTCGACGAGCCCACCCTGCTCGCCGCCGCCGACCAGGGCCTGGAACCGGACATCCCGGAGAGCCTGGACGCCGTCGTCCCGGACGAGGTGGGGACCCGGCTGCGGGACCTCGGCCGCCGGCACGGACTGACCCTCAACACCGTGCTCAACGCCGCGTGGGGCCTGACCCTGGCGAGCGCGACGGGGCGCACCGACGTCGTCTTCGGCACGACCGTCGCGGGCCGGCCGAGCGAGGTGCCGGAGATCGAGAACGTCATCGGCATGTTCCTCAACACGGTCCCCGCCCGCATCGCCTACGACCCGGCCGAACCCGTGCGCGCACTGCTGCGCCGCGTCCAGGACGAGCGGCTGGCCGTCATGCCGTACGAGTACCTGGGCCTCGGTGTGCTGCAGGCCGAGACCGGGCACCGGCGGCTCTTCGACACCCTCTTCGTGCTGCGCAACAGCGACACCGAGGAGCGGCTCGCCGAACTGGGCGAACGGCACGGGGCCACCGCCGTCGCCAACGTCGACGCCACGCACTACCCCGTCAACCTCGTCGTCACCCCGGGCCGCGCCGTCCGGGTCACCCTGACCCACCGGGCCGACGTCGTCGCGCGCCCGCGCGCCCAGGACCTGCTCGACCGGTTCGTGCTGCTCCTGGACCGCCTCACCCGCGACCTCGACACCCCCGTGGGCCGCGTCGACGCCCGGCTCCCGGCCGAGCGGCGGGAACTGGAGCGCGAGCGGGCCGCGGGGCGGGTGCCCGAACCCGAGGACACCGTCGCGGACCTGCTGGCAGACAGGGCCGCGGCCACGCCGGACACCACCGCCCTGGTCTTCGGCGACGAGACCCTCACGTACGCCGAACTCGACGCCCGCGTCAACCGCACGGCCCGCCTGCTGCTCGACCGCGGCGCCGCCCCCGAACGGGTCGTCGCGCTCGGCCTGCCCCGCTCGCCCGACATGGTCGTCGCGCTGTTCGCCGTGCTGCGCACGGGCGCCGCGTACCTGCCCCTGGAGCTGGATTACCCGGACGACCGCCTGGTGGCGATGCTCCGGGACGCCCGGCCCGCGCTGCTGCTGTCCAACTCCGCCGTCTCCGAGCGGCTGGCGGCGGCCGACACGCCCCGCGCCCTGCTGGACGACCCGGCGGTCGTCGCCGAACTCGCGGCGTACCCCGCCCACCTGGAGCGGCGGCGCTTCAGCCTGGAGCACCCGGCGTACGTCATCTACACCTCCGGGTCCACCGGCCGGCCCAAGGGCGTCGTCACGCCCTACCGCGGCCTGACCAACATGCAGCTCAACCACCAGCGGGAGATCTTCGAGCCCGCCGTCGCCTCGGCGGGCGGGCGGGCACTGCGCATCGCCCACACGGTGTCGTTCGCCTTCGACATGTCCTGGGAGGAGCTGCTGTGGCTCGTCGAAGGACATGAGGTGCACATCTGCGACGAGGAGCTGCGGCGCGACGCCGAGGCCCTGGTCGCGTACTGCGAGACCCACCGCGTCGACGTGATCAACGTGACGCCCACCTACGCGCACCTGCTGATCGAGCAGGGCCTGCTGGAGGGCCACCGGCCGCCGCTCGTGCTGCTCGGCGGCGAGGCCGTCCCCGAGACGGTGTGGAACCGGCTGCGCGACACCGAGGGCACCTACGGCTACAACCTCTACGGGCCCACCGAGTACACCATCAACACCCTCGGCGGCGGCACCCCCGACAGCGCCACCCCGACCGTCGGACGTCCGATCCGCGGAACCCGCGCCCACATCCTGGACGCCTGGCTGCGCCCGGTGCCCGAGGGCGTGCCCGGCGAGCTGTACATCGCGGGCATCGGCCTGGCCCGCGGCTACCTCGACCGGCCGGCCCTGACCGCCGAGCGGTTCGTCGCCGACCCCTTCGGCGAACCCGGCGAGCGCATGTACCGCACCGGGGACCTCGTGCGCCGGCGTCCCGACGGCAACCTCGACTTCCTCGGCCGCACCGACGACCAGGTCAAGATCCGCGGCTACCGCGTGGAGCTCGGCGAGATCGGGGCCGCCCTCTCCCGCCACCCGCAGGTCGCGCACGCCGCCGTCGTCGTCCGCGACGAACGGCTCGTCGGCTACGTCGTCCCGGCCCCCCTCACCGGCGACGACCGCGACGGCGCCGAACGCGAGCAGGTCGGCGAGTGGCAGGAGATCTACTCCGACGAGTACGAGGAGATCAGCACCGCCGTCTTCACCGAGGACTACGCCGGCTGGGACTCCTCGTACGACGGGCGGCCCATCCCCTTCGAGGAGATGCGGGAGTGGCGCGAGGCCACCGTCGAGCGGATCCGCTCACTGCGCCCGCGCCGCGTCCTGGAGATCGGCGTCGGCTCCGGCCTGCTGCTGTCGAAGCTGGCCCCGGAGGCCGAGGCGTACTGGGCCACCGACTTCGCCGCGCCCGTCATCCGCAAGATCGGCGAGGAGCTGGCGCGGGACCCGGAGCTGGCCGCGCGCGTCACCCTGCGCGCCCAGCCCGCCGACGACCTGACCGGCCTGCCCGCCGACGGCTTCTTCGACACGGTCGTCATCAACTCCGTCATCCAGTACTTCCCGAGCGCCGACTACCTGACGACGGTGATCCGGGGGGCGATGTCACTCCTGGCGCCCGGCGGCGCGCTGTTCGTCGGCGACGTACGCAACCTGCGCCTGGCGCGGACCTTTCAGCGGGAGATCCAGCGGGCCAGGGGCGTCACGGGGGAGGCGCTGGAGCGCGCCGTCGAGCGCGGACTGCGCCTGGAGAAGGAACTCCTGGTCGACCCGGATTACTTCACCACCCTCGGCCACCGCGTCGACCTGCGCACCAAACGGGGACGCCACCACAACGAACTGACCCGCCACCGCTACGACGCCGTCCTGTACACCGGTGACCCGGACCTCGTCCTGGAGCGGATCCCGTCGGTCGACTGGACCGGCGGGCACGACGTGGCGGACCTCGTCCGCGCGGTCACCCCGCTGCGGTTCACCGCCGTCCCGGACGCCCGCGTCGGCACCGCCGGGGGAGTGGACCCCGAGACCCTGCACGACCTCGCCGCCCCGCTCGGCCGCCGGGTCCTGACGACCTGGTCCCGCGAACCCGGCACGTACGACGCCGTGTTCGTCGCCGCGACCGGCTCGGGCGACGCGACCGGCTCCGGCGGCGTCCCCGGCCGCACCGCGGGGCTGTACCTCCCCGGGGGCGGCGAGGCGCCCTACGCCAACGAGCCCACCGCCGCCCGCGGCGCGAACAGCCTGGTGCGGCGGCTGCGCGACGACCTCAAGCAGCACCTGCCCGACTACATGGTCCCGGCCGCGTTCGTCACCCTCGACCGGCTGCCCATGAACGACAACGGCAAGCTCGACGTGCGCGCCCTGCCCGACGCCGAACCGGCCGTCGCGCTCGGCACCGGCCGCGGACCGCGCACCCCGCGGGAAGAGGTGCTCTGCCGGCTCTTCGCCGAGGTCCTCGGCCTGCCCGAGGTCGGCGCGGAGGACGGGTTCTTCGACCTGGGCGGCCACTCCCTGCTCGCCACCCGCCTGATCAGCCGCGCCCGCACCGAGCTGGGCGCCGAGCTGGCGATCCGCGACCTCTTCGAGGCGCCGACACCGGAACTGCTCGCCGCGCGGGCCGGCACCGGACGCCCCGCCCGGCCCGCCGTCACCCCCGCCGAACGGCCCGCCCGCATCCCGCTCTCACCGGCCCAGCGCCGTCTGTGGCTGGTCGAGCGGATCACCGGCAGCGGGGTCGCGTACAACTTCCCGCTGGTCTTCCGGCTGCGCGGCGCACTCGACCTCGACGCGCTGCGCACCGCCCTGCACGACGTGGCGGGGCGGCACGAGGCGCTGCGCACGGTGTTCCCCGAGCACGACGGAGAGCCGTACCAGCACATCCTGCCCGCCGCGCAGGCCGCGCCCGCCCTCACCGTGACGGACTGCGCCGAGGACGAGCTGGCCGGACTCGTCGGGTCGGCGCAGCGCCGCCCCTTCGACCTGGCCCGCGAACTCCCGATGCGCTGCGAGGTGTTCAGGATCGGCCCGGCCGACCACGTGGTGGCCGTCGTGCTGCACCACATCACCACCGACGAGTGGTCCGACCGGCCGTTCCTGGCCGACCTGGACCGCGCGTACGCGGCACGGGCGACGGGCGCGGAACCGGACCTGACCCCCCTGCCGGTCCAGTACGCCGACCACACCCTTTGGCAGGACCGCCTGCTCGACCAGGTCGGCGAGCGGCAGCTCGCGTACTGGAGCGAGGCGCTGCGCGATCTCCCGGAGGAGCTCGTGCTGCCCCTCGACCGCCCCCGCCCGGACGCGCCGACCGGACGGGGCGGCAGGGTGCGCCTCGACCTGCCCGCCGCCACCGGCCGGGCTCTGCGCGACCTGTCCGCCGCCACCGGCACCAGCATGTTCATGCTGTTCCAGGCGGCCACCGCGGCCCTGCTGCACCGGCTCGGCGCGGGCGACGACATCCCGCTCGGGGCGCCCGTCGCGGGCCGCACGGACGACGCGCTCGACGACCTGGTCGGCTTCTTCGTCAACACCCTCGTCCTGCGCACCGACCTGACCGGCGGGCCCACCTTCCGTGAACTGCTGGCCCGGGTGCGGGAGACGGCCCTGGAGGCGTTCGCGCACCAGGACCTGCCCTTCGACCGGGTGGTGGAGGCCCTCAACCCGGTGCGGACGGCCGGCCGCAACCCGCTCTTCCAGGTCATGATCGGCCACCACCACCGGCCGGACGGCGACCCCGACGTGCTCGGCCTGCCCACCGAGTGGTTCGACATGGACACCGGGCAGGCCAAGTTCGACCTGCACTTCACCTTCGTGGACGAGACGTCCGCGGACGGGGCGGACCGGCTGGCCCTGCTCCTGGAGTACGCGGCCGACCGGTGCGACGAGCCGACGGCGCGACGCCTCACCCGCCGCATGCTCCGGCTCCTGGAACAGGTGACCGCCGCGCCGGACCGGCCCGTGCGGGAACTGGACGTCCTCGACGCCTCCGAGCGCGCTCTCGTGCTCACGGACTGGAACGACACGTCCCACCCCACGGACGCGACGACCCTTCCCGAGCTGTTCCGCGCCCAGGCGGCCCGTACGCCCGGCGCCCCGGCCCTGGTCTTCGGGGAGGAACGCCTGACCTACGCGGAGCTGGACGCCCGCGTCGAGCACACCGCACGGGTGCTGGCCGGGGCGGGCGTGGGCCCGGAGACGACGGTGGCCGTGGCCCTGCCGCGCTCGGCCGACCTCGTGGTGGCCCTGCTCGCGGTGCACCGCGCGGGCGGCGCCTACCTCCCGCTGGACACCGGTCTCCCCGCGGAACGCCTCGCGTTCGTGCTGGAGGACACCCGCCCGCTGCACGTGGTCCGCGACGCCCTCCCGGAGGGCGGGTACGGCGAACTGCCCGGCTCCTACGACCCGTCGAGCCCGGCGTACGTCATCTACACCTCCGGCTCCACGGGCCGCCCCAAGGGCGTGGTCGTCCCGCACGCGGGCATCGTCAACCGCCTGCTGTGGATGCAGGACGCGTACGGCCTGGACGCCGGGGACCGGGTGCTGCAGAAGACGCCCGCCGGCTTCGACGTGTCCGTGTGGGAGTTCTTCTGGCCGCTGATCACCGGGGCGGCCCTGGTGGTCGCCGCACCGGACGGCCACAGGGACCCCCGCTACCTCGCCGAGCTGATCCGCCGGGAGGCCGTCACCACCGCGCACTTCGTGCCCTCGATGCTCCAGCTGTTCCTGGAGGAACCGGCCGCCGCCGGGTGCACGGGCCTGCGCCGCGTGCTGTGCAGCGGCGAGGCCCTGCCCGCGCCGCTCGCCGAGCGCTTCCACCGCACGCTCGCCCCCGTCGAACTGCACAACCTGTACGGGCCCACCGAGGCGTCCGTCGACGTCACCGCCGGCCGGGTGCACCCCGGCGCCGCGCCGGTGACCATCGGCCGGCCGGTGTGGAACACCCGCCTGTACGTCCTGGACGCCGCGCTGCGGCCGGTGCCCCCGGGCGTCGCCGGAGAGCTCTACCTCGCGGGCGCGCAGCTGGCCCGCGGCTACCTCGACCGGCCGGGCCTGACCGCCGGGCGGTTCGTCGCCGACCCGTACGGAGGGCCGGGCGGGCGCATGTACCGCACGGGCGACCTCGCCCGCTGGACGTCCGGCGGCGAGGTCGAGTACCTGGGCCGCACCGACGACCAGGTCAAGATCCGCGGCTTCCGGGTCGAGCCCGGCGAGGTCGAGGCCGTACTGGCGCGGCACGGCACCGTCGCCCGGGCCGTCGTGACCGCGCACGGCCAGCAGCTCGTGGCGTACGTCGTCCCGGCCGCCGAGCGTGCCACCGACAGTGCGGAACTGCGCCGCCACACCGCGGCCGAACTGCCCGAGCACATGGTCCCGGCGGCCTTCACGGCCCTCGACGCCCTGCCGCTGACCCCCAGCGGCAAGCTCGACCGCAGGGCGCTGCCGGCACCCGACTTCGCCGCGGAGACCACCGGCACCCTGCCGCGCGATCCGCGCGAGGAGATCCTGTGCGGCCTGTTCGCCGAGGTCCTCGGCCTCGAACGGGTCGGCGTCCACGACGACTTCTTCGCCCTCGGCGGCCACTCCCTGGTCGCCATGCGGCTGGCCGCCCGCGTGCGGACCGCGCTGCGCGCCGAGGTGTCCCTGCGGACGCTCTTCGAGGCGCCCACGGCCGCCCGGCTCGCCGAACGCCTCGGCGCGGGCACCGGGCACGCCGGCGGTACGCCGCCCGTCCTCGCGCCCGCGGACCGGCCCGAGCGCCTGCCGCTCTCCTTCGCCCAGCAGCGGCTGTGGGTGCTGTACCGGGTCGAGGGCGCCAGTTCCACGTACAACATCCCGCTCGCCTGGCGGCTCACCGGGCCGCTCGACGCCGACGCGCTGCAACTCGCGGTCGGCGACCTGGTGGCCCGCCACGAACCGCTGCGCACCGTCTTCCCGGAGGACGAGGACGACGGGCGCGCGTACCAGCGGATCCTGACGCCGGAAGAGGCGCACGTCCCGGTGCGCACCACCGCCGTCGCCGACGAGGAGGAACTGGCCGGGCGGCTCGCGGAGGCCGCCGGGTACGGCTTCGCGCTGGACCGCGAACCGCCGCTGCGGGTCCATCTTTTCCGCATCGGCGACGGTACCCACGTCCTGCTGCTCCTGCTCCACCACATCGCGGGCGACGAGTGGTCCGACCGGCCGCTCACCCGGGACCTCACGGAGGCGTACACGGCGCGTGCGGCGGGCCGCGCGCCGGACCGGGCACCGCTGCCCGTCCAGTACGCCGACTACGGCCTGTGGCAGCGTGCGGTGCTCGGCGACGAGAAGGACCCGCGGAGCCTCGCCGCCCGCCAACTGGCCTTCTGGAAGCAGACGCTGCACGGGCTGCCCGAAGAGCTCGCGCTGCCCGCCGACCGGCCGCGCCCACCGGAGGCGAGCCACCGCGGCGGCGCCGTCGACATGCCCCTGGACGCGGAACTGGCGGCGGGGCTGCGCGAACTGGCCCGCTCGGGCGGCGTCAGTGTGTTCATGGTCGTCCAGGCGGCCGTGGCGGCCCTGCTGACCCGGCTGGGCGCGGGCACCGACATCCCGCTCGGCAGCCCCATCGCCGGACGCACCGAGGAGGTGCTGGAGGACCTGGTCGGGTTCTTCCTCAACACCCTGGTGCTGCGCACCGACACCTCCGGCGACCCGGCGTTCCGCGACCTCCTCGCCCGGGTGCGGGAGACCGACCTGGCCGCCTTCGACCACCAGGACGTGCCCTTCGAACGGGTGGTGGACGTCCTCAACCCGGCCCGCTCGCTGTCCCGGCACCCGCTCTTCCAGGTCATGGTCGTGTACCTGGCCGCGGGCGGCGACGGGGACGTCCTGGCGGGCCTCGACGCCCGGCGGGAGGACGTCGGCGCGACCGGCGCCAAGTTCGACCTCTCCTTCGACTTCGTGGAACGCGCCGGCGGGGACGGGGTCGACGGCGTGCTGGAGTACAGCGCCGACCTGTTCGACCGTGCCACCGCCGAGGCGATCGCCGCACGGCTCGTACGGCTGCTGCGGGCCGTGGTCGCCGCCCCGGGGACCCCGATCGGCCGGATCGACATCCTCGGCGACGCGGAACGCCGGCGCCTCCTCACCGAGTGGAACGGCCGGCCGCCGCTCGCCGCACCGACCACCGTGCCCGCCCTCTTCGCACGGCAGGCCGCGCTCTCACCGGACGCCCCGGCCGTCGCGTCCGACGGCCTGGAGCTGACGTACGCGCAGCTCGACGCCGGGGCGAACCGGCTCGCCCGGCTGCTCGTCGCGCGCGGCGCGGGCCCCGAGCGGATCGTGGCGCTGGCCCTGCCCCGCACCGCCCGCACCCTGCTGGCGATCCTCGCGGTGCACAAGGCGGGCGCCGCCTACCTGCCGCTGGACCCCGGCGCACCGGCCGGGCACATCCAGGACACGCTGGACGACGCCCGCCCCGTCCTGGTGCTCACCACCCGGGAGCTCGCGTCCGTGCTGCCCGCCGGTGGACCGCCGCCGCTGGAACTGGACGCCCCCGCGACGCTGGAACTGCTCGCCGCCCAGGCGGCGACCGACCTCACCGACGCGGACCGCACCGCGCCCCTGACCCCGCGCCACCCGGCGTACGTCATCTACACCTCGGGCTCCACCGGCCGCCCCAAGGGCGTCGTCGTCACCCACGAGAGCGTCGGCCACCTCTTCCACAGCCACCGCGAGACGCTGTACGCGCCCGCCAAGGCCCTCACCGGACGGCGGCACCTGCGCGCCGGACACGCCTGGGCGTTCTCCTTCGACGCCTCCTGGCAGCCGCAGCTGTGGCTGCTCGACGGGCACTGCGTCCACGTCGTCTCCGACGAGACGCGCCGCGACCCGGAGCTGCTCGCGGCGGCCGTCGTCGCGCACGGCTTCGACTTCCTGGAGGTCACCCCGTCGTTCTTCGCGCAGATGGCCGGGACGGGCCTGGTCCGCGAGGACGGCGGCAGCCCCCTCGCGGTGGTCGGCGTCGGCGGCGAGGCCGTACCGTCCGCCCTGTGGGAGCGGCTGGCGCGGCTGACCGGGACCGAGGCGTTCAACCTGTACGGGCCCACCGAGTCCACCGTCGACGCGCTGGTGGCCCGGGTGCGCGACAGCGACCGGCCGCTCGTCGGCCGCCCCGTCGCGGGCACCCGCGCGTACGTCCTCGACGACCGGCTGCAGCCCGTACCGCCCGGTGTGACGGGCGAACTGTACCTGGCCGGCGGCGGGCTCGCCCGCGGCTACCTGGGCCGCCCGGCCCTGACCGCCGAGCGCTTCGTCGCCGACCCGTTCGGGAAGCCCGGCTCCCGCCTCTACCGGACCGGCGACCTCGCCCGCTGGACGGCCGACGGGTACCTGGACTACCTGGGCCGCGCCGACGACCAGGTCAAGATCCGCGGCTTCCGCATCGAACCCGGCGAGATCGAGTCCGTGCTCGCCGCCCACGCGGACGTGGCGCAGGCGCTGGTGACGGTACGCCAGGAGGGCCCCAGGAAGCTCCTCGTGGCGTACGCGGTCCCCGTCCCCGGGGTCCTGCCGGACCCGGGACGCCTGCGCGCGCACATCGGCGGGCACCTGCCCGACCACATGGTCCCGGCCGCCGTGGTCCTGCTGGACCGGCTGCCGCAGCTGGCCAACGGCAAACTGGACCGGGCCGCCCTGCCCGCCCCGGACTTCTCCGCGCTCTCCACCGGCCGGGCGCCCGGCAGCGCGCTGGAGCGGACCCTCTGCGCGGTGTTCGCCGACGTCCTGGGACTGGACGAGGTCGGCGTCGACGACGACTTCTTCACCCTCGGCGGCGACAGCATCATGGCGATGCAGCTCGTCAGCAGGGCCCGCGCGGCGGACGTGCGGATCACCCCGCGCCTGGTGCTGCGGCACCGCACGGCCGCCGGGCTCGCCGAGGTGGCGACCGCCACCGGGACCGCCGGCGCGCGCCCCGCCGACGAGGGAACCGGCACCGTGCCGCTCACCCCGGTCATGCACTGGCTGCGCGAACTGGGCGGCCCCTTCAAGGGCTACCACCAGGCGGCCCTGGTGCGGACGCCCGCCGCACTGGACCGGCCCGGCCTCACGGCCGTGCTGCGCGCCCTCGCGGAACGGCACGCCATGCTGCGCGCCACGCTGGTCCGTACCGACGCGGACGACTGGAGCATCGAGGTGCCGGCCGCGGACGCGGTCGACCCCGGCACCTGGATCGAACGGGTCGACGTCATCGGGCTGGACGCCGAGGGACTGCGGGCGGCCGTCGCGGACGGCGCCCACGCCGCCCGCGCCGCGCTCGACCCCGAGGCCGGGGTCATGGTGCGGGCCGTCTGGTTCGACGCGGGCGCCGAGCCCGGCAGGCTGCTCCTGATGGCCCACCACCTGGTGACCGACGGCGTGTCCTGGCGCGTGCTGCTGCCCGACCTGGAGACCGCCTGGCGGGCCGTCCGGGCGGGACGCCCCGCGCAGCTCCCGCCCGCCGACACGTCCTTCCGCACCTGGGCGCGCAAGCTGGTGGAACTGGCCCAGGACCCGGCCCGGGAGGCCGAACTGCCCTTCTGGACGAGCGTGCTGGAAGGCGCGGCGCCCCTGCCGCTGAAGAGCCCGCTCGACCCGGACCGCGACACGGCAGGGACCGTACGGCGGCTGGAGCTGCGGCTGCCCGCCGAGCACACGGGCCCGCTGCTGTCCGCGGTGCCGTCCGCCTTCGGCGCGAACGTCAACGACGTCCTGCTCACCGGCCTCGCCCTCGCGGTGGCCGACTGGCGGCGGCGCCACGACAGCGGCCCCGGGGGACCGGTCCTGGTCGACCTCGAAGGCCACGGCCGCGACGAGGAGGTCGCGGGGGACGTCGACCTGTCCCGTACGGTCGGCTGGTTCACCAGCGTCTTCCCCGTCCTCCTGGATCCCGGCCCCGTCGACCTGGACGCGGCGCTGGCGGGCGGCCCGGCCGTCGAGGAGGCGCTCGACCGGACCCGGCGGCACCTCGCCTCGCTGCCCGCGAACGGCACCGGCTACGGCATGCTCCGTCACCTCAACCCCCGCACCGCACCGGTCCTCGCGGGCTTCGGGGCACCGCCGATCGAGTTCAACTACCTCGGCCGCTTCGGCATCCCCGAGGACATGGACTGGTCGTACGCCCCCGAGGAGGAGGTCTCGGACATCGGCGCCGAGCCGCAGATGCGGGAGGGCCACGCGCTCGGCATCGACGTGGTCACCGAGGACCGCGCCGACGGCCCGGTCCTGGCCGCCCACTGGTCCTGGCCCGGGGCGGTCCTGGACGAGGAGGCGGTCCGCGACCTGGCGGAGGGCTGGTTCCGCGCACTGAAGGCCCTGGCCGCCCGCGCGGCCGGCCGCGACTAGGCCAAAATCCTTGTACGCGATGTGAGTTGTACGCAATGTGCGTCGTACGCGATGTGAGTTGGAGGAAACCTGTGAGCACCAACCCGTTCGAGAACCCCGAAGGCACCTACTCCGTGCTCGTCAACGACGAGGGCCAGTACAGCCTGTGGCCCGACTTCGTGGACGTGCCGGCCGGCTGGACCGTCGCGCACGGCCCGGCCCCCCGCCAGGAGTGCCTGGACCACATCGAGACGCACTGGACGGACATGCGCCCCAGGAGCCTGGTGGAGCGGATGGCGGCGGACCAGGCCGGCTGAGGCCCGGCGATGCTCTCCACGAGACTGATCAACGCCCGTTTCCGCACCATGGACCCCGACCGGCCGATCGCCCGCGAGCTGGGCGTCTGGCGGGGCCGGATCGTGGGTCTGGACGAGGAGGTCGCCGCCCTGCCCGCCCGCAGGGTCGTCGACCTCCAGGGCGCCACCGTGCTGCCCGGATTCATCGACGCCCACGTCCACCTGGCCTGGACCGGTCTCAAAGCGGCCACGCCGACCGTGGCACCGTGCCGGTCGGTGGACGACGTCCTGGCCGCGGTGGCCGAGGCGGCGGCCCGCACACCGGCGGGCGGCTGGGCGAACCTGGTGGGGTACGACCAGCGGGGCCTCGGCCGCCATCTGACCGCCGCCGAGCTGGACGGGGTCAGTGCCGGGCGCAAGGTGTTCCTGATGCACGACTCCGGGCACGGCTGCATGGTCAACACCGCCGTACTGGACCTGCTGCCGCCCGGACTCGCCGACGGGGACGGCTTCCTCGCCGAGGGCGACATGGGGGCCGCACGGGCCCTGCGGCCGCCCTACTCGCAGCGGGAACTGGCGGACGCGATCGGACGTGCCGCGCACGCCTGCCTGGCCGAAGGCATCACCGGCTGTGCCGAGGCCGGCATCGGCGGCGCCCTGTTCGGGCACAGCCCGGTCGAGCTGGGCGCGTACCAGCGCGCGGGCGACGAGGGCAAGCTGCCCCTGCGGGTGCAGCTCATGGTGTCCGCCGACCGGCTGCGCCCGGTCGCGGCCCACGACGACGACGGCATTCCCCGCGCGCTCGACCTCGGCCTGCGGACGGGGTTCGGCGGCGACCGGCTCTCCGTCGGCGCGCTGAAGGTCTACACCGACGGCGGCATGATGGCCCGTACCGCCGCCCTCAGCCGCCCCTACGAAGGACTCGACCACACGGGCCGGTTGCAGGACGATCCGGAAACCCTCACGCGGACGATCGTCGACGGCCACCTCGCGGGCTGGCAGCTCGCCGTCCACGCCATCGGCGACCAGGCGGTCGATCTGGCCCTGGACGCCCTGGAGCGGGCACAGCGCCTGCGCCCGCGGCCGGGCGCCCGGCACCGCGTCGAGCACGCGGGCCTGGTCCGGCCCGACCAGCTCGGCCGCTTCGCCGACCTGGGCGTGGCGGCCGTGGTCCAGCCGAACTTCCTGCGGTACTTCGGCGACGACTACGCCGCGATCATGGGGGAGGAGCGGGCGCCCTGGCTGTACCGGGGCAGGGGGTTCCTCGACCACGGCATCACGCTGGTCGGCAGCTCCGACCGGCCCGTCGCGGACGGTTCGCCGCTCAGGGCCGTCCAGTTCATGGTCGAGCGGGCCTCCGCGTCGGGCCGGGTCATCGGCCCGGACGAGGGCGTCACCGTAGAGGAGGCCCTGCGTGCCTACACGGTGGCCGGCGCCTTCGCCTGCCACTGGGAGGACAGCGCGGGCAGTCTCACGCCGGGCAAGCGCGCGGACCTGGTCGTCCTGGGCGACGACCCGCAGCGCGTCGAGGTCTCGCGCATCGGCGACATCGACGTGGTGGCGACCTTCGTCGACGGCCTGGAGACCGGGGGGTCCGGTCTGTGAGCGTCACACGCTCCCCGCGGCCCCGGACCCGTCCGGACGGCGGGGGCCCGCGGCCGCCCCGGGCGGAAGGCGGGTGGCCGCCGCGCCGGGCGACGACCGGCGGGCTCCGGGAGCGCGTCTGTCGCGTTCCCCGCGTCTGTCGCGTTCCCCGCGCCTGTCACGTCTCCCGCGCGCGGCGCAGACAGTCCTCCACGACGGACTTGTCGAGTGCCGCCCGCACCAGCGCCGCCGCCAGGACGGCGGGTTCCGTGTCCCCGGCGAGCTCCAGCAGCCGTTCCGGCTCCCCGGGCAGGCCGAGCCGGGCCGCGCCCTGCAGCGCCTTCGCGTCGAGGTGGGGCGCCACCTCGGGCCAGACCCGCTGCACCTCCCGCAGGAAGATGTCCACACCCGCGGGGCCGAGCCCCGGCATCTCGCGCAGCAGGCGCCGCAGTTCGTCCAGGTCGCCGTCCGCCGCCCCGCGCATCCGGCGCGGATCGCCTCCCCACCGGTCCAGCAACAGCCGGGCGCCGTCCCCGAGCTGGGTCGCCGTGCGCTCGTCGTAGCGCCGGTAGCCGCCCCGGCCCAGCGCGTCGACCCGCTCCTGCCACGTCGCCCCGGCCGTCCGGCGGGGATCGCGCAGCCCCGCGTCGTACAGGGCGCGGGTGGTGGCGAGGGCGACGGACCCCCGGATGCGGGCACCGAGCAGACAGGCCATGACCAGGGTGCGGTACAGCGGCTGCGGTGTGTCCCGCAGCCGGATGCCCGCCTCCTCGGCGAACGTACGGCCGTGTCCGGCGAGCAGGTCCGCGAGGACGCCCGCCGCCCCGCCGCTCACGCCGGCGGCCTGGTGGGGTCGTGGCCCAGCGTCATCAGCCGCTTGCGGCGACGGGCCTCCTCGGCCTCGGAACCGGCCCCGGACCCGGCCCCGTGCTCCGGCGCGTTCCCGCGGTCCGTCTCGGCCGTGACGGTGTCCACGACCTCGTACATCACGTCGAGGTCGTCCTCGGTGAGGTCGGCGCGGCGCTTCTGCAGGATGGCCAGCACGAGCTCGCCGGTGGGCGAGCCCTCGTGCTCGGGCGGCGGGACCGATTCCTCCGACGCCTCGTTCACCCGCAACCAGGCGTCCAGTTCCTGCGAGGTCATGTTCACCACGCGATGGAACTCGTCCCACAGCGCGTCGAGTTCGAGGGCGTCGGCCATCGGGTGTCCCTTTCGTCCGTCCGTCGGTCCGTCGGTCCGCGCCCGTCCGAGTGCCCGCGGCGGATCGGCGAAAACACTCCCGCGGGGCCCCGCAGGGAGGGCGGTCCGGAGTGTGCGACCGGTGGCGGCGGCAGGGCTCACCTGGCGAGACGCCCCTGACAGGGCCGGACGGGCGGCATAGCATCGGTCCCCGAATGGACACGATGACGCTCTGGCACATAACCCCCTGGGAGTTCGCCGCCCTCGCCGCCGCCGCCCTGCTGGTCGGCTTCTCCAAGACCGCCGTGAGCGGGGCCAACACGGTCAGTCTCGCGATCTTCGCGGCGGTCCTGCCGGCCAAGGCGTCCACGGGGGTACTGCTGCCCGTCCTGATCGCCGGGGACGTGCTCGCCGTGCTCACCTACCGGCGGCACGCGCACTGGCCGACGCTGTGGAAGCTGTTCCCGGCGGTCGCCGCCGGGGTGGTCCTCGGCACGGTGTTCCTGAGGGGGGCCGGCGACGGGACGGTGCGGACGTCGATCGGCGTGATCCTGCTGCTGATGGCCGGCGTCACCGTGTGGCGGCGGCGCGGGGCCGGCGCGGAGGCGGACGGGGGACCGGACCCGGTGACCACGCGGGCCGGCCGGCTCAAGGCCCGCTCCTACGGGGTGCTGGGCGGCTTCACCACGATGGTCGCCAACGCGGGCGGCCCGGTGATGTCGATGTACCTCCTCTCCGCGGGCTTCCGCAAGCTCGGCTTCCTCGGCACCTCCGCCTTCTTCTTCCTGATCGTCAACGTCTCCAAGGTCCCTTTCAGCGTCGGCCTCGGCCTGATCGACGGCCGCTCCCTGCTGCTGGACGCGGCCCTGGTGGCCTTCGTCCTGCCGGGCGCGCTCCTCGGCAAGTGGGCGGTCGACCGGATCGACCAACGCCTGTTCGAGCGCCTGGTGATCGCGGCGACGGTGCTGGGCGGAATCCAACTGCTCCTACGCTGAACGGCACGCCCGCCGAAGGGCGCCCCGTGGGAGGCGCCCCGCAAGGAGCGCGGGGAACTGCGCGCCCAGCCCGGACGGACCCGCAGCCTCATCACGTCGCCCGGCGGATCGCACATGCCGGCCGGTCCCGCACCGACGACGACGGGGACGGGGACGGAGCCGAGGTCACCGCCCGGCCCCGGCCGGGACCTTCTGCCCCGGCTGCGCCGGGACGTCCCGGTCGAGGTCCTCCACCAGCAGCCGCTTGGCGATGCTGTCCACGGCCACGCGCAGCTCCGCCCCCGAGGGGCGGCCGAGGTCCTGTTCGACCCGGTCGGCCAGCCAGCCGGCCCACGCCTCGCCGATGACCCGGGCCTCGCGCGCCCCGGCGTCCGTGTGGGAGAAGAGGGTGCCCTCGCGGGTGAGGTAGCCCTCCTCGACCATGCGCTGGAAGACCGGCACCAGGACCTCCGGGGGCAGGCGGCGGCGGGCGGCGATCAGCGTGAGGCTCGCATGACCCACCATCCGGGTGAACAGCTCGACCTGCATCACCGCCCAGGCCCCCGCGATGTCCAGCCGGGTGTCCGCCCCGACGACGATCCGCCGCATGGTGTCGGTCCGCGTACCACCGATGATCTTCCCGACCGAGGTCTCCAGCCGCTGCCGGCTGCCGGCCGCCGAGGGGGTCGCGAACCCCTCGCCCAGGTCGGTGGACCCCATCCGCGCGCTGTCGCGCAGCTGCACCTGCTTGAGGAACAGGGCGACCAGGAAACCCAGCAGCGCCACGGGCACGGTCCACAGGAAGACGGTCTGGAGCGTCTCCGCGTACGCCCTCACGAGGGGCGCGGCGGTCGCAGGCGGCAGGTCGTGCAGCCCTTCCGGACTGGTCGCTGCCCTGCCGACGGCCGCGGGGTCGGTGCCGCCGCCCCGGACCGCCTCGGCGACCCCGCCCCGCAGGTTCGGCGTCAGCGTGTTGGCGTAGATCGTCCCGAAGACCGCGGTGCCGAAGGAGCTGCCCAGCGTACGGAAGAAGGTGACGCCGGACGTCGCGGTGCCCAGGTCGGAGTACTCGACGGTGTTCTGCACGGCGATGGTGAGGACCTGCATGCACAGCCCGATCCCCGCACCGAGCACGAACATGTAGAGGGAGGCGAGCCAGGCGCTGGTCCCGCTGCCCATCAGGGAGAGCAGGTAGAGACCGACGCCCATCACCAGCGACCCGACGATGGGGAAGATCCGGTAGCGCCCGGTCCTGCTGACCACGCTGCCGCTGAACACGGAGGCGATGAGCAGGCCGACGACCATGGGCAGGGTGCGTACGCCGGAGACGGTGGCCGAGTCGCCGTCCACGTACTGCAGGTACGTCGGCAGGAACGTCAGCGCGCCGAGCATCGCGAAACCCACGATGAAACTGAGGATCGAGCACACCGTGAAGACGGGGTTGCCGAACAGGCGCATCGGCAGCATGGGCTCGGCCGCACGGGTCTCGACCAGGCAGAACGCTGCCAGTGCCAGCACACCACCGGCGAAGAGGCCGATGATGACGGGCGAGCCCCAGGCGTACTCGTTGCCGCCCCAGCTCGTCGCCAGGATCAGCGCGCTGGCGCCGGTCGCGACGAGGGCGATACCGAGGTAGTCGACGACGGGCCGGGACGCCGACTTCACCACCGGGATCGTGCGGGCCGCGGCCACCACGACGAGGATCGCGATGGGCACGTTGACGTAGAACGCCCAGCGCCAGGTGAGGTGGTCGGTGAAGAGGCCGCCGAGCAGGGGGCCGATCACGGTGGCGACGCCGAACACCGCGCCGATCGCGCCCTGGTACTTGCCGCGTTCCCGCAGCGGGATGACGTCGGCGATCAGGGCCATCGCGGTGACCATCAGACCGCCCGCGCCGATGCCCTGCATGGCCCGCCAGGCGATCAGCAGCAGCATGTTCGAGGCCAGGCCGCACAGGAAGGAACCGGTGATGAAGACGACCGCCGACACCTGGAAGACCACCTTGCGGCCGAACAGGTCACCGAACTTGCCGACGAGCACCGTGGCGACGGTCTCCGCCAGCAGATAGCTGGTGACCACCCACGACATGTGCTCCGCGCCGCCCAGGTCCGACACGATCGTCGGCAGCGCCGTGCCCACGATCGTCTGGTCCAGCGCGGCCAGCAGCATGCCGAGCACGATCGTCGCGAAGACGACGTTGCGGCGGCGCCTGTCCAGCACGGGGGGCTGCGTGGCGGGTGCCTCCACGGCGGGCGGTCCGGCGGTGTCGGTGGTCGTCACACCCGTCAGCTTCACACCGGCGGACGGGGCGCGCATGCGGGGTCCGTCCGCACGGGGGGCGCGGGCCGCCGCCGCGGCCCGCCCGGTCCGCGCGGGCCCGGGTCAGTCCGCTTCGGGAGTGCCCGTGGTTCCGGGAGTTCCGGGAGCGTCCCGGTCCCGCGGATGCCTGCGGAGCAGGTACGTGTCCATGATCCAGCCCTTGCGCTCGCGGGCCTCGGCGCGGAGCTCGACGATGCGGGGGGCCGTCTCCGCCAGGGGGCCGGAGGCGAGGATCTCGTCGGGGGTGCCCAGGTAGGCGCCCCAGTAGATGTCGATGTCCTGGCCGGAACCGGCGTACCGCTGGAACGTCTGGTGGGCGTCGAGCATGACGACCACGTCGTCGACGCCCTCCGGGAAGCCCTCGGCCAGCCGGCGGCCCGTGGTGATCTGCACGGGGCGCGCCACGCGGTTCAGGCCGGTGCGGTGACGGGCGACCAGGGAGGAGACGCTGCTGATGCCGGGCACGACGTCGTGGTCGAACGCCACGACGCCCCGCTCCAGGATCTCCTCCAGGATGCCCAGCGTGCTGTCGTACAGGGAGGGGTCGCCCCAGACGAGGAAGGCCCCGGTCCCGTCCTCGTCCAGCTCCTCGGCGATCAGCCGCTCGTAGATCCCGGCGCGGGCGCTGCGCCAGTCGCCGACGGCGGGGGAGTAGCCCGCGCCCCCGGCGGCCCGGTCGCGCTCCGGGTCGCGCGCCTCCACCGTCCGGTACGACCCCCGCGGCAGGTGCGCGTCGAGGATGTCACGGCGCAGCCGGACCAGGTCCGACTTCACCTCGCCCTTGTCCAGGATGAAGAACACGTCCGTGCTCCGCAGCGCCTTGACCGCCTGCAGGGTCAGTTGGTCGGGGTCGCCCGCACCGATTCCGATGACATGAATCTTTCGCACGCCCCGAGTCTGCCGCACGGCACCGGGCGCCCGGTCACCGCGTCCGGCGTCAGGTCACCGCACCCGTCCGAGCGGCCCGGAGACGGCCCGGGTGGCCCGGAGGGCTCAGGACCGGTCCCCGCGCAGCCGCGGTGCCCACGCCCGAGCGTCCACGGGCGCGGCGTCCCGCTCCACGACGTCCGCCAGCTCACGCGCCCAGGAAGCGAGTTCGGACAGGTCCAGCCCGTGCGGACGCGGTGTCCCGCGGTCCGCGCCCCACTCCTCGACCGCCCCGGCCCCCCGCCGCAGCAGCCGCGCGCCGCCCGTCACGTTCCCCCGGGCCGCGTGCGTGAGCCCCACCGCGAGCTGGGCGAGGCCCCGCCACAGAGCCCGCTCCTCGTCGGGGCCCGCCTTCCAGGCGTCCTCGAAGACCTCGTGCGCGTGGAACGGCTTGCCCGCCTCCAGCAGCGCCTGCGCCTCGGTGACCGTGTCCCCGGGCGTGCGCACCACCCCTTCGGGCTGCCGCTCCACCCCGTCCGCCCCGTACGGCAGGGGCCGCCCGAGCCCGTCCCGGGGCCGTGCGTTGCGCGCCCGCCCCTCCGTGTCCCGGTCCCGCCTGTCGCCAGAAGTGCTGCTCATGCACCGATTGTGCGCCCTGCCCCGCCGTCTTCGGAGCAGGCCCCGGTGTGCGGTAGGGTTCTGTTCGCGCGATCACGCGGTTCACCGCGACGGGGCGCATCGGGACGTGGCGCAGCTTGGTAGCGCACTTGACTGGGGGTCAAGGGGTCGCAGGTTCAAATCCTGTCGTCCCGACTCGTACGAGTCGCAGGTCAGGGGCGGTTTCGGAGGGATCCGAAACCGCCCCTTGATCATTTCTGGGGCCAGTTGGGGACCGGTTGGGGACCGGTGTTCCTTGACCGGCGTCAGCGGGTGAGGACAGTCGTTGCGGGAAGGGATCGCGGGGCGCGCAGCACGCCGAGGTGCCCCCGTGGAGGGCCGCTGCGACCAGGCCGAGCGCGGTGACCGCGAACGACCAGCCGAAGGTTTTCAAAAGTACTGGCCACCCGATCATGTGGTCAGGTGCGGTCGGGAAGGAGGGCGATGCCGTCGTCGTCGGCGTGCAGGATGTCGCCGGGGCGGAAGGTGACGCCGCCGAAGGTGACGGGGACGTCCACGGCTCCGGCCGCGTCCTTGGCGCTCTTGCGCGGGATGGTGCCCAGTGCCTTGATGCCGAGGCGGAGACCGGCCAGGGCGACGCTGTCGCGGACAGCACCGTGCAGGACCAGGCCGGCCCAGCCGTTGTCCTGGGCGGCGCCCGCGATGAGGTCGCCGACCAGGGCGGTGCGCAGGGAACCGGCTCCGTCGACGACGAGGACGGCTCCGTCGCCCGGGGTGCGCAGCAGGTCGCGCAGCAGGCCGTTGTCCTCGTGGCAGGAGACGGTGCGCACGGGTCCGGCGAAGCCGCGGTGTCCGCCGAACCGGCAGAATTGCAGGTCACAGACGCGCAGTGCGGTGCCGTACTGGTCGACGAGGTCGGCGGTGGGGACGGGGGCGACTGTCATGGGGGTTCCTTCACTGTGGTGACTGCCGCGCTCGCGGCTCATCCGGCCGTCAGGGGGATGTGGGGGCGAGCGCGGCAGCCTGCTCGGGAGTGAGGGGACGGGTGGCGTGGCCTTGCAGGAGGAGGTGGAGTTTGGCGGTCTCCTCCAGTTCCTCGATGGCGTCGGCGGCCTGCTCCAGTGACGCACCGGCGATGACCGGGCCGTGGTTGGCGAGGAGCACGGCGTGGTGGTCCCTGGCGGTGCGCTCGGCCAGTGGTTCCAGGGTGCTGTCGCCGGGGGCGTGGTAGGGCAGCAGGGGGAGGGTTCCGACGCGCATGGCGTAGTACGCGGTGAGCGGGGGCAGCGCGTTGCCGGGGTCGAGTCCGTCGAGGCAGGAGACGGCGGCGGCATGGGTGGAGTGCAGGTGCACCACCGCGTGGGCATCCGGCCGGGCCCGGTAGAAGGCGGCGTGCAGGAACGCCTCCTTGGTGGGCCGGGGGCCGTCGAGGTGACGGCCGCCCAGGTCGGTGCGGGACAGCTCGCCCTCCTCGACGGTGCCGAGGCTGGATCCGGTGGGCGTGAGCAGCAGGCTCCCGTCGGAAAGGCGGACGGAGAGGTTGCCGGTGGAGCCGTGGGTCAGGCCGCGGGTGAACAGCGAGCGTGCGGTGCGGACGACGAGCGCGCGGGCGGTCGGCTCGTTCGTGCAGGCGCTCATTCGGTCTCCCCGGCCGTGGTGGTGAGGGCGCGGGTGAACAGGTCGGGTGCGCCGAAGTTGCCGGACTTGAGCATCAGGGCGAGGTCGCCGTTCTCGGTGGTGGCGTAGGTCCAGGGCACGCCGGGGTCGGCCTCCGCGCCGACCAGGACGGCGCGGACGCCGAGGGCGGTGGTGACGGCGCCGGAGGTCTCTCCGCCCGCGACGAGTAGCCGGCGTACACCGCGCTCGACGAGGTGGGAGGCGAGGGTGCCGAGGAGTTCCTCGACCTGTGCGGCGGCTTCGGCGACACCGAGCCGGGCCTGGACGGCGGCGAGTTCCTCGGGTGAGGCGGAGGCGTAGATCAGGACGGGCAGGCCGGGGTCCTGTTCCGCGTACCAGGCCAGTGCCTCGCCGGTGACGTCGCGGCCGGTGGCGGCGGCGAGGACGTCGAGGTGCAGGGAGGGCAGACCGGCGGCGTAGAACTGGGCGATCTGTTCCAGGGTGCGGGCGGAGCAGCTGCCGGCCAGCACGGCGGCACGTCCCTGGGACGGTTGTGGTTCGGCGATGGCTGCTGCGGTGGCTGCTGCGGTGGCGGGGTAGGCGTGTCCGATTCCCTCGGCCAGGCCCGCGGCCCCGGCGACGACGGGCAGTTCGAGTGCGGCGGCGCCGAGCACGGCCAGGTCGTCGTCGGTCAGGGCGTCGGCGACGATGTGCCGGATACCGGCCTGCTGGTGGGCGACGACGGCGTCGCGGACGGCCTCGACGCCCTGGCGCACCGTGCCCCAGTCGATGAGGGCGGCCTGGTGCGGGGTCTGCGCGGACAGCAGCCGCACCAGCGCGGAGTCCGTCATCGGGTTGAGGGGGTGGTGGCGCAGCGCCGAGTCGGACAGCAGCTGGTCGTGGACGAACAGGTGGCCCCGGTAGACGGTGCGGCCGTTGGGCGGGGAGGCCGGGCAGTGCAGGGCGACAGTGGCACCGGCGGCGTCCATCAGGGCGTCGGTGACCGGGCCGATGTTGCCGTGCGGGGTGGAGTCGAAGGTGGAGCAGTACTTGAAGTAGACCTGGGCCGCGCCCCTGGCCCACAGCCAGCGCTGGGCGGCCAGCGAGTCGGCGACGGCCTCGTCGGCGGGGGTGGAGCGGGACTTGAGGGCGACCACGGCGGCGTCGCAGTCGGGCGGCAGCACGGTGGTGTCGTCCGGGGCGCCGAAGACCAGGGCGGTGCGCAGGCCCGCCCGCCGGAAGGCCGCGGCGACGTCGGTGCCGCCGGTGAAGTCGTCGGCTATGCAGCCGATGCGCAGGGTCATGGTCGGGGGTGTCTCCTCGGGCGTGCGGACTGGGAGCGGGGGCCGGGGCGGGCGGACGGGGAGTGGCCCGCCCCGGAGCGGGTCAGTTCTGGCCGGCGCCGATGGCCTTGATGACGGCGGCGGTGAACTCGCTGGTGGAGGCGGAGCCGCCCAGATCGCGGGTGGCGGTGCCGGCGGCGATCGCGTCGGCCACACCCCTGTCGATGATCTTCGCGACGGTGGCGAGCTTCGCGTCGCCGTGCTTGGCGCCGAGCCACTCGAAGAGCATGGCGCCGGAGAGGATCATGGCGACCGGGTTGGCGATGTTCTGCCCGGCGATGTCGGGGGCGGAGCCGTGGGACGCCTGGGCCATGGCGGTGGTGGCGGAGGAGTTGATGGAGGGGGCGGTGCCCAGCGAGCCGGAGATCTCGCCGGCCAGGTCGGAGAGGATGTCGCCGAACATGTTCTCGGTGACGATGACGTCGAAGTCCTGGGCGCGGCGCACCAGGTGGACGGTCATGGCGTCGATGTGGAAGTCGTCCACGGCGACGTCCGGGTAGTCCTTGGCGACTTCCTGGCACACCGTGCGGAACAGGCCGGTGGTGAGCTTGAGGACGTTGGCCTTGTGGACGATGGTGAGCTTCCTGCGGCGCGAGCGGGCCAGGTCGAAGGCGACGCGGGCGACGCGCTCGGTGGCCTGACGGGTGATGATGCCCAGCATGATCGCCGTGTCGGGGGTGGGCATGAACTCACCGGTGCCGGCGAAGGTGTTGCGGTCGGCGTAGAAGCCCTCGGTGTTCTCGCGGACGATGACCAGGTCGGCGTTGTCGCAGACGGCCTTGGCGCCGGGGAAGGACTTGGCGGGGCGGATGTTGGCGAAGAGCTGGAAGTGCTTGCGCAGGGTGCCCGACGGGTTGAGGGCGGACTTGTGCGGCTCGGGGTAGGACACCGAGTCGTGCGGGCCGAGGTACCAGCCGTCCAGGCCGGCCAGGGCCTCCTTGGTCTCCTCGGGGACCGGGGTGTTGTGGGTGTCGATGGCGGCGGCGCCCAGCGGCAGGGCCACCCAGTCGACGGAGACGCCGGCGGCCCGGGCGGCGGCGGTGGCGATCTCGACGGAGGAGGGGACGATCTCGGGGCCGATGCCGTCGCCCTCAAGGACGCCGAGGCGGTAGGTCTTGCTGCTCATGGTGCGGGTTCCTCTCGAAACAGGGGGATGGGGGGACGGGTCAGGACAGCACGGCCGCGGCGTCGGTGAGCGCGGTCCAGGAGCGGGCGGCGGCCTTGGCGCTGTCGCCGTCCTGGGTGTGTTCCAGGGTCAGCCAACCGGTGAAACCGCCGGTGCGCAGAGCGGTCAACAGGGCGGGCAGGCGAGGGTCGTCGACGGTCAGGGGGCCCCGCGTCGAGGGCGCCGCGAGTTGCAGGCAGCCGGTGACGCGGGCGTGGTCCGCGACAGCCCGCACCACGTCGACGTTTTCGGCTTCGAGGTGGTGGGTGTCCAGCACCAGTTGGGCCGGGGCGTCGAGCGTGTCGGTGAAGGCGAGGGCCTCGGCCGGGGTGTTCCACAGCGAAGTGCCGGCGCGTGACTGCGGTTCCAGCAGCAGCCGGCTGCCGCGGTCGGCCGCCTCTACGGCCAGGTGCTGCACGGCGCGTTCGGCCCACAGGCGCTGCATGTCCTTCAGACCCGGCAGGAAGGTGCCGCGGGTCTGCCCGAGGATGAGCGGCACGCCGAGTTCACCGGCGAGGCGGGCCGCGCCCAGCAGACGGAACAGGGCGTGCCGGCGGACGTCCGGAGAGGGGTCGGTCAGTGTCAGGCGGTCCTGGGCGCAGATCGGTCCGGTGCCGATGCCCAGCACCTTCAGACCGGCGGCCTCAACGGTCCGCGCGAGTGCTTCGGCATGCGGTGCGCCGCTGTCGCGGACCTGGACCTCCACGCCGTCGTAGCCGAGTTCGGCCAACGGGCCGACGGCCTCGGCGAGCGGTGCGGCAAAACCCAGCGGCATGGGCGTGGAGCAGTCGTCGCCGGAGACGGTGTAGGCCAGCGGCCAGGGCAACCCGGCGCTCACGGCGTGACCACCGGGGCCGGGGCGGCTTGCTGCTCGGCGGGCAGGAGCAGCCCGCGCAGTTCCCGTGCGGCGGTGCCCGCGCCGTCCAGCACCGGCACGCCCAGCAGGTCGGCCAGGGCGTCGCGGGCCGGGGTGAGCGAGTACTGGGCCAGCAGCACCGCGTCGACGTCGGTACCGTCGGCGGCCCGCAGGGCCTCGGCCAGGTGACGGGCGGCCGTCCGGGGATCGGTGGCGCCGGCGGCGTCCTCGCTCAGAGCGGTCACGATGTCCACCGGACGGCCTGGGCGGAGCGCCGGGACGAGCGCTTGGAGCTGGGCGACGGCGGCCGGGACGGCGGGCGGTACCGAGGCGACCACGGCGATGCGCCGGTACGGGCCGGCCAGGGCGGCCTTGAACATCGACTCGTCGGACTTCAGCACGGGCACGTCCCACAGCGTGCGAGCGGTGTCCACGACCTCGCCGTAGGAGGAGCAGGTCAGCAGCAGGCCCTGGGCGCCGCCGTCCATCACGTGCCCGATCAGGCGGAGCATGCGCCGGCGCAAGGCGTCGGTGAGTCCGCCGGCCGCGTTGGCATCCACCAGCAGACGGTCGTCCAGCACGTTCCAGACAGTGGCCTGCGGAAACTGCTGAGCGAACGCCTCATGGGCGGTGCGGTGCGCGGCGGGCACGGCGTGGATCATCGCGACCAGGGGTGGGGATGTGATCACCGGGTTCTTCCTCTTCCGGTAGGCGGGGACCGGCGCGGGTCCCGGCCGCGGGCCTTCTCCGGCCGGCACGGGAGCGTTCCGTGACGGCCGGGGCGGGTCCGGGACAGGGGCGGCAGCGTGTTCTCGCGATGCCGCGCCGCCACTGTAAATCCAACCGGTCAACCGGTCAACCGGTTGAAGGCGGAGAGGGCCGCGCGACACCGGGAGCGGCCCGGCGGCCCGCGGCGCGCGCTACTTCTCGCGCTGCTCCAGTGCCTCCATCAGGCGGCGGGACGCGCCGTCCATGTGCCGGGCCATCGCCGCACGGGCGGCCTCGGCGTCACCCTGGGCGACCGCCTCGTAGATCGGGACGTGGTCGGCGTAGGCCACCTCGCGGGGGCGGACGGTGCCGGTGCGTTCCACCCAGCCGCGCTGGACCATCGCGCGCATGCCCTTGAGCATGTCCCGCAGCACCGTGTTCGCGGCCAGTTCGCCCAGGGCGGCGTGGAAGGCGGTGTCCGCCTCGGGGAACTCCTCGTCCGGGCATTCCCGCATGGCCGTCAGCCGGGCCCGCAGCAGTTCGACGCCGGCCTCGTCACGCGCTTGGGCGGCCAGGCCGGCGACGACCACCTCCAGTTCGGCGCGGGCCCGCACCATGTCGCGGGCGCCCCGCTCGCCCAGGACCAGACCCAGTTCGAAGAGGCGGTAGAGCACGTCGGAGTCGGTGCCGCGGAAGTAGGTGCCGCTGGACTGGCGGATCTCCAGCAGGCCCAGGAAGCCGAGCGACTTGATGGCCTCGCGCACGGTGGGACGGTTCACTCCGAGCATCTCGGTCAGCCGTCGTTCCGAGGGAATGCGGTCGCCGGGCTGGACCTCGCCGGACATCAGGTAGTCGATCAGGCGGCGGGAGACCTCGGCGGCCAGGGGCTCGCGCGGCTCGACCGTGATTCTGGCGAGTTCGGCCATCGAAATCCTCACTTCGGGTCACTTCGGGTATTGACGAGATGGCCGGATTCTAGTTACCTACCGGCAATCCGGTTAACCGGTTGTCCGGAAGTGGGCGGGATCAAGCCATCCGCCTCTCCGGACCGACCGCGCCGGAGGTCCCAGCCATGCCAGGCGCACTCCTGACGTCCTCACCGGGCCGCTGCCCACCGCGACCGTGCGCCCGTCCGAGCCGCCGTACAGGAGCCGCAAGCCCTCATGACCGATCCGTCACGCGAGCCGAGTACGGCCCTGTGTGTGCCGGCGGTCGTTGTCCAGACCGCCCCGCACTGACTCACGCGCCGTCGTGGGCCGCCGCTCGACCGGCGGCCCACAGCCCTGCCCCAAGGAGCAACGATGCTCGCCGTCCTCGGCTTCGCCACACTGGGCAGCTTCATGCTGCTCGTGATGCGCAAGTACCTCTCCGCGTTCACCGCCATCATGCTCACGCCGATCGTCGCCGCCGTCATCGCGGGCAAGGGCGGCAAGCTCGGCGACATGATCATGAACGGCCTGGACACGGTCGCGCCCACCGCCGCCCTGCTGCTGTTCGCCGTCCTCTACTTCGGCCTGATGATGGAGGTCAAGCTCTTCGAGCCGATCGTCCAGGCCATCATCCGCGCCACCAAGGGCGACCCGGTCAAGATCGTCGTCGGCACCGCCGTGCTGTCCCTGTGCGTCGCCCTCGACGGGGACGGCACCACCAGCTACATGATCGTCTGCTCGGCGTTCCTGCCCATCTACCGGCGCCTGGGCATCAACCCGCTCATCCTCGCCACGCTCGCCGCGATGGCTCTGGGCACCATCTCCGGCACCACCCCCTGGGGCGGCGCCGCCACCCGCGGCATCAGCGTCCTGCACCTGAGCGCCACCGAGTACTTCGTCCACATGCTCGCGCCCATGGCCCTGACCAGCTTGGCCATCGTCGCCGTCGCCTACTGGCTCGGCCTGCGTGAACGCGGCAAGCTCGACGCCGAGAAGCTGGCCGCCTACAAGCTGGAGATCGCCTCCGGCGAGGCGTTCGAGCCGATCAACGCCGACTGGCGCATGTGGTTCAACGCAGGTCTCACCCTGCTGCTGATGGTGCTGCTCGTCCTGGAGGTCGCCGATCTCCTGGTGCTCTTCATGGTCGCCTTCGTCATCGCCCTGCTGGTCAACATCCGCGAGATCGGCGACCAGCAGGAACTCATCAAGCGCCAGGCGGCCAACGCGGTCCCGGTGATGATCCTGGTCCTGGCGGCCGGCGTGTTCACCGGCATCATGACCGACTCCGGCATGATCAAGGCCATGGCCGACGCGGCCCTGTCGATCGTCCCCGAGGGCTGGGGCGACGTCATCCCGCTGTTCACCGCCGTCCTCGCGCTGCCGCTCGGTTTCTTCATGTCCAACGACGCCTACTGGTTCGGTGTCGTGCCGGTCCTGGCCGAATCCGCCGCGCACTACGGCATCCCCGCCAACGAGATCGCGCGCGCCGGCGCCATCGGCCAGATCCTGCACATGATGGGACCCACCAGCGCGCCCCTGTGGGTCCTGCTCGGGCTCGTCAAGGCCGAACTCGGCGACTTCCAAAAGCACGCCCTGCGCTGGGGTGTCCTTGTCTCCCTCGCGTACATCGTCTTCGCGCTCCTCACCGGGGCCATCAGCGTCGCCTGAGTGGTGTGCACGAGTCACTCCACCTGCCGGTGGGCCGCAGGACTTCCTTCTGCGGCCCACCGCCGGGTCCGGCCACGAGATGTGGCACCGGGCCGGCCTGCCGCCACGGGACAGGCGGAGGCCGTGCAGCACCGCATCAAGCACGGAACCGCCCTCTTCCACCGAGGGCTTGGCGAGCTCATCAACCAGGTTGTCGCCGCTGAACGTCAGGCGGGCGTGGGGCAGCCCAGGAGGTGAGGGGTGGTGGCCCGCGGTCGATGACGGTGCGGATGCAGAAGGTGCTGCGGGCGTCGTGGACAGGGCCGATGGCCAGGATCTGGTCGGTGAGCACTCCCTCGAAGGTGCGCAGGTCCGGCACGGCGAGTTCGACGGGGAAGACGCCGTCGCCGGAGATGACGTGGCACGCGACCGCGTGGGCGATCGCCTCGAGTGCCTCTTCGACCACCTGGGAGGTGGTGCGGGAGTGCTCGACCTTGGGAGAGAGGAACACCGTCAACCCGGGGCCGAGACGCTCGCGGTCCAGACCGGCCCGGTAATCGGCCAGCACCCCGTCCTCCTCCAGCGCCTTGGTGCGGCGCAGGCAGGACGAGTACCCGCCATGCCATGCCATGCCTTGGTTGACACGTAAACCATGAGATGACATGGTTTACGTGTCAACCAAGGCCGCCCGTACACCGTCATGCCCCTACGAGCGAAAGCGCTGCGGAAAGCGGATATGGCGGACGTTTCGCGCATCGAGTTCGGTGTCGACAGTTTCGGAGACCGGACCCGTGACGGCCGGGGAGAGGCCCCCTCGCACGCGCAGGCGATCCGGGCTGCGGTGAGCGAGGCGGTCCCCGCCGGCCCCGCGGCAGGCATCCGGCTCGGACCCGGCCGGAAAACCGCGGCCACGCCGCGACGCCCTCCGAAGAAGGGCAGCCGGATGACTCGGGAATTGACTGGCGGCATCGACGCATCCATGACGGTCGAGCTCGACCTCGCCGACCCGATCGGCTCCTGCACCGTCGGGCGCGCCGACGGAACGCCCGTCGGCACGGCTGACTTCGTCGGCGTATCCGAGGTGCGTGAAGGGCGGATATTCTTCTGTACCGAGGTGTACCAGGATTTCGGTGGAGGAAAGCTGGTCGAGCTTCTGGTGAGCAAGGCACTCGCTGACGGCATCTGCGAGAACGTCACCGTCGTGCCCTTGTGCCCGATGTTCGCTCGCCGTCTGCGGGTGCACGGCGACGGGTTCGTCGCGAGTGGTGGTGTGCTCCGCCGGCCGGTACCCGACGACATAGGAGTGATCACGCGCGCCGCGCTCGGTGAAGCGTGAGAATCGCAGCATGAGGATCGCGATGAAGCATGGAGGATGAATGCGGCCGATAATTCCGGACTATCTGGCTGAGGTGCTCGCAGATGTGGAGCC
The DNA here is from genome assembly GCF_019710745.1 of Streptomyces beigongshangae. Lineage (GTDB taxonomy): Bacteria > Actinomycetota > Actinomycetes > Streptomycetales > Streptomycetaceae > Streptomyces > Streptomyces beigongshangae. The sequence continues at coordinate 139,998 of NZ_JAHKJW010000008.1, forward strand.
GGACACGTCCGGAGAGCCGGCGGGATACATCCCCGAGCTCGCGGCTGCGGACCCCAAGTACCTCGGCGCGGCCTTTGCCATGCTCGACGGAAAGGTGTACGGCGCCGGTGACATCGATATCGAGTTCACGATCCAGTCGATCTCCAAGCCGTTCGTGTACGCCCTGGCACTGGCTGATCGTGGATTCGACTCCGTAATCGCCAGGGTCGGTGTCGAGCCTTCCGGGGAGGCGTTCAACGAGATATCGCTCGAAAGCGGTACCGGACGGCCTCTCAATCCCATGATCAACGCCGGCGCGATCACCGTTCACTCACTGGCCGGTGCGGAGGACCTGAATCCGGCAGGACGGGTGGAGCGCGTGCTCCACGGCCTCTCGGCGTTCGCCGGCCGCCGACTGGAGACGGACGAAACGGTATACGCGTCAGAGATCGAGAACGCGCACCGCAATCTCGCCATCGCACACATGCTCCGCAGCCACAACATTCTCACCGAGGACGCGGGAGCCGTCGTGGACGGCTACACCCGCCAGTGTTCCGTGCTCGTCACCACGCGGGATCTGGCCGTGATGGCCGCGACGTTGGCCAACCGCGGGACGAATCCCCTCTCGGGTGAGCAGGTGGTGCCTGAAGCGGTGGTGCGTCAGGTGCTGAGCGTCATGCTCAGCTGCGGAATGTATGACGCCGCCGGTGACTGGACCACTCAGGTCGGGATTCCGGCGAAGAGCGGTGTGGCCGGGGGCCTGATCGGCGCGCTCCCCGGACAGATCGGCATGGCCACGTTCTCACCACGCCTGGACGTTCACGGGAACAGCGTTCGCGGGGTGACACTGTTCGAACGATTCTCTTCGGACATGGGCCTGCACGTGATGGAGGTTCCCGCCGCTGCGCTTTCGGTCGTGCGGTCCAACCATGTCGTGGGCAGCGGGCCCGGCGCGCTCCGGGTCCTGCAGCTGCAGGGCGGCATCGGCTTCGCCGGAGCCGAGAGAGTCGTCAAGGAAGTCGTCGACACCCCGCCTTCGGAAGTCAGGGTGGCTCTGGACCTGACAAGGGTCTATTCGATCGACGACGTGGCACGGCGCATGCTGCTGGAAGTCGCACGTCGGCTGACGCTGAGCGGTCACGACGTCTACCTCGTCGACCCGGAATCGGTCATGCCGGACCCCGATCCCGGCGACGGTGGCCGAGTCGCAGTCGTGGACACCGTGGATCAGGCCGCGATCGTGATGCGGACCGTTTCGGCACAAGCGCCGGCCTCATCCAGAACGGCGTCGGACGCGTGAGCCGGTGGCCCGGGCCACCGGGCCACCGCACAGGACACAGGACCGCCGTGGCTTCGGCCAGTCGGCCAGTCGGCCGGTCGGCCGGTCGTGCAGCCGTCGAGGTCATGAGCGTGTCGCGAAGCCCGCGGCGCGGGCTTCCCGACCGTGACCGGCGGCGACATGACCGCTTTCGGCGCCGCGGACCGCCTCGCCGGCTTCGGTGGCGTCGTAGCCGTTCCCTCGAAAGGCCCTTGCCTGCGAGATAGATGAGTAGTCAACATCTTCGTTACACTCCTTCGATGAACGCAACGCCTCGCTGGCTGACCCCGGAGCAGAAGGCAGCCTGGGAAAGTTTTATCCGTATGCAGGAGACGCTCATCGGGCGACTTTCCCGCCGGATCCAGGCCGACTCCCACATGTCCGCCGCCGACTACATCGTGTTGGTGAGTCTCACCGAAAGAGGTGGGGGACGGATGCGCTTCCTGGACCTGGCCAAAATGGTGGAGTGGGAGAAGAGCCGTATGTCCCACCAGGTCCGGCGGATGGCGAATCGCGGACTGGTGGCCAGGGAGGAATGTCCTGACGACGGGCGCGGGGCGTTCATCGTCGCGACCCCGGCCGGCTACAGGGCGATCGAAGAGGCTGCGCCCGTGCACGTCGCACACGTCCGCCGACTTTTCATTGACGCCCTCACCCAGGAGGAACTCGATACGCTCGCCCGGATCTCGAACCGCGTACTCGGGCACATGAAGAAGCAGCCCGACTGACCGGTCGGGACTCTTACCGCGTCTGCACGGAAATGCGCCGCCCTGGTTGACTGGTCAACAACTATGGCAGGGCGATGTCGCCGACTCGTCGATCGCCGGCTTCACGGTGACCCCGTTTGCCTGACTGGCGGTCAGGGAGTCGGGAGAAACGAGCTGGTTGACGCATCAAGACTTCGCGTATCAATGTAGGTGATCCATCAACCAATCGTTTTGGCGAGGGCCGTCGCCGGTGTTGCGGACTGCCGCTGACGCGGGGGCCGACCCGATGCGAGGGCTCTGCCGGTCGATGTGGCGTGATGTCAGGCCGACCCGGCCTCAGGGGCGTCGCCAAGGACATGTGCGGCTGCATTGCCGAAGACGGCATCGACATGGGTATCGGTATCGGCGGTGCCCCTTTTCCCGCAGGCAACAAGCATTCGGAAAGAGATCCCATGAGCGCCAAGAACAAGGCCGGACTCGATGCGCTGCTGACGTCCGAGGAGAGCGTTCTCGTACTGATCGACCATCAGCCGTTCCAGTTCGCCAATCTGCACAGCCACGAGCCGACGATGATCGTCAACAACGTCACCGGACTCGCCAAGGCCGGCAAGGTGTTCGACGTTCCGACCGTTCTGACGACGGTCATGGAGGAGCGCGGCGGGTCTCGTCATCCAGGGCCTGCAAGATGTGTTCCCGGAGCGGAAGCCGATCAACCGGACCTTCATCAACACCTGGGAGGACGAGCGCGTCGTCGACGCCGTCAAGGCGACCGGACGCAAGAAGCTGGTCATCGCCGGCCTCTGGACGGAGATCTGTCTGGCGATGCCGGCGATACAGGCGGTGGGCGAGGGGTTCGAGGTCTTCGCCGTCACCGACGCTTCGGGCGGTGTCTCGAAGGAGGCCCACGACATGGCCGTGCGGCGCATGGTCGAAGCGGGCGTGGTTCCGATCACCTGGCCGGCCGTGCTGAGCGAGTGGCAGCGCGACTGGGTCCGCGAGAGGACCCTGCCGGGCGTCACCGAGATCGGGGTCCACGGCGACGTCCGGGAGACGCTGCGGGCTGTGCTGCCGCTGGTCGAGGCGAAGCGGGACGTACCTACCTGGACCGCATGCTGCACAAGCATGCCAAGTCACTGGAGTCGGTGGTGTCCGCCTACACCCACGACGTCGAGCGGCACACCCCGATCCATCCTGAGTACGCGACCGCGGTGCTGGACGAACTCGCCTCCGACGACGCGGTGTTCACCGTGGACACCGGTATGTCCAACGTCCGGGCGGCGCGTTACGTGACTCCCAACGGACGGCGCCGGGTGATCGGTTCGTTCCTGCACGGCACGATGGCCAACGCGCTGCCGCACGCCATCGGCGCGCAGTTCGCCCACCCCGGCCGCCAGGTGATCTCGATGTCGGGTGACGGCGGACTGGGCATGCTGATGGGCGAGTTGCTCACCGTGAAACTGCACGATCTGCCGGTGAAGACGATCGTCTTCAACAACTCCTCGCTGGGCATGGTGAAGCTGGAGATGCTGGTCGAGGGGCTGCCCGAGCACGAGACCGACCACGAGCCGGTGGACTACGCGGCGATCGCCCGCGGCGCGGGCGTCGAAGCGATGCGCATCGAGCATCCCGGGGACGTCGTCGACGGACTCAAGCGGGCGCTCGCCCATGACGGACCGTTCCTGGTCGACCTGGTGACCGACCCCAACGCGCTGTCGATCCCACCGCACATCTCGGCCGCCCAGGTCAGGGGATTCGCCTTCGCCGCAGGCCGGACAGTGCTCGACGGGGGCGTCGGCAGGATGCCCGACCTGGCCCGCGCCGATCTGCGGAACATTCCCCGCCCTTGAGGCCGACGCCCCCGGGCCGTTGTTCAACCTTGTCGCCGGGAATTTCCGGTCCTATTCTCCCGTAGGTCGTACGTCATTCCGGAGGAGATACTCGATGGGCCTGAAGCCGCAGGTGAACGAGTTGTGGAGATACATCGGCGAGAACGAGGTCAACGCGGAGGCGATCGGCGACCTCGCCGAATTCAAGCGCGGCCAGGTGATTTACCGGCTGACCTCCTTCGACGTCCGGACGAACGGTGTCCGTTATCTGAAGACGCTCATCCACAATCTGGCAGGCCGGCTGGGACCGGAGAGCTGGGAGCGGCTGCGCCGCATCGAGGGGCGGGAGTTCGGGCACCCGTACTCCGTCACGTACGACGGGGAGCCCGTGTGCCTGGACTACCTGCGGGCCGTCAGTGATCTCGAATTCATGGAGAAGAACGTCGACCTCGACGGCCGGCGCGTCCTGGAGATCGGCGCGGGGTACGGCCGCACCTGTCACACGCTGATGTCGAACAAGGACATCGTCTCCTACACGATCATCGACATCCCGACCACCATGGCGCTCTCCAGGAAATACCTGCGGACCGTCCTCTCCGAGGAGCAGTTCGGCAGGATCGATTTCATTCCCATCGATGAGATAGAGGAATCCCTGGGGAGCGCCCGGTTCGATCTCTGCGTCAACGTCGATTCGCTCGCCGAGATGAGTGCCGAGACGTTCGGGTACTATCTCGCGCTGATCGCGGAACGCTGCCGTTACTTCTACACGAACAACCCGGTCGGCAAATACATGGACAAGAGCCTCGACGACCACGCGCGCGGTGAGGAGGCCGTCGCCCGTGCCCTCGACGCGGGGCCGCTGGTCGACGTGATCGACATCGACGACAACCGCGCGGTGCGCGAGCAGGCGCGCAAGTTCGTCGTGGCGTACCGCCCCGACGACTCCTGGTGCTGCGTCGCCGACGAGTGGGCCCCTCCCTTCACCTGGTACTGGCAGGCCCTGTTCCAGGGGCCGGCCGCCGGCCGGTGAGGCGGCGCGGGGGTCAGTCTCCCCGCCGGGGTGCGGAGGGGTCCACGAGGGGCAGCCGGGCGCACCGGCGGCAGGATCTGGCGGAGCCCGCCACCGAGGCGTGCGACGCGGCGGCGAGGACGCCGGCGAACGCCATCAGTGCCCAGTTCGTGCCCAGCGCCGACGCGACGGCGAGCGCCGGCGTGGCGACGGCCATCGCCACGCTGGCGGTGGTGCCCGCCCAGGCGACGACGAGGGGCAGCCGGTCCGGCGTCGGCAGCCACCGGGCGAGCGTGCCGGTGGCCGCCAGCGTCGCCGCGGCGAGCAGCGCGGCGCAGACCGCGACACCGGCGAGATGGGCGACCATCACCTGGGCCGTGCCCGGCAACTGCCAGGTCCGGCCGTGGCCGGCGTTCCGTACGAGGTACCAGCAGGCGATCACGAAGGGGAGGGTGAGCGCGACGGCCCGGGCGGTGTGCCGCGCCTGAGCGATCGTCAGCTCCCGCTGCCAGCTCACCACGAGCTCGTCCGTGGTCCCGAACTCCCGCACCGCCCGGCTGACGGCGCGCTGGTAAGGCAGCCCTTCGCGGGTGTGCTCCGACACCGCGTCCGTGAGGCCCTCACGCACCTCCGCCACCATGCGCGCCTTGGTCCGCGCCGGGCCGTGGAGGGCGGCGGACAAGGAGGCGACGTAGTCCTCGACGGGATCGCTGCGCGGGCCGGCGGCACTCACGTCGCGGCTCCGGGCGCCTGGACGGGATTCAGGACGGAGCCGATCGCCGTGGTGAACTCCCGCCACGCCGTCCGCTCACGGTCGAGGGTGCGCCGGCCGGCGTCGGTGAGTTCGTAGCAGCGCTTCCGCCGTTCGCCGACCGACTGCCAGCTGCTGTGCAGCAGTCCGACGCGCTCCAGCCGGTTCAGCGCCGGGTAGATCGTGCCCGTACGCAGTTCGAGCGCGCCCCCGCTGCGCTGCTGGACGGCGGTGATGATCGCGTATCCGTGCAGCGGGCCCTGTTCGAGCGCGGCCAGCAGCAGTCCGTCCAGATGGCCCCGCACCGCATCCTGTCTCATGAGTCGGTAGCCTACATAAGAGGCGTGCCGAAGGCGCCGGGAACGGCCGTCACGGGGCCCTTGCTCCGGCGTGGGCCGGTGGTAGATTTGTCGTGTGTGTCCGCTGTGCGCCCGGGAGGGTGTTCAACCGTTGAAGAAGCGCACTTGAACTTTTGTGCGGATGCACGAATGTGCGGATGTGCGAAAAGGAGCGCGTCCCGGACGCCCTTGCTCGCCCTTGCTCAATGCCCGGAGCGGTTCCCCTCCGGCGCGTCGGGGAACCGCAGCGCGACCACCAGCGCGCCCCCGAGGGACAGCACGGCGCCGCCCGCCAGCGCCGCGTGGAGGTGACCCGCCGTCACCCCGTCGCGGAACGCGAGGCCCGCCAGCGCGGCCCCCACGGCCGCCCCGGCCAGCCGCCCGAACGACAACTGCGCCGACGCCCGCCCGTGCAGCGACCGCGGCGTGGCGTTCAGGGCCGCCCGGGAGGTCGACGGGAACAGCAGACCGAGCCCGGCGCCGAGCAGCAGGCCGCCCGGCAGCAGCGCGGGTCCGTGCAGCGGCGGGACCGGCAGCGCGTAGACGGCGAAGGCGACGGCGCAGGCGAGGAATCCGACGAGCGCGGGCATCCGGTCCCCCACCCGGTCGACGAGCCTCCCGCCGGCCGCGCCCACCGCACCGATGCACAGCGCGACCACGAGGGGGGCGGTCGCGGCCTCCAGCACGCCGTAGCCCGCCGCGTGCTGGAGGTACTGCTCGACGGCGAAGAACGTTCCGATCATCACGGCGAAGGTGAGGGCGGCGACCAGGGCGGCCGCGCGGACCGTGGCTGTGGCTGTGGCCGTCGCCGGGCGCCCGGGTGGCCCGGACGGCCGTGTCGCGGGCACGTCCGGCGCGGCGGCACCGCTCCGGGGCACCCAGCGCAGTACGGCACCGGCCGTCAGCAGGGTCAGCGGCAGCAGCGCCCACCAGTTGGCGCGCCACCCCCACGCCTCGGTGAGTACACCGCCCAGCAGCGGGCCCACCAGGTTGGACAGGCCGGAGGAGGCGCCCCAGAGACCCAGCGCGGTACCCCGGCGCTCCGCGGGGAAGCCCGACACCGCGCCGACGAACGCGGCCGGGGAGGCGAGGCCGGCTCCGGCGCCCTGGACCACCCGGGAGGCGGTCAGCAGGCCGAACGAGTCGGCGAGCGCCCCCAGCAGGGTGCCGGCGCAGAACACCGTGAGCCCGGCCAGCGCGATCCGCCGGTAACCGAACCCGTCCACCAGTCTGCCGCCGGGGAAGAGCGCGATCGCGTACGTCGCGAAGTAGGCCGTCAGCAGCCACGACGCGGTCGGGGCCGACACCCCGAACGCCGTGCCCACCGAGGGCAGTGCCACGGCGATGATGGTGCCGTCGGCCTGGAGCAGGGCGGCGATCGCGGTGCACACGGCCAGCCGGACCCAGGCCGTGCGCGGCACGGCGGGGCGCTGTGCGACGGCTTCTTCGCTCATGACCTGTCCCTGCTCCTTCAGTCGTCCGTCGTCCGTCGCCCGTCGTCCGTCGTCCGTCGCCCGTCGTCCGTCGTCCGTCGCCCGTCCGTGCGGTCCCGGTCCCTTCGGGCTGCCCGCCCCGCCCCCTCACCCGGCGGACACGTGGTCCGGGGGGCCGCGCGACCCGGCACGGCGTCCCGTCACGCCGCGTCTTCCGGCGTCGTACGGCCGCGGGGCCCGGACGCCGTGCCGGTCGCGGCGAGCACCGCGGCCGCCGCACGGCGGGCGTCGCGTACGCAGTCGTTGACCGCGATGCCGTGGTAGGTGCTGCCCGCCAGGTGCAGGCCCGGCAGGCCGGCCGCCGCGTCCAGCACCTCGCGCATGCGGTCCCGGTGGCCGATGCCGTACTGCGGGATGCCCTCGCTCCACACGTGGTCGTGGCGGAACCGCGGCTCCGGGGCCGGGCCGAACAGCGCCGTGAAGTGCCGGTGCGCCGCCCGGGTGGCCTCGGCGGTGGACAGGGTGGTGAAGTCCGGATCCTCGGCGCCGCCCGCGAAGGCCCGGAGCAGGACGCCGTCCCGCGGCGCGCTGTCGGGGAAGACCGCGGAGTTGTGGATCGCCCCCAGGATGCGGGTGGGTTCCGCGGAGTGCCGCAGATGGCCGAACCCGCTGGGCACGGTGGTCAGGTCACGGCGCCGGTAGCCGAGCGCGAGGACCCGCACCGGGGCGTGCCGCACGGAGGCCAGGGTGGCCGCCGCGTCCGGCAGGTGCGGCAGCAGGAGACGGGCCGCGGCCGGGGCGGGAACGGCCACCACGACCTGGTCGGCGCGGACCGGGCCGCCCGGCGCCGTGCGGAGCAGCCAGCCGCCGTCCGGCGCCGGGTCCCGCTCCAGGGCGGTGACACGCCGCCCGGTGCGCAGGTGCCCGCCGAGCGCACGTACGAGGCCGTCCACCAGCACCCGCATCCCGCCGTCCGCGAAGCTGGTCAGCCGGGGCCGTCCCGGGGAGGCGCGACCGGCGGCCGCGCGCCGCCGGTTGCGCAGCAGCGCCAGCAGCAGACTGCGCTGCTCGCGTTCGAGTGCCCGCATCGCGGGAAACGCGGCATCCAGACTGATGGCCCGTGGATCACCGGCGGTGACCCCGTGCACCAGTGGGGCCGCCAGGGCCCCGGCGGCCCCCCGCCCGAACCGCCGGGCCAGGAAGCCGTACACGCTCTCCTCGCCGGACGCCCGGCCGAGCAGGGGCTCGGCCAGCACCCTGGCCCTGGCGGCGGGGGTGAGGAGGGGCGTGGTGAGGAACGCCCCCGGACCGAGTGGCAGCGGTACGAGGCGTCCGCCGCGCAGCACGAAACGCTCCCGGGCGCTGTCCGAGGCGGGCAGCAGCACAGTACCGAGCCCCAGTGCCTCGGCGAGGGTGCGGGTGTCGGTGCCATTGTCGAGGAAGCCGTTGGGCCCGAGGTCGGCGGTGTAGCCGTCCGCCCGGTGGGAGACGATCTTGCCGCCCGCCGCGGGGGCGGCCTCGAACAGGGTGACGTCCGGGGCGGATCGCGCGGCGAGCAGTTCGAAGGCGGTGGTCAGCCCGGTGACGCCGCCGCCGATGACGGCGACGTGCGGGCGCCCGCCGTTCACGGGAGCCCGGGCAGCGACTGCTGCCGGTCGCCGCCGGCGGACCGCGGGATCTCGCGGCACGCCCGGTCGGTGCAGCCCGCGCAGGGGAGGCGGAACTGCCGGTCGCAGTCCCCGCCGGACCGCAGGTGATCGGCGGCGACCCGCGCCAGTGCGTCGAGGAAGAGAGGGTCGTCATTGGGCGCGGGAGCCCGCCGGAAATGGGTGATGCCGGCCTTTCGCGCGGTCCGCGCGAACTCGATGTCCATCTCCGACAACGTATCGAGATGGTCCGTGGTGAAAACGATTCCCACTATCAGGACGTTCCGCCGGCCCTGTCTCCCCAGGGCTCGAATCACGGACTCCGTATTCGGTCCCTGCCAGGCGACAGGACCGACGTCCGCCTGGAAGGAAAGGGCGTATTCGTGGGTTTCCCCCAGCTCGCGCACCACATCGCGGACCGTGCCCGCGACTTCCTGGAGATACGGGTCGCCCCTGTCGATCACGCGTCGCGGGAGGGAGTGTGCGCTGAAGAGGAGGACCACGTCCTCGCGTTCGGACTCCGGGAAGCCGGCCAGTCCCTGGCGCACTTTGGATACCATGGCCTGTACGAATGCCGGATGTGTCGACCAGCGGTCGATCACACTCCAGGTGAAAGCATCCGAAAGATTCAGCCGCCGGGCGGCGGCCCATAAGTCGTGCAGGCTGGACCCGGTCGTCGTGCAGGAATACTGCGGGTACTGCGAGAAGGCCACGGCACGGCGCACCCCGTCCGCGGCCATCTGTGCCAGAGCCTGTTCGCTCGTGGGCTCGGTATAGCGGAAGCCCAGGTAGAAGCGGTGCGGTGCGGTTTCCGGGCAGAGTGCGTCCAGCCGCTTGACCATGCCGTCGCCCTGCCGGACGGTCCAGTCGTACAGCGGTGAACCTCCACCTATCTCCGCGTACACCTTTTCCAGGCGCGGTGTCCGCAGACGTGCGATCAGCGGTCCGAGAACTCCTTGCAGCGGAAGCCGGATGATTTCCCGATCCGCGAAGAGCGAGTGAAGGAACGGACCGACCTCGGGCAGGGTGCGCGGTCCGCCGAGGTTCAACATCACGATTCCGGTTGGACTTGGATTCTTTTCCTCCATTTACGTTCCACCCCCAATCGGCAGTGAGCCTAGGCTCGGCCTTGACACCAATCAAGCCCCCTTACAGACTGTACGAGGTCGACATATGGTCGATATATGGTCGATCAATTCATGAGGGTCGGGGGCCCGGCATGAGTATCTTTCTGGACGCCGTACAGGGTAAGGACACCCGGCGAGCGCCGATCTGGATCATGCGTCAAGCAGGCAGATACCTGCCTGAATACAATGCCGTCAAGGAACGGTACGGTTTCTGGGAGATGTGCCGTAATCCAGAGGTCGCGGCCGAGATCACGATGATGCCCATCCGGCGCTTTCCGCTGGACGCGGCAATTCTGTTCAGCGATATCATGACGCCGCTCGCCGAAATGGGCGTGGAGATCGAGTTCGCTCCGGGACCGGTCGTCGCACGGCCGGTGCGGACCGTCGCCGACGTGGAGCGTCTGCGGGTCCCGGGACCGGACGGCACGGCGCCCTTCGTCGCCGCCGCCGTCCGCATGATCCGCGAACGGTGTCCGGTGCCCCTCGTCGGGTTCGCGGGCGCACCGCTGACACTCGCGGCCTACCTGGTCGACAGCGGCGGTTCCGCCGACGGCCACCACGGCCTGCGGGCCTGGCTGTACGACCGGCCCGCGGCCGCCCACCTGCTGCTCGACAAGCTCACCAGGGTCACCGTCGACTACCTGCGGATGCAGATCACCGCCGGTGCGCAGACGGTGCAGCTGTTCGACTCCTGGGCCGGGGTGCACGCGTCCGACGTCTACGACGAGTTCGGACTGCCGTACGCGCGCCGGGTGCTGGCCGGGCTGGAGGACCTCGCGGTGCCGCGCGTCTACTTCGCGCTGGGCTCCCACCATCTGCTCGGCCCGATCGCCGGTCTGCCGGCCGAGGTCGTCGGGGTCGACTGGCGCACCCCGCTGTCCTCGGCCCGCGCCGCGCTGCCCGGCAGGACGCTCCAGGGCAATCTCGATCCCGCGGTGCTCGGCACCCGGCCCGAGGCCGTGTCCGCCCGGGCCCGTGACGTCCTGCGGCAGGGACTCGGCGGAGCCCACGTCTTCAACCTGGGCCACGGGATCCGTCCGGACACGCCCGTCGGACACGTCCAGCGCCTCATCGAGACCGTGCACGCCTTCGACCGGCACACGGAAGGTGACAGGGAAGACGACGAGAAGGTGCCCCGATGACTCATCGCGACAAGGTGCTGGCGCTGATGCGTGCCGCGCAGACCGAACTCACCACGGCCTTCGCGGACTGCGACGGGGCGGCCCGCTTCCGCCCCCACGACTGGGAGCGGCCCGGGGGCGGCGGCGGCTGGGCCCGGATCCTCGAGGACGGAGCCGTCTTCGAACGGGCGGGGGTCAACGTCTCCGCCGTGCGGGGCACCAGGATCCCCCCGGCGATCAGCAAGAAGCACGACATCGACCCCGGCACCGGGTTCTTCGCCACCGGTCTGTCCACCGTGCTGCACCCGCTCAACCCGTGGGTGCCGGCCTTCCACGCGAACTTCCGCTACTTCGAGGTCGACGAGGGCCGCACCTGGTGGTTCGGCGGCGGCGCGGACATGACGCCCTCCTACGGCTTCGAGGAGGACGCCCGGCACCTGCACCGGACGCTCAAGGAGTGCTGCGACGGCTTCGATCCCGCCTTCTACCCGCGGGCGAAGAGGACCTGCGACGAGTACTTCTTCCTCCCGCACCGGCAGGAGACCCGGGGCGTGGGCGGTATCTTCTTCGACCACCTGCATCCCGAGGGGCCGGGAGGCTGGGACCGTGCCTTCGCCCTCGTGGAGCGCGGCCTGGGTTCCCTCGTGACCGGCTACCTGCCGATCGTGCGGCGGCGCGCGAAGACCCCGTACGGCGAGCGCGAACGGCGCTGGCAGCTGCTGCGCCGCGGGCGCTACGTGGAGTTCAACCTCATCCATGACCGGGGTACCCAGTTCGGGCTGCAGACCCGGGGGAACACCGAGGCCATCCTGATGTCGCTGCCGCCGCTGGCGTCCTGGAGCTTCGACTTCCGGCCCGAGCCGGACAGCGAGGAGGAACGGCTCGCGGAGTTCCTGCGGCCACGGGAGTGGCTGGCCGCCGAACCTGCCGAGGCCGGACGATGACCACACTGGTGCTGGGAGTGAGTCACCGTACGGCCGCGCATCCGGCCCTGGAACGGTTCGTGCTGACGGCGTCCGAGGCCGCGGGGCTCCTGGACCGGCTGGCCCGGTCCGCGGCCGTCACCGAGGTCGTCGTGCTGGCCACCTGCAACCGCGTCGAGGTCTACCTGGAGACCGGGCATCCGGACCTCGCCGCCGAGGAGACCGCCGAGGCGCTGGGCGCCGCGACCGGCACCACCGCGGACGACGTGCGCGGCGTGCTGTACACCCACCGGGGCGGCGAGGCGGTCGGCCACCTCTTCCGGGTCGTCTGCGGCCTGGACTCGGTGGCGGTCGGCGAGTCGCAGATACGCGGGCAGCTGCGCGCGGCCTACAACCTCGCGTTCGCGCACCGCTCCACCGGCCCCGTGCTGAACGGCCTGTTCCAGCACGCCCTGTACACCGGGAAGCGCGTGGAGAGCACCACGGGCCTCGGCCGGTCGGCCTCCGGCCTGGTGACCGTCGCCCTGGAAGCGGCGGCGGACGCCCTGGGCCCGCTCGCCGGCCGCCCCGCCCTGGTCGTCGGCGCCGGCGCGCTCGGGGCGCTCGGCGTGACCGCGCTGAAACGCGCCGGGGTCGACGACATCACCGTCGTCAACCGCGGCCTGGAGTCGGCCCGCCGGCTCGCCGGGCGCCACGGGGTCCGGGCGGCGGCCCTCGGTGAACTGCCCGCGCTGCTCTCCCGCGCAGACGTCGTCGTCGTGGCCACCGGCGCCAGGGAGGCGGTCGTCACCGACGACGTGGTCACCGCGGCCCGGGGGGACCGGCCCGGCCGTGCGGTCGCCCTCGTGGACCTGTCGCTTCCCCGCAACATCGACCCGGCCGTGGCGCGGTGGCCGGGCGTCCACCTGATCGATCTGGCCGGCCTGGAGGCCCGGCTGAGGGAGGTCTCGGCGCGGGTGCCGGTCGAGGAGGCGCACCACATCGTGGCCGAGGAGACCGAGGCGTTCCTGGCCAGCCGGCGGGTGGACCGGGTGACTCCGCTGATCGTGGCGATGCGCGAGAACGCGCTGTCCGTCGCGGACGCGGAGGTGGACCGGCTGCTCGGACGGACGCCGGCGCTGACCGAACGGATGCGCGGAGAGGTCGAGCAGACCGCCCGCCGTATCGCCGAGAAGCTCATCCACCGCCCCACGGTGCGGGTGAGGGAGATGGTGTCCGAACCGGGCGGACACGCCTATGTCGCCGTCCTGCACGACCTGTTCGGAGCGCCGGAACCGCTGGCGCTCCAGGAACCGAAGACCGGAGGCGGCGCACCATGACCCTCAAGCACTCGGCCGTGCACTCGGCCAAACACCCGGCCGAGCCCTCGGCGGCACCGGGCACCGCGACCGCGGCCGGTGCCCCCGTCCGGGTCCTGCGCATGGGCACCCGGCGCAGTGCCCTCGCCCTGGCCCAGTCGTCCGCCTTCGCGCAGGCCCTCGGCCGTGCGACCGGCGCGGTCTCCGAGACGGTCGGTGTCACCACGGAGGGCGACACCAGCACCGCGGCCGTCACGGCCATGGGCAGCACCGGCGTCTTCGTGCAGGCCGTGCGGGCCGCCCTGCTCGCGAAGGAGATCGATTTCGCCGTCCACTCCTACAAGGACCTGCCGACCGCGCCGCCCGACGGGATCGTGATCGCCGCCGTGCCGGCCCGTGAGGACCCGCGCGACGCCCTGGTCACCGGGGACGGGAGCAGCCTCGCCCGGCTGCCCGCCGGTGCCCGGATCGGGACCGGATCGCCCCGCAGGGCCGGTCAGCTGGCCGCGTTGCGCCCCGACCTGGAGGTCGTACCGCTGCGGGGCAACGTGGACACCCGGCTGGGCAAGGTGCGCAACGGTGAACTGGACGGAGTGGTGCTCGCCGCCGCGGGTCTGGCCCGGCTCGGCCGGCTCGACGAGGCGGCGGAGCTGTTCGCCCCCGACCGGTTCGTGCCGGCCCCCGCGCAGGGGGCGCTCGCCGTGGAGTGCCGGTCGGCCGACACGGAGCTCGCCCGGCTGCTCGGCACGCTGGACGACCCGGCCTGCCGGGCGGCAGTCGAGGCCGAACGGGCGGTGCTGGCCGAGCTCGACGCCGGGTGCAGCGCACCCGTCGGCGCGCATGCCCGGCTCACCGGCCCGGCGGACCGGCGGAGTCTCGTGCTGTGTGCCGTGATCGCCCCGGTCGCCGGCCGCCGGCGCACCTTCCGTACCGGCACGGCGCCCGCCGAGCCGTACGGTGCCGCCCTCGCGGGCCGGGGACTGGCCGTGGCGCTGCTGAGGGACCACGCGTCCGGGTGCCGTGTGTCCGAAGGGGAGCACGCGTCCGAGGAGGAGCAGTCGTCCGAGGAGGAACACGGGGAAGGGCGTACGGCGGCGAACGGGCGCGTTCGCGCGGCAGGACCAGCAGGACCAGCGGGACCAGAAGGGCCGGCGGGACACGAGGACGGGGAGGCGAAGCGGTGAACAGGATCCCGGCGACGTCGGACATCACCGGTGCCGGTGCGGGCGGCCTCACGGCCCGGCCCCACCGGCTGCGCCGCACGGCGGCCCTGCGGGATCTCGTCGCCGAGGCCAGGTGGCATCCCGGGCAACTGGTCCTCCCGCTGTTCGTCAGGGAGGGCGCGGCCGAGCCCCGGCCGGTCGACTCGATGCCCGGCGTGGTCCAGCACACGCTGCCGTCGCTGCGCAAGGCGGCGCGGGAGGCGGTGGACGCCGGGGTGGGCGGCCTGATGCTGTTCGCCGTTCCCGAGCACAAGCACCCCCTCGGGTCCGGGGCGCTCGACCCGGACGGCATACTGCAGCGCGCGATCCGCGAGACGCTCGACGAGGTCGGGGACGAGGCGGTGGTGATGAGCGACGTGTGCCTCGACGAGTTCACCGATCACGGCCACTGCGGGGTCCTCACGCCCGACGGCCGGATCGACAACGACGCGACCGTACGGCGCTACGCGGCCATGGCGGTGCTGCACGCGGAGGCGGGCGTCCACTGCGTCGGCCCGAGCGGGATGATGGACGGTCAGGTGGGGGCGGTCCGCCGGGCGCTGGACGACGCGGGACACACCGGGGTGGCGATCCTGGCCTACACCGCCAAGTACGCCTCGGCCTTCTACGGTCCGTTCCGCGACGCCGTGGAGTGCGATCTGCGCGGCGGCGATCGCACCACCTACCAGATGGACCCGCGCGACCGTGCGGGGGCGCTGCGGGCGCTGGCCCTGGACCAGGAGCAGGGCGCGGACATGGTCATGGTGAAACCGGCGATGTCCTACCTGGACGTCGTACGGACCGTGGCCGACCACGCCGACGTCCCGGTGGCCGCCTACCAGGTCTCGGGGGAGTACGCGATGGTCGAGGCCGCGGCGGCGCACGGCTGGATCGACAGGAAGCGGGCCATCGAGGAGTCGCTCGCCTCCGTCCGCCGGGCCGGCGCCGACCTCGTCCTCACCTACTGGGCGGTCGAGGCCGCCCGGTGGGCGGGCCGGTGACGGCGTACCGGCCGGAACCGCCGGGTGTGTGGTCCGGCGCCGCAGCGCGCCGGACCACACACCCGGAACCAGAGCCGGCCCCGGAACCGGCCCCGGAACCGGCACCGGCACCGGGTGAACCGGGCGTCCGGAGGATCAGGCCGTGGCGTCCGCGGGGGTCACCCGGAGGAAGCCGCCCACGCACATCCGCTTGACGAGGCGGATCTGCGCCGGGCTGAGACGGCCCGCGATCTCCCCGTACTTGACGGGTCCGCTCTTCAGCAGTTCCCACAGCTCGTCCACGCCGTCCCTGCGGACGTCGGCGTCGATGGTCGTGCCGTGCGGGTCGTCCTCGGAGTAGATCCTCCTGCACGGCACCGTGGTGCGCAGCGGTGACGGCGCCGCGTCGCTGTGGGTGAGGGGGTTGCGCCAGTACTCCGTCATGCCCTCCAGCACGGCGGGGGGGAGCTGGACGTTGGCCGGCGGGTGGGTGGCCTTGAAGCCCGGCACGAGCAGGGTGACGCTGTCGCGGACGGCCGTGCCGGCGGCCAGCGCGACGACGGCGTCGTCGGTGAGGTCGGCCGGCTCCGCCAGCGCGGTGGCGGCCAGGTACGGCCCGGCCGCGTCCAGGTCCTCGACCTTGCGGCTGCCGTGCGTCATGACCTCCAGCAGGGCGGGCTGGAAGGCGGTGTTGAGCAGGGCGTCGAAGGTCTGTTCGCGGATGCCGAGGTCGGCTCCGGTACCGCGGGTGTTCCAGTAGACGCTGCCGGGGTTGTTCTTCGCGATGGCGTGGTACCACTGGTCGATCATCAGGGCGAACGTCTCGGCGGTGCCGTGCCACTTGTCGTTGTAGTCCTTCCACAGGTGGCGCTGGTCGATCTCGCTCAGGCTGCCGTCGGTCGTCTTCTGCAGCAGCAGCGCGGCGGCCGATGCCTGGGTGAGGGCGACGGCGACCCCGGAGGAGAAGAGCGGGTCGACGAAGAAGGCGGCGTCGCCCACCAGGAGGTGCCGCTCGTCGTAGTCCGAGAACTCCTCGCTGACGCGCGAGTAGTTGGTGGCGGTGAGCATGCCGTCGGCGATGGGGACGGCGTCGGTGATCAGGTCCTTCAGATAGGGCACCTGGCGCACGGTGGCGAGGAACGTCTCCTGGTCGGTGAAGTCGCGCCCGGGCTCCTTGAGGACGGCCGGGTTGGTGACGATGCCGACGGAGTGGGTGAGGACACGCCTGCCGTCGACGACCTTCGGCACCGGGATGTACCAGCACCAGCCGTCGCGGAAGGCGAAGCAGCCGATGGGCGAGAGGTTGTCCTCGGTGAAGATGTTCCAGTCCTCGTCGAGGTTCTGGGTCTGGCCGCCGTTCGTGAAGTGCTGCCAGATGGCGATGTTCTTGAAGTGGGAGAGCCAGCCGCGCTTGTTGCGCGCGTTGGAGACGGTGCTCTGGCGTCCCGAGGCGTCGACGAAGTACCCGGCGCGCACCGCGGTCCCGTCGGAGAGGCGGACCAGACCGCCCGGGGAACCGGGCTCGTAGGCGGTGACGGCGACGCCCTGGAAGACCTCCACACCGACGTCGGCGGCGTGGTCCAGCAGGATGTGGTCGAACTCGGCCCGGTCGACGTGCATCGTCCAGCGCCGTACGCCGTCCCGCTCGAACGGCGCCTGGTCGAACAGGGCGACACTCGGCTGCTTCGGGTCCCACGCGTACACGCCGCCGAACTTCTTCACCCAGCACGGGCTGGCGAGGACCTTGGCCAGCGCACCGCTCTCCTGCAGCACCGGGACGACGGGGTGCGCGAAGGACTCGCCTATGTGCTGGCGGGGGAAGACCTCCTTGTCGAAGATCGCTGTCCGCAAGCCGGTGCGCTGAGCGAGGAGGGCGCCGAGGGTGGAGCCGGCCGGGCCACCGCCCATGATCACGACATCGTAGTATTCCCGCACGGTGTCTGAGCCTTTCGTTCGTTTTCCGGGTGTGTGTACCGGGGGTCGCGAGGACGGCCGGCGGGCCGGGAAGGCGCGGCGCGGCCGTGACGCGGGACGCGCGTCACGGCGTGCCGTGCCGGACGTCCTGTGAGCCGGAGACCGTGGCGGGGCTCCGGGGATGACACGGCATGTCGCATCGGGCGACTCGCCGTCGTCACCGGTTGTACGGTGAGGAGGACCGGCGCCGCCCCCGCTCGGGCGGCGCTGCCCCTGTTCGGACGGTGCTGCCCCTACCGGGGCGGTGGGGTGGGGGCGCCGGACGTGTCGCGCCCGGCGGCGCGGAGACCCCGGGCGGCGTGCCGGAGGCGGTGACCGCCCGCGCGCACGCCGTCGCCGTGTCCGGTCCTCCGGGTCGGATTCCCGCGAGCCATGGTGCGACCCCCCGTCGCGTGCCTCCTGCTGAGGCGACGTCACGACCGTACGTGGGGACGGGTCCGCGGTCCATGCGGGAGCGGCGGGATGAACGGCGAGCCGTACGCACACGATCGGCCACGATCGGCGCGGTGGCCGGGAGTGCCTCCCGAACTTTTCCCTAATGGGTAGGTTACCTACCTACCCTTGGTGTAGCTGTGCTATCTATTGGTAGCCAACCTATTGACGGTCCGCTCCTGTCCCTGGAGGCACCTGTTGTGACCAAGGTCCTGCTGTCCGCCCACGTACTCGGTGCGATCCTGGCCGTCGGTTCGATCGCCATGGCGGCCTCGCTCTTCCCGCGCTACGCGAAACAGGCGGTGACGGACGACGAGAGAGCGAGCGGCCGCGCGGCCGGCATCGCGGCGCTCCTGCACCGGGTCTGCCGCGGTTATGCCGTCGTCGGTTTCGTCGTGCCCGTCTTCGGGCTCGCGACCGGCGCCCAGCTCGGGGTCCTCACCGACGCCTGGCTGATCGTGTCGATGATCCTGACGGCCGTCGCCGCCGTCATGCTGGCGGCGGTGATCCTCCCCCACCAGCAGCGGCTGCTCGCGATGCCCCGTCAGGACACCGGGGCCGAGGGGCTGCGCGCGGCCACGTCCCGGCTGACGATGCTCACCGGGATCTTCAACGTCCTGTGGTCGGTCGTCGTGGTCCTGATGATCGTCCGCCCCGGCTCCACGACGGGAGCGTGACGGTGTGAGGACGCTCCGCGCCGCGGCCGCCGTCGAGGCCGCCTCCCTCCTGATCCTGTCCGTCAACCTGTTCACCACGCACACCAGGGCGATCACCTCGCTCGGCGGGCCGGTGCACGGCACCGCCTACCTGGTCGTCGTCGCGGCGACGTTCTCCGCCACGGTCAAGGGCGCCTCCGCGGGAGCGCGCCGGCGGTCGTTCGTCCCCGGTGTGGGCGGGGTCCTCGCGCTCCAGCGGCTGCGGCGCCACCCCGAAGCGGTGCGGGCGCCCTCCGGGGACACGATGCGGGAGGACGGCCGGACATGACCGATCGCACTGTTCCGGACCCGGCCGTCCAGGCGGTGGGCCTGGTGAAGACCTTCGGCGCCCACCGGGCCGTGGACGGCGTCGACCTGACCGTCCGGCAGGGCACCGTCTACGGCGTGCTCGGCCCGAACGGCGCCGGCAAGACCACGACGGTGAGGATGCTCGCGGGCCTGCTGCGCCCCGACGGCGGCGAGGCACGGATCTTCGGCCACGACGTCGTGCGGGAGGCGGACGCCGTCCGCCGCCGGGTCGGCCTCACCGGCCAGTACGCCTCGCTGGACCAGGATCTGACGGGCATGGAGAACCTGGTCCTGCTCGGCAGGCTGAGCGGGCACCCGAAGAAGGGCGCACGGGACCGGGCCGTGCAGCTGCTGCGGACCTTCGGGCTGGCCGAGGCCGCCGGCCGCCAGGTCAAGACCTACTCGGGAGGCATGCGCCGCCGTCTCGACATCGGCGCCTCCCTCCTCAACGCGCCCGACCTGCTGTTCCTGGACGAGCCGACCACCGGTCTGGACCCGCGCAGCCGCAACCAGGTGTGGGAGATGATCCGGGTGATCGTCGCGCAGGGGAAGACCGTGCTGCTGACCACGCAGTACCTGGACGAGGTGGACCGGCTGGCGTCCCGTATCGCGGTCATCGACAAGGGCAGGGTCATCGCCGAAGGCACCAAGGGCGAGTTGAAGGCGTCCGTCGGCGCGGGGGCCGTCCACCTGAGGCTGCGCGACACCGTGCGGCGGACGGAGGCCGAACAGGTCCTGGCCCTGACCCTCGGTGCCGAGGTGCAGCGGGAGCCCGATCCGCTGGCGCTGACCGCCCGCATCGACAACGGCGACGGCGACGGCGGTGCCGGCGCCGGTGACGGGGGAGCTGCCGGGCGGGCGTCCCGCGCCCTCGCGGAACTGGCCCGCCGCGGCATCACCGTGGACAGCTTCTCGCTCGGCCAGCCCAGCCTGGACGAGGTCTTCCTCGCGCTCACCGACCGCAGGGCCGGCCCGGCCTCCGTGGGGTCCGGGCACGGGCCCGGGCAGGGGATCGAGAAGGAGCGTGCGACATGAGTACCGCGACTCCCGGCGACACGGCCGGACGTCACGACGAACTGCCCCCCGTCCCCAGCGGGTCCCTCGTGGAGCTGCTCACCGCGGAGCGCCCGTCGCCGCCCGGTCCGGTGTCGGCCTCGCTCGCCTTCGGCTGGCGGTCCATGCTGAAGATCAAGCACATTCCGGAGCAGCTGGCCGACGTCACCGTCCTGCCGGTGATGCTGGTGCTGATGTTCACGTACCTCTTCGGCGGTGCGCTGGCGGGTTCGCCGCGCGAGTACATCCAGTACCTGCTGCCGGGCGTCCTGGTGATGTCGGTCGTGATGACCACCATGTACACGGGCATCGCGATCAACAACGACATCGACAAGGGTGTCCTCGACCGCTTCCGCATGCTGCCCATCTGGCGGCCGTCGACGCTGGTCGGCCATCTCCTGGGCGATGTGCTGCGCTACTCCATCGCCTCGTCGGTGATGCTCGCGGTCGGACTCCTCATCGGCTTCCGTCCCGAGGGGGGCGTACCGGGCGTCGTCGCCGGAGTGCTGCTGCTCCTCGTGTTCGCCTTCGCCTTCTCGTGGGTGGGGACCATGTTCGGTCTGCTCGTGCGCGACGAGAGAACGGTGATAGGTGCCTCGATGACAGTGATCTTCCCGCTGAACTTCCTCAGCGACATCTTCGTCGACCCGCAGACCATGCCGGACTGGCTCCAGAAGCTGGTCCACAACAACCCGATCACCCATGTCGCCTCTGCGGTGCGCGGTCTGATGGAGGGCCGTTCACCCGGCGCCGACGTGGCCTGGACGCTGGGCTGGTCGGCTGTTCTGATCGTGGTGTTCGGCTCCGTCACCATGAAGCTCTACCAGCGTAAGTGATCGGCGGCGCGGACCGGTCCCGGTGACCGGTCCGCACCGCTCTCCGGTGATCCGGATAGTGATCCGGATAGTGATCCCGATTTCCGCCGATCTTTATCGATCGCGATTCCCGCCGAGTATCGGAACCCGCCCTTGGTCATTTCCAGTGATCGCACCGCACCCGTTGATCTCGGACCCCTCCCGATAAATGGAATCCATTCATTCATTTGTTGCGGACGACCCGGGCCGTAATCGCCTTGCCCGCCCCGGATTGGCTTGTTAGCGTGCTTCGGTGTCATCATCGAACCACCACGGGGGAACGCGGGGATTCAATGAGCAGCGGTGATAACTACGTGCCATTATCACCAGTCCTGAGTGCGGCGGCGCGCGCGGATGTACCGGTTGACTCGTTATTGCCGGGGGACTCGCCACGCATCAAAGGACTGGACCAGGAGCACGTCGATACGCTCAGCACGCTGGAAGCGGAACTTCCACCCATTGTCGTGCACCGGCCCACCGGGCGGGTGGTCGACGGAATGCACAGACTCGCCGCCGCCCGGGCGCGCGGCGACCGGACCATCAGCGCGTACCTCCTGGAGGTGCCGGAGCGCAGCCTGTTCACGGTCGCGGTCAGCCTGAACATCTCGCACGGCAAGCCGCTGACCCACAGCGACCGGCTCGCGGCGGCCGTCCGGATCCTGAAGGAGAACCCGGCGCTCTCGGACAGGTACGTCGCGTCCGTCACCGCCCTGTCGCCCCGCACCGTCTCGCGGGTGAGGCGTTCAACCGTCGAAGTTGCGCATTTGAACATCCGGATAGGGCTGGACGGCAAGCAGCGCCGCGCGGACGTGGACGGCGTCGCCAGCGGACGGCAGCACGCGGGCAAGCTGATGATGGAGCGCCCCGGCGCGAGTCTGCGCGAGATCGCCCAGGCCGCCGGCATCTCGCTCGGCACCGCTCATGACGTGAAGAAGCGCATAGCCCTCGGCCGGGATCCCGTGCCGGAGGGACGTGGCGCGCGCCCCGTCCGCCCCGGGAAGGAGGAAGACGGCCGGCGGCCGCAGCGGGGGGCGGCGGACGGGCCCTCCGTCCGTGAACCCACGGAACTGCTGGACAGGCTGCGCCGGGACCCGGCTCTGCGGCTCTCGCAGACCGGCCGTTTCCTGCTGCGCTGCTTCGCCGTCCACGACGTCGACTCCTCCACCTGGTCGAGGCTGGCCGCCACGATCCCCCCGCACAGCGCCGGCGGGGTCGCCAGCCTGGCCCGGGCGTGCGCGGACAGATGGATCCGGTTCGCCGACAACGTGGAACGGGAGGCCAGGGCCAAGGAGCACTCGGACATGAGCGTCTGAGACGGACCGGGCGATGATTCCCGGCTGAACGGGATCATCCGGGAAACCCCTTCCGCTCCGGCTGCCAAAGATTTACCGAGTGCTTATTTTACGGTCCGTCAAGCCATTGCCGCCAGCTTTTCGACGCTCTCCCGGAGTTTTCGCGGTATGTCTCCGGGGGAGCGTCACGGCTTTCGACGGTTCTTTCGACGGGCCTTTCGTCAGATCTTTCGTCGGATCCGTCGTCGGTCCTTTCGCCGGATCTATCGAACACGGCGTCTCCGGTGTCCTTGTGAGAGGCTTCCGGCGCGGGCACCCAATTCGGCATGCGGCGGAGTCGGCGCCGTCCGAAGTGCGGTGCCCGAAGTGCGGTGCCCGAAGCATGGCGCACGAAGCATGTCCGGCCCCGGTCGAAAGGGCCGCATTTCTCTTCCTGTCGTACGCGACGAACGAATCGCAGAAGGTGGACACCATGACTGCCACGGAACCGGCCGGGCCGCCGAAGTATCCCTTCGGCCCGGTCGTCCGGCTCGACCTGCACCACCGCTATCTGGAGCTGTGCCGCGACGAGCCGGTGTCCCGGGTCACGATGCCCTACGGCGGCGAGGCCTGGCTGATCACCGGCTACCACGAGATCAAGCAGTTCCTCGCCGACCCCCGGTTCAGCTCGCACGCCGCGACGGCCCGCGACACCGCACGGGTGACGCCCCTGCCGCTGCGCCCGGGGAACCTGCTCAGCATGGACCCGCCGGACCACGGCAGGATCCGCAAGGTCGTCGCCCACGCGTTCCGGCCGCGCATCGTGTCGCAGCTCGCCGACCGCATGCGCTCCCTCGTCACCGCCGAACTCGACGCCATGGAGAACGCCGGGCCGCCCGGCGACCTCGTGCAGAGCCTGGCGGTCCCGCTTCCGGTCCGCATGATCGTGGAGCTGTTCGGCGTCCCGTACGAGGAGCGCGCGGAGTTCCGCAGGTACTCCGACGTCTTCGTCGCCACCTCCGCCCACACCAAGGAGGAGATCGACGAGGCCCGCGACGGGCTGGAGGCGTTCTTGCGCAAGCTGATCGCCAAGCGCCGCGACGACCCCTCCGACGACCTGCTGTCCGTGCTCATCCGGGCGCTGGACGCCGGGGAGCTGTCCGAGGTGGAGGCCGTGCGGACCGGCATCGGCGTCCTCATGGCCGGCCATGAGACCTCGCTCAGCATGATCTCGAACGTCTCCTTCCTGCTGCTGTCCCAGCGTGATCTGTACGTGCAGCTGGTCGAGGACCCCTCGCTGACGGACCGCGTCATCGAGGAGATGCTGCGCATCATCCCGCTCCGCTCGGTGGGCAGCTTCCCGCGCCGGGCCTCCGAGGACGTCGAGATCGGCGGAGTGCTCATCCGCCGCGGCGAGACGGTCATCTTCCAGAGGGCGGCGGGCGACCGCGACGAGCGGGTCTTCGAGACGCCGGAAACCATCCGCTTCGACCGGAAGAGCAATCCGCACCTCGGGTTCGGCCACGGCATGCACTTCTGCCTCGGCGCGAGCCTGGCCCGCGCCGAGCTGAAGGTGGCCCTGGAAGGGCTCACCGCCAGGTTCCCGACCCTGCGTCTGACCGGACCGGCGGAGGACGTGCCGTGGAAACCAGGACTCATCGCGCGGGCTCCGGCAGCCCTTCCTGTCACATGGTGACCGCGGGAGCCCCGCGGTGCCCGTCGACCGTGCCGTACGGCCCGCGGTGAGCGGGTCCCGGGAACCACTGGGGGAGACAATGGGATCGAGTCACACCGGATGCCTCATCGCCGGTGCGGGGCCTGCCGGACTGATGCTCGGAATGCTGCTCGCCAGGGCCGGGGTGGCCACCGTGGTGCTGGAGAAGCACGACGACTTCCTGCGGGACTTCCGGGGGGACACCGTGCACGCCTCCACCCTCCGGCTGATGGGCGAACTGGGCCTGGAGGACGCGTTCCGGGAACTGGCCCACCAGCACATCCACGAACTCCAGGTCCTGACCGACGACGGGACGTACACCCTGGCGGACTTCCGCCGGCTGCCGGGGAGGTTCAAGCACATCACCTTCCTGCCGCAGTCCGATTTCCTCACCTTCCTCCTCGACGAGGCCAACCGGTTCGGCACCTTCCGGTTCCTGCGGAACAGCGAGGTCGTCGCGGTGACCACGGACCGGGGACGCGTCAACGGCCTGCGCTACCGGGACGCCGACGGGGAGGAGCACGAGATCCACGCGGACCTCACGGTCGCGGCCGACGGCCGGCGGTCGGTCGTGCGGGAATCCGCCGGACTGGAGTCCCGGGTCTTCGGCTCCGCCCTGGACATCCTGTGGTTCAGGCTGTCGAAGCGGGAGAGCGACCCGGGAGGCATGGTCGGGCGCCTCTCCGGCAGCCAGCTCCTGGTCCGTATCGAGCGGCAGAACCACTGGCAGACCGCCCTGGCCGTGTGCAAGGGCGGGTACGAGGAGCTCCGGCTCCAGGGCCTGGACCGGTTCCGGGAGACGGTGGCCGCGCTGAGCCCGTTCCTGGCCGACCGGGTGCACGAGGTGCGCACCTGGGACGACGTCAAGGTGCTCGACGTGCAGATCGACCGGCTGCGGCAGTGGTGGCGGCCGGGTCTGCTGTGCATCGGGGACGCCGCCCACACCATGTCGCCCATCATGGGCGTCGGCATCAACCTCGCGGTGCAGGACGCCGTCGCCGCCGCGAACATCCTGGCCGAGCCGCTGCGGAACGGCACACTCGGCGACAGGCACCTCAGAAGGGTGCAGCGCCGGCGGCTGCCGCCGACGGCGGTCCTCCAGCGGATGCAGCGCTTCCTGCAGACCCGGTTCCTCGAACCGTGGATCCGCGGCGAGGGCAGGTCCAGCACGCCGCTGCTGCTGCGGATCCTGAAACGGCTGCCTCCGCTGCAGGGGGTCCCGGCGCGCGCCATGGCCATCGGACCGCGCCCGGAGCACCCGGTCGCGTCGCTGCGCTGAAACCGCCGCCCCCTGCCGGCCCGCTCCCTTCTCACCGGTCCCGCCGGCTCCTTCACGCCGACGCCCGCCACCGATGTCCGCCGCCGACGTCCGCCTTCGGTTTCCTGCCTACTGAACGGAGAACCACAGCCATGCGCGTACTGATGACGATCACTCCCGGCACGGGACACACCTACCCCGTGGTGCCGCTCACCTGGGCCCTGCAACTCGCCGGCCACGAGGTCCTGGTGGTGTCCAGCGGGCCCGGCCTCGCCCTGGGCGAGGCCGGCGCGCGCACCGTGGACGTGGCGCCCGGCCTCTCCCTGGAGCAGATGGTGGGCCGGCTGGCGCAGCACCACCCGGAGGTCGCGGCGCGGCTCTTCCAGGAGGGATCGGGCGCCGGATACCTGGAGGTGGTGGGCGGGGCGGTCGCGTCGGCGCTGCGGCTCCAGCCGGAGATGGTCGACGCGATCATCCGCACGGCCGAGGAGTGGCGGCCGGACGTCGTGGTGCACTCGCCGCTGCTGACGCCCGGGATCGTCGCGGCGGCCAAACTGGGTGTGCCCGCGGTGCAGCACGGTTTCGGGTTCCTGAACCCGTCCGCCGAGATGATGCGCGAGCTCCACGCGGACCTCTTCGAGCAGCACGGGGTGGATCTGCCCGGCGTACGGGCCACCATCGACATCACCCCGCCGAGCGTCGTCCCCGCCGGGACCGGCGCGTGGCCCATGGGGTACGTGCCCTACAACGGCAGCGGATCACTGCCGAAACCGCTGTACGACCTCCTCAACTCCACGCCCGAAGTGCCCCGTGTCGCCGTCTCCCTCGGCAGCGGTCCGGTACCGGGCGAGGCCGCGGCCGTCCTGGAACGGCTGCTGGCGACGGCACCCAAGATGCAGGCCGAACTGGTCGTGGCCCTTCCCGGCATAGACCCGGAGCCGTTCGGGCCGCTGCCCGAGAACGTGCGGGTCTTCGACTGGGTGCCGTACGGCGCGCTGGTGTCGCGGTGTTCGGCGGTCGTCCACCACGCCGGTCCGGGCACGGCGCTGGGGGCGATGGTGCACGGCCTTCCCCAACTGGTGCTCGACCTCAGGGGGCTCGGGCGGCCCGATGTGGCCCGGGCGGTCGCCGACCGGGGCGTGGGCCGGATCGTACAGCCCGACGAGATCGGACCGGAGCTGCTGGAGTCCGTCCTCGCGGACCAGGCGATGCGGACGGCCGCGGCGGAGGTCCGCGCGGAGATCAAGGCCATGCCGACCCCGCTGGACATCACCGCCCGCCTGGAAGACCTGGCGGCCCAGTGAGGCGGGAGGACGGGGCGGCCCCGGCGGAGGACGGGCCGGGCGCGCGCCGCCCACCGCTCCGGGATTCAGCGACGGTGAAGACGGTGAAGGGGAACGAGGAGATGGACCAGGACCAGGTTCGATGGCGGATCGAGGTCGACCGGCTCGCCTGTGCCGGCACCGGGCTGTGCCTCGGAACGGCGCACGGCCGTATGCGGCTGGACGCCGGCCGGGCCCGTCCGGTGGACGAGCTGATCACTCCGGACGACGGGGTGATGGACGCGGCGGAGACCTGCCCCATGGAGGCGATCACCGTACGCGAGGCCGCGACGGGCGAGATTCTCGCGCCCCTGCGCTGAACGCCCCTGCGCTGAACGGCGTCCGGACCGGCCCTGAGGACCGCCCGGCCGTCGGCACGAGCGCCGTCGCGCGGCCCGGGGCGGCCCGGGGCGGCCCGGGGCGGCCCGGGGACGGTACGCGGTGTGCCGGTGAGACCTCCGACATGCCGGTGAGACCTCCGGAGTGCAGCGAGACCTCCGGCGTACCGCCGAGACCCCCGCGGGCCACCGGGACGAGACCTCCCGCGGGCCGCCCCAGGAGCAGGCACCGCGCTCGGCGCGGGGCGGCTCAAGCGGCCCGGCTCAAGCGGCCCGGCTCAAGCGGCCCGGCTCAAGCGGCCCGGCTCAGGCGAGCCGGCCCAGGGCCCGGTCCGGCGCCAGTGCTCCCGCACCGGCCCGGCAGAGCGCGGACCACGCCGGTCCCGCCGTGGCGCAGTTCCGCGGCCGCTCCGCGTCCGGCGCGTCCGGCGGGGGCCGGAGCCCTCCGTCCGGGCCCCGCTGCGACGCCGGCCCACGGGAGCGCCCGGGAGCGCCGCGGGAGGCGGCCATGTCCGTCAGGACCGTGCCCTCCGCCACGGGGTCCCCCAGCCGCCGGGCGGCGGCCACGGCCCCGCGGTGCGCGGCCGACTCCTCCTCGGCGCGGCCCCGCACATGCAGGAAACGAGTGAGCGCCAGCGACAGGTGGACGACATGGACGTCGAACCCGTGGTCCGCGGCCCAGGCCAGCGCGGCCCGCAGATTGGACTGCTCCGTCTCGAACCAGGCCAGCGCCTGCGCCGCGTCACCCAGCGGCGGAGTCGTACGCGGGGGATGGCGCAGTACCGCGGGGCGCAGCCGCTCCCGGCGGGGCTGGACCAGGCGCGCGGCCTCGTCGGCGGCCTCCAGGTAGAAGTCGAGCAGCCGGTGCCGGGCCCTGCGGGCGGCGTGCGGATCGCGGGCGGCGCTCTCCCGCGCCAGGGCGCGGACCAGGCTGTGGAAGGCGTAGCGGCCGGGCGTGTGCTGGACGAGCAGCCGGGCGTCCAGCAGGTCCTCCAGCAGGGATTCCGCGGTCTGCGGGGAGAACCCGGTGAGCGCGGCGGCGGCGTGCCCGTCGAAGTCCGCACCGGGGTGCGCCCCCAGCAGCCGGAACAGGTCCTGGTGGCGCCGGGGCACCGCCGCGTACGACAGGCCGAGGGCGGTGCGGACACTGCGGTGCTCCACGACCAGCTCGTCGAGGCGGGTCGCGTCCTCCCGGAGGCGGCCGGCCAGGTACCCGAGCGTCCAGTGGGGGCGGTTGGCCAGTCGGGCGGCGACGATGCGCAGGGCCAGCGGGAGCCGTCCGCACAGGGCGACCAACTCGCCCGCCGCCTCCTCCTCGGCGGTGACGCGCCGCTCGCCGAGGAGACGGCGCAGCAGTGCCAGCCCTTCGGCGGGCGGGAGCGGCGGCAGGGGCAGCGTCGCCGCGCCGTCCAGCTCGGCGAGCCGGGGGCGGCTGGTGACAAGCACCAGACAGCCCGGCGCGGAGGGGATCAACGGGCGGACCTGGTCCGAGGAGGCGGCGTTGTCGAAGAACAGCAGCATGCGGCGGCCGGAGGTCAGGACGCGCCAGAGACTCTCCCGGTCGGCCAGGCCCACCGGGATGCGGTCCTCGGGCACGTCGACCGTCCGCAGCAGCGTTCCCAGCGCCTCCCGTGGTCCGACGGGGGCTCCGTGCGGGCTGAAGCCGTGGAGGTCGAGGAAGACCTGGCCGTCCGGGTACCGCTCGGTGAGGCGGTGGGCGGCGTGCACGGCCAGGGCGGTCTTGCCGCTGCCCGCCATTCCGTCGACCACGACGATCCGTACGGCCCGGTGGCCCGCGGCGTCGGCCGTGGCCAGGGACAGCAGCCGGCTCAGCTCGGTCCCGCGGCCGGTGAAGTCCGGCAGGCCGTGCGGCAGCGAACGCGGCGGCCCGGCCGGGAGCGACGGGCCCGTGGGACGGCCGTGCCCCGCCGCGGACGACAGGTCGGAACCGGACTCGTTGCGGAGGATCCGCTGGTAGCGGGAGGTGACGAAGTCGCTCGGATCGAGGCCGAGCTGATCGGCGAGCTGCCTGCGCAGGTCGTGGTACACGCGCAGCGCGTCCGCCTTCCGGCCCACCCGGTCCAGCGCGGTCATCAGCAGCGCGCTCACGGACTCCCGCAGCGGGTGCTCGGCGACGAGCGGCATCAGCTCGGCCACCGCCTCATGGGCGCGGCCCTGCGCCAGCCGCAGCTCCAGGAGCCGCTCACGGGCGCCCAGACAGCGGTCCTCCAGGGCGGCGGCGGCCGAGGTGAGCACCCAGCTGCGGCCGACGGGCAGGATACGTCCCCGGTACAGGCCGAGCGCCGCCTCCAGCGCGGCCGCCTCGCCGTCCACGGTGTCACTGCGCCGTGCGGCGTCCAGCGCCCTGCCGAAGGCGATCAGGTCCAGCTGGTCGTCGTCGACGACGATCCGGTAGCCCGGCCCCTCGGTCACCAGCATGTCCCGCAGACCGGGGACGCCCGTCCGCAGGGCGGCCACGATCTTGCGGATCTGATGGTCCGCCGTGACCGGCGGACGCTGTTCCCACACGGCTTCCACCAGATGGGAGATCGGAACGAGGCGATTGGCCTCGAGCAGCAATGCGGCCAGTACCGCGCGAGCGTGCGGACTGCCCAAGTGGAGTTCCTTGTCTCCGACCGAAATCATCAACGTGCCCAGAAGGTCGAACCGGACAGCGCTCCCCCGTGAGGCCACCATGGAAAGTCACTCTATGCGACGCCCCTGGCGGTGAGCGAAGAGATTTGACCGGGTGTCGGCCGATTGCGTTCAGGGCGAACTGAATTCGAAATGAACGCATACGCATTGACATGCCGACCTGTAGCCAAGAAGACTCCCTCACTGTCGGTGACTTGTAGGCGTCGGCCGTTCGGACGAGCCGTCCGGAGGCGGACGCGGCGCCTGCAAGCGGCTTCACGGCCCGGACCGTTCGGTCCACGGGAGTGACACGGGCACCCCGCCGGCCGGCCGCCGCCCACCTCGCGCCGCACCGCAAGCACCCTTTCCCACCTCCACGCTCACACGTGCCGCCGTGCGCCGTCGTGCAGTCGCGCCCGGTCCGGCCGAGTGCAGCGCTCCGAACAAGTCGCCGTTCCCCTTTCTGGGAAAAAGGGCTGCCCATTCAGGAAGGAACACCACGCTGTGCCGCATTCCGAACCGCTGCCTCTTCATGGCAAGGCGTACAAGACCGATCCCTATCCGCTGTACCAGAAGCTCCGGGAGGAGGGCCCCGTGCACCGGGTCACCTTTCCCAGCGGGGTCAACGCCTGGCTCGTCACCGGGTACGACGCGGCGTACAGCACGCTGAACGACGCCCGGCTGGGCAAGAACCACGATCTCGGCAACGACGCCTGGCGCGAACGCGCCGCCATCATGCCGGAGCCGCAGCATTCACAGCTCCAGGTCCATCTGCTGCACCAGGACCCGCCGAAGCACACCGCGATGCGGAAACTGGTCACCGAGGCGTTCTCGCCCCGCAACGTCGAGCGGGCGCGCCCCCGGTTCGAGGAGATCGCCGGGGAACTGCTCGACGCGGCCCTCGGCGCGACCGCGGACGGGGAACGGGACGAGGCGCCGGGCGCGAGCGGTGTGGGCGGCGTGGTCGACGTGGTGGGCGCGTTCGCCGCGCAGTTCCCCTTCCGTGTCCTCGCCGAGGTGATCGGCCTGCCGGACGCCCTGGCGGCACGTTTCGACCGCGACTGGGGCAAGGTCGTGCAGCCCGTCGGCCCCTCCGACCCGCAACGGCCGCTCTACGAGAGCAGGTTGCGCGGTCTGCAGGACTACATAGCGGAGGTCGTCGAGGACAAGCGCCGCCACCCCGGCGACGACCTCCTCACCCAGCTCGTCACGCAGCGCGAGGCGGGCGTCCTCACCAAGGAGGAGCAGGACTCCATCGTCTTCCAGCTGCTCGTCGCCGGACAGGAGCCGGTGACCAACCAGATCACCACCTCCCTGATCGCCCTGCTGCGCCACCCCGTCCAGCTGCGACGCCTCCAGGAGGCCGTGAGCGACGGCGACGGGCGCGACCCGGACCTGCCGGCGCGGGCCGTCGAGGAACTGCTCCGGTACGACGCCGCCTTCGAACTCACCACCTGGCGGTTCTTCGCCGAGGAGGCCGACCTGTTCGGCACCCGGATCCCGGCCGGCGACTCGGTCATCGTGTCGCTGAGCGCCGCCAACCGCGATCCGCGGCACTTCCCCGACGCCGACACGCTCGACCTCGACCGCACGCCCAATCCGCACCTGTCCTTCGGCCACGGCATCCACTTCTGCCCGGGCGCCGCACTCGCGCGCGCGGAGCTGCGGATCGCCCTGTGCGCGCTGCTCCGCCGGATGCCCCGGATCCGCCTCGCCGTGCCCGACGAGGACCTGGCCTGGATCGGCGCCGTCCTCGCGCGCGGCGTCAACGAACTGCGTGTCGCCTACGGGCCGCCGGACGCCGGGTCGCCCGGCGGCTGCCCCGTGGCGCACTGACCGGCGACAGCGGTGCAGGCGCCGTACCCGGTCCCACACACCATCCAACCCACAACGACCAGTCACGTGATCACAGAAACGAGCCGGACAACCATGTCTCAGCCCTGCAGCATCTCCACACCGAAGACCCTCGACGCCGAGCGCACCGCCCACCGGATCCTGGCGCTCCTCCTCCCGTACCGCCGCACCCTGGAGCGCGACACGCACCTCGACACCACGGACGCCTTTCCGGAGCAGCTGAAACAGCTGGGGGAGTTCATCCGCAACGGCGAGCAAGTGATCTTCAGTGTGCCCGGTTTCCCCTGCAAGTCCCCCAACCCGGACAAGGTGTTCAACCACCTCCCGGACCAGGGGGAACGGCTCGCCCTGCGGTCCCTGCACTCGCTGTGCCTGGAGATCGAGAAGGTCTACGCCCCCGGCGCGAGGCTGCTGATCTGCTCCGACGGCCACATATTCGGCGACGTCATCGGCGTCCCCGACGAGCACATCGACGCCTACGGCGACGAACTGCGCGCCATGATCCGGACCGAGGGACTCTCCGACCACCTCGGCACGTTCGACCTGCGGGACGTGTACGGGCCCGACCTCTCGTACGACGAGAAGCGCAGGACCGCCGCCGAGAACCTCGGGCCGTCCGTCGAGGAGCTGAAGGCGGAGGTGCGCAGCAACGAGTCCACCCTGCGCATGTACCGCGGCATCACCCGGTTCCTGATGGAGGACACCTCGGGGTGGCAGGGTTCGCGCTCGGCGCTCCAGCGGGAGAGCCGCCGCCGTGCCTACGAGGTCATCCTGCGCAGCCGGGCCTGGAGCGAACTGATCGCCGAGTGCTATCCGCGCAACGTGCGCCTGTCCATCCACCCGCAGAACCGGGGCGAGGTCAAGTTCGGCATCCGCCTCCTCGAAGCCGGTGACGCGTGGATGACGCCCTGGCACTCCGTGCCGCTGCTCCGCACCGACGGCACCTGGGAGCTGATGCACCGCCACGAGGCGCGCAAGCGGGGCCGCGAGGTGTACCGGGACGGACGGCCGAGCCACTTCGTGGCGGTCGGCGACGCCGTCCGGCGGGCCTCCTGACCCGACACCCGACATCCGACATCCGACCTGACCCGGTGCGGCAGTCCGGTCCGGCCGGTCCGAGACCCAGGGAGAAGGAGTTTCCATGTCCGTGGCAGCCACGGTGGTCGCGCCCCTGTCCAGCCACGCCCTGATGGTGCTGCTGTTACAGGTGGGCGTGCTGCTGCTGACCGCACTGCTCCTCGGCCGACTCGCCCGGCGACTGGGCATGCCGGCCATCGTGGGGGAGCTGTCGGCCGGAGTACTGCTCGGACCGTCCCTGCTGGCGGAGGTGATGCCGGGGCTCGGGCAGTGGCTGTTCCCGCAGGACACCGAGTACATGCACCTGCTCGACGCCGTGGGCCAGCTGGGTGTCATCCTCCTCGTCGGCTTCACCGGCATCCACCTGGACCTCAAGCTCGTGCGCAGACAGGGGACCCGGGCGGTGCGGGTGAGCGCCGCCGGGCTCCTGCTGCCGCTCGCCCTCGGCGTCGGTCTCGGTTACCTGCTGCCGAAGAGCCTGCACGCCCCCGGCGCCGACCCGACGGTCTTCGCGCTGTTCGTGGGCGTGGCGATGTGCGTCAGCGCCATCCCGGTCATCGCCCGCACCCTCATCGACATGAAACTCATCCACCGGGACGTGGGCCAGATGATCCTGGTGGCGGGCACCGTCGACGACACCGTCGGCTGGGTGCTCCTCTCCCTGATCACCGCCATGTCCACCGCCGGTCTGGGAGCGGGCCAGGTGCTCCTCGCCCTCGGCAAGGTCGCCCTGCTCCTGCTCGTCACCATGACCCTCGGCCGGCTGTGCGTCGGCGCCGCGATGCGCGCCTCCGCCCGCCGCGACACGCCGGGGCTGCCCGTGATCACCGCCGTCGTCCTGATGACCCTGTCCGCCGCGGGGAGCCACGCCCTGGGCCTGGAGGCCGTGTTCGGGGCCTTCCTGTGCGGCGTCCTCATCGGCGGCACCAAGGGGTTCGACCGGTCGGCGCTCGCCCCGCTGAACACCACGGTCATGGCGGTCCTGGCCCCCCTCTTCTTCGCCACCGCCGGACTGCGGATGGACCTCACCGCCCTCGTCGACCCGCAGATCGCCCTGTGGGGGTTCGCGGTGTTCGCGGTCGCCGTCCTCGGCAAGTTCCTCGGCGCGTTCGTCGGCGGCCTCACCAGCCGTATGAACCGCTGGGAGTCCATGGCCCTGGGCGCCGGGATGAACGCCCGCGGCGTCATCGAGGTCATCATCGCCATGATCGGCGTCCGCCTGGGACTGCTGACCGTCGAGATGTACAGCATCGTCGTCCTCGTCGCCGTCCTGACCTCCCTGATGGCACCGCCCCTGCTGCGCACGGCCATGAACAGGGTCGAGCAGACGGCGGAGGAGGACCTGCGCAGACACCGGGTGCTGGCGGTGGAGCACCGCGCGCCGAGCCGCACCACCGACCCCACGGGCCGCACGTCCACGACCGTCTCCGACACCGGGAAGGATCCGGGATGAAGGGAATCATCCTGGCCGGCGGCAGCGGAACCCGGCTGCACCCCATCACCTTGGGCGTCTCGAAGCAGCTGCTGCCGGTCTACGACAAACCCATGATCTACTACCCGCTGTCCGTGCTGATGCTGGCCGGCGTCACCGAGATCCAGATCATCGCCTCCCCGGACGGCCTGCCGGGCTTCCAGCGGCTGCTCGGCGACGGAACCGCCCTCGGCATCACCCTGACCTACGCCGAACAGGACAAGCCCCGGGGGCTCGCCGACGCCTTCCTCGTCGGCGCCGAGCACATCGGGGACGACTCCGTCGCCCTGGTCCTGGGGGACAACCTCTTCCACGGGCCCGGGTTCGGCGAGATCCTCCGCACCAGCGCCCGGGACGTCGACGGCTGCGTCCTGTTCGGCTATCCGGTGAGCGACCCCGAACGGTACGGGGTCGCCGAGGTCGACGCGTCGGGCCGCCTCGTGGGACTGGAGGAGAAGCCCGCGGCGCCCCGCTCCGACCTGGCCGTCACCGGCCTGTACTTCTACGACAACGACGTGGTGGACATCGCCCGTGGACTGCACCCCTCCGAACGCGGCGAACTGGAGATCACCGACGTCAACCGGGCCTACCTGGAGCGCGGGAAGGCCACCTGCGTCCAGCTGGGCCGGGGCTTCGTATGGCTCGACACGGGCACCCACGACGCGCTCACCGAGGCCGGGCAGTACGTGCAGATCCTCTTCCACCGGCAGGGCGTCCGCATCGCCTGCGTCGAGGAGATCGCCTGGCGCATGGGCTACATCGACCGGGACACCTGCCACCGGCTCGGCCTCGCCCTGTCCAAGTCCCCCTACGGCCGGTACCTGACGGAGATCACCGGCAGCCCGCTGTACGAGGAGGCGTCATGAGGATCCTGGTGACCGGCGGTGCCGGGTTCATCGGCTCCCACTACGTACGCGCGCTGCTCTCGGAGGCGTACGAGCCCGGGGCCGCGCACCACGTGACCGTCCTCGACAAGCTCACGTACGCCGGCGACCGCGAGAACCTCCCGGCCCTCCACGACCGCCTCACCTTCGTCCGCGGCGACGTCTGCGACGCCCGGCTCGTCGCCGGGCTGATGCCCGGGCACGACGCCGTGGTGCACTTCGCCGCGGAGTCGCACGTCGACCGGTCCATCGACGGGGGAGCGGACTTCGCCCGTACCAACGTCCTCGGCACCCAGGTACTCCTGGAGGCCGCGGTGGCCGCCCGGGTGGAGCGCGTCGTGCACGTCTCCACCGACGAGGTGTACGGGTCGATCGGCCACGGGGCGTGGACGGAGGAGTCGCCGTTGCTCCCCAACTCCCCCTACGCCGCCTCCAAGGCGGGTGCCGACCTGGTCGCCCGGGCCCACTGGCGCACCCACGGCCTGCACGTCTGCGTCACCCGCTGCTCCAACAACTACGGACCCCGCCAGCACCCGGAGAAGCTCGTCCCGCGGTTCGTCACCCGTCTCCTGGAGGGCGAGCCCGTCCCCCTGTACGGGGACGGGCGCAACCGGCGCGAGTGGCTGCACGTCGACGACCACTGCCGGGCCGTCCACCTCGTCCTCACCCGGGGCCGGGCGGGGGAGGTCTACCACATCGGCGGCGGGAAGGAACTGACCAACCTCGAACTGACCGAACGGATCCTCGACCTGTGCGGCGCCGGCCCCTCGATGATCCGCCACGTGCCCGACCGCAAGGGCCACGACGCGCGCTACGCGCTCGACGACCGCAAGATCCGCGCCGAACTCGGCTACGCGCCCCGGCACTCCTTCGCCGACGGCCTCACCGCGACCGTCGACTGGTACCGCGACAACCCCGCGTGGTGGCGGGCCGCCGCCCGGGCCCCGCTGCCCATCTGACCGACCGACGCCGTGTCCCCGAGGAGGGTCATGACCACGTACGTCTGGGACTACCTGCCCGAGTACGAGAAGGAGAAGGACGACATCCTCGACGCCGTCGGGAAGGTCTTCGCCTCGGGCCGCCTCGTGCTCGGCGAGAGCCTCAGGAGTTTCGAGGAGGAGTTCGCCGCCTACCACGGCGGAGGCCGGTGCACGGGGGTCGACAACGGCACCAACGCCCTGAAACTGGCTCTGGAGGCCATGGGCGTCGGCCCCGGTGACGAGGTGGTCACCGTGTCCAACACCGCCGCCCCGACGGTCGTCGCCATCGTCTCGACGGGCGCGACACCCGTGTTCGTGGACGTCCGCGAGGAGGACTTCCTCATCGACACCGACCAGGTCGAGTCCGCCGTGACCGAGCGCACCAAGGTGCTGCTGCCGGTCCACCTGTACGGGCAGTGCGCGGACATGGAGCCGCTGCGGCGGATCGCCGGCCGGCACGGGCTGAGGATCCTGGAGGACTGCGCGCAGGCGCACGGCGCCCGCCACCACGGCAGGCCCGCCGGGACCCTGGGCGACGCCGCGGCGTACTCCTTCTACCCGACGAAGGTGCTGGGCGCCTACGGCGACGGCGGCGCGGTGCTCACCGCCGACGAGGAGACCGACCGCGCACTGCGCCAGCTGCGCTACTACGGCATGGGGGATGCCTACCACGTCGTCCGGACGCCGGGCCACAACTCCCGGCTCGACGAGGTGCAGGCGGAGATCCTGCGCCGCAAGCTCGGCCGGCTCGACGCGTACATCGCCGCCCGCGGCGCCGTCGCCCGCCGCTACGAGGAACAGCTCGGGGACCTCACCGGCCCGGGGCGGCTGCGGCTGCCCGCCACCAACCCCGGCAACACCCACGTCCACTACGTGTACGTCGTCCGCCACCCCCGGCGCGACGAGATCCTCGAAGCGCTCACGGCGTACGGCATCCGGCTGAACATCAGCTATCCGTGGCCGGTGCACACCATGTCCGGCTTCGCGCACCTCGGATACGCCGAGGGCAGCCTGCCGGTCACCGAGAAGCTGGCCCGTGAGATCTTCTCCCTCCCGATGTACCCCTCCCTCCCCACCGGCCTCCAGGACAAGGTCGCCGGTGCCCTGCGGGAGGTGCTCGCTGCCCTGGACACCGGCACCGGCACCGAGCGGAAAGGCGGGTGAGCGCCGTGCGGGTGCACGAGCTGGACATCGAGGGCGCGTTCGCGTTCACGCCCGCCGTCCACCGGGACGGCCGCGGCCTGTTCACCTCCCCGTACCAGGAGGCGCCGTTCAGCGGCGCCCGCGGCGGGCCCCTGTTCCCGGTGCGCGACATCAGCCACAACGTCTCCGCGCGCGGTGTGCTGCGCGGCATCCACTACACCACCACGCCGCCCGGCCGGGCCAAGTACGTCTACTGCCCCCACGGGCGCGTCCGGGACTACCTCGTCGACCTGCGGACCGGCTCCCCGACGTTCGGGCGCTGGGAGTCCACCGAGCTCGACGGCGACGGGTGCCGGGCCCTGTACATCCCGGTCGGGGTGGGCCACGCCTTCCTGTCCCTGCGGGACGGCTCGATCGTCGTCTACGTGATGTCGCGGGGGTACGCCGCCGAGCACGAACTCGCCGTGTCCCCGCGCGACCCGGAGCTGGGGCTGCCCCTCCCCGGGGGGTACGGCCTCACGCAGTCCGAGCGGGACGCCGCCGCCCCCACCCTCGCCGAGGCACGGGAGAAGGGGCTGCTGCCCGAGTACGAGACCTGCCGGAAGGTGGAGGCCGCGCTGTGGAAGTGAACCGGACCCCGAGGATCGCCGTGCTCGGAGCCACCGGCTTCGTCGGTTCGGCGGTGCTGCGCGAACTGGCCGCCCGGCCCGTACGGATCAGGGCGGTGGCCCGGCGCCCCGCGGCCGTCCCTCCCGGGGCCGCGGCCGACGTCGAGGTACGGCGTGCCGACCTCACCGAGCCGGGCCGGCTGGGCGCCGCCGTCGAGGACGCCGACGTGGTCGTCCTGGCCACGCTCTACAGCGCGGCCACCTCCACCTGGCGCATCGAGGACGGCGACACGGCGGCCGAGCGCGTCAACGTCGGCCTGGTCCGCGACCTCGTCGGCGTCCTCGCCGCACGGCCGGCCGGGCCGCCGCCGGCCGTCGTGTTCACGGGAGCCGCCTCGCAGGCGGGCCCGACCGGCGGGGACGTCCTCGACGGCACCGAGCCGGACCGCCCGACGGGCGAGTACGACCGCCAGAAGCTGGCCGCCGAACGGCTCCTGCTCGACGCGAGCGCCCGCGGCGTCCTGCGCGGGGTGTCGCTGCGGCTGCCCACCGTCTTCGGGTGCGGCGCCGGACCCACCGCCCGGGACCGGGGCATCGTCTCGGCGATGATCCGCCGCGCGCTGGCCGGGGACCCCCTGACGATGTGGCACGACGGGACGGTCCGCCGCGACCTGCTGTACGTGGACGACCTGGCCCGTGCCGTCGTCGCCGCCCTCGACCACGCCGGGTCCCTGGCCGGGCGCCACTGGCTGCTCGGCACCGGCGAGGGCAGGCCGCTGGGGCAGGTCTTCGAGCAGATCGCCGCCCTCGTCGCGGAACACACGGGGGAGCCGCCCGTGCCGGTGCTCTCGGTGGAGCCGCCCGCGCACGCGGAGGCCGGGGACTTCAGCAGCGTCACCATCGACGCCTCCGCGTTCCGGTCCGCCACGGGCTGGGCGCCGCACACCCCGTTCGCCGAGGCGCTGCGCCGCACGGTGGCCGGGCTGGCGGACACGGCAGGACGGTCCCGGAGCGGTGCGGGAGACCGGCGGTGAGCACCGCCGCGCTGCTGCGTCCCCGCGACGCCCGGGACCTGCCCGCGCGGCTGGCCCGGTCCGCCGCCGCGACCGGGCACGGCCACCAGCTGCGCACCGAGGAGGTCACGGGCTGGCTCGCCGAGCGGGCCCGGGCCCACCGCTTCACCGTGCTCAGGACCCCCCTGGACCGGCTCGACGGCTGGTCCGCGCTGCCCGGCACCGGCGACATCGTGCACCGCAGCGGGCGGTTCTTCTCCGTGCGGGGCCTGTCCGTCACGGCCGACGAAGGCCCGTACCGCGCCTGGCGGCAGCCCGTCATCCACCAGCCCGAGGTGGGCATCCTCGGCATGCTCGCCAAGGAGTTCGACGGCGTCCTGCACTTCCTGGTGCAGGCGAAGATGGAGCCGGGCAACCCCGGTCTGCTCCAGCTGTCACCGACCGTCCAGGCCACCCGCAGCAACTACCAGCGGGTCCACGAGGGCGCCGCGGTGAGGTACCTGGAACACTTCACGGACCCGGCGCGCGGACGGGTGCTGGCCGACTCGCTCCAGTCCGAGCACGGCTCCTGGTTCTACCGCAAGGCGAACCGGAACATGCTGGTCGAGGCCACCGACGCGCGGGTGCCGTGCGCCGCCGACTTCCGCTGGCTGACCCTCGGCCAGCTCGGCGAGCTGCTGCGCCTGGACCACGTCGTCAACATGGACACCCGTACCGTCCTGTCCTGCTTCCCGGTGCCCGCACCGGAGCCGGGGGCCCTGCACTCCGACACCGAGCTGCTCTCCTGGTTCACCGCCGAGCGGGCCCGCCGCCTCGTCGACGCCCGGTTGACGGCCCTCGCCGAGGTCGACGGCTGGGTCCGCGACGCGGACGGCATCGGGCGTCCGGACGGCCGCTTCTTCCGGGTCACCGGTGTCACCGTCGAGGCGGGGACCCGTGAGGTCACCAGGTGGTCGCAGCCGCTGATCGAGCCGTGCGGCACCGGGGTGGCGGCGTTCGTGTTCCGCCGGTTCGGCGGCGTGCCGCACCTCCTCGTCCACGCCAGGGCGGAGGCCGGGCACCTCGGCACGGTCGAACTCGCACCGACCGTCCAGTGCGTCCCCGCCAACTGGGACCCCGTGCGCGCCGAGGACCGGCCGCCGTTCCTGGACCTGGTCCTGGCGGCGGCCGCCGGGACGCACGGGGTGCCCTACGCGGCCGTGCACTCCGAGGAGGGCGGACGTTTCCTGGACGCGCGGATCCGCTACCTGTTCGTGCCGGCCGACGAGGACGCGGCGCCCCTCGACGCGCCCCGCGGCTACCGCTGGGCGACGGCCGGGCAGCTCAACTCCCTGACCGCGCACGGCCACCGCGTCAACGTCCAGGCGCGCACCCTGCTCGCCTGCCTCAACTCCGGCGCCGTACGGCTCTGAAGACCCTCCCGCCCGCGGCCGGCCACCGGGGCGGGGCCCACGGAAGGGAGGGCGCCATGCCGCCCTTCGGACAGGACAGCGCACCGCGACCGGAACCGGGACCGGGAAGGCCCGCGAACCCGCCGGCGGGCGACCGCGGTCCATGGGTCCTGGTCGCCGTCGCGGGCGCGCTGTCGTTCGTGGCCATGCTCGACATGAACATCGTCCACATCGCGCTCGCTACCGTCTCCACCGACCTGGACGTCTCCCCGGCGATGGCCCAGTGGGCGGTCCTCGGGTATCAGCTCGCGGTGGTGGCGCTGCTGCTGCCCGCCGGCCGCTGGCTGGACGGCGGCGGCACGGGCGGGGCCGGACTGCGCTCCGCGCTGCTGCCCGCGCTCCGCGGGTTCATGCTGTGCGGGCTGCTCGCGGCCGCCGCCCCGTGGATGGCCTGGCTGGCCGTCGCCCGGATCGCCCAGGGGGCCTGCGGCGCGCTGCTGCTCGTCCTCATACCCGTCCTCGTGATGCGGTCGGTGCCGCCGGAGCTGCGCGGCCGGGCGATGAGCGTGCCCGCCACGCTCGGCCCGCTGGGCGCGGTCACCGGACCCGCGATCGGCGGACTGCTCCTGGACGCGTTCGGCTGGCGGGCGGTCCTGCTCGTCAAGCTCCCCGTCTGCCTGGCGGTCCTGTTCACCGCCGCCCGCGTGCTACCGAAGGGGGACGGGCCGGCCGCCCCGGGGCGGCAGCCCTTCACCGACGCCGCGCTCGTCGGCAGCGCCGTCGCCGCGCTCCTCCTCGCCCTCACCCTCGCCCCCACGGCCCCCGCCTGGCTGCTGCTGGCGGGGGCCGTGCCGCCCCTCGCGTACGGGTGGCTGCGCCGTCCGGCCGCCCGTCCGGTGGTCGGCGTGGTGCGCGCACCGGAGGTGTCCGGGGCGTACGGGGCGGTGTGCGCGCTGGCCACGGGTTTCGCGGCCATGTACTACGTCGTGGCCCTGCGGCTCCAGGGCGACGGCGGCCTGTCGGCGACCGTCACCGGGTTGACCGTCCTGGCCTTCCCCCTCGCCATGGGCCTGACGGGTCCGCTGGGCGGGCGCGCCGGCGACCGGTACGGGGCCCGGCCCACGGCCCTCGCCGGGGCCGCCGTCACCGCGCTCGGCCTGACCCTGCTCGCGCTGGCCGGCGACGACTGGACACCGGGCGGGGTCGCCTGGCGCCTCGCCCTGGCCGGAGCCGGCATGGGCCTCTACGGCGGGCCCGCGCAGACGCTGGTGATGACCGCCGCACCGCCCGGGGCCGTCGGTGTCGCCGGCTCCCTGGCGCAGCTCTCGCGCGGCCTCGGTTTCGCGCTGGGACCCGCGCTCGCGGCGGCCGTGTGGGGCCTCGCGGGCACGGCCCACGGCCCCCGGGGCGCGCTGCTGGTGTCGGCGGCCGCCTGCTGGCTCGGCGTACTGCTGCTGGCCACCCGGCCGGCCCCCGGCCGCGGGCGGC
This sequence comes from Streptomyces beigongshangae, assembly GCF_019710745.1. Classification (GTDB taxonomy): domain Bacteria; phylum Actinomycetota; class Actinomycetes; order Streptomycetales; family Streptomycetaceae; genus Streptomyces; species Streptomyces beigongshangae. The sequence continues at coordinate 181,419 of NZ_JAHKJW010000008.1, forward strand.
GCCCCACCCCGGCGGCC
>NZ_JAHKJW010000008.1:181553-201935 GCF_019710745.1 Streptomyces beigongshangae
CCCGCCGACCCTCGCGGGGGTCCGGTCCCGCGCGTCCGGCGGGCGCCGTTTCCCCGCACCGCACCGCACCGCGCCGCACCGCACCGCACCGCGCCGCACCGCGCCGCGCCTCGACGGACGAGCGGGCGGGAACGGTCCGGTATCGACCTGGTAGCCCGGACCCTCACGCTCGACAGTGCAGTCGTTCTAGCGCAGAGGATGTTCCGATGCAGAGTGCCTCCGTTCCTTCCTACGACCCGGGTGCGCAGAGGACCCGCCGGCGGATCGCCGAGAACCTGACGGCCCTCGGGGAGCTGTACGGCGAACTGACCCACTCGCTCACGCCGTCCCCTCCCTCGGGCGGGACGGTCGAGCGGGCACGGGCGCGGGGGCACGGCACTCCCGGCATCCCGCTCAGCACCTCCGCCCTGGACGTCCGGGACGAGATACGCGGGATCCTGGCGAGCTGGGCGGGGGTGGTCCGGACGGAGCGGAGGATCCAGGCACCGGCCCGGAACACCGTCGCTCTCCTGGCCTTCCTCACCCACCACGCGGGCTGGCTGGCCCGCCACGAGTCGGCGGAGGACGTCGTGGCCGAGACCGACGAACTCGTGAAGGCGGCGTGGGCGGTGCTGTCCGGCCGCGCGGGCGGGCCCACGGTGATGGGCCCGTGCGTACGGACCGGCTGTCCGGGGACGCTGGTCGCGGACGTCGGTTCCGCCGTGCCGTCCGGCCATGCCGCCCTCACCTGCTCCGCCGACCGCAGCCACACCTGGTCGCCCGCCTCGTGGCACGCCCGGCGCGCGGCCCCCGCGGGTCCCGGCCGCGGCGACACCGGACTGACCGTGCAGGACATCTGCGCCGGCTGGGGCCTGGCCTCCGGGACCGTCTACTGGCTGGCCCACACCCACCGGTGGCGGCGCCTCAGGAGCGGTCGCCGGACCTACTACCACCGCGGCGACGTGCTGGCCACGATGGACGCGCGCGACGCCGCCGAGTGCGCCGCCCACGGCGCGTAGGGTTCACCGACCGCCCCGCCGCCCGGCGTCCCGTCGCCACGCGCCGCGGCGCGTGGGCGTACCGCCTCCGTCGCGAGCCCGTATCCAGGCGGTCTGGAGAACACCGGCACACGGCCACAGCCGGGCTTCAGATCGGTTGGAGGCGGACCCGGCACACTTCTGACTCCCCGGCTGTCCGGAATCCGGAACNACACCGGCACACGGCCACAGCCGGGCTTCAGATCGGTTGGAGGCGGACCCGGCACACTTCTGACTCCCCGGCTGTCCGGAATCCGGAACGACACGTCGACGCAGAGGAGTCGTGGGCCATGGCGAAGCGGTCCCGTGCACCAGGCCCGGACCTTTTCCACCCCTCGTCCGGAGCGGGGGACCGCCCACCGGGAACCACGGCCGCCGCGGCCGGCCCGCCGATCGCCGCCGACGGCGGCGAGAGCAAGAGGATCGCCATCGTCGGGGCCGGCATCGCCGGTCTGGTCGCGGCGCACGAACTGGAAGGGCTGGGGCACCAGGTCGAGATCTTCGAGGCCGCGGCCCGCATCGGCGGCCGGGTGCACACCCACCGTTTCGGCACCGGCACCGACGCGCCCTTCGTGGAACTCGGCGCCATGCGCATCCCGGCCCACCACACCCTCGCGATGCGCTACATCACCCGGCTCGGTCTCGCCGACCGCAAGCGGCCGTTCAAGACGCTCCTGGCCGAGGCCGACACGTACCTCAGGGTCGGTGCCGGATACACCCGGGTCCGTGACGCGGCCGAGGCGCTGGTCGGCCACTACTTCCGCGACCCGGTCCACTCCGGCTACCGCCGGGAGACGCTGCTGTTCGCCGCGTGGCTCACCACCGTGATCGACGCGATCGCGCCCTCCGACCTGCGCAGGAGCATCCGCGCGGACCTGGACGCCTGCCTGCTGGGCCTGCTGGAGCGGACCGGTGTGCACGCCTACCTCTCCGCCGACCGGAAGGCGGACCTGCACGCGTTCTTCCAGGCCCACCCGGAGGTCAGGTCCGCCTGCAGCGGGGCCCTGCGTTCCTTCCTGGGGGACATCCTCACCGAGACCAGCTCGGAACTGGTCCAGCTGAGCGGGGGGATGGGACAGCTCGTCGACCGGCTCGCCGCCACACTCGACGGGCTGATCCGCCGCCGGCACGAGGTGGTCGGCCTGAACGCCCGCGAGCACGACGTCCTCATGACCGTGCGCCGCCAGGGACGCGTCCGTACCGAGCGCCGGGACTACGTGCTGTGCACCATGCCCTTCTCCGTCCTGCGCCGCATCCACCTGCAGGGCATCGACAGCGACAAGCTCGCCGCGATCCGCGGAACGGTGTACTGCCCGGCCACCAAGGTGGCGTTCCTGTGCAGGGAACCGTTCTGGTCGCACGAGGGCATCACCGGCGGGGCGTCGTTCAGCGCCGGCCTGGTCCGGCAGACCTACTACCCGGCCGTGGAGGGCGATCCGCGGCGGGGGGCCGCGCTGCTGGCGAGTTACACGATCGGCGACGACGCGGACCGGCTCGCCGGCATGACCGCCGCCGTCCGGCACGAGACCGTCCGGCGGGAGCTGGGGAGGATGCACCCCGAACTGCTGGAGCCCGGCATGGTGCTGGACGCGGTCAGCCTGCCGTGGGGCCGGCACCGGTGGAGCGCGGGCGGCTGCGCGATCCGCTGGGACGGCGACGCCTCGACGAGCGAGCTGCAGCGGATGCGCGCCGCCCGGCCGCAGAACCGCCTCTTCTTCGCCGGGGAGCACTGCTCCTCGAAACCGGCCTGGATCGACGGCGCCATCGAGTCCGCGCTCACCGCCGTCGGGCAGATAGCGCAGCACCGGTCCGGCACCCGGACCGCGGTGGGGGCGGGGTGACCATGAGCGTCTTCGACCTGCCCCGGCTCCACTTCGGCGGCCACGCGGTCACCAGGCTCCCCACCGGGCTCCGCAACGGCCTGGTCGACCTGTCCGCCCACTCGGTGCTCACCGACGACGGGCCGTTCCCCGCGGAGCGCCCCGCGCAGGAGTACCACGACTACCTCGACGCCCGGGGGCCGCGCTTCGACGCCTCGGGACGCATGACGCCGGACGGGCCCTTCAGCGCCTCGAAGGGCTGGAACTTCCGCGGCAACGGCCACTTCTGGATCGACGCCACGATCGTGAGCGCGGAGGGCGCCGACGGCCCCGACCGCCGGGATCCGGTCGTCGGACGCAGCGTGGACATGTGGGGCCACCACAACGAGTACCTCGCCACGACGTTCAACCGCGCCAGGGTCTTCGACTGCGACCCCGCCTCCGACTGGGCCACCACGCTCATGGTCGGCCAGTTCTGCTTCGGCCGGCGCGGACGGTCCCACGAGGTCGGCTACATGCTCGTCGGCGACGTCACCGGCACACAGCCGCCGCGGTGGCACAACTTCCGGCACCTCGTGGAGGCGGGCGACCACTGCCTCGCCGCCGAGTTCCGCCGCTCGACCGTGCACCAGCTGGTCGTGCGCAAGGACACCGGCCTGGAATGGCTCCCGGAGACACAGGCATCACCCGTGGTGACGGCGTTGCGGGCGGCGGTGGACCGTGACGACGTGGCCGGGCTGGTGGTCCAGTTCGCCCTGCGCAACATGTCCGCGCCGACGGCACCGGACGAACCGAACTCCTGGAGCGTGCACGGCACGATCGCGCCCTGGTACGAGCACGAGTTCGCCACCTATCCCGCCGGACGGCTGCTGTCCCCGCGGCGCGCCGGCCGGCGCGGAAGCGACGTGCTGCTGCACAACCTGGGCGTGGCGGGCACGGCGCACGGCGTGGTCCTGAACATGACCACCGCCGTACCGGTCCGCCACCGGGCCCCGACGGCCGGTCCCGGACCGCTCCACGCCCTGGGCCCGGTGGCGGACCTGGGCGATCTGGAACTGCGCACCGTGCGCGGCGGACACCTGCTGGCGCGGATCCCCGCGGCGGCGTACACCGCCGAGGAACTCGCGCTGACCAGCGGCATCGTGACGGTTCCCTGGGCGGGACCGGACGCGGCCCCGCGGTACGCCGCCGCGGAGCAGGCACTGTGCCTGACCGGGACCACGGCCGACGGCGAGCGGGCCGTCCTGCTCGTGGAGGAGGAGGTCAACGTCCAGGCCGACGACGCCTGCCTGGTCCTGGACCACCCCGACCGGCGCAACGGCGACGACCACGCACGCGAGATCGAGGTCAGGTCCTTCGTCAGGGGCGTGCCGGCACCGGTCGACGCGATCCGCGTACGGCAGTTCTTCAACCCGCGGGCGCTCCCGCTGGACGCGGTCGCGGCGGACCCCCGGGCGAAGTGCGGGGACCTGGAGGTCTGCGGCCTGCGCGCGGGACCGCTCGCCGATCCCGGACCGTACGCGGCCGAGTGCGTCATCGCCACCGACGGCACGGGCCGGGGCCGGTTCACCGTGCGCGGCGCACGGGCCGGGGGCGCGAGGATCCTCCTGTCGGCCGGTCCCGGGGACGAGCCGTGCGACCTCCTCGCGCCGGGCTCCGCCCGCAGGGCCTACGACAACGACGACGCACTGGGCCACTGGGCCGCGGCGGGCTCCCTCGTCGTGCGGGTCCTGCCCGACGACTGGCACCTGGACGACGTGGAGGACGTCACCTTCGACCTCGTGTACCGCGAGGTGTTCGCCTTCTACGAACTGTGCACCTCGTTCATGCGGCAGGACGTCTTCAGCCTCGCGGACGAGTGCAAGGTCGAGACGTACGCCCGGCTCGTCTGGCAGATGTGCGACCCGCGGAACAAGGCGAAGACGTACTACATGCCGTCCACCCGGGACCTGTCGGAGCCCAAGGCCCGCCTGCTCCGGAAGTACCTGCGCGGCCTGCAGCGCCCCGGCCCCGTCATGTCACCGGCGGTCCCGGGCGCGGCACCGCGGCACCGCCCCGGCGGGATCACGGACCGCACCGGCCTGTGCGCGGCGCTCCGGCAGGCCGCGACCGCCGAGTTCGCGGTGATGATGCAGTACATCTACGCGGCCTACTCGATCCCGACCCACCGCACGGGCCAGGAGTACGTACGGCGGGGACTGTGGACGCCCGACCAGCTGGCGCTGCTGTGCGGTGACGGCACCGAGACGCTCGACCACGGGCTCAGGGGAACACTCCTGACGGTGGCGAAGGAGGAGATGATCCACTTCATCGCCGTCAACAACATCATCCTGGCCCTCGGCGAGCCCTTCCACGTCCCGGCCACGGACTTCGCCCGGATCAACCGTGAACTGCCGATCCCCCTGGAGTTCGCGCTGGAGGGCTTCGGCGTCGGCTCCCTGCAGAGGTTCATCGCCGTCGAGCAGCCCGAGCACCTCACCGCCGACCTCCCGTCCGACCCCTGCGGCGGGCCCGCGGCACCGCACCGGGCGCGGGGCTACGCGTCGCTGGGCGAGCTCTACGGGGACCTGCGCCAGGCCGTCGGGTCCCTGCCGGACCTGTTCCTGGTCGAAAGGGGGCGGGGCGGCCCGGAGCACCACCTCTTCATGCGCGAGTCGGTCAACGCGGTCCACCCCGACTACCAGCTCCAGGTCGACGACGTGGCCAGCGCCCTCTTCGCGATCGACTTCGTCACCGAGCAGGGGGAGGGACATGTCCTGCCGCCGGCGGGCAAGCCGTCCGGCCCCTCGCACCACGAGACGTTCCTGCGGGCCCACAACGCCCTGAGCGAGGAGCAGGTCAGGTGCGCCAGGACCGGGCGGACGCTGTGGGACCCCGCCTATCCGGTGATGCGCAACCCCACCCTGTCCCGGGACGCCGACGCGACGAAGGACCTGGTCACCGACCCCGAGGCCAGGGAGGTGATGGAGCTGTTCAACCACTCGTTCTTCATGATGGTGCAGCTCATGGTCCAGCACTACGGCTGGACCCCGGACGCCAGTCTGCGGCGTTCCGTCCTCATGAACGCGTCCATCGACGTCATGACGGGAATGCTGCGGCCGCTCGGCGAGCTGCTCGTGACCATGCCGTCGGGACGGCGCGGCAGGACCGCAGGACCCTCCTTCGAACTGGGGGACCCGCCCGGTTACGTGGCACGGCCGGACGTGGCGTTCCGGGCGATGGCACTGCGCTTCGAGCACCTGGCCAGGCGTGCGGCCAAGTGCGCCCGCGTGCCGGAGAGCGTGCCGGCGCTGATGACGTTCTACGCCGACCGCTTCCGGCGCGAGGACGTGCTCCCCGGCGGAGCGGGAGGCCGGCCGTGACACGGGACCCCCTGCCGGACTTCGCGCCGTCGGCCCTGCGGGACATCGCCGACCCCTATCCCGACTACCGCCGGTACCGGGAGGGCGACCCGGTGCACCGGGTCGCCGCGTCCGGCGCCGGCGGGACCGGCACCTGGTACGTCTTCCGCCACGACGACGTCTCCCGGGTGCTCAGGGGCCGGGACTTCGGACACGACGCGCGCCGCGCCGCCGAGGAGGGGAACCGGCCGGTCGTGCCCGCCCGGCACGGCGTCCTGCGCTCGATGGTCGAGGACTGGCTGGTCTTCATGGACCCGCCGCGCCACACCCGGGTGCGGGCAGTGCTCGCCGGTGCCTTCTCCGGCGACGCCGTGGCCGGTCTGCGGACCCGCGTGGACGAGATCACCACGGACCTCCTCGGCGGTCTCGCCCACCGGTCGTCCGTCGACCTCGTCGACGCCTTCGCGGCCCCCCTGCCCGTCCTGGTCGTCTCCCACGTACTGGGCGTCGACGAGCGGCACCACACCTGGCTGCGCGAGTGCGCGACGGCCGTCCAGGAGGCCAGCACGTCGCGCGGCGGACGGGCGCCCGGCGCCTACGCCGCGGCCGAGTCGGCCGCGGCGGAGCTGTGCGCCTTCTTCCGCCGCGAGCTGGCCCTGCGCCGCACCGGGCCGCGGGACGACCTGCTGACCGTGCTGGGACGGGCCTGCGGGGCGGACGGCCCGCTGACCGAGGACGAGGCGGTCGCCAGCTGCGTCCACCTCCTGACGGCGGGTCATGAGACGACGACCAACCTGATCTCCAAGGCGGCGCTGGCCCTGCTCGCGCACCCGTCCGTACTCGCCGACCTGGCCGCCCACCCCGGACAGATGCCGTACGCGGTGAACGAGTTCATCCGTTACGACGCCCCGGTCCAGATGGCCTCACGCTGGGTGTACCGGGAGGTGGTGCTCGGCGGGCACCGCATACGGCCCGGTGACAAGGTCCTCCTGGTGCTGGGGTCGGCCAACCGGGACCCCCGCCACTGCCCGGACCCGGACACGCTCGACATCCGGCGGCCCGCCGCACGCCACCTCGGGTTCGGCCTGGGCCGGCACTACTGCCTCGGCGCCGGCCTGGCGACCCTGGAGGCGGAGATCGCCCTCGGTGCCCTGATCGGGGTGCTGCCACGGTTCCGACTCGCCGGCGCGGGCGTCACGTACGCCCGCGATCTGGTCTTCCACGGCCCGTCCCGGCTGGTCGTCGAGGCCCGGCCCTTCCAGCGTTCCTGGGCCCGGACCACCAGGGAACCACCAGACCGCGCTGGAACCATGGATCCATGACGGAAACGAGAACCGAGTACGCGTCAGGTGTCTTCTGCTGGGTGGACCTCTCCAACCCCGATCTCGACGGAGTCGTACGGTTCTACGGGGAACTGTTCGGCTGGGACGCCCGGACCCTCCCCGGCAGCGACCGGTACACGATGTTCACGCGCGACGGCAAGCCGGTCGCCGGCGTCCTGCCCCGGGAGCTGGAGGGCCGGCCCCCGGCGTGGAACACCTACATAGCGGTGGCCGACGCGGAGGTCGCGGCGAAGGCCGTCGAGTCCGCGGGCGGACGGGTCCACCGCCCGCCCGCCGCCGAACGCGACCACGGCGTCGTCGCGGTGTGCTCCGATCCCGAGGGCGCGGTGTTCTTCCTCTGGCAGTCCCTCGGCTTCGCCGGTGCCTCCCTGGTCAACGAGGTCGGCAGCTGGTGCTGGAACGAACTGCTCAGCCGCGACCCCGAACGCGCCAGGGAGTTCTACCCGCAGGTGTTCGGCTGGCACCACGAGACCGAGGTCTACGACGGGCTGGCCTGCACGAAGTGGTCGTCCCACGGCCGGCTCATCGGCAGCATGGTGCCCCTGGAGGGACAGCCGGACACCCCGCCGCACTGGATGGTGTACTTCACCGTGGCCGACCTCGACGACGCCACCGCCAGGGCCACCGCACTCGGCGGCGCCCGGGTCGCCGGGCCGATGGACGTCGGCACCGGCCTCGTCGTCCTGCTGCGGGACCCCTACGGCACGGTGTTCGCCGTGATCAGGATGGCGGACCAGCCGGACACGGCTGCCGGCTGATGCACGCGGTGGTGTGCGGCGCGGGCATCGCGGGGCTGACCGCGGCCTGGTGGCTGGACCGGCTCGGCTGGCGGGTGCTCGTCGTGGAACGGGCACCCGCCCTGCGTGACGGCGGGTACGTCATCGACTTCTTCGGCTCGGGCTACGACGTGGCCGAGGAGATGGGAGTGCTGGACGAACTGCGCGGGGTCCACCAGGAGGTGCTCGGGATCGGCTACATGGACGCCGCAGGGCGCCGCCGCGCCGGCATCGTGTACGACACCTTCACCCAGGCCGTCGCCGGACGGGTGGTCAGGGTGCTCCGCGAGGACCTGGTGCACGCCCTGCACGACGCGCTGCCGGACACGGTCACCGTCCGCTTCGGCCGTACCGTCGACCGGGTGACGCACCACGCCGACGGCGTGGTGGTCCGCCTGGACGACGGCACGGAGTGCGAGTCGGACCTGCTCGTCGGCGCCGACGGGGTGTACTCCCGGGTGCGGGCGCTCGCCTTCGGGCCCCGCGACCACTATGTGCGTCCCCTGGGCCTGCGGGTCGCCTCGTTCGTGCTCCGCGACGACGTCGTACGGGACGCTCTCGACGGCGAGTTCCGGATGCTGGCGCTTCCCGACCGGCACGCCGGCGGCTATCCGCTGGTGGACGGCCGGGTGGCCGCGGTGTTCATGCACCGGGCCCCCGACGGGAAGACCGCCGGCGGACTGCCGCGCGACCCCAGGGCGACGCTCTCGGCGGCGTTCGCGGACCAGGGCTGGGTCGTGCCGCGCCTGCTCGACGCCTGCCCGCCGGACGCCTACTACGACTACATCGCGCAGACGCTCCTGCCGACCTGGCGGGCGGGCCGGGTGGTGCTGCTCGGCGACGCCTGCCAGGCGGTGTCACTGCTGGCCGGACAGGGGGCCTCGCTCGCCATGACCGGTGCCCGGCAGCTGGCGCGGCACCTCGCCGAACACCCCGTGCCCGAGGCGCTGAAGGCATACGAGGAAGGGCTGCTGCCCAGGATCACGGCCATGCAGCGCTCCGCCCGGCGCAGCACCGCCTGGTTCGTGCCCGGCAGCCGGCTGGCACTGACGCTGCGGCACAACGCCCTGCGGCTGGCGGCGATGCCGGGAGCCGCGGCACTGCTGCGCACCGCGGTCGCACCGACGCCGCACGCCGGAGTGCGTACGCCGACGCCCACGCGCTGACGGACCGCCACCCACCATGTGCTGACGGCCCGTCACCCAATAGGTGACGGGCCGTCAGTGGATGGTGGGTGGCCAGCCGGGGGGTGGCTGACTGTCCATCAGGTCGTGGGTGGAGACGGTGCTCGCCAGGACATGGCGCAGTTGTCGGGGTACGGGCCGTCGGTGAGGTCGCAGCCGGGGAAGATCTCCGCACAGGCCCGGTGGAAGTCGTCGCGGGTGGGCGGCGGGGCGGCGGCGACCGTCTCCAGCCAGCGGGGGTCGAGCCAGAAGCGCAGCAGGTCGGCGGTGGCGTGCGGATCGCCGGTCGTCCCGTACAGGTAGCGCGCGGAGCTGAAGGCGCGGTCGACGTGCCAGTCGGGCGAATCCCACTCACCGGTGTCGACGGCGGTGTAGACGACGGCCACGCCGCCCGGGGCGACCAGGGACCGGATGTGGCGCAGGGCGGTCTCGAAAGGGGCCGCCATGTGGAAACCGTAGACCGAGAGCACGGCGTCGAAGAGGCCGTCGCGCTCGGCCGTGACGTCCAGGTTGCCGCGCGCCTCGTAGCTGATGTGGGGCCGGGCGCGGTCCTTGCGGGCACGCTCGATGATGCGGGCCGAGATGTCCACGGCGAGGACGCTCCGGTAGTGCTCGGACAGCAGGACGCTGTGCCGGCCCGAACCGCAGTTGAGGTCGAGGGCGCGGTCACCGCCGGGCAGCTGGGCCGGCAGCCACTTGTCCAGGGCGCTCTCGGAGCCGCCCCATGCCTCGACGAACCGCTCGTACGGCTCGTCCATGGCGGCCCAGAACTCGTCCGCGGTCTGTGTGTCCCAGATCGATGTGTGCTGCTCAGCGGGTGTGTTCGCGGCGGGTGTGTTCATGGGCAGGGGACTCCTTCGGCACGGCTTCGACGATGTCCACGGCGGGCAGCCGGACGACGCGGCTGAGGCGCAGGCCGGCCCGGTCGAGGAGCCGGGCGTGTTCGGCCTCGGTACGGACCCGGCCGCCCGGCAGCGCCATCATCTGCAGGTCCAGGAGGGTGCCGAAGGAGGGCTCGTCGGCCGGGCCGACGACCGTCTCCAGCACCAGGATCCGGCCGGTGGGCGACAGCGCGTCGCGGCAGTTGCGCAGGATCCTGACGGCGTCCTCGTCCGGCCAGTTGTGGACGGTGTGCTTGACGGTGATCAGGTCCGCGCCCACGGGCACCTTGTCGAAGAAGTCACCGGCGACGAACCGGCAGTTCGGCAGCGGTCCCCCGGCGCCCTGCCGGGCCTGTTCGACCGCGATCTCCTGATCGAACAGGATTCCGGCCAGGTGCGGGTGCCGGGTGAGGATCGCGGACAGCAGGGAGCCGTTGCCGCCGCCGACGTCGAGCACGACGTGGACGTCGGAGAAGTCGTAGGCCGCGGCCACCGCGTGGCCCTGCTCCCGGGTCAGCTCGCGCATGGCCTGGTTGAAGCGCGCGGACTCCCGCGGACGGTCGCGGTAGTAGTCGAAGACCGACTGCCCGAAGCGGTGTTCGAACGCGGTCCCCCCGGTGCGGACGTTGTGCAGGAACGAACCCCATGCCTGGTACTGCTCCTCGCCGGTCACCAGCAGCGTCGAGCGGACCGTGTCGGGGGAGTCGCTGCGCAGCGGTGTGCCGCGGTCGGTCAGGGTGAAGTGCTGCCGGGAGTGTTCCCGCACCAGGCCCAGACCCGCGAGCGCACGCAGCACCCGGTACAGGGGATCCTCGGCGGCACCCGCCTCGGCGGCCAGTTCCCCGACCGGCCGCGGTGTGTCCCGGTCGAGCAGATCGGCGACGCCGAGTTCCGCCACGACGTACAGGGCCTGAGTGATCCAGAACCCGACGCTCATCCGGATGATCGCGGCTTCGGCGGACAGGCCGTCCGCGGCGGGACCGGTCGGTGGCATGCGATCTCCTGGGTGATCGACGCGGTGTGACGGGGGAGCCCGGTGCCGGGCCGGTCGCGGCCTTCCGCCCCCGCTCGGCTGGGCAGCACACTAGGCCGCGTGGCAGGGCCCGACAACGCATCCCGGACGGGGGGAAACGGAGCGGGCCGAAAGGTGTAGCCGGGTACATCCGGCGGCCCGCGCCGGACGGTTCCCCCCGGCCCGGGCCGCCGGGGCTGGACGTCGCCTGGAGACCGGCCGTAGGCGGCCTGCAGGACCCTCCGGCCACGGTTCCCGTGCGCCTCCCGGCAACTAGAGTCCCGGCGTGGCGGACCGGCGTGTGCCCTGTGCCGCCCCATCGTGCCGCCCCATCAGGACGGCCGGCGCCGGCCGATGAATCGGAAGGAACAGGTCATGTCGGAGCAGACGCCCGATCCGCTCTTCCCGTTCGACACGCCTCCCTCGCAGGAGACCGACCCGGTGCTGGCACGGCTGCGCGCCGAGGATCCCGTGCCGCGTGTACGCCTGGCGACGGGCCGCGGGGCCCGGCTCGCCACCAGGTACGACGACGTGCGGCAGGTGCTGTCCGATCCCCGGCTGAGCCGGGCGGCCAACGACATCCCGAGGCCGCCGGTACCGGTGCCGGTCAGCATGCAGGACACGGAGTCGATCTCGAACCTGGACGCACCGGAACACACCCGGATCCGCCGGCTGATCGCCAAGGCGTTCCCGCCCGAACGCACCGACCGGCTGTCCTCGCGGGTGGCGGCCACGGTGGACGGGCTGCTCGACGGGATGGCGGAGCAGGGGCCGCCCGCGGACCTCGTCACGATGCTGGCCGATCCGCTGTCGGCGGCCGTGATGTGCGAACTGTTCGGGGTCCCCGGGGAGCGGCGTGAGCAGCTGCGTACCTGGCTGGACACGGCCACGGGTGTCACCGGGGCGCCCCTGGAGGAGATCTCCGTCGCCATGCAGCACGCGAGCGACTGCCTGGTGGAACTCGCCGAGGAGAAGCGGCGTCGTCCGCAGGACGACCTGCTGACCGCGCTGGTGGAGGCGGCCGACGAGGACGGGGACCGGCTCAGCCCGCGAGAACTGATCATGCTCGTGTTCATCATGTTCGTCGGCGGGAACCACACCACGTCGGTGCAGTTGACCCGGTCGGTCCTGACGCTGTTCCGGCACCCGGACCAGTTGCGCTTGCTGGTCGACAAGCCCGAACTGGTGCCGAACGCGGTCGAGGAGCTGATGCGGTTCACCCCGATCGGGCCCGGTGCGTTCGCGCGGACCGCGCTGGAGGACGTCGAACTGTCCGGGGTGGTGGTCCCCGCCGGGACGACGGTCCTGCCGGTGACCGCCTCGGCCAACCGCGACCCGGCCGTCTTCGCGGATCCGGACCGGCTCGACCTGACACGGGCCAACGCGAAGGAGCACATGCAGCTCGGGGCCGGACCGCACGTCTGCCCCGGCGCGGACCTGGCCCGCACGGAGCTGCGGGCCGCGCTGGGCGGGCTGCTGGCCCGGTTCCCCACGCTGCGGCCGGCCGTGCCCGAGACCGAACTGGAGTGGGAGGTGGAGCGGCAGGGGGAGTGGGACCTGGACCACATCATCGTCATGCCGCGCGCCCTGCCGGTGACCTGGTAGCACCGGCCACGACCCGGCCACGACCCGGCCGGGACCCACCCGGACGACCACGGGACGGCTCCCACCGGGCCTCCCACCGGGCCGACCCCGGCCCGCCCGCCGGCACAACCGCCACCGCCGAGGCCGCCCGGACCGCACCGGGCGGCCTCGGCGGTGGCGCACCACACCCGCGTCGGGCCGCCGGACGACCGTCTCCGGTACGGCCGGGAGCAACCCGGCCGTACCGGAGACGGGGCGCGGGCCGCCCACGCGTGCCCGGACCCTCATGCCGACAGGAAGTCGGAACCGCTTACCGAAGGATGCCCGACAGGCCCCGTTCACCGCCGGTGAGCCGGCCCCCGCCGTACGGGTGCGGCGAGTGCGACGGGTGCGACGCGTGTGCCGTGGACACCGGCCGGCACTGGCGGACGGTGCGAGTCTCTGCTGAGGTGAACCCGAGGGGGTCCCGTTCCCCGTAGGGCGGCTGTGCGGACCGCGCGGGCCGCTTCCCGTGCGAAAGGCCCGGGAAGGCCCGGAAGGCGTCCACGGCAGCGGCCCGCAGAACCGCGGACCCCCTCGGCTCCTCGCCCACCACGCCCGTTCACCGCGCCGACGACAAGCTTGCCGGAGGGCCCTGCGCAATGAGCGAAGTCGCTGTTCTTCTGCTGGACGATGACAGGCTTTTCCGCGAGGGGATCCGCGAAGTCCTCAACGGGGCCGGCGGTATCCGGATCGTGGGGGAGGCCGACGACGAGGGCGGCGCGGCCCGGCTGGCGCGGGACGGGTGCCCCGACGTCGTCCTCCTCGGACCGGACACCTCCGCCGCGCTGTCGGACCGGGCGATCCGGCAGGTGATGGGGACCTTTCCCGCGGCCCGCCTCGTCGTGTTCGTCGGCGAGGAGGCGTGGACCGTGCGCCGGCTGATGGCGCTGGGGGTGAGCGCCTGTCTCGCGCGGCGCTCCAGCGCCCATGAACTGGCGTCCGTACTGCGTACCGTGGCCTACGACGCCGATCGTGTCGTCCTCTCCGTCCCGCGCGGCACACTGAGGTGGCTCGAAGGCCGTGACGGCCTGCTCTCCCGCCGGGAGTCGGAGCTCCTCGCGCTGGCCGCGGACGGGGCCGGGAACGCCCGGATAGCGGAGAAGCTGTTCCTGTCGGTCGGCACCGTGAAACGGCACTTCAGCAACATCTACGCGAAGCTCCATGTCTCCTCCCGGGCCGAGGCGGTCAACGTCGCCCTGCGCTCCGGGTTGATCACCTGTCGCAGTCGCCCTGTGACGTGGTTCGAGCACGTGCGCGAGTTCCAGGACTGACTGCCCCTCGCCCGGCTCGGCCGGCCCGCGCGGCCACCCCGGTGCGCGGCCGGCCGGCGGAAGGAAGGAACGGCACCGGAATGGATCACAGGACGGACCGACGACAGGCGGTGCCGGAGTCGGTCCCTTTCCCGCCCTACGAACCGAGGAAGTCCACCGGGTCCAACGGGAGGCAGGCCGCGGCCCACGACCTGCACATCTCGGTGCTCGGACCCCTCGAAGCACGACACGGCGGCAGACGGCTCGCGCCCGCGCCGCCGAAGATGCGTGTCGTCCTGGCGCTGCTCGCCATCAACCCCAACCGGGTGGTGCCCGCCGACACCTTCGTCGAGGAGCTCTGGCCGCACGACCCGCCCGTCAGCGCCGCGGACACCCTGTACACCTACCTCTACCAGCTCCGCAAACTGATACGCAGGGGCGGCGCCACCGGTGACGCGGCGGCCGCGATCGCCACGCAGAGCCCGGGCTACATCCTGCGCGTCGACCCGGCGAACGTCGACGCCGAGCAGTACTTCGTGACGGCACGACGCGGCCAGGAGGCACTGGACAACGGTGACGCGGAGACCGCGTCGACCCTGCTGCGCTCGGCGCTCGGCCTGTGGCGGGGCCGGCCCCTGGCCGACGTCTCGACCGGCACCTTCCTGTCCTCCTACACCGCCCGGCTGCAGGAGTCGCGCCTGTCCACGCTGAGCCAGCGCATCGCCGCCGATCTCAGCCTCAAACGGCACGGCGAAGTGGTCGGCGAGCTGCGGGCGCTGACCGTCGAGCACCCGTTCAACGAGCGGTTCAGCGGCCAGCTGATGATCGCCCTGCACGGGCTGGGGCGCCGGGCCGAGGCCCTGGAGGTCTACCGGAACCTGCGTGCGACCCTCATCCGCGAACTGGGCCTCGAACCGTCGTCGGAGACCAGCCGCATCCAGCACGCGATCCTGCGTGCGGACACGGGGACCGAACTCGTCCGCGGTCGGCCCGACATCGCCCTGCTGAGGCCGACGCCCGCCCAACTGCCGCCGGACATAGCAGACTTCACCGCACGGGAGGAGCAGGTCGCCAAGCTCCGCTCACTGGTCTGCGCCGCGCCCTCCCTCGGGCGGACCGCTCCGCGGGTGGCCCTCGTCACGGGCATGCCCGGTGTCGGCAAGACGGTGCTCGCGGTGCACGTGGCGCACCAGGCCCGGGCGCGCTATCCCGACGGCCAGCTCTACGCCGGCCTGCGTACGGACAACGGCGCCGCGGTGCCGGTCGAGGACGTGCTCGCCGGTTTCCTGCGGACGGTGGGACCGCAGGAGGGGCGGCTGCCGGACTCCCTGGACGAGCGCACGCGGCTGTTCCGGACGTGGTGCGCCGACCGCCGGGTGCTGGTCGTGCTCGACGACGCGGTGTCGGAGGCGCAGGTGCAGCCGCTGCTGCCCGCCGGCAGCCGGTGCGCGGTCATCGTGACCAGCCGCCGCCGGCTGCCCGCGCTGGCCGGCACGACCGTCGAGCTGGCCGGACTGCCGCGCTCCAAGGCCGTCGAACTGCTCAGCAGGGTGGCGGACCAGCCCGCCCTGGCGGGCTCCGCGGCGGACGCCATCGCCGGGTTCTGCAGCGGCCTGCCGCTGGCCCTGCGGGCCGCGGGCATACTGCTCGCCGTGCGTTCGGACGGCCGCCCCGAACTGCTCGCCGATCGGCTGGCCGACGAGGAGCACCGGCTGCGCAAGCTCACGGTCGCGCCCGAGCTGGATCTGCGTGCCCGCCTGGCACAGGTCCACCGCGGTCTGCCGCCGGAGGTCCGCCGGGCCTTCCCGGTGCTGGGGCTGCTCGACGCGCACGGGTTCACCCGTGCCCGGGCGGCCAAGTGGATGCGGGTCGACGAGGAGAAGGCCGAGCAGATCCTGGACGAACTGATCGACTGTCACCTGGTGGCCGTCTCGTGGGCGGACGGGCCGGCCGGACCCCGCTACCGGTACCCCGAGCTGGTGCGCCTGTTCGCCCGGGAACTGCTGGAGGGCGGGACGTACCGGGTGAACAGCGGTTGAGCGGGAAAGGGAGGAGAGGGGGGAAGGCGGCGAGGAGGCGGCACGGTCGCGCCGGAGGCCGCCTGGTGAACGGCTCCACATCGTCCGAAAGACCGCCCGACCACGGTTCCGCCCGGTTCACCGCGCGGTTATGGTCGGCTCAGCGTCCGCCGGCCAGGAACCGAATGCGGGGGAGTACGCCATGGATGTGACGGTCAACGGTGTTCCGGCCGAGGTGGCGGCGGACCCGGACGACACGCTGGTGGAACTGCTGCGCGACGGCCTCGGCCTGCCGGGGACGAAACTGGCCTGCGGGTCCGGCGTGTGCGGTGCGTGCACCGTCCTCGTGGACGGGACCCCCGTGGTGAGCTGTCTGACCCCCTGCGCCGCGGTCCGGGGGCGGACGGTCTCGACGGTGGAGGGACTGGCCGGGAACCATCCCGTCCAGCGGGCCTTCGTCGCCCACGACGCCCTGCAGTGCGGTTACTGCACACCGGGCTTCGTGGTGGAGGCGGCGGCCTTCGTGGACCGCTGGCGGGCCGCGCACGGCGATGTCGCGCCGCCGCGTGAGCTGATCGCGGACGCGATGGCCGGCCACCTGTGCCGCTGCGGCGCCTACCAGGGCGTCTACGAGGCGATCGGCGCCGCGTGCCGTGGCGAGCACGACCGCGACGAGGCGGCACCGGCACGGATCGAGGCCATGGCCAAGGCCGACGGCAGCGCCCGCTACGCCACCGACGTGCGGTTCGCGGGCCAGCTGGAAGGAGTGATCGTCCGCTCGGCGCGGGCCCACGCGCGGGTGCGCGTCTCGCACCCGGGCGGTGCCCCGTTCGCCGGTCTCCTGCCGCAGGACGGCATCGTGCGGTACGCCGGGCAGCCGGTCGCCGCGGTCGCCGCCCCGACCCGGGCGGCGGCACTGGCCGAGGCCGCCCGCGTCGAGGTGACGTACCTCCCGCTGCCCCCGGTGCTCGACGCGGAGGACGCACGCGGACCCGGCGCGCCCCTCGTGTACGCCACGCGCGCCGTGAGACGGAG
Organism: Streptomyces beigongshangae; assembly: GCF_019710745.1. Lineage (GTDB taxonomy): Bacteria > Actinomycetota > Actinomycetes > Streptomycetales > Streptomycetaceae > Streptomyces > Streptomyces beigongshangae. Next base: position 198,856 of record NZ_JAHKJW010000008.1, read on the forward strand.
CGCGCCGCGCAGCTCCGACGTCCTGCCCAGCCCCGCGCCGTGGCAGGGCAACGTGCGCGGCCCCACCCGGATGGACTGGCGCGGACGCACCGCCGCCCGCCGTATCGCCGCGGCGCGGGAACGGGGCGACGAGCGCCTGGTGTCGGCGACGTTCACCACCGCCGTACAGGCCCACACCCCGATGGAACCGCACGCCTGCGTCGCCCGCTGGGACGAGCGGGGCGAACTCCACCTGTACGTGTCGACCCAGGCGGTCGGCAAGGTGGCCGGGGACGCGGCGCGCCGGTGGGGGCTGAAGCCGGCGCAGGTCCACGTCACCGCGGAGCACGTCGGCGGAGGTTTCGGCTGCAAGGTCGCGTTCACCAGGGAGATCGTCGCCGCCGTCGAACTGGCCCGGGCCGCCGGCGTACCGGTGCGCGTCGTCCTGAGCCGCGCGGAGGAACTGACCGACGGCGGCAACCGGCCCGGCACCCGTACCGAACTGTCCCTGCTCACGGGCGCCCGCGGAGAGCTCACCGCCCTCAGCGTCGACACGTACGGCGACGGCGGGACGTCCGTCGCGTCCTCCGTGGCCTCGCACGCCCGCTTCGTCTACGGCCGCGCCCCGCGGCGGCTGCGGGACTTCGACGTCGTCACCCACCGGCCCCCGGGCATGCAGTTCCGGGGCCCCGGCGGACCACCGATCTGCTGGGCCCTGGAACAGGCCGTGGACGAGGCGGCACACCGGCTGGGCGAGGACCCCCTGGACGTACGCCGCCGCTGGGACGGCAACCCCAAGCGGCAGGCCCTGTACGACTGGGCCGCGGCGCTCCCGGTGTGGCGCGACCGGCCGCGGACCGGAGCACAGCGCGGCCGCTTCAGGCGCGGGGTCGGCGTCGCCGCGACCAACTGGGTCTACATCCTCGACCGGGGCACCGAGGTGGAACTGACCGTGGAGCGGGGCGTGGTCGTGGCGCGCACCACCGTCCAGGACATGGGAACCGGTATCCGCACCGTGATGGCGCACGTCGTGCGCACCGAACTCGGGTTGCCCGCCGACCGGGTCCGGGTGGACATCGGCAGGTCCGGGACGGTGCACGGCCCGCCGTCGATCGCCAGCCGCACCACGGCGTCCGTCGCCCCCGCGGCCCGGGACGCGGCGATCCGGCTGCGTGCCGCCCTGCGCGCCGGCGCCGGCCGGGACTCCGTCCTGCCGGTGCTCGACGGGGCCGCCGGGACCCGCGTCGTCGGCAGGCGCCGCCGCGACCGCCGCGCCTACCTCACCCCGTTCACCTTCGACGAGTTCCACACGACGCTCGGCCGCGGATTCAGCGGGGCCGTGCACGTCACCGAGGTCGAGGTCGACTGCCGCCTGGGCACCGTCGCGGTCACCCGGGTCTGGGCCGGTATCGCCGCGGGCCACGTCTACGCCCCGCCGCTCGCGCGCAGCCAGTGCCACGGCGGGATCGTCCAGGGCATCGGATTCGCGCTCCACGAGCAGCGCCACACCGACCCGTCGACGGGCGTGGTGCTGACGGACAACCTGGAGGACTACCGGATCCCCGGCATCGGCGACACCCCGCGGATCGAGGTCCACTTCCACCAGGACGGCTGGGACCACGTCAACGGCCACGGCGTCGGGCTGGGCGAGATCGCCACCGTCGGGGTCGCCGCCTCGGTGGGCAACGCCGTGCACAACGCCACCGGATGGCGTCCCCGCGATCTGCCCGTCAGACCGGACCGGCTGCTGGCGGGGATCGGCCGATGACCACGCCGTCCGGTGCCGACGACATCGCCGGCGCCGTCAGCGCCGTCTGCGGAGCCGGCGGCGAACTCCGCGCCGGGGGCACGGACGTCACCGCCCGGCGGCGCGTCGGACGGGCCACGGGCCCCTTCGTCGACCTGCGCGGGGTGGCCGGGCTCAGCGGCATCGTCCGGCGGCCGGACGGGTCCGTCCGCGTCGGTGCCATGACCACCCTCGCCGAGGTCGCCGGGGACCCCGGGCTGCGCCGGTCCCACCCCGCCCTGGCGAGCGCGGCGGCCGCCCTGGCCACACCGCAGATCCGGGCGGCGGCCACCATCGGCGGGAACCTGCTGCAACGCAACCGCTGCTGGTACTACCGCAACGCGCACTTCTCCTGCCACCAGACCGGCGGGGACACCTGCCCCGCCCGCACCGGCCTGAACCTGTACTCGGTGGTCATCGACCGGAGCCCGTGCGTCGCCCCCCACCCGTCCTCGATCGCCACGGCCCTGCTCGCCTACGACGCCGGGGTCACGGCGCACGGCAGCGGCACGCTCACCGTCCACGACCTGTACGGCGACGGCTCCGACCCCTCCCGGGACCACCTGCTGCCCGGCGGCGACGTGCTCCTCGCCGTCGACCTGCCCGCGCCCGCGGCGGCCGACCGCGCCGCCCACCACCGCTCCACCGGCCGGTCCCGCGCCGAATGGCCGCTCGTCGAGGTCGTCGCGCGCCTGGGCGTCACCGGCACGGCGATCACCTCCGCGACCGTGGCCGCCGGCGGTGTCGCCCGCACCCCCGTACGCCTCGCCGCGGTCGAGACCGCACTCGTGGGGCGCACGGCCACACCGGAGGTGCTGGCCACCGCCGCCGGACACGCCGGGGCGGGGTGCACACCGCTGGCCCAGAACGGGTACAAGGTCCCCCTGCTGTGCGCCACGGTCCTGGAGGTGCTCGAACGGGCCCTCGGGGCACCGGTCCGCCCGCGGGGGTCCGGCGCGCCCGCCACCGGGGACCGGGCGGCGGACGCCGGCCCGGAGGCGTACGCCGGGTTCCGGCGGGACGTCTGACAGGACATCCGACACGCAGGTCCGCGGGGACGGCGGCTGCGGCGCCCGCTCAGCCAAACGTCCGGACGGCGGGAGCCGGGAGTTCAACTCCGCGCCACCGTCCGGCTGTGGCGGGTGAGCAGCGTACGGACTGCCCACGTGTCCCGTCCTACGGAGTCCCCATGACCGCGCCAGAACGACACAACCCCCTGCACCGACGCTCGCTGCTGCGCGCCGCGGCCACCCTGCCCGCGGCGGGCGCGGCGGTCGCCGGCCTCGGGACGACGGCGCAGGCCGCCTCCGCCCCC
>NZ_JAHKJW010000080.1 GCF_019710745.1 Streptomyces beigongshangae
GGGCGCGGCGGTCGCCGGCCTCGGGACGACGGCGCAGGCCGCCTCCGCCCCCGCCTCCGCCGCGGCCGGCGGCCGGTTCGACCCGCGGAGCCCGCGCTTCGTGCTGGCCGTCCTCCCCGACACCCAGTACCTCTTCGACGCGGACAGCACCGACCCCGCGCCGCTGCGGGAGGCGTTCCGCCACCTGGTCGCCGAGCGGGGCGAGGCGAACATCGCGTTCATGACGCACCTCGGTGACGTCACCGAGCACGGCACCGAGGACGAGATCGAACGCGCCGCCGACACCTTCCGCACCCTCCACGGCAAGGTGCCCTACAGCGTCCTGGCGGGCAACCACGACATCAGCTCGGGGGACGACCAGCGCGGTGACTCGGCGTACCTCGCGGCGTTCGGGCCCGCCCGCTACCGGTCCATGCCGACGTACCGCGGCGCCTCGCCCGACGGCTACAACACCTACCACGTGCTGGCGGCCGCGGACCGCTCGTGGCTGGTCCTCGCCCTGGACTGGCGGATGTCGGACAAGGGGATGCGGTGGGCGCAGGGCGTCCTCGACGCGCACCCCACGCTGCCCGCCGTCCTCACGACGCACGACATCGCCTGGGCCGACGACGACGGCAGGGCGCAGCTGTCGGACAACGGCACCCGGCTGTGGGAGGGCCTCATCCGCGGCAACGACCAGATCTTCCTCGCGCTGGGCGGGCACTACTGGCCGCCGGGGCGCACGGTGCTGCGCAACGACGCCGGCAACGACGTCCACGTCCACATCACCAACTACCAGGACCGCTACTACGGCGGCGCCGGCATGATCCGCACGTACGGCTTCGACCTGGCCCGCGGTGTCGTCGACGTGGAGACCTTCTCGCCGTGGCTCCTCGCCCGCGATCCCGGGAAGCGGACGGCGCTGGAGGCCGAGACCATCGAACTGACCGGCCCCGCCGACCGGTTCAGCCTGGACATCGACTTCGACGGGCGCTTCGCGGGCTTCGCCCCCGTCGTGCCCCCGAAGCCGCGTCCCGCGTCCGCGGTGATGCCGCGCGGCACGGTCGCGTACTGGCGTTTCGACGCGTCCGGGACGAAGGCGGGCGGAACGGCGGGCCGGCCCGTCGAGAACGGGGCGGTCGTCCGCGACCTCACCGGCAACGGCAACGACCTGGTCGCCGGCCGGCTGGCCGCCGGTGGCCCCGACGCCCTCACCTGGTCGCCCGACCACCACCCGGGCCAGCCGGGCCACGCCAGCCTCCGCTTCGACGGCGGCAAGGGCCCGGACCGCGGCGCGATCCTGAGGACGGCGGCCGGAGCGGCCCTGAACAGCGAGAAGTTCACCCGCGGCTACACCATCGAGACGTTCATCAGGCTGCCCGAGCCCTTCGAGGGGGACCACTCCTGGATGGGCGTCCTCAGCTGGGAGGGACGCAACGGGGACGCGGGCAAGACCACGGGCTGGTCCCCGCTGGAGCCCACCTGCAGCCTCAACCTCTCGCCCGAGCGGTTCCTCCAGTTCGTGGTCTATCCGCAGCGCCAGGACGCCGACCCCACGTCGTGGAGCCACGCGGTGCCCGTGGGCCGCTGGATGCACATCGCCCTCGTCAACGACGGGCGCCGTACGCTGATGTACGTGGACGGCTCGAAGATCGCCCGCAATCCCGCGCAGCCGTCCACCGGCATCGCCACCCTCGGCAAGCCCTTCGTGCTGGGGGCCACCCAGTTCGACGAGCGCTTCTCGCAGGGCTTCTACGGCTGGATCGGCGACACCCGCATCGTGAACCGCGCCCTGTCCGTACGGGAGTTCCTCGCGCCCTTCGCGTAGGAGCAGGGCCCCTTCGCGTAGGAGCGGGGAGCCTTCGCGTGGGGGTGGGGATCGGGGTACGACGAAGGTCACATTTACATATCGGACACTTCGCACTTCAATCTTCACGTGAGGTACACAAGTTGGCTAAGTTGACCGGCAGGCCGTTCGACTTCCTCCGGTGAACCCCGCCGGGTCGCGCGGCCCCGCCGAATCCGGCAGGCCCCCGCGGCAGCCGGAGCCGGAGGTCCGGTCGGACCCGGCCGTCGACCCGGCAGGCGGAGCACGGAAGGAGTCGTCCCCCATCGCGCCGGAACGAACGCCGCGCCCCGGAGGCACCAGCCTCCCCGGCATCCCCAGCTCCGCCCTCGTGAAGGCGGGCCCCGCCTCCGCGGACCGGTTCCCCCCGGGAGGCGACGAGCCGAGCCGCGAAGAGGTCCAGCAGCGGATCGCCAGCCTCTACGACCGGGTCGAGAGCGCCACCGGGAACTTCAACGCCACCCGGGCGATGACCAGGGTGACGCGCGGCACGGTCACGCCGGCAGTGGCGCCGGCACCGCTGCCGGCCCCGGCGCCGTCGTCCGGGGACAGGGCGGACCGTGGCGCGGCCACCGGTGCGACCGCCTCGTCGGCGGACGTCGCCCGGCAGTGGTTCGACGTGGGACGCGCCCGGCTGGGCCCGCTGTTCCCGGCGGTGCTCCCGCCCGACAGGAGTCCGGACCGCGGCGCGCCCGGCGCCCGGCCCGCGGATTCCGGCGGACGTCCGGGGAGCCGCGGGCGCGAGACGCCGGACAGACCCGTCCTGGAGCTGACCGCGGGCCCGGCCGGAAGCGCCCTCGGACCGGTGGCGGAGCTGACGGCCGGACCGGTGGCGGAACCGGCCGCCGGCCCCGTTGCCGCGCTGCCGGCCGTGCCGGCGCAGCGCCGGGCAACCGGCAGCACCCTGCCCGGACCGGCTTCCGCCGAGTCGCCGCAGGTGCTGCAGGCGTCGCGGGCCCCGCTGCGGACCATGAAACAGCGCAACCAGCGGAAGCTCGGGCGGGCCCGCGAACTGCTGGCCGGGCATGCCGCCGGGCGGCTCGCCGCCCTTCCCGCCCCCGCCCCCGTCGCGGCGATCGAGTCGCGGCCGGCCGACAGCGCCTGGCGCCCCGCCGGGGAGCAGACCCCGCCCCGGACCGGGGCGGGCCCGTGGCAGCAGCCGTCCGCCGGAAACGCGCCGTACGCCGAGGACCCGCTCCACACCGGCACGGGCGCGTACCCCCTCCCGGAGATGCGGGTCGCCGCCGAGCCCGCCCTGGGCAGCGGTATGTATCTCGGCGCGGACCAGTACACCGGCACGGGGCTGTACATCGACGCCAGTACACCGATCGCCGCCGGAGTCGCCCAGGACATGCGGGGCCGGCCCGGCCCCGGACACGGCGGACAGGGCGCCAGGGCCGTCGAGTTCGCACGCGGGCAGATCGGCAAGCCGTGCGTGTGGGGTGCGATGGGTCCCGGCTCGTACGACTGCTCCAGCCTCACCCAGGCCGCCTGGCGCACCGCCGGTGTCGCGCTCCCGCGTTCCGTCCACGACCAGGCGACCGCGGGCACGACGGTCCCCGTCTCCGACATCCGGCCCGGCGACCTGATCTTCTTCAACGGGCCGGTGGGGCACGTCGGCATCTGTACCGGCGACGGCATGATGGTCCACGCACCGAGCCCGGGGGCGGCCATACGCGAGGAGTCGGTCCACCGGGCGGGGGAGTCGGCGATCCACAGCGTGGTCCGGCCCGCCTGAGCCGGTGGGGGACCCGCGCGACGGTGGACGCGGCCGACGGCCGCCCCAGATCCGTCCCGCGGACGACGGCACGGTTTCCCCCGTCTCCCGGGGCGGCATCGCGGCGCACCGTCCGGGACTCGCTTCGAGGTCGTCCACCACCCGTCGGCAGCGCACCGGTAGCCCACCGGTAGCCCATCGGCAGCTCACCGGCAGCCCATCGACGGTTCTCGGCAGTCCCTCCGCGTCCCGTCCGCAACTATCGAAACAGAAAGCGCTGTCACACGCCTCGACAACGGTTTGCCGCCGCCTCATTCTTCAAGCAGGTCCTGACATGAGCGCGACAGGAGGCTCCATGGTCAAGCGCAGATCGCTGCTGGCGGCGGCGGGCGGCACACTGCTCGGCAGCGCGCTGGCCACGGGTACCGCGCGGGCCGACGCCACCGTCGCGGTCGACCCCGCCACCACCTACGGGCGCTGGGAGGGCTGGGGCACCTCCCTCGCGTGGTGGGCCAACGTGTTCGGCGCGCGCGAGGACTTCGCCGACATCTTCTTCACCACCAAGTCCGTGGCGTACGGCGGCAGGACCCTGCCCGGCCTCGGGATGAACATCGCCCGCTACAACCTGGGCGCGTGCAGCTGGAACAGCGTGGGCGGCCAGAGCATGGCCGCCTCGCCCAACATCCCGGCGTTCAAGCAGATCGAGGGCTACTGGCAGGACTGGAACAACGAGGACCCCGCCTCCGCCGCCTGGGACTGGACGGCCGACGCCAACCAGCGCGCCGCCCTGGTCAAGGCGGTCCGGCGCGGTGCCGTCACCGAGCTGTTCGCCAACTCGCCCATGTGGTGGATGTGCCTCAACCACAACCCCTCCGGCGCGTCCGGCGGCGGTAACAACCTCCAGTCCTGGAACTACCGCCAGCACGCCTCCCACCTGGCTGCCGTCGCGCTGTACGCGCGGAACAACTGGGGCGTGGACTTCGCGACCGTGGACCCCTTCAACGAGCCCTCGTCCGGCTGGTGGACCGCCACCGGCACCCAGGAGGGCTGCCACATGGACGCGTCCGTGCAGGCGGCGGTCCTCCCGCACCTGCGCGCCGAGCTGGACAGACGCGGTCTGTCCGGCGTCAGGATCTCGGCGTCCGACGAGACGAGCTACGACCTGGCCCGTACGACCTGGAACTCCTTCGGGACGTCGACCAGGGCGCTGGTCAGCCAGGTCAACGTGCACGGCTACCAGGGCTCCGGCGGACGCCGCGACCTCCTCCACGCCGATGTCGTGACCACGGCGGGCAGGAAACTGTGGAACTCCGAGACCGGTGACAGCGACGGCACCGGCCTCACCCTGGCGGGCAACCTGTGCCTGGACCTCCGCTGGCTGCACCCGACCGCCTGGGTCTACTGGCAGGTGATGGACCCGTCCACCGGCTGGGCGATGATCGCGTACGACCAGAACACGCTCCAGCCGACCACCGTGCAGACCAAGTACTACGTGATGGCGCAGTTCAGCCGGCACATCCGGCCCGGGATGACCATCCTCGGCACCGGGGCCGGCTACGCGGTCGCCGCCCACGACGCGGCACAGCGGCGCCTGGTCCTCGTGGCGGTCAACCCGGGCGCCGCGCAGACGCTGACCTTCGACCTCTCCCGCTTCGGCCAGGTCACCGGCGGCACGGGAGGACTCGTACGCCGATGGAGCACGCTCACCTCCGGCGGCGGAGACCTCTACACCGCCCGCTCGGACACCTATCTGAACGGCAAGAGTCTGAGTGTGCCGTTCGCCGCCGGCTCCGTGCAGACCTTCGAGGTCGACGGGGTCGCGGTGTGAGCGCCGGAACGCGACGACCAGGGCGGTGATGCCGTCGCCCCGTGGGCGGGTGTCTCGGACCGAGACACCCGCCTTCGCGCGTCCCGGGCCAGGATCGGCCTGCGCTCCGTGGCCCGGGCGATCCTCCACCGTGAGACGGTCGGGGCGGCGGCCGATCCGGCCGCCGCGGCGGAACGGGTCCGGCTTTCCGGCCCACCGCCTCGGTACGTCGTCCGGTCCCTCGGTACGCCGTCCGGGCGTGGCCGGCCCCCGCCCGTCGGCGCCGGGGTCACGAAGCCCCCGCCAGCAGGGCGCGCACGGCGCTCCGCAGCTCGTCGGACGCGAGGACGTCCCCGCTCACCCGGTCCGCGTCCGCGCCGCAGGGGCGGTCGTCGTCCAGGGGTGGGACCAGTGCGCGGACCGCCCGATGCAGCAGCCCGGCCCCCCGTCCCAGGGCGCCGGGCGCGGCCAGGTCCACCGCCTGCGCCGCGGCCAGTGCCTCGACGGCGAGCAGCTGCCGCAGCCGGACGAGCATCGTCGACAGCCGCCGGGCCCCGAGCGCCGCGTTGGTCGAGTCGTCCTCCACACCGGTCGCGCCGTGCCGTGGATCCGTGGACACCGGGGCCGACAGCAGCCGGATCTCGGCGACCAGGGCCTGCGCCGTCTTGGCCAGCGGCGCGAAACCCGAGCGTTCCGGGCCGTACGGGGAGAGGTTCGCGGGCAGTCCGCTGAGCCCGGGGTCCAGCAGCCTGCGCATGCGCTCCGCGGAGAGCGCCGCGGTCTGCGTCAGGGCCAGCGCGAGGGTGTCCAGGGCCAGGGCGAGGGCGGGGGTGTGGAAGTTCCCGGAGGAGAGGATCCCACCGGGCACCTCGTCGGTACCGGCCAGGACCACCGGGTTGTCGCCGCTGCCGTTGAGCTCGGGGTCCAGCGCGGCGCCGGCGAAGTCGAGCGCGGAGTGCAGCGCCCCGTGCACCTGGGCCGCGCAGCGCAGGCTGACGGGGTCCTGGACCCGCCGCGCGTGCCGGGGGTCGGTGAGCTCACCCCCGGCCAGGAGCGCGAGCAGCTCCGCCGCCGCCCGGGACTGCCCGGGCGCCGGGCGCAGTCCCAGCACCCGGGGGTCCAGCGGGCCGGTGTTCGCCCTGAAGCCCTCGAAGGTGAGCGCCGTCACCGCCTGGGCCAGACCCAGGAGGACCACCGCCTCGTGCAGTACGAGCCCACCGTGGCCGGCGGCCAGCGGGCTCGCGCTGCACAGCACGTGCCCGTCCTTCGGTCCCAGCTCCGCCGGGACCAGCCCGGCCCGCCGCAGGGCCGTCGCGCCGTCGAGGACCTCGCCGGAGAGTTCGGCGCGGCCCTCGCCGATGACGACGAGGCCGGCATGGGCCATCTGGCACAGGTCCGACGCGCCGATCGACCCCACCTCGGGGATCAGCGGATGGACGCGTGCGTTGAGCATGCCGACGAGCAGCGACGCGATCTCCGGCCGGACTCCGCTGCCCCCGCCCGCCAGACCGTTGGCGCGGGCGACCAGGGCGGCGCGTACGACGGGGCTCGGCAGCGGGTCCCCGACCGCGTTGGCCCGGCCGCGCACCGTCCGCACGCTGAAGCGCGCCAGTTCCTCGCGCGGCAGCGCGTACGACGACCGGCTGCCGAGCCCCGTCGTCAGACCGTACGCGGGCACCCCGCGGTCGACCGCGTCGTCGACCACCGCGCGCTCGCGCGCCAGCCGGGGGAACACATCGGCCGCGAGACCGACCCGGGCCCCGCGCAGGGCGACGGCGGCCACGTCCTCGCAGGACAGCGTGCGGCCGTCGAGGACCACGGTTCCGAGTGCGGCGGGGATCACTGCTTCGGGTCCGGCGGGGATCACTGCTTCGGGTCCGGCGGGGTAGGGACCCGTCATGAGAACCGCAGCTCCTGCCCGAGTCCGCGCTCCCGGGCCTTCGCGAGCACGGCCGCGCCCAGGGCGATGTCGGACAGGGAGAGGCCGCGATGCCAGAAGAGGACCGTCTCGTCGTCCCGCTCCCGGCCGGGCTTGTCACCGGCGACGATCTCGCACAGTTCGGCGTGCAGGGTCGACTCGCTGAGCCGGCCCGACTCGACGTGCGCGCGCAACGCCCCGAAGGGCCCGGACCGGCACTGGCCCCAGTCGTCGACGACGACCTTGTCCATGATGTCGGTGAGGGTGAGCTCGACCGCGCTCATCGTCCCGTACGGCACGACGAGGGCGCCCGGCGCGATCCACTCGGTCCTCAGCAGCGGTTCGGGCCGTTCCAGCCGGGACGCCTCCACGACGACGTCGGCGCCCTCGACGCACGACTTCCAGTCACCGGTCACGGTCACGGGCTTGCCGAGATCGCGTTCGAGCCGCTCCGCGAAGGCCTCGCGGCTCTCCGGGCGGCGCGAGTGGACGCGGATCTCGTCGAAATCGAGGAGCCGGTCGAGGAGCCGCACGTTCCAGTACGAGGTGGCCCGGGCGCCGATGTGACCGAGCACCCCGGCACCGGGCCGGGCGAGATGCCGTGCCCCCAGCGCGGTGATCGCGCCGGTGCGCATCTCGGTGATCGCGGTCGCGTCCAGGACGGCCAGCGGCATGCCCGTACGCGGGTCGAAGAGGTTCAGCAGGGCCATCTCGGAGGGCAGCCCCGACTTGTAATTGTCGACGTAGTCGCCCACGATCTTGACCCCGGCCATGCCCAGCGGGGCCACATAGCCGCGCAGGACGTTGAAGTGGCCGTTGAAGGCGGGGTCGGGTGTGAGATGCACCCGTGGTTCGACGACCGTCTCGCCGCGACCCTGGGCGAGCAGTCCCTGTTCGACCGCGTCGAGCACCTCGGAGTCGTCCAGTGCCAGCTGCTCGATGTCCGAGCCGTTCAGGAATGTGAACATAATAGGGTCGGAGGCGGTCATAACGGGCGGCCTCTCGCTTTCTTCGGGCGAACGTAACGCCCCGTTCACAAAACGGGATTGACTGAAATTCAGTCACGAACAACTCTGCATGACGATATGCAGTCGGGTAAGGGGCAGCTTTGATCAAATTCGATGCGGTGAGCAAAAACTATCCCAACGGCACCACAGCGGTGGACGCCCTGTCCCTGGAGCTGGCCGAGGGAGGCATCACGGTCCTGGTGGGTCCCTCCGGCTGCGGCAAGACCACGACCCTGCGCATGGTCAACCGCATGGTGGAGCCGTCGGCGGGCACGGTCAGCCTGCGCGGCCGGGACATCCGCGAAGTGGCCGCCCCCGAACTGCGCAGGGGCATCGGTTACGTGATCCAGCACGCCGGGCTCTTCCCGCACCGCACGATCCTGGACAACGTGGCGACCGTGCCGCTGCTGCTGGGCTGGGGCAGGAAGAAGGCCCGGAAGCGGGCGGCCGAGCTGCTCGAACTGGTGGGACTGCCGGCCACGATGGCCAAGCGCTACCCGTACCAGCTCTCGGGCGGGCAGCAGCAGCGCGTCGGAGTGGCCAGGGCGCTGGGCGCGGACCCGCCCGTACTGCTCATGGACGAGCCGTTCAGCGCGGTCGACCCCATCGTGCGGGGGGAGCTGCAGGCGGAGTTCCTCCGGCTGCAGAAGGAGCTGCACAAGACGATCGTGTTCGTCACGCACGACATCGACGAGGCGATCAAGCTGGGCGACAACATCGCGGTGTTCCGGACCGGTGGCAGGCTCGCGCAGTTCGACACGCCGGAGCGGTTGCTCGCGCACCCGGCCGACGACTTCGTGGCCGGTTTCGTCGGGCAGGACCGGGGCATCCGCCGGCTCTCCTTCGTCCAGGCGTCGGGTCTGCCGCTGCGGGAGGGCCCGGTGCTGCCGGTGACCGCCTCCGTGGCCGCCGCCCGGGCGCTGGACGAGCCCTGGGTGCTCGCCGTGGACGCCGCCCGGCGGCCGCTCGGCTGGGCCGCCGTGGCCGGCCTCCCGGTCGGCGGCACCCTGGCGGACGTACAGCTGGCCCCGCTCGGTCACACGTTCAGCCTGGCCGGCGACTCGGCCCGGGCCGCCCTCGACGCGGCGCTCCTGTCCCCGTCCCGCCTCGCGGTGGGCGTGGACGCGGAGGGGGCGGTCGCGGGGGTCGCGGACGCGTACGAGTTGTCGGCGGCGATGACGGAGACGACGACGGTCACCCCCGCGACCGCCGACACCCCCGCGACCGCCGACGCCGCCGTGGCCCCCGGGGCCACGCCGGGGGCGGCGGAGGCGGGCGAGCCTGCCGGGGAGCCCGGGGAGCCCGGGGAGCCCGGGAACCGGCCCGTCGACGGCGGCGCGGGTGCGGGCGGTCCGCGGGTCACCGGCCCCGCCGGCGCGAAGGGCGGTGAGGGCCGATGAGGGACGGCGAGCCGCTCGTACGGTGGGTGTGGATCGGCGACCACCTCGGTGAGCTGGCCCACTACACCGGGGTCCATCTGCGGCTGGGCCTCCTGCCCGTGCTGTTCGGGCTGATCATCTCCGTGCCCCTCGGCATGCTCTGCCACCGCTGGAGATGGGTCTATCCGCCGACCCTGACCGCGGCCAACGTCCTGTACTCCATCCCGTCGCTGGCCCTCTTCATGATCTTCGTCCGCTACACGGGGCTGACGGAGCGCACGGTCATGATCCCGCTGACCCTCTACACGTTGTCGGTCCTCGTGCCCAACGTCGTGGACGGGCTCGCCTCGGTCCCCGATCCGGTACGGCAGGCGGCCACCGCGATGGGATTCGGTACGGTCCGCCGGGTCGTCCAGGTCGAGCTGCCGATCGCCGTGCCCGTCGTCGTCGCCGGCGTACGGGTCGCCGCGGTCTCCTCCATCAGCCTCGTCGCGGTGGGGCAGCTGATCGGCCAGGGCGGCCTCGGCTACTACATCACCCGGGGCCTCCAGCTCGACTTCCCGACCCCGATCATCACCGCGACCGTACTGATCATGCTGCTGGCCCTCGCCACCGACGCCCTGCTCGTCCTGGCGCAGCGGCTGCTCACCCCGTGGGCGCGCGGCAAGGGGGCGAAGGCGTGAACGATCTCCTGAACCAGCTGGAGCTCGTCGGTGACTGGCTGACCTCGTCCCAGCAGTGGCGCGGTGACGACGGCATCCCGCACCGCCTCCTGGAGCACCTGACCTACAGCGGTCTGTCCCTGCTGTTCGCGGCGGTGATCGGGCTGGCGCTCGGACTGCTGGTCGGGCACACCGGCCGCGGTGCGTTCGCCGTCGCCACCCTCGCGAACCTCGCACGGGCGATCCCCACCTTCGGCCTGGTCGTCCTCGTCGTGACCCTCGCCGGCCTCAGCACCACTCCCGTACTGGTCGCCCTCGTGGCGCTGGCCGTCCCGCCGATCCTCATCAACACCTTCGAGGGGGTCCACGGCGTCGACCCCGACACCCGGGACGCCGCGAAGGGGATGGGCATGACCGGCTGGGAGGTCCTGCTGAAGGTCGAGGTGCCGATGGCACTGCCACTGATCCTGCTCGGCCTGCGGGTCGCCGCCATCCAGGTGGTGGCCACGGCGACCGTCGCCGCGTACCCCGGCCTCGGCGGTCTGGGGCGCTTCATCGTCGACGGGCTCTCCCGCAACGACTACGAACTGGTCATCGGCGGCTCCGCCGTCGTCGTGGCCCTCGCGCTCGTCGTCCAGGCCGTCTTCACCGCGCTGCGGCGCGCCGTCGTCTCACCGGGACTGCGGGCCGCGGCGACCAAGTCCTGACCGCCACCGACCTCCGCGCCCCACCTGAACCTGAGCTGTACCCGAGAAGGGAAACACCATGAAAGCCACGTACCGCGCCGCCGTCCTCGGTGTCGTCGCCGCGCTCGCCCTGACCGCCTGCGGAGGAAGCGACGACGGCGGCGACAACCCGCTGTCGGGCGACGGCGGCGACAGCGGAAGCGGCAAGGCCGTCGTCGTCGGCTCGGCCAACTTCCCCGAGAACCAGCTGCTCGCCGAGATCTACGCCCAGGCACTGGAGGACAAGGGCCTGAAGGTGACCCGCAAGTTCGACATCGGGGCCCGCGAGGTCTACTACGACCAGGTCGTCAAGGGGGGCATCGGCGTCTTCCCCGAGTACAACGGCGCGCTGCTGTCCGTGGCCGTCGACAAGAAGAGCACCGCCACCAGCACGGAGGACATCAACGCCGAGCTGAAGGCGAAGCTCCCGAAGTCGGTCGAGATACTCGACTCCGCCGCGGCAGAGGACAAGGACTCGGTCACGGTGACCGCCGAGACCGCCGAGAAGTACGACCTCAAGACCCTGGCCGACCTCAAGCCGGTCGCGAAGGACCTGACCATCGGCGCCGGTTCGGAGTTCAAGACCCGCACCCAGGGCGGAGCCGGTCTGAAGAGTGTCTACGGGGTGGAGTTCGGGAAGTTCCAGCCGCTGGACGCCGGTGCCCAGAGCACCCTGCTGAAGCTGCTGAAGGACGGCAAGGTGCAGGCCGCCAACCTCTACACGACCGACCCCGCCATCATCGAGGACGGGCTCGTGGTCCTGGAGGACCCGAAGAACCTCTTCTCCTCGCAGAACGTCACCCCCCTCGTCCACAAGTCCTCGGTGAACGGCGAGGCCAGGTCGGCCCTCAACGCCATCTCGGCCGAGCTCACCACCGAGGACCTGCTGAAGATGATGGAGAAGCTCGTCAACGACAAGGAGGACGCCTCCGACGTGGCCGAGGAGTGGCTGAAGTCGGCCGGTCTCACGAGCTGACCGGCACGGCGGCCAGGCCGCCCAGGCCGCCCGGCCCCGGGCGGCACGGGCGGCCGCCCGTGCCGTGTGCGGTAGGGTTCTGTTCGCGCGATCACGCGGTTCACCGCGACGGGGCGCATCGGGACGTGGCGCAGCTTGGTAGCGCACTTGACTGGGGGTCAAGGGGTCGCAGGTTCAAATCCTGTCGTCCCGACTTTACGAAGTCGCAGGTCAGAGGGTTCGCCGGAGGAATCCGGCGGGCCCTTTGGCGTACGCCTCGGGGACCCTGTGGGGACCAGGCGGTCCAGCGGGCGCACCGGGGGGCCGGCGGCTCGTACCCCAGCCGTACCCCGGCGTCCGCGCGAGGTGGCCGGACACGCGGGCCACCCCTCCGGCAGAGGCGTCTTCTCGTCTGCCGCGGTCCGTCTGCCGGGTACCGGCCGTGAAGCTGTCCCTTTTCCGGATGCCGGAATCGGCGGGTCCAACGGACGGGGTGCTGACAGCCGCCCGTGTCCTGTGTTGTTGTCATCCGTGGGCATTTTCGGAAGGTTCCGGTCAGGGCCGGGTGCAGCCGGGGTCTGCGGGGCGGTGTAGGGCCAGTGGTGCCTGTCGGGCCTGCGGCGGGCGTCCGCTGAGCGGTGTCCGGATACCGTGCGGGTTGGCTGGTAGGGCGTAGGGGGGAATGAGTGCCTCAGTGCTGAGGTGTGGGCACAGCGGTCGCGTCGCCGGAGCCGCGATCCATGCCCGGAGGGGGGACGCTCATGGCGTTCCTGAGGCACAAGTCCACGGGGTTCCGCTGCGCGGTGGCGTGCCCGACAGGCCAGGGGTGGTCCGCGATGTTCCTGCGGCCCGGTAGTGCCGCGGGCACCGGTGAGACGACTCTGCTCTTCGACGCGGCGACCCATGAAGCGTACGGGGGGCAGTTCGCCGACCTGGCCAAGTACGAGTACCAGGACTTCAAGCTGTATCCGGAGGCCGTGCTGCAACTGCCCGCCCACACGGACGGGTCGGCGCAGTACCTGTTCATCACCGGTTCGGACAGCCTGCGGTACCGCGTGGGCACCGGCGTGGTCAAGCGCGAACAGCTGGTGATGCGCTCCTGGCTGCCCGCGGACCGGCAGGACAACGTCGACGTGTTGCTGCAGGCCCCCAACTCACCGGCGAACGAGTGGCGTACCTACGTGTTCAAGGGCAGCCGGGTCCTCACCTGCAACTGGGGGGTGTCCGCCGGGTCCGTCGAACGGGACGTGCTCATCACCCAGGGTCCGGACGCGGACGCGCCGGGCTGGTCCCAGCTCCCGGCCGGCTTCCGCTCCGACCTCGACCACGTCGTCGCGCTGCCTCCCGCATCCGGTGTACGCCGTTCGCTGCTCGTCAAGGGAGCCGACGGGATCGTCCTCAACTGGAGCACCGGCGTGGAGAAGTCGGGCCCGCTCACTTCCCTGACCACCGGTCTGGGCAAGCTTCCGACGACGTACACGACGCAGTACCTCCCCGTGTCCGGGACCTACCGGGCCACCAACGCCGGCCTGACCGTGGAAGCACGCGTCGACGTCGACGGAGTCGGCACGCTGTCCACGATCAGCGGCGACCTCTTCACGGAGTCGGGCGGGAGCACCGCCTACTCCAACTCCTTCCGCTCCGCGGGTGCGGAGGTGCAATGGACCGGGACCTACATGGTGGTCACGGGCAAGGGACTCGCGTGGGCCACACCGCCGACCCGCCCCGCCACCATGGTCCAGCTCCTGATCCCGCTGACCGCAACCGGCCAGCCGGCGTCCGCGGCCCAGTGGCTGTACCTGGAGGACGAGGACTACTACTACGACAACTGGCGCAACCTGCCCAGGGTGTCCACGTACTTCCGCACCGTCGACTACGAGGTCGACACGGTGGCCGGCGAGACCGCGATCGTCGGTTACGACACCTCCAAGGCCCCCGTACCTCCCGGCTACGCCAACCGGACGCTCACCGTGCCCTCCTCGTTCGCCGAGGCGGGCATCGAGCTGCGCACCTCCGGCAGCAACGTCATCTCCCTCAGCGGGGCCGACACGGACCGGCTGTGGTCCAAGGCCGAGCTGCACGCGGCGATGGTGGCGAACTTCAGCGGTTACCGTGACGTACCGCAGTGGAAGCTGTGGACCCTGGTCGCGGGTGGTTACGCCGACGGCGACAGCAGGAGGATCGCCGGGACCATGTTCGACACCATCGGCCTGCAACGGCAGGGCATGGCGGTGTTCACGGAGTGCAACACCCCCGGCACCAACGACGAGCTGCACACCTACGTCCACGAACTCGGCCACGCCTTCAACCTGCTGCACTCCTTCTCCAAGAGGGCGGCGTCCCCGCCCGCGCCGTCGGGTCCCCTGAACGGTTACGGCGACCTGTCGTGGATGCAGTATCCGCACCTCTACCAGGGCGACAGCAGTGCGGCCGTGGACGAGCGGACCGCCGCGTTCTTCCGTGCCTTCCCGTTCCGGTTCACCGACGACGAGATCCGGCACCTGCGGCACGGCTTCTACCGGAACGTGGTCATGGGCGGCAACGACTTCGTGACCGGCGCCGCCAAGGAGCAGCCGTCCATGGAGTTGTTCACGCAGCCGCTGACCGACGAGTCCGGCCTCGTACTGACGGTGGAGGGGCAGGCGGCCTTCGAGTACGGCGAACCGGTCGTCGCGCAGTTCAAGCTGGGCCGCACCGGCGGCCGCGGCGACGTCGCCGTGCTGCCCGAGCTGGATCCCGAGGCGGGGCACGTCACCGTCGCGATCACCGACCCCTACAACCAGACGCGCGTGTTCCGGCCACTCACTCGTACCTGCGGCAGGCACGACACCACCACGCTCACCGCCGCGGCGCCCGCCGTCTACGCCGGCGTCTACCTCGGGTACGGCGCCGACGGGCTCTACTTCAGCGAGCCCGGCCTGTACAAGGTGACCGCCGTCTACCAGGCTCCCGACGGTTCGCACGTGGTCTCCGCGCCACGCACGGTCCGGATCCGCCAGCCGCTCGTCCGTGCGGACCAGCAGGTCGGCGAGCTCCTGATGGGGGACGACCAGGGCCAGTTGCTGACGTTCCTCGGCTCCGACGCGCCTCAGCTCCAGAACGGCAACGACGCCTTGCAGGAGGTCATCGAGCGCCACGGAGACCACCCTCTGGCGGTGCACGCCCGACTGGCCCGCGGCGCCAACGCCGGGCGTCACTTCCAGCACGTCCGCGACGGCCGGCTCGTCGTCCGCGAACCCGACATCAAGGAGAGCGTGCAGCAGCTCGGCGCGGCCATCAACGCCTCCACCGGCGACGGCGGCCTCGACAACATCACCCTCAACAAGACGATGCGCCGCCTCGCGCGTGTCCACGCCAAGGACGGAAACCTGCCGGAAGCCGACGCCGTGCTCGACAGGATGGTCGCCACGTTCAAGGGCAAGGGCCTTCCCGCGGCGGTCCAGAGGACCATCCGGGCGCAGGCCGAGGAGACCCGCGCAACCATCCACCGGAACAAGGCCAGGACAGCCCGAGGCAGGAGGAAGTAGCCCGCTCGCGGTGAACCTCACCGCGCAGAACGACACAGTGAACAGCACCGGCGGCCGAGCCGGCCGTGGATCACCGCCCTCCCCGAAGTACCCTCGGGCCCTGTTCCCGGGCGGCAAGGGGTAGCAGGTCAGGGCCGGTTCCGGAGGTACCCGGAACCGGCCCTCGACCGTTTCCGGGGCCGCCGCGCGTCCGGTCACGGGCGGTGGCGTCCGCGCCGGGTGCCGTGGAGGTCCCGGCGGGAGAGGCGGAGCCCACCGGTGTTCGTCCGTTTCGCGCACGGGCACTCGACCGGAGCCGCCCAGCCCCTCGCGGGCCGCTTCGGCTGCGGAGGACGAGGCGGCCCGGCTCGCCCCCACGCGGCCGGCAGCAGGCTCCACCCGGCCGGCCTGAGCCGGCACATGGGCAGCCGGCAGTACGACCCGACCCAGTGGGGGCGGGCGACGGCCCGCGCCCGCGGCTGGATCCGATCATCGTCAATGTCCGGTATTTCGTTCGGGGTTCGAAGTTTCGGTGCCGAAATCTAGAGCCGCGCCCGTTGCCCGTCAATACCTTCGCCGAACCCCGTCGCGCGGCGTTCCGCGGCCCGTCGTTCCGCAACCGCCCGCATCCGGTGCGTTACTCAAACGTGATGCCCTCCCTGCTGTCGGCCCCCTTGACCCGGGTGAATTGTTAGCGCTCACAATGACCTCCGCAATCACCGGCCGCCTCCGTGGCGGACCGGACCGGACGGCCGCGTACGGCACGGGGCTCTTCCGGTACACGACCGCCGAGGAGGTGCGGCCATGGCACAACCCCAGCTCCGGCCGCCCACCATGGCGGACGTCGCGCGACTGGCGGGCGTGTCCCACCAGACCGTCTCCCGTGTGCTGGGGGCCCACCCCCACGTGCGGGACGAGACACGGGCCAGGGTGCTGCACGCGATCGAGGAGATGGGCTACCGCCGCAACTCCTCCGCACGCGCCCTGGTCACCCGGCGCACCCGGACCCTGGGTGTGGTCGCCTCGGACACCACCCTCTACGGTCCGGCCAGCACCCTCTTCGCGCTGGAGGAGGCCGCGCGCGCCGAGGGCTACCTCGTCTCCACGGTCAGCCTGCGCAGGCTGACCGTCGGGGAGCTGTCCGAGGCGCTGGACCACCTCGCGGGGGGCGGCGTGGAGGGGGTCGTCGCCGTCGCCCCGCAGCGGTCGGCGGTCGAGGCCCTCGCCGGACTCCGCCGTCCGTTCCCGGTGGTGACCGTGGGCAGCGGGCCCGACGTGGGCATCCCCGGGGTCGACGTCGACCAGCGCGAGGGCGCCGGACTGGCCACCGGCCACCTGCTGGCCGCCGGTCACCGTACGGTCTGGCACCTCGCCGGACCCGAGGACTGGCAGGAGGCCGCCGACCGGGCCGCCGGCTGGCGGGCCACCCTCGAAGGGGCGGACGTGCAACCGCCGTCGGTCCTGCGCGGCGACTGGAGTCCGCTGTCGGGCTACCGGGCCGGCCAGGAGCTGGCCGGCTGGGTGGGGCGGGGGCTGACCGCGGTCTTCGTCGCCAACGACCAGATGGCGCTGGGGGTGTTGCGGGCCCTGCGCGAAGCGGGTGTACGCACCCCCCAGGACGTCGCGGTGGCCGGCTTCGACGACATCCCGGAGTCGGAGTTCTTCGCGCCCCCGCTCACCACCGTCCGGCAGGACTTCGCGGAGGTCGGCAAGCGGAGCATCGCCCTGCTCCTCGACCTGATCGAGGGCCGGGAGCCGTCCGGGGTCCCGCGGATCGCCATCGAGCCCCAACTCGTCGTCCGTGCCAGCACGTTCCCGTACACCTCCGACCAAGGCGCCCCGCCGACCGCTTGAACCGGCCCCGCCTGAACCCACGCCGGCCGTTTCCCGCACGCCCTGTTTTGACCGGCATTTCGAACAATGATCGACAGGCTGGACATAGCGGGCCTGTCCCGGCGAGTACGCAAGCGCGCACCAGCGAGCCCTTCCGGGCCCGCTCCTCAAAGGAGAAGAACATGCTCAACAGAAGGAACTTCCTCACCGCGGCGGTCGGCGTGGCGGTCGCGGGCGGCCTGGCGGCCTGTGCCAAGGAGGACGACAGCTCCTCCGGCTCCTCCGACTCCGGCAACGGCGGCGGCGGTGGCAAGAAGATCACTCTGGGCTTCGCGCAGGTCGGTTCGGAGAGCGGCTGGCGCACCGCCAACACCAAGTCGGTCAAGGAAGCGGCCAAGGAGGCCGGTTACACCCTCAAGTTCTCCGACGCGCAGCAGAAGCAGGAGAACCAGATCTCGGCGATCCGCAGCTACATCGCGCAGAAGGTGGACGTCATCGCCTTCTCGCCGGTGGTCGTCACGGGCTGGGACGCGGTGCTCAAGGAGGCGAAGACCGCGAAGATCCCGGTCATCCTCACCGACCGCTCCATCGAGACCTCCGACGACTCCCTGTACGTCTCCTTCATCGGCTCCGACTTCATCGACGAGGGCCGTCGTGCGGGCAGGATGCTGGAGACGGTCCTGAAGAAGGCCGGCCACAAGGGCGCGGTGAAGATCGCCCAGCTGGAGGGCACCACGGGTGCCGCCCCGGCGCTGGAGCGCGCCAAGGGCTTCAAGGAGGTCATGGACGCCGACCACAAGGACGACTGGAAGATCGTCGTCAGCCAGACCGGCGACTTCACCCGGGCCGGCGGCAAGCAGGTCATGGCGGCCTTCCTGCAGTCCGACCCGGACATCAACGTGCTCTACGCGCACAACGACGACATGGCCCTCGGCGCCATCCAGTCCATCGAGGCGGCCGGCAAGAAGCCCGGCAAGGACATCCTGATCATCTCGGTCGACGGGGTGAAGGACGGCTTCGTCGCGATGTCCGAGGGCAAGATCAACGGCATTGTCGAGTGCAACCCGCTGCTCGGCCCCCAGCTGATGGACCTCGTGAAGAAGGTCGACGCCGGGGAGACGGTCGAGCGCCGCATCAAGACCAAGGAGGGCGACTTCCTGCAGGAGCAGGCCAAGGACGCCCTCCCGACCCGCAAGTACTGACCCCCGATCCGCACGTACTGACCGGCGCCCGCCGACCGACCGCGTCCGCCGCCAGGGAGCCCCTGTCCGGCCGGGTCCGTCCCGGACGAGGGGGCTCCCCGCGGGCCTGACCGAACATCCGGGCCCGACCGAACATCCGGGCTTCGACGAACATCCGGGCCTGACCGAACATCGATGAGGAGCGCTGCCATGGCAGAGCCGCTGCCCGTCCTGGAGATGACGGGCATAGTCAAAGAGTTTCCGGGGGTGCGGGCTCTGTCGGGTGTCGACTTCCGGCTCTTCCCCGGCGAGATCCACGCCCTGCTCGGCGAGAACGGCGCCGGCAAGTCCACCCTCATCAAGGTGCTGACCGGGGTGTACTCCCTGGACGGCGGCACCGTCACCCTGAACGGCACGTCCGTGCGGTTCCACAGCCCCTCGCAGGCCCAGCAGGCCGGTATCAGCACGGTCTACCAGGAGGTCAACCTCTGCCCCAACCTGTCGGTGGCGGAGAACATCTTCATCGGCCGCGAGCCCACCCGCTTCGGCCGCATCCGGTGGAAGCGGCTGCGCCGCGAGGCCGCCGAACTCGTCGACCGGCTCGGCCTCGACATCGACGTCGACGCGCCGCTGTCCTCGTACCCGCTGGCCGTGCAGCAACTGGTCGCGATCGTGCGGTCGGTGGGGACCGGGGACAGCGACGGCTCCGGGTCGGGCACCAGGGTGCTGATCCTCGACGAGCCGACCTCCAGCCTCGACCGCGACGAGGTCCTCGAACTCTTCGCCCTGATGCGGCGGCTGAAGGGCGAGGGCGTGGCGATCCTGTTCGTCTCGCACTTCCTCGACCAGATCTACGAGGTCTGCGACCGGATGACCGTCCTGCGCAACGGCGCCCTCGTCGGCGAGCACCTGGTCCGCGACCTCGACCAGGTCGGCCTCGTCCAGCTGATGATCGGCAAGGCCCTGGACCAGCTGGAGGAGCTGCACGACCACCAGCTCCACGCCGACGTGGGGGAGCCGCTGCTGGAGGCGGACGGCGTCGGCCGGGCCGGCGGCATCGCCCCCTTCGACCTGGAGATCAAGAAGGGCGAGGTCGTCGGGCTCGCCGGACTGCTCGGCTCGGGCCGCACCGAACTGGCCCGGCTGCTCTTCGGCGCCGACCAGCCCGACAGCGGCAAGGTCACCATCGGCGGCCGGCAGGTCTCGATGAGCGCCCCGAACGACGCGATCGCCGCGGGTGTCGCGTTCTGCTCGGAGAACCGCAAGGCCGAGGGCCTGGTGCCGGACCTCACCGTGCGCGAGAACATCATCCTCGCCCTGCAGGCCGCACGCGGCTGGACCCGGCCCGTCCCGGCCGCCCAGCGCGACGAACTCGTCGCCCGGTACATCCAGGCCCTGGACATCCGCCCGGCCGACCCCGAGGCCCGGGTCGGCCGGCTCAGCGGCGGCAACCAGCAGAAGGTGCTGCTCGCCCGCTGGCTGATCACCCGGCCGAAACTGCTGATCCTGGACGAGCCGACGCGCGGCATCGACATCGGTGCCAAGGCCGAGATCCAGAAACTGGTGGTCTCGCTCTCCGAGGAGGGCATGGCCGTGCTGTACATCGCGGCCGAGCTGGAGGAGGTCCTGCGGCTGAGCCACACCATCGGCGTACTGCGCGACCGCAGGCTCGTGGCCAGGCTGGCCAACGGACCCGAGATCACGCCCACCCGCATCCTGGAGACCATCGCGAGCGGAGAGCACCAGTGACCACCACTCCACGATGGCGAGCACTGACCCACCACCACCTGTTCTGGCCGGTCGCCGTGCTGGTGGTCCTGCTGCTCGTCAACGTCCCCTTCACTCCCGACTTCTTCTCCGTGAGGATGACGGACGGCCACCTCTACGGCAGCCTCGTCTCGATCGTGCTGTTCGGCTCGCCCCTCATCCTGGTCGCCGTCGGTATGACCCTGGTCATCGCCACCGGCGGCATCGACCTGTCCGTCGGCGCCGTCGTCGCGATCACCGGGGCGCTGGCCTGTTCGTACCTCAGTGACCAGGCCGACCAGGCCGCCGTCTCCGGGGTGCTCCTCGCGATGGGACTCGGCCTGCTGGCCGCGGTGGTCTGCGGCCTCTGGAACGGCTTCCTGGTCGCCCGGATGGGCATCCAGCCGATCATCGCCACCCTGATCATCATGGTCGCGGGGCGCGGGGTCGCCCAGCTGATCACCGACGGGCAGATCATCACCGTCAACAGCGAGCCGTACAAGCTGATCGGCGGCGGCTACTGGCTGACGCTGCCCTTCTCCATCTTCGTGGTGGCCGTCGTGGTCGCCGTGACCGTGGTGCTGACCCGCCGCACGGCGCTGGGCCTGCTCGTCGAGTCGGTCGGCGGCAACGCCGAGGCCAGCCGCCTGGTCGGCATCCGCTCCCGGCGCATCAAGATCATGGTGTACGTGTTCTGCGCGCTGTGCGCCGGCATCGCGGGCCTGATGATCAGCTCCAACACCTCGGCCGCGGACGGCAACAACGCGGGCCTGTGGATCGAGCTGGACGCGATCCTCGCCGTGGTCATCGGCGGTACGTCGCTGCTCGGCGGCCGGTTCTCCATCGGCGGCACGGTCGTCGGCGCCCTCGTCATCCAGACCCTCACCACCACGATCTACACCATCGGCGTGCCCACCCAGACCAACCTGGTCTTCAAGGCCGCCGTCGTCATCATCGTCTGCCTGATGCAGTCCCCGAAGTTCCGCGCCAAGGTGTTCGGCGGCGGGCGCTTCGGCGGGAAGCGGGGTGCCCACCAGGTCGCGGCTCCGGCGGACACCGCCGCGGAGCCCGGGACCGTACGCAAGATGGAGGTGTCGTGATGACCACGACCACCCGCAGGCCCGCGGCGCCGGACAACCGTACGGCGGGCAGGGCCGCGCGCGTCCTCGGCGACCGCCGGCTGCCCGTCCTGGTGACGGCCGGGCTCTTCCTCGTGATGTACGCGATCGGCCTGAGCCGGTACCAGAACTTCGGGTTCGCCGAGACACAGGTGTTCCTGAACCTGTTCATCGACAACAGCTATCTGCTGGTCGCCGCGGTGGGCGCCACCTTCGTCATCCTCTCCGGTGGCATCGACCTCTCCGTCGGCTCGGTCATCGGCTTCACGACCATGTTCACCGCGTGGCTGGTGGAACGGCAGGGGCTGCCGCTCGTGGTCGTCGTCCCCCTGGCGCTGGCCGTGGGCGCGTTCGGCGGCTTCCTGATGGGCTATGTGATCCACAACTTCGAGATCCAGCCGTTCATCGTGACCCTGGCCGGGCTGTTCCTCTTCCGGGGCCTGTGCCTGGTCATCAGCAAGGAGTCCATCTCCATCGGTGACTCCTCCGTGAGCGGCATGGCCCAGACCCAGGTGTCCCTGGGCGGGGCCTTCCTCTCCATCGGGGCCCTCGTGGCGCTGGTGGTGCTGGCGGCGGCGTTCCACGTCCTGCACCACACGCGCTTCGGACGGCGGGTGTACGCCATCGGCGGCAACGAGCAGTCGGCGCTGCTGATGGGGCTCCCGACGGGCGGTACGAAGATCGCGGTGTACACGGTGAGCGGCTTCTGCTCCGCGCTCGCGGGGCTGCTGTTCACGCTCTACATTCAGTCCGGCGACCCCTTGCACGCGACCGGCCTGGAGCTGGACGCGATCGCCGCCGTCGTCATCGGCGGCACGCTGCTGACGGGCGGATCGGGCTATGTGGTGGGCACGCTGTTCGGCGTCCTGGTGCTCGGCCTGATCAAGAGCCTGATCCAGTTCGAGGGCACGCTCAGCTCCTGGTGGACGAAGATCGCGACGGGTGTGCTGCTGTGCGCGTTCATCCTGGTCCAGCGCACGATGACGTCCCGCCGGAACACATAACGGGGTTACCGTCCCCGGGCCCCAGGTACCCGAGGGCCCGGGGGCCGGGAGCGGTGATGCGTCCGAAGCGTTGACGTGTACAGATCGGGTGCCTATCTTCTGGTCGGAGTCACGTACGTCGTTCGAGACTTCGAACGATATGGCGTCCGCCAGAAGGGGAACCCGCCGTGTTCCGTACCCGCCACCTGCCGGCCCTCGTCGCAGCCCTGCTCGTCACCCTCGCCGTCACACTCGCGCAGCCGGCCGCCGCCGCCCCAGCCTCGCCCGCCGCCGCCCCCGTCTCGCCCGCCGTCACCTACACCAACCCCGTCGCCCCGCAGCGGGCCGACCCGCACATCCACAAGCACACCGACGGCTACTACTACTTCACCGCCACCGTGCCCGCGTACGACCGGATCGTGATGCGCCGGGCCACCACCCTCCAGGGGCTGGCCACGGCGGCCGAGACCACCATCTGGACCAAACACGCCAGCGGTGAGATGGGCGCGCACATCTGGGCACCGGAGATCCACTTCATCAACGGCAAGTGGTACGTCCACTTCGCCGCCGGCGCCTCGAACGACATCTGGAAGATCCGGCCGTACGTCCTGGAGACCGGCGCCGCCAACCCGCTGACCGGCACCTGGACCGAGAAGGGCCGCATCGCCCTCCCGCTGGACACCTTCTCGCTCGACGCGACCACCTTCACCGTCGGCGGTACCCGCTACCTCAGCTGGGCGCAGAACGACCCGGCGGTCGGCGAGGGCACCAACATCTACCTCGCCAGGATGTCCAACCCCTGGACCCTCAGCGGCAGTCCGGTCATGATCTCCCGGCCCACCCACGCCTGGGAGAAGGTCGGCCACACCGTCAACGAGGGCCCCGCGGTCGTCCAGCGCAACGGCAGGGTCTTCATGACCTTCTCGGCCAGCGCCACCGACAGCAACTACTGCCTCGGCCTGCTGACCGCCCCGGCCTCCGCCGACCTGATGAACGCGGCCTCCTGGACCAAGACGCCCACCCCGGTCTTCACCAGCAACGCCGCGACCGGTCAGTACGGTCCGGGCCACAACACCTTCACCACGTCCGAGGACGGGAAGTCCGACATCCTCGTCTACCACGACCGCAGTTACAAGGACATCAGCGGCGACCCGCTCAACGACCCCAACCGGCGCACCCGCTACCAGAAGCTGTACTGGAACGCCGACGGCACGCCCAACTTCGGCATCCCGGTGGCCGACGGCGTCACCCCGGTCCGTTTCTCCTCGTACAACTTCCCCGACCGGTTCGTCCGGCACTGGGAGTACCGGGCGAAGATCGAGCCGAACGTCACCAACCTCGCCGACTCCCAGTTCCGGATCGTGACGGGCCTGGCCGGCACCGGGACCGTCTCCCTCGAATCGGCGAACTTCCCCGGGTACTACCTCCGCCACCGCGCAGACGGCGAGGTGTGGGTGGACAGGAGCGACGGCAGNGCAGACGGCGAGGTGTGGGTGGACAGGAGCGACGGCAGTACGGCTTTCAAGGGCGACGCGAGCTTCCACCGGCGGGCCGGTCTGGCCGACCCGTCCGCGGGCGTCTCCTTCGAGGCGTACAACCTCCCGGGCAGCTACGTGCGGCACTACGACTACCTGCTCGTCACGCAGCCGGCCGACACGGCGACGGCCAGGGCGGACGCGACGTTCTACGCGGAATAGGTGTTCGGCGCCGAGTGGATGTTCCGCATGGAGCGGAAGACGGCCTCACCCGTACCGGGCCCCGGTACGGGTGACCGCCCCGCCCAGCGGGATCGTCATGGTGAACGTGGTCAGGCCCGGCCGGCCGGCCAGGGTGAGGGTGCCGCCGTGCGCCCGGACCAGGGAGCGGGCCACCGCCAGGCCCAGGCCGCTGCCGCCGCGATCCCGGCTGCGGGCCTTGTCGATGCGGAAGAAGCGGTCGAAGACGCGCTCCCGGTCGGCGGCCGGGATGCCGGGGCCGGAGTCGGTGACCCGGACGACGGCCGCGCCGGACGCGACGGACACCTCCACGGACACCTCGGTACCGGCCGGGGTGTGCACCGCGGCGTTGGTGAGCAGGTTGTCCAGGACCTGCCGGATCCGCAGGGCGTCGAGCCGCAGCCGCACCGGACCGGTGCCCGCCGACACGGACAGCGGACGGTCCGCGCGGGTGGCCCGGAACGCGTCCGCCGCCTGCCGCACCAGCTCCGCGAGGTCCGTGTCCTCCAGCCGCAGCGGGGTCTCCACCTCCGCGGCGTCCAGCCGGGCGAGCAGCAGCAGGTCGTCGAGGAGCACCCCCATCCGGGCCGCCTCGGCCCGCAGCCGGGCCAGGTGCTTCTCCCTCTCCCCGGGCTCGTTGGCCGCCGCGTACTGGAAGAGGTCCGCGTAACCCCGTACCGACATCAGGGGTGTGCGCAGCTCGTGCGAGGCGTCCGCGACGAAGCGGCGCAGCCGCTGCTCGGCCTCCGTGCGCACGGCCAGCGAGTCGTCGATGTGCTCCAGCATGGTGTTGAACGCGGTGCGCAGCTCCTCGACCTCCGGGCCGCCGTTCCCGCGGTCGGCGCGCACCGGCAGCCGGGCCGAGTCCGTGAAGTCGTGCGAGGTGATGCCGCGGGCCGTGTGCGCCATGTCGCTGAGCGGCTGAAGACCCCGCCGCAGTACCGCGCGCCCGGACACCACGAGCGCGAGCACCCCCAGGGCGATGGCGAAGACCTGGACGGTGACCAGCCGGTCCGTGGTCTCCTCTATCTCCTTCAGCGGGGCCGCGGTCACCAGGACCACTCCCGGCCCGATCTCGCAGGCCCGCAGCCGGTACGCGCCCTCGTCCCGGATACGGGTGGTGTGGTAGACCTCCTTCGCCCCGTCCCGGGCCAGCGACTCGGCGACCGCGGCGAGCTGCACGGTGTCCTTGGGCACGTCACTGGGGCGGCGCAGCACGGCGGAGTCGTCCGAGACGTCGTACACGGCGGTGTACCAGCCGTAGTACGGCCGGCGCTCCACCGTGCCGTGCGCCCGGGCGTCCTTGGACTGGGTGATCTGGACCAGCTTCATCTGGTTGTTGAGCTGACGCTCCAGATAACTCCGCATGTGTGCCGTCAGCCCCGTGCTGACCACGGTGAAGACGACCAGCGCGAGCGCCCCCATGCCCAGCGCGAGCCGGGTGCCGAGACGGAGCCTGCGGTACGCGGCACGGAGGCGGCCGGTCACCCGGCGACCTGCCGCACCACGTACCCGACGCCCCGCACGGTGTGGATGAGCTGCGGCCCGTCCCGGCCCGCGCCGTCGCCGCCGCTCCCGTCCGTCCCGCTCCCGTCCGTCCCGTTGCCGTCCGTCCCGTTCCTGTCCGTCCCGTCCCCGTCGCCGTCGAGCTTGCGGCGCAGCCGGCTGATGACCAGCTCGACCACGTTCGAGCGGCCGCCGAAGCCGTACTCCCAGACGTGGTCGAGGATCTGCGCCTTGGTCAGCACGGTCGGCGACTTGCGCATCAGGTAGCGCAGCACCTCGTACTCGGTCGGGGTGAGTGTCAGCAGCCGCTCGCCGCGGCGCACCTCGCGGGTGTCCTCGTCCATCGTCAGGTCCGCGACCGCGAGCACGGACCGCTGGAAGGCGGGTCCCGCGCTGCGGCGCAGCACGGTCCGCAGCCGGGCCATCAGCTCCTCCACCGCGAACGGCTTGACGAGGTAGTCGTCACCGCCCCTGGTGAGGCCCGCGACCCGGTCCGCCACGCCGTCGCGCGCGGTGAGGAACACGACCGGCACCATCGTCCCGGACAGTCGCAGCCGGTCGAGCACGGCGAAGCCGTCGAGCCCCGGCAGCATCAGGTCCAGCACCACGATGTCCGGATGGAACTCGGCGGCCCGGCGCAGCGCCTCCTCACCGGAGTTCGCGGTGACCGCCTCCCAGCCCTCGTAGCGGGCGACCGTCGCGACCAGGTCGGCGATGGGCGGATCGTCGTCCACGACGAGAAGTCGTACTTTTTCCACGTGCCCATAGTGCTGCACCCGGCGATCCGCGTCATGGCCGAGGGCCCGCCGAGGCCCGATCGATAAACACTTGAAAGTTCATCGACAGGAAAACGACAGCTCGCGCAAGGAGGCTCGAAGTCCCAGGACCCCGCACCAGGGCTCCGAGGACCCCGATCAAGGAGTTGCCGTCCGTGACGACTGTCCAGACGACCGCACCGCCACCGACCGCGGCGGTACGCCCCAAGGTGGTGGCCCGCGCCGGCCTGTACGGTGTGCTGGCCCTGAACGTGGTCGTGGTGACCGTGTTCTTCATCCAGGCCGGGTTCGCCTCGAACACCCTCATCGTGCTGGGCCGCCTCACCGGCCTGTACGGCGCGCTCCTGATGGCCTTCCAGCTCCTGCTGGTGGCCCGGCTGCCCTGGTTCGACCGCCGCATCGGCATGGACCGGCTGACCTCCTGGCACCGGTACGTCGGCTTCGGCCTGCTGTTCACCCTGCTCGGGCACGCCGTGTTCATCACGTTCGGCTACGCCCGGTCGTCCTCCATGGACCCGGTGAACCAGCTGGTCGACCTCGGTGAGACCGTCGAGGGCGTGTTCCGCGCGATCGTCGCGCTGGGCCTGATCCTCATGATCGGCGCGGTCTCGGCCCGCTACGCCCGCCGCCGGCTCGCGTACGAGACCTGGCACTTCATCCACCTGTACACGTACGTCGCGGTGGTGCTGGCGTTCACGCACCAGGTCGCGGCGGGCACGACCTTCACCACGTCGACCGCGGCCACCACGTACTGGTACGTGCTGTGGGGCGTGGCGCTCGGCGCGGTGCTGCTGGGCCGGCTGGTGCTCCCGCTGTGGCGCAACACGCGCCATCGGCTGCGGGTCTCCGCGGTCGTCCCCGAAGCCGACGACGTCGTCTCGGTCTACATCACGGGGCGCGACCTGGACCGGCTGCCGGCCCGCGCGGGCCAGTTCTTCCTGTGGCGGTTCCTCACCAGGGACCGCTGGTGGCAGGCCAACCCGTTCTCCCTGTCGGCCGCCCCGGACGGCCGCACCCTGCGGCTCACCGCGAAGGCGGCCGGTGACGGCAGCGCCGCCCTGCGCCACCTCCGGGTCGGCACACGGGTCTTCGCCGAGGGGCCCTACGGCGCCTTCACCGCGATGCACCGCACCCGCCCCGGGTCCGTGCTCATCGCCGGCGGCGTGGGCGTCACCCCGATCCGCGCCCTGCTGGAGGAGGTGCACGGGCATGCGGTCGTCCTCTACCGGGTGGCCGCCGAGCGGGACGCGGTCCTCTACGAGGAGCTGCGGGAACTCGCCCACGCCAAGGGCGCCGAGCTGCACCTGGTCTCCGGGCCGGTCAGCCCCGACAAGCTGGCGCCGGGCGAGCTCGCGCGGCTCGTGCCGGACATCGGCGACCGCGACGTGTTCCTGTGCGGGCCGCCGCCGATGATGAACGCGGTGCTGGGCAGCCTGCGCGAGCTGGGCGTGCCCAAGCAGCAGATCCACTTCGAGCGCTTCAGCCTGGCGGGATGAGGGAGACATCGTGAAGCGAGCAATACCTATCCTGGTCCTGACCGTCGCGGGCCTGGTCCCGGTGTGGCGCTACGCGCCCTCGGACGGCTCGGCGACGACCACCGAGGCCGCCTCGCCCGCCCCGGCGCCCTCCGCACCCGCCGCCGGTTCCGGAGGCGGCTCGGCCCGGGTGGTCAAGGGCTCGACCGTGGACACCGAGAAGGGGCCCGTGCAGGTCGAGGTGGCGTTCGACGGCGACGAGATCACCGCCGTGAAGCTGCTCCGGCAGCCGGACCACCCGCAGACCGAGGCCGCCGTGCCGAAGCTGGTCGCGGCGACGCTGGAGGAGCAGAGC
>NZ_JAHKJW010000081.1 GCF_019710745.1 Streptomyces beigongshangae
GGATCATGACACCCACCAGCAAGAACATGTCACCCGCAATCACGCACCAGCTCGTTAAGGGGCACCGTTGTGCCACGGTCATCACGAGCGCGGACAGCGGCGAGCGTACCGACGTGCTGCCCGACCGCCGGGCGGGGGAACGGTGACCGCCTCGCTGCGCGAGCATCCTGACGTCCGTGTGGTGTGCAGGGATGGCTCGGGCTCCTTTGCCCGGGCCCCACCGACGCTGATCCGACGATCGTGCAAGTCGGCGACCGTCGGCATCTCTGGCACGGTCTGGCGGGGACAGCACTGCGAGAAGTCGGCGCGCACGCCTTCTGCTGGAGCAAGTCCGGTCCGCTGCTGCCTGAGAGCGAAACCGTCGCCACCACCCGTGAGCGGTGGCGGCGGGTCCACGACCTCCTCGACCAGAGCGTCGGCCTGCTCGCGTGCGCCCGCAGTCTCGGTGTTTCTCTCAACGCGCCAGCCGCCGCCTCCTACGTCAGGCACGTCGTGGAACAGACCTTCGCCCTGCTCCACCAATTCAAACGCCTCGCCGTCCGCTGGGAACACAGACCCGAACTCTACGACGCCTTCGTCTCACTGGCCTGCAGCCTCATCTGCTGGCGACGCCTCAAGAAGACCCACACATGATCGTGTTACGAGCTCTGAGCGCGAGACGCGACCTTGATGCAGTGTCCTGGTCGGGCGTGACAGATGTGATGATCTGAAACCACCGCGTCCTCCTGGTACCGACCTCGACCGGTGCCCTCAGGTCGACCTGGGGGCAGCTGCCGTGCGGGCACCGTCCCGCACCCCAGCGGGATTTCGCAACCCGAGGGAGAGGTGCTGCGCACACTCCGCATGGTCGAGCGTCATGTTGTATGAAGTGGTGAACGGAAGCTGGATCCTCTGTGCGGTCTCGATGTGCAATTCCCCATGGTCCCGTCGCTCTGGCAGAGGGAACGCACAGGCATAGGTGAACGGATCATCCATGCCTGCTTGTATAGCCAGCTACGGATGCGCATGCGGGAAACAGAGGACACTTCGAACGGAGTGTCACCCAGAAAGACGAAGTCGGAGGGGCCGGTTGCTGCCGGGTGCAATGGTTTCGTCCTGGAGTAAGCGGCCGCTCACATCGATATAAGGGGGGAATGTGTCATGGTATGTGCGCGTTGAATCACGCCGCTCGCGTGGCGTTGTCTCTCATGAGGCCGTAAGACCTTCAGTAGCCTGGTGAAGGCCTGGGATATCGGCTGGGAGTGCAGATGGGGGTAGTAATCGAGAAATGTGTGCCAGTGTACGCATGCGGTGTCGAGCTGACCGGTGCGCAGAAGAGTCTCGGCCAGGCGGGCGTGTGTGAGGGCGCTGGTGCGGCGTTGGTGATCAGGGCGCGCCTTCACAGCCGATATGAGTGCCTGGGTGGCCGAGTCGGTGTCTCCCAGGGCGAGAAGAGTCCGGGCTCGCTGGTAGTCCAGGCCTGCTCGGGGATAGGCGCTGAAGGGGCCGGGCGGGCTGCTTGCGCGGCCGTGCTCGCTCTCGGCGGCACGGAGATCGGCGAGTGCTGCGTTCCGGTGGCGTACGCAGGCCTGCGTCAGGGCACGTTGGCTCAGCAGGAAGGAACGGGTGGCCGCGTCGGAGCGTGGACCGACGGCTTCCACGGCGGCTTCAGCCAGTTGCCGGGCGCGTTGGTGGTAGCCCAGGGAGAGTGCCTGCACGCTCATGGCACGCAGAGTTATGGCGTACACGGCTGGATCGGCGGCTTCACGAGCGAGAGCGAGAGCACTGGCGTAGTAGCGCTGGGCCAGACCTGCGTGCCCGGCGTCGATGCTCATGCGGGCGAGCAGGTGAGTGAGCTGCGCCGCCCCGGTGAACAGTTCACGGCGCAGCGAAGGTGAGCGGACGGGAGTGATCAGGAGGCGGCTGACGTCGTCGGACAGGTACGCGGCGAGTGCGTACCGTGCGTGGGCTCCTCCGTGGCGTTCGGTGAGATCGGTGAAAAGAATCGACATTTCCCGTAGCCGGCTGACGTCAGCGAGGGTGGGCTGGTGTCCTTTGTCCCGTAGCAACGCGGGGGACGGCCGTGTCGGTGTCCAGGACAGCTGGCCTGTCGGCGCGGCCAGATCGTATACGGACTGCGTCACGAAGGGTCGGCGTATCAGGTCGGCTTCGGCCCGGCACAGTGCGACGAGAGCGGTCACCGCATCGCCCTGACCCGTTCCGTACGTCTTGCCAAGGCCCTCGGACACCGGAACGCCAGGGATGAGGCCGGTGTCGTCGACTGCAACGAGCCGATCACAACGCCGACTGAGAGCCGACGCGGCCAAAGTGGCGACCACAGGCCGAGGACGGGAGCCGGTCAGCCAGTGAGCGACGGCAGTTCGGTCATAGCGCAGCGCCAGTCCTTGCGCCGCCCCCAAAGCATTGACGGCACGCGCAAGTTCCGCGGCGCTCCAGCCGGCCTCACTCAGCAGCGCCGACAGTTGGTCATTGCGTTTGTGACGTGCCAAGGCGTCTCCAGCGGATGTCGGTCTTCAACGGGTGTACTCGTCGTTGCCTGCGGATCATTTTTCAGCTCCGGCCGACCCGGGTCGTCTGGACGGGAACCCACGGCAACTTGGCCGCGGTCGACGCGTTGGGTAATCGTGTATGTCTCACCTACCCGTGGGAGAGTCAATGACTCGGCTTCACCGCCCGCAGGTGGTCTCCTCTTCGGAAGTGCCATTGTGTGATGCCCCTGGGCCATTTCGCGAGACAGTGACATTCGCCCTTTGGCCAGGGCATCCGTCGTCCGCTCGCGCACCTACGCTCGCGTCACGTCCGACGCGGGGCCGTACTGGTTTTCATCAACCGTCTTCTGTCGCAGTCCCCCATCCGACGTACCGTTCTGCCGCTTCCAGCGACCAATCGTGACAGCCGCGCATCCATCCGGTAAGACTGCGCAGGTGAAACTTCTGCCCGCTGGAGAGGGACGGGCCTGCCGTAGTAGCCTCACGGCTGAACGCCGCCACCTCGTCGGTGGCATCTTGAACGGTTTTGATCAGGGCTTCGCCGATATCGAGTCCATGCGCCCTGTACACGGCCGGGAGATTCCAGAATTTACCCGGGTGACGTTCCTCGGCGAAGTAGGAGAAGACGTCGTTCTGCCATGCGGTCACATTGGCCGCCCGATGCCTGAGTGATGTCAGGCGGGGGTCGTGGTAGTCGTTCCAGCGGATGTGATCCCCCCACGAGGCGTCTATGAGAACAATGCAAGCGAAAGAACAGACCGTGTACAGCCGTGTGGTCTTGTACGTCGCCACGCTCGGCGTCACTCCGGTGGCCCGCATCTGGTTCTGAAGCGTCATGGAGGCGAACCACAGCCTCAACTCCGTGCACCAGCGTGAGAATTGTTCTCGTGTCAACACCAGGCGTAACCCGCTCATGACGTCGACGAGCGCGGTCTCCATGGCCTCTCCGGCAGCACCGGTTCCACGGCGCCCGTCGAGAATGTCGAGCACGGAGGCGATGGCGGGCAGGTGGAGAGGGGACGTCGCGGAGAGATCGTCGACGAACTCGTCGTCGAACCAGAATCCCCAGGCGAGCATCCGGCTGTAAGCGTGAAGGAGGTCCACAGACGCTTGGGGAGCGGCGGTACGCGCGGCGATCCGACCCGCCCTGGTCTTCTCCAGATGCCGCAGCGTCGGTACATCCACGAACTCGGACACCCAGGTCATCGCCTCTCGTTCGATGTCCTCGACCGCCGGGTGGCAGGTAGGTGGGAAGGGCAGGCTCATGTTGGGTAGGGTTCTGGCCCTGATGAGTGACGTCCCCGCTGTGGGCTTGCTCATGCCTTTCCTTCGTTCTGTGAGGGGGCTGAACCGCCCCGGGTTCGGTAGCGATCTCACGTGGCACATACAGGAGCCGTTGCCGCGTGTTTCGCCGACTGAGCCGAAGGATGTGCCCGCTGTGCCGCAATCCTGTGAAAGGTCACGTCTCTGCCGGACCCGGAACGGTTGAACGCAGGCCCGACTGCCCACGTCTACACGGCCCTTCGTACGGCGGAGTCGGCGAGGTGATGGAGCACGGTGGTGGTGCGGGGAGAGAACACGGCGTTCTGCAAGGCCGTCCTGGCGGTCTCCAGGCGTTGGTCGATCATGTCCTCGACCATGGTCCGCGCTCCGGAGGAGTCGACCAGCGCGACGATTTCCGAGGCCTGCCGGCCGGTGAGGGCGGGCCTGTCCCACAGTTCCCGCAGCCGGGTCCCGCGGGTGTGCCGCAGCGCCAGGGCCATCAGCACGGTGGCTTTGCCCTCGTACAGGTCTCCCAGGGCGGGCTTGCCGGTGGCGGCCGGGTCCCCGAACACGCTCAGCAGGTCGTCACGGAGCTGGAAGGCCTCACCGAGAGGAACCGCGTAGTCGGAGAGGGCTTCGAGGAGGGCGGGCTCGGCTCCGGAGAGGGCCGCGCCGAGGTGCAGGGGGCGTTCGACGGTGTATTTGGCGCTCTTGTAGCGGGCGACGGTCAGGGCCGTCTCCACGTCGGGTTCGCAGCCGGTCTGGAGCAGGTCGAGATACTGCCCCTGTATGACCTCGGAGCGCATCTCGTCCAGCAGCGGCAGCAGGGCGGTGAGCTGGGTCCGGGTGGGGTGTCCTCGGTGGAGGAGTTCGTCGGACCAGACGAAGGCGAGGTCGCCGAGGAGGATCGCGCCGCACTCGCCAAACCGGGCGGCGTCCGGGTCCTCGTGCCGGCTCTCCAGAAGGCGGTGGAGGGTGGGACGCCCGCGGCGGGTGTCGGAGCGGTCCATGACGTCGTCGTGGATGAGGGCGAAGGCGTGGAACAGTTCCAGGGAGGCGGCCAGGTGTTCGGCGGTGCGCGTGTCGCCGCGGGCGCCGGCCGCGTGCCATCCCAGCAGGGCCAGTAAGGGCCGGAGCCGTTTGCCCCCGGCTGTAACGAAGTCCCTCAAGGGACGCGCCAGATCGGGAAGTGGGGCGGCGTGGTGCGCGGAGACGAACGTGGCGGACTTCGCGTCGAGGAAAGCGAGCAGGACGCGGTCGGCGGACGCTTTGAGGGATTCGATACCGAGGTCGTGCGGCGTGAGGGTCATGGTGACTCCTTGGAGGCGGGATCGGGGTGACGGCACGGACTGGTGCCGGGACGGAGTCGTCATCCGGTGGTGGTCTCGTAGATGCGCTGGTGGGCGTCGATGCCGGCGAGGCGGTACCGGCCCCGGGTCTGGTGGGGAGTCCGGTAGGTGTGGCCGTCCTGGGGCAGCTGCTCGCTGTGCAGGTCCAGATAGGTGGGGTAGGTGAGGGCGGTGCGGGTGGCGAGGGCCTTCTGGTGGGCCCAGGTGTGCAGGGTGCTGCGGTAGCGGGGCTGGACCGTGGCGGTGAGGAACTCGGCGACGCTGCCGGAGCCGTAGCTGAAGAGGCCGACGGTTTCGCCTTCGAGGGGGGTGTCGCTGTCCAGGAGGGCGGCGAGGGCCAGATAGAGGGAGGCGGTATAGCTGTTGCCGACCAGCTCGTTGTAGGTGGTCGTGGGGGCGACGGCCTGCTGGACGGTTTCGGGGGTGGGCTGTGCGCCGTTGGTGTACAGGAGGCGGTGGTGGGCTTTGTGGGCCATGCGGGTGAACGGCTGGTGGTAGCAGACGGCGCGGAGCTTCTCCAGGGGCAGCCCGTGCCGGGATTGGTGATCGTGCCAGGCGCCGTCCAGGGCGTGCAGGTAGGCGTCGAGGGACTTCTTGCCATCGACGAGAGGGGTGGCGCGGTAGTTGGGCCGCCAGAAGTCCATGATGTCCTGGGTGAAGAGTCCTGAGACCGCGTCGACGGTGGCCAGGGCGGGGTGGGCGCCGACGAGCATGGCGGCTGCCGCGGCGCCCTGGGTGGCTTCGCCGGGGCTGTCGAGGTCGTAGCGGGCGATGTCGCTGGCCAGTACCAGGATTCGCTGGGTGGGATCGGTGCGGACCAGTGCGCAGGCGAGCTGGAGGGCGGCCGTGGCGCCGTAGCAGGCTTGCTTGAGTTCGACGACGCGCACTCCCGAGTGCAGGCCGAGCAGGCGGTGGACGTAGATTCCGGCTGCCTTGGACTGGTCGATGCCGCTCTCGGTGGCGAGGAGCAGGGTGCGTATGGTGTCGCCGCCGTGGCGGTCGACGAGCGGGGCGGCGGCCTCGGCGGCCAGGGTGACGATGTCCTCGTCGACGGCCGGGATGCTCATAGCCCGTTGGCCGATGCCGTAGTGGTACTTGGACGGGTTGGCCCCGGTGTGTCGGGCGAGTTCGTCGTGGGTGAGGACCAGGCTGGTGGTGGCGAAGGTCAGATCGTGGATGCCGACGGGCAGGTCAGTGGACATGGTGGGCTCCGTTGCGGCGTTCGAGGTGGGTGTGGGCTCGCATCAGCTCGCCAGGATTGGTCTGTGCGGCCATCAGGGAGAGCTCGCCGCACAGGACGGTGGCGGCGGCGAGGGCGGCGAGGCGGCGGGCGTTGTGCCCGGCGGGGCGTGCCTCGCGGCATGCCAGGCGGGTGAGGGCTTCCTCGACGGTAGGGAGGGTCTTGCCGTTGCCTACGGTGCCGACGATGAGGTTGGGGAGGGTGCAGGAGAAGTACAGGTCGCCTCCGCGGTCGGCGGCGTACGTGATGCCCTGGGAGCCTTCGACGATGTTGGCGGCGTCCTGGCCGGTGGCCAGGTAGAACGCCAGCAGCATGTTGGCGTAGTGGGCGTTGGCGGAGCGGATGCCGCCCGCTAGGAGGGTGCCGATCAGGTTTTTGTCCACGTTGAGCTGAGCGATGCGCCGGGACGTGGTGTGCAGGTGGCGGGCCACGAGGGGTTGTGGGATGAGGAGCTCGGCGGTGGCGTTCTTGCCGCGTCCGAGGATTCCGTTGATCGCGGTGGCCTTCTTGTCGGTGCAGTAGTTCCCGGAGACCGAGCCGTAGGTGATGTCCGGCAGCCGGGTGAGGAGATGGTTCAGGAGGCGGTCGGCGGCCAGGGTAGCCATGTTGTGGCCGGCGGCGTCGCCGGTGGCGAATTCGAACCGGACGAACAGCAGCGGGCCGGTGATCTCGTGGCGTACGGCGAGCAGTTCGGCGTAGCGGCTGCTCTCGCGGGTGAGGGCGCGTAGTTCTTCCATGCGGGCGTGGATGTTCCGGGCGGCGGTGTGGGCGCCTTCGGCGTCGGTTGTCCGGAGGAGGACGGAGCGGGTCATGCGGTCGTCGACGAGGGTGACCGTGATGCCGTCGGCGACCAGCCGGGAGAGGCGGGCGCCGCGGGCGACCGACGGCCACAGCGGTGACTCGTAGGTGGCCAGGGGCACGTGTGTCTCCCCGTTGGCGGCGTTGCCGCTGATCCGCAGCGGTCCGACCCAGCGTGTGGGGACGGGGGTGGGGCTGTCGGCGGGCGTAGGGGTCCGGTCGGCGGTCATCGGGGAGTGTCCTCGGATGCGAAGGAGGTGAATGGGCGGTCCAGCCGGCTGCGCAGGTCTCCGATGATCTCCAGTTCGCAGGCGGCGAGCTGGTGGGGGCGGTGTGCTCCCAGGAGGGTCATCAGGCTGGTGAGGTGATCCAGCCAGGTGGTGATCTGCTCGATGAGGGCGTCGGTGCCGCAGGTGATCAGGGTGGTGAGGAACGGTCCCGACACGCCGACCGCCTGGGCTCCCAGTGCCAGGGCCCGCGCCATGTCGAGAGGGTGACGCACCCCGCCGGAGGCGAGCAGGGGTATCCCGCGGCCGCGGGCGTCGAGCAGCGCGGCCGGGGTGCTCAGCCCCCATCCTTCGAGGTAGGCGTAGTCGGCGTGTGCGC
This sequence comes from Streptomyces beigongshangae, assembly GCF_019710745.1. Taxonomy (GTDB): domain Bacteria; phylum Actinomycetota; class Actinomycetes; order Streptomycetales; family Streptomycetaceae; genus Streptomyces; species Streptomyces beigongshangae. Next base: position 7,746 of record NZ_JAHKJW010000081.1, read on the forward strand.
GCCGTCCGTTCTCGATGCGGGCGAAGTCCGTGCCGCCGTTTCCCGCCACGTCGGCGAGCGCGACGCCCAGGTCGGCGAGGCGGGCGACGGTGCGTCCGCTGAGGCCGAAGCCGACCTCCTTGACGATGACCGGGACGTCCACCGCTTTCGCCATGGCCTCGATCGCGGTCGGCCAGTGCCCGAAGGAGCGGTCGCCTTCGGGCATGATGCTCTCCTGGACGGTGTTGAGGTGGATCTGCAGGGCGTCGGCCCGGAGGAGTCCGACGGCGCGGCGGGCCTGTTCGGGTGTGGTGTCGGGGTTGACGTTGGCCATCACGAAGCCGTGCGGGTGGTGGGTGCGCACGGTGGTGAAGGTGTCGGCGGTGGTGGGGTCCTTGAGGTAGGGGCTCATCGAGCCGGTGGCGATGGCCAGCCCCGTCTCCCGGGCCGCGGTGGCCAGGTCGCGGTTGATCTGTGCGGTCTTGGGGGTGCCGCCGGTCATGGCGTTGATGTACAGCGGCGTCTGCCAGGTGCGGCCGGCGATGTCGGTGCGCAGGTCGACCTGGTCGCGGTCGGTGCCGGCGAGGGCGTGGTGGACGAAGCGGATGTCGTCGAACGCGCTGGGCCGCGGGGAACGCGGGTTGCGGTGAGGGACGGTGGCGTCGGTGTGCTGGGCCACCGCCAGGCGGACGTGGTCGTCCTTGCGGGAAGCGGTCATGGGGCGGTCCTTGGGGTCGGTGCGGCCACGACGGGCAGCACGCGGGCGGGGTCGGGTCCGATCACCTCCAGCGGCGCGGAGCACGGGGCGGTGCGTACGGGCAGGGGCGTGATGCCCGCCGCGGTCCAGAGCCGGTGGAGAGGGCGCGGGTCGGCATGGGCCGGCAGCAGGGCGATGCCGCAGTCCCCGCCGCCCGCACCGGACGGCTTTCCTGAGCCGCCGACAGCTTCGGCGCTCTCGCACAGCGTGGTGAGCATGGGGGTGAACACTCCGATGGACGTCTGCCGATCCAGGCCACCGAGCAGTTTGCGCGCGTCGCCCAGGGCGTGGGTGGCGGCTTGCTGGTCGGCGTGGTCCAGAGCATGGGCCAGGTCGTCGACGACGTGGCCGCTGTCGGTGAGGAACCGGTGGTGGGCCTCGCTGTTCCACCAGGGGGTGTTCTGCAGACGGGCCACCTGGGCCGGGGTGGAGGCCGGGCTGCCCGTCCAGCCGACGTGCAGTGGGCCGGGCGGGGGCGCCATTGACCGCAGCGACAGGCCGGGCCAGCGCGCGCGCAGGGTGAGAGCGACACCGTGGGCGTACCTCGTGCTGTGGAGTTCTTCCCGATCGGGCCCGGTGTAGCGGATCCAGCCACCCCACGTGCTGGCGGCGACGTCGGCACCCGAAGCGTGGGGGTCGGCGGTCAGGGTGGCGAGCAGGGCCAGGCGCAGCCGTGCTTCGGGGGTGAGACGCAGACCGCGGAAGTCCGCGAGTGCCGCGGTGGCGGCGGCGGTGACGGCTCCGGAGGAGCCCGCGCCGATCTTGACGCCGCGCTCGTGTAGGTCCGACTGGACGGTCATTCGCACGCGTGTCAGAGGCAGGCCCAGTTCGAGGGCCAGCTGGTCGACGGTCGCCAGGACGGCGAGGAGATGGCTGAGGGACCGGAGCCGGGAGGTGTTCTCGCTCCGGTGGGGAGCCAGGCCGCGATGGCCGCGGCGCAACAGGACAGGCTCGTCGGCAGGCCCGGTGACCAGTTCGACGTCGGCGTGCTCGGCAGGAGCGGCTGTGACGGTTACGTAGCGGTCGACGGCGGCGACGACGGCGGGCTGGCCGGGAACGAGCGCAGCGTATTCACCGGCGATGAGGAACTTGCCGGGCGCCCGGCGTACGACCGGCGCGTTCACGACCGGCCCGTGGTGGTGAGGGCCGCCGCCGGCCCGGGGTGCGCGACGACAGTGGGGCATCCGGACACCGCGGCCAGTTCAGCGGCGATGCGCGGGGCCTCGGCGGCGGGACACAGAACCTTGACATTGGGCCCGGCGTCCATCGTTGCCCAGGTCTGCTCCCCCCGGTCGCGCAGGGCGCGCACATGGTCCAGGAGGCGGTGGGAGGCCGCCGTGCGGTAGACGACGGGAGGCGTGGCGGATTCCATCGTGGCGTGCATGCCGAGCGCATTGCGTTCGGCGATCGCCCCGGCCCGTTCCAGATCGCCGTCCTCGAGGCACGCGCGCATAGCGGGAACGTCCTCGCGGGTGGCCGCGATCCAGTCGGGGAACAGGGGCGACGTCCGGACCGTTCGGCGCATGGCGTCGCGGCTGGAGGTCGGCTTCGCGCCGGTGTGCAGCATCACCACGATCATGGCCAGGTCCAGACGGACGTCCGGCAAAGGCTCGGCGTAGGACGCCCGGTCAGGGTCAGGATCGTCGGGGTGGGCGGCGTGCCACCAGACGAAACCCCCGAAGACGGAGCGGCAGGCCGAACCCGAGCCGCGCCGTGCCAGCCGGGACAACCCGGGGGCGGAGAGATCGGCTCCGTAGGCGGTGGCGGCCGCCAGTGCGAGGGCGGCGAACCCGGCCGCCGAGGATGCCAGTCCGGCACCGACCGGCACTGTGTTGTGCGTCTCGACCACGGCGGGCGCCGTGCGTCCGGTGCGCGTGCGCAGCAGGGTGAGGAATGCGACGACACGGTGCAGGACCTCGTCCGTGGCCGGGACTCCGTCGAGGAGGAGCGTGTCGTGGTCCCGGTGCGGGGTGAGGCGCACGGTCGTGGTGGTGGGGAAGACGTCGAGAGTCATCGACAGGCTGTCGGCCAGCGGTAGGACCAGGTCCTCGTCGTGTTTCCCCCAGTACTTGACCAGGGCGATGTTCGGGTGCGCGACAGCTGTCGCCCGGGAGCAGGAGCTCATGTGGGTTCGCCTCCTTGGACGACAGCGGTCCAGGTGCGGGTCGCTCCGTGCCGGACGAGGTGGGCCGCGAGGGTACGGGCGCCCGCCGCGCTGTCGGTGAGCGCGACGAGGCATCCGCCGAGCCCGCCCCCGCTCAGCTTCGCGCCGAGGGCGCCGTGTTCGAGGGCGGTGACCACCAGGTCGTCGAGGCGGCCGGTGCTCAGTCGTTGGTCGGCCAGCAGGTGATGGGTGTCGGTGAGGCACCGGCCCAGGGTGTCCAGGCGTCCGTCCCGCAGGGCGCCGAGGGCGAGTTCGGTCACCGCGGTCGACCGGGCCAGGAACCTCTCCCGCCGCAGGGGGTGGGTGCCGAAGCTGGCGCGCAGCATGGTGACGGCCTGGCGGGTGCTGCCGGAGGTGCCGCTGTCGGCGACGACGATCCAGGCGTCGGCGCCGACCGGCGGTGTGCTGGGACGGCCGCCGCGCAGCAGCACGGGGCTAGTGCTGCCGGTGGCCAGAGCGTCGATGCCGGACGCGTGACCGTGGGCCGCCGTCTCGGCGAGCTGGACGAAGGAGAAGATTTCGGCCGCGCCGAGCCGCAGCCGCAGCAACGCGTCGAGCGCCAGGGTCGAAGCGCGGGCGACGGCGGCGCTGGCACCGAGCCCGCGGGCCGGCGGGATGGCGCCGGCCACCTCCACATCCAGGTCCGGCCGCTCGGCGAGACCCGCACGCCGCGTCAGGGCGTCGATGAGCTGCGGCAGCCCGGTAGGCAGCCTTCCCGCGGCGGTGGAGGCATGTGCTCGCGGGGAGTCCCGGAGCGGAGCACGGCGCAGGCGGCCCGGTCCGGCGGTGTCCTCGTGCCGGGACGCCACCGTGACCCGGCAGGTCAGGCCGGGAAGAGGGACGGCCAGGGCGGGCGCGCCGTACACGGCGGCGTGCTCGCCCAGCAGAATCGCCTTGGCATGCGCGGTACCCGAAGCGGTGGTGCACCTCCTCGCTGTGAGACCGCCTCCGGCGGCCGGGACGTGCCGGATACCGGGTGGGGGCTGTGTCATGCGAGCGCCGTCCGTGCGGCCGCGAGGGGGGACGGACGCGCACAGGGCGAACCCGTGCGGTCCGTGTGCTGCGCGCGGGCGTTCTCCGGCGCCACCCACTGGAAGACGGCGTGGGTGATCTCGGCATAGGTGGGAAGATCGGCAAGATTCTCGGCAGCAGGCAGCGGCCGGTGAACGATCATGGCAAAAGCCTCATTCCGGTAGGACGGGCGCGGAGGTTGTACAGAGACCTGGCAGCGGCACGATGCTGTGCGGGCGCGCGTCCCGCAGGAGGCCGTACCCGTGGGAGCGGTCCTCGGCCGTCAGGAGCCGACGGCGATCTCGGCGCAGCGCGCAATGGTGGTTCCCTCGGCGTTGAGCAGGTCCTCGTCGACAGGGCTGCCCACCGCGTTCTCGATCTTCTGGGCGAGTTCGGTGATCTGGAGGGAATCCAGGCCCAGGTCCTCCAGCAACCGGCTGTCGGGTCGGACGGCGCCCAAGGGACGCTGGACGAGATCGGCGATCATGCCGCGGATGTCATGGGTCAGGGTGTTCACATCGGGGCTCATGCACTCCTCCAGGGGTGTCGGCCCGCCGGCCGCAAGCGCGCGGGCGGTGCGTTCTTTTTCGAGGGCTGAGGACTTCAAGGGCTGAGGACGACCTGCGCGGCGTACGTGAGACCAGCGCCGAAGCCGAACAGCAGGACCGGATCGCCGCGGTGGATCCGTCCGCTCTGCCGCAGGGTGTGGAAGGCGAGGGGAACGGACGCGGCGCAGGTGTTGCCGGCAACGGTCACGTCGGTCGCGGTCACCATGCCGGGGGCGTCGATGGCGTGGCTGAGGGCGTCGATGATGCGCAGGTTCGCCTGGTGTGGGACGAACGCCTTCAGTTCGCTCGGAGCGATCCCGGCACGGCGGCAGGCGGACTCGACAGCGGGCAGCAGAGCGGTGGTGGTCCAGCGGAACACCTTGCGGCCGGCCATCTCCATGCGACCGGTCCCGGCGGAGACGGAGATGAGGCCGGCCTGGTGGCCGTCGCTGCCCCAGGCGACGGTGAAGATCTCGGGCTGCTCGGCACGCACGACCAGTGCGGCGGCGGCGCCGTCGGCGAAGATCGGGCCGGTCGCCCGGTCCTGCGCCGAGACCCAGTCGCTCATGCGCTCCGAGGCGACGACAAGGACCCGGCGGGCGGTGCCGGCACGAACGAGGGCATCCGCGACGGCCAGACCATGACTGAACCCGGAGCAGGCGGCATTCAGGTCGAAGGCGGCAGCCGCCTCGCATCCGATACGGGCGGCCACGGAGGCCGCGCCGTTGGGCATCGGCGTGGGCATCGAACAGGTCGCCAGGATGACCACGTCGACACCGGCAGCAGGAACGCCGGCGTCCGCGAGTGCCTTGTCGGCGGCTTCCGCCGCCATGGCGACGACTGTCTCGTCGCCATGGGCGTGGCGGCGTTCGCGTATGCCGACACGCTGCTCGATCCACTGAGGGTCCACATTCGCATGACGCGCCGCCTCGGCGTTGGTGACGACCGTCACCGGCCGGTAGGCGCCCAGTCCCATGATCCGGGCGCCAGGGCTGGGTGCGGCAGCACAGGCGGCGACAGCGACTCCGGCACGTTCCTGATCCAGGTTCATTCGGGACTCCTGCATTCGACGACGGGCCCTTCCCGGACAGCTCGCGGTGGGTTCGACGACGAGGAAGTCCGGTGCAGACCGACTCTCCGGCAGCCGCGGACCGACACCTGCGGGACAGCCCGGTATGCGTGAACGGGTTGAACACGGCTTTCCTGCCGAGTGGTTCACCCTGCTCGTAGCCATGGGCGAAGGCGACCGACCGCGCAAGCCTCTGCCGCACCGGCGTGTGCTCGTCGGCCCGGCGTACCCGCGGAGGTACGACAGACCCGGCCGGATCGCGGTCAGACGAGAGAGCGATCCCACCACCACGCCACACACGGCGCCGGCGGGTCCTGTCCTGCGTCAGAGGGAGACTCCGCCCAGGAAGTGACGGGTTCAGCCGGGACGTCCAGGTGGTAGCGCGGTGTGCTCAGTCCCCAGTCCAGATTTCCGCGCACCACATGACCCAGGTCCGTGAGATACCAGCGGGTGGCCGTCGATGCCCTGCCCGCAACCGCTGCTCGGACCCGCAGGAACCTGCACATGATGCGGTCGCGTACTCCCATGGCCGCGCGGACAGCGGCTTCCGTGCCACAACTCTGTTCCCCTGCGATGACGTTGACGATGTTCTGGTCGGCTTCGCGGCGCCGTACGTCCTTCGCATAGGAGTGGAGGTCGTTGTCAAGGGAAGCCAGAGTCCGTGACATCTCGGTGCAGGCCCTGACGGACAACAACTCCATCTCGCCGGAGGGGACCTCGGCGCCGTTGACCATCTCGATCATGGAGGTAACAGGTTCTCCCGCAGCGGAGTTGATCCGCATGGCCAGGTAGTCGTCGAGTGACGGCATGAGACCGCGGGACTGGTTCGAGATCTGCCAGGTGACTCCCATGAGCCATGCCCTCTGGGCTAGCACCCACCGCCGGTGCTGCAGCGGCGTGGCGAAACGCGCGAAACGGTCACGCAGCTCCGCGAGGACCTGCAGGTGGACACTGTCCGTGGGCGTGTAGCCGGGTGCTTCGAGCATCCTGCCCATACGTCCGGACAGTTCGGCGAATTCAGCCGGCCTCCCCGACCAGGGCTCGGCATCGCAGAAGGTGTCGTCGAAGGCGAAACCCCAGTAGGTCCACTCGGCCGCGACCTGGAGCCGGTCGGTCTGCGCCGTGGGTGTCATCCGGGCGGAGAACTCCGCGCTGCGGGTGGCGAGGGACCGCGGGCGGTTGTCGGCGGAACCGAAATACCCATGGTGGGACAGCCACGACTCGGCCCGTTCCCGGACGATGTGCACGTCGGGGTGGAGCGACGGTTCGATGGGGCAGAAGAACGAGACCGCCTCGGTGGGAGCGGTGGCCTGGGATGTGGATTCGTTCATGGCGAACTCCGGGGATCGTTGGAGTCGGAAGCTGCGGAAAGTTGTTCTCTGCGACGTCTCCACACGACTCGCGTCGTACCGCACCGGTGACGTCGGGAGGGTTGGACTGCTGCGAACGACCGTGTAGGCATCCGTCCGCATCGCGGTGCCGGCAAGGCGGCGCAGCACATGTGTGGCTGCCGCGGCCGGCAGAGCCACCGCCAGGCTGACCGGCACCGGAGGGAACGGCCGGGCAACCACGACCAAGCCGCCTTCTTTCGGGACGCCTGGAGTCCTTGATACCCGTCCAGTGGACCAGGACCGGTTTTGGAAAGGCGCCGACCATATGAGGCAGTGTGTGAACGCGTTGAAAGCAGCCGGGGCCTGGATCCTGGGACACAGTGGTGTCTAGGCCGTCGCGCAGGCCACTCTGAACCGTTCCGGGTTCGGTAAAGATCTTGAGCTGCCCCGAGTTTCGTGGAGTCTGCGGACTGTCCCGAGTTGAGTGGAGCCGAGTTGCCTGGTTTCAAGCTATTGGTGGGGTGCGGAGTTCGTACTCCACCGGGCTGATCATGCCCAGGGCGGAGCGTCTGCGCTGGCGGTTGTGGAAGATTTCCAGGTACTCGAAGAGCGCGGTGGACAGCTCCAGTCGGGTCCGCCACCGTCTGCGGTTGAGCAGTTCGACCTGGACCCGGGCCCAGAAGGACTCCATCATCGCGTTGTCCACGCAGTCTCCGATGGAGCCCATCGAGGGCAGCAGGCCAGAGGCCCTCACGCGCCGGGTGAATGCCCAGGAACCGAACTGCACTGCGTGGTCGGAGTGGATGATGGTGCCGCCCGGTCGCGGGGAGCGGTTTGCGATGGCCAGGGCGTTCGTGGTCAGCGCCGCAGTGGGCGAGGCGTCGATCGGCCAGCCCACCACGCGCCTGGAGAACGTGTCCAGGACGACCGCGCAGTACACCTTGCCCTTGAAAGTGGGGTGCTCGGTGATGTCGGTGACCCATAACTGGTCCCGGGTATGGCGGGTGAAGTTCCGCTCCACCGGATCGGCGACGGACGGGGCGCCGGGGGCGCCGGTTGCCGTGCAGGCCGGCGCGCTGCATCAGCAGCTCCACGGTGCCGTGGCTGACATGGATGCGCAGGCCCAGGCCGAGTTCGGCATGGACCCGTCGGGAGCCGTGGGTGCCGCGGGAGGCGGTGTGGATGCCCACGGTGGCCTCGGTCAGCCAGGCATGCTTGACCAGGCGGTTCGACGGCGGACGGTCCCGCCAGGTGTAGTACCCGGACCCGGCAACGTGCAGCACCCGGCAGGCCGGCTGCACCGGCAGATGCTTACCGGCCGTTACGCGGAGGGCTTCGAACCGCCTTTGGGGGACATCACCTCACCCAGCAGTTCGGCAGCACGGCGTTGGACGGCCAACCCAGCCTCCAGTTCGGCGATGCGTTTGCGGGCCGCAGCAGGTTCACACTGGCCGGTGCTGTTCGAGCCGGGCAACTGACCTGTATCGATGAGGTGCTGGCGGCGCCAGACATAGATCGTCTGGTCGCTGATGCCGAGGAGTTGCGCGACCTCGGCGACCTTCCTTCCGGATGCGACGAGATCGAGGACCTTGCGGCGGAACTCGGACGGATAGCTGCGGGGCATCAGGGCCTCCGAAGGCTGCTGGATCGTCAATTGTCCAGCAACCCGACTCCATCAGAACCGGGGTATACCAGGTCCCGACCTTCAGGCGGCGCACCGGCCGGGCATTCAACGCGGTCACGCCTTGGGCAGGGAGAACGGTTCCCTTGCGTGCCGGCCTGGGATGTCCTGGAACTGTTCGCGTCTGCACGGCGGGAAAACTGGTGGCAGGGGTGCGTTGGCACCCTGCCGCAGTTCGCTCAGACGACTGGCAGCCAGAGCAGCCCTGCGCCCAGATGCACGCTTCCCCTAGAGGGCTGGAATGCATGCCGACACTGCCCGCGGGCTCAACCCGGGGAAGGAGATCTAGAGCACGTAGGCCGTGCCCTCGCCCTGCCTTGCCCTGGATGACCGACACGGTGTCGCGGTGACTGACGGGCTTCCCGCCGCCTCACCCCCGGCCCGATTTAACAAGCATTTCCACAGGAGTAATCATGGACGTCCCTCGGATAGAGGTGCCCTTCACCGGACGGATCTACCCAGACGCCGTGAGCGTCTGCGCACGAACCCGGCAGTGGGTGCAGGAAACCGGCATGATGTCCCCACGGATGGCCAGCCAGAACTTCGACCAGCTCGCCTACCCCCAGTTGGGGACGTGCTACTCCTTCGGCGCCACACGAGAAGGGGCCCAGATCCTGGCCGACCTCACCACCTGGTTCTTCCTCTTCGACGACCAGCACGACCGGTACATCATCGAATCCCGTGAGCAGGAATGGCGGCAGCTGTACGCTCAACTCACAGCTCTCGCCCGGGATCCCACCAAGGCAGCCGAGAGTGCAAACCCCGTTCCGGGCGCGCTCGCTGACATCCTGCTGCGTACGGCACCCCACTTCTCCACCGTCTGGTGGGACCGGTTCGCACGCCACTGGGCAAACGTATTTGCGGGCTACGACCAGGAATTCGACAACCGCACCAAGGGCCAGTGCGAAACCATCGATGATTACGTCGAACTCCGGCGCTGCTCCGTCGCCATGATCATGTGGATGGACCTGGTCGAACTCGCCGCCCAGGCCGAGCTGCCGCCGGACCTCCACCGGACAGCCGAGTACCAGGAATGCATCGAGGCCACCGTCGACTATTGCGCCTGGTGCAACGACCTGCACTCCCTGGCCAAGGAAAGCGCTGCGGCCGACACCTCCAACATTGTCACCGTCATCGACGACGCCACAGGATGCGGACACGAAGCGGCCATCCAGGAAGCACTGCGCATGATGGCTGCCCGCGTCCAGGACTTCCTCACAGCCGAAGCAGCTCTGGAGACCACCGTCGCGGACCGGCTCGACCTCCCCCTCCCGACCCGGCAGGGACTGCACCGCTGCCTGATGGGCATGCGCGACTGGATCGCCAACATGGACGGCTGGCATCGCATCTCCGACCGCTACCTCGGCGCCGACCCCCAGGCCCCCATCCAGGCATACAACGAGGACCTCACCACCGCGGACTCCCGGCAGACACAGCACGGCGTACCTGCTCCCCACAGCTGACTGGCTGCACGCACAGACGCAGCAGACCCCCCGGAAGGCAGGCACCCCTATGGCAACCGGCACATCGTCCGTTACCGGATCCAAATCGCCCCAGGCTCCCGGAGCATGGCCCGTGATCGGACACATTCCGTCACTCGTCCGCAACCCGCTCCGTTTCGTCACCCGGCTCAATCGGTACGGAGATGTACTCACCCTCCGCCTCGGCATGCTGCCTGTCCACCTGGTGACTCACCCGAAACTGATCCATCAAGTGCTCGTAGAAAGCGACCGCCGGATCGAGCGCGGGCGTCTCGTCGAGAAGTCCACCCCCTACCTGGGGAAAGGGCTGATCACGAGTTCCGGCGACCACCAGCGTCAACGGCGGATGCTCCAACCCGCCTTCCACCAGGAGAAGATCACCTCCTACACCAACACGCTGGTCAAGTCCGCACAGGCTGCGGCGGATTCCTGGAGCGAGGGGCACGTCGTGCGCATCGACCGCGCAATGAACGACCTGTCCTTGGACATGCTCACCAACGCGCTGTTCGGCGCATCCTTCGATACGCAGGCGGCGCAGCAGTTCCAGCAGGGTCTGGAGATTATGTTCGGCGGCATTGTCCGGCGCACCATCTTGCCGGACTGGTGGAGCGCACTGCCGACACCAGGCAACCGCCGCTTCACCCGATCGATCGGTACGATCCACCGCATCGTGGACGACACCATCGCCCATCACCGCAACCACCAGGATGGAAACAGTCTGGTATCCATGCTCCTTGCCGCCCGGGACGATGACGGCAACACCCTGTCCAACCGGGAGATCCGCGACCAGGTGGTGACCTTCGCCATGGCTGGCGTGGAAACCACCGGCGCGACTCTGGCCTGGGCACTGCACCTGCTGGGCCAGGACCCGGACATCGACCGGCGGCTGCACGCCGAACTCGACGAGGTCCTCCACGGGCGCCCACCCCGCTTCGAGGACCTGTCCGCGCTGCCCTTCACCAGGCGCGTCGTCCGGGAGACCCTGCGCCTGTACCCACCCTGGCTCCTGTCCCGCCGGACCCTGGCCCCCGTCAGGATCGGCACAGCCGAGGTGCCCGCCGGTGCAGAGATCGGATGCAGCATCTACGCCATGCACCGTGATCCACGCTGGTACCCCGACCCTGAACGATTCGATCCGGACCGCTGGCTCCCCGAACGGTCACACGGCCGCGCCAAGGAGACCTACGCCCCCTTCGGCACCGGTGCACGCAAATGCATCGGTGACCGTTTCGCCCTGACCGAGGTCACCGTCGCCCTCGCCGTGCTATGCCAGCGATGGCGCCTCACCCCCGTCCCCGGAGTCCGTGTACGCGAAGTCACACGCGGAGACGTACACCCCAGCAAGCAGCCCATGCGTGTCGAGCCCAGGACGTCCTGACCGCCGTGCGCTCCTATGGGCACTGCCTTGCCCGAGCCCGACTGCCAGTCCCCTCCCCTCCCCTGCCTGCCTCCGATAGGCGGCCGAACTGCCGCAAGGAACACACATGAAACTCATGCACGACGACGCAGTCAGCGAGACCTATGTTCAGAAGTGGGCCGCTTCCTTCTCCAGCGGCACCGTGACCGAGACTCTCCACTTCTACACCAAGGACGCACTCCTTGAAGACATCGCCTTGAACCGGTTCTGCCGTGGACACGAAGAGATCGGCGCATACCTCCAGTTGTTCTACGACGCCGTACCCGACATGCGCATCTCCGCACGCAAATGTCTCCTGGGACCAGCTCACGCCGCGGTCCACTGGACCTGGACCGGCACCGTCCAGGGGAGCGTGCCCGAACTCCCCGACGTGGCCCCGGGTACGGAGTTCTCTATCGACGGAGGCGCCATCCTCGAATTCGCCGAGGACGGCCGCATCGCACGAGAAACCGACTACTGGGATACAGCCAACCTACTCCGGCAATTCGGCCTCCTCCCGGGGTAAGCGTCGCGCTGCGGCACGTGACACAGCAGTCATAAGGCATGGACGAGGTCGAAAGAAGCATCAACGCGAGGTGCCCGCCAGGTATCCCGGGCCGACGAGGGACGAGATGACCAGGCGTGACGTCATCGCCCAGATGGCGCGGGACGTTCTGGACGGGAAGATCTACGCGCAGTCGTGATCCGTTCGTGCGTCGGCTTCCGTGCCCGATGCACGGATGGCTACGCGCTGGGCCAGCGTCCTTCCGGTCCGTGATCTGCCTCCAGGGATGAGGGGGCCTTGACCCAAGGCCGGGTAGTTAGCGTTTTCGCAGGTCACGTAAGCCGGTTGAAGGACTTTCGACACACACAGCAACGGAGCTCGTTGGTACAGGCAGTCGACCAAGACAGCTTGTCCCGAAGGAGCTCCGTTGCCCCGTCATTGTGTCCTGCCGTCTGCGCTGACGGCCATCACCCGAACGGTCATCGTGGCCGCGGGCCGGTTCGCTCCAGAGCATCTGGGTGAACTGACCGCCGTCGTGCCGTTCGAGCTGGTGGATACGGTCCTTGCGGAGACAAGGACGGTGCAGCAGCGGCTGCGTGATCTTCCGTCGCGGGTCGGGATCTACTTCTTGCTGGCGATGTGCCTGTTCCCCGAGGTCGGCTATCGCCTCGTCTGGGACAAGCTGACCACGGGTCTGTCCGGGATGCCCATGGTCTGTCCGTCGGCGAAGGCACTGCGTGACCTTCGCCGACGGATCGACAGTGCGCCGGTGCGGGCGTTGTTCGAGGTGCTGGCCGGGTTGCTGGCCCGTCCGACAACGCCAGGTGTGCGTTTCGGTCCGTACCGGACGATGTCGTTCGACGGCTGCAGTTTGCTGAGGGTTCCCGATTCCGAACGGAATCGGGCCTGGCTGGGCAGGACTTCGCGCCATGGCTATCCGACGCTGGAGTTGATGACTCTGATCGAGACCGGCACCTGGGCCCTGGTTGGCGCGGTGGGCGTGCTTGAGTTCCGGACAGTGCCCGAGGAGCCGGTGCAGGCGGTGGGTGACGTGAAGGCTGCGGCGGTCCGGGGGGGTGCCCCTATCTTTCTCGTCAAGCGTCGGGCGCCGTGGTCGGTTCGCAATCATCTGCCGTGGACCAGCACCTGGGGCTGGGAGGAGGCGAGCGGGGGGTGTCGTCGTCTGCGGGAGGCATGCGACGCCAGAAAAACCGCTTGCTCCACTGGCTTACCGTTCCCGCATGACGACTACGCTCCGCCTGAGACCGGTTACTGCCGCCAACTTCGATGTCGCGATCGGCCTGAAGGTCCGCCGCGACCAGGAGCATCTGGTGGCTCCGGTGGTGAAGTCCCTCGCTGAGGCATATGTATACCCAGGCATAGCTTGGCCCCGCCTCATCTTCGACAGCGACCGGCCTGTCGGCTTCCTCATGGCCTTCCTCGACATCGACTTCGCGGGCGATGGCAAGGGCGTCGACATCCGCTCGGGGCTGTGGCGCCTCAACATCGCGGCCGGCGAGCAGGGACGCGGATACGGCCGGTTCGCGGTCGAGTCCGTGGCCGCCGAAATCCGCCGCCGCGGCGGCACCCGCCTGACCACCACCTGGCACCCGGGCCAGGACGGCCCCGAGGGTTTCTATCTGGGGCTGGGGTTCCGGCCGACCGGGGAGACGAGCGGGGACCAGACGGTCGGGGAGTTGGAGTTGGGCACGGCAGATCCGCCGGACGGCGCGGGCCACCTGTCGGACAGGGAAGGTTCCTCGTTGTAGAGCTCGGCTTGCCTCGCGCCCCAGGTCAGGCCGCTGTTGCGGGTTGTGATTCGTAGAACGTTCCGTCGCGGAGCATGGCGAACAGGACGTCGACGCGTCGGCGGGCGAGGCAGAGGAGCGCTTGGGTGTGGGTTTTGCCCTGGGCGCGTTTGCGGTCGTAGTAGGTGCGGGAGGCGGGGTCGGCGAGGGAGGCGAACGCGGCCAGGAAGAAGGCCCGTTTGAGCTGCTTGTTTCCGCGTCGTGAGGGTTGTTCGCCGCGGATGGAGGAGCCGGAGATGCGGGAGGCGGGGGCGAGGCCGGCGTAGGAGGCGAGGTGTCCTGCGGTGGCGAAGGTGCTGGCGTCCCCGACGTCGATGAGGATGCGGGTGCCAGTCCTGACGCCTATCCCCGGCATCGACGTCAGGAGCTTGGAAAGAGGGTGGGCCCCCAGCAGGGCGGCGATCTGCCGTTCCAGAGAGGCACGTTGAGACAAGTGCGCGCGTAGTTGGGCGGCGAGGCTGGGCACGATGGTGGCGGCCGCCCCGGTACCCGCGACGACGACGCTCTGCTCGTCGAGGGCGGTGAAGATGTCCTCAACCAGGCGCTCGGCCATGCGGGGCGCTTCGGGTCGGATGAGAGTGATCAGGCGACGGCGTCCGGCCTTGCGGATCAGGGCCGGGGAGCCGAACCGTTCCAGGATGCTGAGCACGGCCGGGTGCTGGATGCGCGGGCCCAGGACCCATTCCAGCCAGGGGTGGATCTGGGTGAGCAGGCCGCGCAGCCGGTTGGCGGTGCGGGTGACTTCACCGGCGAGGTCGTCGTCGAACCCGGCGAGCATGTCCAGCTCGGCGACGGTTTCGTCGGTGGCGGCCAGGGCGCGCAGAGTGTGGGGCATGGTGCGGGCGGCGTCGGCAATGATGAACGCGTCGCGGGCATCGGTCTTGGCCTCGCCGGGGTAAAGGTCGGCGATCCGGCGCATGGTCAGGCCGGGCAGGTAGGCGACCAGGCAGCCCGCGTCGCGGGCAACGGCCAGCGGCAGGGCGCCGATGTTGGCGGGCTGGTCGACGATCACCAGGACGGTGCCGTACTTGGCGCTCAGTTTGTCGAACAGGGCCCGCAGCTTGGGTTCGCTGTTGGGCAGCCGCTTGTTGAACACGGTCTTCCCGGCCGGAGTCAGGCCCCGGCCGTGGTGTTCGCCCTTGCCGACATCCAGGCCGAGGAAAACGGCCCCTCGCTGATCTCGATCACCAACAGCCTCCGCTGACGCGCTCCTGTCCCCGGCCTCACCTACGGCACCAGATGCCGGCATCCACGTTACAAAGGCCTGCCGTACCCGTCGCTGGGCCGGCGGTCGTGCCCCTAATCAGCGGTCCACCAGTGCCTCCGGTGCCCGGTGACACCACCCCCCCCGGATCATGAGTACCAATGCCGTTGCTTTTGGGGTCACTGCCATCTGTGGTTCAGGGCGATGGCGACGGCTGGCCAGCGCTAGCTAGCGGCTTCGTCGGTGCTCTTGCTGCTGAACGGGGTGATGCACGATTTGAGCTTCCGCGGGCAGGCTCGCGACCGTCGTCGGGGTAGCAAGGCCCTAATGATTTCCGCGAGGCCGAGGCGACGGTCACGTCTGCGTGCCGAGGGGGAAAACCCGGTCGGTGCGATCACCGAGCGGCGGACGACGTGCAGGGCTCGAGTAAACGAGGTCCGGTCCGCTGTGCACTGCGCGATGCGGGCGGCCTCGACGAGCAGGTCCCGGCTGGCGTGGTGCACGATCAGGTAGGCGAAGATCTCTTGCCGAACGCCGTCCGGGGTCTGTGAGCGCAGGACGGGTCTGTCGCGCTGATGGGTCTTGATCTCGTCGAAGACGAGTTCGACCTCCCAGCGTCATGCATAGAGTTCGGCAAGCTCGCAGGCCGGGTACTTCTCGTGGTCCATGAGGCTGGTGATCAGCCGGATCACCTCGGCCTGGCCGTCGATCCGGTACTCGACCACCCGCACCAGGACCGGCGGGGCTTTGAGGGTCCCGGTCGCTTTACTGTGCTTGTTCGCCTCGATTCGGGCCAGATAGCTTCCGTCAGCCAGGACGTCTTCGACCCTGCGGGCCATCCGCCGATCCGTCCTCCACAGGAGATGGGCGTCGCGGCCTCGAAGCCCGTGCCAGCGGGCCAGGCCCCAGAATCCGCGATCGGCCAGCAGCAACGTGCCGTCGCCGACATGCCGCTCCAGCTGGTCAGACACGATCCGCTCAGAGTCCTTCCAGCCATCGATCACCGCATCCAGCACCGCGTGCGACGAGCATTCGGCCACGGCGACCATCCGTGCCATCGGGTAGCCCATGGGGCTGCGCTGAGAACCGCACTTGCCGAACGCCTCCCGGTTGCCGACCGAGTCGGGCACCGCCAGCAACATTCCGTCAACGGCCAGGACACGCAGTCCGTGAAAGAACTCCGGGCCCTGCCCCAGGGGGCGCGTCATCGCGTGGAACAGGTCGCGCATAACCGTCCAGCCCAGTCTCTGCCTGGCCCTGGTCAGGGACGACTTGTTCACTCCCGACCACGGCCGCAAGCGCGGTTCGCCCGCCTTCAACAGCCGCAGGACTTCCAGGTAATCGACCCGCGGGAACAGACACAACGCGAGGACGAAATACACCGTGAACCGGGCCGACAGCAGGCGACGGCGCTTCTCCCCGCACCCCGCCTCTGCAACTACCTGGTCCACCAACTCAGGCGGACATGACCAGGGCAAGATCCCCAATCCCAGCCGCTCTAGACGCGAGACCAACACGAACGGCCCAATGAACCGCTCCGGGTCTGATGGAGGCTCGATTCCCTGAGAGGATCGAGCCATGGCACGTCCGTCCCCTTACCCGCCTGAGCTTCGTGAGCGCGCGGTACGCATGGTCGCAGAGATCCGTCCCAACTACCCGACCGAGTGGGCCGCGATGAAGGCAGTCGCAGCCAAGCTGGGCATCGGTGCGGCCGAGACGGTGCGGACATGGGTCCGCAAGGCCGAAGTCGATGCCGGCCAACGACCCGGCGTCACGTCCGAGGAGGCCGCGGAGATCAAGCGGCTGCGGGCCGAGAACGCCGAACTGCGGCGGGCCAACGAGATCTTGAAAGCAGCGTCGGCTTTCTTCGCGGCCGAGCTCGACCGGCCGTCGAAACGCTCGTAGCGTTCATCGACGCACACCGTCAGGTGTTCGGAGTCGAGCCGATCTGCCGTGTTCTGACCAGCCACGGGCTGAAGATCGCAACGAGCACCTACTACGCGGCGAAGAACCGTGTCCCCAGCACCCGGTCGATTCGCGACGTGGAGCTGAAGATACAGATCAGGCGCGTCCACACGGACAATTTCAGCGTCTACGGGGTTCGGAAAATCTGGCGGCAGCTGCACCGCGAGGGCATACCGGTGGCCCGCTGCACCGTCGCCCGATTGATGCGCGATCTCGGTCTCCAGGGCGCTCGGCGCGGGAAGAAAATCCGCACCACCATCCAGGACGACGGCCAGGAGCGGGCTGGTGATCTGCTGCAACGCGACTTCACCGCGTCCCGTCCGAACGAGCGATGGGTGGCCGACTTCACCTACGTGGCCACCTGGTCCGGGATCATCTATGTCGCGTTCGTCGTGGACATGTTCTCCCGGGCGATCGTGGGCTGGTCCGCCGCTACCAGCAAACGGGCCAAGCTCGTCCTCGACGCCCTCGACATGGCCTTGTGGCGCCGGGATCGTGCGGGAACTCCTGCTGGACCGGGCCTGGTTCACCATTCGGATGCGGGCAGTCAGGGTGAATTCAACTGGTCGTCGCAACACCTTGATCGTGGAGGTGTTGGATGGGACGACCGAGGAAGTCGATGCCGCAGGCTCCGGCGGGGGCGCGACGGCAGTGGGCCGCGGACCGGGCGATGCGGGCGTCGATGCGCTCGCCCGGCCGTCCGGAGCCGTCGTGCGCTGTGCAGCGGGAGTTCTGGCGCCTGATCGCGTCCGGGGTCACCACGGTTCAGGCGGCCGAGGGGGTCGGCGTGTCGGCACCGGTCGGCATCCGGTGGTTCCGTCACGCTGGCGGAATGCCACCGATCAGCCTGGGCGAGCCCACCGGCCGCTACCTGTCGTTCGCCGAGCGCGAGGAGATCTCGCTGCTGCGCGTCCAGGAGTTCGGTGTGCGCGAGATCGCCCGCCGGATCGGCCGCGACGCGGGCACGGTCTCACGCGAGCTGCGCCGCAACGCGGCGACCCGCGGTGGCAAACCGGTCTATCGGGCTCTGGTCGCGCAGTGGAAAGCACAGCAGGCCGCGAAGCGCCCGAAGACTGCAAAACTCGCAGGCAACGACGAGTTGCGTGAATACGTGCAGGAACGGCTCGCCGGCAGCGTCCGTCGTCCCGACGGCACGATCGTCGCCGGGCCCAGGACGCCTGCGTGGAAGGGGCTGAACAAGCCGCACCGGCAGGACAGACGATGGGCGACGGCATGGAGCCCGGAGCAGATCTCGCACCGTCTCCCTGTCGATTTCCCGGATGATGAGTCCCTGCGCATCAGCCACGAAGCGATCTACCAGGCGCTGTTCATCGAGGGCCGTGGCGCGCTCAAGCGGGAGTTGGTGATGTGTCTGCGTACCGGCCGGGCGCTGCGGACTCCCCGTGCACGGTCGCAGAACAAACCGCAGGGGCATGTCACCGCGGACGTCATCCTCAGTGAACGCCCCGCCGAGGCCGGAGACCGCGCGGTCTCCGGACACGGGGAAGGAGATTTGATCATCGGAACGGGCCGATCCGCGATCGGCACGCTGGTCGAGCGCAGCAGCCGCTCCACGCTCCTGGTGCACCTGCCCCGTCTTGAGGGCTGGGGCGTGATTCCGCCGGTGAAGAACGGCGCCTCGCTCGGGGGCTATGGCGCGATCGCAATGAACGCGGCGCTCACGACATCGATGACCCGGCTGCCCGAGCAACTGCGCAAGAGCCTCACCTGGGACCGCGGGAAGGAACTCTCCGCACATGCCCAGTTCGCTCTCGACACCGGGACGAAGGTGTTCTTCGCCGATCCGCACTCACCCTGGCAGCGACCGACGAACGAGAACACGAACGGACTGCTACGTCAGTACTTCCCGAAGGGCACCGATCTTTCTCGGTGGTCGTCCACGGACCTCGAAGCTGTCGCCATGGCGATCAACAACCGGCCCCGCAAGATCCTGGGCTGGCGGACGCCGGCCGAAGTCTTCGAAGAACAGCTACGCTCGCTGCAACAGTCCGGTGTTGCAACGACTGGTTGAACTCGCCCAGTACACATCTTTCGCGTTCACCGCGCATCTCCTCGACGCCGGCATCGACGCTTCGATCAGCGACCACAGTGAGGGTTTTCCATCTTGATCAGTTGGCGAGTTCGAGGGCGACGACGGCTCGGACGA
>NZ_JAHKJW010000082.1 GCF_019710745.1 Streptomyces beigongshangae
ACGCCGACGTGCGCGCCGAGCAGCAGCCAGGCGGCGCCCGGGTCGGCCTGCGCGAGCAGCGCCGCGGCGGGCGTGACCTCGCCGCCCGTCACCCGGGCCAGCGGGGCGCCGACCTCGCCGCCGCACAGCACGTCGAGACCGACCGAGCGCAGCGGGCCGGTCACCGGCCCGCCCGCCGCGCCGTAACAGGCGTGCTGGCCGGCGGTGAACAGGGTGTCGGCGGCCAGCTCCAGCGGGACCAGCAGGGCGGCGATCCGCCCGAAGCCGCGCTCCCGGCCCGCCAGCGCGTACGCGACGACGAAGACCGCACCGGCGATCGCGGCCACGGTGGCCAGCGGCAGGGGAGCCCGGGACAGCAGCACGTGCGACGCGGTGCTGAGCGTCACGACCAGTGCCGTGAACAGCGCCGCGCGCACGGCTCTGAGCGGGGTCCCGGATATGTCCATAGCACTGATGAGTCTGTCACGTACTCCGGTAAGGGACCCCTAAAGGGTTCCTGTGGGTGTCCGGACGGCTACAGACCCGGAATGCGTCCGTTACGGAACAGGTCCACGAAGATCTGGTGGTCGCGGCGTGCGCGGGCGCCGTAGTCGTGTGCGAAGTCCACGAGGAGGTCCGCGAAACCGGCCTCGTCGCCCGCGATCGCCGCGTCGATGGCGCGCTCCGTGGAGAACGGCACCAGCTCCGAGTGGCCGCTCTCGTCGTCCGCGGCGGCGTGCATGGTGGCGGTGGCCCGGCCGAGGTCGGCGACGACCGCCGCGATCTCCTCCGCCTCGTCGATGTCGCTCCAGTCGAGGTCCACCGCGTACGGCGAGACCTCGGCGACCAGCTGGCCCGCGCCGTCCAGCTCGGTCCAGCCCAGCCACGGGTCGGCGTGCGCCTGGAGCGCGCGCTGGGAGATCACCGTGCGGTGCCCCTCGTGCTGGAAGTAGTCGCGGATCGAGGGGTCGGTGACGTGGCGGGAGACGGCGGGGGTCTGGGCCTGCTTGATGTAGATCACCACATCGTTCTCCAGGGCGTCGGTGGCGCCCTCCAGGAGGATGTTGTACGAGGGCAGGCCGGCCGAGCCGATGCCGATGCCGCGGCGGCCCACGACGTCCTTGACCCGGTAGGAGTCCGGGCGGTCCAGGGAGGAGTCCGGCAGCGTCTCCAGATAGCCGTCGAAGGCGGCCAGGACCTTGTAGCGGGTGGCCGCGTCCAGCTCGACGGAGCCGCCGCCCGGCGCGAAGCGGCGCTCGAAGTCGCGGATCTCGGTCATCGAGTCGAGCAGTCCGAAGCGGGTCAGCGAGCGCGCGTCCCGCAGGACGTCGATGAGCGGGCCCTGCGCGGTGTCCAGCGTGAAGGGCGGCACCTCGTCGCTCTTGGCGCCCGTCGCGAGGGCGTGGATGCGCTCGCGGTAGGCGGCCGCGTACGTCCGTACGAGGGCGGTGATCTGCTCGTCGCTCAGCGCCTTCGCGTAGCCGATCAGGGCCACCGAGGCGGCGAGGCGCTTGAGGTCCCAGGTGAAGGGGCCGACGTACGCCTCGTCGAAGTCGTTCACGTTGAAGATCAGCCGGCCCTGGGCGTCCATGTACGTGCCGAAGTTCTCGGCGTGCAGGTCGCCGTGGATCCACACCCGGGAGGTGCGCTCGTCCAGGTACGGTCCGCCGTACGCCCCGCCGTCGCCCCGTCCGCCGCTCTCCTGCCCCAGGTCGTGGTAGAAGAGGTTCGCCGTCCCGCGGTAGAACGCGAACGCCGAGGCCGCCATCTTCCGGAACTTCACGCGGAACGCGGCCGGGTCGGCGGCCAGCAGGTCGCCGAAGGCGGTATCGAAGACGGCGAGGATCTGTTCGCCGCGCTGCTCGGCGCTGAGCTGCGGAACCGACATCGCTGGGTGCCTCCTGGTGCAGGTACTGCATGACGAATGGGACGGAACGTGCCGTCCGGCGGAACGGATGTCTCCGTCACCGTCCAACGCACGGGGGGTCCCGGGAGTGCCCGTTCCCCCCGCACGAAGGTACGGGGGGAAGCGCTCCTCGTGTCGGTCCGCGGGCATAGACTTCGTCGCTGTCCCCCGGACTGTCCGCAGCCCGCCGGAAGCCCGTCGGAAGCCCGACGGCATATGTTCTTCTTGGAGGCCCAAGCCGTGTCGAAGACGCCGTTCACGCACCTGCACGTCCACACCCAGTACTCGATGCTGGACGGTGCCGCGCGGCTGAAGGACATGTTCGACGCCTGCAACGAGATGGGCATGAGCCACATCGCGATGTCCGACCACGGCAACCTCCACGGGGCGTACGACTTCTTCCACTCGGCCAAGAAGGCGGGCGTCACGCCGATCATCGGCATCGAGGCGTACGTCGCGCCCGAGTCGCGCCGCAACAAGCGCAAGATCAAGTGGGGTCAGCCGCACCAGAAGCGCGACGACGTCTCCGGCTCCGGCGGTTACACCCACAAGACGATCTGGGCGGCGAACAGGACGGGTCTGCACAACCTGTTCAGGCTCTCCTCGGACGCGTACGCCGAGGGCTGGCTGCAGAAGTGGCCCCGCATGGACAAGGAGACCATCTCCCAGTGGTCCGAGGGCCTGATCGCCTCCACCGGCTGCCCCTCCGGCGAGCTGCAGACCCGGCTGCGCCTGGGCCAGTTCGACGAGGCGCTGAAGGCGGCCGCGGAGTACCAGGACATCTTCGGCAAGGACCGGTACTTCCTGGAGCTGATGGACCACGGCATCGACATCGAGCGCAAGGTCCGTGACGATCTGCTGCGGGTCGGCAAGAAGCTCGGCATCCCGCCGCTGGTGACCAACGACTCGCACTACACGTACGAGCACGAGGCCACGGCCCACGACGCGCTGCTGTGCATCCAGACCGGCAAGAACCTCTCCGACCCGGACCGCTTCCGCTTCGACGGCGGCGGCTACTACCTGAAGTCGACGGACGAGATGTACGCCATCGACTCCTCGGACGCCTGGCAGGAAGGGTGCGCGAACACGCTCCTGGTGGCCGAGCAGGTCGACACCACCGGCATGTTCGAGGCGAAGAACCTCATGCCGAAGTTCGACATCCCCGAGGGC
This sequence comes from Streptomyces beigongshangae, assembly GCF_019710745.1. Lineage (GTDB taxonomy): Bacteria > Actinomycetota > Actinomycetes > Streptomycetales > Streptomycetaceae > Streptomyces > Streptomyces beigongshangae. The sequence goes on from NZ_JAHKJW010000082.1 coordinate 3,056, forward strand.
TTCACCGAGGTCACCTGGTTCCAGGAGGAGGTGCGCCGCGGCATGGCGCGCCGCTTCCCCGGCGGCGTCCCCGACGACCGCCAGAAGCAGGCCGAGTACGAGATGGACGTCATCATCCAGATGGGGTTCCCGGGGTACTTCCTCGTCGTCGCCGACTTCATCATGTGGGCCAAGAAGCAGGGCATCGCGGTCGGCCCGGGCCGCGGCAGCGCGGCCGGCTCGATCGTCGCCTACGCCATGGGCATCACCGACCTCGACCCGATCCCGCACGGCCTGATCTTCGAGCGGTTCCTGAACCCCGAGCGCGTCTCCATGCCCGACGTCGACATCGACTTCGACGAGCGCAGGCGCGTCGAGGTGATCCGGTACGTGACCGAGAAGTACGGCGCCGACAAGGTCGCCATGATCGGCACGTACGGCAAGATCAAGGCGAAGAACGCCATCAAGGACTCCGCGCGCGTGCTGGGCTACCCGTACGCGATGGGCGACCGGCTCACCAAGGCGATGCCCGCCGACGTCCTCGGCAAGGGCATCGACCTGAACGGCATCACCGACCCCTCGCACCCGCGCTACAGCGAGGCCGGCGAGATCCGCGCGATGTACGAGAACGAGCCGGACGTCAAGAAGGTCATCGACACCGCCAAGGGCGTCGAGGGCCTGGTCCGGCAGATGGGCGTGCACGCGGCCGGCGTGATCATGTCCAGCGAGCCCATCGTCGACCACGCCCCCATCTGGGTGCGGCACACCGACGGCGTGACCATCACCCAGTGGGACTACCCGCAGTGCGAGTCGCTGGGCCTGCTCAAGATGGACTTCCTGGGCCTGCGCAACCTCACCATCATGGACGACGCCGTCAAGATGGTGAAGGCCAACAAGGGCATCGACCTGGAGATGCTCGACCTGCCGCTGGACGACCCCAAGACCTTCGAACTGCTCTGCCGCGGTGACACCCTCGGCGTCTTCCAGTTCGACGGCGGCCCGATGCGCTCCCTGCTCCGCCAGATGCAGCCCGACAACTTCGAGGACATCTCCGCCGTCTCGGCCCTCTACCGGCCGGGCCCGATGGGCATGAACTCGCACATCAACTACGCGGAGCGCAAGAACGGCCGCCAGGAGATCACCCCGATCCACAAGGAGCTGCGGGAGCCGCTCGAAGAGGTCCTCGCGGTCACCTACGGCCTGATCGTCTACCAGGAGCAGGTGCAGAAGGCCGCCCAGATCATCGCCGGGTACTCGCTCGGCGAGGCCGACATCCTGCGCCGCGTGATGGGCAAGAAGAAGCCCGACGAACTGGCGAAGAACTTCACCATCTTCCAGGCCGGCGCCAAGAAGAACGGCTACAGCGACGAGGCCATCCAGGCCCTGTGGGACGTCCTGGTCCCCTTCGCCGGCTACGCCTTCAACAAGGCCCACTCCGCCGCGTACGGACTCGTCTCCTACTGGACGGCGTACCTCAAGGCCAACTACCCGGCCGAGTACATGGCCGCCCTGCTCACCTCCGTCAAGGACGACAAGGACAAGTCGGCGGTCTACCTCAACGAGTGCCGGCGCATGCGCATCAGGGTGCTCCCGCCGAACGTGAACGAGTCCGAGCAGAACTTCGCCGCCCAGGGCGACGACGTGATCCTCTTCGGCCTCTCCGCCGTCCGCAACGTCGGCACGAACGTCGTCGAGTCGATCATCCGCAGCCGCAAGGCCAAGGGGAAGTACGCCTCCTTCCCCGACTACCTCGACAAGGTCGAGGCGGTCGCCTGCAACAAGCGCACCACGGAATCCCTCATCAAGGCCGGCGCCTTCGACACGATGGGGCACACCCGCAAGGGCCTCACCGCGCACTTCGAGCCGATGATCGACAACGTGGTGCAGGTCAAGCGCAAGGAGGCCGAGGGGCAGTTCGACCTCTTCGGCGGCATGGGCGAGGAGGACAGCACCGAGCCCGGCTTCGGACTCGACGTGGAGTTCACCACCGACGAGTGGGACAAGGCGTACCTGCTCGCCCAGGAGCGCGAGATGCTCGGCCTGTACGTCTCCGACCACCCGCTCTTCGGCCTGGAGCACGTGCTGTCCGACAAGGCCGACGCGGGCATCGCCCAGCTCACCGGAGGCGAGCACGGGGACGGCGCGGTCGTCACCATCGGCGGCATCATCTCCGGCCTCCAGCGCAAGATGACCAAGCAGGGCAACGCCTGGGCCATCGCCACCGTCGAGGACCTCGCCGGATCCATCGAGTGCATGTTCTTCCCGGCCACCTACCAGCTGGTGTCCACGCAACTCGTCGAGGACGCGGTGGTGTTCGTCAAGGGACGCCTCGACAAGCGCGAGGACGTCCCCCGCCTGGTGGCGATGGAGCTGCAGGTCCCGGACCTGTCGAACGCCGGCGCCAACGCGCCCGTGATCCTCACCATCCCGGCCCTGAAGATCACCCCGCCGATGGTCAGCAGGCTCGGCGAGATCCTCAGCCACCACAAGGGCGAGAGCGAGGTGCGGATCAGGCTCCAGGGCCCCAGCAGGACCACGGTCCTGAGACTCGACCGGCACCGGGTGAAGCCCGACCCCGCGCTCTTCGGCGACCTGAAGGTGCTGCTGGGCCCGGCCTGCCTGGCGACGACCGCCTGACCGCCGCGCCCCCCTTCCGGGGAGGGCGGGCCGGACGAGCGCGAGGGGCGCACCCGTGCACGGGTGCGCCCCTCGGCGTGTGTCTGGGCCGGAAAGGCCCGCGCGCCCGTCTCAGTTGTGGCCGAAACGCTTCTGGTGCTTACGGGCGACATCGGCGGGACTGCCCTGGATCTGCGACACCGGCGACTGCTGCGCCGGCGCCGGGGACTGCTCCTGCGCACGCTCGGTCTGTGGCGAGCGGTCCTGCTCGCCGCCCTGTTTGCGGTTCCTGTTCTTGGCCATGGTGCTGCCTCCTACGGGGGATTAGGGGGCCAGGGGCCATCAGAAGCCCTCTGGAGCCGGGATCAGACTCACATAGGCTGAGGAGCCGCGCATTTCGGAGAATTACCGTGCGTGACAAGGTCTGTGGCCGGGTGATACCCCGATCCGCCACGCCGAAGATCGAGTTCCGGCCGTTAACCTCCGCGAGGTCGGGCAGACTCGAAGCAAGCCCGAAGCAAACCTCCCGGAAAGAGGGTGGATCGCGTGGACCGTTGCATTGTCCTGGTGGACGCCGGTTATCTGCTCGGGGCCGCTGCCAGTCTCCTCGCCGGGGAACCCTCGCGATCCCGGATCACCGTCGACCACGCCGCCCTCATCCAGGGGCTGCGCGAGCGCGCCGAGTCCGAGACGGGCCGGCCCCTGCTGCGCATCTACTGGTTCGACGGGGCCCCCGACCGCGTACCGCAGCCGGAGCACCGCAGGCTGCGCGTGATGCCCCGGGTCACGGTGCGCCTGGGCGCGCTGACCCGCAGCGACGGGCGGTGGGCGCAGAAGGGCGTCGACGCCGCGATGCACGCCGAACTCACGGAGCTGGCGCGCAACCGGGCCTGCTCCGACGTCGTGCTCGTCACCGGCGACGGGGACCTGCTGCCCGGCATGATGGCGGCCAAGGAGCACGGGGTCGCCGTGCACCTGTGGGCCGTGCAGGCCGCGGACGGCGACTACAACCAGTCCGAGGACCTGGTCGCGGAGGCCGACGAGCGGCGCGTGCTGGACCGGATCTGGATCACCCGGGCCGTCCGGGCCAAGGAGCTGGGCGGGATCTGCGCGCCGCCGCCCGTGCCGCGGCCCGAGATCGCCGCGATCCTCTCCGCGCCGCTGCCCGAGTCCGCGCTCGGCTCCGGGGAGGAGCGGTCCGCGGAGGAGACCGAGCACGCGCAGGCCGCGCCGGGCGAGAACGGCACGCCGGCGCGGGTGCCGGCCGCGAAGGTCGTGCCGACGCCGAAGGACCTGGCGGCGCTGCGCGCTCCCGCTCCCGCCCCCGGGGCGCAGACGCCGCAGCATCCCGCGAACGCGACGCTGCGGTGGTCCTCCGACAAGGGGTGGGTCGACCGGCCCGGCGCCACCGCCGAGACCGCGGAGGCCGCGCTGCTGCCGACACTCGCGCAGCTCACCTCGGCCGAGCAGCGGTGGGCCGACCGCGAGGAGGACATCACCACGGTGGGCGGTGATCCGTTCGAGGTCGGGCAGGTGTTCGCGCGGCGGTGGATGGAGCGGCTCTCCGACCAGGCGCAGCTGCAGAAGCTGTCCACGATGTATCCGCGGGTGCCGCACCGGATCGACGGGGAGCTGCTGCGGTACGCGGCGCGGTTCGGGCTGCTCGCGCACAAGGACGACCAGATCGACGAGCACGACCGGTATGCGATCCGGGCGGGGTTCTGGCGGGAGATCGAGGCGCGGACCTCCGCGGAGCACGCTCCCGCGGGGGAGTAGGGCGCCTTTTGCGGGTGGGCCTTCGGGGCGGTGCGGCGGCTGCCGGGCGGGTGCGGGCCGGTCGCACAGTTCCCCGCCCCCCTTCGGGGCGTCCCCGAAGGGGGGCCGGACCGGGTGATATCGGGTGTATGGCCGCCCCGGGCGTCGTCCGGAGGGCGGGACCCCGTAGTCTCGGGTCTCGTGAGCATGCGCACCGCACAGGTAGTCCGGGACGGGCACGGCGGGGATGTCGTGTGCGCGGTGCGGGACCTCACGAAGACGTATCCGGCGGTGCGCGGGCGCCGCGGAGCACCCGGCACGCCCGAGGTGCGGGCCACCGACGGGGTGCGGCTCGACATCCGGCGCGGTGAGATCTTCGGGCTGCTCGGGCCGAACGGCGCCGGCAAGACCACCCTCGTCCGCCAGCTGACCGGGCTGATGCGCCCCGACCGCGGCACGGTCGAGATCCTCGGGCACGACATCGTGCGCCACCCCGAGCGGGCGGCGCGGATCCTCGCGTACCTGGGACAGGAGTCCACCGCGCTCGACGAGCTGACCGTGTCGCTCGCCGCGGAGACCACCGGACGGCTGCGCGGACTCGACGCGCGCGACGCCCGGGCCGAGCGGGACGCGGTCCTGGAGGAGCTGGGGCTCACCCCGCTGGCCGCACGGCCCCTCAAGAAGCTCTCCGGCGGGCAGCGCCGGCTCGCCTGCTTCGCCACCGTACTCGTCGGCGCGCGGCCCTTCCTCGTCCTCGACGAGCCGACCACCGGCATGGACCCCGTCGCCCGCCGCGCCGTCTGGGGCGCCGTCGACCGGCGCAGGGCCGAGCACGCCACGACGGTCCTCCTGGTCACCCACAACGTCATCGAGGCCGAGACCGTGCTCGACCGGGTCGCCGTGCTGGACCGGGGCCGCGTCATCGCCTGCGACACCCCTTCCGGGCTGAAGGAGCAGGTCGCCGGCGAGGTGCGCCTCGAACTGGTCTGGCGCGAGCGCGCCCCGCTCGACGTGCCCGAGGTCGCGGCCCTGCGCGACGGCGCCGTAGAGTCGGGCCGTCGCTGGTCGCTGCGGCTCTCCCCCGAGGAGGCCCGCGCGGCCGTCGCGGCGGTCACCGGCGGCGCCGCCTTCGCGGCCCTGGACGACTTCACGCTCGCCACCCCGAGCCTGGAGGACGTGTATCTGGCACTGGGCGGCAGCGCCGGAAGCGCACGGGGGCTGGTCAAGGCATGAGCACGCGGGTCCCCGCAGCCGTACGGAACAGGTACAAGGACGACAGCCGAAGCGAACAGGAGCCGCTCGACGTGAGTGTCGTACCCGCCGAGGTCCTGCCCGGCGCAGCCCGCGCGGACGTGAACCGGGGCGCGGACACCGGGGAGGGAGCGCGTGCCGTGGCCGCGCTCGGGCCGCGCGCGCGGCTGTGGCCGGCGCTGGCCGCCGTCTACCGGGCGCAGCTCTCCCGGGCCCGGGTGGCGCGGATCCCGCTGCTGTTCGTGGCGACCTTCCAGTCCGTCGGGATCATGGTCCTGATGCGCGGGGTCGTGGACGGCGGCGACGAGGCGCGGGCCGTGGTCGCCGGTTCGTCGGTCCTCGTGGTCGCGTTCGTCGCGCTCAACCTGCTCGCCCAGTACTTCGGCCAGCTGCGGGCCAGCGGCGGCCTCGACCACTACGCGACGCTGCCCGTGCCGCCCGCGGCCGTCGTGCTCGGCGCGGCCGCCGCGTACGCCTCCTTCACCGTGCCCGGGACGTTCGTGACGGCCGTCGTGGGCAGCGTGCTCTTCCAGCTGCCGCTGACACACCTGTGGATCCTGATCGCCGTCGTCCCGCTCGCGGGCGCCGCGCTCGCCGGCCTCGGGGCGGCCCTCGGGCTGCTCGCGCCCCGCCCGGAACTCGCCACGCTGCTCGGTCAGTTGGGCATGTCGGCCGCGCTGCTGCTCGGGGTGCTGCCGCCGGACCGGCTGCCGACGGTCGTCCAGTGGGCCCGTGACCTGCTGCCCTCCACCTACGGGGTCGAGGCGCTCGGGCTGACCTTCTGTCCCGACCCCGACTGGGGTGTCGTCCTGCTGGACCTGGCGGTGTGCGCGGGGGTCGGCGTCGTCTCGCTGGCCGTGGCGACCTGGGCCTACCGCCGGGCGGCCGTCCGGTGACGCGCCCGGGAGGCGGGCCTGGCACGATGTCAGTGTGACCGCACCGCTGACTCCGCCCCCGCCGCCGAACCACCAGCCGCCGCACGACGCCTGGCAGGCGCCGCCCGCCGGATACGGGTCCGGTCACGGGGAGGACGGTCCCGGGATGAGGACGGAACTGCGCGAGGCCGTGGTCGTCACGGCCGCGATGGCGCTCGGCGGAGTGCTGCTCGGTGTCCTGTGGTGGTGGCTGGCGCCGCACGTGCCGCTCGTCTCGGACAGCACCACGGTCTACCTCAAGGACACGGAAGGGGAGCAGGCCATCGGTGTGGACGGCACGTTCACCCTGCTGGCGCTCGCGTTCGGCCTGGTCAGCGGGGTGGTCGTGTTCCTCCTGCGGCGCCGGGGCGGTATCGCGCTGGTCGTCGCGCTCACCGTCGGCGGCATCCTCGGCTCCCTGCTCGCCTGGCGCCTGGGCATATGGCTCGGCCCCACCCGGGACGTGGCCGCGCACGCCAAGGAGGTGGGGGTGGGCGTCACCTTCGACGCCCCCCTGGAGCTGGGCGCGAAGGGCGCGGTACTGGCCTGGTCCTTCTCGGCCCTGCTGACCCACCTGGGCCTGACGTCCCTCTTCACCCCGAAGGACCCGGACCCCTTCGAGTCGCCGTGTCCCCCGGCCCCCAAGATCTGAAGAGCGTCCCCGAGGGGGCGCGGGGAACCGCGCGATCGGCCACGGCGAAACCCGCGGACGACACACCGGCCCGCGGCAACCTCCCGCGGCGACCTCACGAACCCGGCAGAGCGTTCACGCGGGGCGCCGCCCGTGATTCGCCCGCCCCTTCCTGATCCGCCACTTCCGCTTGCGCGTCCTCTTCGACATGTCCTCGGTGCTTAACCGAGAATCCCGCCCCCGTCGAGGGGTCACGCACGCCCGATGGGCGCCACCACCGCGTCCGTGAGCCTCACGAGGTCCTCCGGGGCCAGCTCGGCCTCCAGCCCCCGCCGCCCCGCCGACACGCAGACGGTGGCGTGCCCGCGCGCGGACGCGTCCAGCACCGTACGGAGCCTCTTGCGCTGGCCGAGCGGGGAGATGCCCCCGCGGACGTACCCGGTGGTGCGCTCCGCGGCGGCCGGGTCGGCCATCGCGGCCCGCTTGCCGCCCACCGCCGCCGCCAGCGCCTTCAGGTCGAGGGAGCCCGCCACGGGCACCACGGCGACCGTCAGTTCCCCGTCGACGTCCGCTACCAGCGTCTTGAAGACCCGGTCCGGCGACACGCCCATCGCCTCGGCCGCCTCCTCCCCGTACGAGGGGTGCGCCGGGTCGTGCTCGTAGGAGTGGACCGTGAACGCGACGCCCGCCGAGGCGAGCGCGACGGTCGCCGGTGTGCCGCCCGGCTGCTGCTTCTTCGACTTCTTCGCCAAGGGATCCCTCTCACGGCTCGGGACGGTGCTCGGGTTCAGTTGAGGCTCGTCGGCCCGCGCGTCAGCTCCGCCGCGGGCAGCGACGGCAGATTGCGGATGATCGCGGTCTCGGCCCGCAGCAGCGTCAGCTCCTCGCGCAGCCGGGACGCGGTGTCCGGCGCCTGCAGCAGCCGCTGCTTCGCCGGGACGTCGAGCATCGCCGCGGCCGCCACCAGGTACGAGACGACGGCCGGCTCGTCCGGCAGGTCGGCGCCGGTCGACAGGGACCGCTCGCGGGCCCCCGCCAGCCGCTTCTGGTACTGCCGGAAGGCGCGCAGCACCCCCTCGGCCAGCGCTCCCGCCTCCTCGCCGGGCTCCTCCGCCAGTTCCTCCAGCTCGGCCGTCAGATAGGGCCCGGAGGCGTCCACGGAGAGCAGCCGTACCCGGACCGTCCCGGTGGCCAGCACCTCGAAGCCGCCGTCGGCGCGTTCCCGGACGGTCGCGGCGTCGGCGACGCAGCCCACCGCGTGGAATGCCTTCAGGGGGTCGTCGCCGAAGCCCGCCGAGGGCCCGCGCCGCGGCAGGGCCGTCCGGTCGGGCATGCCGGGCGAGGTGGCCGCGACCTCGTGGCCGTCGCGGATGGCGACGACGGCGAACCGGCGGGGTTCGTCCTCGGGGGTCTTCAGCAGATCGCGCATCATGGCGCGATAACGCTCCTCGAAGATGTTCAGGGGCAGGACGAGCCCGGGGAACAGCACCGAGTTCAGCGGGAAGAGGGGAAGCCGGACGGTGGTCACGACGCGAAATCCTAATGGTCACCGCGGGGCCCGCGTCCGCCGTGCCCACCCCTCGGATGCGGGAGATCCCTCCTCCGTGCCCTCAGGGGCCTCTCCGAGGCCACCTGGAGCCTGATCCCGTCGCGCAGTTCGAGGAACTGGCCCAGCGGGTCGTCCGAGAGGCGGTCCCACGGGAACGAGGTGGCGTACGGGCCGATCCGGCGCAGCTGGTCCAGCGCGTCCTCCCAGCGGTCCAGCCGGATCAGCACGTAGACGAGCAGGTTGCGCGCCTCCGCGGGCCACGGGTCGGCGTCCGGGTACTCCCGTGAGAGGGCGACCGCCAGGTCGGCCGCCGCGTGGAGGCGCTCGCGGGGCACGGCGCCCCCGCCGTCCTCCATGAGGTACGCGAAGGCCGCGCGCACGGGCAGCGCCTGGACCAGGGAGCCGGGCAGGGCGTCCCGCGCGGCCCGCTCGGCGAAGTCGAGGCACGCGTCGTGCGAGCCGTGCCGGGCGGCGCACAGGTACCGCAGGGCGGCGACATGGCAGCCGTAGTGGTGCGGGGAGCGGCGGACGGCCTGCGCCCACACCCGCTCGAACTCGGTCCGCGGCGCGTCCGTGCCCCGGGCGTGGTCCAGCGCGATCCGCCAGGGCACCGGGTCGCGCGGGTCGCCCTCGGCGGCGGCGGAGACCAGCGGCGCGATCCGGCGCAGCAGCTCGGCGCGGGCGGGTGAGCGCCGGCCGCGGCACAGCGCGAGCTCGGCCCCGACGAGCGTCGCGTCCGGGTCGTGCGGGGCGGCGGCGCGCCAGTCGTCGAACCACTCGCCGCGGGAGAGGGCGAAGGCGGCGAGGCGGGCCGTGTACCGGTCGCGGTTCTCCCACTCGGCGCCCTCGCGGGTGGCGCGGAGCAGTGCGGCCGCGGCGCCGAAGTCGCCGCGGCCCGCCGCGACCAGGGCGGGTCCGAGACGCTCGTCCGGGGCGTCGAGCAGTACCTCGTCGTCGTCGGGCAGACCGGCGGCGAGGCCCGAGGTGTTCCGCGCCATCCGGACCGTACGGATGAGCGCTCGCAGCAGTGGCATGGTGCTGCTCATTGAAATCCGCAGGTCGGAGGTGTGCCAGAGGATGTTCGGTGACGCTTTCGTAACCGTGTTCCGGTTGCTTCGGAGAGGGTCAAGGATGGGTAAAAGGTGACTGGTCATCAGGCACCGGGCAGCTGTCGGGCAGGTGTACGGGCCCGGCCGCGAGGGTGGTTCAGGTCCGGCGGAGCGTCCGGGTGGCGCCCGCCGCCACCGTCGTCGCCAGGACCCAGCCGAGGAGGACCACCACGGCGGACAGCCACTGCCAGCCGCCGTGCAGCTGCCAGAAGCCGACGTGGCCGAGGTCGATGACCGGCAGCAGCAGGTCCAGGGCGAACAGCGAGGGGTTCCACGGCGGGTGCTCGCCGTGCTTGAGCGGCGGATGGTCGGCGTGCGCGAAGGCGAGCGACGCCGTCGCCCACAGCACGGTCATCCAGACGGCCGCACGCCCCGGCCGGTATCCGTAGGCGACCGTCCAGTCCTGTACGTACCCCCAGAGCTTGGTCGCGACCGGCAGGTTCTCGCGGCGGTGGCGCTGCTTGGCGAGCAGCACCTCGCGCGCGCCCTCGTCCTCGCCGCTGCTGCGCAGCACCGTGGCGAGGCGCTCGTACGGCTCGGGGTTGTACTCGGGAGTGGCCGCGGCCACCCACTGCAGGCGCCGCTCCAGCGGGAACGGGCCCCGCGGCACCAGGTACTCGTACTGGAAGCCGCCCATCTGGAGCTGGCCCGCGCCCGGCCAGCTGGACGCCTGGTCGACGAGGGTGACCACCCGCGCGCCGTTCAGCACGATGCGTCCGTACTGCGGGCGCCGGCCCAGGAACCGCAGTTCGGGCACCTGGACGCGGCGCAGCGAGACCTCCTGGTCGTCGCGCAGGATGAGGCGGGCCTGCTCGAAGTCCACCGCGTCCCCGAACCGGCCGTCGTCGAGCCGGATCCCGCCCTCGCACTCGAACCGCTGCATCCGGGTGCCGTGCGCGGGCGTCCGGCCGCTGGTGAGCACGGGGTCGCCGACGCCCGCGGGCGTCAGGTACACGGTGCGCTCGACGGTCAGCTGCGGTGCGTTCAGCGCCCGGCGCCCGTAGGGGTTGGTCAGCCTGCTGCCGCGCAGGCTGAGCGAGACGCCCACCTTCGCGCCGCGCAGGCTCAGTTCCCCGTACGACTCCATCATCTCGGCCTGGAGGTCCTGGCCGACGGTCATCCCGTCGCCGACCAGGGAGTTGTCGCGCCGGTCCCGGTGGATCACCGTCTGGTTGAGGAGCAGGTCCGTGCCGATCTGCGCGTCGGTGAGGCGGACGCCGTGGTGGAAGCGGGAGCGCGGCAGGTGCAGATCGCCCTCGGTGTGCAGCCGGGCCGCCTCCAGTCGCGGTATCGCGCAGTCCACCAGCCGCACCGTCGTGAACCGGGACTCCGGCAGCAGGATCTCCTTCTCGAAGCGGCAGCCCTTCATCTCCAGGTACGGCTCGACGGTGCCGCCCGCCAGGTCGAGCGGGCCGACGATCTGCACCCCGGTCAGCTTGAGGGAGGACACCCGGCCGTCGAGGGCGGGCGGGCCGTCCAGCAGCAGCCAGCACACGATCCGGGCCCGCACGGTGCGCTCCGGCCCCCAGGGGTGCCCGCCGTGCGGGTCGTCGAGGAGGGGGTCCCCGGCCCGCAGGTCGTACATGCTGCCGTTGCGGAACGCCTGCCACATGCCGACCTCGGCGCTGTTCAGGTCGTCCGGCAGCTCTCCGGCGCGAAGGCCGGGCCCGTCGGTCACGATGTCCACTTTCCCCTTTGCTACTCGCGGGTTTCGTACAGCTGTCCATGTGATGCCCACTGGGTCACCGCTTGAAAGCTGAGAGTGACGACAGTGACTCTCAGTAATGGAAAGGGGTTGGATCGGGCCATGCGCCGACCGGGGGCCGCGCCGCGTATCAGCGATTGATACAGGCGTCCGGCCCCCGGTGGCGGTCTGAGAGAATTGACCGTGTGATCTCTCGAATCGATCTGCGCGGCGACGCCCTCCCCGAGGGCGCCGCCCTGCGCGACCTGCTGCCCCGAGCCGACTTCGACGTCTCGGCCGCCCTGGAGAAGGTGCGTCCGATCTGCGAGGCCGTGCACCATCGGGGCGACGCGGCGCTGATCGACTACGCGGAACGGTTCGACGGCGTGCGCCTGGAGTCCGTCCGGGTCCCCGCGCAGGCCCTCACGGACGCGCTCGACGGACTGGACGGAGCCGTCCGCGCGGCCCTGGAGGAGTCGATCCGCCGCGCCCGCATCGTCCACCGCGAGCAGCGCCGCACCACGCACACCACCCAGGTCGTCCCCGGCGGCTCGGTCACCGAGAAGTGGGTGCCGGTCGGCCGCGTCGGCCTGTACGCGCCCGGCGGCCGGTCCGTCTACCCCTCGTCCGTGATCATGAACGTGGTCCCGGCGCAGGAGGCCGGGGTCGGGTCGATCGCGCTCGCCTCGCCCGCGCAGGCCGACTTCGGGGGCCTGCCGCACCCGACGATCCTGGCCGCCTGTGCGCTGCTCGGGGTCGACGAGGTGTACGCGGCCGGCGGCGCGACCGCCGTGGCGATGTTCGCGTACGGCACCGAGTCCTGCGCCCCCGCCGACATGGTCACCGGGCCCGGCAACATCTGGGTCGCCGCCGCCAAGCGCTACTTCGCGGGCCGCATCGGCATCGACGCCGAGGCCGGCCCCACCGAGATCGCGATCCTCGCGGACGACAGCGCCGACCCGGTGCACGTCGCCGCCGACCTGATCAGCCAGGCCGAGCACGACCCGCTCGCGGCCGCCGTCCTCGTCACCGACTCGGCCGCGCTGGCCGACGCGGTCGCGAAGGAGCTGGAGCCGCAGGTCGCCGCCACCAAGCACGTCGAGGACCGGATCGTCCCGGCGCTGAACGGCAGGCAGTCCGCGATCGTGCTGGTCGACGGCGTGGAGGAGGGCCTGCGGGTCGTCGACGCGTACGGCGCCGAGCACCTGGAGATCCAGACCGCGGACGCGCCCGCGGTCGCCGACCGGGTCAGGAACGCCGGCGCGATCTTCGTCGGACCCTGGGCGCCCGTCTCGCTCGGCGACTACGCGGCCGGCTCCAACCACGTGCTCCCGACCGGCGGCTGCGCGTGCCACTCCTCGGGCCTGTCGGTCCAGTCCTTCCTGCGCGGCATCCACATCGTCGACTACACGCGCGACGCGCTGGCCGAGGTCGCCCACCACGTGGTGACGCTGGCGGAGGCGGAGGACCTGCCCGCCCACGGAGCGGCGGTCAAGGCCCGGTTCGGCTGGAAGGTGCCCGGCAAGTGAGTTCCCCCGACACCGCTCCCGGCACCGTTCCCGACATCTCGCCCGGCACCCCTCCGGGCACCCCCTTCGGGATCGACGACCTCCCCGTCCGCGACGAGCTGCGCGGCAAGTCCCCCTACGGCGCGCCCCAGCTCGACGTCCCCGTCCGGCTGAACACCAACGAGAACCCGTACCCGCTGCCGGAGCCGCTCGTCGAGCGGATCACCGAGCGGGTGCGCGAGGCCGCCCGCCGGCTCAACCGCTACCCCGACCGGGACGCGGTGGAGCTGCGCACCGAACTGGCCGCCTACCTGACGAAGACCGGCGGGCACGCGGTCGGCGTCGAGAACGTCTGGGCGGCCAACGGCTCGAACGAGGTGATCCAGCAACTGCTGCAGACCTTCGGCGGGCCCGGCCGCACCGCGATCGGCTTCGAGCCCTCGTACTCGATGCACGGCCTGATCGCCCGCGGCACCGGCACGGGCTGGATCTCCGGGCCCCGCGGCGAGGACTTCACGATCGACCGCGCCGCCGCCGTCGCGGCGATCGCCGAGCACGCCCCCGACGTCGTGTTCGTCACCACCCCCAACAACCCCACGGGCACCGCCGTCCCGGCCGGGACCGTCCTCGCGCTGTACGAGGCGGCGCAGGCCGCCAGGTCCGCGACGGGCGGGGCGATGGTCGTCGTCGACGAGGCGTACGTCGAGTTCAGCCACGGCGAGTCACTGCTGCCGCTGATCGAGGGCCGGCCGCGTCTCGTCGTCTCGCGCACCATGTCGAAGGCGTTCGGCGCGGCCGGGCTGCGCCTCGGCTACCTCGCCGCCCACCCCGCGGTCGTGGACGCCGTCCAGCTGGTACGGCTGCCGTACCACCTGTCGGCCGTCACCCAGGCGACCGCGCTGGCCGCCCTGGAACACACCGACACGCTGCTCGGTTACGTCGAGCAGCTGAAGACCGAGCGGGACCGGCTGGTCGCCGGACTGCGCGCGCTCGGCTTCGAGGTGACCGAGTCCGACGCCAACTTCGTCCAGTTCGGGCGCTTCGACGGCGCGGCGGGCTCGCACGAGGCGTGGCGGCGGATCCTCGACCGGGGTGTCCTGGTCCGGGACAACGGCGTACCGGGCTGGCTGCGGGTCACCGCGGGCACCCCCGCCGAGAACGACGCGTTCCTCGACGCGGTCCGTGAGCTGCGCACACCCCCGGCGGCGGCGACCGTCCCCACACCCCCGAAGGAGCAGAGCGCATGAGCCGCACAGGCCGTGTCGAACGGATCACCAAGGAGACCTCCGTCGTCGTCGAGATCGACCTCGACGGCAGCGGGAAGGTCGACGTGTCGACAGGCGTCGGCTTCTACGACCACATGCTCGACCAGCTCGGCCGGCACGGTCTGTTCGACCTCACCGTGAAGACCGAGGGCGACCTGCACATCGACTCGCACCACACCATCGAGGACACCGCCCTCGCGCTGGGCGGCGCCTTCCGGCAGGCGCTCGGCGACAAGGTCGGCATCTACCGCTTCGGCAACTGCACCGTCCCGCTGGACGAGTCGCTCGCCCAGGTCACCGTCGACCTCTCCGGCCGCCCCTACCTCGTGCACACCGAGCCCGAGAAGATGGCGCCGATGATCGGCGAGTACGACACGACGATGACCCGGCACATCCTGGAGTCCTTCGTCGCGCAGGCGCAGATCGCCCTGCACGTGCACGTGCCGTACGGGCGCAACGCCCACCACATCGTGGAGTGCCAGTTCAAGGCGCTCGCCCGGGCCCTGCGGTACGCCTCCGAGCGCGACCCGCGCGCGGCGGGCATCCTGCCCTCCACGAAGGGCGCGCTGTAAAGCCATGAGCGGCCTCTCCACCGTACTGATCGTCGTCGGGCTCTTCCTGCTCGGCGGGGTCTACTCCTTCGTCAAGCAACAGATGCCCAAGAGCCTGATCATCCTGCTGTCGATCGGCGCGGCGATGTGTCTCGTGGCCGGTGTCCTCCGGCTGGAGGTATGGAATTGAGTACTCCGTCCGTCTCTTCCGCTTCTTCGGGTTCTTCGGGTTCCTCGGGTTCCTCGAACTCCTCGAAGCGCGTCGTCGTCTTCGACTACGGCTTCGGGAACGTCAGGTCCGCCGAGCGCGCCCTCGCGCGCACCGGGGCCCAGGTCGAGATCACCCGCGACTTCGACAAGGCCATGAACGCGGACGGCCTGCTGGTGCCGGGCGTCGGCGCCTTCGCCGCCTGCATGAAGGGCCTGCGGGAGGCGCGCGGCGACTGGATCGTCGGCCGCCGCCTCGCCGGCGGCCGTCCGGTCATGGGCATCTGCGTCGGCATGCAGATCCTCTTCGAACGCGGCATCGAACACGGGGTCGAGACCGAGGGCCTCGACGAGTGGCCCGGCTCGGTCGAGCCGCTCCAGGCGGACGTCGTGCCCCACATGGGCTGGAACACCGTGGACGCCCCGGCCGGCTCGAAGCTCTTCGCCGGCCTGGACGACGACGCCCGCTTCTACTTCGTGCACTCCTACGCCGTCCACGACTGGTCCCTGGAGACCGCCAACCCGGCGATGCGCGCACCGCTCGTCACCTGGTCCACGCACGGCAAGCCCTTCGTGGCGGCCGTCGAGAACGGCGCCCTGTGGGCCACCCAGTTCCACCCCGAGAAGTCCGGCGACGCCGGAGCGCAGCTGCTCACCAACTGGATCGGAACCCTGTAGACCATGGCCAAGCTCGAACTCCTCCCAGCCGTCGACGTCCGCGACGGCCAGGCCGTCCGGCTCGTGCACGGCGAGTCCGGCACGGAGACCTCGTACGGTTCGCCCCTGGAGGCGGCCCTCACCTGGCAGCGGTCGGGCGCCGAGTGGCTGCACCTGGTGGACCTGGACGCCGCGTTCGGCACGGGCGACAACCGCGCGCTGGTCGCCGAGGTCGCCGGTGCCATGGACATCAAGGTGGAGCTGTCCGGCGGCATCCGTGACGACGACACCCTCGCCGCGGCCCTCGCCACCGGCTGCACCCGCGTCAACCTCGGCACCGCCGCCCTGGAGACCCCCGAGTGGGTCGCGAAGGTCATCGCCGAGTACGGCGACCGGATCGCGGTGGGCCTCGACGTACGCGGTACCACCCTGCGCGGCCGCGGCTGGACCCGCGACGGCGGCGACCTCTACGAGACGCTGGAGCGCCTCGACAAGGAGGGCTGCGCGCGGTACGTCGTGACGGACATCGCCAAGGACGGCACGCTCCAGGGCCCGAACCTGGAACTCCTGAAGAACGTCTGCGCGGCGACGGACCGCCCCGTCGTCGCCTCCGGAGGCGTGTCCTCGCTGGACGACCTGCGCGCCGTCGCCGCACTCGCCCCCCACGGCGTGGAGGGCGCGATCGTCGGGAAGGCCCTGTACGCCGAGGCGTTCACGCTCGAAGAGGCGCTCGCGGCGGTGGCCGGATGAGCGCCGTGCGACGCGTCACGACCGGCGCCCCCTGGGAGGATTCCTTCGGCTACTCCCGCGCGGTGGAGCTGCCGAACGGCCTGGTCCTGGTCTCCGGCTGCACCTCCGTGGTGGACGGCGAGATCGCCGGCGGCGGCCCCTACGAGCAGGCGGTCAACTCCTTCGGCGTCGCGCTGGCGGCCCTGGGGCAGCTGGGCCTCGGCCGCGAGCACGTCGTGCGTACGCGTATGTACCTCACGCACGCCCGGGACGTGGAGGACGTCGGGCGCGCCCACAAGGAGCTGTTCGACACGGTCCGGCCTGTCTCGTCCATGATCATCGTCTCCGGTTTCGTGGACCCCGGCCTGGTGGTCGAGGTCGAGGTCGAGGCGTACCGGCCGGCGCCCGCGGAGGCACCCGCGTCATGACCCTGGCCGTACGAGTCATCCCCTGCCTGGACGTCGACAGCGGCCGGGTCGTCAAGGGCGTCAACTTCCAGAACCTGCGCGACGCGGGCGACCCCGTCGAGATGGCCAAGGTCTACGACGCCGAGGGCGCCGACGAGCTGACGTTCCTGGACATCACCGCCTCCTCCGGCAACCGCGAGACCACCTATGACGTGGTGCGGCGCACCGCCGAGCAGGTGTTCATCCCGCTCACGGTGGGCGGCGGCGTGCGTACGGGCGAGGACGTCGACAAGCTGCTGCGGGCCGGCGCGGACAAGGTCGGCGTCAACACCGCCGCCATCGCCCGCCCGGACCTGATCCGCGAGATCGCGGAGCGCTTCGGACGGCAGGTCCTGGTCCTGTCGGTGGACGCGCGCCGGACGGACACCGGGTCCTTCGAGGTGACCACCCACGGCGGCCGCGAGGGCACCGGCATCGACGCCGTCGAGTGGGCGCACCGGGCCGCCGAACTGGGCGCCGGCGAGATCCTGCTCAACTCGATGGACGCCGACGGCACCAAGGACGGCTACGACATCGAGATGATCGAGGCCGTGCGCAAGCACGTCACGGTGCCGGTCATCGCCTCCGGCGGCGCGGGCGGCCTGGCCGACTTCCCGCCGGCCGTCACGGCGGGCGCGGACGCGGTGCTGGCCGCGTCCGTCTTCCACTTCGGGGACCTGCGCATCGGCCAGGTGAAGCAGGCGCTGCGGGAGGCGGGACATCCCGTGCGGTGACGCGCCGCCGCACCGCCGGAGCCCCGGCCGCCCGGCGGCCGGGGCCGTTCGCGAAAAGGGCTACAGGCCGAGCTGCTTCGTCTCCTGGATCCTGGTGATCGCGTCCTTGTCGCCGTCCACCTCCACGTCCGCCGCGAGCTGGCGGCCGTGGGCGAACAGGAGCAGTTCGGAGGGTTCGCCGGTGACCGTCACCACGGGGACGCCGCGGTGCGCGACGGCCGTCCGGCCGTCCGGACGGCGCAGGACCAGACCGGTGGGCGCGCGGCGGCCCATCAGACGGGCCGTCCGTTCGAGGCGGGACCACAGGGCGTCCTGGAAGACCGGGTCGAGCACCCGGGGAACCCAGTCGGGCCTGGCCCGGCGCACGTCCTCGGTGTGGACGTAGAACTCGGTCGCGTTCGACGCCTCGTCCACCTGCTTGAGGGAGAACGGCGAGAAACGCGGCGGTCCCGTACGGATCAGCTGGATCAGCTCCTCGTACGGCTTCGCCGTGAACTCCGCCATCACCCGTTCGAGGCGCGGCGCGAGCTGCTTGACCAGGATGCCGCCCGCCGCGTCGGGGCGGCGCTCGCGCACCACGACGTGGGCGGCGAGATCGCGGGTGTTCCAGCCCTCGCACAGAGTGGGGGCGTCCGGTCCCTCGGCCTCCAACAGATCGGCGAGGAGAAGTCGTTCACGCTTGGCATGGGTCGACATGCCCGCCAGCCTACGACCACCCCGGCGGTCCGCCCACTTCTGCGGGCCACCGATCCCGCGGCGGCCTCTCATCCAGTGGACGCCGTCCGGGCCCGGGCCTCCGGCGCGGCACAATGGTCGCCATGACCAGCACGCCGATGCCCAGCAGGCCCAGCGGCCTGGATCCCGAGATCGCCGCCCGTCTGAGACGCGGCGCCGACGGACTCGTTCCCGCCGTCGCCCAGCAGTACGACACCGGTGAGGTGCTGATGCTCGGCTGGATGGATGACGAGGCGCTGCACCGCACGCTGACCACCGGCCGGTGCACCTACTGGTCGCGCAGCCGCCAGGAGTACTGGGTCAAGGGCGACACCTCCGGGCACTTCCAGTGGGTCAAGTCGGTCTCCCTCGACTGCGACGCCGACACCGTGCTGGTCAAGGTCGACCAGGTGGGCGCCGCCTGCCACACCGGCGACCGCACCTGCTTCGACGCCGACGTGCTCCTGAAGGAGGCCGGAGACGCCCAGGGCACGGAGGCGGCGGGCGCGGCGGACGCGGCGGGGGACGCCGGTTCCGGCGTACCGGCCGTGGATCAGTAGGGTCACCCGCCATGGACCTAGAGACCTTCCGCAAGCTGGCCACCGACCGGCGTGTCGTCCCCGTCAGCCGCAAGCTCCTCGCGGACGGCGACACACCCGTCGCGCTCTACCGCAAACTCGCCGCCGAACGCTCCGGCACCTTCCTCCTGGAGTCCGCGGAGAACGGCCGTACCTGGTCCCGGTACTCCTTCGTGGGTGTCCGCTCGGCCGCCACCCTCACCGAGCGCGACGGCCAGGCGCACTGGCTGGGCACCCCGCCGGTCGGCGTCCCGGCCGAGGGCGACCCCCTGGCGGCCCTGCGCGCCACCGTCGAGGCCCTGCACACGCCCCGCGACCTCGCCCACGACCGGGCACTGCCCCCGTTCACCGGCGGCATGGTCGGCTACCTCGGCTACGACATCGTGCGCCGCCTGGAGAAGATCGGCCCCGGCGAGCGCGACGACCTGAAGCTGCCCGAGCTCACCATGCTGCTCACCAGCGACCTCGCGGTCCTGGACCACTGGGACGGCTCGGTCCTGCTGATCGCCAACGCGATCAACCACAACGACCTCGACACCGGCGTCGACGAGGCGTACCACGATGCGGTGGCCCGCCTCGACGCCATGGAGGCCGACCTCTCCCGGTCCGTCTCGCAGCCGCCCGCCGCGCTCCCGCCGTCCGAACTCCCGGAGTACACCGCGCAGTGGGGCGGCCCCGACTACCAGGCCGCCGTCGACGACATCAAGGAGCGCATCCGGGCCGGGGAGGCCTTCCAGGTCGTCCCCTCCCAGCGCTTCGAGACGCCGTGCACGGCGAGCGCCCTGGACGTGTACCGGGTCCTGCGGGCGACCAACCCGTCCCCGTACATGTACCTCTTCCGCTTCGACGGCTTCGACGTCGTGGGGTCCTCCCCGGAGGCCCTGGTCAAGGTCGAGGACGGGCAGGCGATGGTCCACCCCATCGCGGGCACCCGGCCGCGCGGCGCCACGGTCCAGGAGGACCAGGCCCTCGCCGACGAGCTGATCGGCGACCCCAAGGAGCGCGCCGAGCACCTGATGCTCGTCGACCTGGGCCGCAACGACCTGGGGCGGGTCTGCGAGCCCGGCTCGGTGGAGGTCGTCGACTTCATGTCGATCGAGCGCTACTCGCACGTCATGCACATCGTGTCGACGGTCACCGGCCGGGTCGCCGCGGGCCGTACGGCCTTCGACGTGCTGACCGCCTGCTTCCCCGCGGGCACGCTCTCCGGCGCCCCCAAGCCCCGCGCGATGCAGATCATCGACGAGCTGGAGCCCTCGCGGCGCGGTCTGTACGGCGGGTGCGTCGGCTACCTCGACTTCGCGGGGGACTCCGACACCGCCATCGCCATCCGCACGGCGCTGCTGCGCGACGGTACGGCGTACGTGCAGGCGGGCGCGGGCGTCGTCGCCGACTCGGACCCCGTCGCCGAGGACACCGAGTGCCGCAACAAGGCCGCCGCCGTCCTCCGCGCGGTCCACACGGCCAACCGGCTCGGCGCGACCGGTTCGGGGTGAGCGATTCAGGGTGAGCGGTTCAGGGGTGCGAACCGGACATACGGGCCCGGTGCGACGCGGCTCACGTACGCCCGGGTGACGGTCCGCCCGGAGTTCGGGCGATAGTGGGGTACGTGACTGCCGTACCGAACCCCCGACCCGATGCCCCCGCGCCCGCCCGGGCCGGCCGCCGGAGCCTGGCCCTCGCCCTGCTGTCCGGCGCGCTCGGCGCGGCCCTCGTGCTGCTCGCCACCCGGCGCGGCTGGTCGGACGGCACCACGACCGTGGCCGGCGGCGAGTTCCCGCTGAGCGCGACGGGCAGCGACGTCACGGGCGTCCCCGCCGCGCTGGCGATCGTGGGGCTCGCCTCGCTCGTCGCCGTCTTCGCCGTCAGGCGGGCGGGCCGGTGGCTCGTCGCGGGGCTGCTCGCGCTCTCCGGCGCGGGCACCGTCGTCTCGGCGCTCCTCGGGGTGTCCGACAGCTCCGCGCTCGACGAGAAGGCCGCGGCGGCGACCGGTGACACGGCGGCGACCGCGGACACGATGACCCACACGGGGTGGCCGTACGTGGCCGTCGCCGGAGGGCTGCTGCTGTTCCTCGCGGGGCTGCTCGCCCTGCGCTACGGGCGGCTCTGGCCGGCCATGTCGGGGCGGTACGAGCGGGACGGCACGCCGCGTCCCCGCCGGAGCCGGGCTCCGGCCGATCCCGACCGGCCGGAGGAGATCTGGAAGGCGCTGGACCGGGGCGAGGATCCCACCGGCGCGTGAGCGGTCCCCCGGCCGCGGGTTCTTCGGCTTCTTCGGCCGCGGGTGCGTCGGGGCCGGTCGCGCGGGTTCCCCGCGTCCCTTCGGGGGCACCCCGGGCCGGGGCGCCGGCGGGGGTGCGGGACAATGGGAGTGAGCGTCCGGCTCATCCACACACAGCAACGAGGAGCAAGTCATGGCGGGCAGCAGCCACGGTCACACCCCGGCCGCCTGGACCGGTGTCATCATCGCCTTCATCGGTTTCTGCGTCTCCGGTGCCTTCATGGTGATGGCCAACCCGCTGGGCTTCTGGGCCGGCATGGTCGTCGTCGTCCTCGGCGGCGTGGTCGGCATGGCCATGCGCGCGGCGGGCCTCGGCCAGCCGAAGGGCACGCACCCGACCCACGACGTGGCGTCGGCCGAGAGCTGACCCGGGCCCCGCGGGAAGCGGGCCCGGCCCTCCGGTGGCCGCACCCGTCTCCCGCCGCGTGCGGCCACCGCCCCGGACCGGCAGAATGCGACGGGTGAACGCCGCATCCCAGAGGGCGACGCCCGCTCCCGGATCCGTACGGCAACGGCTCGCCGTGCCCGGCGGGATCCTCCTGGCCGCCGCCGCGGCCTTCGCGTACGTGGGAACCGTCGACCCGAACGAACCGGGCCACTACCCCGTCTGCCCGCTGCTCCGGTACACGGGCCTGTACTGCCCCGGCTGCGGCGGACTGCGCAGCGCGTACGCCGTCGTGCACGGGGATCCCGGGACGGCCCTCGGCGCCAACGCGGTCGCGGTGCTCGGCTTCCTGGCCGGCGCCGTGCTGTGGACCGTCTGGGTGGTCCGCTCGCTCCGGGGGCGGCCGCCGCGTGTCGATCCGAAGCCGTCCCTGCTGTGGGTACTGGGTTCGCTGATACTGGTCTTCACCGTCGTCCGGAACCTGCCGTTCGGCGGCTGGCTCCGTCCCTGACCGGCCGGCGGCGACCGGATGTGAGGTCCGGGCCCTCCTGCGGATACCATCTCGGTGACCGCCGGCCACCTCCGGCCGCACCACCGCAGAACCGCAGAACCGCTCCAACCGCAGAACCGCTTCAACCGTTCACCGTCAGGGAAGGGGGCCGCTCGCGTGAGTGTGCTCGACGAGATCATCGACGGAGTCCGTGCCGACCTCGCGGAGCGGCAGGCGCGCGTCAGCCTCGACGAGCTCAAGGAGCGCGCCGCGAAGGCCCAGCCCGCCAAGGACGGTGTCGCGGCCCTGCGCGGCGACGGCGTCAAGGTCATCTGCGAGGTCAAACGCTCCAGCCCCTCCAAGGGCGCCCTCGCCGCGATCGCCGACCCCGCCGCCCTCGCCGCGGACTACGAGGCGGGCGGCGCGGCCGTCATCTCCGTGCTCACCGAGCAGCGCCGCTTCGGCGGTTCGCTCGCCGACCTGGAGGCCGTCCGGGCCCGGGTCGACATCCCGGTGCTGCGCAAGGACTTCATCGTCACGTCGTACCAGCTGTGGGAGGCCCGCGCGTACGGCGCCGACCTCGCGCTGCTCATCGTGGCGGCCCTCGACCAGCCCGCCCTGGAGTCCCTCATCGAGCGCGCCGAGTCCATCGGGCTCACCCCGCTCGTCGAGGTGCACGACGAGGACGAGGTCGACCGGGCGGTGGACGCCGGGGCGAAGGTCATCGGCGTCAACGCGCGCAACCTCAAGGACCTCAAGGTCGACCGCGGCACCTTCGAGCGCGTCGCGCCCGAGATCCCCGCGCACCTCGTGAAGATCGCCGAGTCCGGGGTCCGCGGTCCGCACGACCTCATCGCCTACGCCAACGCGGGCGCCGACGCCGTACTGGTCGGCGAGTCCCTGGTGACCGGCCGCGACCCGAAGACCGCCGTCTCCGACCTGGTCGCCGCCGGCGCGCACCCCGCGCTGCGGCACGGACGGGGCTGACACCCCCGGTGCACGCCGACCGCCCCCTCGCCGCGACCACCCGTCCGGGCCACCGCCCCGACGGCGGTCCGGGGTGCGCGCGGTCCGTCGCCGCGGGGCCCCCGGCGGCCCGCGACCCCTACGCCCGGCTCGCCCGCGGCTGCC
>NZ_JAHKJW010000083.1 GCF_019710745.1 Streptomyces beigongshangae
CGGCGGGTAGTCGGGGATCACGCACACCACCTCGTAGCCCTGCTTGCGGTAGAAGTCCGGCGCCTGGAAGTCCCACGTCTCCACGCGGGCGGCACGGCAACCGCGGGACGACACCGCCAGTTGTTCCGCCCGGGACAGCAGACGCGACCCGAGCCCGGACCCGCGGTGGCGTTCGTCGACCCAGAGGTAGGCGACATGCAGCCATGTCGTCCAGGTGTGCCCTTCCTGCGCGACCTCGCGTACGAGGACCTCGACGCGGCGCTCGCCCGCCTGTCGGACGAGCGGGTGCGGCGGTACGTACGCCACGTGGTCTCGGACGACCACCGGGTCGAGCAGGTCATCGCGCTGCTCGACGCGGGGGACATCCGGGGGATCGGCCCCGTGCTGACGGCCGGCCACGAGTCCCTCCGCGACGACCTGCGGATCTCCTGCCCGGAGCTGGACCTCGCCGTCGCCACGGCGAACGCCGCCGGGGCGCTGGGGGCGCGGATGACGGGCGGCGGCTTCGGCGGCTCGGCCGTCGTCCTGGTCGAGACCGCGGACGCCGACACGGTCACCAAGGCGGTCGAGGAAGCTTTCGCCGCGGCGGGCTACACGGCACCGCGGGTCTTCCCGGCGGTACCGTCGCAGGGCGCACGGCGCCTGAGCTGACGCGCCTCCGCGCACACCACAGGGTTTCCCTCCAGCACCGGCCGGTGCTGGAGGGAAACCCTGCGAAAGTCCGGCCTCCCCCCAGGTCAGCGGACGGTCCTCCCGCGCCGCTCCCTGCCGCGCTGTCGCCGGCGCGCGAAGAAGAGCAGCAGGTAGTTACCCAGGGCCGCCAGGAACAGCAGCCCCACGACGACGCGTGCCGTGGTCCACACCGCACCGCCGGGATGCCACAGGGCGGCCGCCAGGTTCATCAGCGTCGAGACCGCGAAAGCCCAGCCGAGAAGCCTGGCCGCACGCGTCACATGGGGCGGGTCCACGTTCTTCATATCCGGTTCCCCCACCTCGGCTGCTCCGGAAGTCACCGGGACCGCCCTGTCGGCTCTCCTCACGCGGCGGCGGGCCTTCCCTCCGGGCGTCATGGGGTTCAGCGTGCCCGCGGATCCATGGACGAATCCGGCACAGCAACGCGGTCATCCGCAGTTCCTACGAGTTCTGGACCGGGGCCGAAGGGACCCGGTTATGCAGCCGGTCGATCTCAGCGAGCACGCGGTCCACGTGCGGACGCACCCGCGCCCGCAGCGCATCGCTCCAGCTCTCCTCGGAGTAGGAACAGTCGAGATAGAGCTGTCTGGCGTGATCCAGGGCGGCGCGGTGCTCGGGCGGGAGCCGGGCGAGGGCCCAGTCGGCGGCGGCGTTCTTCGACTTGATCCGGCCAGTGGCGAGCGTGGTCCAGATGCGGGCGAGGGTCAGCAGGACGTTGCGGGTGTCGCTGTCCAGGTCGTCGAGCAGGCCAGGGATACCCGCAACGCTCGCCCGGACCAGGTCGGCCTGCGGGACCGGGTCCAGGACCTGAGCCGGACGCGGGCCGGTGAGGGGGTGGTCGCCGGTCAGCGCCATGGCGATCAGCAGGGCCAGATCGGGCATCGGCTCCGACCGGGGGACCGTCCCGGCCTCGTACTCGGCACGCAGCCACTCGCCGTAGAGGAAGTCACCGGTCGGCGGATACCGCCACGGCCGCACCTCGGCCTGGACGACCACGGTGACCTCCACCGGGCGCACTTTGTCTCGGTCGCCGGAGATCCGGAGCAGCCCATCGAGGAGTGCCCGTCGATCCCGCTCGTCCATTCGCCGCCGGGAGACGACCAGCACGTCCACATCGCTGGCCGGCCTGAGGCCGCCAAGCACGGAGGAGCCGTGCAGGTAGGTGCCGATGACATCCCGGCCCAGCACACCGCCGACCAGCCCTACGATCTCCTGAACCTGATTCACTGCATCAGCGTCCCCTGCCATCTGGCGGACTGCACGGCAATATCTGATCTCTGCTGTCGGCCGTGGCTGCCAGGTCAGGCTTTCAGGCCATCGATGAACACGGCGAACGTGTCGGCCTTCACGACGAAAGCGCCACGACCGGGTTCCTCGGAGTCACGGACCCCCACCCACGGCCGGGCGCAGGCCATCTCGACACATTCGTTGTTCGCCGCGCTGTAGCTGCTCCTGAACCAGTCGGCTCCCGCGAGCTGAGCGGCGGTAGACGCCTCATTCATCGGACGAACTCCTGTCGGGCAGCGCCCGAGAGTCTGATGGGCGCCTGCCCTGTACGGGCAAGTGCCCCAGTCGTCCTTGAGGCGCCGGGCACTCGTTCTCGGGGCGCGCCGGATGCGCCGTTACGGCAGGAGAAGGCTGCGCTGCCCCTTCCCTATGCCTCCGACGAAAGCTCGGTAGTCGTCCTCGGAGACAACGAGCACCTGGGCGTGGGGTTCACCGACGTCATTGGAGTCGCGCAGAGCAACCACACNAACGAGCACCTGGGCGTGGGGTTCACCGACGTCATTGGAGTCGCGCAGAGCAACCACACCTTCGATGAAAGCGACCTCCAAGCAGTTGTCGCCGCCATTGCTCAGGTCGCTCTTGACCCATGTGGCGTCGGTGAGGTCGACCTTCTTGTTCATGTGTAGCGGTCCTTGATCAAATCGTGGATGTAACGCCGGGAGGCTTCCGGGTCGAGAGCTTCGGCGCGAAGGTGGTTGAACGCGGTTTCGTAGCGTCCGATGTCACTATCTTCCTCCAGGTACAGGGACGTTGTCATCGGCTCGACCACGACCACAGGCGGACCGGCGGGGAAGTGCAGCACGTGGAACGGCCCGTCGATGCCGGCGTGGGCTCCATGGGCGAACGAGAGAACCTGAATCGCCACGTTCTTGTGCTCTGCGGTGATGTCGAGCAAGCGCTCAAGCTGGGCCTTCATCACCTGTTTTCCGCCTACTTCCCGTTGAAGCGCGGACTCGTCGAGGACACACCACAGATGCAGCGGGCCCTCACGTGACAGTGCTTCCTGCCGGGCCACACGGAGCTGGACGAAGTTGTCGATCTCCCGGTCGGTCTGCCACTTCCGGCTACGTTCCACGACGGCTCGTGCGTACGCCTCGGTCTGCAGAAGGCCAGGGATCACCCAGGTGAAAGTGTCGCTCTTGACGGCCAGCTCTTCGAGGTGCAGGTACTCGGCGAAGGGGTCTCGGACGGATTGACGGTACTGATCCAGCAGATTCGTCCGTCTTCCCGAGTTCGCGAGGGACGCGAGTCTGCGGAGCTTGTCGATCCGGTCCTTGTTCTGAAGGCCGTATGCCTCGAAGAACCCCGCGAGTGCGATGGGCGGCACTCGTTGCTTGCCGTTCTCGATCTTGCTGAGAGCCGGGGCTCCGGACAGTGACAGCTTGCCGGCCGCTTCGGCCAGGCTCATTCCTGCCGCCTTGCGCAGCGACCGGAGCTCTAGCCCGAGGCGCCTTCTGTGCAGGTTGGGCTGGGCGTCGGTCATGTTCTACCTCCCTGTCGCGCAGGGTATCGCCGAGCGCGGAAGGCAGTTGCCAAATTTCCTTCTGGAACTCTTTTGAGTGAGAAATTTTTCGAGAAATATTGCTTGTGAGGAACATTGGGATACAAAGGCGTTGATGGCTTGCGTCGACATGGGCGAGTCGTCGTGCTGATGACGCCCATGCCGGGGCGGGGTGTCTGTCATCGCATCTGGAGCTGCGGGAAGGTCTGCCGACCCGCCTGGTCCGTACGCACTGCCCTGCATGCCCGACCACAGCCAAGGAGTGCTCGTGCGAAGCCTGATCAAGCAACTGGCCTACCGAGTCCGGGTGTTCCTCGCGCCCGCCGACCGACATCGAGACGGACGTCCGGAGCTGCCGGTTCAGCCTCGGGCGCCCCGGCCGAGCCCGGCCCGTCCCTTCACCGACCCGGCCGCTCATCCCTGGTGCGAACCCATCGACGGCGACTCGACTCCCCTCGTCCGTCCCTACCTCGACGCGTACGAGCGCGGAGAGAGGGCCCGGCTCCAGCGGCTGCGCCGCGATGCCCTCTGGTGCGCCACCTACGGGGTCGACCTCGACACCCGGTGTGTCCATGACCGGCTGGGCGCGGTGTGATGGGCATCGACCACGCGGACCGTGTCGAGGCCGTTCAGCTCGGACTCGCGAACAGGCTGCTCGTTCGCGCCCGGCACGTACTGGACAGCCCTGATGTCCCCTCGCGCGAACTGGGCCTGCTGGCATCCGCGTTGACGGCTGCACTGAACGACGCTCTGCTCATCGCCGGAAGTCGCGAGGCGCCGGCCGAACGCGGGACCGCCCCGCGGACCCTGGGCCTGCTCGTGCTGCCGGGCGGGGATCTCTCCTGTGCCCGCGCCGCACGCCGGCACGTCCGGAGTGCGGCGGAGCTCTGGGGGATGCTTCCGGACGAGGCGGACACCCTGGAAGCGATCACCGGGGAACTCGCGGCGAACGCGCTGGAGCACAGCGGCAGCCGGGCGGTCACCGTGTCTGTTCTCCGTACCGCCGGGGCCGTCGTCGTCAGTGTGTCGGACGAGGGGCAGGAGCGGGTGTCCGGGGCGCGGCAGTCCGAGGCGCCGGAAGGGGAAGGGGAAGGCGACGGAGAACGCGGGCGCGGGCTGTTCATCGTCGAGGCCATGGCCGCCCGCTGGGGGAGCAGGAGGCACGGCGGCGGTCTCACCGTCTGGGCCGAGGTCGCCGTCGGCCCGGAGGGGAAGTGAATTCCGGCCTCAGGCCGTCTGGGAAACCTCGGACGGCAGCCCCGTCTCCATGGCGGCCGTGACCTCGGTCGTCGGCGGCGTGGTCCGGGTGGATCCCGTCTACGCCCCGGCCCACCTCCGGGGCCGCGGCCACGCGGGCGCCGTGACGGTCGAGGCGAGCCGGGCGGCGCAGGCCGCGGGCGCGACGGACGGCGTCCTGTTCACGGCCCCGGACAACCCCACCAGCAACGCCCTCCACCAGCGCATCGGGTACGTCCACCTCGCCGACTTCGCCGGGTACGTGTTCCTCCGGAGCGCACCACAGGCCGGGCAAGGGCGTTCCTCGCTCCTTGCGGGCGCCGTCGGAGGACAGGGCGAACGCCGGGCCCACGGGCCGATCGGGTGGGTACCGGACCGGCGTCCTTGTACACACCGGCAGATCGTCGCCCTCATACTGGAGGCGGGAGGACCCATGACTCAGCAGACCCTGTACCGGCGGCTGCGCGCCATGCGTGACCACTTCACCCCGCCGCCCGGCCTCGCCTGGCCCGAGATCAGTGACGGGAAGATCGTCATGATGATGAGTCCGCGCCCGCGTCATCAACTGACCGCGACGCGGATACGGGACCGGCTCAGCAGGCAGCTTCCGGACGACCTCGGGGTCTTTGAGGCAACCGACACCGATGACGAGGCGCTCGGCAAGCTGCGCATCCCCGACCTGCACGTCTGCCCGTACGACGCCATGGAGACCGACGGCCCCCTCGACTCGCGTGAAATCACTTTGGCCATCGAGATCGTCTCGCCGTCCAATCCGGAGAACGACTATCGCGACAAGACCCGCGACTACCCGGCCATGGGCATCCCCCACTACCTGATCCTCGACCCGCGTGACGGTACCTGGACATATCAGTGGGAGATCGGTCGTGCCGACGGCCGATCCGTGTACGAGAACCGATTGCACCTCCCGTACGGTAAGCCGGTCGCCCTTGACACAGATTTCGGGACCTGGACGATCGACACCACCGACCTGCCCCGCTACAGCGCGAAGGACATGGGGCTGTCCCCTGAGCAGCGGGAGCTGTAGAAGGCATGGAGGGCCGTGGAGCAACGCGCGGCGCTCAGGCCAGCCTCTTGGTGAGCGTGTACTCCGTGATCCCCGGCGGGTAGTCGGGGATCACGCACACCACCTCGTAGCCCTGCTTGCGGTAGAAGTCGGGGGCCTGGAAGTCCCATGTCTCCAGACGGGCCGCGCGGCAGCCCCGGGATGTGGCGGCCAGCCGCTCCGCCCGGGACAGCAGATGCGAACCGAGGCCCGCGCCCCGGTGCCGCTCGTCGACCCACAGATAGGCGACATGCAGCCATGTCGCCCAGGTGTGCCCGACCAGCCCGGCCGCGACCCCGCCCGCCGTGTCCAGGGCCCAGACCTGGAGCGGAACCTCCCGCTCACCAGGGGTTCCGCGCAACGAGCGCAGCACGGGTGAGGCGGCCGTATTGGCCTCCCGCAGCCGGGACCGCAGGAATTGGCTGCGCTCTTTGTCGACTTCTGTCTCGATACGAAACATACGGCTCACCATATGCGCGCCGGGCAATCAGTTCTGCAAATCGTCTTCCGCTCCCGGCGCCCAGCCGTACTCTGATGAGCAGCACCGGTGGGGGCCGGTGTCGATCAGGGGGCGAGACAGTCGGGTACGACGCCCGAAGTGGGGGTAGCAGTTCCGGCACGGCGGCGGCCGTGCGGTCGCGGCACCCCGTTTTCCGGGCCGACAGGGCCCGGGATCACCTCGGGCGCCGTACCTGCGCCGGTCCGTCCCCCGACCAGTGGGGGTTTCATGGTTCGCATCCGTGTTCTGGTCGTCGACGACCACCGTATCTTCGCCGAGTCGCTCGCCGCCGCTCTGGCCGCCGAGCCCGACGTGGACGTCTCCGCCGCCGGCAGTGGTCCTGCCGCGCTGCGCTGCCTGGAGCGGGCGGTCGCGGAGGGCCGCAGATTCGACGTGCTGCTCGTCGACGCCGACCTGGGCGGGAACGTACCGGGCGCCCGCCCGGCCGTGCCCGTGCACGACAGCAACGAAGAAGGTCTGGTCGACGGCATCTCGCTGGTGGCGGGCGTCCGCTCGGGCCAGCCGAACGTCCGTACCGTCGTCCTCGCCGAGAAGGACGACCCGCGCCGTGCGGCCCTCGCCCTCCAGGCGGGCGCCTCCGGCTGGGTCGCCAAGGACTGCTCGCTGTCCCGGCTGCTGACCGTCATCCGGGGCGTGCTGCGGGACGAGACGCATCTGCCGCCCGCCCTGCTCACCGGCGTGCTGCGCGAGCTGACCGCGGCCCGCAAGCACCGCACCGAGAGCGAGCGGCTGGTGGAGTCGCTGACACCGCGCGAGCGCGAGGTGCTGCGCTGCATGGTGGCCGGGCTCGGGCGCAAGGCCGTCGCCGAGCGGCTGTTCCTCTCCCCGCACACGGTCCGCACGCACATGCAGAACGTGCTCGGGAAGCTCGGCGTGCACTCGACCCTCGCGGCCGTGGCACTCGCCCGCCGCGCCGGGGTCGGCCCGGTCGACCTAGCCGGGGATGTTGTCGAACGGGGCGGTCAACTGGCGTAGCAGACCGGCCAGTTCACCGCGCTGGGCCCGGCTGAGCTCCGCGAGGATCGCCCGCTCCTGGTCCAGGAGTCCGGCGAGGGCCTGGTCGGCGCGGTCGCGGCCCTCCCCGGTGAGGCGCACGAGCACGCCCCGGCGGTCGCTGGGGTCGGGGAGCCGCTCGACCAGGCCCTTCTTCGTGAGCCGGTCGATACGGTTCGTCATCGTGCCCGAGGTGACGAGGGTCTGGGTGAGGAGCTGGCCGGGGGAGAGCTGGTAGGGGGCGCCCGCGCGCCGCAGCGAGGTCAGCACGTCGAACTCCCAGGGCTCCAGGGCGTGCTCGGCGAACGCGATCCGCCGCGCGCGGTCCAGGTGCCGCGCGAGCCTGCTCACCCGGCTGAGCACCTCCAGCGGTTCCACGTCGAGGTCCGGGCGCTCCCGGCGCCACGCTGCGACCAGCCGATCGACCTCGTCCTCCATGGCGATCAGTGTAGTGGTTGTGTCGACATGAAGTCTCTTGACGTAAAGTATCTTGGTGCCAAGTATCTTGACGGCGAGAGAATTGTGGTGTGAGGGTGGAGGTCCGCCCGCCCCGACCGTAGGAGGCCCCCGTGTCCGCCGCCACCTCTCCCACCTGGGACCCGGGCCAGTACCTGCGCCACGCCGGGCACCGCGCACGCCCCTTCGCCGAGCTGCTCGACCGCGTTCCCGTGCTGCCCCGCGACCCTGCCCGCATCGCCGACCTGGGGTGCGGACCCGGCAACGTCACCGCCCAGCTCGCCGCCCGCTGGCCCACCGCGCACGTCACGGGGTACGACAACTCCGCGCAGATGCTGGCCAGGGCCGCGGAGCACGCGGGGCCGACGGCGGGCGGCGGCTCCCTCGACTTCGTCCACGCGGACCTCGCGGCCTGGACGCCGGACGGGACGTACGACCTGATCGCCTCGAACGCGGCACTGCACTGGGTGCCCGGACACCTGGACGCCTTCCCCTCCTGGCTCGGCGCGCTGGCACCGGGCGGCACGTTCGCCTTCCAGGTGCCCGACAGCATCGACGCGCCCCTGCACGCGCTGATGCGCGAACTCGCGGACTCCGCGCGCTGGAGGAGCCGGCTGGACGGGGTCCTGCGCCGCACGGACTCGGTCCACGAACCGCTCGTCTACCTGGACCGGCTGGCCCGGCTGGGCTGCGAGGCGGACGTCTGGGAGACGACGTACCTCCAGGTCCTGCAGGGCGAGGACGCGGTCCTCGACTGGTCGAAGGGGACGGGGCTGCGCCCCGTCCTCACGGCCCTCGCCGACGACCCGGAGGCCGCGGAGGCGTTCACCGCCGAGTACCGCGACCTGCTCCGCACCGCGTACCCGCCGGCCCCGTACGGCACGGTCCTCCCCTTCCGCCGCCTGTTCGCGGTGGCGCGGAAGGCCGCCTGACGGGGTCCGGCCCCGGCGGCCGGGGCTCCGTCACGCCGGCGGGGTCCGCCGGGTACGCGCCTGGTGGCGGCGGGCCTTCAGGCGGTTGCCGCACGTTTTCATCGAGCACCAGCGCGCGGTGTTGGCGCGGCTGCGGTCCAGGAGGAAGAGGCGGCACTCGGGGTTCCCGCACGGCCGCAGCCGACCCGGCAGGCGCTCCTCGACGTCCGCCCACGCCAGCACCAGTTCCACGGCGGGCCCGCGCCCCGGCGGTACCCGCAGGTCCCACTCGATGCCCGACGCGCCGGGCCGCGGGACCTTGTGGACGTCCGCGAGCACCCGGCCCAGAAGGGCCTCCGCAGAGGTTTCTGCGGTGCCTGGGGTGCCTGCGGTGCCCGGTGGGTTCGACACCAGTTCCTGGAGCGCGTCCCGGGCCGCGCGCAGCCACCGGCGTTCGTCCCCGCCGCCGGCGCCCCCGTGCCCGCGCGCCCACGTGTCCAGCGCGTGGTCGTCGTCCCACAGGTCCTGGCGCCGGCCCTCCACCACAGGAGTGCTGTTCAGCGCCTGCAGCAGGGCCTGCTCGTCCGGCACGGGTCCCACCCTCCCTTTCGTCTAACTCCATCAAGCCGTTTGACAGGTTACTCCATGGGTGGTCCACTGGACGCGCCGAGAGGTAACTCTCAAAGAGCTTCTAAGGGGTTAGGTATGGTCGAGGTCCGCCACCGGTACGCCACCGTGCGGGGACACCGCGTCTTCTACCGCGAGGCGGGGCCCGGCGAGGCACCCGCGCTCGTCCTCCTGCACGGCTTCCCCACCAGCTCGCGCATGTTCCGCCACCTCGTCCCCGCGCTGGCCGACCGGTTCCGCGTCATCGCCCCCGACCACCTCGGGTTCGGCAACTCCGACGCCCCGTCCGCGGATGAGTTCACGTATACGTTCGACTCGCTGACCGACATCACGGAAGCACTGCTCGACCACCTCGGGGTCACCCGCTACGCCGTCTACGTCCAGAACTACGGCGCCCCCGTCGGCTGGCGGCTGGCCCTGCGCGACCCGGACGCCGTCACCGCGGTGATCACGCAGAACGGCAACGCCTACGAGGACGGCTTCGTACCGGAGTTCTGGAAGCCCGTGTGGGCGTACGGAGAGGACCCCGGCCCGCGGACCGAGCCCGCCGTCCGCACCGCCCTCTCGCTCGACGCCATCCGGTGGCAGTACCTGCACGGGGTGGACCGGCCCGAGCTGGTCGACCCCGACACCTGGGCCGCCGACCACCGCGAGGTCGGCCGGCCGGGCAACGACCTCGTGCAGCTCGCCCTGTTCCGCGACTACACGAGCAACCCGCCCCTCTACCCCCGGGTGCACGCCTGGTTCCGGGAACGGCAGGTCCCGCTCCTCGCGGTCTGGGGCGCGGGAGACGAGATCTTCGGCCCGGACGGGGCGCGGGCCTTCGCCAGGGACCTGCCGGACGCGCAGATCCACCTGATACCGGGAGGCGGGCACTTCCTGCTCGAAAGCCACCTGGACACCGTCGCCGGGTACATCCGCGGGTTTCTGACCGCGGGTTCCTGACCGCGGACTCCTGACCACCGCCGTGGCCACGCAGGGCTAGCTCTTGCGGCGCCCTATCAGCCGCGGCTTCGCCTCCAGGCCGTCCAGGCCGTGCCAGGCCAGGTTGACCAGGTGGGCCGCCACCTCCGCCTTCTTGGGGCGGCGCACGTCCAGCCACCACTGCCCGGTGAGCGCCACCATGCCGACCAGGGCCTGGGCGTACAGCGGGGCGAGCTTGGGGTCGAAGCCGCGGCGCTTGAACTCACGGCCCAGGATGTACTCCACCTGCGTGGCGATGTCCGAGATGAGGGACGCGAAACTGCCCGTCGCCTGGGGGATCGGCGAGTCGCGCACCAGGATGCGGAAGCCGTCCGTGTACTCCTCGATGTAGTCCAGGAGGGCGAAGGCCGCCTGCTCGCACAGCTCGCGCGGGTGCCCGGCGGTCAGCGAACTCGTCACCCCGTCCAGCAGGCGGCGCATCTCGCGGTCCACCACCACCGCGTACAGCCCCTCCTTGCCGCCGAAGTGCTCGTAGACGACGGGCTTGGAGACCCCGGCCTTCGCCGCGATCTCCTCCACCGAGGTCGCCTCGAAGCCCTTCTGGGCGAAGAGGGTGCGGCCGATCTCCAGCAACTGGGCCCGCCGCTCCGCACCGGTCATCCGGGTACGGCGCACGCGCCGCGGCTTCTCGTCGCTGGGTGTGTTGGAGTCGGCCACACCGTCAATCATGCAGCCTCGGCGGTCTTCCCCCCGCGCCGGGCGCCCGTCCCGTCCGGGTTGCGCCGGGAATCGATACGCGAGCGTGACGGCCAGCGCACGTCGTACGCCCACCCGAACCGCTCGAACCAGCGGATCAGCCGCGCCGAGGAGTCCACCTGCCCGCGCTCCACACCGTGCCGCGCCGACGTCGGATCGGCGTGGTGCAGGTTGTGCCAGGACTCGCCGCAGGACAGCACCGCCAGCCACCACACGTTGCCCGAGCGGTCCCGGGACCTGAAGGGCCGCTTGCCCACCGCGTGGCAGATCGAGTTGATCGACCAGGTCACGTGGTGCAGCAGCGCCACCCGCACCAGCGAGCCCCAGAAGAAGCCCGTGAACGCGCCCCACCAGGACATCGTCACCAGACCGCCGATCACCGCGGGCAGCGCGATCGACAGGCCCGCCCACAGGAGGAACTGACGGGAGACCGCCCGCAGCGCGCCGTCCTTGATCAGGTCCGGCGCGTACTTCTCCTGCGGCGTCTGCTCCTCGTCGAACATCCAGGCGATGTGCGCCCACCACAGGCCCTTCATCAGCGCCGGGACCGTCTCCCCGAAACGCCACGGCGAGTGGGGGTCGCCCTCGGCGTCGGAGAACCTGTGGTGCTTGCGGTGGTCGGCCACCCAGCGGACCAGCGGCCCCTCGACGGCCATCGAACCGGCGATGGCGAGCGCGATGCGCAGCGGGCGCTTCGCCTTGAACGCCCCGTGCGTGAAGTAGCGGTGGAACCCGATCGTGATCCCGTGGCACCCCAGGAAGTAGAAGAACACCAGCAGGCCGAGGTCCAGCCAGCTCACCCCCCAGCCCCAGGCCAGCGGAACCGCCGCGAGGACGGCCAGGAAGGGGACGGTGATGAAGAGGAGAAGGGTGATCTGCTCGATGGAGCGCTTCCTCTCGCCGCCCAGCGTGGCGGAGGGGGGTGCGGAAGAGTCGTCGCGCGCCTCGGGGACGTCGTCGATCACATCGGAACTTGCGGGCATGGGGCGTCCCCTGGGGGGTCGAGGAGGGTGAGAGTGGCCGGTATCCGCAGTCGCGGATAGCCGGAAACAGTGCTTACGGTCCCGTAACCTACGGCATCGTAAGTACGACAGCGCGTTTCACCGGGGCAAGAGCCCCAGAGACCGCGCGTACGGATGGACACCTATCCTTGGTCTCGGTCGGACAGCGCGGTCCGCTCTGTTTCATTCCCGGATGCCCAGCCGCTGACGCGGCACGTGCCGCCTCGGGCTGACGGGTTCCCCTCCAGACGAGCTTCAACACTGCAAGGAGCCGCACCTGTGAGCAGTGCCGACGACCGGACGACGACAACCGGCAGTGAGACGACGACCGGCAGTGAGTTGCGCGCCGACATCCGCCGCCTCGGCGACCTGCTGGGCGAGACCCTCGTACGGCAGGAGGGCCCCGAACTTCTAGAACTGGTCGAGAAGGTCCGCCGCCTCACCCGGGAGGACGGCGAGGCCGCCGCCGAACTGCTGCGCGGCACGGAACTGGAGACCGCGGCCAAGCTGGTCCGCGCCTTCTCCACCTACTTCCACCTGGCCAACGTCACCGAGCAGGTGCACCGCGGCCGCGAACTGCGCGCCCGGCGCGCCGCCGAGGGCGGACTCCTCGCCCGTACGGCCGACCGCCTCAAGGACGCCGACCCCGAGCACCTGCGCGCCACCGTCCGGCACCTCAACGTCCGCCCCGTCTTCACCGCCCACCCCACCGAGGCGGCCAGACGTTCGGTCCTCAACAAGCTGCGCCGCATCGCCGCCCTGCTGGAGACCCCGGTCATCGAAGCCGACCGGCGCCGCTACGACACCCGTCTGGCCGAGAACATCGACCTCGTCTGGCAGACCGACGAGCTGCGCGTCGTCCGCCCCGAACCGGCCGACGAGGCCCGCAACGCCATCTACTACCTCGACGAACTGCACGCCGGCGCCGTCGGCGACGTCCTGGAGGACCTCACCGCGGAACTGGAACGCGTCGGCGTCCAGCTCCCCGACGACACCCGCCCCCTCACCTTCGGCACCTGGATCGGCGGCGACCGCGACGGCAACCCCAACGTGACCCCCCAGGTCACCTGGGATGTCCTCATCCTCCAGCACGAACACGGCATCAACGACGCCCTCGAACTCATCGACGAACTGCGCCACTTCCTCTCCAACTCCATCCGCTACACCGGAGCCACCGAGGAACTCCTCGCCTCCCTGCGGGCCGACCTGGAGCGGCTGCCCGAGATCAGCCCCCGCTACAAGCGCCTCAACGCCGAGGAGCCCTACCGCCTCAAGGCCACCTGCATCCGGCAGAAGCTGGAGAACACCAAGCAGCGCCTGGCGAAGAACATCCCGCACGAGGACGGCCGCGACTACCTCGGCACCGCCGAACTGCTCCAGGACCTCACCCTCATCCAGACCTCCCTGCGCGCACACCGCGGCGCCCTCTTCGCCGACGGCCGCATGAACCGCACGATCCGCACCCTCGCCGCCTTCGGCCTCCAGCTCGCCACCATGGACGTACGCGAACACGCCGACGCCCACCACCACGCCCTCGGCCAGCTCTTCGACCGGCTCGGCGAGGAGTCCTGGCGCTACGAGGACATGCCGCGCGAGTACCGGCACAAGCTCCTCGCCAAGGAACTGCGCTCCCGCCGGCCCCTCGGCCCCACCCCCGCGCCCCTGGACGCCGCCGGCTCCAGGACCCTCGGCGTCTTCGAGACCGTCAGGAAGGCCCTCCAGGTCTTCGGACCCGAGGTCATCGAGTCGTACATCATCTCCATGTGCCAGGGCGCCGACGACGTGTTCGCCGCCGCCGTACTGGCCCGCGAGGCCGGCCTCCTCGACCTGCACGCCGGCTGGGCCAGGATCGGCATCGTGCCGCTCCTGGAGACCACCGACGAGCTCAAGGCCGCCGACACGATCCTCGAGGACATGCTGTCCGACCCGTCCTACCGGCGGCTCGTGGCCCTGCGCGGCGACGTGCAGGAAGTCATGCTCGGCTACTCCGACTCCTCCAAGTTCGGCGGCATCACCACCTCCCAGTGGGAGATCCACCGCGCCCAGCGCCGGCTGCGCGACGTCGCCCACCGCTACGGCGTACGCCTGCGCCTCTTCCACGGCCGCGGCGGCACCGTCGGCCGCGGCGGCGGCCCCTCCCACGACGCGATCCTCGCCCAGCCCTGGGGCACCCTGGAGGGCGAGATCAAGGTCACCGAACAGGGCGAGGTCATCTCCGACAAGTACCTCGTGCCGTCCCTGGCCCGCGAGAACCTGGAACTGACCGTCGCCGCCACCCTCCAGGCATCCGCCCTGCACACCGCCCCCCGCCAGTCCGACGAGGCGCTCGCCCGCTGGGACGCCGCCATGGACGTCGTCTCCGAGGCCGCCCACCAGGCCTACCGCGAGCTCGTCGAGGACCCCGACCTGCCGACGTACTTCCTCGCGTCGACGCCCGTGGACCAGCTCGCCGACCTGCACCTGGGCTCACGGCCCTCCCGCCGCCCCGGCTCGGGCGTCTCGCTCGACGGCCTGCGCGCCATCCCCTGGGTGTTCGGCTGGACCCAGTCGCGGCAGATCGTCCCCGGCTGGTTCGGCGTCGGCTCCGGCCTCAAGGCCCTGCGCGAGGCCGGCCTCGACAGCGTCCTGGACGAGATGCACGAGCACTGGCACTTCTTCCGCAACTTCGTCTCCAACGTCGAGATGACCCTCGCCAAGACCGACCTCAGGATCGCCCGCCACTACGTCGAGACCCTCGTCCCCGAGGAACTCCGGCACGTCTTCGCCACCATCGAGACCGAGCACGAGCTGACCGTGCGCGAGGTACTGCGCATCACCGGCGAGCAGGAACTGCTGGACGCCCACCCCGTGCTCAAGCAGACCTTCACCGTCCGCGACGCCTACCTGGACCCGATCTCCTACCTCCAGGTGGCCCTCCTCAAGCGCCAGCGCGACGCCGCCGCGGCCGGCGCCGAACCCGACCCGCTGCTGTCCCGCGCCCTGCTCCTGACCGTCAACGGCGTGGCGGCCGGCCTGCGCAACACGGGCTGAGCCGGCAGCACACCCGCAGGACGGAGGGCGCCGGGGCCACCCCGGCGCCCTCCGTGTGTCAGAGCGCCAGGAACGCGGCCGTCACCAGCGCCAGACCCGCGCCGCCCAGCGCCCAGCCCGCCCGGCTCCTGCGCAGCCCGCCCGCCACCACCACCGACGCCAGCAGCAGCGCACCCCCCAGCGGCACCCAGGCGTAGAGCAGACCGGCGGCACCCGTACGCACCACCTCGTCACTGCCGGGCTTCACCGCGACCGCGTACGTACGGCCCTCCTCCACGGCCACCCCGCTGTCCAGCACGACCCGCTCCCGCGCGGTCGACCCCCGCGTCACGGGCCGGTACGCACCCGTGCACCGGTCCTCACCGCAGTCGGCGACCGCCATCGTGCCCCGCTCACGGCCCTTGGAGAGCATCACGTGCTGGGCGGTCCCCCAGGAGGCCCAGACACCCGCGATCAGGATCAGCACCGCGACCGTGCCCATCACCACCAGCCGCCCCAGCCGCAGCGCGGCGGCCGTACGGTGACGGGAGGACGCATGGGCGGGCATGGCGGCGATCCTTGGCCATGGCACTGCACCGGGTCAACTCGGACGAGCCGAATTCACGAGTTGTACGCCGACTGCGCCCGCTCCAGACCCTCCGCCACCAGGCACTCCACCGCATCCGCCGCCCGGTCCACGAAGTAGTCCAGCTCCTTGCGCTCCGCCGACGCGAAGTCCTTCAGCACGAAATCGGCCACCTGCATCCGCCCCGGCGGACGCCCGATCCCGAACCGCACCCGGTGGTAGTCCGCACCCATCGCCTTCGTCATCGACTTCAGACCGTTGTGCCCGTTGTCACCGCCGCCCAGCTTCAGCCGCAGCACCCCGTAGTCGATGTCCAGCTCGTCGTGCACCGCCACCACGTTCGCCGTCGGCACCTTGTAGAAGTCCCGCAGAGCCGTCACCGGCCCCCCCGACAGGTTCATGTACGACATCGGCTTCGCCAGCACCACCCGGCGGCTCAGCGGCCCGGGCGGACCGATCCGCCCCTCGACCACCTGGGCCTGCGCCTTCCCGGCCCGCTTGAACCCGGCGCCCATCCGCCCGGCCAGGAGGTCGGCCACCATGAAACCCACGTTGTGGCGGTTCATGGCGTAGCCGGGGCCGGGATTGCCGAGCCCCACGATCAGCCAGGGGGCACCTGGTTCCGAAGTCACGTCCATCACTCCATGGGTCCTCGGCCGACCGAGCCGGCCTGCTGGTCCAGCGGGATACACGACGGCCGCCGCCCCCATGAGGGCGACGGCCGGCGAACAGCGATCCGGTACGGGATCAGCCCTCGGCGGACTCGTCGTCCGCGCCCTCCGAAGGCTCCTCCGCCTGGGCGGCCAGCACCTGGAGCACGACCGCGTCCTCGTCGATGGCCAGCGTGGTGCCCTTGGGCAGCGGGATGTCCTTCGCCAGGATGGAGGCACCGGCCTCCAGGCCCTCGATCGAGACGGTGACCGACTCGGGGATGTGCGTCG
Source organism: Streptomyces beigongshangae (assembly GCF_019710745.1). Lineage (GTDB taxonomy): Bacteria > Actinomycetota > Actinomycetes > Streptomycetales > Streptomycetaceae > Streptomyces > Streptomyces beigongshangae. Next base: position 16,505 of record NZ_JAHKJW010000083.1, read on the forward strand.
CCTCGGCCTCCACCGTCAGCGTGCTCAGCACGTGCTCCAGCAGGAACGAACCCGGGGCCAGGTCGCCCTCGGTGTGCACGTACACCTCGACGGTGACCTTCTCGCCGCTCTTCACCAGCAGCAGGTCGACGTGCTCCAGGAAGCCCTTGATGGCGTCACGCTGGACGGCCTTCGGGATCGCCAGCTGCGACTTGCCGTCGATGTCCAGCGTCAGCAGGACGTTCGGCGTACGCAGGGCGAGCTGCAGCTCGTGACCCGGCAGCGTGACGTGGACCGGGTCGCCACCGTGACCGTACACAACGGCGGGAACCTTATTCTCACGACGGATACGGCGCGCCGCACCCTTGCCGAACTCGGTACGGGACTCGGCGGCGAGCTTGACCTCGGACATGATCACTCCTCGTAGAAACGGAAAAGGCCGGGAAGGCCAGGGAAGAAGTCACCCGGCCGAACCATCGGCCTGCTACGAAGAGCGCGTCGATAACGGACCGCCGCACCGAAAAGTGCGGCCTCCCTCGCCGAGCAACTGTCACAGCTTACGCGGCGGGGAGGCCGTACCGGAAATCGATCTACGCGAGCAGCGGGGCCCTCGGGCCCCGCTGCTCGTCCTGCTCGTCCTACTCGTCGAAGAGGCTCGTCACCGAACCGTCCTCGAAGACCTCACGCACCGCGTTCGCGATCGTCGGCGCGATCGACAGCACCGTGATCTTGTCCAGCTCCAGCTCACCCGGCGTGGGCAGCGTGTCCGTGAAGACGAACTCACTGACCTTCGAGTTCTTCAGCCGGTCCGCCGCCGGACCCGACAGCACACCGTGCGTCGCCGTCACGATGACGTCCTCCGCGCCGTGCGCGAACAGCGCGTCCGCCGCGGCGCAGATCGTGCCACCCGTGTCGATCATGTCGTCGACCAGGACGCAGACCCGGCCCTCGACGTCACCCACCACCTCGTGCACCGTCACCTGGTTCGCGACGTCCTTGTCCCGCCGCTTGTGCACGATCGCCAGCGGCGCACCCAGCCGGTCGCACCAACGGTCCGCCACCCGCACCCGGCCCGCGTCCGGAGACACCACCGTGAGCTTCGAACGGTCCACCTTGTGACCCACGTAGTCGGCCAGCAGCGGCAGCGCGAACAGATGATCCACCGGACCGTCGAAGAAGCCCTGGATCTGATCCGTGTGCAGATCCACCGTCAGCAGGCGGTCCGCACCCGCCGTCTTCATCATGTCGGCGACCAGCCGCGCCGAGATCGGTTCACGCCCACGGTGCTTCTTGTCCTGACGGGCGTAACCGTAGAACGGCAGGATCACGGTGATGCTCCGGGCGGAAGCCCGCTTCAGAGCATCGATCATGATCAGCTGTTCCATGATCCATTTGTTGATCGGGGCCGTGTGGCTCTGGATCAGGAAGCAGTCGGCACCACGGGCCGACTCCTCGTAGCGGACGTAGATCTCACCGTTGGCGAAGTCGAAGGCCTTCGTCGGGACGACCCCGACACCCAGCTGGTCGGCGACCTCCTCGGCAAGCTCGGGGTGGGCGCGGCCGGAGAAGAACATCATCTTCTTCTCGCCGGTCGTCTTGATCCCGGTCACAGCACTGTCTCCTCAGAGGTGTCTCAGCCGAATGTCGAGAGGTGCTCTCAAGTGCGGACTCGTGCCCTCGAGTGCGGTACCGGCTGGATGTGCGGGTGTGCGCCTACCACGGTACGCCGAGTCCGACCCGACCTTTTCCGGTCAGCTTTCGCCGCCCGCTTCCCGGGACGCCGCCTCCGCAGCCCTCGCGGCCGCACTCCCCGGACGCTTACGGGCCACCCAGCCCTCGATATTCCGCTGCTGGCCACGGGCCACGGCCAGCGAACCGGGCGGCACATCCTTCGTGATCACGGACCCGGCGGCGGTGTACGCGCCGTCCCCGACCGTGACAGGCGCCACAAACATGTTGTCCGAACCCGTCTTGCAGTGCGACCCCACCGTCGTGTGGTGCTTGGCCTCACCGTCGTAGTTCACGAACACACTCGCCGCACCGATGTTCGAGTACTCGCCGATCGTCGCGTCCCCCACGTACGACAGGTGCGGGACCTTCGTACCCTCGCCGATCGTCGCGTTCTTCGTCTCCACATACGTACCCACCTTGGCCTTCAACCCCAGACGGGTACCGGGACGCAGATACGCGTAAGGCCCCACACTCGCCTGGGGACCCACCTCCGCGCCGTTCGCCACCGTGTTGTCGACCCGCGCGCCCGCACCCACCACCGTGTCGTTCAGACGGGTGTTGGGCCCGACCTCCGCGCCCTCACCCAGATGCGTGGCACCCTGCAACTGGGTCCCCGGCAGCACCACCGCGTCCCGCTCGAAGGTGACCGTGACGTCCACCCACGTCGAGGCCGGATCCACGACCGTCACACCGGCGAGCATCGCCCGCTCCAGCAGGCGGTCGTTCAACGTACGACGGGCCTCCGCCAGCTGCACACGGTTGTTGATGCCCGCGATCTCACGGTGGTCGTCCGCCACGGCCGCACCGACCCGGTGCCCCGCCTCGCGGAGGATGCCGAGAACGTCCGTCAGGTACTCCTCACCCTGACTGTTGTCGGTGCGCACCTTGCCGAGCGCGTCCGCGAGGAGCTGCCCGTCGAACGCGAAGACACCCGAGTTGATCTCACGGATCGCACGCTGGGAGTCCGACGCGTCCTTGTGCTCGACGATCGCCGTCACCGCACCCGAGGCACCGTCCCGCACGATCCGGCCGTACCCGGTCGCGTCCGGCACCTCGGCGGTCAGCACCGTGACCGCGTTGCCGTCACCCGTGTGCGTCGAGGCGAGCTTGCGCAGGGTCGCGCCGGTGAGCAGGGGCGTGTCCCCGCAGACGACCACGACGGTGCCGTCGACGGCACCGCCCAGCTCCTCCAGACCCATCCGCACGGCGTGCCCCGTGCCGTTCTGCTCGGCCTGCACCGCCGTCCGCACACCCGGGGCGGTCTCCGCGAGATGCGCGGTGACCTGCTCGCGGGCGTGACCCACGACGACGACGATCTTCTCGGGGTGCCCGGGGTCCAACTCGCCCGCGGCGGCGAGCACATGCCCGACGAGGGACCGGCCGCAGATGTCGTGCAGGACCTTGGGTGTGGCCGACTTCATACGGGTGCCCTCACCCGCTGCGAGGACGACGACGGCTGCGGGTGGGGTCTCCCCTGCTCCGGAGCCGAGAGCTTGGGGAAGGTTGGCGCTCACGGATTTGCCCTTCGGCTACTGGTGTCTGGGACATCCGCAGGATACCGGGGCGTTTCGGGGAGGACATGGGAGCGGGCCCTGACTGTGTTGTCAGGGCCCGTACACGGAAGGCTCCCGGGGAAGGAATCGAACCCTCATTCAACGGACCAAAACCGTTTGTCCTGCCATTAGACGACCCGGGATAATCTGCGCCTTATGTCCGACTCTTTTGACCGGCCCCGCGCGCGGACAACACTATGCCGTACCAAGCGCCTTCGATGCGACGGTACAGGTCCGCACTCTGGCGGACCTTGATCACCAGGCAGCCACGGTAGGTCTCACCGACGTTCTTGCGCACCGTCCTGGGGTTGTGCTTCTTGAGGGTCGTCTTGTTGAACGAGCTGCGGTCGGCGCCGACGAGGTCCGCCCAGTACCGTTCGGCGCCCGCCACGTCGGCCGTCTCGTGGATCATGACGCAGTACCGCACGCGGTCGCGCTGCACTCCGAGGAGGTCGAGCCAGCGCAGGAAGAACTCGATCATTCCCGGGTCGCTGTTGACGAAGGTGACGATCTCCCGGCGGGCGTGCGGCTTGTCCTTGGTGCCCTCGGCCCAGTAGAGGCCGATGCCCACCAGGAACAGCTCGCGGTCGGAGAGCGCGCCGATCTCCTCGGCGGCCGCCGCCTTGACCCGTCGGCGCTCCTCCTCGCGCAGCCGCAGCGTGACCTCCCAGCCGCGCCTGGCGATCGCCGAAGCCTCCTCCCGGGTCCGTTTGCGCCGCTCCGGCTTCGGCAGGTCCCGTACCCACAGGGAGATCGAGCTCTTCGAGCAGCCGAGTTCGAGCTGGATGCGGTCGTACGTCCAGCCCTGGAGCCGCAGTTCACGGGCCCGCTCGCGGAGGTCGTCCTTCGCGCGCGGGCGCTTCGTCCACTCGGGGGGCGGTTCGCCCTCCAGGAGGCGGTTGAGGATGTCGTTGTTGTGGACCTGGATCCGGTCGCGGATCTGACGGCGGCTGAGCCCGGCCCTCCGCAGGGCGACCGCCCGTTCCCGCAGCCCCTCGAAGTCCGCGTACCAGCCGTGTGAACGTTCCATGGGCATACCGTCCGGGCGGAATGTGGGGTTCCGGTGTCGAACGGGAGGCGATTCAGCAGTTCGAGGGATAACGGGCCGTTTCGCTTCTGTTCGATTACGGTGAGTGGTGTAGGCCAGTACGGGAAAGTCGCCGGAAATGGGGCCGGGGGCGACCGTAGGCTGGAGGCATGACCACGACGGGGGAAGACGACACCGCGGCCTCGGCCGGGCCGTGGTGGTGGACGAGGTGGCGCAGCGCGGTGCTGGACGGGGGCCTCGCGCTGGTGTCGTCGGTGGAGTGCGCGGCGGAGGGGTTCCCGTTCGCGGACGCGGCCGGGTTACCGGTGCCGGTGGGCGTGCTGTTCGGGGCGGTCGCCGGGTCGGTGCTGCTGTTCCGGCGGCGGTGGCCGATCGCGGTCGTCCTGGTGTCGATCGCCATCGCGCCCGCCCAGATGGGGTTCCTGATGGGGCTCGTCGGGCTGTACACGCTGGCGGCGTCCGAGCTGCCCCGGCGGATCATCGGGGCGCTCGCCGGCATGTCGATGGTGGGGATGCTCATCGTCACGTACGTGCGGGCGCACCAGGGGATGGTGCGGGGGGACGTGGCACTGGGGGACTGGTTCGTGCCCTTCGTGTCGATCACGACCTCGCTGGGGATGACGGCGCCGCCGGTGCTGCTGGGGCTGTACGTAGGGGCCCGGCGGCGGTTGATGGAGAGCCTGCGGGAGCGGGCGGACTCGCTGGAGCGGGAGTTGCAGCTGCTGGCGGAGCGGGCCGAGGAGCGGGCGGAGTGGGCGCGCAACGAGGAGCGGACCCGGATCGCCCGTGAGATGCACGACGTCGTCGCGCACCGGGTGAGTCTGATGGTCGTGCACGCGGCGGCGTTGCAGGCGGTGGCGCGCAAGGATCCCGAGAAGGCGGTGAAGAACGCGTCGCTGGTGGGGGACATGGGCCGGCAGGCGCTGACGGAGCTGCGCGAGATGCTGGGGGTGCTGCGCAAGACGGACGGGCCGGTGCCGGGTGCGGCGTACTCGTCGGCGCCGGTGCAGACGGTGCCGCTGGCGGCGGTGGGGGCCGCGGCGGCGGCGGCCGCGGCGGCGTCCCGGGGTGCCGAGGACGAGTCCGGGGACGGGCCCTGCCTCGACGACCTGGAGGAGCTGGTGGGGCAGTCCGCGGCGGCGGGGATGGTCGTCGACCTCTCGGTGGAGGGGGAGACGCGGGGGTACGCGGCGATGGTGGAGCAGACCGCCTACCGGGTGGTGCAGGAGGCGTTGACGAACGTCCACAAGCACGCGGCGGGGGCGAAGACCCGGGTGCGGCTGGCGCACCGGGAGGCGGAGATAGCGATGCAGGTGGAGAACGGGCCGCCGCCGGAGGCGGGTTCCGCGTCCGACGCCAGGCTGCCGAGTGGCGGGAACGGGCTGGTGGGGATGAAGGAGCGGGTCGTGGGCCTGGGGGGCGTGTTCGTGTCCGGTCCGACGGACGCGGGCGGGTTCAGGGTGTCGGCGGTGATCCCGGCCGGGGGGTGAGCGGAACCGGGTCCGGCCCGGTTCCGCTCACCCCCGTCGGTTCAGCCGGCGGTCAGGCGTACCGGTTCCCGGCCCGAGATGAGGGTGGCGAGGGCCTCGTCGACGTCGGCGCCGAGGTACCAGTCGCCGGTGTGGTCCAGTGTGTAGACCCGGCTCGCCGCGTCGATGGCGAGCAGGGCCCTGCTGTCGGTCTCCTCGCCGAGCGGGGCCACCTCGGTGCCCAGGGCCCTGCCGAGGTCGGCGAGGGTGCGGGCCATGTGGAGGCCGTGCAGGGGGTCCAGGTGCAGGGGTGACGGGGCGATCTGCCGGCCGGCCTCGATCGTGGTGATGCGGAGTCCGCCGAACTCCGCCCACGCCTCCACCGCCGCGGGGAACACGGCGTGGCGGTGTCCCGCGGGTGACTCGTGGTTGCGCAGTGCGTCGGCCCAGAACTCGGCCTGCCTTATGTCCCAGCGGCCCGGTTGCCATCCGGCGGAGCGCAGTGCGGCGTCGACCGGGACGGAGAAGCGGGTGGTGGAGGTGGCGCGATCGGTGTGCATCTGCCCTTCGCGATCGGTCTGAGCTGCCGTGCGGTGTGCCGGCAGGCTTCCTCGGGGCGCCGGCGGCGCCTTGGTGCGGGTGGGTGGCCGCTGTCAGTTCTCCCGCGGGGTGGGGTCGACGATGCGTACGCCGAAGTGGGCGCTGAGCGCGGTGCAGGAGCGGCAGGGCTGCGCGAAGCTGCCGTGCAGCGGGTCGCCGTCCTCGCGGATGCGGCGGGCGGTCAGTTTGGCCTGTTTGAGGGACTTGCGGGCCTCGCCGTTGGTCATGGGCTTGCGGGCGGCCCGCTTGGAGCGGGCGGCCTCGGCGTTGCCGAGGTGGCGGGAGATGAGGATCGCCTCGGCGCAGCGGCCGGTGAAGCGGTCGCGCTGGCCGCTGGTGAGGGTGTCGAGGAAGTCCTGCACGAGCGGGTGCAGGGGCGGCGGCTGGTCGCCGCGGCCGGCGGTGCCGGTGAGGGTGGCGCCGCGTACGGAGAGGGCGGCGGCGATGGTGGGCAGTATGCCGTCGCGGCGGTGCCGCAGGATCGGGGCGGCGGGTGCCTCGGTGCTGCTCCAGCCGACCCTCGGGTCTCCGGACGTACCTGTCTGTGTCGTGTTCATCGTTCCGTTCCCTCCCCTTACCGCATCCCCCGGTGCTCGGACAGAGTGCCAAACTCCGTGGCGGGTGCGGAAGCTGGGGCGGTGCGACACGCGCGGTCTTCGTCTCACCGTCACGGCTCGATGACGGCAGGTCACGGAAGCGGGGCGGCCCGGATCCGCACGGGACCGGAGGCCCGGTGACCGGTGTGGCCGCACCGCATAGGCTGTCGACATCCGCGATCCTTCAGAGCGCCGCAGGGGGCAACCGCCATGACGACAGGTCGGCTCGGGCTGGGGGCACCTCCCGGCCGCCAGGCCGGGGGGCAAGCCGCGCCGCCGAACGCGGCCTACACCGGGCAGGTCGTGCACTTCCCGGATCCGGTCCGGGCGGCACGTCACCCGAGAGGGGTACGTGTCGACGATGCGGGTTACCCCGACTTCTCGTTCTATGCACGTGCGGCCGCGGAGATCGCCGAGCCGCCCGAGGGGTTCGGTGTCGACGAGCTGCGGCTGACCGACTACGTGTCGGCGAACGCCGCGCTGGCGGCTTCCGGGCACGATCTGTGGGACACCATTCCGGCGGTGGCGACCCCGCACGGCTGGACCTGGCACCATGTGCCGCGGACGCGTCGGCTGGAGCTGGTGCCGGTCGAGGTGAAGGCGTTGCTGCGGCATCACGGCGGTCTCGCCACCGCGGCGGTCGACCAGGACAAGCGGGGCACCCGGCCGTTGCAGGAGACCCGGCCCGCGCACTTCGGGCTGCCGAAGGCGGCGGTCGCCGTGACCGAGCAGCAGGTGCAGGGGGTCGAGGAGGACCTGGGATACCGGTTGCCGGGGGCGTACCGTTCCTTCCTGAAGGCGGCGGGCGGGTGCGCGCCCGTCGGGGCGGCGCTGGACGCGGAGCTGGGGCTGCTGGTGGACCAGCCGTTCTTCACCGTGCGGGACGAGGCCGCCGTGAACGACCTGGTGTACGTCAACAAGTGCCTGCGGGACCATCTGACCAAGGACTACCTGGGTGTCGGGTTCGTGCAGGGCGGGCTGCTCGCGGTGAAGGTGAAGGGCGAGCGGGTCGGCTCGGTGTGGTTCTGCGCGTACGACGACGCCCGTGACCAGGACGCGTGGCCGCCCGCGGAGCGTGTGCGGCGGCTGTTGCTGCCCTGCGGTGACGACTTCGACCAGTTCCTGTCCCGGCTGGCGGGCAATCCGCCCGAGCTGGAGACGGTGGCGAACCTGATGGTGGACGGCGGCTTCGCGCGTGCCGTGCCGGTGTCGGCGGCGTCTTCGGCAGCCCCGGCAGCCCCGGCAGCCCCGGTGTCTTCGGTGTCTTCGGTGGGGGAGTGAGCGTCCGATGGTGACCTTCGCGCAGGCGCAGGAGCGTGCCGAGGAGTGGATCAACGGGGATGTGCCCGGCTACCAGCACCGTGAGGTGCGGGTGCGGGAGTTCGACCTGGGGTTCGTGGTGTGGGCGGAGGACCGGGCCGAGGGTCCGCGTTCCGACGGCGGTGCGCAGCGGCTCGTCATCGCGCGGGACAGCGGGGAGGCCACGCTGTGGCCCGCGCTGCCGGTGGGTGAGGTGATCCGCCGGTACGAGGAGGAGTACGGGCTGTCCGAGGCGGCGCCCGAGCCGGCTCCGGCGGCTCCGGCGCGTGTCGACCTCAACCAGACGTCGTTCCTGCTCACTCCGCCGGAGTGGTTGCAGGAGGCGGCGGACCGGATGGGGATCCCGGACCGCCGGGAGGGTACGTCCGGCGGGGCCGCGGCCGGCGCCGGGGTGAGCGACGCGGTTCCCTCCATCGCAGGCACGGGTGCAGGCACGGGTGCGGGTGCGGGGTCTCCGGCCGACGCCGTTCCGGCCGGTCACGGTGGCGTCGGTGGTGCAGGTGGTGCCGGTGGTTCGCTGCCCGAGACGCTGCCGGGACCGCCGTCCGGGGCGGGGGCGCCCGGCGCTCCCGGCGGGGGCACGACGTGGCCCGCCGCGGGCGGGGACGCGTCCGCCGGTTCCGGGCTGCCCGCCGACGCGACGCCGTGGGCCGGTACCGACACCAACGCCGAGCCGGGGGACGACCGTTCGGTGCCGCTGCCCGTGACGGTGTACGCGCCGCAGATCCGGGACGTCGGGGACGGTGACGCGCCGCCCCCGCCGGAGACGGCACCCGAGGCCAGGACCAAGCTGATCTCGGGCGGCAGCCAGTTGCCGCGCACGGCGGTGGCGCCCGCGCTGGACGAGCCGCAGCCGCCCTCCGGCGCGCCTTCGTACGGCTCCTCGCAGGGCGCCGGGCAGCCGCCCGCCGTGCCGCAGTCGCCGCCCGCTCCGCCCGCTCCGGACCGGCCGCTGCCGCCCGGCGCCGGGGACGTCGCCGACGCGGCGACCGGCAAGGCGCAGGGTCCGCCCCGTGGCGCGCGGGGCGCGGGCGCGCCGGGTACGCC
>NZ_JAHKJW010000084.1 GCF_019710745.1 Streptomyces beigongshangae
GGCACGGTGTGCCGCCCCCAGCGCGATCGCCGCGGCGAGGGCGAGGAGCGCCGCCGCACGGGTGGCGGCGCCCGGACCGGTGGCTTCGCCGATGAGCACGCCGGCCGCCAGGACGCCCCAGGCGCCGGCCCCGTACGCGCCGACGGCGGCGACGGCCCGTACGGCCGGCACGGACACCGAGAGGGCGACGGCCGCGTCGAACGCGGCCGTCGCCAGTACCGCCGCCGTGATCGTGTGGTGGTCGCCGCCGGCCGCCGCCGCCCAGAGCGACAGCGGCAACTGGGCCGCCGCCACGGCCGCCGGGAGCGGCAGGCGCAGGGCGCCGAGACCGCGGCCGTACGCCGTCCACACCACGGCGAGCAGGGCCGACGCGGCCGCCGCGCAGCCCGTGCCGTCCAGGCCGGAGAACGCGACCTCGTACAGGGCGTACGCGTCGAGCACCGTCAGCGCGAGACCGAGGCCCGCCACCGACTCCGCCGTCGAGCGGAGCCCGCGCCTCAGCAGCGGCACGGGCGCGGCGAGCGCGGCCGCGGTGACCGCGCCGAGGACGGTCGCCCGTCCGGCGATGCCCATGTCCCCCCAGCTGACCAGGGTGAACGCGATCGCCGCGACGGTCAGCAGGACACCGCCGAGGACGAGCAGCGCGTTCTGCACGCCAGGTGCCGAGGCCTCCGGCCGCCGGGAGGCGGGCGCGGGGGCCGGCCATCCGGCGGGGGCCTGGGGCCGAACCGCCCGGGGCCCGGCCGGCCGGAGTGCGTCGAGCAGCCAGGCCCGGCGGGCCAGCAGCTGGGCCCTGCGGGCGTCCAGCCGCCACAGCTCCTGGTCGAGGATCCGCAACTCCTCGGCGGGCGGCGGAATGTTCGTCATACCCCGGAGTGTGGTCCGCCCCACCCCCGCGGGACATGAGCGCGGATACTCAGGACGTACTCATGTCCCCGGCCCGGCCCGGGGGAGCCCCGCCCACCCCGGGCCATGGACGTGTCGCCCGTGGGCAGACTCGCCCCATGAAGCGCATGGACTGGACGCATTACCGCTTCCGCAGCCTGTGGAGCCTCGACGCACCGCCCGACGGCGTCCACGACGTGCTGGCCGACCCCGAGGGCTATCCGCGGTGGTGGCCGCAGGTGCGTGAGGTGACGCGTCTCGACGCGCTGAGCGGTGTGCTCCGCATCCGCTCGGTGCTGCCGTACGACCTGGTCCTCACCGCCCGGGAGGTGCGCCGTGACCGGGCGGCCGGGATCCTGGAGACCTCGATGACCGGTGACGTGGACGGCTGGGCGCGCTGGACCGTCGTCCCGGACGGGCGCGGCACCCTCGCCCGCTACGACCAGGAGGTCCGGGTGACCAAACCGCTGCTGCGGCGGCTCGCCGTACCGGGACGGCCCGCGTTCCGCGCCAACCACGCGCTGATGATGCGGGCGGGACGCCGGGGACTGGCGGCCCACCTCCGCGCAACCGGAAGCGGGAACGGAACCGCGAACGGAAGCGGGAACGGAACCGCGAACGGAAGCGGGAACGGAACAGGGAACAGCGGAGCGGTTTGAAGGAAACGCACGGAGACCTGTATTGTTCGGTGCGTTCCCGGGCGATTAGCTCAGTGGGAGAGCGCTTCGTTCACACCGAAGAGGTCACTGGTTCGAACCCAGTATCGCCCACCGGGAGAGGCCGGTCCGTCGCAGACGGGCCGGCCTTCCGCACGCCCGGGACTCAGGCCGCCGCCCGGAACTCGGGCCGCAGGGGCCAGGCCGGATCCACCGACTCCTCCACTCCGCTGCGGGCGAACCACGCCTGCAGACCGCGGGCCTGCGCGGCGTGCCAGACCGCCTGGAGCGTGTGCAGTTCGGCCGGCGAGAGCCGCTCCAGCCGGAGCGCGAAGCGGCGCCCGAGCGCCCGTGCGACCTCCAGGGACGCCAGCGCGTCGGCCGCCGCGTCATGGGCCTCCGCCAGCTCCACCTCGTAGTGCGCGCACAGGTCGCCGAGGGTGCGGCGGCCCTTGCGGTAGCGGTCCAGGTGCTTGTCGAGGACCCGCGGGTCCAGGACGAGCAGCGGTACGGCCTCGAACCAGTGGCACAGCGACGACGCCCGGTGCCTGCGCAACTCCCGGTCGAGCAGCGTCAGGTCGAAGGGCGCGTTCATCACCACGAGCGGACGTCCCGCCGCGCTCTGCTCGGCCAGTTCCCTGACGATCTCGTCCATCACCGGCGACGGCCAGCGGCCGTTGTGCCGCAGGTGCTCGTCCGTCAGTCCGTGCACCGCCGTGGCGCCCTCGGGCACCGGCACCCCCGGATTCACCAGCCAGCGGCGCACGCGCGGGCGGCTGCCGGGGGAGTCCTGGACGACGACGGCGGCCGACACGATCCGGTCGGTCTCGACGTCGACACCGGTCGTCTCGGTGTCGAACGCGGTCAGAGGGCCTTCGTACCAGCACGTCATGCGCACACAACTCCTCGTCCACCTTCGGCAGTTGACGCGCCGTCCCCTGCCCTTTTTGTGATACCCGCACTGTTTGCGCCGTACGCCGGAAGGAGACAACAGAGATAGGGGTCCTTGCAGATCAGCGACCCGTCGCGGGAATTCACCGGATTCGGAAGGCTGTTGGACATGGCGCTCGCGCAGCCCGAGCAGGGCGGGCTGCTGCCCCGGCGGACGGCACCGCATCGCGGCTCACTGGCCACCACGGCCTGCATGGAGACCCTGCAGGTCGGTTATCTGCACGCGGTGGCGGCCGCCGCGGGGTGCTCCCTCTCCCAGCCCTTCCCGGACAACGGCATCGACTGGCACGTCAGCCACAGCGCCCCCGGGCACACGGTCGACGACGAAGTCACCATCAAGGTGCAGCTCAAGTGCACGTACCAGATCCCGGCGAACCCCCCGGGCACCGCCTTCTCCTTCACGCTCGACAACGCCCACCTGGAGAAGCTGGCCCGGACCCCGGTCTCGGTCCACAAGGTCCTGGTCGTGATGCTCGTGCCCAGATCGCAGGACGACTGGCTGCGCGCCGGCCACGACCGCCTCGACCTGCGGCACTGCTGCTACTGGATCAACCTCGCCGGACACCGGATCACCGGCCGGCGCAGGACCACCGTGCGGATACCGACCTCGCGGGTCTTCGACGACAGGGCACTCTGCGAGATCATGACGCGCGTCGGTACGGGAGGCAGACCGTGACGCACCGCCCCACCGGCGAACCCCTGCGCCCCGTCAGGCCCCATCCCGTCGAACCGCCGGACCTGTGGGACCGGCCGCCCCGGCCCGACCAGGTCGACCCCGCCGTCCTCGGCGCGCTGCTGCACCGGCACGGCTGGCAGCGCCGCGGCGGAGCACCCGGACGGTACGGCCGCTGGACCCCGCCCGGGCCCGGCGGCTCGGGCACCAGCCTGCTCGTGCCCGAGAGCCGGGCGTTCCCCGACAGCGAGGACCTCCTCGGGGAGGCCCTCGTCGCGCTGTTCCGCAGCGGCTCGCCCGCCGCGCGTGACGTCCTGCTGGGCCTCGCCGTGCCCAGTGACGAGATCCGCTGGTGGCGCGACGTGCCGACGGGGCCGGTCGGCGCCTCGCCGTGGACCGTCGAGGAGCGCCTCCGCACGGCGGCGCGGCAAATGCTGCTCGCGGGCGCCCTCGCCGTGCGCGGACGCGCCGGGTACTACGGCGCCCGCCACCGCGGGCCCGCCGCCGCCTCCCTGGACGACGTGCTCGTCGGAGCCGCCCCCGGTGGCCGGCAGCTCACCGCCTTCGTGCCGGTGTCCACCGGCCGGCCGCTCGCGGTCCGGCTGCACCAGGCGCTGCACGCGGCCCGTGAGGCGGTCGACTACCAGCGCGCCACCGGCTCCCCGGACGCCTTCGACGGCGCGGTCGGGGCGGGCGTCAGCCATGAGCTCACGGCAGCCCTCATGACCCTGGTGAGGGGTACGGAGGGAGCCACGGTCGCCGTCCGGTGGGCGCCCGCCGCCGGGGTCCCCGACGGGTGCGCGGCGACGGCGGAACCGGTCGGGTTCTCGCCCGGCGACCTGCCCGCGCTCCGTGCGGCGGCCGCCCGCTACCTGCGCGAGGAGCCGGCCGTGCCCGTGCGCCTCACCGGGGCCGTGGTGCGGATGCGCAGGCCGGGCCCGCGCGGCGACGGAACCGTACGGCTGCGGGTGCTGGCCGGGGCGGAGGTGCCGCACGTACGGATGACGCTCGACGAGGAGGCGTACCGGATCGCGGTCCACGCCCATCTGGTCGGGCTGCCGGTGCGGGTGCACGGGCGCCTGGAGAGCCGCGGGGGGTTCCGGCGGCTGACCGGGGCGTCCGGGGTCGTGCCCGTGCAGGTGGACGAGGCGGAGCGGGACCGGCTGAAGAAGTCGCTGAAGGAGAACCTCGACTTCTTCGGGGAGGCGTGCGGCGGCGACTGAGGGCTCCGGCCTGTTCCCGCGGGGTCCGGCCTGTTCCCGCGGGGTCCGGCCCGTTCCGGCGGGGTCCGGCCCGCCCCCCCGGGTGGCCCTTCGGGGAGGAAGAGGGTTAACCGTTTCGCGAGGGGCGCCCCGGGCTCGGTACGATCGCCTGTGTATTGCGCGTGCGACAGACGGCCGCGCGCGTTCCCTTCAGGCAGGAGAGCCCGGTGTCAGACGTCCGTGTGATCATCCAACGCGATTCCGAGCGGGAAGAGCGCGTGGTGACGACGGGCACTACGGCGGCCGAGCTCTTCGCCGGTGAGCGCACCGTCGTCGCGGCCCGGGTGGCCGGCGAGCTGAAGGACCTCGCGTACGAGCCGAGGGACGGGGAGACCGTCGAGGCCGTGCAGATCTCCTCCGAGGACGGTCTGGACATCCTGCGCCACTCCACCGCGCACGTGATGGCGCAGGCCGTGCAGGAGCTGTTCCCCGAGGCCAAGCTCGGCATCGGACCGCCGGTCAAGGACGGCTTCTACTACGACTTCGACGTGGCGAAGCCGTTCACGCCCGAGGACCTCAAGGCCGTCGAGAAGAAGATGCAGGAGATCCAGAAGCGCGGCCAGCGCTTCTCCCGCCGTGTGGTCACGGACGAGGCCGCGCGCGAGGAGCTCGCCGACGAGCCGTACAAGCTGGAGCTGATCGGGCTCAAGGGCGCCGCCTCCAGCGACGACGGGGCGGACGTCGAGGTGGGCGCCGGCGAGCTCACCATCTACGACAACCTCGACGCCAAGACCGGTGACCTGTGCTGGAAGGACCTCTGCCGCGGTCCCCACCTGCCGACCACCCGCAACATCCCGGCGTTCAAGCTGATGCGCAACGCCGCCGCGTACTGGCGCGGCAGCGAGAAGAACCCGATGCTCCAGCGCATCTACGGCACCGCCTGGCCCTCCAAGGAGGAGCTGAAGGCGCACCTCGACTTCCTCGCCGAGGCCGAGAAGCGCGACCACCGCAAGCTCGGCAACGAGCTGGACCTCTTCTCGATCCCCGAGCAGATCGGCTCCGGCCTCGCCGTCTTCCACCCCAAGGGCGGCGTCGTCCGCCGGGTCATGGAGGACTACTCGCGCCGCCGGCACGAGGAGGAGGGCTACGAGTTCGTCTACACCCCGCACGCCACCAAGGGGAAGCTCTTCGAGACCTCGGGCCACCTGGACTGGTACGCCGACGGCATGTACCCGCCCATGCAGCTCGACGAGGGCGTGGACTACTACCTCAAGCCCATGAACTGCCCGATGCACAACCTGATCTTCGACGCGCGCGGCCGCTCCTACCGCGAACTGCCGCTGCGCCTCTTCGAGTTCGGGACCGTGTACCGGTACGAGAAGTCGGGCGTCGTGCACGGCCTGACCCGGGCTCGCGGCTTCACGCAGGACGACGCGCACATCTACTGCACCAAGGAGCAGATGGCGGAGGAGCTCGACAAGACGCTCACCTTCGTCCTGAACCTGCTGCGCGACTACGGCCTGAGCGACTTCTACCTGGAGCTGTCCACCAAGGACCCGGAGAAGTTCGTCGGCTCGGACGAGGTGTGGGAGGAGGCCACCGAGACGCTGCGGCAGGTGGCCGGGAAGCAGGGCATCCCGCTGGTCCCGGACCCGGGCGGCGCCGCCTTCTACGGGCCGAAGATCTCCGTCCAGGTCAAGGACGCGATCGGCCGGACCTGGCAGATGTCGACCGTGCAGCTCGACTTCAACCTGCCGGAGCGCTTCGACCTGGAGTACACCGGCCCCGACGGGTCCAAGCAGCGGCCGGTCATGATCCACCGGGCGCTCTTCGGCTCGATCGAGCGTTTCTTCGCGGTCCTCCTTGAGCACTACGCGGGCGCGTTCCCGGCGTGGCTGGCGCCCGTCCAGGCGGTCGGCATCCCGATCGGCGACGCGCACATCGACCACCTGCACGCGTTCGCCGCCGAGGCGAGGAGGAAGGGGCTGCGGGTCGAGGTCGACTCGTCCTCCGACCGCATGCAGAAGAAGATCCGCAACGCGCAGAAGCAGAAGGTGCCCTTCATGGTCATCGCGGGCGACGAGGACATGGCGAACGGCGCCGTCTCCTTCCGCTACCGCGACGGCTCCCAGGAGAACGGCATCCCGCTCGACGAGGCCATCGCGAAGATCGCGAAGGTCGTCGAGGAGCGGACGCAGGTCTGACCGGTCCGTGCCGGTCCCGTGCGGGGCCCGTCCGTACGGCCCGCACACGTCCGTACGCCTCACTGGGCCCCGTGGGCCCTCGTGGCCCCGTGGGCCCTCGTGGCCCCGTGGGCCCTCGTGGCCCCGTGGGCCCGGAGGCGGGCACCGAGAACCCCCGGGAGGCTCAGCCCCCGGGGNCCGTGGGCCCGGAGGCGGGCACCGAGAACCCCCGGGAGGCTCAGCCCCCGGGGGTCCCCGGCGATCCGGCCACGGGCGTCCCCCGGTCGTCCCACGCGGGAGTCCCCGCATCCGGTGCGGATCTCCCGGTCGCTCGTCCGCAGGCGCGCGGCGGGACCGTGGCGGGCGCCGGCCGGTCCCGGGGACACCGGGCGGCAGAGGTTCCGCCACGTCCGGGGGCCGCCGCACGCGGCACCCGCCGACACGCCGTGAACGGGCGAAGCCATATGCTGCATGGCATGACGAGTGAGCCGGAGCAGCAGATCGGAGTCGGCACACAGGACGCGTTCCAGCGCCTGTGGACGCCCCACCGGATGGCGTACATCCAGGGTGAGAACAAGCCCACCGGCCCCGGGGCGGGCGACGGCTGCCCCTTCTGCTCGATTCCGGCGAAATCCGACGAGGACGGGCTCGTCATCAAGCGCGGCGAGCAGGTCTACGCGGTGCTCAACCTGTACCCGTACAACGGCGGGCACCTGATGGTCGTGCCCTACCGGCACGTCGCGGACTACACCGACCTGACCGCCGCGGAGACCGCCGAGCTCGGCGAGCTGACCAAGCAGGCGATGACCGCGCTGCGGACCGCGTCCGGCGCGCACGGCTTCAACATCGGGATGAACCAGGGCTCGGTCGCGGGAGCCGGTATCGCGGCCCACCTCCACCAGCACCTCGTGCCCCGCTGGGGCGGCGACACCAACTTCATGCCGGTGGTCGGGCACACCCGGGTGCTGCCGCAACTGCTCGCGGACACCCGGAAGATGCTCGCGGAAGCCTGGCCCTCCGCCTGAGCTTCCGGAGCCGGGCTTCCGGAGCCGGGCCTCCGGTGCCGGACCCCATCCGTCCCGCGCCTCCGCTTCCGCGCCCCGCGGGCGGCCCGGGGGCGACGCGGAGGGCGGCCCGGGGGTGCGGACACGGCGTACGGTCACGTCGCGCGGGGGTCCGCGCGACGTGGACGCCTACGCGTCGTACAGGTCCGCCTTCCTGGGGGAGACGTCCTGGACGGCCGTGCTGAGGGAGGACGAGCGGCTGCCGAACTTCGTGGTGTCGACGCCGTTGTCGTTCAGCACCCGGATCGCCGCCGCGTGCACCACGCGCAGCACGGGAGTCGCGGCGCGCAGGGCGTCGTCGGCCATGAAGCGGTGCCGCCAGGGCTTGGACGCCCAGGCGTGGCGCAGCCCGAAGGGCTCCGGCAGGGTCAGCTTGCCGCCGAGCCAGTCGAGGATCGGCGGATACCAGGTGAAGGGCGCGCGCACCGCGAGCCGGACGACCTCGTCGGCGTCGATCAGCGGCAGTTTCTGCGTCTTGGTCTCCCAGAACCTGACCGTCTTCGGGACCGTCTTCGTCCTGGCGGCGGGCCCGCTGGTGAAGAGCGAGTGCACCGGCCCCAGGGCATGACCGGTGACCTCGATGCGCAGCGTCTCGTGCAGCACGGTGACGGTGATCAGCATGGTGATGACCAGCTGGCCGTCCCAGAGCGTCCACTGCACCCCGAGGTAGTGCCGGTCACCGCTGCCGAACTGCTGCTTGTTGCAGATCTCCTGTATTTTGTGCGGCTTGATCTGGTACGCCTCCACGTCGGTGCCGCCCGGCCGGGACACCGAGCCGGCGTTCTCCCCGATCGGCGTGACCACCCAGTGCTTTATCGACGCCGCCGGGAAGCCGCCGGTGTTGAGCGGACCGCGCTCCAGCATGCGCAGCTGGTCGTGGATCGACCGGATGACGTCCCAGCTGCGGAACGGATGGATCTCCTTGGTCGGATCGGCCGGCACCAGGTCCTCGGCGAGCTGCCAGCTGCCCCAGCGCGTGCCCATGCCGAGTATTCCCTTGGGCCCCGCGTAGAAGATCGAGTTGGACTGCTGCTCGGCGCCCAGTCGCGCCAGACTCTGCCGCAGCTGCTCGGCCGCGGTCTCGCCGGGGCTGCCGGGCACCGCCTCGGGGATCTTGGCGCCGATGCCGCCGCCGGCCAGCAGGCTGCTCCAGCGGTCCCGCAGATCATGGGCGGTGCGCTCGCAGAGCTGCTTCGCCCACATCCAGCCGAGGACGGGCGCGACGACCGCGGCGCGCCCGTACCAGGCCCAGAAGCCGGTGAACGGCATCTTGAGCAGGAAGAGGACGGCCAGGGCGCCCACCCCGACCAGGATCGTGGTGCCCAGGACACCGGCCCGCTTGTCCTCGGACCTGGCGGTCGACCTGCGGATCTGGAAGACCAGCAGCCAGACGAGCAGACCGGGCAGGAAGATCAGCCCGGTCAGCACCATCACGGCCGTCAGCCAGCTGTCCCGCTCCTTGCGGATGCGGTTCGCCGCCAGGCAGTGCTCGACGACCACCTGCGGCTCGATGCCGAAGGACTGGATCAGCGCGCCGCGGCCGCCGCCCAGCATCCGCAGCTGCACGGCACGCGAGAATGCCTCGCCCAGGTTCGGCTTGAAGATCGAGGCCCACTTGCGGCCCGGCGAGACGCTCGACTTGTGCCACTCGTTGTTCGCGTCGAGGATCGCTTCGACGGGACTGTCCCGGTAGGCCGCGGAGGCCAGGGCGAACGTCGCCGCCGTCTGTCCCGCGGAACCCGAGAGCGGAACCTGCGCCCCGGGCCTGAAATCGAATCCCTCGTCCGCCATTGCCGCCCCCATCGCCGCCGTGCCCCGCTGCTGCGGCATTCCCGACTTCCGTGCCCCGCACACCTGTTGATCAGGTCATCGTCTTGATCAGGTTCCCAGGGTATCGGCACGGGCCGGCATCCGTCGGCGGACGGCCGGGGCCGTCCGCCGCCCGGAGGGGAGATCAACTAGATTTTTCCCTGGGCCTGTTCACGGATCCGGTCGGTCAACTGCGGCGGCATCGGCTCGTGCCGGGCGTAGGCGCGGTGGAAACGCGCGGTGCCGTGCGAGACGGAGCGCAGATCGACCGCGTACCGCCCGATCTCGATCTCCGGCACCTCGGCCCGTACCAGGGTCCGGCCGCCGGGCGCCTGCTCGGTGCCGACGACCCGGCCGCGCCGCCCCGACAGGTCGCTCATCACCGGGCCCACGTACTCGTCGCCCACCAGGACCGTCACCTCCGCGACCGGCTCCAGGAGGTGGATCCTCGCGCCGGCCGCGGCCTCCCGCAGGGCGAGCGCGCCGGCGGTCTGGAACGCCGCGTCCGAGGAGTCCACGGAGTGCGCCTTGCCGTCGAGCAGCGTGATCCGCACGTCGATGAGCGGGTAGCCCGCGGCCACCCCCCTGGCGGCCTGGGCGCGCACCCCCTTCTCCACCGAAGGGATGAACTGCCGCGGCACGGTCCCGCCCACGACCTTGTCGACGAACTCGATGCCGGAGCCGCCGGGCAGCGGCTCCACCTCGATCTCGCAGATCGCGTACTGCCCGTGCCCGCCGGACTGCTTCACATGGCGCCCGCGCCCCGCCGACCGTGCGGCGAACGTCTCCCGCAGGGACACCTTGTGCGGCACCACGTCGACCTGGACGCCGTACCGGCTGCGCAGCCGTTCCAGGGCGACGTCGGCGTGCGCCTCGCCCAGGCACCACAGGACGACCTGGTGGGTGTCCTGGTTCTGTTCCAGGCGCATCGTCGGGTCCTCGGCGACCAGCCGGCCCAGGCCCTGCGAGAGCTTGTCCTCGTCGGCCTTGCTGTGCGCCTGGATGGCGAGCGGCAGCAGCGGATCGGGCATCTCCCACGGCTCCATGAGGAGCGGGTCGTCCCTGGCGGAGAGCGTGTCCCCCGTCTCGGCCCGGCTCAGCTTGGCCACGCAGGCCAGATCGCCCGCGATGGCGTGCGTGAGACCGCGCTGCTGCTTGCCGAAGGGCGCGGACAGCGCGCCGACGCGCTCGTCCACCTGATGGAGGGCGCGGCCCTCGTGACCGCGGTCGGCCAGGCCGTGCCCCGCGCGGTCGGCCAGGCCGTGCCCCGAGACGTGCACCGTCTCGTCGGGCCGCAGCGTCCCGGAGAACACCCGCACCATCGACACCCGGCCCACGTACGGGTCGGACGCGGTCTTGACGACCTCGGCGACCAGCGGCCCGTCCGGGTCGCACGCCTCGATCCGGCGGGTCCTGCCGTCCGGGGTGGTGACCGCCGGTGCCTCGCGCTCCAGCGGGGTGGGGAAGCCACCGGTGATCAGTTCGAGGAGTTCCACCGTGCCCAGCCCCTGACGGGCGCCCTCGGCGGCGGGCGCGGCGGCCAGCACCGGATGGAAGACGCCCCGGGCGACGGCCCGCTCCAGGTCCCGCACGAGCGTCTCGGGATCGATCTCCTCACCGCCGAGGTACCGGTCCATGAGGGTCTCGTCCTCGCTCTCCGAGATGATCCCCTCGATGAGCCGGTTGCGGGCCGTCTCGATGACCGGCAGCAGCTCGGGGCCCGGCTCGGACTCCTTGCGCTCCCCGGAGGCGTAGTCGTACAGGCGCCGCGAGAGCAGCCCGATCAGTCCCGTCACCGACGCGTGCCCGTCGGGCCCCTGGGGTCCGTGCAGCGGCAGGTACAGCGGCAGCACGGCGTCGGGGTCGTCCCCGCCGAAGACCCGCGCGCAGACCCGGGTCATCTCGTCGAAGTCGGCCCGCGCCGACTCCAGGTGCGTGACCACGATGGCCCGCGGCATGCCGACCGCCGCGCACTCCTCCCACACCATGCGCGTCGAGCCGTCCACGCCGTCCGAGGCCGAGACGACGAAGAGGGCCGCGTCCGCCGCTCGCAGACCGGCCCTCAACTCGCCGACGAAATCGGCGTACCCGGGGGTGTCCAGCACATTGATCTTGTACCCGTCCCAGTCGACCGGGACCAGGGAGAGCTGCACCGAGCGCTGCTGGCGGTGCTCGATCTCGTCGTAGTCGGATATGGTGCCGCCGTCCTCCACACGGCCCGCCCTGTTCACCGCGCCCGCCGTCAGCGCGAGAGCCTCCACCAGGGTCGTCTTGCCCGATCCGCTGTGGCCGACCAGCACCACATTCCGTACGGACGCGGGGTGGTCGGCCGCCGTAGCCCTGCCGGCGGCTCCGGGATGTGCGTTCGCCTTGTCGCCCATGGACTTGCCTCCCGTGCACGGTGAGGTCACTGTGGGCGCGGGCGTGTGGATCCGCGTACGGCGGCTCCGATGACGCCCGCGGTGCCATCGAGCTTTGCACCCGGGTCACGGTGCGTCCATACACCGGACGCGATCGTGCCGATGCCCGGACGCGGCACGGGGAGGACGGGCGAGCGGGCGCCCGGGCGTCACCAGGACGTGACACGGGGGGCGGGTGCCCGGGCGTCGCACACGCGCACGCGTGGCTACGATGGGCCAGCCGGTCGGCCAGCAGGGGCCGCCCGGCCACACCGACCCTCGGGAAGGCCATGCTGAACAAGTACGCGCGTGCATTCTTCACGCGTGTCCTCACACCGTTCGCCGCGTTTCTCATCCGCCGGGGGGTGAGTCCCGACACGGTCACCGTCCTGGGCACGGCCGGAGTGATCGCGGGAGCGCTGGTCTTCTTCCCCCGGGGTGAGCTCTTCTGGGGCACGATCGTCATCACGCTCTTCGTGTTCTCGGACATGGTCGACGGCAACATGGCGCGCCAGCTCGGCCGTTCGAGCCGCTGGGGCGCCTTCCTCGACTCGACCCTCGACCGGGTCGCCGACAGCGCGATCTTCGGCGGGTTCGCCCTCTGGTACGCGGGCGGCGGCGACGACAACGTCCTGTGCGCGGTCTCGATCTTCTGTCTCGCCAGCGGCCAGGTGGTGTCGTACACCAAGGCGCGGGGCGAGTCGATCGGCCTGCCCGTCGCCGTCAACGGCCTCGTGGAGCGCGCCGAGCGCCTGGTGATCTCGCTGGTCGCGGCCGGTCTGGCGGGCTTCCACAAGTTCGGCGTGCCGGGTATCGACGTGCTGCTGCCCATCGCGCTGTGGATCGTCGCCGCGGGCAGCGTCGTCACGCTGGTCCAGCGCGTCGTCACGGTGCGCCGCGAGTCCGCCGAGGCCGACGCGGCCGCCGCCGCCCCGCCGGAGGGCACGTCCGGCAGCACCAACGGGAGCGCGTCCGGGAACGCCTCCGGGAACGCGCCGGGGAACACCTCGCGGAGCAGCGGGGCCACCTCGTGAGCGGTCTGCGGGACCGGTTGACGTACGGGGTGTACGCCGCCGGGTGGGGAGCGGTGAAGATGCTCCCCGAGCCGGTGGCCGTACGCCTGGGCCGGGCCGTCGCCGACATCGCCTGGAAGCGGCGCGGCAAGGCCGTACGGCGCCTCGAATCCAACTACGCGCGCGTGCTGCCCGACGCGACCCCGGAGCGGCTCGCGGAACTCTCCCGCGCGGGCATGCGCTCGTACCTGCGCTACTGGATGGAGTCGTTCCGGCTGCCCGTCTGGAGCGAGGAGCGCATCAGGAACGGCTTCGAACCGGAGGGCCAGGAGCATCTGCGCGAGGCGCTGGCGTCGGGCAGGGGGGTCGTCGCCGCGCTGCCGCACCTGGGGAACTGGGACCTCGCGGGCGCCTGGGCCACCACCGCGCTGGGCATCCCGTTCACGACGGTCGCCGAGCGCCTCAAGCCGGAGAAGCTGTTCGACCGGTTCGTGGCGTACCGCGAGGGACTCGGCATGGAGGTGCTGCCGCACACCGGGGGCGCCGCGTTCGGCACCCTGGCCCGGCGGCTGCGCGGCGGCGGGCTGGTCTGCCTGGTCGCCGAGCGCGACCTGTCCGCGACCGGCGTCGAGGTCGACTTCTTCGGGGACACCACCCGGATGCCCGCGGGGCCGGCGCTGCTCGCCCAGCACACCGGCGCGGTGCTGCTGCCCGTGACGCTGTGGTACGACGAGTCACCCGTGATGCGTGGCCGGATCCATCCGCCCGTCGAGGTCCCCGCGTCAGGCACCCGGGCCGAGAAGACGTCTGTCATGACGCAGGCGCTGGCCGACGCCTTCGCCACGGGGATCGCCGACCACCCGGAGGACTGGCACATGCTGCAACGACTGTGGCTCGCCGATCTGGAACCCCGCCCGGCGCCGGCCGGCGGGGAGCGCCCCGCGGAGGCGGCCGGCGGGGAGCCGGTGTCCGGACCGCGGGACGAACCGGCCCGGCCGGGGGAGCGGGACGAGCCGGTACGGCCCGGGGAGCGGTCGTGAGGATCGGCATCGTCTGCCCGTACTCCTGGGACGTCCCCGGGGGGGTCCAGTTCCACATCCGCGACCTGGCCGACCACCTCATCGCGCTCGGGCACCACGTGTCCGTCCTCGCCCCCGCCGACGACGGGACACCGCTCCCGCCGTACGCCGTCTCGGCGGGCCGCGCCGTACCGGTGCCGTACAACGGCTCGGTCGCGCGCCTCAACTTCGGGTTCCTGTCCGCCGCGCGGGTGCGCCGCTGGCTGCACGACGGCACGTTCGACGTGATCCACATCCACGAGCCGGCCTCGCCCTCCCTCGGCCTGCTGGCCTGCTGGGCGGCGCAGGGGCCGATCGTCGCCACCTTCCACACGTCGAACCCCCGCTCCCGGGCGATGATCGCCGCCTATCCGATCCTGCAGCCCGCCCTGGAGAAGATCAGCGCGCGGATCGCGGTGAGCGAGTACGCGCGGCGCACGCTCGTCGAGCACCTGGGCGGCGACGCCGTGGTCATCCCGAACGGCGTCGACGTCGACTTCTTCGCGAAGGCCGCGCCCAGACCCGAGTGGCAGGGCGGCACCATCGGCTTCGTGGGCCGTATCGACG
This sequence comes from Streptomyces beigongshangae, assembly GCF_019710745.1. Taxonomy (GTDB): domain Bacteria; phylum Actinomycetota; class Actinomycetes; order Streptomycetales; family Streptomycetaceae; genus Streptomyces; species Streptomyces beigongshangae. Next base: position 14,461 of record NZ_JAHKJW010000084.1, read on the forward strand.
AGCCCCGCAAGGGTCTGCCGGTCCTCATGAAGGCGCTGCCGAGGATCCTCGCCGAGCGGCCGGGGACCCGGCTCCTGGTCGCCGGGCGCGGTGACGAGAAGGAGGCCGTGGAGAAGCTCCCGGCCGAGCTGCGCCCGCGCGTCGAGTTCCTCGGCATGATCAGCGACGAGGACAAGGCGCGGTTCCTGCGCAGCGTGGACGTGTACGTGGCGCCCAACACGGGCGGGGAGAGCTTCGGGATCATCCTGGTCGAGGCCATGTCCGCGAGCGCGCCCGTGCTCGCCTCCGATCTCGACGCGTTCGCGCAGGTCCTCGACCAGGGAGCGGCGGGCGAACTGTTCGCCAACGAGGACGCGGACGCGCTGGCCGACGCGGCGGTACGGCTCCTCGGCGACCCGGCACGCCGCGCGGAGCTGCGCGCGCGGGGGAGCGCGCACGTACGGCGGTTCGACTGGTCGACGGTCGGGGCGGACATCCTGTCGGTGTACGAGACGGTCACCGACGGCGCGGCGGCGGTGGCCGCGGCCGACGACCCGGCGGTACCGGGCGGCCTCCTGTCCCGCTTCGGCCTGGCCCGGGACTGAGGGCCGCGGGCCGCGCCGGTCCGTCCGGGAGGAGGGGGCACGGCGAAGCCGGCTTTCCAGGGGCGCGGGGAACTGCGCGACAAGCCCCCGCCGGCCCGCACCCGGCAGGCCCGCTCCCGTGCCCCCCGACTCCCGGGCCACGATGCCGCACCGGACGGCCGCGCCCCCACCGGTAACCTGTGCGCCCGTGACCTCCACACTGATCTGGATCGTGGTCGCCCTCGCGGCGATCGGCCTCTATCTGAGCTGGACCGCGGGCCGGCTCGACCGGCTGCACGCGCGGATCGACGCCGCGCGCGCGGCCCTCGACGCGCAGCTCCTGCGGCGCGCCTCGGTGGCGCAGGAGCTGGCCACCGCCGGAGTGCTCGATCCGGCCGCCTCGATGGTGCTCTACGAGGCGGCGCACGCGGCCCGGCAGGCTGAGGAGGACCACCGCGAGGTCGCCGAGAGCGACCTCAGCCAGGCCCTGCGGGCCGTCTTCGGGGAGACCGAGCAGGTCGAGGCCGTCCGGGCGGCCCCCGGTGGCGAGGACGCCGCCCGCGAACTCGCCCAGGCGGTCCGCCGGGTGCCGATGGCCCGCCGCTTCCACAACGACGCCGTACGGGCGGCCCGCGCACTGCGCCGCCACCGCACGGTGCGCTGGTTCCGGCTGGCCGGACACGCGCCCTTCCCCCTGGCCTTCGAGATGGACGACGAGCCGCCGACGGCACTGGCGGACCGCCCCGGGACGTAGTCCGGGTCCACCCGCGGGCGGACCCCGTACCCCCCGCGTGAGCCACCTGAGCAGGGAGAATGTGCGCAGTGGCCGCCAGAACGAGCCACCGGCTCCTCATTGGCCCTTGCTGTGGCCTGCTCCGCGGGCGTTTCCTCGGTGTCTGCAGAAACCCTCTTCCACCGAGTGAGGTCAACCCGTGTCCAGCACGCTCCCGAACCCCGCCCAGCCCGCCGACACCCCCGCCACCGGCACCGCGCGCGTGAAGCGCGGCATGGCCGAGCAGCTCAAGGGCGGCGTGATCATGGACGTCGTCACGCCCGAGCAGGCGAAGATCGCCGAGGACGCGGGCGCCGTGGCCGTCATGGCCCTGGAGCGGGTCCCGGCCGACATCCGCAAGGACGGCGGCGTGGCCCGGATGTCCGACCCGGACATGGTCGAGGGCATCATCGGGGCCGTCTCCATCCCGGTGATGGCCAAGTCGCGCATCGGCCACTTCGTCGAGGCACAGGTCCTGCAGTCCCTCGGGGTCGACTACATCGACGAGTCCGAGGTCCTCACCCCCGCCGACGAGGTCAACCACTCCGACAAGTGGGCGTTCACGACCCCCTTCGTCTGCGGTGCCACCGGCCTGGGCGAGGCCCTGCGCCGCATCGCCGAGGGCGCCGCCATGATCCGCTCCAAGGGCGAGGCCGGCACCGGCAACGTCGTCGAGGCCGTGCGCCACCTGCGCCGGATCAAGAACGAGATCGCCCGGCTGCGCGGCTACGACAACAACGAGCTGTACGCCGCCGCCAAGGAGTTGCGCGCCCCGTACGAACTCGTCAAGGAGGTCGCCGACCTCGGCAGGCTCCCCGTCGTGCTGTTCTCCGCGGGCGGTGTGGCCACCCCCGCCGACGCCGCCCTGATGCGCCAGCTCGGCGCCGAGGGCGTCTTCGTCGGCTCCGGCATCTTCAAGTCCGGCGACCCGGCCAGGCGAGCCGCCGCCATCGTCAAGGCCACCACCTTCTACGACGACCCGAAGGTCGTCGCGGACGCGTCCCGCAACCTGGGGGAGGCGATGGTCGGCATCAACTGCGACACCCTCCCCGAGGCCGAGCGCTACGCCAACCGCGGCTGGTGAGGGTCCCGGACGCCGACCGGCCCCCCCGGGGCACCACGTACACGAGGCAGGCACCCCGCAGATGAGCAACACCCCCGTCGTAGGCGTCCTGGCCCTCCAGGGCGACGTACGGGAGCACCTCGTCGCCCTGGCCGCGGCGGACGCCGTGGCCAGGCCGGTGCGGCGCCCCGAGGAACTCGCGGACGTGGACGGCCTGGTCGTCCCCGGCGGCGAGTCCACCACCATCTCCAAACTGGCCGTCCTCTTCGGCCTGATGGAACCGCTGCGCGCACACGTACGGGCCGGCCTGCCCGTCTACGGGACCTGCGCGGGCATGATCATGCTCGCCGACAAGATCCTCGACCCGCGCTCGGGCCAGGAGACCATCGGCGGCATCGACATGATCGTGCGCCGCAACGCCTTCGGACGGCAGAACGAGTCCTTCGAGGCGCGGGTCGACGTGCGCGGCGTCGGGGGCGGCGCCGTGGAGGGCCTCTTCATCCGCGCCCCCTGGGTCGAGTCGGTGGGCGCCGGGGCCGAGGTGCTGGCGGAGCACGGCGGCCACGTCGTCGCCGTGCGCCAGGGCAACGCGCTCGCCACGTCGTTCCACCCGGAACTGACCGGCGACCACCGCGTGCACCGCCTGTTTGTCGACATGGTGCGCGCGGACCGGACGGCGGAGTCCTTGTAGGATCTGGGGGTCCCTGGACTCTCGAAGTCCGGGCGGGTTCGTACGGGATGGGTTACGCGAAGGAGACAGGCAGATGTCCGGCCACTCTAAATGGGCTACGACGAAGCACAAGAAGGCCGTGATCGACGCCAAGCGCGGCAAGCTCTTCGCGAAGCTGATCAAGAACATCGAGGTCGCGGCGCGCATGGGCGGCGTCGACCTGGACGGCAATCCGACGCTGTTCGACGCGGTGCAGAAGGCCAAGAAGTCCTCGGTCCCGAACAAGAACATCGACTCCGCGATCAAGCGCGGCGGCGGTCTCGAAGCCGGCGGCGCCGACTACGAGACGATCATGTACGAGGGGTACGGCCCGAGCGGTGTCGCGGTGCTCATCGAGTGCCTCACCGACAACCGCAACCGCGCCGCCTCGGACGTCCGCGTCGCCATGACCCGCAACGGCGGCAACATGGCCGACCCCGGTTCCGTCTCGTACCTCTTCCACCGCAAGGGCGTCGTCATCGTCCCCAAGGGCGAGCTGACCGAGGACGACGTCCTGGGCGCCGTCCTCGACGCGGGGGCCGAGGAGGTCAACGACCTCGGCGACTCCTTCGAGGTCCTCTCCGAGGCCACCGACCTGGTCGCGGTGCGCACCGCGCTCCAGGAGGCCGGCATCGACTACGACTCCGCCGACGCCAACTTCGTCCCGACCATGCAGGTCGAGCTGGACGAGGAGGGCGCCAAGAAGATCTTCAAGCTCATCGACGCCCTGGAGGACAGCGACGACGTGCAGAACGTCTTCGCCAACTTCGACGTGAGCGACGAGGTCATGGAGAAGGTCGACGCGTAACGCCGCCGCGGGGCGCGAGCCGCGCGCGGCAGGGGCCCGACGGGCCGGCGGGACATGTCCCGCCGGCCCGTCGCCCTGTCGGGGGCCCGCGCCGGAAGGCGTTGTCGGTGGCACCCGATAGCCTGCACGAACTGGGAACCTCCCAGTGACGGCCGCGGTGGTCACGGCGGCCGCGACGGCCGTGGGAGAGCGAGGAGGGACCGGGTGCGGGTACTGGGCGTCGACCCCGGGTTGACGCGGTGCGGTGTCGGTGTCGTCGAGGGCGTGGCGGGCCGGCCGCTCACCATGCTCGGCGTCGGTGTCGTCCGCACGGCCGCGGACGCGGAGCTGGGACAGCGCCTCGTCACCGTCGAGCAGGGCATCGAGCGGTGGCTCGACGAGCACCGTCCCGAATTCGTCGCCGTGGAGCGGGTGTTCAGCCAGCACAACGTCCGTACGGTGATGGGCACGGCCCAGGCCAGTGCCGTCGCGATGCTCTGCGCGGCCCGGCGCGGCATCCCCGTCGCCCTGCACACCCCCAGCGAGGTCAAGGCCGCCGTCACCGGCAGCGGTCGCGCGGACAAGGCCCAGGTCGGTGCCATGGTCACCCGGCTGCTCAGGCTCGACGCGCCCCCGAAGCCCGCCGACGCCGCGGACGCCCTCGCCCTCGCCATCTGCCACATCTGGCGCGCCCCGGCTGTGAACCGCCTCCAGCAGGCGCAGGCCGCACACCGCCAGGCCCAGGTCTCCAGCCGGAAGGTCACCCGATGATCGCCTTCGTCAGCGGCCCGGTCGCCGCGCTCGCCCCCGACTCCGCGGTGGTCGAGGTGGGCGGCGTCGGCATCGCCGTCCAGTGCACCCCCGACACGCTCTCCGGTCTGCGCATGGGCAAGGAGGCCCGGCTCGCCACCTCCCTGGTCGTCCGGGAGGACTCGCTGACGCTGTACGGCTTCGCCGACGACGACGAGCGCCAGACCTTCGAGCTGCTCCAGACCGCCAGCGGTGTGGGCCCGCGGCTGGCGCAGGCCATGCTCGCCGTGCACAGCCCCGACGCCCTGCGCCGCGCGGTGTCCACGGGCGACGAGAAGGCCCTCACCGCCGTCCCCGGCATCGGCAAGAAGGGTGCCCAGAAGCTGCTCCTGGAACTCAAGGACCGGCTCGGCGAGCCCCTCGGCACCGGTGGGCCGGCCGTCGGCAGGCCCGTCGCCGCCGGATGGCGCGAACAGCTGCACGCCGCGCTGATCGGACTCGGGTACGCGACACGGGAGGCCGACGAGGCGGTCACCGCCGTCGCCCCGCAGGCGGAGGCGGCCGGCCCGGCCCCGCAGGTCGGCCCCCTGCTGAAGGCCGCCCTGCAGACGCTCAACCGGGCGCGCTGATCCCCGCCGGGGGAGGCGTCGTGAAGCCGCGGGTGCGTCGTGGTCCCCCGGCCCTCGGCCGGGAGGTGCCCCCAGGTCGCGCAGTTACCCGCGCCCCCACGGGGCACGCCCGTAAGTACTGGAACCACTACACCGCGAGGCACACCGAATGAACTGGGACGACACGAGCGACGACGCCGGCCCCGAGCGGCTCGTCGGCGCGTCCACCGACCGCGAGGAACAGGCCGTCGAGGCCGCCCTGCGCCCCAAGGACCTCGGCGAGTTCATCGGTCAGGAGAAGGTCCGCGAACAGCTCGACCTCGTCCTGCGCGCCGCCCGCGCCCGCGGTGCCACCGCCGACCACGTGCTGCTCTCCGGGGCCCCGGGCCTGGGCAAGACCACCCTCTCGATGATCATCGCCGCCGAGATGGACGCCCCGATCCGCATCACCAGCGGCCCCGCCATCCAGCACGCGGGCGACCTCGCGGCGATCCTGTCCTCCCTCCAGGAGGGCGAGGTCCTCTTCCTCGACGAGATCCACCGCATGTCGCGGCCCGCCGAGGAGATGCTCTACATGGCGATGGAGGACTTCCGCGTCGACGTCATCGTCGGCAAGGGGCCCGGCGCCACCGCCATCCCGCTCGAACTGCCGCCCTTCACCCTGGTCGGCGCCACCACCCGCGCGGGCCTGCTGCCGCCACCGCTGCGCGACCGCTTCGGTTTCACCGCCCACATGGAGTTCTACGAGCCGGCCGAACTGGAGCGCGTCATCCACCGCTCCGCACACCTGCTCGACGTGGAGATCGACGCGGAGGGCGCCGCCGAGATCGCCGGCCGCTCCCGCGGCACGCCCCGTATCGCCAACCGTCTGCTGCGCCGCGTCCGCGACTACGCCCAGGTCAAGGCCGACGGCGTCATCACCCAGGAGATCGCCGGAGCCGCCCTGGCCGTGTACGAGGTGGACAGCCGCGGGCTCGACCGCCTCGACCGCGGCGTCCTCGAAGCGCTGCTCAAGCTCTTCGGCGGCGGGCCGGTCGGCCTCTCCACGCTCGCCGTCGCCGTGGGGGAGGAGCGGGAGACCGTCGAGGAGGTCGCCGAGCCCTTCCTCGTCCGGGAGGGACTGCTGGCGCGTACGCCGCGCGGGCGGGTGGCGACCCCGGCGGCATGGGCGCATCTCGGCCTCGTACCGCCCCGGCCGCCGGCCGGTGGAAACGGACAACAGGACCTGTTCGGGGCGTGACGGCGAGGGGGCTCGTCAGGTCAGGAACCCCGGTGCCATGCTGGGCGTTGTTCCTTGACGGCGGACTCGCTTAGACTCCGCCGATGCCGCCCTTGCCGGCGACGCACCTCACCCCCATCCAACAGGCCGCTCACCTCGCGGTCGAATGAAGGAAGTCCGACCCGTGAGTCTCGTGACCCTCCTCCCGTTCATCGTGCTCATCGGGGCCATGTTCCTGATGACCCGGTCGGCCAAGAAGAAACAGCAGGCGGCCGCGCAGATGCGCGACGACATGCAGCCCGGCTCCGGCGTCCGCACGATCGGCGGCATGTACGCAACGGTGAAGGAGGTCAACGACGAGACGGTCCTCCTCGACGCGGGCCCGGGCGTCGACCTGCTCTTCGCGAAGAACGCCATCGGCGCGGTCCTCGGCGACGACGAGTACAACCGCATCGTCCACGGCATCGAGCACGACCTGAAGTCCGACGAGTCGGTCGTGCCGGACGACGCCTCCTCCCTCACCGGGACGGACGAGCCCGCCGACGCCTCCGAGGGCAAGGCCGTCGACCTGGGCAAGACGCCCGTCACCCCCGTCGTCGAACCCGCCGACGAGCCCGTGGTCCGGCCCGTCGACGAGTCCGCCGTCGTGGAGCCGAAGGAGCCGACCAGGACCGAGGGCGCAGACCTGAAGAAGTCCGACGGCGAGTCCGACGCGAAGTAGTCACGGCCGGGGACCGCGGAGTGCGCCGTCCGCGCGCCGCGGTCCCCTGGACGCGTGAGCCCGCGGGAGACCCCCGACACCAATTGACGCCCGTCCGCGCAGGTACCCAGAGACCGGGCGGACGAAGAGGGAGAACGAGAAGGTGGCAGCACCCAAGAAGGGCCGACAGGGCACCCAGGGCAGGCCGGGGCGCACCTTGGCCCTGATCCTGATCGCCATCGTGGCGCTCACCGGCGGCATGTTCGCCTCCGGGCACACGACACCGCGACTGGGCATCGACCTCGCCGGCGGTACGAGCATCACGCTCCAGGCGAAGAACGAACCCGGTCAGAAGAACGCGATCAACCCGACCAACATGAACACCGCGGTCGGGATCATGGAACGCCGGGTCAACGGTCTCGGCGTCTCCGAGGCCGAGGTGCAGACCCAGGGCGAGAGCAACATCATCGTCAACATTCCCAAGGGCACGAACTCCAAGCAGGCCCGGGAACAGGTCGGTACCACCGCCAAGCTCTACTTCCGCCCCGTCCTGACCACCGAGGTCTCCGGCGGCCCCGCGGCCACGCCCTCGCCGAGCGGCTCCGGCAGCCCCTCCGCCGGCTCGGACAAGGAGAAGGGGTCGGACAAGGAGGGCGAGAAAGCCACCTCCTCCTCGTCGCCCTCCGCCTCCGCCACCTCGCAGGGCCGGGCCGTCACCGACGCGCTGAAGGCCGACCCCACTCCCTCGGCGACGGACAGCGCCTCGGCCTCCGCGTCCGCCCCCGCCAGCCCGTCCGCCCCGCCGCCCGCGAGCGCCGACCCCGCGACCGCCGAGCTCCAGGCCCAGTACACCGCGCTGGACTGCACGAAGCAGACCGTCCGCGCGAAGGTCGGTGACGGCGTCAAGGCCGGGGACCCGACCGTGGCCTGCGGCCAGAACGCGCAGGGCCAGTGGCAGAAGTACATCCTCGGCCCGGCCGAGGTCGAGGGAACCGACGTCGACAAGGCCTCGGCCGTGTTCGACACCCAGGGTGCCGCGGGCTGGAAAGTCACCATGGACTTCACGGACAAGGGTGGCAAGAAGTTCGCGAGCATCACGGGCAAGCTCGCGCAGAACCAGTCCCCGCAGAACCAGTTCGCCATCGTCCTCGACGGCGAGGTCGTCTCCGACCCGTACGTCAGCCAGGCGCTGACCGGCGGCACCGCGGAGATCTCCGGCAGCTTCACCCAGCAGGAGTCGCAGGACCTGGCGAACATGCTGTCGTACGGCGCGCTGCCGCTCACCTTCACCGAGGCGAGCGTCACCACCGTCACCGCGGCCCTCGGCGGCGAGCAGCTGGAGGCCGGTCTGATCGCCGGCGCCATCGGCCTGGCCCTGGTCGTCATCTATCTGCTGGTCTACTACCGGGGCCTGTCGCTCATCGCCATCGCCTCGCTGCTGGTCTCCGCCGCCCTGACCTACGCGATCATGTCGCTGCTCGGCCCGACCATCGGCTTCGCGCTGAACCTGCCCGCGGTCTGCGGCGCCATCGTGGCCATCGGCATCACGGCGGACTCGTTCATCGTGTTCTTCGAACGCATCCGTGACGAGATCCGCGAGGGCCGTTCGATGCGCCCGGCGGTCGAGCGCGGCTGGCCGAGGGCCCGGCGTACCATCCTGGTCTCCGACTTCGTGTCGTTCCTCGCCGCCGCGGTGCTGTTCGTCGTCACCGTCGGCAAGGTTCAGGGCTTCGCCTTCACACTGGGGCTGACCACCCTGCTCGACGTGGTCGTCGTCTTCTTCTTCACCAAGCCGCTGATGACGATCCTCGCCCGCAAGAAGTTCTTCGCGGAGGGCCACAGCTGGTCCGGCCTCGACCCGAAGCGACTGGGCGTCCAGCCGCCGCTGCGCCGCACCCGTCGTGTGTCCGCCCCCGTCGACACGAAGGAGGCGTGAGATGTCGAAACTCGGCAACCTCGGCGCCCGGCTCCACCGCGGCGAGATCGGTTACGACTTCGTCGGCAAGCGCTGGATCTGGTACGGCGTCTCGATCCTGATCACCGTCGTGGCCATCGCCGGCCTCGCGGTGCGCGGCCTGAACATGGGCATCGAGTTCCAGGGCGGCGCCGTCTTCACCACCGAGCGCACCAGCGTCTCGGTCAGCCAGGCCGAGGAGTACGCGGAAGAGGCCTCCGGCCACGACGCGATCGTCCAGAAGCTCGGCAACGGCGCCCTGCGCATCCAGGTCGCCGGGGTCGACACCGGCAAGTCCGACCAGATCAAGGAAACGCTCGCCGAGGACCTCAAGACCGACCCGGAGAAGATCAACGCCGACCTGGTCGGCCCCAGCTGGGGTGACCAGATCGCCAACAAGGCCTGGCAGGGCCTGGCGATCTTCATGGTGCTGGTCGTGATCTACCTGGCGATCGCCTTCGAATGGCGGATGGCCGTGGCCGCGCTCGTGGCGCTCATCCACGACATCACCATCACGGTCGGCGTCTACGCCCTGGTCGGCTTCGAGGTGACACCGGGCACCGTGATCGGCCTGCTCACGATCCTCGGTTACTCGCTCTACGACACGGTGGTCGTCTTCGACAGCCTCAAGGAACAGACGAAGGACATCACCAAGCAGACCCGCTGGACCTACAGCGAGATCGCCGACCGCTCGATCAACGGCACGCTGGTGCGTTCCATCAACACCACGGTGGTCGCCCTGCTCCCGGTGGCCGGCCTGCTGTTCATCGGCGGCGGTGTCCTCGGCGCCGGCATGCTCAACGACATCTCGCTGTCGCTGTTCGTCGGCCTCGCGGCCGGCGCGTACTCCTCGATCTTCATCGCCACGCCGCTCGTCGCCGACCTCAAGGAGCGCGAGCCGCAGATAAAGGCACTGAGGAAGCGCATCCTGGCCAAGCGGGCCGCCGCCGCGGCGAAGGGCGAGTCCCTGGAGACCCCCGTCGTCGAGCGGACGTACGGCGACCGCGACGCCGAGGACGCCGAGGACGCCGAGGGCCCCGAGGACGCGACACCCGCCGTCGTCGGCCCCCGTGCCCAGCGCGCCCAGCCGTCGTCGCGGGGCAGGGGCCGCGGCCGTCCCTCGGGCAAGCGCCGATGACCGGACCCGCGGACCTCCCCGGGCTGCTGCTCAGCCGGATCCGTGACGTGCCCGACCACCCGGAGCCGGGTGTGGTGTTCAAGGACATCACCCCGCTCCTGGCGGACCCGGCGGCGTTCACGGCCCTGACCGGCGCACTGGCCGACATCAGCGTCCGCAACGGCGCCACGAAGATCGTCGGCCTGGAGGCCCGCGGCTTCATCCTGGGCGCCCCCGCCGCGGTCCGCGCCGGACTGGGCTTCATCCCCGTGCGCAAGGCGGGCAAGCTCCCCGGAGCGACCCTCGCCCAGGCGTACGACCTGGAGTACGGCTCCGCCGAGATCGAGGTGCACGCCGAGGACCTCACGCCGGACGACCGCGTCATGGTCATCGACGACGTCCTCGCCACCGGCGGCACCGCGGAGGCATCGCTGCGACTGATCCGCCGGGCCGGCGCCCGGGTCGCCGGTGTCGCCGTCCTCATGGAGCTCGGCTTCCTGAACGGCCGCGCCCGCCTGGAACCGGCTCTGGACGGCGCCCCGCTGGAGGCGCTGCTCACGGTCTGAGCCCCGGACGGCCACCCGCCCGGCACCGCCCGGCACGCCGTACGACACCGCGCAGGCGGGCCCCGGAGGAATCCGCGGCCCGCCTCACGCGTTCCTCCCGTGGACGGCCGTCCCACCGGCCGGAGGCGAGACCCGAGCCCAGGATCGCTACCATGGGGTTTCCGGAACCTGACCGGGGACCCGGATCGCGCACGAGGAGCCCTCTTGCCAGACGAGGCCCAGCCACTCGCCCCCAGGGCCGAACGCCCGGGGGTACCACCGGCCGCCAAGCCCGACCAGTCCGCGGCGCCCGCGGGCACGCCCGCGCCGTCCGCGCCCGGGAAGAACGGCGCGGCCGCCCCGGCGGCCGGAGCCGAGG
>NZ_JAHKJW010000085.1 GCF_019710745.1 Streptomyces beigongshangae
GTCGGTGCGGTCACCGGCGGCCGGGGCGCCGCCGGTGACCGCGGGCGCGGCCGGGCCCGGCGCCGAGCCCTTCTCCACCGTCCGCCGGATCGCCGCCAGTTCGCGTTCCAGTTCGGCCGGTTCCGGGAAGTTCTCGTCGCGCTCCAGGAGCACACCCGGCGGGCGGACCCGGGAGACCAGTTCGGCGAGGACGTCCAGGACCGCCTCGGGCACGGCGTGCGCGTGGCTGTCGTGCCAGACGCCGTCGCGCTCGAAACCACCGGCGACATGGACGTACGCGATGGCCTCCACGGGCAGTTCGTCGAGCGCCCGGGCCGGGTCCTCGCCGCGGTTGACGTGGTTGGTGTGGAGGTTGGCGACATCGATGAGCAGCCGTACGCCGGTGCGGTCGACCAGGTCGTACAGGAACTGCCCCTCGGTCATCTCCTCGCCCGGCCAGGAGATCAGCGCGGCGATGTTCTCCACCGCGAGCGGCACGGGCAGGGAGTCCTGGGCGATGCGGACGTTCTCGCACAGGACGTCGAGGGCGTCCCGGGTGCGGGGGACCGGCAGCAGGTGCCCGGCCTCCAGCGCCGGCGAGGCGGTCAGCGCCCCGCCCGCCCGGACGAAGGCGATGTGCTCGGTGACCAGCGGGGAGCCGAGCGCCCCGGCCCGGGCCGCCAGAGCGGCGAGCTTCTCCTCGGCGGGGCGGTCAGCCCCGCCGAGCCCGAGCGACACCCCGTGCGGCACCACCGTGACACCACGCTCCCGCAGCCGCAGCAGCGACGCGGGCAGGTGCCCCGGACAGACGTTCTCGGCGACGGCCTCGACCCAGTCGATGCCGGGCATGCGCTCCACGGCGTCCGCGATCTCCGGCCGCCATCCGATCCCCGTACCCAGGTGCTCCATCGTCCCCCTCCTCCGTCACCGCTTCACCAGGACCCGTGTGTCGTCTCCTTCGACGGACGTGTGTTCCGGCGTGACCGGGTGATGGCCCCGGCGAGCGGGGCCGAACCCATCGGCGAGGACGTTCAGAGCAACATTTGAGGTTCCGGGCTTTCCGCGGACCCGCCGAGCGGGCCTACTGGGGGGACGCCGAGGCGTCCGGGTCCTCGGGGTCGGGCCGGTTCGTGTTGACCGTGCCGGGCTCCCCCGGGGAGGGACGCGACGTGGTGTCGATGTCACCGGTGGCCTCGGCGGGCGGCGCCGCGGGCGGGACCACCCCGGTGGCGGGCGGCGGCGGGCCGGACGGGCTGGCCGTGGTGCCGGCCACCGAGTCGTTGGCGATCGCCTCGAAGTCGACCGCGCCGGTCTTCTCCAGCACCGTGATGTGGTCGAGCACGGTCTGGTTGGCGTCCGAGGCGAGCTGGCGCACCAGCGTGTTGCGGGTCTGGTTCCGCACCGCCCCGATCGCCGGGAAGATCTTGCCGTGGGCGGAGCGCAGCAGGTTCGCCCACACCTTGGGGTAGTCCGCGCCACTCGCGTCGGTCATCTGCTGCAGCCAGCCCTGCTGCTGCTCGGTCGGCTGGTTCGGCAGCTCCACGCCGAGCTCCCGCGCGACCACCCGCACCCGCTTGTCGAGGTCGGTGTGGCCGACGATCAGGTGGTCGGCGGCCTCCTTCATCGCGGGGCTGGGATTGCGTTCGAGGGCCTGCTGCCCGGCGGGCAGTTCCCACAGTCCCGCCAGCCGCACCCGGACGATCAGGTCGCGGTCGGTGGCGGTCAGCGGCCCGTACTTCGTCTGGACGGTCCCGGCGGCGAGGTTCGCCGGCCCCGTGCCGGAGCGGTCGGCGTACGACCACACGGGGAACGCGAGTGCGCCGAGCGTGCCGACGAGCGCGACGATGACGAGGGCCGTACCGTTGATACGCCGCAAAGGTGCCTCCCGGGATATACCAACCGGTCGTTGGGAATCTGTACTTGGCCAGCGACAGAGGATACGTACGGGACGGCGGGAGCGTTCAGTGGCCCGTGTCTGCTGCGTCACAGTCCCCGCACAGGCACAGGCACAGGCGGAGGTACTGGCACGCCGCCCTGCCGGCTGGGGCAGGGCGAGCTAGGGCAGGGCGAGGCGCAGGGCCGGGTGGTCGGCGACCACCGTGCACGAGCCCGGCGCGATCTCCGTGAAGCCCGCGTCGCGCACCAGCGGCAGCCCGCTGGTGACGAGTTGCTCCCACCGCAGCGAGCCCGCCGTGCGGACGGCGAGCGGGAAGCCCGCCTCGCGCCAGGCCGTACGGTCCTCGCCCGACAGCTCCCACCAGGCCAGCTGGGCGCCGTGGCCCGCCTGGGCCATCGCCTTGCCTGCCGACATCTCCAGGTCCGGGCTCAGCCACAGCACGGGCGTGGCCGCGTCGGGCTCGGCCGGCGGCCGCGGGTCGTCGAGTTCCGTGCCGGAGACCTGGAGCCGGGCCAGGTCCTTGGGCCATCCGTCCAGCGGGACCGGCGGGAAGACGCGGACCGCGGCCGACCCGCCGCTGACGGTGATGCCGGGCAGCGCCTCCGCGCGACGCCACTCGGCACCGCGGGCCCGCCGGACGACCTTGCGGATCCGGGCGTCCTGCCAGTCCCGGACGGCCTGCGCCCACGCGCCGTCGCCGTGCGCCCGCTCGTCGCCGAGGAGGACCAGGACGGCACGGGCCGCGGTCTCCAGCGCGTCCGTGCGCGCCGGCGGATCGTCGCGCTCGATGCGGACGACCAGCGGCAGCACGAACTGCGGCGCCTCGTCACGGGCGGTCCGCTCGTGCCGGAAGGGACTGTCCTGCGCTCCGGCGTGCGCCGCGGTCGTCGTCTCGTCACTGCTCACCCCACCAGTCTGCCAGGCGGAAGATCGGCGGCCCCGCGCGGCCGACCTCCCGCCGGTCCGTGGACGGGAGGGCCGGGTTCTTCCGTCCGCGGGCCGCTGGAGCGCCTATGCCGCGTTCAGGCGGGAGAGCTGCTCCTCCGACAGCTTCAGGTCGGCCGCCGCCGCCGAGTCGGTGATCGTCCCGGGGCGGGACGAACCCGGGATCGGGATCGTCACCGGTGCCTTCGCGAGGATCCACGCCAGACACACCTGCTGCGGGCTCACCCCGTGCTCGCCCGCCACGTCCGCGAAGACCGCGTACCGCGAGCCCAGGTCACCGGCGTTCGAGATGCCGCCGAGCGGACTCCACGGCAGGAACGCGATGCCCAGCTCCGCGCACAGCTCCAGCTCCGGCTCGCTGGAGCGGAAGGCGGGCGAGAACTGGTTCTGCACGCTCACCAGCCGGCCGCCCAGGATCTCGTTCGCCTGCCGGATCTGGTCGGGGTCCGCGTTGGAGATGCCCGCGAAGCGGATCTTGCCCGCGTCCAGCAGGTCGCGGATCGCGCCGACCGACTCGGCGTAGGGGACCTTCGGGTCCGGCCGGTGGAACTGGTACAGCCCGATGGCCTCCACGCCGAGGCGGCCGAGCGAGGCGTCGCATGCCTTCTTCAGGTACTCCGGCGAACCGTTCAGCGTCCAGGAGCCGTCGCCGGGACGCAGGTGACCGCCCTTCGTGGCGATCAGCACGTCCGAGGTGTCGCCGCCGTACGAGGCCACGGCCCGGGCGATCAGGGACTCGTTGTGGCCGACCTCGTTCGCGTCCCGGTGGTAGGCGTCGGCGGTGTCGATGAGCGTGACGCCCGCGTCCAGGGCCGCGTGGACGGCCGCGACCGACCGTTCCTCGTCCGGGCGCCCCTCGATGGACATGGGCATTCCGCCCAGACCGATCGCTCCGACCCGGACGTCACCGATGGTGCGTGTCTGCATGGAGATTCCTCCTGGGGACTGGGACTGGGACTGGGACTGGGGATGGGACTGGGGATGGGGACTCGTTCGGTGCTTCCAGCCTCCACCGTGACGTTTTCGCCGTCCAACACGAGAATCCGATCGCTTTGAGCGGCGACGGCGATGAATCGCAGCGGACGGACCGAAGGATCGAGGTGGAGGGGTCAGATCAGTTCCGACACCTTCACGAACCGGTATCCGCGTTCGCGCAGTTCGGGGACGATCGTCCGCAGCGCCCGCTCGGTCACCGGGGCCGCGCTGCGCGTGCAGTGCATGACGACCACGGAACCGGGCCGCACCCCGCCGAGCACTTCCGCCACCACGGCCCGCGCGTCCGTCGCGAAGGCGTCCCCGCTCACCACGTCCCACTGCACGGCCGTCACCCCGGTGGCACCGAGCGCCCTGAGCGCCCGGCGGTCGTAGCACCCGCCCGGGAACCGGAAGTACGGCATCGGGCGCGCGACACCGGCCCTGCGGAACGCGGCGAAGGCCCGCTCCACGTCCGCCCGCATCCGCGCCACGGGGAGGCGCGGCAGTCCGTAGCAGTCCTCGGTGAAGGCGTGGTGGCTGTAGGAGTGGTTCGCCACCTCGAAGAGGGGGTCGCGCCCGATGGCCCGTGCCTGCCGCGGGTACTCCTCGGCCCATCGCCCCGTCATGAACACGGTCGCCGGCACCTCCAGCCGCCGTAGCGTCCTGATCAGCCGGGGATTGTCGAACCGCTCTCCGGCGGCCGCCCGCGCCCCCTGGCCGGCCGTCATGTCGGCGTCGAAGGTCAGCGCGACGACCTTGCCGTGCGCCCGGCCCGCCCGCCTGAAGACGGGCGTCAGCCCGCCCGGCCCCGGCGCGAGGGTGGGCGGCCGGGAGGGCGGGGCGGCGGACCCGGGGGCGGTGGCGCGGGGGGCCTCGGGGGTGCCGCAGGCCATGAGGACGGCGGCGCCCAGCACGCAGCCCAGGGCGGCCCGCCGCACGAAGGTGTTCACACCGGAGACACTAACCGGAAAAATGGGAAAATCAGGTCATAATACTTTTAGTGTCGCGTGTCGCGTGTCGCGTGTGTGCCGGGTGCCGGAGGACGGCCCGGCCCGGACGCCGCTCAGCCCTCCTCCTGCAACCGTTCCCGGCATGCCTCCACGTCGAAGTCCGGTTTCGGGTACTGGGGGTCCATCGTCTTCAGGTGTTCCAGGAGCAGGCGGCTGATCGCCCAGTCGCGGTACCACTTGCGGTCGGCGGGGACGAGGTACCAGGGGGCGGCGTCCGTGCCGCAGCGTTCGAGGACGGTCTCGTACGCCTCCTGGTAGGCGGGCCACAGGGCCCGGTCGTCGATGTCCGCGGGGCTGAACTTCCAGTGCTTGCGCGGATCGGCGAGGCGGCGCAGGAGGCGGCGGCGCTGCTCCTCGTACGAGATGTGCAGGAAGCACTTCACCACGGTCACACCGTCGTCGGCGAGGGACCGCTCGAAGTCGTTGATCCGGCCGTAGCGGGACTCGATCTCGGCGGGCGGCGCGAGTGCGCGGACGCGGCCGATCAGGACGTCCTCGTAGTACGAGCGGTCGAAGATGCCGAACTCGCCGGCCCGGGGCAGCCGCTTCCCGGCACGCCAGAGGAAGTCGTGCCTCAGCTCCCTGGGGGTCGGCGCCCTGAACGCCCGGACCCGGCAGCCGACGGGGTTGAAGAGACCGACGACGTGCTTGACCGTGCCGCCCTTGCCGCTGGTGTCCATGCCCTGGAGGACCAGGAGGATCCGGCGGTGGTCACCGGCGGTGCTCGCGGCCCAGAGCCGCTCCTGGAGGTCGGCGAGGGGTTCGCTCATCCGGGCCACGGCCTCGCGGCCGTCGGTCTTGGAACGCGGGGCCAGGGCGCCGCCCGGGGTCGCCGAGGCGTCGTAGGAGGAGAGGGCGACCCGTTCCCCGACGGGCACGCGCAGCAGGTCCCGCATGGCGGTGTCCTCCACCCGGTGCTCACCGTGCTGCCCCTGCTCCTGGTGTCCCCCCTGCTCCTCGTGCCCACCGTGCTCCTCGTGCCCGCCGTGCCCTTTGTGCCCGCCGTGCTCTTCGTGCCGCCTGTCCTTCTCGGCCATCACGTGTCCTTTCGGGGCGGTTCCCTCGATCCCGCGGCCCGCGGGCGGGCGGCGCTCCTCCGCACCGTCCGCCCGCGGGCCGTCATGCGCGGACGGCTACCCGCGCCAGGGGCCCGTCACCGCGAACGTCGTCCCCGGGGTGTAGCAGTTCACGTACATCGTCCTGCCGTCGGGGGAGAAGGTGACGCCCGCGAACTCGCCCCACTCCGGCTCGTCCGGGGTGCCGATGTTCTGCCGGTTGCGGGCCACCGGGTACACCTCGCCGCGCCGCGTCACGCCGTACACGTGCTGGACGCCCCCGCCGTCCTCGCAGACCATCAGGCCGCCGCCGGGGGCGAGACAGATGTTGTCGGGGGACTCGCCGGGCAGTTGCACGTCCGTGTCCGGGCCGAAGACGATCACCAGGGTGAGCCGGCGGGCGCCGGGCTCGTACCGCCAGATCTGACCGTAGTGGTCCGCCGCCGAGCCGTCGCCGCTGCGCGCGAAGGACGAGACGAAGTACACGGACGAGCCGCCCCAGTAGCAGCCCTCCAGCTTCTGCGCGTGGGTGATGCCCCCGGGGCCGAAGTCCTGGAAGCGGATGGGGGTCCCGGCCGCCAGCGGGTCCGGTACGTCGACCCACTCGACGCGGTCGAAGGACGCGCCCGTCTCCTGGACCGAGGAGAGGTCCGGGACGCCCGGCACGCGCATCGCCTGCAGCCGGCCGCCCGCGCGCAGCGCACCGCGGCCGCCCTCCGGCTTGCGGGGCAGGAAGCGGTAGAAGAGGCCGAAGGGCTTGTCGAAGGCGTCCTCGGTCTCGTAGACGACGCCCCGCTTCGGGTCGACGGCCACCGCCTCGTGCTGGAAGCGGCCCATCGCGGTGAGGGGCACCGCTCCGGTGCGGTGCGGGTCCACCGGGTCGACCTCGAAGATGAAGCCGTGGTCCTTGGCGTAGCCGTTGGTGCCGGCCCTGTCCTCCGTCTCCTCGCAGGTCAGCCAGGTGCCCCAGGGGGTGGGTCCACCGGCGCAGTTGACGGCCGTACCGGCGATGGCGACCCGCTCGCCGACCACGCTCCCGTGTGCGTCGAGGGTCAGCGCCGTGCAGCCGCCCTTGCCCGCGGGGTCGTAGGTGAGACCGTCGACCGCCGGGACCGGGATCCTGCCGGTGTGGCGGTTCTCGTGGTTGCGCACCAGGTGGACGCGGCCGTGTCTGCCGCCGAAGGCGGCCATGCCGTCGTGGTTGCTCGGCACCTGGCCCTCGCCGGAGCGGAGCGGTTCGCCCTCGCGGGACAGCACCCGATAGCGGAAACCTTTCGGCAGATCCAGCAGACCCTTCGGGTCGGGGAGCAGGGGGCCGTGTCCGGAGTGGCCCAGCGCGGCGGCCGTACCGGTGAAGAGCTCGGAGACGGCTCCGGTGAACGCGATGCCCGCTCCCAGGGCTCCGGAGCGGGCGAGTACCTCGCGTCGTGTTGCGGACATGGGTGCGACCTTCCTGTTGGCGGACAGGAGAACGTGACCCGCTTGTGTGTACCACGCGGTCCGGACCACGTGAACCACGCGCGTAGCGTGGCGTTCCCGCAGGCCGCCGGTTGGCCCGGATAGCCCGAATGGCCCGTTCCGGAATTCCCGGCCGAGTTCCGGAACGGGCCACGGCGCCCGCGCGGGACGCCTGCGAGTGATGCCTGCTCGTGCTGCCCGTGCTCGTCGCCCGCGCGTGACGCCTGTACGTGGTGTCCGCGTGTGACGCCTACGGGGCGGTGACCTTCACCGGCTCCGTCCCCTGCGCGCTGTGCCGCTGCGCCCAGCTCTCCAGCGCCGTGCGGCACGCGTGGTCCAGGTGGTGGAGCCCGGACAGGTCCAGCTCCACCGGGCGGTCCTGGGGCAGCGCCTCCAGACCGTCGAGGATCTTCGGCAGCCGCAGGAAGGTCGCGTTGCCCGACACGTACACCCGCACCGGGCCCGCTCCCTTGTCTATGACCTCCAGCCTGAGGTGCGAGGTCTCCCAGGCGGTCTTGGCGACGGCGAGCGCGAGTCCGATCAGCACGCCCTCGAACATCCCCACGGCGACGATCGCCACCGCGGTGACCACCAGGATCAGCGCCTCGCCCCGGTGCTCGCGCCACAGCGCCGCGATGCTCCGCAGCGGGATCAGCTTCCAGCCCGCGTGCACCAGGACACCGGCGAGCGCGGGCAGCGGGATGTACGCGAGCGCGGCCGGCAGCAGCGCCGCGAACAGCAGCAGCCACACACCGTGCAGCACCCGGGACGCCTTCGTGCGCGCGCCCGCGCTCACGTTCGCCGAGCTGCGCACGATCACGGCGGTCATCGGCAGCGCGCCGAGCAGTCCGCAGACCGTGTTGCCCGCGCCCTGGGCCATCAGCTCCTTGTCGTACTCGGTGCGCGGCCCGTCGTGCAGCCGGTCCACGGCGGCGGCGCTGAACAGCGACTCCGCCGAGGCGATCAGCACGAAGGCCAGCACCGTGCCGATCACCCCCACGCTCGCCAGCCCGCCGAGGGCTTCGAGCCCCGGCAGCCGGATCGAGTCGAGCAGCCCCCGCACCTCCACCGTCGCCACGGGCAGGTCGAACAGCAGGGTCGCCAGCGTGGCGAGCGCCACCGCGGCGAGCGCCCCCGGCACCGCACGGACCTTCCCGGGCAGGTGCTTCCACAGCACCATCACGGCGACGGTGGCGGCGCCGAGCCCGAAGGAGGTCAGCGCGGTGGAGGACCCGGCGGAGTCGACCACCAGCCCCGGCAGCCCGGCGATCTTGCCCAGGCCGGAGGCGGGGGCCTCCGCGCCGGCCACCGAGTAGAGCTGGCCCGCGATCAGGACCAGCCCGATCCCCGCCAGCATGCCCTCGACGACCGCCACCGAGATGGCCCGGAAGTAGCGCCCCAGCCTCAGCGCGCCCATGCCGAGCTGGATCAGGCCGGTGGCCAGGACGATGACACCGAACATGGCCAACCCGTACTCGCTCACCGCCTCGAAGACCAGCACGGTCAGGCCCGCGGCGGGGCCCGAGACCTGCAGGCTGCTGCCGGGCAGCAGGCCGGTGACCAGGCCGCCCACGATGCCGGTGATCAGGCCCAGCTCGGCGGGCACGCCCGACGCCACGGCCACGCCCACGCACAGCGGCAGCGCGACCAGGAAGACGACGAGCGACGCGGTGAAGTCCTGCCGCAGGTGGGGGAAGCGCGTCCGCCCGCCGGAGCCCGCGGGTCCGGTGGCCGCCGAGGTGCCCGTCGTGGCGCTCACAGTGCCTCGAAGGAGTCGGAGCGGACGTCGTGCGCGAGCACGGCGCCGGTGTGGACCTCGTAGAACCAGCCGTGCAGACGCAGCCGGCCGTCGGTCAGCCGCCGTTCCACGCACGGGTACGAGCGCAGCCGCAGCAGCTGCGTCAGGACGTGGTTCTGCACGGCCTCGGTGACGGTCGGGTCCTCGACGGCGCCGGCCGGTCGCGGGGTCGAGTGCGCGAGCCAGTCGCGTACGGCGGGCACGGCGGTCAGGTCGTCGTCGCGGACCAGCGCGCCGACGGCCCCGCAGTGGGAGTGGCCGCAGACGACGATGTCCGGGACTCCGAGCACGTCCACCGCGTACTCGACGGTGGCGGCCTCGCTGGTGGGGTGTGCGGAGGTGTGCGGTGGGACGATGTTGCCCGCCGTGCGCAGTTCGAAGAGTTCACCGGGCCGGGCTCCGGTGATCAGGGCCGGGACGACCCGCGAGTCGGAGCAGGTGATGAACAGGACCTGCGGGGACTGGCCTTCGGCGAGACGGGCGAACTCCTCCGGGCGGTCCGCGGACTGCTTGCGGAAGGAGCGTGCGTGATCGATGAGGGGCTGCATGTGTCGGTTCCTCCTGGCGCGCGTCGGGGCGCGTGGGTCTGCAAGACGGAAGCGCATGCGGGTACGGCGACGTGACCCCACGTCGACGCGCTCGGCGGACGTGGCGTGGTGAGGGGTGGGTCAGGTCGGAGTCGCTTCGTGCCCGGACGGCCCGCTCAGCAGCGGAAGACCTGGAGCGCCGCCGTGGAACGGCCCGCGCAGGATCTGGTCGTACGGTGGTGCGCCGCCGCGGCCGAGACGTGCGAGGGGTCCTCGTGACGGACCGACACGTCCCCGCAGAGCGGGGGACGCGCGGAGGCCGGGGGCACGTGGTCCGCGGTGCGGACCCGGTCACGGGTGCGCAGGGGACCGGCTGGGCCGTGCGGGTGCGTGGTCTCGGCGCAGGTGGCGAACTCGGCCTGGGAGCCGGGGAGCGGTGCCGCGTACGCGGTTGCGAACGTCGCGGCGAACGCGGTGGTGGGGGCGGAGAGCTGCAGGGCCAGCAGGACGGCGGCGAGGGCGGTGAACAGCGCCCGGAGCGTCGTACCTCGTCGCATGCGCCCCCTCCCGGCCGGTCTCAGGTGAGTCGTTCCCTTGTTGACGCGAACGTTAACGCGGAAAACCGTTTGCAGGGTTAACTTAGCGTTGCACCCTGAAGACAGCCTGAAGAGGGCCGAAGAGCATCGGTGGGAGGCCGGAAACCGCCGGTTTCCGGGCGGGCGGTCGGGCCGGCGCGAGCCTCGGACCGGTAGGAGCCTCGGACCGGTGCGAGCCTCAGGCCGGTACGAGCCCCTTGGCGTCGCGCGCCAGCGCGGTGAGCCGGGAGATCGCGCGGAAGTACTTCTTGCGGTAGCCGCCGCCCAGCATCTCCTCGCTGAACAGCCGGTCGAAGGGCAGCCCGGAGGCGAGCACCGGCACCTCGCGGTCGTACAGGCGGTCGGCGAGGACCACGAGCCGCAGCGCGGTGGACTGGTCCGGGACCGGCCGCACGTCGGTGAGGCAGACCGCCTCGATCCCGTCCGTCAGCGCGCCGTACCGGCTGGGGTGCACCCGGGCCAGGTGCTCCAGCAGGTGCGGGAAGTCGTCGAGCGAGGCGCCCGGTGTCGCGCACGCGGCCCGCGTGACCTGCTCGTCCGTGAACGGGGCCGGTGCCTCGGGCAGTCCGCGGTGGCGGTAGTCCTCGCCGTCGATGCGCAGGGACCGGAAGTGCGCGGACAGGCCCTGTATCTCGCGCAGGAAGTCCACCGAGGCGAACCGGCCCTCGCCGAGCTTGCCCGGCAGGGTGTTGGAGGTCGCCGCGAGCGCCACCCCCGACTCGACCAGCCGGCCGAGCAGGCTGGAGACGAGGACGGTGTCGCCGGGGTCGTCGAGTTCGAACTCGTCGATGCAGAGCAGCCGGTGACCGCCCAGCGTCCGCACGGTCTGCTGGAAGCCGAGCGCGCCGACCAGGTTGGTCAGCTCCACGAACGTGCCGAAGGCCTTGAGCGAGGGCTCCGCCGGGGTCGCGTGCCAGAGGGAGGCGAGCAGGTGCGTCTTGCCGACGCCGTAGCCGCCGTCGAGGTAGACGCCGCGGGGGCCGGCCGGCGTCTTCGCGGGCTTCCTGCCGAGGCCGAGGAGGCCGCGCAGGCCGGACGCGGTCTGCGGCGCCCCGCCGAGGCCCGCCGCGAAACCGGCCAGGACCCGGACGGCCTCGGTCTGGCTCGGCTGGTCCGGGTCCGGGAGGTACGTGTCGAAGCGCACCGTGTCGAAGCGCGGCGGCGGGACCATCTCGGCGACCAGCCGGTCCGCGGGGACGTGCGGCTCGCGGGCGCACAGGGACGACGGGGCCGCGTCGGCCGCGGGGCCGGATCCGGGGGCGGTGGTGGAGGCTGGCACGGTTCACCACTCTACGTCCCGTGCCACACTGCACGGCATGCGACGCCTGTTCCCTGTGACCGACGAGACAGCGGCTCCGGCCCCGCACGGGGCGCCCGGTACGCGGACGGCGGACCGGGACGCCGACCCGATGACGGACCGGATGACGGACCGGGGGACGGACCGGGGGACGGACCGGGAGTGGGGGCTCGACGAACTGGCCGAGGCGTACGCCTATCCCGTGGGGCCCTCCGGCTGCGCGGGACCGGAGCCCTGGCTGCGGGCCAACATGGTCTCCACGCTCGACGGGGCCGCCCAGCACGACGGGCGCTCGCAGCCCATCTCCGGCGCCGCCGACATGCGGATCTTCGGGACGCTGCGGGGACTCGCGGACGTGGTCGTGGTCGGCGCGGAGACGGTGCGCCGGGAGGGGTACCGCCCCGCGCGGGCACGGGAGGACTTCGCCGGGCTCCGCCGGGCGGCGGGACAGGGCCCGGCGCCCGCGATCGCCGTGGTGAGCGCGGGTCTCGACCTGGACTTCTCGCTGCCGCTCTTCACCTCGCCGCTGCTCCCCACGCTCGTGCTCACCGGAGCCGCGGCGGCGCCCGGCCGGATCGCCGCCGCCGAGAGGTCCGGGGCGCGGGTCGTGATCGCGGGCGACGGCGCGGGGGTGGACCCCGCGCGGGCCGTCCGCGCGCTCGCCGGTCTGGGCATGCACCGGCTGCTCACCGAGGGCGGGCCCCGGCTGCTCGGGCAGCTGGTCGCGGCGGACGTCCTCGACGAGCTGTGCCTGACGGTGTCCCCGGTGCTCACCGCGGGGGACGCCCAGCGCATCGCGGGCGGCCCCCCGGTCGCGGTGCCGAGCCGCTTCGAGCTGACGTCCCTGCTGGAGGAGGCCGGGTTCCTCTTCAGTCGTTACCGTCGGAGCCGCCGGACGTGATCAGCCGGGTCCGACCGAAGCCGGGTCCGACCGGAGGCGGCTCCGAACCGAAGCCGGATCCGACCGAATCCGGAATAGCGCATTCCGGTTAGCCTTCCCGGACATGTGAATGATGCAGTCCCCGTGGGATCACGGGGCAGGATGGTTTCCGCAGGGTCTGCGGACGACCCACGGACAAGAAGGGCGTTTGTCGTGTTCACGAGCGTATTGATGATCGAGAAGGCCCTCACGACCGCGGACGTCGAGTTCGTCACCACCTTGCACGGCGACGAGGACGTCGCTTTCCACGTACTGCTCCAGCCGCGCGGCGAGCAGGCGGACCGGCTCCTGCGGGCGATCGACGACGTGGCGCTCGGTGAACTGGACGAGGCGGCCCGCGAGCACGAGACGCCCGAGGGCGAGGAGGCCGTCGGGCAGGGGCGGCAGGCCCTCGACGTGTCGCTGGTGGCGCTGCGGGCCAGTGGCAGCTCGGCGCAGGGGCGGCTGATCGAGGACCATCCGCTGGACGCGCTGCGGGATCTCGTCGACGAGGTGGGGGCGGACGAGGTCATCGTGCTGACCGACCCCCATTACGTGGAGGAGTTCTTCCACCGGGACTGGGCGTCGCGGGCGCGGCACAAGGTGGGGGTGCCGGTGCTGAAGCTGTTCTCGCACAGCAAGGCGTGACGCCGCCGCTGCGGCTGGACGGCGGGCGCCGTGGAGGTCCTCCGGGTCCGCCGGGTGCCGCTCGTGTGTGGCCGGGCGCGCAGTTCCCCGTGCCCCTCACGGGGCCGGGGCGTCCCGGGCGACGCAGCGCATAGGCTTGGGCCGCTCACCCCGTAGCTGCGTCCTGGGAGAAACACGTATGGCACCCGGCCTTCCTACCGCCATGGATCGACCGCACTTCATCGGCATCGGCGGCGCCGGGATGTCGGGCATCGCGAAGATCCTCGCGCAGCGCGGGGCCGCCGTGGCGGGCAGCGACGCGAAGGAGTCCGCCACCGCGGAGGCCCTGCGCGCGCTGGGTGTCACGGTCCGCATCGGACACGCGGCCGGGCACCTGGCGTCCGACGCCACGTGCGTCGTCGTCTCCTCGGCGATCCGCGAGGACAACCCGGAGCTGGCCCGCGCCGCCGAACTGGGCATCCCGGTCGTCCACCGCTCGGACGCCCTCGCCCGTCTGATGGACGGCCTGCGCCCGATCGCGGTCGCGGGCACGCACGGCAAGACGACCACGACGTCGATGCTGGCGGTCTCCCTGTCGACGCTGGGACTGAACCCCTCGTACGCGATCGGCGGCGACCTCGACGAACCCGGGTCCAACGCCCTGCACGGCGAGGGCGAGATCTTCGTCGCCGAGGCCGACGAATCGGACCGCAGCTTCCACAAGTACGCGCCGGAGGTGGCGATCGTGCTGAACGTGGAGCTGGACCACCACGCCAACTACGCGTCCATGGAAGAGATCTACGAGTCCTTCGGGACGTTCGCCGGCAGGATCGTGGACGGCGGCACCCTGGTGATCACCGCGGACCACGAGGGCGCGCGCGAGCTGACGCGCCGGCTGCCGGCCGGCGACCGCGTCCGGGTGGTGACGTACGGCGAGTCCGAGGACGCCGACGTACGGGTCCTGTCCGTGGTCCCCCAGGGACTGAGGAGCGAGGTGACCGTCGAGCTGGACGGCTCCCGGCTGACCTTCGCGGTCTCGGTGCCCGGCCGCCACTACGCGCACAACGCGGTGGCGGCGCTGGCGGCGGGCGTCGCCCTGGGCGTCCCGGCGGACGAGCTGGCGTCCGCGCTCGCCTCCTACACGGGGGTGAAGCGCCGGCTGCAGCTCAAGGGCGAGGCGGCGGGCGTCCAGGTCGTCGACTCGTACGCGCACCACCCGACGGAGATGACGGCGGACCTGGAGGCGATGCGGGCGGCCGCCGGCGACTCCCGCATCTTCGTCGTCTTCCAGCCCCACCTCTTCTCACGCACCCAGGAACTGGGCAAGGAGATGGGCCAGGCCCTCTCCCTGGCGGACGCCTCACTGGTCCTGGACGTCTACCCGGCCCGCGAGGACCCGGTCCCGGGTGTGACGAGCGAGCTGGTCGTCGAGGCGGCGCAGGCGGCCGGCGCCCATGTGACGCCCGTGCACGACACGGCGCAGGTACCCGCGCTGATGACGGGAATGACCAGGCCCGGTGATCTCGTTCTCACCATGGGCGCGGGTGACGTGACGGATCTCGGACCCGGGATCCTGGCCCGCCTGTCGAAGAAGCTGTAGCTGTAGTGAGGGGCTGAGCATCATGTCGTACGACATCGAGAAGCCGGACGAGCAGTGGCGTGCGGAGCTGAGCCCGGCCGAGTACGCCGTCCTGCGCCAGGCCGGCACCGAGCCGGCGTTCCGCGGTGAGTACACGGACACGAAGACGAAGGGCGTCTACTCCTGCCGGGCGTGCGGCGCCGAACTCTTCACCTCCACGGAGAAGTTCGAGTCGCACTGTGGCTGGCCGTCCTTCTACGACCCCAAGGAGTCCGACGCGGTCGAGCTGGTCGAGGACCGGTCGCACGGGATGACGCGCACCGAGGTGCGCTGCTCCCGCTGCGGTTCCCACCTGGGCCACGTCTTCGAGGGCGAGGGGTACCCGACCCCGACGGACCAGCGGTACTGCATCAACTCCATCTCGCTGCGTCTGACACCGGCCGGGGACTGACACGGAACCGCGGGCCGGGACGGCGGCGCCGCAGCAGCGGCGCCGCCGTCGCCGTGCCCCGGGAGCAGCCCCGGGAACAGCCCGGAGAGCAGTCCGGAAAACAGTGCAGAAAATAGTGCGCATGCGCGGACATGCATGCGGGCATCGGGGGCAGAAGACGCTCACCTTGTCTTCTCCATTTAAGGCGGCACCCGTGATCTCCTCCGTGAACGCTTCCGAAGCGGCGGCTTCCAGCGCGGGAGCGCCGGAGCTCGTCGGCGACCTTCCCTGGATCGAGGACGGGGCCAAGGTCGCCCCCAAGGACGCGCGGGAGATGTCCCGGCTGTTCCTGGACCGGCTGCGGGAGCTGGAGGAGGGCACCCACGAGTACCAGTACGCCCGCAACACGCTCATCGAGATGAACCTCTCGCTGGTGCAGTTCGCCGCCCGGCGCTTCCGCAACCGCGGCGGCGGCGAGATGGAGGACGTCATCCAGGTCGGCACGATCGGCCTGATCAAGGCCATCGACCGCTTCGACCTCTCCCGCGAGGTGGAGTTCACCTCCTTCGCGATCCCCTACATCGTCGGCGAGATCAAGCGCTTCTTCCGCGACACCACCTGGGCCGTGCACGTCCCGCGCCGCCTGCAGGAGCTGCGCGTGACCCTGGCCAAGACCAAGGAGGCCCTGGCCACCACGCTCAACCGCCCGCCGACGGTCAAGGAACTCGCCGCCCACCTGGAGCTGAGCGAGGAGGAGATCATCGAGGGCCTGGTGGCCGCCAACGGCTACGTCGCCGGCTCCATCGACACCCCCGGCGGCGACGACGACACCGCCGAGGGGCCCACCTACGCCGACACCCTGGGCGAGAGCGACCCGGCCATGGACCTCTTCGAGGACCTGCACACCCTGGCCCCCCTGCTGCAGCAGCTCGACGAGCGCGAGCGCACCATCATCGAGATGCGCTTCGGCCGGGAGATGACCCAGGCGGAGATCGGCCGCGAGCTCAACCTCTCCCAGATGCACATCTCCCGCCTCCTCACCCGCACCCTCAACCGTCTGCGCACCGGACTCCTCACCACCACCTGAGGAGCCCGGTCACGGCACGGGGGCGCCGGTCAGCCGGCCGGCTCGTCGGCCAGGGCGACGGTGGCGGTCACACTCTTCCCGGCCGGTTCGAGATCGACCCGGAAGGTCCGGGCCACGGCCATGACGATCTCCAGGCCGTGCTGCCCGATCCTGCCCGGGTCGACGGAACGGGCGACCGGCCGGGCGCGGGCACTGTCGCGCACGGTCACCGCCACCGCGGCGTCCGCGATGCGCAGTTCCATCAGCAGCGGGCCCGGGGCGTACTTGTGGGCGTTGGTGACCAGTTCGCTGACCACCAACTGGGTGATGTCCATCGCGCGGGCGGAGACGGACACACCGTGGTCCGTCCCGGCGCGGGTGAGGAAGTCGACCGCGAAGTGACGCGCTTCGGCGATGCAACTGCCGTCGCCGTTCCAGGAGACGGCGGCGACTATGGCAGGGGCGCCCGACGGTCCCGCCCCGCCGCTACCGACTGGCTCCACCTTTTCTCCACCTTCGTTCCCGTTGTCCGTCGGCGCCCGCTCCGCTTGGCGCTTCCCGTGCCGCCCGGTTAGGATCGATCAGCTGTTCGAGTGTGGCTGTTCACTCCTTCGGACAGGGCCCTCGGTCAGGCTCCGCCCCACGTCTCATCAGCCACATTGAGGCCATGGTGACAGACGCGCATCCCACGCGGTCCGTTCATCGGCCGGGGACGCCTCCGGACCGGCTCCGGTTGCACAAGATCTGCCAATGGCCCCTACTTCAAGGTCACGGATGTCTGCTAAGGCCCGTGCCGTAGGCTTCGGGCGTCAGTGGTGACACGTATAGCGGAACATTGAAGGAGCGCCTGAATGGCGAAGCGAGACAACGCTGCGGATCTGGTAGGGCTCTTGTCGGTGGAGGGTCAGGACCTGGCCGCGGCGTGGGTGCGGGAGGTGTCGGCGTCGCTGGGAAGCCGCGTCGGCACGGCCGAACTCGACCGCGAGCTCCGGGAGCTGTACGACGCACTGGTGGACGCGCTCCAGCAAGGGGCCACCGACGTCCACGCGGAGCAGATGTCCGAGGTCCGCGCACTGCTGACGGAGCTGTCGCGCAACAGGGCCCGCCAGGGGTTCTCACCCACCGAGACCGCGATCAGCGTCTTCGCGCTGAAGCGGGTCCTCGAACCCGTCCTCCAGGAGGGGTCCGGCGACGAGACCCGCGCCTACCTGGAGCTCGGCCGCGTCCTGGACGGGCTGGGCCTGTTCACGATCGAGTCGTACTCGCAGACCCGCGACGAGATCATCACCGCGCAGGCGGAGCAGCTCCTGGAGCTGTCCACGCCGGTGGTGCGGCTGTGGGACGGCGTCATCGCCGTGCCGCTGGTGGGCACGCTGGACTCGGCGCGCACGCAAGTGGTGATGGAGAAGCTCCTCCAGGCCCTGGTGGACACCGGCTCGGAGCAGGCGATCATCGACATCACGGGCGTGCCCGCGGTGGACACCCAGGTGGCCCAGCACCTGCTGAAGACCATCGTCGCCGCCCGGCTGATGGGCGCCGAGTGCACCGTCTCCGGCATCAGCCCGCAGATCGCGCAGACCATCGTCGCCCTGGGCATCGAGTTCGACGACATCATCACGAAGGCCAGCCTGGCCGACGCCCTGAAGCTGGCGCTGCGCCGGTCCGGCGTGGATCTGGTCGCGCACGAGGGCGTACAGCGATGAGCGAGCGCATTCCGATCCTGCGGATCGGGGAGACCCTGCTGGTGTCCGTCCAGTTCGACCTGGAGGACCAGATGGTGCTGAACCTCCAGGAGGACCTCGCCGAGCAGATCGTGTCCAAGGCGGCCCGGGGCGTCATCATCGACATCACGGCCCTGGAGATCGTCGACTCCTTCGTGGGACGCATGCTGGCGACGGTGGCCGCCATCTCGCGGGTGCTCGACGCCAGGACGGTGGTGGTGGGGATGCGTCCCGCCGTGGCCATCACCCTGGTGGAGCTCGGGCTCTCCCTCGGTGGTGTCGACACCGCCCTGGACCTGGAGAAGGGGCTGGCGAAGCTGCGTCAGCCCACCAGTTCGGTCTTGCGGTGACCGCGCCCTGGGCCGCGGGGGAGGATCCGAAGGTCTACCCCATAGCGCGCAGCGGAGACCTCGTGCACATCCGGCAGGCCATCAGAGCGCTGGCCCAGCAGTCCCGGCTGTCCCTGGTCGACCAGACGAAGATGATCACTGCGGCCAGTGAGCTCGCGCGCAACACCCTGATCTACGGCGGTGGCGGCAAGGTCACCGCCGGTCTGGTGAGCGCGAACGGCAGGCGGGGAGTGGCCGCCGTCTTCGAGGACTCCGGCCCCGGTATCCCGGACGTCGACCAGGCCATGACGGACGGCTGGACGTCGGGCGGCGGCCTGGGGCTCGGTCTCAGCGGCGCCCGGCGCCTCGTCGACGACTTCCGGCTGGACACCGCGCCCGGCGAGGGCACGACCGTGTCCATCACCAAGTGGGCACGGTGAGCACCGCCGCCGTCCTGGTCGGCGAGGACATCGCCTGGTTCCGGGACGGCGTCTCGCTGGCCGTGGCCGCCCGGAGCGCGGCCTCCTCGCTGGCCAGACGGCTCGGCCTCAGCGACCACCGCGCCGCCGAGGTCGCCCTCGCCGTCACCGAGGCCGCCACGAACGTACAGCGGCACGCCGACGACGGGGCCCTGCTGCTGCGCGTGGTGCGGTCCGGCGACCAGGCGGGCGTGGAGTTCCTCACCGTCGACTCGGGTCCCGGGATGACGGACGTCCCCGCCTCCCTGGCCGACGGGACGTCCAGCGCCGGCACCCTGGGCATCGGCCTGGGGGCGGTCTCCCGGCTCGCGGACCACTTCGACCTGCACTCCCTGCCGGGGCGGGGGACGGTGATGGCCGCGCAGTTCTGGCCGCGCACCGTCGACGGCAGGGCCGTCGTCGCCCCGGGCCCGTCCCTCGCCGACGGCGTGACCAGGCCCATCAGCGGCGAGAGCGTGTGCGGGGACGCGTGGGCCGTACGCACCGACGCCGCGACCGGCACCGGACACCGGCCGGCGATCCTGGTCATGCTCTGCGACGGGCTGGGGCACGGCCCTCTCGCGGCCCGCGCCAGTCAGGCGGCGGTCAAGGCGTTCGGCAACACCCACGACCTCAGCCCCGAGGGTGCCCTCGGGGCGGTGCACCGCGCCCTGCAGGGAACCCGCGGCGGGGCGGTCGCCGTGGCGCGGATCGAGCCCGGCGCGGGACGGGTGCGGTACTGCGGGATCGGCAACGTCAGCGGTTTCCTCGTGGGCGACGGCGGACGCAAGGCCCTGCTGTCCGCTCCGGGAATAGTCGGCTCGCACATGCGGCGACTGCGGACGTTCGAGGAACCGCTCTCCGGATACGGCGCCCTGGTGATGCACTCCGACGGCCTGACCGAACGCTGGGACCACGGGGCCCTGCCCGGTCTGCTGCACCACTCGCCGCTCGTCATGGCCGGCCACCTACTGCGCGAGGCGGGGGTGCGGCGGGACGACGCCAGTGTGGTCGTGGTCAAGGGGGCCTGGTGACCGGCGGGGAACGGCACGAGCGTGGCCTCTGACCCGGCCGCCCGCGGCGACCGCCCGGCGGCCTCCAGACCCGTCACCGGGTCCGCCGACCCGGTGGCGTCCTTCGTCCTGTCCTCGGCCCAGGACGTGTTCGGCCTGCGCCGCAGCGCCCAGCAGGCCGCGGCGGCGCTGTCCCTGGACCGCCAGGACCAGGTCCGGCTGGCGACCGCGCTGAGCGAACTGGGCCGGGACCGGCTGGCCTGCCGCGGCCTGGAGGTCTCCTTCAGCCTGGTCCCGCCGGGCCGCCCGTCCTCCCTCCTCGTCACGTTCGCCTGGACCGGCGGACCGCCCCCGGCCAGGGAGACGCTCGACCTGGCCGGGAAACTCGTACGGACCGAGCACGAGCCCGGTCCGACGGGCGGCCGCATCGTCGTCACCCAGCCGCTGGACGTGAGCGCGGGCAGCGCGGACGAGCAGTACGCCCGGCTGGCGGAGGTCCTCAAGGGCCGCACCAGCTCGACCGAGGCGGACGACCTGCGCGCCCAGACGCGCGACCTGATCGCCACCCTGGAGGAGACCCGCGCCCAGCGCGAGGAACTGCGCCGCCTCAACGAGGAGCTGGAGGAGACCAACCGCGGTGTCCTCGCGCTCTACTCCGAGCTGACGCAGGAGCTGGAGACGACCAACAGCGGTGTGCTGGCACTGCACACGGAACTGGAGGACAAGCGGCAGCAGCTGCAGGAGGCCAGCGAGTCCAAGACCCGGTTCTGGACCAACATCAGCCATGAACTGCGCACCCCGGTCAACTCCGTGGTCGCGCTCTCGACACTGCTCCTCGCGCCCAGTTCGCCCGCCCTCACCGACGAGCAGCGCGAGCAGGTCGGACTCATCGCCTCCTCCGGCCACACGATGCTGTCCCTGGTGAGCGACCTGCTGGACGTCGCGAAGGCCGAAGCCGGCCACCTCGACATCCAGCCGGAACCGGTGGACCTGCGGCTGCTGGTCGCCCACCTCAGCGGCCTCTTCCTGAGCGGCCACGGCGACGACCGGATCACCTTCGTCACGCCCCGTGTCGAGCAGCAGCAGTCCCTGGTCACCGACGAGACGCTGCTGGTCCGGATCCTGCGCAACGTCCTGTCCAACGCCCTCAAGTTCACCGAACGGGGCGAGGTGCGCCTGGACATCACCGTCGCCCCCGAGCCGTCGGCCCCCGAAGCGGTGTTCACCGTCACGGACACCGGGATCGGCATCCCGCCCGAGGAACTGGAACGCGTCTTCGAGGTGTTCTACCAGGTC
Source organism: Streptomyces beigongshangae (assembly GCF_019710745.1). GTDB lineage: Bacteria > Actinomycetota > Actinomycetes > Streptomycetales > Streptomycetaceae > Streptomyces > Streptomyces beigongshangae. The sequence continues at coordinate 20,976 of NZ_JAHKJW010000085.1, forward strand.
CGCGGCCCGCACCAGCAGGGCCGGCCCGGTACCGGCCTGGGCCTGCCCTACGCCCGTACGCTCGCGGAACTGCTCGGCGGGTCCCTGACCCTCACCAGCACCGTCGGCGCCGGCACCCGGGTGGAGGTCCGCCTGCCGGACCTCGGCCCCGGGCACACCAAGGAAACGCGGAACAGGAAGGGCGGGCCGTGACCGACAACGCACAAGAGCGTCTGCCCGCGACCGTACTGGTCGTCGAGGACAACGAGACGAACCTCTACGTCCTCACCAGCTGGCTGCAGCGCGCGGGGCACACCGTCGTCAGCGCCGTCACGGGCGAGGAGGGCCTCGCCCGCGCGGACGCCGGACCGGACGGGGACCCGGGCCCGGTCCCGGACATCGCGATCATCGACGTCCGGCTCCCCGACATGAGCGGCTTCGAGGTCAGCGAACGGCTCAAGAACAGTCCGCGCACGACCCACCTGCCGATCATCCAGATCTCCGCCGCCGCCATCAGCCCCGCCGACCACGCGGAAGGGCTCAGACGGGGTGCGGACGCCTACCTCGACCAGCCCGTCGACCCGGGCGAACTCCTCGCCACCGTCACCGCCACCCTGCGCTACGCCAGGGCCCGCCAGCGCGCCGAGCGGCTCGCCCAGCGCCTCATCGCGCTGAACCGGGCGACGATGAACGTCTACAGCGCGGTGGGCTTCCACTCCTTCGCGGCGGCGGCCACCGGCGGCGCGGCCGCCCTGCTGGACGGCCCGGCCAGCGCGGTCTTCCTCTCGCCCCAGGCCCAGGCCGTCCACAGCATGACCGACGACCCGCAGGGCCCCGTACGCATCCAGCCCGTCCACTCGGTGCTCCTGAAGCAGCTCGCGTCCCACGGTCTGAACCAGGACACCGGGGTCACGATCGTCCGCGTCCCGCACCAGCAGTGGCGGGCGGTGCTGCCGGCGGACCACCTGCCCGGGGACGTCGCCCTCGCGGTGTCCCGCACCAAGCGCGGCCGGCCGCCCGTCTGTCTGGCCGTCCCCGCGAGCGCCCTGCAGAGCGCCGACGACGAGCAGCTCCTGCAGCAGCTGGCCAACGCCAGCGCCCTGGCCCTCGAAGCCCTGCGGACCTACAACGAGGAACACGCCCTGGGACTGGCCCTGCAGCGCTCCTTCCTCCCCAAGGAGCTGCCGTCCGTCCCGGGGGTCGAGCTCGCCTTCCGCTATCTGCCCGCCTCCGAGCACGCGGAGATCGGGGGCGACTTCTACGAGGCGGTGCAGACGGTCAACGGCCTGCTGCTCGCCATCGGCGACGTGGTCGGGCACTCGGTGACGGCCGCGACCGTCATGGGCGAGGTGCGCCACGCGCTGCGGGCCTACGCCGTCGAGGGCCACCCCCCGGACCACATCCTGCACCGGCTGGAGACGCTGCTCGGGCAGTCCCAGCCGGGCATCACCGTCACGCTCTGCCTCGTCCTGGTGGAGCTGGACGAGCGCCGCCTGCACATCGCCAACGCGGGCCACATCCCTCCGCTGGTCATCGACCCGAAGGAGGGGCCGCGGTTCCACGACCCGCACGGCCCGCTGATCGGCATGGGGCTCCCGCACCCGCCGCCCACCGTCGTGGAGATCCCGCCCGGCACCCGTCTGCTCATGGTGACGGACGGCCTCGTCGAGGTGCGGGACACCCATCTGGACGCCACCCTCGCCGAGTTCCGCGAGGCCGTGGCCGACGGCCCGGAGGACCTGGAGGAGATGTGCGACCTGCTGCTCGACCGCTTCGGGCAGAACAAGAACGACGACATCGCCCTGATCACCGCCCTGTTCACCTAGTCCCGGTCCATCGGTCCCGGTCCACTAGTCTCGGTCCATGCGGATCTCCGTCTCCTCCGACACGGACGAACCCGTGGCCCGTTCGCTGCTCGCGGAACTGCGCGAGCGCGGCCACGAGGTGCTGACGCACGGGGCGCTGCGCCCCGGGGACGACGCGCGGTGGGCGGTGTGCTCCGAGGCGGCGGCCCGTGACGTCGCCGCCGGGCGCGCGGACCAGGCGGTCGTGTGCTGCTGGACCGGCACGGGCGCGTCGATCGCCGCGAACAAGGTGGCGGGCGTCCGCGCCGCGCTGTGCACGGACGCGTACACGGCCCGCGGCGCCCGCCGCTGGAACGACGCCAACGTGCTGGCCCTCGGGCTGCGGCTGACGTCCGGTCCGCTGCTCGGGGAGATCCTCGACGCCTGGTTCGACAGCGGGCCCGGCCCCGACGCCGACGACCGCGAGAACGTGTCCCACCTGGCCCGGATCGACGGCACCGACCGCGCTGACGGCACCGACCGCGCTGACGGCGCCGGCGGCGCACCGGCTCCGTAGGGGGTTCAGCCGGTCTGCGCCGAGGTCGCTATCAGCTGGTCTATCAGCGCGATCAGCACGTCCCGGCACGAGTCGCGGTCCCGGGCGTCGCACAGCAGGACGTGCGCGTTCTCGGGAAGGGCCAGCGCCTCCCGGATCTCCTCGGGCGAGTACGGGTGCTCCCCGTGGAAACCGTTGACGCCGACGACGAACGGGATGCCGCGCCGCTCGAAGAAGTCGATGGCGGCGAAGCTGGACTCCGGGCGGCGCACGTCGATCAGGACCACGGCTCCCAGGGCGCCGATGGCCAGGTCGTTCCACATGAACCAGAACCGCTGCTGCCCGGGCGTGCCGAAGAGGTACAGCACGAGTTCCTGGCTGAGCGTGATCCGGCCGAAGTCCAGGGCCACCGTGGTGGCGTGCTTCTCCGGGATGCCGCCCAGGTCGTCGACGCCCAGGCCGGCCGCGGTGAGCGGTTCCTCGGTGCGCAGCGGCACGATCTCACTGACCGAGCCGACCATGGTGGTCTTGCCCACGCCGAACCCTCCGGCGATCAGGATCTTGACCGTGTCGGGTGCTGAGGTCCCCCGGATGACGGGGTCAGAGCCGGCCAAGGCCGTCCCTCACTTTCTGCAGGAGGTCCAAGTCCGAGGTGCGGGAGATCTCGCGCGGTGCCCGGGCGGCGATCCGGCCGGCTTCCAGCAGGTCGCAGAGCATGATGCAGACCACGCTCACCGGCAGGTCGAGCTGGGCGGCGAGTTCCGCCACCACGACCGGTTTCGCGCACAGCCGCAGGATCCGCGCGTGCTCGGGCTGCGGTCTGGCGGCCCCGGCGGGCGGCGGGTCGACCGCGGTGACCGACGTGATGAGGGTGAAGTCGGTGCGGCTGGGCCGGGTGCGGCCGCCGGTCAGGGTGAACGGCCGTACGAGACGGCCCGCCGAGTCGCCTCCGTTCACCTCACTCGCCGTTGTCGGTGGCGACGCCGGCCCGCGGTGCCGCGCTGAGGTGCTCGCCGATCTTCTTCACGAGCATGTTCATCTGGTAGGCGACCACTCCGACGTCCGCGCCCTTGCTGGTGAGCACGGCCAGGTGCGCGCCGGGGCCCGCCGTGGTGAGGATCAGGTAGCTGTTGGCCATCTCGATGAGTGCCTGGCGTACGGGGCCGCCGCGGAAGTCCATGCTGACCCCCTTGCTCAGGCTCATCAGGCCGGACGCGGTCGCCGCCAGCCGCTCGGCGTCGTCCCGCAGGAACCCCGTGGACCTGCTGACGACCAGCCCGTCCTCGGAGAGCACGACGGCTTGGTTCACCTCGGCGACCCGGTCCACCAGTCCGGTGAGCAGCTGGTCGAGCTGGCTGTGCGTGGCGGGGGTGGGGCGTGTCATTTCTCTGTCCTTCATGAGCGGTCTGCGGGCGGAGTCGAGGTGACGGATGCGCCTTCGGGCGTGGTTTCTTCCCCTTGGTCGTACGTCGAATCCACGTCGTTGTCACGGGCGCGGAGTGTGCCGCGCTGGAATCCGGCTAGGGAGGAGGCCGCGCGTTCCGCGGTGAAGTCGTCCAGGGAGCCGTCGGCCTCGTCGGCCGCGGAGTCCTCGCGCAACTCGGCGGCCAGGCTGGTCTGCGGCACCCGGCGCGGCAGCGGGGCGATCCCGCCGCGTCCCCCGCCGGCGCCGGCCGCGGGGCGGTGTCCGGCGACGGCGGTCCGAGGCGCGGGCACCTC
>NZ_JAHKJW010000086.1 GCF_019710745.1 Streptomyces beigongshangae
GCGCGCCCTGGGCCGTCGACCCGCCCTGGTCCTGGCCCAGCGCGGGCGCCGCGGCGTGCCGCGTGCGGTCGCCCTCGGCGGTGCGCGGGGGCGGTGCGGCCACCGAGCGGGCGAGCCCCTGGACGACCGCCTCGTTGATACCGGCCGCGAGCCGGTGGGCCTCGGGCAGACCCTGGTCGGCGAAGAGCTCCGCGAGGCCGTCCGCGTACCCCTGGCCCACGGCGCGCACCTTCCAGGCACCCTGCCTGCGGTAGAGCTCCAGTGCGACGACGGCCGACTCGGCGTCGAGCCCGGTGACCGTGTAGCTGGCGACCTCGGAGCCGTCGAGTCCGGTGACGGCGACGAAGGGGGCCGCGACGGCGCCGAACCGGAGCGGACCGCCCACTCCGGACGGCAGGGCGAGCAGCACACTGACCCGGTGCACGGTCTCCGGCAGTGCGTCCAGGTCGCACGCGAGCCGGTGGTCGGCGGCCGCCTGCTTGGACACCTCCACACCGGGCAGGGTGGGCGAGCCCGGGTGGGCCACCCACTCGGCACCGCGCACCTTGCCCTGCTCGTCGCTGAGCGTGGCCCCGGCCACGATCGGCTTGCCGGCCGACACCCGGATCTCGAGTCGTACCTGGGAGAGCGGGTGGTTCTGCCCCCGGACCAGCTCAGCCGTCATCGCCTTCGTTCCCCCTGTGTCTTCGAGCGCCGGGCGCTGTCCCCGCCGTGCCGTCCCCGCCGTGCTGTCTACAGGTGCGGCAGGATCGCCGGCATCAGGTCCTGGAAGGTACGGCCGTTGGCGGGCGTACCGAGGGCGGTCATCTGCCAGCCCGTGCCCGCGCGGTGGACCTTCGCCATGATCTGCGCGGTGTACTGTCCGCCGCCGGCCAGGGTGTAGCGGGCCAGCTCCTGGCCGTTGGTCTCGTCGACCAGCCGGCAGAACGCGTCCTGCACCTCCTGGAACGTCTGGCCCGTGAACGAGTTCACGGTGAAGACGATCTGGTCGATGTGGACCGGGATACGCGCGAGGTCGACGAGGATCGCCTCGTCGTCGCCGCCCTGGCCCACGCCGCCGACGAGGTTGTCACCGGTGTGCCGCACCGAGCCGTCGTCGCTGACGAGGTGACGGAAGAACACCACGTCGACCGGCTGCTTGTCCGCGAACAGCACGGCCGACGCGTCGAGGTCGATCTCGCGGGTACGGGAACCGAACAGGCCGCGCCGCGGCGCCGCCTGCCAGCCGAGCCCCATGCGCACCGCGGTCAGCGTGCCCCCGTCGTTCTTCTGCAGACTGATGGCCTGACCCTTGGTCATGTTGACCGTCACGCGCTGTTCCCCTCTCGGAACGACTGTCCCCTGTTGCCGCAGAATCCTGCGGTTGACCAGCAACTCTACGCAGGATCACCGACGGCGCCGAAGCCTGGAGCACACTTTGTGTCGGTCTTGCAACACAGCGCGGTGCCCGGGCGTCAGGCGATGCCGGCCTCCTTCATCTGCCGCAGCTCCTTCTTCATCTCCGAGACCTCGTCACGCAACCGTGCGGCGATCTCGAACTGCAGGTCGGCGGCGGCCGCGCGCATCCGCACCGTCATCTCCTCGATCTGCTCGGCGAGCTCCGCCGCGGGACGGTCGGTCGGCACGGTCTGTTTGCCCTTGCCCTTGGCGGACCCGGCTCCGTTGTCCGCCTTCGAGCCCAGCGCGGGCACGGGCGCCTTGGCGTTCCTGCCGTCCTTCGACTTGCGGTAGCCCGAGCCGAGCAGCTGCTCCGTGTCGACGTCCTCGCGGGCGATCTGCGCCACGATGTCGTTGATCTTCTTGCGCAGGGGCTGCGGGTCGATGCCCCGCTCCGTGTTGTAGGCGATCTGCTTCTCCCGGCGGCGGTTGGTCTCCTCGATGGCCTTCTCCATCGCCGGGGTGATCTTGTCCGCGTACATGTGGACCTGGCCGGAGACGTTGCGGGCCGCGCGGCCGATGGTCTGGATCAGCGAGGTGCCGGAGCGCAGGAAGCCCTCCTTGTCGGCGTCGAGGATCGACACCAGGGAGACCTCGGGCAGGTCGAGGCCCTCCCTGAGGAGGTTGATGCCGACGAGGACGTCGAACTCACCGGCGCGCAGTTCCCGCAGCAGCTCGACCCGGCGCAGGGTGTCGACGTCGCTGTGCAGGTACCGGACCTGGATGCCCATCTCCAGGAAGTAGTCGGTGAGGTCCTCGGCCATCTTCTTGGTGAGGGTGGTGACCAGGACCCGCTCGTCCTTCTCGGTGCGCTTGCGGATCTCGTGCACCAGGTCGTCGATCTGGCCCTCGGTGGGCTTGACCACGACCTCGGGGTCGATGAGGCCGGTGGGACGGATGATCTGCTCGACGAAGCCGTCGCCGCGCGAGAGCTCGTACTTGCCCGGTGTCGCCGACAGGTAGACGGTCTGGCCGACGCGCTCCTGGAACTCCTCCCACTTCAGGGGGCGGTTGTCCAGCGCGGAGGGCAGCCGGAAGCCGTGGTCGACGAGGGTCCGCTTGCGGGAGGCGTCGCCCTCGTACATGGCACCGATCTGGGGAACCGTGACGTGCGACTCGTCGATGACGAGCAGGAAGTCGTCCGGGAAGTAGTCGAGCAGCGTGTTCGGCGGCGATCCGGGTTCGCGGTCGTCGAAGTGCATCGAGTAGTTCTCGACACCGGAGCAGGAGCCGATCTGGCGGAGCATCTCCAGGTCGTACGTGGTGCGCATCCGCAGGCGCTGGGCCTCCAGGAGCTTGCCCTGCTTCTCCAGCTCGGTCAGCCGCTCGCCCAGCTCCTTCTCGATGGCGTGGGCGGCGCGCTCCAGGCGCTCGGGGCCCGCGACGTAGTGGGAGGCCGGGAAGACGTACAGCTGCCGGTCGTCGCTGATGATCTCGCCGGTGAGGGGGTGCAGGGTGGAGAGGGCCTCGATCTCGTCGCCGAACATCTCGATGCGGACGGCCAGCTCCTCGTAGACCGGGAAGATCTCGATGGTGTCGCCGCGGACGCGGAAGGTGCCGCGGGTGAAGGCCAGGTCGTTGCGTGTGTACTGGATGTCGACGAAGCGGCGCAGCAGGTCGTCGCGGTCGATCTCGTCGCCGACCTTGAGGTTGACCATGCGGTCCACGTACTCCTGGGGCGTGCCCAGGCCGTAGATGCAGGAGACCGAGGCCACCACGACGACGTCGCGGCGGGTGAGGAGCGAGTTGGTCGCGGAGTGGCGCAGGCGCTCCACCTCCTCGTTCACCGAGGAGTCCTTCTCGATGTAGGTGTCCGACTGCGGGACGTACGCCTCGGGCTGGTAGTAGTCGTAGTACGAGACGAAGTACTCGACCGCGTTGTTCGGCAGCAGTTCGCGGAACTCGTTCGCCAGCTGGGCGGCCAGCGTCTTGTTCGGCGCCATCACGAGGGTGGGGCGCTGCAGCTTCTCGATCATCCACGCGGTGGTCGCGGACTTGCCGGTGCCGGTCGCGCCGAGGAGCACGACGTCCTGCTCACCCGCGAGGACGCGCCGTTCGAGGTCGGCGATGGCAGCGGGCTGGTCGCCGCTGGGCTGGTAGGAACTGACGACCTCGAAAGGCGCCACCGTGCGTTCGATCTTCGATACGGGCCGCATGGCATCCACCGTACGGCCCCGCACCGACAACGGGCTTCCGTCACCGGTTCTGCGGGGCGCGGGAGCCGCCCCGGTGCCGGGAGCGCGGGCCGGGCACGGGCCGGTGGCCCGTGTGGTGACCGGTGTGGTGGACCGGGTGGGCGGGGATGCCCGGCTTCCGGTCGGCGGCGCTCCAGTCGGGCTTGCCCATGACCATCAGCGGGTCGAACATCACGACGACCCCGGCCAGCAGCAGGAAGGCCAGGGGGCCGATCATCAGGGGCGCCAGCAGGGTCGCGGGCGAGTCACCCGAGGGGGTGCCGGCCGCGCCGTGCAGCCGGACGCTGAGAGCGGCCATCCCCGTGTAGTGCATACCGCTGACGGCGAGGCCCATGACCAGGCTCGCGCCCACGCTCCACAGGAAACCGCGGACCTGCCCGGCCGCCCACAGGGCGGCGGTCGCGGCGGCGACGGCTATGACGACGGAGGCGGCGACGGTGAGGGTGTTGTACTCCAGCTTCCCGTTGAGACGCATTCCGGCCATGCCCAGGTAGTGCATCGAGGCGACGCCCAGACCGGTGATGGTGCCCCCGGTGAACAGGGCCGTTCCGGACGCTCCCCGGTATCCGACGATGAAGATCCCGATGCCGACCATGGCGATCGCGACGCCGAGACTCGCGAAGGTCATCGGTCTGTCGTAACGGATCGGGGTCTCCTGGACGGAGAATCCCATCATTGCGATGAAATGCATGGTCCAGATGCCGGAGCCGATCGCCGCCGAGCCGAGCGCGAGCCAGCCCGGGCGCCAGGAGCGGGTGACGAGCATCGACCTCGTGGTGCAGCGCAGACCGAGTGCTCCACCGAGGCAGGCCATCACGTACGCCACGAGCGGCGTCACCAGTCCGTAGCTGAATCCGTCGACCGTGCCGTGCATGCGCGGTTGCCCTTCCGCCCTGTTCCATCCCGGAATTCCGTGAAATGCCCCCGTCCCAGCAGCGCCGCGGTGACCAGGGTTGTCGCAGAGAGTATGACCCTCACCTGAACGCTCGAACGATTTTCCTGCAAAGAATCACGGCGTTGCCCCAGTTGTGCGGCACGTGTGATCGGACCTGGGCAACTCCATTCAATTTGTGGCCATCCCGCACCCCCCTCATGTTGACCCGGTGCTGTCAGTCTGGAACCGTCCGTGATCACAGACGCAAGGAGTAGGCATGCACGCGCGCGCTGCCGCCGCCACGATCACCGCGCTCCTGGGAGCCGCCGTCGTTCTTCCCCTTCCCGCCGCGCACGCGGACGGGAGCGGCGACCGGACCGGCCGGCCGCTGGTCGTCGCGCACCGCGGAGCCTCCGCCCAGGCCCCCGAGAACACGCTCGCCGCCGTCGACAGGGCGGCCCGCCTCGGGTTCCGCTGGGTCGAGAACGACGTCCAGCGCACCAAGGACGGCACACTCGTCGTCGTCCACGACGACAACCTGGCCCGCACGACCGATGTCGAGGAGGTCTTTCCCGGGCGGGCCCCCTGGAAGGTGAAGGACTTCACCGCCGCGGAGATCGCGCGCCTGGACGCGGGCAGCTGGTTCAGCCCCCGCTACGAGGGAGAGCGCGTACCGACGCTGAAGCAGTACATGGACCGGGTCTCGCACAACCACCAGAAGCTCGTCCTGGAGATCAAGAACCCCTCGCTCTACCCGGGCATCGAGCAGGAGACCCTCAAGCTCCTCAGCAACGAGGGCTGGCTGGGCCCGTCGCACGTGCGGAACAAGCTCGTGGTCCAGAGTTTCGACGCGAACAGCCTCCGTACGGTGCACGAGCTGCGGCCCGACGTCAAGACGGGCTTCCTGGGCACTCCGCCCGTCTCGGAACTGCTCGACCACGCGCGGTTCGCCGACCAGATCAACTCGTCGCACACCACGATCTCCCTGGGCTACGTCGCCGCGATCCAGGCCCTCGAAGGACCGCACGGCAGGCCCCTGGAGATCCTGACCTGGACCGTCGACACGGCCGAGGGCGCACGGCGCGTCGCGGACCTCGGCGTGGACGGCATCATCACGAACAAGCCGGACGTGGTGCGCGAGGCCCTGCGCGAGGGCTGACGGCCCCGGCCGGCACCCCGGCCCGTCCCGTCGGCGGCGGCGGTGCGGACGCCCGCACGCGGCCGCACCGCCGGCGCTGTCGGTGGTACGCCGTACCGTGGAGCGCATGAACAGCCATGGGCGGAACGGGCAGCGGGTGGTGTGGGCGGTCGTCGACAGCGGTATCGGCCCGCTGCTGCTGGCGGCCACCGGCGAGGGCCTGGTCAGCGTCGTCTTCCACGCCACGGAGGCGGTGCGCGACAGGGCGGTCGGGCGGCTCGGCTCCCGGTTCGGCACCGAGCCCGTCGAGGCACCGGAGTCCCCGCTGCTGGCCGAGGCGATACGCCAGGTGGCGGCGTACTTCGCGGGTGAGCGCCACGTCTTCGCACTGCCGCTGGACTGGTCCCTGATCTCCGGGTTCAACCGCCAGGTGCTGCGCGAGCTGGCGGCCGGTGTCCCCTACGGGTCGGTGGTGGGCTACGGCGACCTCGCGCGGCGGGTCGGCCAGCCGGGTGCGGCCCAGGCGGTGGGAACGGCCATGGGCGCCAATCCGCTGCCGGTCGTCGTGCCCTGTCACCGGGTGGTGGAGCGCGACGGCGGCATCGGCGGCTTCGGGGGCGGCGTGGAGACCAAGCGGAAGCTGCTGGCGCTGGAGGGCGTACTGCCGGAGCCACTGTTCTGACGGCCGCCCCCGCCCCTTCGTGGCCTACTCGTAGTGCCGGGCCTCGAAGATGTTTCCGTCCGGGTCCCTGAAGTAGAAGCTCCGCTTCGCCTCTCCGCGGGCGCCGGAAGCGCCGTACGAGAAGTCCGAGAGAGGCACGGCGCGCTCCTCCAGGCGGGTGCGGAGCGCGTCGAAGGCCTGCGCCCCGAGCGAGATGCACACGTGGTTGACCGGGTGGCCCGCGCTGCCGGCGGCGCCGGGGACCACGTCCATGCCCGCGGCCATCGACGGCGGCGCCAGGTCGAGGATGGTCTCGTCGTTGAGGCGTACCGAGGGGAACGCCGCCTCCCCCGCGGCGAACTCGGTGACCCTGATGGGTTCGAACCCCACCGCCTTCTCGTAGAAGTCGGCCGAGGCCACGGGGTCGCGCACCCAGAGGACGACGTGGTCGAGGCGTGCCGAGTTGTCCGTCATCCCCACAGGCTGCTGCCCGCCCGGGGCGGCCGCAAGGGTTTGGCCGGGCGCGTCGCCCGCCAGGGATGAGGAGGGGGCCGACAGACAGGAGGCACACGCGTGCTGGTGGTGTCCGAAGAGGTTCGGGATGCGCTCGTCACCGGGCGGCCCGTGGTGGCCCTGGAGTCCACGATCATCGCGCACGGGCTGCCGCGTCCGCGCAATCTGCGGGTGGCGCTGGAACTGGAGGACGCCGTACGCCGGGAGGGCGCCGTTCCGGCCACGGTCGCCGTGCTCGACGGGCGGCCCCGGGTGGGCCTGGACGAGAAGCAGCTGGAGCGGGTCGCCGGCGGGGACGGCATCCGCAAGCTGGGACACCGTGATCTGCCGCTCGCGGTCGCGACCGGGGCCAGCGGGGCCACCACGGTGTCGGCCACGGCGCTGCTGGCCGCGCGGTCGGGCGTAAGGGTGTTCGCGACGGGCGGCCTCGGGGGTGTGCACCGGCAGTGGACGGTGACGCAGGACGAGTCCGCCGACCTGGGGCTCCTGGCGCGCACCCGGATCACGGTGGTGTGCGCGGGGGTGAAGTCGATCCTGGACGTGCCGGCGACCCTGCAGCGCCTGGAGACACTGGGGGTCGCGGTCGCCGGGTACGGCACGACGCGGTTCCCCGGCTTCTACCTGTCCGACTCGGGACACCCGGTGGACTGGACGCTGGAGTCGCCCGACGAGGTGGCGGCCGTCATGCGCGCGCAGGACGCGCTGGACGGACCCGGGTCGGCGCTGATCGTCGCCAATCCCGTGCCCGCGGCGCGGCAGCTGGATCCCGGACTGCACGCGCGCGTGCTCGCCGACGCGCTGCAGGCGTGCGAGGCGCAGGGCGTGAGCGGCCAGGCGGTCACCCCGTTCCTGCTCGACCACCTGGTGCGCCACACCGACGGGGCGTCGCTGGAGGCCAACCTGGCGGCGGTGCACGGCAACGTACGGCTCGCGGGGCGGATCGCGGCGGCCTGGGCACGGACATGACGGCGGCGGATCCGCCCGGTCCGGCCCTCCTCGTCGTCGGTGACGTCATCACGGATGTCGTCGCCCGCTACCGCGGGCCGCTCGCCGCGGGCACCGACACGGCCGCCTCCGTGCGCACCGTGGCGGGCGGGGCGGGCGCCAACGTCGCGTGCTGGGCGGCGCGCCCGGGCGGACCGGAGGTGCGGTTCCTGGGACGGGTGGGAGCGGACTCGGCCGCCTGGCACGAGCGGGAACTGGTGGCCGCCGGGGTGCGCCCCCGCCTGGTCGTCGACCCCCGGGCACCCACGGGGACGGTGATCTGCCTGGTGGACACGGACGACGCGGCGGAGCGCACCTTCCTCACGGACAGCGGGGCGTCCCTGCGCCTGGACGCCGGCGACTGGTCGCCGGGGCTGCTCGACGGTGTCGGGTGGCTGCACCTGTCGGGTTATCTGTTCTTCTCCGAGCCGTCCCGGGCCCTGGTCGCCGTGGCGATGCGGTCGGCACGCGCGCGTGGAGTACCGGTGAGCGTGGATCCCGCGTCTGCGGGGTTCCTCTCCGAGCTGGGCGCGGACCGGTTCCTGTCGCTCGCCGAAGGGGCCGGCGTCCTGCTGCCGAGCCGGGACGAGGCCCGGCTGCTGACGGGCCTGCCCGATGCTGCGGACGCGGCGGCCGAGTTGAGCCGTCGTGTGCGGCTCGTGGTGGTCAGGCAGGGGGCCGCCGGGGCCCTCGTCGCCCGCTCGGGGGCGGTCCGGTTCCGGATTCCGGCCGAGCCGGCGTCCCCCGTCGACACCACGGGCGCCGGCGACGCCTTCACCGGAGCCTTCCTGGCCGCGCTGCTCACGGGCGGACGGCCCGAGGAGGCCGCCGCCGAGGGGTGCCGGGCCGGGGCCCGGGCGGTGGCGCAGGTTGGCGCGAGACCGGGGAACGGGACGCGCAGTACGGCGGGACCCTGAGGAGCGGGGCGCAGTGAGAAGCAGGGCGCAGTGAGGAGCAGGGCACAGTGAGGAGCGGGGTGCGGTACGGCGGGGTCCTACGGTTTGCGTCCCCAGGCCGAGATCAGCGGTTCCGTGACCAGGTCCAGACCGCCCGCGGCCACGTTCGCCAGGTGGCGGTCGATGTCCTGGTCGGTGGCGAGGCCCGCCGCCACGAGCTGTGCACGGACCTGCCCGACCGTCGCGCGGTCGAGCGCCCCGCAGGCCGGCGAGGTGAGCGGGAAGTACGCGTCGGCCCCGACCTGCCGCAGCCCGGCCTCACGCAGCAGCCGCGGGAGCCGGCGCCCGTACGCGACCTCGACGCCCCGCTCGGCCAGTACGTCCCGCACGGCGTGGCGCACCCTGTTGGCGAGCTGCTGCTCCGGGCCGTGTTCGTCCGGGCAGGCCAGCGGCTGGAGCGTGAGATCGGTGTCCTCCACCAGGAGCCGTCCGCCGGGCCGCAGCGCTCCGATCATCGTGCGCAACGCCCTCCGCCTGTCCGGGACACCGGCGAGGACGAGCCGGGCGTGCACGAAGTCGAGGCCCTCCGCCGGAGGCCCGTCCACCCCCACGTCATGGACGCGCAGCTGGATCGGAGGACGGACGGCCGGGGGCGCCCAGGAGGTGTCGGGCCCGGTTGCGACGACCCGGCCGGTGGGCCCGGCCTTCTTGGCGAGCCAGGACACGACGGACATGCCGTCGGCGTCCACTTCCCAGCAGCGCCAGCCGGGACCGATGCCGAGCCGTTCGATGTGCCGGAACGTCGTGGGGTCGAAGAGCGCGGCGAGGGCGTCGCCCTGCTGCCCGGCCCGGGACCGGCGGTCGTCGAGAAGGTGTCCGTCGATACGCGTCATGCACCGATCATCACATTTGCTGCTTTTTCCCGACGGTCGACGCTCCCGTCACGTCGGCGGTGTTCGCCGACCGGGACTTCGTGGCCGGGACTTCGTGGCCGGGACTTCACGGCCGGGCCGTCAGGGCCGTTAGTGGCGTCAGCCGTTCCAGGCCGGATGGCGCGGGTCGTCCGCCCGCACCAGGATGTCGGCCGTGCCGCCCGGGTCGGTCTCGCTCTCGTACCGCTCGAACGCGGGCAGCGTCCAGTGCTCGTCCTCCGGGGTGCGGCGGCGCAGGGCGGCCGGTGAGAGGCGCAGGTGGACGGTGAGGTCGAAGGGGAACCAGTGGCGCAGGAGCAGNCAGGTGGACGGTGAGGTCGAAGGGGAACCAGTGGCGCAGGAGCAGCGGCCCGTGCAGCAACAGCAGGGTGCCGGGGAGGAGCCGTACGTACGGGGTGCGGGTGGCGCGGTCGGTGACCGGGTCCAGCAGGTCGGGCAGGACCCGGCCGTCCCCGCCGGGGTCCAGCGGGCCGAAGACCTCCCGCCACAGGGCCCCGGTGTCGAACCAGCCGTCGTAGTAGGTCTCCACGTCCCGGCGGCCGTACTCGAAGCGGAGGGAGGCGGGCCGCAGATAGCCCTCCGTGCCCACGACCAGGGCGGAGCGGCCACGGGGGCGAAGCGCTTCGGCGACGCGTCCGGCGAGGTCGCCCGGACGGGCGGCCGGGGCACCGTCGAAGGCGATGCGCGGCCAGGGACTGCCGTCGGCCGGCTCCAGGCCGAGCAGGCGCTCGGCGATGGAGTCGCCGAGCCGGTCCCAGGTGATCGCTTCGAGTCGCACACGGCCCATGATGCCGTGCGGGCGCACGGCGTTTCACCGATGGGGGCGGGGGCACCGTGCGGAATCCGGAGTTCCGGTTGGTCCGGCTCCACGGTTCCTGGAACGGTGTGCGGGTTGCCGACGAAAAGCGCCGTTCACGTGGGGGTTGACATGATCGAGGGACCGTACTTCGTGCTCACCGTGGCGGGCGTGCTGGGCACCGGACTGGTCGCCGGGGTCTTCTGCGCGTTCTCGACGTTCGTGATGAAGGGACTGGCCGCACTGCCGCCCGCGCAGGGCGTCGCGGCGATGCAGGCGATCAACGTGACCGCGCCGGCGCCTGCCTTCATGCTCGTGTTCGTCGGGTCGGCCGTGCTGTGCGCCGTGATAGCGGTGGTCACCTTCGTGGTGTGGCCCGACGAGGGCACGGTGGAGCTGCTGCTGGGAAGCGTGCTGTACCTCTTCGGCAGCTTCGGGGTCACGGTGGCGGCCAACGTGCCGCGCAACGACAGGCTGGCCGCGATGGAGCCGGGCACGCCCGAGGCCGTCGCGTACTGGCCGACGTACGTGAGCGAGTGGTCGATGTGGAACCACGTCCGGATGGTCGCCTCGGCCGCGGGAGCGGTCTCGTACGTGCTGGCGCTGGCCTGACGGCCGGACCCGGTCCCGGGACCGGGACCGGGACCGGGAACTCTGTCCCGTGAGGGCCCCCGCCGGGCCCTGTGACCCCGCCGGACGGATCGAGCTGCGGGAGGCGCTCACGGAGTACCTGGTACCAGGTACCAGGCACGCGCGCGGGGCGGAGCGGTGGCCGGAAGGCGACCCTCTGCCGGTCCGCGATGCCGCACCGGGTGGGATCATCGGCTTCAGGAGGCATGTTGCTGACGGGGCCGCACACGGGTCGTCCCGGCAGGAATGCGCCCCCATCCTTCGTTCCGCCGTCAGGCGCGGGGCCACCCCCGCGCGTCCCCCCTGTTGGCGGTCGGTCCTGGAGGGTGCTCGATGACGACGGTTGACGAACGTCACGGAGACGGTACGCGCGACGGGGACGATCGGGGGTTTCCCCAGGACACCGCGGACGCGGTCCCCCTGAGCGATCCGCGGGCCGCCCGCATCCCGTTCGCCGGTTCCAAGGCCGCGCACCTCGCACGCGCCGCGAAGGCCGGACTGCCCGTGCTGCCGGGGTTCGTCGTACCGCACGGCGCCGGGGCCGACGGCGGGTCCGCGAGGGTGGACCGCGCCTGGCGCGAGCTCTCCGAGGACGGCACCCGCCCGCTCGTCGTACGGTCCTCGTCCCCCCAGGAGGACACCCAGGAGTCGTCCCTGGCCGGTCGGTTCGCGTCCGTGCTGGACGTGCGGGGCCCGCACGACTTCCGTGCGGCCGTACGCACCGTGCTCGACTCGGCCCGCCGGCCGGACGGCACGGTCGCCCCGATGGCCGTGCTGGTCCAGCCCATGCTCGCCGCGCGGGTGGGAGGGGTGCTGTTCGGCGCCGACCCGGTCGCGGGCCGGGCCGACCGGATGCTGGTGAGCGCGGTGCGGGGCGGGCCCGACGCACTGGTCGGCGGCGAACAGTCCGGCACGGACTACCGGCTGACCCGCCGGGGCCGGCCGACGCGCACCGGTCCCGAGGGCGCCGAGCAGCTGCTCGGGACCTTCGAACTGCGGCGGCTCGCGCGGCTGGCCCGGCAGGCGCGGGCGGTGTTCGGCGGGCCGCAGGACATCGAGTTCGGGTTCGACGAGGCGGGGCGGCTGTGGCTGTTCCAGAGCCGGCCCATCACGGCGATGGCGGCGCGCCCCGCGCGCGGGGCGCGCCTGCTCGGCCCCGGCCCGGTCGCGGAGACCCTGCCCGATCAGCTGGAACCGCTGGAGGAGGACCTGTGGGTGGCGCCCATGGCGCGCGGACTGGCCGCCGCGCTCGACATCGGGGGCACCGCGCCGCGGCGGCGGCTGCGCGCGGTGCCGGTCGTCACGACGGTCGGCGGACGGGCCGCGGCGGACCTGTGCCTGCTGGGCGCCGCCCCGCCGCGGCACCGGTGGCTGACGCTGCTCGACCCGGTGCCGGGGGCCCGCAGGCTGGCCGCCGCGTGGCGGGTGGGGCGGCTGACCTCGGCGCTGCCCGGCCTCGTGACGGACCTCGTCGCCGACGTCGACCGCCGGCTCGCCGGGACCCCGGCCCCGGACCGGCTCACCCGCCCCGGACTCGTCGCCGCCCTGCGCTGGACCCGTACCGTCCTGGTCTCCCTGCACGCGCAGGAGGCCCTCGCCGGAGCCCTGCTGGCCACGTCCGGGGCGACGGCCGCCGGTACGGCGCTCACCGCTCTCGCGGAGGCTCGCGCCCGCGGTGTGCCGGACCACCGGGTGGTGGCCGCGGAACCGGTGGTGCTGGCGTTGGTGCCGCCCGGTCTGAGCCGGGAGGTGCGGCTCCCGGAGGTTCCCGCGGGTACGGGTGGCGGTCCCGCGGGGTCGACGGCGGCCGCCCTCCCTCCTCGCGAGGCCCTGCGCCTGCGTATCCGCTGGGTGCAGGAACTCCAGGTCCGGCTGGTCCGGGACGCCGCGCGCCGACTGGCCGTACCGGACGGATCCGCGGTCGGGCTGCTGCGCTGGGGAGAGCTGGTCGGGGCACTGGAGGGCGGCGGGCTGCCCGCTGACTTCGGGGAGCGGCTGCCGCGGGCCGTGTCGGCGCCGCTGCCCGACGCGTTCCGGCTCGCGGAGGGCGGCGAGGTCGTCGCGGAGCGCCCCACGACGGGCGGACGCGCGGGTGCGGGCAGAGGCAAGGGCAAAGGCAAGGGCAAGGGCAGGCGCGAGGGTCAGGGCACGCGCGAGGGACGGGGGCAGGGGCAGGGCGTGTCCGCCGGCAGGGCCGCCGGGATCGTCTGGGGCGGGACCGGTCCACGCCCACCGGACCCCGTGCTCGTGGTCCGTACGCTCGATCCCGCGCTCGCCCCGCTCCTGCCCGGACTCACGGGACTCGTCGCGCAGACCGGCAGCCCGCTGTCCCATCTGGCCGTGCTGGCACGTGAGTTCCGGCTGCCCACGGTCGTCGGGGTCACGGACGCCGTACGCCGCTTCCCGCCGGGCTCGCGCCTCACGGTCGACGGCGCCACCGGTGACGTACGCGCCGCCGACACCACGACCCGCGCGCGCACGCCCGGCGCGCATACGCCCGGCGCGCATACGTCCGACATGCGTACGTCCGACATGCGTACGTCCGGCGTGGACGCGGAGGCCGCCCGGTCACCCGTCGCCCGCCCCCGGGGAGACTCCCGGTGAGGCGCGTCGCCTTCCTCTTCGGGGGCGCGGCGGCCGCGGGCGCCGGTACCTACCTCGTCGTCTACCTGTACCGGTGGCAGTGGCAACGCGCCATTCTGAGCGGGGTGCTGCTGCTCGTCGTCGAGGTGCTGCTGCTCGGGATCGTGCTGCTCGGGCGGCTCGCACGCATCGAGGAGCGGCTGCGCGACGCGGACCGGCGGCAGGAGGACGTCCTCGCGCGGCTGCGGGAGGAGGAGACGCCCGCGGGTAAGGCGGGCGAGCGGTTCCGCTGGCTCGACGATCCGACGAGCCGTACCTACGTCTTCGTACCGGTCCTGATGGTCACCGGTGCGGTGCTCTCCGGGCTCGCCTGGGTGGTGCAGCGGGTCGCGTCGGTCACGG
The DNA here is from genome assembly GCF_019710745.1 of Streptomyces beigongshangae. Classification (GTDB taxonomy): domain Bacteria; phylum Actinomycetota; class Actinomycetes; order Streptomycetales; family Streptomycetaceae; genus Streptomyces; species Streptomyces beigongshangae. Next base: position 14,042 of record NZ_JAHKJW010000086.1, read on the forward strand.
CCCGTCCCGCGGCGGAGCGGCGGCTCGCCGGGCGGCTCGCCGTCCTCGCCGCGCCCGATCCGGACGGCGGGGCCGACCTGGACGACCTGCCGCCGCCGGGCGCCCCGCGGAGCCGCGGCCGTACCCTGCGCGTGCTGGTCGTGGGGGCGGTGGGAGCTGCCCTGCTCGGCGCGCTCGTCACCGGGCTCGCGGACCTCACGCAGACCCGCGAGGAGGAGGCGGAGGACTCCGGGGCGACCTCCCTGCTGCTGCGCGTCGACATGCGCGGCGCGCACATGGACGCCGAGCGCCGGTCCCTCGCCGCGCACCAGCTCTGGGAACGCTGCCGGGACGCGACGTCCGTCCCGCTGAACCGCGCCACTCTCGGCGAGCTCGGCGACGGCCTCTTCGCCGGCGTGGTCCGGCCCGCGCTGACCGACCACGACCGGATGCGCCTGCGCGGCTGCCTGGAGGACGCCGAACTGGACCGCACGCACCTGGCGGTGATCGGCACCGGCGACACGACCCCGAACCCGGACGCCGACTGACCCGGCCCGGGTGCGGTTCGTGTCCGGGGCCGGGTGCGGGTGCGTGTCCGGGTGCGGAAGGGAGCTGTCACTTGTGTCCCTTCCGCCGCCGGGCGTCTCCCGCCGCGCGCCCGCAACTGCCGTGTCGGCGGGCCGGGTTACGATGCCGACGCGTCCCTCGTCCCCGAGCCCCCGGGTCGCCCATGACTGTCGTCGCCCCGCCCCCGCCCTCCCTCACCCTGCCCGGCGGACGTTCCCGCCGGGCCCTGCGCAGGACCCTGCTGCGTACGCTCGCGGCCCTCGGACTCTCCTACCTGGCCCTCTGGGGCACCGGCGCGCTGGGCATCCTCGTCCTGTCGTACTGGACCCGTGAACAGACCCGGCCGCCCGAGGGGACCCGTCCGGTCCACGGGATCCACCACTTCCAGCCCGTCACCGCCGGGGAAGAGCTGTGGCGCGGCGCCGCCCCCTCCCCCACGGGCTACCGGGAACTCGCCCGGCTCGGCTTCACCACGGTGGTCGACCTGCGGGCCGAGAACCTGTCGGCCGCCCAGCTCGCCGGACCGCACCGGGCGGGCCTCGACGTCGTACGGCTGCCCGTACGGGACGGACAGACCCCGACGCCGCACCAGGTACGCCGCTTCGCGGGCGTCGTCGGTGCGGCCCCGGGGCCGGTGTTCGTGCACTGCGGGGCGGGTGTGGGCCGTACGGGGGCGATGGCCGCGGCCTATCTCGTGCGGGCCGGGCAGGAATCCCCGTCGGGCGCGGTCCGCCGCAACCTCGCGGTCGGACCGCCGTCCATCGAACAGATCTACTACGCGCTGAACCTCGGTCCGCGCCGGGCCGAGCAGCCGCCGTTCCCCGTCGTGGCGGTCAGCCGGCTGGTGGACGCGCCCCGGCGCATGTGGTCCTGGCTCTGAGAGGACGACGGGCAGCCGTCCTCAGGACAGCAGGAAGTCCGCCTCCCCCGCCTTGGCACCCTGGATGAACGCGGTCATCTCGCCGGGGGTGTAGATGAGAGCCGGACCGTCCGGATCGGCCGACTGCCGGACCGCGATCCGGCCGTCGGCGAGCTTCATGGCCTCCACGCAGTTGCCACCGTTGCCCCCGCTCCACGGCTTGTGCCAGCCCTCGCTGCCGAGTTCCCTGGCGGGCATGCCGTTGTAGATCCGCGCGGTGCGTATCCGGGACTTGATGCGATCCATTCACAGCTCCTTGCGGAGATCCAGCAGGATCTCCTTCGTGCGATGTGCCGTGGCGGCCTGGGCCGCCATGCGGTCCATGACCTCGAGGTGGGTCGCCACCTCGCTGCGCGCGTCCAGGTAGACGGCGCCGGTCAGGTACTCGCTGTAGACCATGTCCGGCAGTTCGGGCATGGCAAAGCGGAACAGCACGAACGGCCCGTACGTGCCGGCGTGCGGCCCCGAGGAGAAGGGCGCGACCTGAAGGGTCACGTTGGGCAGTCGGGTGGCCTCGATCAGCCGGTCGATCTGACCGCGCATGACCTCGGGACCGCAGACCGGGCGGCGCAGGGCGGTCTCGTCCATCACGGCCCAGAACCGGGGCGCGCCCTCGCGCGTCAGCAGCTCCTGCCGCTGCATGCGCAGCGCCACGTGGCGCTCGATGTCCTCGGGCCTGGTCTGGCCGACGGCGCCGGACTCCATGACGCCGCGCGCGTACTCCTCGGTCTGCAGCACCCCGGGAACGAAGTGGGGCTCGTAGGAGCGGATGAGCGAGGCCGCGCCCTCCAGGCTCACGTACATCGAGAACCAGCCGGGGAGGATGTCGTGGAACCGCTGCCACCACCCCGGCTGGTTCGCCTCCTCGGCGAGCGTCACGAAGGCCGCGGCCTCGTCGTCGGAGACACCGTACGACTTCAGCAGGAGCTGGAGGTACGGAATCTTCAGGGCCACCTCGGCCATCTCCATACGGCGGACGGTGGCGGCGGTGACGCGCAGGATGCGCGCCGCCTCCTCCCGCTTGAGCCCCGCGCGTTCCCGCAGGTCCAGCAGGCGTCGCCCGAGGACGACCTGCCCGACCGTCGGCGCGGACCGCGGCTCGCTCACGTCCACCTCCACTTTTGTCCTGACAGCCGGGGCGGCGCCCGTTCGGGCCCTGTAGGGGTACCCGACTGACGCCGCGCCACATGCTGTTGTCTGCAGTGTGCCATGGCCATACCGCTCGGAACACTGCACTCTGCAATTTTCAGAGTGACACTTGCCAAGTGTTCACGACGGGGAGATAGTGGCAAGCGTGATTCCGTCCGCGCCATTAGGAACAGACGCCGCCGAGGACCGGTTCCGTCTTGGTGCCATTGCCGGGGTAGACCCGGGCATGGCGGCCGAGCGCCGGTTCCGCTTCGAGCTGGCCGCACATCCGGGCTCCGCCGCACAGGCCCGGCACCTGACGCGCGCCCGCTTGTCGGGATGGGCGGTCTGCGAGGACACCTGCGACACGGCGGAGCTCGTCGTCTCCGAACTGGTCACCAACGCCATCGTGCACACGGCGAGCCGCCGTGTGGTGTGCGAGCTGCACGACGGTGAGGACCTGGTGCGGATAGCCGTCCGCGACGAGGGTTGTGCGCCGGGTGAGCCCCACCCGTCGCCACAGCGTCCTGATGAGGAGCACGGGAGGGGACTGCTTCTCGTCGCGGCGATGTGCACTGCCTGGGGCGCCCAGGAAACCGGTCCCGGACTGCTGGTCTGGGCGGAACTGCCGCGCTCGGCGAACAACGGCGCCGAGCCGCGAGCGGACCTGGGCTGGAGTGCGAGGAGCCGGCCGGCCCCTGCCGGCTCCTCGCCGACCGGGACGCCCGTACCTCCGGCCGGCGCAGAAAGACCCTGACCGGCACTGACCGGCGCCGACGGGACCGACGGGACCGACGGGACCGACAAGTTCGAAACCCAGAGAACTGCGAACACGGACGGGGCTGAATGGGAGTGAGGGCTATCTCGGCCGGTGCGCCAAGGATGCTGAACCTGGACACGCTGGTCCGCATCGAGCGCGGCCGGGCGGGATCGGGGCCGGTCGCGTCACGGCGGCTGGCCGTGCCGGAGGGCATGCGGGCTCCGCTGGGCTGTGACGCGGTGGCGGTGCCCGCGGGACTCGGCCCACTGCTCATGCCCCGGCTGCCACGCGTCGGCTGTGTGTACGCCGACAGCACGCACTGGTGGTGGCTCGTGCCGTCCGACTCCGACGTCGCCCTGGAATGGCCCGCGCCGGCGCACTACGCCACGGGGGCGCTCGTTCCGGACTCCCCCACCCTTCCCGGTCTGATCCACACGCCGGGCGGCACGCTCCCGTACACCCCGCCGATCCCCCTCTACCTGGCGTTGTGCCGGGTGACCGGGACGCCGCCGGCCTGGACCCGGCCGATCAGCGCCTGACCCGCGCGTCCGGCGCGCGTACGGGCTCATCGCCGTAGGTCCGGCGCACCGCCGGTACGTCCGGCGCGGCAGTCCCCGCCCCCGGGCGCTCGGAAGCACGTGTTCCCGGGCACGGCACGGCGCGCGGCCACAAGCGCCCGGGCGTGCTCCGGTTACGCCGTGCCGGAGCGGGCGCGCGCCCTGCCCGGCAGCGCCCGGCACCGCGATAGTGGCCGTTCGGCCACGATCGGGAGGTCATCGGTGGGGTCAGCCAAGTCGACGGGATCGCCGAAATCTCCTGAGTCTCCGAAGCCTCCGAAGCCCCCGAAGAGGACTGTGTCCGCCGGTCCGGACGGAGCCGGGCCCTCCGAGTCCGAGCGGCTCCTGTTCGGCGGGCCGCTGCGGTACGACATGGGCTGGTCGCAGCACTCCGACGCGTTCATGGAGCTCAACTTCCGCGCCATGGTGACGCGGCTGCCCGCCCTGCTCGCGGCCAGTTTCCGGCTGGCGTGGCAGGCGGACCGCGGGGCCGCGCGGGTCGTCCTGGTGGCGGAGGTCGCCCGCGGTCTGGCGCAGGCGGTGAGCCTGCTGGCGGTCAACAGCGTCCTGGGCCGTCTGATGGGCGGCGGCGAGGTCGCGGACCGGCTGCGGGACGCGGTGCCCGCGCTCGTCACGGTCGCCGCGGTGATGCTGCTCGCCGCGCTGCTGCGGGCCGCCTCGACGTACGCCACCGGCCGGCTCGAACCGAAGGTGGAACGCGTCGCGACGGAGCTGTACCTGGAACGGGCGGCGGCGGTCGAACTGTCGGCGATCGAGGACGAGGCCTTCCACAAACTGCTGGACACGGCGCAGTACGGCGCCGCGTCCGCCCGGCGGATGATCACGATCGCCACGCGTGTGGTGAACGCCGGGATCTCGCTGATCGCCGCGGCCGGTGTCCTCACCGTGCTGCACCCGGCGCTGCTGCCGCTGCTGATCACGATGACCCTGCCCAGCGCCTGGAGCTCGCTGACCATAGCGCGCCGCCGGTACGCGTCGTTCCACGCCTGGGTCCAGCACGCGCGGGCCGGCCGTCTGATCGGCAACCTGCTCACCGAGCCGGCCGCCGCGCCGGAGATCCGCGTCCACGGCGTCGGCCCGTTCCTGCTGCGGCACTTCCGCGCGATGGCGGAGACCGCCGAGGCCGAGCAGGCCCGCCTCGCCCGCCTGGAGGCACGGACCGGCCTGATCGCGGCCGCCTGGACCGGCCTGGCCACGGTGGCGACGTACGCGACGCTCGGCGGGCTGCTGGTGGCCGGCGCGATGGCGCTGTCCGTGGCGGGCACGGCGGTCATCGCGATCCGCACCGGGTCCGCGAACCTCGACACGCTCGTCCTGGAGGTGAACACCCTGCACGAGGAGGCTCTCTTCGTCGGGGACCTGCAACGCCTGTACGTGGAGGCGGCCGAGCGCGCCATCCCGGTCGGCGGCGCCCCGCTGCCCGAGCGCCCGCGTGAGATCCGCTTCGAGAACGTCACCTTCACCTACCCGGGCAGCGCGGCCCGCCCCGCTCTGGCCGACCTGACGCTCAGCGTGCCCCTCGGCAAGATCGTGGCGCTCGTCGGGGAGAACGGTTCCGGGAAGACCACCCTGGTCAAGCTGCTGTCGGGCCTGTACGCGCCCCAGAGCGGCCGGATCCTGTGGGACGGCGTGGACGCCGCGACCACCGACCGGCACCGGCTCGCCGAGCGCATCGCGATGGTGGCGCAGGACTTCAAGCGGTGGCCGTTCACGGCCCGGGTGAACGTCGCGATCGGCCGGGCCTCGGCACCGCTCACCGACGAGCGGCTGAGCGAGTCCGTCAAGGAGGCGGGCGCCGAGGACGTGGTGGCGGACCTCCCGCGAGGACTGGACACCCTGCTGGCGCGCATGTTCACCGGCGGCCACGAACTGTCGGGCGGCCAGTGGCAGCGGCTCGGCATCGCCCGGGCGGCGTACCGGCGGGGCGCGATCCTGGTCGTGGACGAGCCGACGGCGGCTCTCGACGCCCGCGCCGAACTGGAGGTCTTCGAGAAGATCCGGGCCCTGGCGGGTACCGGTCAGACGGTCATCCTCATCACGCACCGGCTGGCGTCGGTGCGCCACGCCGATCTGGTGCACGTCCTCGACCAGGGACGGCTCGTGGAGTCCGGCACTCCGGACGAGCTCCTCTCCAAGGGCGGCGTCTACGCCGAGCTGTACGCACTGCAGGCCGGGCAGTTCGCGGTGCAGGTGCCGGCTCCGGCCGCCGCGCCCGCTCCCGCGTCCACGCCCGCACCCACGCCGAAGGCGGGCTGAGGCGTACGACGGTCGTCCGGTCTCCCGTCTCCGGTCTGCTCGACTCTTCTGTCCCCGGTCTACTCGACGAGTTCCCGCACGACCACCAGGAAGGCGTCCGTCGCCAGATCCATGACGACGTCGACGTGCTGCCCCTCCAGGCGGCGCGCCTGCGCGAACTCCTCCGCCGGCCACGAACCACGCGGCCCACCGGCGGGAAAGCGTTCCAGCACTGTTCGAGCGTTCAACACCTTGCACCTCCGTGTGGCGCCGCTCTGTGAGCGCCCTTGAAGAGTTAAACGCCCATCATGGGGTGGCGGTCTCGCGAAGTGACGTCACTGAGACGCAGTCGACACATGATCAGAACGAATTCGACACATGGTCACAACGAAAAAGGGAACACGAAGTGACCTTTCACCCTTCCTGATGCTCCTTATGAGTGGATTTTTGCCCACCCGAGGAGATCTGTGCTCCCGCACTCAGTCGTCGTACTCGTCGTGGTAACGGACCCGCTCGCTGCCGACGGGTGCGCCCAGCGCCGACGCGCGCCCCTCGGGCAGCTCCCACTCCTCCTGTCGGCCGAGGGCCGTGAGGTCCAGGAAACTCGTGGTGGAGCCGAGTCCGTCGAGCCCGCGCCCGTACGTCGAGTAGGTGTGGAAGATCCGCTCCCGGTCCCGCAGGAAGCAGCTCACGCCCGGCCGCTCGCCCCGGCTCCCGTCCCCTTCGACGGACCTCCGGAAGTCGTGGTCGAAGTCGTTGCCGTACGACGAGTACCAGGGCAGCGTCCACCCCATCCGCGCCTTGAAGGGCAGGATCCTGGTGTACGGCGCCCCGGAGACCAGCGCCAGCTCGGTGCCCCGCGCGCGCAGGTGCGCGAGGTGCCCGATCTGGTCGGCGAACGCCGAGCAGTCGCGACAGCCCGCCTCCCACCCGGGCGCGAACATGAAGTGGTACACGACCAGCTGCTGCCGTCCCGCGAAGAGGTCCAGCAGCGTCGCCTTGCCGTCGCCGCCCTCGAAGACGTACTCCTCGTCGATCCCGACCATCGGCAGCCGTCGCCGGTCGGCGTTGAGCGCGTCCCGGGCCCGGGTCGCGGCCTTCTCCCGGACCAGCAGTTCCTCGCGCGCGGCACGCCATTCCTCGCGCGACACGATCCGCGGAAGCGTCATTGCCCCTCCTTCGGTGCGGTGCCTTCGCAGGGGGGACCGCGAGAAGGAGCGGAACTCATCGGTGATGGGCCGGATGGCGGGTCAGGTGCCGTACTCCTGGACGCGCCTGCCGTGGCCGCGGTCGATCAGTGCGGGCATGCGTTCGTTCATCTCCTGTACGACCGACGGGACGTCGAGGGTGAGGAGTTCGCGGTCCCGCATGAGGACGCGGCCGTCGACGATCGTCGTACGTACGTCACCGGAGCGGGCGCTGTGCACGAGGGTGGCCGCGAGGTCGTGCACGGGCTGGGTGTGCGGCCCCGTCAGGTCGACCAGGACGATGTCGGCCCTGCGTCCCGGTGCGAGACTGCCGATCCGGTCGCCGAGCCCGACCGCCCGGGCGCTCTGCAACGTCGCGTGGTGAAGGGCCTCACGGGAGGTCAGCCGGCGGGGGTCGGCCCCGGTGAACTTCTGCACCAGCGCGGTGAGCGCCATGGACTCCCACACGTCCAGGGAGTTGTTGGAGGCGGCCCCGTCCGTGGCGAGTCCCACGGGGATGCCCAGGGCGCGCAGGGCCCGTACCGGAGTGGTCGTGGGCCAGGCGAACTTGAGGTAGCCACGGGGTGCGCTCGCCACGGCGATCCGGCCGGTGGCACGGGCGAGGACGGGCAGGTCGCGTTCCACGATGCCGGTGCCGTGCGCGATGAGCAGGTCGGTGTCGAGGAGGCCCGCGCCGGCCAGGACCTCGATCGGGGTACGGCCGTCGCGGGCGACGCTCGCGTCGCACTGGTCGCGGTTCTCGGAGGCGTGCAGGTGCACGGGCAGACCGTGTTCGCGGGCGAGCAGCGCCGTCGCGGCGAGGTCGGCCTCGTCCACGGTGTAGGGCGCGTGCGGGGCGAGCGAGGTGGTGATGCGGCCCCCGGCGGTGTCGCGGTGCCGGAGGGCGAAGTCGAGCGACCGCTCGCGGCCCGCGGCTCCCTGGGAGGAGAAGAAGGTCTGCCCGAGGTTGGCGCGCAGCCCGCTCCCGGCCGTCACGGCGGCGACGGTGTCCATCGAGAAGTAGTGGTCCGCGAAGCAGGTGACACCGCCGCGGATCATCTCGGCGCAGGCCAGGCGCGCGCCCAGCTCGACGTCCCGGTCCTGGAGGTTGGACTCGATGGGCCAGACGAACTCGTTGAACCACTGTTCGACGGGGAGGTCCTCCGCGATGCCGCGCAGGGTGACCATCGGGGTGTGGGTGTGGCAGTTGACGAGGCCGGGCATGGCGACCTGGCCGCGGGCGTCGATGCGTTCGGCGGCGGGGAGGTCGAGCGGTCCGGCGGCCACCGTCTCGATGCGGCCGTCGCGTACGACGATGGTGGCGTCCTCGACGAACCCGATCTGTTCGCGCTCGTCGTGCACGAGGGCGGTGCAGTGGGTGATGACGAGATCGGCGGCGTCGGAGGCGTCGCGGGCGGCGGTGTTCGGGGCGTCGGCGGCCCCGGACCCCTGGGTGGTCTTCGCGTCGGGCGTGGGCTCGGGCGAGGTCATCCCGTCACGGTACGGCGCCGCTGACGGGCTGGACCCGTTCCGGTCCGGCGGCCTCTCTCAGGGGCCGCGCGTACCCGTCGGACCGGAAGGACAGGAAGGACCGGAAGGACCGGAAGGACCGGAAGGACCGGAGGGGGCGGGTGGAGCGGGTGGGGCGTTCGGGGCAGGTGGGGCGGCCGGGGCGGTCGCGAGCCCGGCGCGTTCCCGGCGCTCCACGAGTTCGTCGAGGAGGGTGGCGAGCCGCTCGGTCAGCCACGGGGTGAGCCGTCCCGTGTCGTCGAGGTGCACGGCGCAGGCGGTGGTGGTGTCCACGAGGCGTTCGAGGGTGGCCGCGACCTCGTCGGTACCCTCCGTGTGACGGGCCAGCGCGGGCAGTTCGGCCGCGGCGCGGTCGATCGCGGCACGGGCCTCGGCCAGCGTCCGGTATGCCTCACGGCGCAGCGCCCAGCGGGCGGCCCGGTCGTCGGAGCCGCCCAGCACGTGCGTGAGGTAGGCGTGCGCGGCGTCGATGGCGGCGGCCAGCCGGGCCCGCACGGTCCCGCCGCGCTGCCCCGGCGCCGGGAGGTGCCCGGCGACCAGCACGATCGCGCAGGCCAGCAGTGTCTCTCCGATCCGGCCCCAGGACGCCTCCGGTTCGCCCCCGGCCATGACGAGGGCGAGCACGAGGACGGTGACGACGGCGGTCTGCGCGGCGAAGTGCCGGGTGGCGACGGGGATGAGGGCGCCGCTGACCGCCACGAGCGCGAGGAGTCCTTCGGGCCGGGGCAGCACAGCCGTGAACCCCGCGAAGACGAGGGCGCCGAGGACGGTGCCGGCCGCCCGGTTCAGCACGCGCGAGACGAGCGGGCCGAGGTCCGGCTTCACCAGGAACACGGCGGTCGCGGGGAGCCAGTACCAGTGCACGTGGTGCAGCGCCTGCGCGACGGCGGCACTGGCGCCGTAGCAGAGGGCGACGCGGAAGCCGTACTCCCGTCCTTCGGTGCCGGTGGCGGTGCGCAGGAGCCCCCGGACGCGCAGGGGGCGCGGGCGCAGGCCCTTGCGCGCGGTCCGCTCGGCGCCGCGGCGGAGGGGCTGGGTGACGGGATCGCCACCACCGCCACCACCACCGCCGCCGCGGTCGCCGCGGTCGCCGCGGTCGAATGCTTCGGCGGCGTGCAGCAGTGCGTCGTCGAGGGCGCGCAGGCCGGGGACGGTCCGTGCGGGCGCGGGCAGGGGCCCGCACGGCTCACCGGCCCGTACGGCGACGGCGAGCCGCCGCGGCCCCTCGGCCGTGCGCGCGGGCAGGGCGTCCCCGGCCCAGGCGAGCGCGGTCGCGGCCTC
>NZ_JAHKJW010000087.1 GCF_019710745.1 Streptomyces beigongshangae
CCACCTCGGTGGCCTCCACCGCCACCATCGCACCACCCTCGGGCAGCGCCTGCATCAGCTGACCACGCGCGGCGACCAGAGCGCACGCATCACCCAGCGAGAGCACCCCGGCGACATGGGCCGCAGCCACCTCACCGATGGAGTGCCCGGCCACGAACTCCGGCCGCACACCCCACGACTCCACCAGCCGGAACAACGCCACCTCGACGGCGAACAGACCCGCCTGCGCATATGCCGTGCCGTTGAGAACCGACTCGTCCTCACCCCACACCACATCCCGCAGCGAACGCTCCAGGTGCCCGTCCAACCCCGCGCACACCGCGTCGAAGGACTCCGCGAACACCGGGAAACGCGCATACAACTCACGCCCCATCCCCAACCGCTGCGAACCCTGACCCGAGAACAGGAACGCCGTGGAACCGCCGCGGACGCCGTCCTCCAGGACGGCGGGGTGGGGCTCGGCGGCGGCGAGGGCGGTGAGGGCCGCCTCGGCGGTCGCGGGGTCGGTGGCCAGGACCACCGCGCGGTGCGGGAGCGCGGCGCGGCTGGTGGCGAGGGAGAGGGCGATGTCGGCGGGGCGGGGCGCGGAGGCGCCGTCGCCGGTGTTCGGGATGGTCCCGAGGTGGGCCAGGAGCTTGGCGGCCTGGGCGCGCAGCGCGGTCTCCGAGCGGGCGGACAGGAGCCAGGGGGTGACGGCCGGGTCGGTCACGGCCGGGGTGCCGGCGGGCGCACCGCCCTCGGTGGGGGCGGTGTCGTCGGCGTCGCCGGTGCCGGAGGTCTCGGGAGTGGCCTGTTCCAGCAGGACGTGGGCGTTGGTGCCGCTGATGCCGAAGGCGGAGACGCCGGCCCGGCGGGGGTGCCCGGCCTCGGGCCAGTCGACGGCCTCGGTGAGGAGTTCGACGGAGCCGGTGCTCCAGTCGACGTGCGAGGTGGGGGTGTCGACGTGGAGGGTGGCGGGCAGCAGGCCGTGCCGCATCGCCATGACCATCTTGATGACGCCCGCCACGCCGGCGGCGGCCTGGGCGTGGCCGATGTTCGACTTGATGCCGCCCAGGCGCAGCGGACGGCCGTCGGGCCGGTTGCGCCCGTAGGTGGCGAGGAGGGCCTGGGCCTCGATGGGGTCGCCCAGGGTGGTGCCGGTGCCGTGTGCCTCGACGGCGTCCACCTGGTCGGGGGCGAGGCGGGCGTCGGCGAGGGCCGCCTCGATGACGCGTCGCTGGGAGGGGCCGTGGGGGGCCGTGAGGCGACTGCTGGCGCCGTCCTGGTTGACGGCGGAGCCGCGGACGACGGCGAGCACCGGGTGGCCGTTGCGGCGGGCGTCGGAGAGGCGTTCGACGAGGAGGACGCCGACGCCCTCGCCCCAGGAGGTGCCGTCGGCGGCTTCGGCGAAGGGCTTGCAGCGGCCGTCGGCGGCCAGGCCGCGCTGGCGGGAGAACTCGGTGAACAGCTCGGTGGTCGGCATCATGGCGACGCCGCCGGTGAGGGCCAGGGAGCACTCGCCGGAGCGCAGGGCGCGGACCGCCAGGTGCAGGGCGACCAGGGAGGAGGAGCAGGCGGTGTCGACGGTGACCGCCGGGCCCTCCAGGCCCAGGGTGTAGGAGATGCGGCCGGACAGGACGCTCATGGCGCCGCCGGTGAGGTTGTGGCCCTCGGTCTCCTCGGCGGTGCGGGCGAGGGAGCCGAAGTTGGTGTCGGCGCCGCCGACGAAGACGCCGGTGTCGGTGTTGCGGAGGGAGGCGGGACTGATGCGGGCGCGCTCGACGGCCTCCCAGGCGGTCTCCAGGAGGAGCCGCTGCTGGGGGTCCATGGCGAGGGCCTCGCGGGGGGCGATGCCGAACAGGTCGGCGTCGAAGTCGGCGGCGCCGTCGAGGAAGCCGCCCTCGCGGACGTAGCTCTTGCCGGGGGTGCCCGGGTCGGGGTCGTAGAGGGAGTCCAGGTCCCAGCCGCGGTCCTCGGGCAGCGGGCCGACGGCGTCGGTGCCCTCGGCGACCAGCCGCCACAGGTCCTCCGGGGAGCGGACGCCGCCGGGGAAGCGGCAGGCCATGCCGATGACGGCGATGGGCTCGCTCTCCCGTGCCTCGACAGACTCCAGCCGCTGCCGCGTGCGGCGCAGGTCTGCGGTGACCTTCTTGAGGTAGTCGCGGAGCTTGTCTTCGGAGCTTGCCATGGGGTGGATCCTCTGAGTTCGAGAAGGACGCGGTGGCCGGATCGGGGGCGGGGCTGTGTCCGCCGGTGCGCTCGTGGCGCGCGCCGGCGGATGCCGCGGCTAGGCGAGCCCTAGTTCGTTGTCGATCAGGTCGAACATCTCGTCGTCCGTGGAGGTGTCGAGGTCGGAGTCGTCGTCGCGCTCGGCGCCGTCCTGGGTGGAGTCGAGCTTCCACTGGAGGGCCTTGAGGCGCTGGGCCAGGTGGGCGCGGTCCTGGTCGTCGAGTTCGGCGCCGCCGACGGCGGCTTCGAGGACGGCCAGTTCCGCGAAGACGGGCTGCTCCGGTGCGCCGGTGTCCGTGCCCAGTTCGGTGCGCAGGTGCTGGACGAGGGCTGCCGGGTCCGGGTGGTCGAAGATCAGGGTGGTGGGCAGGGTCAGTCCGGTCTCGGCGTTGAGCCGGTTGCGGAGTTCGACCGCGGTCAGTGAGGACATGCCGAGGTCGAGGAAGCCGCGGCCCGCGTCGAGGGACTCGGCGGAGGCGTGGCCGAGGACGGCGGCGACGTGCCCGAGGACGATCCGGTGCAGCAGTGCCTGCTGCTGGGGTCCGTCGAGGCCGGCCAGTCGCTGCCGGAAGTCCGCCGGGCCGTCGCCGCCGGCGCCCGTACCGGTACCGGTGCCCGTACCGGAGGCGGCGGTACGGCGGGTCGCCGGGCGGGCGAGGGCGCGCAGCAGCGGGGGTGCCTCGTCGGCCCGCAGGGCGCGGGCGTCGAGCCGTACCGGAACCAGCTGCGCGGTGTCCAGGAGGGTGGCCGTGTCGAGGAGGCCGAGGCCCTGGTCGGCGGTCAGGGGACGGATGCCGGAGCGGGCCAGACGGGCCAGGTCGGCGTCGCCGAGGGCTCCGGTGAGTGCGCTGCGGTCCTCCCAGAAGCCCCAGGCGAGGGAGTGCGCGGTGAGGCCGCGGGCGCGCCGGTACTGGGCGAGGGCGTCCAGGAAGGCGTTGGCCGCGGCGTAGTTGGCCTGGCCGGGCCCGCCGGCGACACCGGAGTAGGAGGAGAACAGCACGAACGCGGAGAGCTTGGTGTCCCGGGTGAGTTCGTGCAGGTGCCAGGCGGCGTCCGCCTTGGGCCGCAGGACGTGGTCCACACGGTCCGCCGTGAGGGTGTCCAGCAGTCCGTCGTCGAGGACTCCCGCCGCGTGGACGACCGCGGTCAGGGGGTGTTCGGCCGGTACGGCGCCGAGGACGCGGGCCAGCTGCCCGCGGTCGGCGGCGTCGCAGGCGACGATCTCGGTCTCGGCCCCGAGCGCGGCGAGTTCCTCGCGCAGGGCGTCCGCGCCGGGGGCGTCGGGTCCGCGGCGGCCGGTGAGCAGCAGGTGCCGTACGCCGTGGCGGGTGACCAGGTGGCGGGCGACGAGGGCGCCGAGGACGCCGGTGCCGCCGGTGACCAGGACGGTGCCGGAGCCGGTGCCGTCGCCCCAGGGGGCGGTGGTGGCGGGTCCGGGGGCGCCGTCGGGGTGGTCGGCGCGGACCAGGCGCGGCACGGTGACGGTGCCCGCCCGTACCGCGAACTGGTTCTCGCCGCTGTCCGCCGCCACGGTCACGGCGGCGATCAGGGCGTCGGCCGAGAGGTCCGGACTGCCCGGTGCGACCGGTGCGGCCGGTGCGGCCGGTGCGGCCGGGTCGAGGTCGGCGAGGAGGAAGCGTCCGGGGTGTTCGGTCTGCGCGGAGCGCAGCAGGCCCCAGGCGGTGGCGTCGGCGAGGCCGGGGACGGTGTCGTCCGGGCCGGTGGCGACGGCGCCCTCGGTGACGACGAGGAGCCGGGTGCCGGTGTGGCGGGGGTCGCGCAGCCAGTCGGTGGCCAGGGCGAGGGCGCGCCGCGCGGAGGTGTGCGCGGCGGCGGCCGGGTCGCCGCCGCTGCCGTGACCGGCCCCGTGGCCGGTCCCGTGACCGGTGCCTTGTCCTGTCCCGTGGCCGGTGTCGTGGCTGTGGGCGGTGACGACCAGGGCGGGCTGTTCGGCCTCGCCGCTGTCGAGGGCCGCGGTGAGGGCCGCGAGGTCGGCGTGGACCTGGACGGTGGCGCCGGCCCGCTCCAGGGCGGCGGTGAGCCGTCCGGGGGTGCCGAGGACCGCCCAGGGACCGATGTGTTCCGGCGCCCCGTCGCGGGTGCCGTCGGTCCACGGGGTCCAGGTGACGCGGTGCAGGGCGTCGGGGCCGGGGGCCGTCGGGAGCCGGTCCGGGCCGGCCGGCCGGGTCGTGGCGGTGCCGGTGAGGACGGGGGCGCCGGTGGTGTCGTGGGCGTCGACCGTCCAGTCGCCGTCGCCGCCGGAGGTCAGCCGGATCCGGAGCCGGGTGGCGCCGGTGGCGTGCACGGTGACGTCCCGCCAGGCTGCGGGCAGGACCGGTACGCCGGTGTCCCCGGTCGTCGCGGCCAGGGCGAGCACGTCCTGCAGGAGCGCCGGGTGGACGCGGAAGCGGGCGGCGTCGGCGTGGGCGCTCGCGGGCAGCTCGACGTCGGCCACGACCGTGCCGCCGGAGCGCCGCAGGGCCCGTACCGCGTGGAACGGGGCGTCCAGGTCGAGCCCGGCGCGGTGCAGCAGGTCGTACGCCTCGTCGATGTCGGCGGTGTCGGCGGTGTCGGCGGTGTCGGCGGTGTCGGGCGCGTCGGCGGGCTGCCGGGTGTCCTGTCCCGCCGGGGCGGGCGCGGCGGGCCGTGCGGCGAGGACACCGGTGGCGTTACGGGTCCAGGGGGCACCGTCGCCCGTACCGGTGTCGGTGCCGGTGCCGGTGCCGGGGGCCAGGATGCGGGAGTGGACGGTGAAGGCACGACCGGCGGTGTCCCCCGCGGTCGTACCCGCCGCCGAACCCGCGCTTTCTCCCGGCCCGCTGTCCGCGGAGACGGTGAGCTGGATCTCGACGCGGCCCCGGTCGGGGACGACGACCGGTGCGTGCTCGTCGAGTTCCGCGACGTGGGGCAGGCCGGTCTCGTCGCCTGCCCGTACCGCCCAGTCGAGCAGCGCGGTGGCGGGGACGACGGCGGTGCCGTGCGTGCGGTGGGCGTCCAGCCAGGGCTGGGCGGCGAGGGAGAGCGAACCACTGAGGACGGCCCCGCCGTCGGCGAGCCGCACCGCGGTGTCGAGGCCGGCCGGGTCGGCCTGGGCCCCGGTCGCGTCCAGCCAGTACCGCTCGCGCTGGAAGGCGTAGGTCGGCAGGTCGACGGGGCGTCCCTGGGCGACGGCGGGCCGCCAGTCGACGGGCACCCCGGCCACGTGGGCGGCGGCGAGCGCGGTCAGGACGCGGGTGGCGCCGCCGTCGTCGCGGCGCAGCGAGCCGAGGACGACGGCTTCGGCTCCGGCGGAGGCGGCGGTGTCCTCGATGCCGACGGTGAGCACCGGGTGCGGGCTGCACTCGACGAACACGTCGTGGCCCTGGGCGAGGAGGGCCCGCAGGGAGTCCTCCAGGCGGACGGTGCCGCGCAGGTTGCGGTGCCAGTAGGCGGCGTCGAGGCCGGTGCCGGGCTGCCAGTCGGCGGTGACGGTGGAGAAGAACGGGATGTCGCCGTCGCGGGCTTCGACGCCGGCCAGGGCGGCGGGCAGGCTCTCGGCGAGCCGGTCGACGTGCGCCGAGTGGGAGGCGTAGTCGACGGGGACGCGGCGGGCGCGCACCTCCTGCTCCTCGCAGGCGGCGAGGAGGGTGTCGAGGCCGTCGGGGTCGCCGGACACCACCACGGAGGAGGGTCCGTTGACGGCGGCGACGCAGACGCCGGGCAGGTCGGTGAGGAGGGCGGTCACCTGCTCGTGCGGGGCGGCGACGGCCACCATGCCGCCGTGCCCGGACAGTTCGCGGGCGATGGCGAGGCTGCGCACGGCGACGACCTCGGCGGCGTCGGCGAGGGAGAGCGCTCCGCTGACGGCCGCCGCGGCGATCTCTCCCTGGGAGTGGCCGAGGACGGCGGCGGGCTTGAGGCCGTGGGCGCGCCACACCTCGGCGAGGGCGACCATCACGGCCCACAGGGCGGGCTGGGCGACGTCGACCCGGTCGAGCGAGGGGGCGCCTTCGGAGCGGCGCAGCACCTCGGTGAGCGACCAGTCGACGTGCGGGGCGAGGGCGGTCTCGCAGGCCGCGATGCGGTCGGCGAAGACCGGGGAGGCGTCGAGGAGTTCGGCGCCCATGCCCTCCCACTGGGTGCCCTGGCCGGGGAAGACCAGGACGACCCGGCGGTCGCGGCCGGCGCCCCGGCCGCCGCTGACGACGGACGCGGAGGGGCTGCCGTCGGCGAGGGAGGCCAGGCCGGCGCGGAAGTCCCCCATGGCGGTGCCGACGACGACCGCCCTCTTCTCCAGCAGGGCGCGGCGGGTCACCAGGGAGTGGGCGACGTCGGCCGGTGCGAGCGCGGGGTGGGCGTCCAGGTGCGCCAGGAGCGCCTTGGCCTGGCCGCGCAGGGCCGCCTCGCTGCGGGCGGACAGGATCCAGGGCCGGGGCGCGGTCCCCTCGGTGAGGGCGGACGTACCGTCGGCCTCCGGAGCGTCCTGGACGGCAGGGGTGTCCTGGACGGCAGGGGCGTCGGCCGGGGCCTCCTCCAGGATGACGTGGGCGTTGGTGCCGCTGATGCCGAAGGAGGAGACCGCGGCCCGGCGGGGGTGCCCGGCCTCGGGCCAGTCGACGGCCTCGGTCAGCAGCCGGACGCCGTCGCCGGCCCAGTCCACGTGCGGGGTGGGCGCGTCGATGTGCAGGCTCCTGGGCAGCGTCCCGTGCCGCAGCGCGAGCACCATCTTCATCACACCGGCGACGCCCGCGGCGGCCTGGGTGTGGCCCAGGTTGGACTTGACGGAGCCGAGCAGCAGCGGGTGGGCGCCGTCCCGGCCCTGGCCGTACGTGGCCAGCAGGGCCTGGGCCTCGATGGGGTCGCCGAGCCGGGTGCCGGTGCCGTGCGCCTCGACGGCGTCGACCTCGCGGGCGTCGACGCCCGCGTCGGCGAGGGCCTGGCGGATGACGCGCTGCTGGGCGGGGCCGTTGGGGGCGCTGAGGCCGTTGCTCGCGCCGTCCTGGTTGACGGCGGAGCCACGGATCAGGGCCAGCACCTGGTGGCCGTTGCGGCGGGCGTCGGAGAGCCGCTCGACCAGGATCAGGCCGACGCCCTCGGAGAAGCCGGTGCCGTCGGCCGCGGCGGCGAAGGGCTTGCAGCGGCCGTCGGCGGCCAGGCCGCGCTGGCGGGAGAAGTCCACGATGATCTCGGGCGAGGACATCACGGTGACGCCGCCGGCCAGGGCCATGGTGCACTCGCCGCGCCGCAGTGCCTGGAGCGCCATGTGCAGGGCGACCAGGGAGGAGGAGCAGGCGGTGTCGACGGTGACGGCCGGGCCCTCCAGGCCCAGGGTGTAGGCGACGCGGCCGGAGACGATGCTGTTGGCGTTGCCGTTGTTGACGTACCCGGCGATCTCGTCGGGGACGCGGGCCACGCGCTTGAGGTAGTCGCTGGAGGACAGGCCCGCGAAGACGCCGGTACGGCTGCCGCGTACGGAACGGGGGTCGATGCCGGCCCGTTCGAAGACCTCCCAGGAGGTCTCCAGGAGGAGCCGCTGCTGCGGGTCCATGGCCAGGGCCTCGCGCGGGGAGATGCCGAAGAAGTCGGCGTCGAAGTCGGCCACGTCGTGCAGGAAGCCGCCCTCGCGGGTGCGGGAGCTGCCCTCGTGCTCGGGTACGGCGTCGTAGAGCCGGTCGAGGTCCCAGCCGCGGTCGCCGGGGAAGGGCGCGATGGCATCGGCGCCGTCGGCGAGCAGGCGCCACAGGTCCTCGGGGGACCGGACGCCGCCGGGCAGACGGCAGGCCATGCCGACGACGGCGAAGACCTCGTCGTCGCCGTGCGCGGCGGGGGCCGGTGCGGGGGCGGCGGGCATCGCGGCCGGGATGCCGTCGGAGAGTTCGCCGTCCAGGAAGGCGGCGAGTTCCTCGACGGTCGGGTGGTCGAAGACGAGGGTGGCGGGCAGCCGCAGTCCGGTGGCGCCGTTCAGCCGGTTGCGCAGTTCGACGGCGGTCAGCGAGTCGAAGCCGAGGTCGCGGAAGGCACGGCCGGCGTGCAGCTGGTCCGGGTCGGCGTGGCCGAGGACGGCCGCCGCGTGGGTGCCGACCAGGTCGCGCAGGGCGCCGAGCCGGTCGTCGGCGGACAGACCCGCCAGGCGCAGCCGCAGTCCGTCGGTGCCGGTGGCGGCGCCCGCGTCGGCGGTGCGCCGGACCGGGCCCCGGTACAGGGAGCGCAGCAGGTGCGGGATCTCGCCGCCGGAGGCGCGCAGCTGTCCGGTGTCCAGACGGACCGGCACGAGGTGTGGGCGCTGCTCGGCGAGGGCGGCGTCGAAGAGGGCCGTGCCGTCGGCGGCGGACAGCGGCAGGACGCCGGAGCGGCGCACCCGGGCGAGGTCGGTGTCGTCGAGGTGGCCGGTCAGGGAGCTGGTGTCGGCCCACAGTCCCCAGGACAGGGAGGTGGTGGGCAGGCCCTCGGCGCGGCGCCGGTGGGCGAGCGCGTCGAGGTAGGTGTTGGCGGCGGCGTAGTTGGCCTGTCCGGCGTTGCCGAAGACGCCGGCGCCCGCGGAGAACAGCACCAGGTCCGCGAGGTCGAGGTCGCGGGTGAGGCGGTCCAGGTGGCGGGCGGCGTCGGCCTTCGGGGCCAGGACGGTGCGCAGCCGGTCGGGGGTGAGGGACTCCAGGACGCCGTCGTCGAGGACGCCGGCGGCGTGCACGACCGCGGTGAGCGGGTGCTCGGCGGGCACGGCGGCGAGGACCGCGGCGAGCGCGTCGGCGTCGGCGGCGTCGCAGGCGGCGAGGGTGACGCGGGCGCCCAGTTCCTCCAGTTCGGTGCGGAGTGCGGCGGCGCCCGGGGTGTCGGCGCCGCGGCGGCCGGTGAGGACCAGGTGCCGCATGCCGTGCCGGGTGACGAGGTGGCGGGCCAGGATGCCGCCGAGGACGCCCGCGCCGCCGGTGATCAGGACGGTGCCCTCGGGGTCCCAGGCGCGCGGCAGGGTGAGGACGATCTTGCCGTAGTGCTTGGCCTGCGCCATGTGGCGGAATGCCTCGCGGGAGTGGCGTACGTCCCAGGTGACGGTGGGCAGCGGGCGCAGGGCGCCGGAGGCGAAGAGGTCCGTCAGGTCGCGGAACATCTCCTGGATGCGGTCCTCGCCCGCCTCGCGGAGTTCGTACGCCTGGTAGAGGGCGACGGCCGGGTGGTCGCGGACGACCTGTTCGGGGTCGCGGACGTCGGTCTTGCCCATCTCGACGAGGCGTCCGCCGGGGGCGAGGAGCCGCAGTGAGGCGTCGACGAACTCGCCGGCCAGGGAGTTGAGGACGACGTCGACGCCGCGGCCCCCGCCGGCGGTGCGGAAGCGGTCCTCGAAGTCGAGGGTGCGGGAGGAGGCGAGGTGGCCGTCGTCCCAGCCGTCGGCGCGCAGCAGGGTGCGCTTGTGGTCGCCCGCGGTGCCGTACACCTCGGCGCCCCAGTGGCGGGCGAGCTGGACGGCGGCCATGCCGACGCCGCCGGCCGCGGCGTGCACGAGGACGGACTCCCCGGCTTCGAGGCGGGCGAGGTCGCGCAGGCCGTAGTAGGCGGTGAGGAAGGCGACGGGGACGGAGGCGGCCTGGGTCCAGGTCCAGCCGTCGGGCACGGGGGCGACCATGCGGGCGTCGGCCACGGCGTGGGTGGCGAAGCCGCCCGAGACCAGGCCCATGACGCGGTCGCCGGGGGCGAGGTCCGTGACGCCCTCGCCGACGGCGGTGACCACGCCGGCGGCCTCGGCGCCCAGGAGGACGGCGGGGCCGGGGTACATGCCGAGGGTGTTGAGCACGTCGCGGAAGTTGAGTCCGGCGGCCCGCACCTCGATCAGCACCTGTCCGGCGGCCGGCTCGTCCGTGATCCCGGGGCAGGCGACGAGGTCGAGCTGGTCGACGGAACCCTTCTGCGGGATGTCCAGGCGCCAGGCTTCGGCGCCGGACGGCACGGTGAGGACGTCGGCGGTGCGGGGCCGGGCCAGGCGCGGGGCGTACAGGTCGCCCTGGCGGACGGCGAGCTGCGGTTCGCCGGTGGCGAGCGCGCCGGGCAGGGCCTGCCAGGAGTCGTCGTGGACGTCGAGGTCGACGAGGACGAGGCGGCCGGGGTGCTGGGACTGGGCGGAGCGCACCAGACCCCAGACGGCGGCGCCGGGCAGGTCGTGGGCGGGGTCGCCGGACCCGGTGGCGACGGCGCCGCGGGTGACGACGACCAGCGGGGTGCCGTCGGTGCGGTCGTCCGCGAGCCAGCCCTGGACGGTGGCGAGCACGTCGTCGAGGACGGCGTCGGGGACGTCCTGGGCGTCCGCGTCCTGAGTGTCCGCGTCCTGAGTGTCCGCGTCCTGGGTGTCCGCGTCCTGGGCGTCCACCGCCGCCGGGCCTCCGGCGAACAGCAGCACGGCGTCCGGGAGCCGTCCGGCGGCGTCGCCGTGCCCGGTCAGCTCGGCGAGGGTGCCGAAGGCGGGCAGCGGGGTGCCGCCGCCGGGCGCGTCGACCGGAGCGTCCGGCGTGCCGAGGACGGCGAGGCCGGTGACGGTGGGTACGGCGGCGGGCGGGGTGACGGGGACCCAGTCGAGGCGGAACAGCCAGTCGCGGGCGGCGCGGGCCGACGGGTCGAGGGTCTCGGCGGCGACCTCGCGCACGGCGAGGGACCCGATGACGGCGACCGGCGCCCCGGTCGGGTCGGTCATGTGGACGGTGACGGCGTCCTGGCCGGCCGGTGAGACCCGCACCCGCAGCGCGGTGGCGCCGGCGGCGTGCAGCGACACCCCGGACCAGGCGAACGGCACGACCACGCGGTCGTCGCCGCCCGGGGCGAGGTGGGCCGCGTGCAGGGCGGCGTCGAGGAGCGCGGGGTGGATGCCGAACCGTCCGGCGTCGCCGCGGACCTGCTCGGGCAGGACGACCTCGGCGAACATGTCGTCGCCGCGGTTCCAGGTGGCGCGGACGCCCTGGAAGACGGGCCCGAACTCGTAGCCGCGGCCCGCGAGGAGGTCGTAGAAGCCCTCGGCGGCGACGGCGGTGGCACCGCGCGGCGGCCACACGGTGAAGTCCTCGGGCCGGTCCACGGCGGGCTCGCCGGGCCGGCCGAGGGTGCCCTGGGCGCGCAGCGTCCACAGGTCCTCGGCGTGGCCGTCGGACCCGGCGGACCGGGTGTGGACGGTGACGGGGCGGCGGCCGGACGCGTCGGGCTCGCCGACCGCGATCTGCACCTGGACCTCGCCCCGCTCCTGGAGGACGACGGGGGCCTGGAGGGTGAGTTCGTCGACCTGGCCGCAGCCGAGGGCGTCACCGGCGCGGATCACGGACTCCACGAGCGCGGTGCCGGGCACGATGACGGTGCCGGACACGGCGTGGTCGGCGAGCCAGGGGTGGGTGCGCAGCGACCAGCGCGCGGTGGCCACCAGGCCGTCGCCGCCGGCCAGTTCGACGGAGGCGCCGAGCATCGGGTGGTCGGGCGAGTCGAGACCGGCGGAGGTCACGTCCCCGCCGAGGTCGGCGAAGCGCGGCCAGTAGTGCTGCCGCTGGAAGGCGTACGTGGGGAGGTCGACGCGGCGGGGCCGGGTGCCCTCGTAGTACGTGGCCCAGTCGACGCCGGCGCCCAGTGCCCACGCCTCGCCCAGGGAGAGGGCGAAGCGCTCCGGGCCACCCTCGTCGCGGCGCAGCGTGCCGACCACACCGGCGTGCGCGCCCGCGTCCTCGATGGTCTCCTGCACCCCGGTCGCGACGACCGGGTGCGCGCTCACCTCGACGAAGACGTGGAAGCCGTCGGCCAGCAGCGCACGCGTCGCCGCCTCGAACTCCACCGTCCCGCGCAGGTTGCGGTACCAGTAGCCGCCGTCCAGTCCGGCGGTGTCGATCACCGCCCCGGAGACGGTGGAGTAGAACGGCACCGCGCAGGACCGTCCGGCGACCGGGGCCAGCAGTTCCGCGAGCTCCTCCTCGATCCGCTCGACGTGCGCCGAGTGCGAGGCGTAGTCCACGGCCACCCTGCGCGCCCGGACACCGGCCTGCCCGCACCGGGCCAGGAACTCGTCCAGGGCGTCGGCGTCGCCGGAGACGACGACCGACGACGGCCCGTTGACGGCGGCGACGCCGATCCGGCCGTCGAAGCCGTCCAGCAGGGCGCGCACCTCCGCCACGCCCCGCGCGACCGACACCATGCCGCCCAGCCCGGACAGTGCGCGCAGCGCACGCGACCGCAGCGCCACCACCCGCGCGCCGTCCTGCAGCGACAGCCCACCGGCCACCACCGCGGCGGCGATCTCACCCTGCGAGTGCCCCAGCACCGCGGCGGGCTCCACGCCCCGGGACCGCCACACCTCGGCGAGGGACACCATCACCGCCCACAGCGCGGGCTGGACGACGTCGACGCGCTCCAGCGACGCCGCACCCTCCGTGCCCTTCAGGACGTCCGGCAGCGACCAGTCGACGAACGGCTCCAGCGCCGCCGCGCACTCCGCGATCCGCGACGCGAACACCGGTGAGGACGCCAGGAGTTCGACCGCCATGCCGGCCCACTGCGAACCCTGGCCCGGGAAGACGAACACCACACCGCCCGGGCCCTCGCCCGCGACGCCCTCCACCACCCGGGCGGAGGGCTCACCGGCCGCCAGGGCGTCCAGCCCCGCGAGCAGTTCCCCGGTGTCCCGGCCGACGACCACGGCGCGGTGGTCCATGGCCACGCGGGTGGTCACCAGCGAGTGCGCCACGTCCAGCACCGGCGCGTCCGAGGAGCGCACGGCGGCGGCCAGTCGCGCGGCCTGCTCGCCCAGGGCCTCACGGGACCTGGCCGACAGCATCCACGGCCACCAGCCGTCCTCGGCGGCCGGCACCGTCCCCTCGGCCGGCGCCGCCTCCCCGGCCGGCTCCGGGTCGGGCGCCGGGGCCTCCTCCAGGATGAGGTGGCCGTTGGTGCCGCTGATGCCGAAGGAGGAGACGCCCGCGCGACGGGGGCGGCCGGTCTCCGGCCAGGGCGTGGCCTCGGTGGTGAGGCGGACGGCGCCGCTCGACCAGTCGACGACGGGGGTCGGGTTGGTGATGTGCAGGCTCCTGGGCAGGGTGCCGTGCCGCATCGCCAGGATCATCTTCATCATGCCGGCGACGCCGGCGGCGGCCTGGGTGTGGCCGATGTTCGACTTCAGCGAGCCCAGCAGGAGGGGCTGTCCGGGGTCGCGGTCCTGGCCGTAGGTGGCGAGGATCGCCTGGGCCTCGATGGGGTCGCCCAGCGGGGTGCCGGTGCCGTGCGCCTCGACCACGTCGACCTCGGCGGGCGTCAGGCCCGCGTTGGCCAGGGCCTGGCGGATGACGCGCTGCTGGGAGGGGCCGTTGGGGGCGGTCAGGCCGTTGGAGGCGCCGTCCTGGTTGAGGGCGGAGCCGCGGACCACGGCCAGCACGGGGTGACCGTTGCGGCGGGCGTCCGACAGCCGCTCCAGGAGCACCAGGCCGACGCCCTCGGCGAAGCCCATGCCGTCCGCGCCCTCGGCGAATGCCTTGCAGCGGCCGTCGGCGGCCAGCCCGCGCTGCCGGGAGAACTCCACGTACGGCTCGGGGGTGGACATGACGGTGACGCCGCCGGCCAGCGCCATGGTGCACTCGCCGGTGCGCAGCGACTGGAGTGCCAGGTGCAGGGCGACCATGGAGGAGGAGCAGCCGGTGTCCATGGTGACGGCGGGGCCCTCGAAGCCGTACGTGTAGGACAGGCGGCCGGAGGCGATGCTGGAGGCGTTGCCGGTCATCAGGTGGCCGGCGAGCTGCTCCTGGGCGGCGGCGCCGCCGAGCCGGACCTGGTAGTCGGTGGTGATGCTGCCGACGAAGACGCCGGTGGCGCTGTTGCGCAGGGTCCCCGGGTCGATGCCGGCGCGTTCGAAGGTCTCCCAGGAGGTCTCCAGGAGGAGGCGCTGCTGCGGGTCCATCGCGAGGGCCTCGCGCGGGGAGATCCCGAAGAACGCCGGGTCGAATCCCGCGACGTCCTGGATGAAGCCGCCCTCGCGGCTGTACGTGGTGCCGTGCCGCTCGGGGTCCGGGTCGTACAGGGCGTCGAGGTCCCAGCCGCGGTCCTCGGGCGGCGTGGACACGGCGTCCAGCTCGGCCGCCATGAGGTCCCACAGCTCCTCGGGCGTGGTGACCCCGCCCGGGAAGCGGCAGGCCATCGCGACGACGGCCATCGGCTCGTCGGTGACACCGGCGGGGACCACGGCGAGCGCGGCGGCGGGGCGGTCGTCGCCGAGCAGCAGGGACCGCAGGTGCGCGGCGACCGCGGTGGTGTTCGGGTAGTCGAAGAGCAGGGTGGTGGGGAGCTTGACGTCGGTGGCGGTGGTGATCCGGTTGCGGACCTCCACGGCGGTCAGCGAGTCGAAGCCCAGGTCCTTGAACGCGCGGTGGACGTCGACCGCGTCGGGCGAGGAGTAGCGCAGGGCGGTGGCGACCTCGGCCCGGACCAGGTCGGTGAGCAGGCGGTCCTGCTCGGCGGGCGCGAGTCCGCGCAGCCGGTCGCGCAGGGCGTGGGTGTCGGGCGCCGCGGCGGCGGCCGCCTCCAGGGCGCGGCGGACCTCCGGCAGGTCCCCGACCAGCGGGCTGGGCCGGGCCGCCGTCATGACGGCGGCGTACGAGCGCCAGTCCACGTCGACGACGGTGGCGTGCGGGGCGCCTTCGGCGACGGCGGCGCGCAGCGCGGCGACGGCGGTCTCCGGGGCCATGGGGGCCAGGCCGTCGTGGCTCATCCGGTCGGTGAGCACGTCCGCGGTCGCCATGCCGGCGTCGGCCCACGGGCCCCAGGCCACGGAGGTGACGGGCAGGCCCCCGGCGCGCCGCTGCTCGGCGACGGCGTCCAGGTAGGCGTTGGCGGCGGCGTAGTTGGCCTGTCCGGCGTTGCCGAGGACGCCGACGATCGACGAGAACAGCACGAACATGGTGACCGGGTGGTCGCGGGTCAGCTCGTGCAGGTGGGCGGTGCCGGCGGTCTTCGGGCGCAGGACGGCCTCGAAGCGGTCCAGGGTGAGGGAGTCGAGGACACCGTCGTCGAGGACACCGGCGGCGTGCACGACGCCGGTGAGGGGCAGTCCGGCGGGGAGGCCGTCCAGGAGGCGGGCGAGCTGGTCGCGGTCCGCGACGTCGCAGTCGGCGACGGTGACCCGGGTGCCGAGGGCGGTCAGCTCCTCCACCAGTTCGGGCACGCCGGGCGCGTCCGGGCCGCGGCGGCTGGTGAGGACCAGGTGCCGGGCGCCGGAGGCGGCCAGCGAGCGGGCCACGTGGGCGCCGAGCGCGCCGGTGCCGCCGGTGATCAGGACGGTGTCGTGCGCGCCCCAGCCGCCGATCCCGTCGTCGTCACCGGACCGGACGGCGGTGTCCGCGGAGGTGGGGGTGTCCGTGGGGCCGGCGGTGCCCGCGACGCCGTCCTCCGCGGCCTCCGGGGCGCCCTCGAAGTCCGCGGTCACCGGACCGTCGGTGACCGCGGACGGCTCGGGGAGCGGCATACGGGCCAGCCGGCGGGCGTACGCGCCGGAGGGCCGTACGGCGATCTGGTCCTCGTCGCCGCCGAGGAGGGCGGCCAGCCGGGCGAGGGTCCGGGCGTCGGGCTCGACGGGCAGATCGGCCAGGCCGCCCCAGGTGTCGGGCAGTTCGAGGGCGACGGCGCGGCCGAAACCCCAGGTCTCGGCCTGCACGGGCGAGGTCAGCGGGTCACGGCTGTCGACCGAGACGGCGCCGCGGGTCAGTGCCCACACCCGGGCCCCGGTGCCGGAGAGGGCGTGCACCAGGTCCTTGGCGGCGGCGAGGCCGCGCGGCACGGCGGGGTGGTCGGGGTGGGGGCGCTCGTCGAGCGCGAGCAGCGACAGCACCCCGGCGGGCTCGTCGCGCCCGGCGTCCGGACCGTCGCCCGTGCCCTGGGCGAGCAGGGCGGCGAGGGCGGCGGTGTCCTCGTCGCCGGTGAGGTCGTGGCGCTCGACCCGCAGGCCGCGGGCGGTGAGGGCGCCGAGCACGTCGGCCACCCACGGGTCGTCGGCGTGCCCCGCGGGGACGAGGGCCGGCCAGCGGCCGGCCGGGACGGTGCCGTCGGCACCGGTCAGGGTGGTCCAGGAGACGCGGTAGCGCCAGCCGTCCAGGGTCGAGCGCAGGGTACGGCGACGGCGCCATGAGGCGAGTGCGGGCAGCAGGGTGCCGAATGCCTCCACGTCGTCGCCGGTGACCTCCAGGACGGCGGAGAGCCGGGTGATGTCACCGCTCTCGACGGCCGACCAGAAGTCGCCGTCGGCGGCGTCCCCGGTGGACACGGCGGCGGCCGACTCGGCGGGCGTCAGCCAGTACCACTCACGGCGGAAGGGGTAGGTGGGCAGGTCGACGCGGCGCGGCCGGACGCCCTCGTGGTACGTGCCGTAGCAGGTGTCCCAGTCGACGCCGGCGCCCAGCGCCCACGCCTCGCCCAGGGAGAGGGCGAGCCGCTCCAGGCCGCCCTCGTCGCGGCGCAGGGTGCCCACCACTCCGGCGCGCACCCCGGCGTCCTCGATGGTCTCCTGCACCCCGGTGGCCACCACCGGATGCGCGCTGACCTCCACGAACACCTGGAAGCCGTCCGCCAGCAGCGCACGCGTGGCCGCCTCGAACTCCACCGTCCCGCGCAGGTTGCGGTACCAGTACGAGCCGTCCAGCCCTTCGGTGTCGATCGGCTCGCCCGAGACCGTCGAGTAGAACGGCACCCCGCACGAGCGCGGCGTCACCGGGGCCAGCAGCCGCGCCAGCTCCTCCTCGATGCGCTCCACGTGCACCGAGTGCGAGGCGTAGTCCACCGCGACCCGGCGGGCCCGTACCCCGGCCTCGTCGCACGCGGTCACGAACTCGTCGAGGGCGTCCGCGTCCCCGGACACCACCACCGACGACGGGCCGTTGACCGCCGCCACACCGATGCGGCCCTCGTAGCCCGCCAGCAGTTCGCGGACCTCGTCCGCACCGCGCGCCACCGACACCATGCCGCCCAGCCCCGACAGCGCGCGCAGCGCCTGCGAACGCAGCGCCACCACCCGCGCGCCGTCCTCCAGCGACAGGCCGCCCGCCACCACCGCGGCGGCGATCTCGCCCTGTGAGTGCCCCACGACAGCGGCGGGCTCCACGCCCTGTGAACGCCACACCTCGGCCAGCGAGACCATCACCGCCCACAGCGCGGGCTGGACGACGTCCACGCGCTCCAGCGACGCCGCCCCCTCGGCACCGTTGAGGACGTCCGGCAGGGACCAGTCGACGAACGGGGCGAGAGCCTCCGCGCACTCGGTGACACGGGAAGCGAACACCGGGCTCGTGGCGAGGAGTTCGACCGCCATGCCGGTCCACTGCGAGCCCTGCCCGGGGAAGACGAAGGCCACGCCCCCCGAGCCCTCGCCGGCGACACCCTCCACCACCCGGGCGGAGGGCTCGCCGGCTGCCAGGGCGTCCAGTCCCGCGAGCAGTTCCCCGGTGTCCCGGCCGACGACCGCCGCGCGGTGGTCCATCGCCACGCGCGTCACCGCCAGCGAATGCGCCACGTCCAGCACGGGCGCACCGGACCGGCGCACCGTCTCCGCCAGCCGCGCGGCCTGCTCCCCCACCGCCGCACGCGACTTGCCCGACACCACCCACGGCAGCCACGACGGGGCAGCCGGAGTCTCCGCGCCGGAGGTCCCGGGGGTGTCCTCGGCCGGGGCCTGCTCCAGCACCAGGTGGGCGTTGGTGCCGCTGACGCCGAAGGAGGACACGGCGGCGCGGCGCGGACGGCCGGTCTCCGGCCAGGGGGTGTGCTCGGTGAGCAGTTCGACGCCGCCGTCCGCCCAGTCGGCGTGCGGGGTGGGCGCGTCGATGTGGAGGCTCTTGGGCAGGGTGCCGTGCCGCATGGCCTGCACCATCTTGATGACGCCGGCGACGCCGGACGCGGCCTGGGTGTGACCGGTGTTCGACTTCAGCGAGCCCAGCAGCAGCGGGTGCCCGTCCCCGCGGTCGCGGCCGTAGGTGGCGAGCAGGGCCTGTGCCTCGATGGGGTCGCCGAGGGTCGTGCCGGTGCCGTGCGCCTCCACCACGTCGACCTCGGCGGAGGTGAGGCCGGAGTCGATGAGGGCCTGGCGGATGAGGCGCTGCTGGGAGGGCCCGTTGGGGGCGGTGAGGCCGTTGCTGGCGCCGTCCTGGTTGATGGCGGAGCCGCGGATCACGGCGAGGACGGGGTGGCCGTTGCGGCGGGCGTCGGACAGCCGCTCCAGCAGGATCAGGCCGACGCCCTCCGACCAGGCGGTCCCGTCGGCGGCTGCGGCGAATGCCTTGCAGCGGCCGTCGGCGGCCAGCCCGCGCTGCCGGGAGAACTCGGTGAACATCTTCGGTGTCGACATGACCGTGGCACCGCCGGCGAGCGCCAGGGAGCACTCCCCCTGGCGCAGGGACCGCACGGCCAGGTGCAGCGCCACGAGCGAGGACGAGCAGGCGGTGTCGACCGTGACGGCGGGACCCTCGAAGCCGTACGTGTAGGACAGGCGGCCGGAGGCGACGGCGACCGTGTTGCCGGTGAGGAGGTGTCCGGCGACCTCTTCCTGTCGTCCGCGGGAGGCGCCGTCGTAGTCGCCGTGGCCGGTGCCGACGAAGACGCCGGTGGTGCTGCCGGTCAGGGTGTCGGGCACGATCCCGCCGCGTTCCAGGGCCTCCCAGGAGGTCTCCAGGAGGAGGCGCTGCTGCGGGTCCATCGCGAGGGCCTCGCGCGGGGAGATCCCGAAGAAGGCCGGGTCGAACTCGCCGGCCTCGTGCAGGAAGCCGCCCTCGCGCGCGTAGGTGGTGCCGTGGTGGGCGGGGTCGNGGCCGGGTCGAACTCGCCGGCCTCGTGCAGGAAGCCGCCCTCGCGCGCGTAGGTGGTGCCGTGGTGGGCGGGGTCGGGGTGGAACAGGTGGTCGAGGTCCCAGCCGCGGTTGGCGGGGAACGCCGAGATGGCGTCCACGCCGTCCCTGGCCAGCTCCCACAGGTCCTCCGGAGAGCGCACGCCGCCGGGGTAGCGGCAGGCCATGGCGACGACGGCGACGGGCTCGCGGTCCCGGTTCTCGGCCTCGCTGAGCTGCTGCCGGGCCTCTTGGAGGTCCGCCACGGCGCGCTTGAGGTACGCGCGGAGCTTGTCCTCGTTCGACGACATCAGGTGCCCACCTCTCCATGGGAATCCGGAATGACCGACAACGCACACACGTAGAACGCGGAGAGCGGCGGTTTCCGGATTCCACGCCCCGATCCTGCTGGTGAATGCCGGCGGGCGCGGGGCCCGTCCGGCATGTCCGGTCCGGGTCGATGGTCCGGCCCGGTCCGGGAGCCAGTCTGACCGTCATGGACTGCGGGTTTCCCTAAAGGATGAAGAGGGGAGCCGGAAGGCCCCGGCCCCGTGGCTGTCCACGGGGCCGGGGCCTTGCGGGTGTGGAGCGGACGTCAGCCGACCACGGCGGTGGCGGCGCCGGCGGCGGCCGTGGCGGTCTCCGGACCGGTGCCCGTGGCGGTCTCCAGAGCGGTGAGCCACTCCTCCATGATGTCGGCCGCGGGGCCGGAGTCCTCGCGGATGAGGGAGAGGTGGTCGGCGTCCAGGGGGCGGACGGCGGCGCCGGGCACGACCGGTTCGTGCAGGTGCTCGGGGTCGGGGGCGGGGACGCCCTCGATGAGCGCCCGGGTGCACTTGATCTCCAGGACGGGTGCGGTGGTGGGGTGCACGTCGAGGGCGTTGAGCAGCACCATCCAGCGGCCCATGGCGGACAGCCGGGAGTTGGTGAGGCGCACCGGGGAGTCGTCCACGGCGGTGAAGTTGAACTTCATCATGCCGTTGTAGTCGACGCCCTCGTCACTGTTGTGCTGGATGCTGAGGGTGTCGAGGAGGACGACCGCTTCGGGGCGGATGCCCCACGTGCTCTCCAGGACGCCGGCCGCCGCGTAGGCGAGGGAGCCGCCCGAGGAGTGGCCGACGAGGACGAAGGGCTTGCCGTCGGCGGCCTGGAGGGTGCTCTCGGCGATGACGCGGGCGGCCGCCTCGGGGTGGGCGGGCAGGGCCTCGCCGGTGTTGAAGCCGACGAGGGGCAGGGCGGCGACGTCCCGCCTGCCGCGGAAGTGGCCGGAGAGGGTGGCGTACTGGTGGACGCCGCCGTTGGCGGTGGGTGCGCTGACGCAGACCAGCCGGGACGGGGCGGGGCCCTCGGCGAGGGTCACCGGCCAGGGCAGGTCCTCCAGTTCGGCGGTGACCTCGAAGGAGGGGCGCAGCGCGGCGACGGTGGCCAGCATGCGCTGGGCCTCCCGGAGCTTGCCCTGGGCGAGGCCGTCGAGGAAGAGGCGTTCCATCGAGTCGTTCTCGGCGGGCCCCCGGCCGGCGCCGCCCTGCGGGGCGGCGGCGCCCTGGGCGCCGAGTTCGGTGCGCAGCCAGGCGGTGAGACCGCTCGGGGAGCCGCTGTCGTAGACGATGCTCGCGGGGAGCTGGAGCCCGGTGGCCTCGCTGAGCCTGCGGCGCAGTTCGATGCCGATCAGGGAGTCGAAGCCGAGTTCGAGGAAGCCGCGGTCGGGGTCGACGTCGGAGACGTCGGTGTGGCCGAGGAGTTCCGCGGAGCAGGTGAGGACGAGGTCCAGCAGCGCGGTCTCCTGCTCGGCGGGGCCGAGGGAGCCGAAGGTCTCGCGGAAGGACGCCGGTTCGACGGCACGGGCCGGTGCGGCGGCGGAGGCGCTGCGGCGGGGGGCCCGGACCAGGCCGCGCATGAGCGGCGGTACGTCCTCGGCGCGCACGATGCCGGGAGGCGTCGCCAGGGCGGTGGCGACCACCAGGGGTTCGCCGAGTCCCAGGGCGGTGTCGAGGAGTTCCAGGGCCCGGTGGACGGGCAGGGTGTCGACGCCGCTGGAGCGGATGCGCTGCCGGCCGGCCTCGGTGAGGAGGTCGCCCGCCATGCCGTCGTCGACGCCCCAGGCGCCCCAGGCGACGGACAGGGCGGGCAGGCCCTGGGCGGCGCGGTGCTGGGCGAGGGTGTCGAGGAACTGGTTGGCGGCGACGTAGTTGGCCTGTCCGGCGCGGGCGGTGACGCCCGAGATGGAGGAGTAGAGGACGAAGGCGTCGAGGTCGAGGTCGCGGGTCAGCTCGTGCAGGTGCCAGGCCGCGTCCGTCTTGGGCCGCAGGACGGCGGCGAGGCGTTCGGGGGTGAGCGAGGTGACCACGGCGTCGTCCAGGACGCCCGCCGTGTGCACGACGCCGGTGAGGGGGTGCTCGGCGGGGACGGTGTCGAGCAGCGCGGCCAGGGCGTCGCGGTCGGCGACGTCGCAGGCGGCGAGGGTGACGTGGGCGCCGAGCTCCTCCAGTTCGGCGCGCAGGGCGTCCGCGCCCGGGGCGTCCGGACCGCGCCGGCCCACCAGCAGGAGCCGGGTGACGCCGTGCCGGGTGACGAGGTGGCGGGCGGTGACGGCGCCGAGGGTGCCGGTGCCGCCGGTGACGAGGACGGTGCCGCCGCGGGCGCCGCCGAAGACGTCGGGGTGCCCGGGTCCGTCCGGGTCACCGGACGGGGGCAGCGGGGCGAGGCGTCCGACGAGGACCTGTCCGTCGCGCACGGCGTTCTGGGGTTCGTCGGCGGCCAGGACGTCGTCCAGGGGCAGCGGGGCGCCGGGTTCCAGGTCGACGAGGGTGAGGACACCGGGTTGCTCGGTCTGGGCGGTGCGGGCCAGGCCCCACACCGCGGCGGCGGCGGGGTCGGGGGCCGGGTCCCCCGGCCGGGCGGCCACCGCGGCGCGGGCGACGAGGACGAGCCGGGAGCCGGCGGGCCGCGGGGCGCCCAGCCACTCCTGGAGGAGGGCGAGGGCCGCGCGGGTGCCTTCATGGGTGGCGGTGACCGGATCGTCGCCGCCACCGGCGACGGGCACCAGGACCAGGGTGCCGTCCTCGGTGACCTCGGAGAGCGAGGCGAGGGTGGTGCCGGTGCCGAACGGATCGGTGCCGAGGGCGACGCGGGGGCCGGTGGCGGCGGGCGCGGGGCCCGGCTCGGCGGGGACCCAGTCCAGCCGGAGCAGAGAGGCGCGGTCGGCGGCGCCGGGGCCGAGGAGGCGGGCGGCCGACGAGGGCCGCAGGGCCAGGGACTCGACGGACAGGACGGGCCGGCCGGCGGTGTCGGCGGCCGCGATGGAGACGGTGTCCTCGCCGGCCTTGACGAGGTGCACCCGCAGCCGGGCGGCGCCGGAGGCGTGCAGGGTGACGCCGGACCAGGAGAACGGGAGGAGCCCCTGGTCGGCGTCCTTGAGGTCGACGTACTCCACCGCGTGCAGGGCGGCGGTGAGCAGGGCGGGGTGCAGTCCGAAGAGGGCGGCGTCGTCGGCGCGGCCGGGCAGTTCCAGTTCGGCGAAGACCTCGTCGCCGCGTGTCCAGGCGGCGCTCAGTCCCTGGAAGGCGGGTCCGTACTCGGTGCGCTCGTAGAAGCCGGTGAGGTCGACGGGTTCGGCGTCGGCGGGCGGCCAGGAACCGGCGTCGAAGGGGACGGAGTGCTCGCCGGGGACCAGGACGCCGGTGGCGTGCTGGGTCCAGGGCTCGTCGTCGGCGGCGTCCACGGGCCGGGAGTGGATGCCGAGCGGGCGTCCGCCGGAGGCGTCGGGGGTTCCCACCCGGACCTGGACGGCGACGGAGCCCTTCGGGTCGAGGGCGAGGGGGGTGGTGAGGAGGAGTTCCTGCACGCGGCCGCAGCCGGCCTGGTCGCCCGCGCGGACGGCGAGCTCCAGGAAGCCGGTGGCGGGGAAGAGGACCAGGCCGCCCATGGTGTGGTCGGCCAGCCACGGGTGCGTGCGCAGGCCGACGCGCCCGGTGAGCAGGACGCCCTCGGAGCCGGCGAGGGAGACCGCGGCACCGAGGAGCGGGTGCTCGGCCGGGGTGAGGCCGGCGCCGGTGATGTCCGCGGCGTGGGCCAGGGGGCGGGGCCAGTAACGGCGGTGCTGCCAGGCGTAGGTGGGCAGGTCGGTGCGGCGGGCGCCGGTGCCCTCGAACCAGGCGGCCCAGTCGACGCGTACACCGGCGACGTGCAGTTCGGCGAGGCCGGCCAGCAGGGCGTGCTGCTCCGGCCGGCGGGCCCGCAGGGCGGGCGCCGCGACGGTGTCCGTGGCGCCGTCGCGGGCATCGAGGGTCTGCCGCGCGAGGGCGGTCAGGACGCCGCCGGGGCCGACCTCCAGGAAGGCGTCGGCTCCGGCGTCGGCCAGGGCGCGCACCCCGTCGGCGAAGCGGACGGTCGCGCGGACGTGCTCCACCCAGTAGTCGGGGCTGCTCAGCTGTCCGGGCTCCGCGACAGCACCCGTCACGTTGGAGACGACCGGGATGCGCGGCTCCGTGTACGCCAGGGTCCGCGCGACCTCGCGGAAGGCGTCGAGCATCGGCTCCATCAGCGCCGAGTGGAAGGCGTGGCTGACGGACAGCCGCTGCGTCTTGCGGCCCTCGGCCACGAACTCGGCCGCCAGCGCCGTCACCTCGGCCTCGGGACCCGCGACCACCACGGAATCCGGACCGTTGACCGCGGCCACCGACGACCCTTCCGTCAGCCGCGGGGCGACCTCGGCCTCGGTCGCCTGGACAGCCACCATCGCGCCCCCGGCGGGCAGTTCCTGCATCAGCTGGGCGCGGGCGGCCACCAGCGTGCAGGCGTCCTCCAGCGAGAACACCCCCGCCACGT
>NZ_JAHKJW010000088.1 GCF_019710745.1 Streptomyces beigongshangae
CGCACAGGGACGACCACGACGTCGTCCGGGCCGCCGACCGTGCAGTGGCCGCTGACCACCGACCGAACGAGGACCGATGCCGAATCTGCGGATGCGCTGCACGACCACCGAGTCGGTCTACGACTGGCCCGAGGGCGGTCCGTACGACGGGGAGGCGACGTTCACTTGGAGGGTGCCGGGCTACGGCTCACACGCCTCCGACGATGACCAGGTCCAGCACTACTCGAACACGGCGCTGTGCGGGTTCAGCTGGGCGAAGGGCGACAGGCCGCGCCGGGTGGAGGGTCTGCCGGAGTGCCGGCGCGAGGTGCAGCTCGGTGCCGATCGGCCCCGCGGCGCCTGGTGACAAACGCCGCGCGGATACGCGTAGCCGCCGGGTGGCGACGAGTGGGTACGGCGCTGGTTACGATGCGCAGCGACCTGACCCCGGCAGTTGCGAGACACCGTTGGCGAATGTCTTGTGCCAACGGAGGTTGGTGATCACTAGGTTTGTGCCATCAAAGCTGAACGGCTGCGCGAAGGGGTGAACGTGGAGGACTCGCAGGTCGTCTTCCGCTTGGAGCTGGGCGTAACCGGGTTCCGCGACCGGGGTGACCCGCCCCTGCCGAGTGCCGATCCCAGAACATGCCGTGCCGCCTGGTATGCCGCAGCGCGGGCTGCGGGCGGACAGGTCGAGGACTTCACGGAACAGGAGTACCCGCAGAACTTCCACAGCGCCACGATCAGTGATTGGGACGGCACACACATCGCGCTGTTCCACGCTCACTACCCGCTGATCGCCTTCGTCGGAGACCGGCGCTACTGGTACACCGATGAGTTCCAGGAACCTCCCATTTGGGCCACCGTCCTCACCGACGTCGGCTTTGTCGTCTTGAGCGCAGCACAGCTCCTGTCGCCGCTGGCGGAGTCGGACACCTCTGCTCTGTCTGAGACGGAGTGGCACCAGATCAAGTACTGGCGGCCGGAAACCCTTGGCGCAACACTCTTCAACTCATGGGACTGATGGCCGGCCCGCGTTGGACGCGGTCCTGCCGCGTTCTACCGGGCAGGCCGGAGGGTTGCCAGATGCGACGTGCGAGTGCAGGCTCTTGGGGTGTCGGTCCACCATGCGTTGAGGCGGTGGAAGTTCATCGCGGCCGCGGTGAGCTGATGCTGTAGCCGCGTCTTGGACAGGCCGTGATACCGGCATTCCCGCAGACCGAAGGCTCGAACACCTTGGGAGATGGTGCCTTCGACACCAGCCCGGTGTGCGTACTGCTCTTTCCCCTCCTGAGTGTCCTCCTGGGTTCGTGCCTGCTGAATCGCTTCATACTCCGCTTGTGGGCGAAGGGTGATCCGAGTTCGCGGGCTGCGGCGAGATCGGGAAGCTGGGGCTTCGGCGGGACGCTCGGCGTGTGGCCGGGGGCCTCCGGGGTGATCGTCACAGTGTGCCGCCAGCTTCGCTCAGATTGGGAAGGATGCCTGGAACGCCAGCCGCTCGTCGGCCTCTTCGCCGATGCGGGAGAGGACTTCGTCGAGCGCCATGAACTCCTCCCAGGCCGCCTGGCCGGTTGCCTCGGCAAGCCGAGCCACGATGAGATCTTCCAGGTCTGGAATGCGCTTGTTCTTCCAGATCTTGTCGGCGAGGCTCACCATGAGATCTTCCAGACCGACACTCGGCTCCGTCCACGATGCATGTGTCGCGGCGAAGCGAGCGAGCTCCGAGCTGACGCCGCGGCCGAGCAGAAGAGTCCGTCCCGCCTCCTCGTGCGCCGCGCCGGGCTCGGAAAGCTCGGAAACGTGCACCGACTTCCCGATGTCGTGTGTCGCGGCCCCGAAGAGCACCGCCTCGCGGTCGAAGTACAAGGCGGGACAGTGCCGCTCGATCCAGTCGACCAGCTGGTGTGCGACATCGTGGACGGCTCGCAGGTGGGCCGCCAGTCGCGGCGGGCACTCCAACTCGGACATAAGCTCCGCGACGCGATCCGGGAGCGGCAGCAGAGCTGGGTCGACGGTGCCACTCATGGCCCTCGACAACAAGACGGTGTCGGTCATCACCGCGTCAGGGTACTGGCCACTGCGTCCTTTTGTGTCGGCCCTGTTCTCGTATAGCTATGGTCAGGTGGCGTGTAGCCCTGTGTAACGACCAGGGTGTGGCATTGATGGGCCTTCAGCGTTGGGGTCCGGGCTCCAGGGCGCTGACGCGGTTCTCGTACTCGCGGCGGGCCTTGCGCTGGGCAGGGACGGCCGGGGTGCCCTGGGTTCCGTCGAGCGGTTGGCAGCGGTCGAGGAGCTGACGGTGCACGGCGGGGACGGTGGTGACGCGCAGGGTGTAGCCCTGGCCGCGCCGTACGGTGACTCCCTGGTCGAGCGCGGCGCGCTCGGCGGGCTCCAGCTCGGTGGTGTGGAGGTAGTCGGCGACCTTGCCCGGCATGTCGAGGGTGACCGGCAGCTCCGGGGCGGGCGCGTCCTCCTCGACGGCGGCGTGGTCGGGAAGCAGGTCGGCGACGGCGGTTCGGATCGCGCCGCGGCTGACCCGGTGGTCGCGGGCGAGGGCGGCGATGGAGCGGCCTTCCAGGTACGCCGTGCGTACGGCGGCGGTCTGCGCGGCCGCGACGGCGGGGCGCCGGCCGCCCTTGCTGCCCTTGGCCTCGGCGGCGCGCAGTCCGTCGTACGTCAGCTCGCGCTGAAGGTCGCGCTGGAGTTCGCCGGCGGCGGCGAGGGTCTGCACCATGAACTTCACGGTGGACAGCAGTTCTCCGGTGCGCGGGTGGCGGGCGGTGAGGTCCATCGCGGAGAACGCGCCGTCGTGGATGCGCAGCGCGAGACGGTTGCGGTGCAGTACGTCGAGCACGTCGAGGATGTGCTGGTTGCCGCGCACGAGGCGGAACATCTCGGAGATGTGCACGGCGTCGCCCGGCCGCGCGTACGTCAGCAGCTCGCGGAACTTCGGGCGCTGGAGCGGGTGGAGACGGGGTGTGACCGAGATACGCGTCGAAGGGGCAACGGGATGATCTTGGAGCCCTGAG
Source organism: Streptomyces beigongshangae (assembly GCF_019710745.1). Taxonomy (GTDB): domain Bacteria; phylum Actinomycetota; class Actinomycetes; order Streptomycetales; family Streptomycetaceae; genus Streptomyces; species Streptomyces beigongshangae. The sequence goes on from NZ_JAHKJW010000088.1 coordinate 3,009, forward strand.
CGCCCGTCGGCCGTCACCCATTCGGCTCAGTGTCGTTGGTGGTGATGTTGAGCGTCGTCTGGGGCCTGGGGTGGGTTGTGACATCGATTGAACGGACTGCGTATCCGCGGTTCAAGCGGCTGATCACCGCGCATGAGCTGCATCTGTTCTTTTCCCCGAGCCGCGATGAGCTGGAGTGGGCGGCCGATGCCACGGACTGCGATGAGCATCTGCTGGCCCTGCTGCTGATGCTGAAGTCGCACCGGCGTATGGGGTGTTTCCCGGCGTTGGAGGACGTCCCGGAAATGGTGGTGGACTTCGTCCGGCGGGCGGTGGAGCTGCCGGAGGGCACGCTGCCGGTGTACCGGGCGGAGCGGACCGCCAAGCACCACCGGGGCCTGGTCCGCAAGCAGGCTGGCGTGAGGTACGACCAGGCCAAGGCCCGGGGGATCGTCGAGCAGTCGATCCGCAAGGAGGCCGCGGCGAAGAACCGCCCGGCGGATCTGATCAACATCGCGCTGGAGAAGGTGGTGGAGGCTGGGCTGGAGCTGCCGGGGTTCTCGACCTTCGACAAGATGGCCTCGAAGATCCGCACCGAGGTGAACGCCTCGATCTGCGCGGGTATCCACGACCGGATGAGCGCTGCTCAGCGGGCGGGGCTCATGCGGCTGCTGGAGGACCGTGACAGCGACGGGACGACGCTGTTCAACCGGCTGAAGAAGCCTGCCAAGGGCCCGACCTGGTCGCACTTCAAGAACCTGACCAAGCGTCTGGAATGGCTGGACGAACTCGGCGACACCGACGTGTGGATGGACGGAGTCGCCGCGGGGAAGGTCACCGGCTTCGCCGGAGAGGCGGACGCGGCGGACGCGGCGGAGCTGCGGGACTTCGTCCCCGTCAAACGCATCGCGCTGGTCGCCGCCCTGACGCACAAGGCGAGGATGCGGGTGCGGGACGACCTGGCGACGATGTTCTGCAAGCGCGTGGCGACGAAGATCAAGAAGGCCAAGGCGGAGCTGGAAGAGATCCGGCTCGCCGAGCGGGAGATCGGCGAGTCCCTGATCGGGAACTACCGCACCGTGCTCAAGCACATCGACGAGGGCGGCCCGGCCCAGGAGGCTCTCACGAAAGCCGCAGCCATGACCGCCGAAGTCCGCCAGGCCCTGGAGGGTCTGGACGAGGAGGCGTCGGTGGACGAGGTCGCGACGCGGCTGGAGGGCAGGGTCTCCCCGGCGGTCCTCGCCCTGGTGAAGGCCCAGGTGGTGCAGGCAGGCGGGTTCGGCGCGGTCACCCGCGCGGTGGACGGCTTCGGCGGATTCGCGAAGCAGTACGAGCAGATCGAGAAGGTCTCCGCCCACCACGGCAATTTCTGGGAAGTGCTGCTGTACGGGCAGATCGGCCGAGACCGGGCGGTGATGTTCGACCTGGCCGACAACGACAAGCTGACGTTCACCGCGACCAGCGAGGACAGCCGGGTGCTGGACGCCCTTGCACACGCCCAGCGGCACCAGGCGGCCCGCGGCGAGTACATCACCGCCTTCAACGAGGAGGGCAAGGAGGTCGACATCTCCTTCGCCACCCAGAACTGGCGCAAGGCGGTGGTCGACAAAACCCGGACCGGGCAGTTCGTCCGCAAGCACTTCGAGGCGATGGTCTTCACCGCGCTCGCCGAGGAACTGCGCACCGGCGACGTCGCGGTGGTCGGCTCGGAAGAGTACGCCGACTGGTCCGAGCAGCTGCTGGCCTGGGAGGTCGTCCAGGAGACGCTGGGGTCCTACCTGGTGGAGGTCGGCCTCGCCGAGCCGGGCGAGAGCGCCGAGTTCAACGCGAAGTTCTTCCGCCGACAGCTGGAGGACAAGCTGCGAGGCGCCGCCGCGGCGGCCGACGCCGGGTACCCGGAGAACGACGGCCTGGTCATCGATCCGGAGACGGGCATCCCGTCACTGAAGGCGTTCAGGGCGGACGGTCAGCGGCCCTCGGCGAAGCGGCTGGAACAGGAGATCAAGGAGAGGATGCCGGAACGTTCCCTGATGGGGATCGTGGCCCGGACCGCGTACTGGGTCGAGTGGTGGCGCCGTTTCGGCCCCCCGTCCGGCAACGAGCCCAAGCTCACCGACCCCTTGGGCCGCTACGTGATCGTCACGTTCGTCAAGGGCACCAACATGGGCCCCTACGAGGCCGCCCGGCACATCCCCGGCGTGAGCAGGCACGAGCTGTCGTACGTCGCCAACAAGCACTTCTCGATCGTGCTGCTGAACGAGGCGGTCGCCGACCTGGTGAACGCACACGCCCGCCTCGACATCTCGCAGGCGTGGGGCGACGGGACCGCCGTCGCGGCGGACGGCACCCACATGGACACCTATCTCGACAACCTGCTCTCCGAGACGAGCGTCCGGTACGGCAAGCCGGGCGGCATCGCCTACCACCACGTCTCGGACACCTACATCGCACTGTTCACGCACTTCATCCCGTGCGGGGTGTGGGAGGCCGTCTACATCATCGAGGGCCTGCTGAAGAACACCAGCGACGTGCAGCCGACCACCGTGCACGCGGATACCCAAGGCCAGAGCTTCCCTGTCTTTGCGCTCGCCCACCTGCTGGGCTTCGACCTGATGCCCAGGATCAGGAACTGGAAGGAACTGACCTTCTACCGGCCCTCCAAGCAGACGGAGTACGTGCACATCGACGCCCTGTTCGGCGAGCCGGGCAAGAACGTCATCGACTTCGACCTGATCGAGTCCCAGTTCCGCCACCTGATGCGCGTGGCCGTCTCCGTACGCGAGGGCACCATCTCCTCCTCCACGCTGCTCAAGCGGCTGCGGTCGGGGTCGAGGAAGAACGCCACCTACGCGGCCTTCCGCGAGGTCGGCCGCGTGATCCGCACCGTGCAGCTGCTGCGCTACCTCACCGACGCGCCGCTGCGCCGACGGGTGACCGCGGCGACCAACAAGGTCGAGTCGTTCAACCGGTTCTCCCAATGGATCGGCTTCGGCAACCGCGGCGTCATCGCCGACAACGACCCCATCGAGCAGGAGAAAGCGATGAAGTTCAACGCGCTGCTCACGAACGCGGTCATCTTCCACAACGCCCTGGACATCGCGGAGATCGTGCGGCAGCTTCTGGAGGAGGGATGGGAGATCGACCCGGAAGACCTGGCGCACATCTCCCCGTACCTGACCGAACACATCAACCGGTTCGGCGAGTACAGCACCCATGAACTCGGCATCCAGCCCGACGCGTACGACCCCAAACTCGACGTCGACTTCGCACCGCTGCGCGAGCAGGATCTGACAGCCGGCCTCGGCCAGGCCGCTTGACCGACCGCGAGTCTTCTATGCGGGCATGGGCCGTACAGCCGAAGCGGCGCCCGAAGCCATGTGGCTTCGGGCGCCGCTTTTCGTGGTGCAGTGTCAGACGCAGGTGGGTGCGGTGTAGCGCCGCACCGCGACCATCAGGCCGAAGGCCAGGGCAAGGCCGGCGAGGTGGGAGCCGCCGTGGACGGTCTTGGCGGTGGCGCCGGCGAGGTCCTCGTGGGTGATGATCTAGCCGGAGGCGTAGCAGGTGCTCCAGACGATCAGCATGGACACCACCAGAATGACGACGCGCGCACCGACAGGGAGCCACTCGGGAGTTTCTGGAGCTGGAGGGCAGGGCAGGCTCTCCCAGTTTGTCGAGGAGTTCCTGCAGGAAGTTGGCCTCTCTCTTTGAACACGGTGAAGCCCCCGCCTGCTGAATCGCGGACGGGGGCGGTAGTGAGCCGGGGCCTCAGCAGTCGGCGCGGAGGCTGTAGACGGGATTCCAGTTGCCCCTGACGGGACCGTAGTTAGCCGGCGTCGTGTAGATCACGGTGCCGCTTGAGCCGAACATCTTGACCTTGCCGTTGTTGGGAAGGCGGTTGTTCCAGTATCCGCCTCCGCTCCAAGGCATGCCCGCGGACATCCCGCAGTACAGGACGAGGCTGCCGCCACTATCGCTGGTGGCGCAGAACGCGCCGGACACGGTGCACGATGCCGCCGCCGCGCGGCTGGTGTTGGGGTTGTCGGTCGCGATGGCGCTGGTGGCGGTGCCCGTCAGCACAGCGGCCGAGGCAGCGAGAACTGAGACTGTATTGCGCATCTTACGCATGTATGCCTGCTTTCGCAGTGGTCCGGTTGTCCTTCAGGGTCACCCCGCTGTGTTGAGAGTGATTTATCGACGCAGCGGGCTGTGCCATGGCGACCGTTGGGCCAGCCAGGCACCACACAGACTGCTGACCATCGATAGGCGAAGCAACGAGAGTCGGCTGTCCCGGACAGTCGGCAACTGTCCGGGCTGGTCCGGGCCTTGTCCGGATCGCGTCCCGGACAGAACTGTCGCAGTAAATGCCGGATTTACTGCGACGGAGCCCCTACCGTGATCATCGCGACCTGCGGCGGGGCATTCCGGCCGCCGGGGCGAGGTGTACGCATTTACTGCGGCAGCACCGGGAGGGCGGAGCGGGCATGACGATCGAACCGGCGACCGAACTCGGGAGCGGGGGCGCGTTGCGGTTGCCGCGCGCCCGCGTCGTGCCCATGTCCGCCCCTCCCGCGTCGTACACCGCGGCGGTCGAGCGCTACCTCACCGGCGCGGGCATCGCGAAGTCCTCCGCGCGTATCTACCGGATCTCCCTGACGACCTGGGGGTGGATGCTCACCGGCGAACCGGCGCCGACCGGCCCCGCCCGCCGCGGCGCGAAGCCGCCCGTCTTCCCCATCGCCTCGATCGACGCCCCGGCGCTGCCCGAGGTGCTGGCCGAACTGGCGGCAGCGCGGGCGGACGAGATGGACGCCGACACCGTCAACCGGGAACTGTCCATCGCCCGCAAGGCGATCGGCTGGTGGCAGCGCCAGGGCTGGATCGACGGCGATCCGACGATCGGCATCGAGCGGCGGCCGGCACCGCCGGACCGCACCAAGGCTCTCGCGGAGAACCAGATCGCTGCCCTGTGGCGCCTCGACGTCGCCCTGCGGGAGAAGACGCAGTGGAAGATGCTCTACGAGTCCGCCGCACGGGCCGACGAGGTGCTGTGCCTCAACGTGGAAGACCTGTACCCGCAGGACAAGCGGGGCAGGATCACCGCCAAGGGTGGGGCGACCGAGTGGATTCACTGGCAGTCCGGCACCGCCCAGCTCCTGCCCCGCCTCATCGCCCGCCGCACCCGCGGTCCGCTGTTCCTCACCGACCGCAAGGCCCCGGCCGGAACACCGACGCTCGACGTGTGTCCGGAGACCGGCCGGGCTCGGCTCTCCTACCGCCGCGCTGAGGAGATCTTCGAGGAGAACACCCGGCTGCTGGCCAACCCCCTCGCCTCACCCGACGACATCGAGGACCTGGACGGCTGGACGCTCCACCGGCTACGACACAGCGCCCTCACGCACGACGCGGAAGACGGCACCTCCACCCCGATGCTGCTGGCCCGCTCCCGCCACGCCTCCGTCCGCTCCCTGGAGCGATACGCACGGCCCGGCGTCGACTCGGTCGCCCGGCACGTCGCCGAACGCGACCCCGCTGCACGTCGCCGCACATAGATCCGAGCGCATCAGGGCTTCAAGATCATCCCGTTGCCCCTTTGACGCGTATCTCGGTCAGACCCCAACGGGGAGTGCTGGCCGGCGCCGACCGCGCGGCCAAGCACACCACCCATCGAAGCCGCCCACAACCGGCGCAGCCCCGCCCGTGAGCGACAATCCCCTATCCATCAGCGAACTGGAACTTGCAGGTGAGAGGGTGCGTTTGTGGCATCTTCCCAACAGCGGCAGAAGCTGTGCTGAGCGCTGCGTAACCGCCCGTACTGCATCCCTAGTTGTGGTTGACGACCTGGTCCGTCTGGCGCGAGAACCGCTCGACTGATTGAGGTGGGACACTCAGTCGGGATGTGACGATCTAGGGAGTTCAAGGCATGGCAGCACGTGCCCTCGACGGACCGGTTTCGGCAGCAGCCCCACGTGGGCAACAACTCCTCGACCGCCTGAATCAGGCAATCGATGCCCAGCGCCGACCGGCGCAGAAGAACATCGCCCGGGCCCGTCGGCGGAACCCGCAGGCGACACCAGCACAGGTCATCCGCGACCTGGAGCGGAAGTACGTCAGGGCCTTTGCCGGGAGAGGCGCCGTAACGGGAGCAGCTGCGGCCACGCCCGGTCTCAGTACGGGATCCGTCTCGGCCGGCGAGGCTCTCTCGTCCCTTCAGCTGAGCACCCTCTTCGCGCTCTCGATCGCTGAAGTCCACGGAGTCCCCGACGACGAGGACGAGCTCCTGCGAATGACCGTGGGGGGAATCGTGCTCGACGGGATCGGCTCGGCCACCATTCCCAGGGTCGCTGCACGTACCGGACGACACTGGGGACGTCAGGCGGTCGCCAGGGTGTCTGTCGCCACGGTGCATCAGATCAACGGCGTCATGGGACCGAACTTCGTCACGAAGTACGGGACCAAGGAAGGGATCGTCGTGCTCAGCCAAGTAGCACCGCTGGGTTTCGGTGCCGTGATTGGTGGGGGCGCCAACGCTGCTCTCGCCGCTCTGCACGTGTGGGCCGCTCGTCGCGCATTCGGCCCACCCCCGACGTCGTGGCCATCGCCGATGCGCGGTACGCCGCTCACGTCCGAGGCCTCGCTCGGCTGACCCCCTGGTGCGCTTGAAACACGTCGTCGCCGACTCCAATGGCGGAGCCAGCCACGACGCAGAACGCGCCGGCGCATCCGGCGTCGGAGGGCGGGCGCCGTATTCGGACGGCGCCAGCCTGTCGCAACAGATCTGAACGACCGGTGCTGACGTGCCGGGCGTGAATCGTGAGCCCTACGGTCGGTGATGTTCCCGCCAGGCGCGGCATAGTGCGTTGAACTCCTCCTGGCGTTCGGCGAGAAGGTCCTGAGGCCGTTGCAGGTGGCAGTCCAGGATGTGCACGCCGGCCTGGAAGGGTTCGAAGCCGATCCGCTCCCATACGCGGCTCAGTTTGGCGGCGGCTTCGCGATGCTGGGCATCGGTCAATTCGCGGCCGTCGGCAGATCCGGGCTCGCACGCCACTGCGACACAATCCTGCGAGAGGCGGCGGATGGCGGCACCTGCCAGTACCGCGCCCAGGCCCAGCCCGCGCCACGGTGGTTCCAAGATGACCCGGTCCATGACGAGCAGGTCGCCGACGGGGTGCGCGAGCGCGGTCTCGAAGGCCGGCTCCCACCGGCCGTCAGCGACGTCCAGCACCACCTCGCCGATGCGGGAGACGTCCCCGGTGTAGGAGTCCATCGCCTCCCATGGATGGTCCGGGCCGAACATCCGCACCCGCACGAACGACATGCGGCCCACCGTGACGTCCTGGACCGCGTCCAGCGCCTCCTGATCCATGTCGCTGTAGGCGGCCAGCTCCTCCGCCAGGACGTCCGCATCGATCCGGGCGGACACCTCCCACACCTCCAGCGTGTTCTCGAACTCGTACGCCTGGACAGGATGTTCGTGGTGGTAGACGAGACTGATCAACGACGGATCGACGGGCAGCTGGGCAATCTGGGGAGCCAAGAGGGTCACCGTGCCAGCGTAGTTCTGTGCGGTCGGCACCCGCCGGGAAACAGCGGGCTCTCACCGTCGGCGAGAGCCCGCGTGCAGCACCCGACGTCGAAGTACGACACCGGATCTCTTGTGCACATGCGTCTCACCTCTTGACGCAGGTCACGAATCGGACAGACGGTAAGTCTCGCGCCTTGCTCCACGGGAAGGGGACCGCATGTCCTTCACCTGGCGATACCTCGTACGCCCCGACGGCGACTTCTGCCGTATCGGCAACCTCGACGGCAGTCTGGACAACGTCAGCGACGAAGAACTAGCCCGCCTACACCCCTCCGATCGTGAGGAGGATCAGCCAGCCCGGCCCTGTTCACGGTGTGGAGGCGAACTCCTTCTGCACTGGCATGGCCCCCTCATGACCCGTGTGTGGATGGAACTCTGCCCGGCCTGCGACGTGCACCGCCCCGCTGCCCGTTCCTTCATCCGCTGGTACCGCGATGCCGACCGCGACCCGAAGGCGCTCCCCCAGTTGTTCGAGGACTGGGAGACCGAGACCATGCACGCCCACGGCTGGGCGCGCGCCCAGGAACCCGAGACGCCCTCCAGTCCACCTACCCCGCCCGGCCTCACTCCGCGTGGACGAGGCTGAACGCGACGTCGGAGACGTCTTCGAGCCCCGCGGCTAGCAGCACGGCGTTGTCGGCGTGAGCCGTGCCATCGTTGCCGTACGCCAGCGGGCCCCGGCCGTGGCCACGGCAAGGGGCCGCACCGCGTAGGAGACGGCTGTCCCGGCTCATCTCTCGGGAGCCGGGACAGCCGTCAGCACCTCGGGGACACGAGGTCCCTGATGATCCGGCCCGCCCAGTACGCGGCAGCCCAGATTGGCACCAGCCACAACCGCACACGCCGCGCGATCCTGCTGGCCCTCCTCGGCCTGGTGCGCTCGCCCACCATGGACAGGACGATGGGGGTCCGTCGGTGGGTGTGGTAATGCCCACGCGGGAACATCGATTTCGGCCGTTGATCCGCCGTGGCGTCGTACGTCGCGTTTGCCGGTCCGGCAGGTCAGTCATCGTCCGGAGTGGTCCCCACCCATGCCACGGGCTGCCCTTCGGAGTTGGTCCCCAGGTGCGGGTACTGCGCTTCGTGCCCGACATCCAGCACGCAGATCCTCCCCCACCTGCCATGCTTGCCCGGACACGATCGGATCAGAACGTCGAGGTCGGCCTCTTCGACCGCTCGGTCGTACCGCTCCTGTAAACGCCGGAGCATGGGGCGGAGCTCTCGCGCCATGGAGGCTTCCAGCTCGTCGATCTCTTGTCTGAGGCGCTGAACCTCGGGGGCCGACATCACGGCGTGCAGGGCCGTCTCGGTCTCCCACTGCGCGCGCTGCCGGGTGAGCGTCTCCCGGCGCTGCGCCTCTTCGTTCGCCACTGCGTTCTCTCCCTCGGTTCGGGCCTTGCTGGTGGTAGCCGTTGCCTGCTTCCCTGGATGGCTGCTGGGCTACGGGCGCCGGTCGGCTGCTGCAGTGGGGCAGGCGATTGCTGGGAACGCCGCCGTGTGCCCGCCCGCGGTGAACGTGATCGCGGCGGGGTGCTGGGCCCAGAAGGGAGAGACAACGGCCGCCGCTGTGGGTGGTGGCCCATGACGTGGATTCCCCTGCTGCGCCGGGCGGTTCGACTGCTTCGTACGGGCTGCTACCGGACTTCAACGGTGTACGAGGCGCCGGGGAACTCCCAGCCGTCGGTGCCTTCGCCGATGTCCTCGACGATGACGTCGTCGACGAAGTGGTCTTCGAACTCGTCGCCGGTGAGCTCGCCGGCGAGCCAGAGCTCTTCGATCTCGTCCCAGTGGCCCCGGCTGCCGTCGATCCGCAGAGGCGCGGCGTCCCGGGTGCCGCGTGTCCGTTCGTCGTCGCCGGTCCTGACGACGCCGCTGATCTCGTACTGGCCCCGCGTGATGTGGTCGGGGAGCGGGTCGGCGGGGACGATGGCCACGTTCTCGTAGGCAGTGTGGATGAGGTCGCGGTAGCTGCGGCGGATGTTGTACTCGGGGTCGGACAGCCAGTTGAGCAAGGTCTTGGCCGTCACGTCGAGTCCCGCCTCGTCCAGGGCCTGGTAGCCCCGCTGGGTGCCGGTGAGCTGGGAGAGCTGTGCGTGCCAGTGTTTGGCGTGGTAGGTGGAGAGCCGGTGGCGGGGGGTGACCTGGGCGCGCAGGAGGTTGTTGAGGGCGGCGCCCAGGGAGTCGCCGCGGCCTGTGGGGCCGGCCATCAGTCGTCACCTTCGGGGATGATCTCGCCGGGCTTAACGAACTTGGCCTTCACTTCGCCGAAGCCGGTCCCGATCCGGTACGTGGCGGGCGCGGTGCCGTCGGGCGCCCAGAAGACGGCCGCGTCGACGTTGCGCAGTGCGAGGAGCTGGTGGCCTTGCTGGACGGCCCTGAAGGCCACGCTCCAGTGCCGGACGGACGCCTCGGCGACCATGCTCATGCGCCAGTCCGGCCGCCAGAATGGGGACCGCTGGGAGGGGCGCTTGGGCCACAGCAGGCGCAGTGCGATGGACAGCCGGGTCTTGTAATCCTTGTAGGGGGCGCCGCCGACCTGGACGAGCTCGGTGCGTGCCTTGCGGGTGGCCTCGTAGAAGGGCTTGAACAGTGACTCGTTGGCCTTGCCCGTCCAGGAGTCGTGGATGGTCGGCATCGCGGCGAGGTGGTTGTCTCGTGCGAGCTTCACCAGCTGCTTGATGTGGGGGGTGGTGACCCACACGCGGCCGTCCTCGTCGGGCCGGTCGATGATCCGCCCCAGCGGGTGGGGCATGTCGGCGCGGTTCCACTCCGGGATGTCGATGAGATAGATGCCGGCCCCGGCCTTGTCGTATGCGTCGAGCGGGCCGGTGTGCAGCAGCTTGTTCGGGGCGAGGGGAACGGCCGAACAGGCGGAGGGGAAGCTGCCGTTGCGGTCGATCAGGCACAGCATGCCCTCGCCGAAGGAGTCGGGCACCTCGAACTGGTCGCGGCGGACGCGCTTCCCGTTCGCCCGGATGTGCGGCACGCGGGTGGCGGTGGCGTCGGGGTGGACCCAGCGGGGCTCGCCGTCCATGTGCTCGCTGATCAGCGGCCACGGGCCGCTGTCCCGCTCCTCCTTGCGGATGACCGGGACCGGGTGCATCTTCGAGCGGCCGACCGCGTCCTTGAGGATCTTCAGGGCCGGGAAGACGTGCCCCTCGGGTTCATCCTCTTCATCCCCCGGCTTCAGACCGTCCTCGCCGTCTTCCTCATCCTCCGCCACGTCTTCCTGAGCCTGTCCGCTGTCCGCCGAGGCGTGGACAGGGGCACCGGCAGCAGTGGCTTGACCGGCACTTCCGGTGATGTCGGCGGCCGTGGACTCGGGCGTGCCGTAGGGGCGCAGCGCGGCGGCGAGGCGCCGGCCTTCGGTGTGGTCGGGGAACCGTAGTCCCGCATCGGCCAGGGCGCGTAGGGGTTCGCGCAGGTCGTCGAGGTCTTTCGTGTGGCTGTCGGTGAGCGCGGTGCGCAGGGCGGCGAGCAGGCGGGTCGCCTCGGCGGGCAGGCCCTGTACGGCGCGGGAGGTGAAGGGCAGGGCGGCGGCGGCCAGTTCACGGTCGATGTCGCGGCCCACCGCCTCGCCGCCGCCAGGGGTGGGACGGTCGGCCGGTGCTGCGGGGGCGGCATCGAGGAAGCGGGCGCGCGCGAGGTCGGGGCGCAGGCTGGCGCGGCCGATGACGCCCAGGTCGCGTTCGGTGACCGTCACCGTGGTCAGGGTCGTGTCGGCGGCGGTGGTGAGGGTCAGGACGACGTCCGCGTCCAGCAGGTTCACCACGGCCGCATCGCCGGTGTCCACGACCGCCAGGACCGGCACGTTCTGGGTGTGGGCGAGTTCGCGCAGGACCTGGCTGGCAGCGGGCAGCTGCTCCCCGGACAGGGGCAGGCGCGGGTTGCGGGCGCGCTGCAGCCGGTCCACCACGACCAGCGCGAGATCGTCGGCCAGCGGCGCGGTCTCGGCGATGGCCTCGGCGGTCAGGTCGGCGCCGTCGTCGATGAGCAGGGGTGCGTGGCGCAGGCGTTCGACGACGTCTTGCTCGTGCGGGGTGAGGGTCCCGCTTTTGAGGCGGGCGTAGTCGCCGCCGGCTTCGGCGGCGATGATGCGGCGGGTGATGTCGGCGCTGTTGGGGCCCGAGGCCGCGTACAGGACGCGGCCGCCGCGTTCGAGGGCGGTGTGGCGGGCTGCGGCCAGCCCGATCAGGCTGCCGCCGACCTGTGGTTCGGCGGCGACCAGGACCAGGCGGCCCGGGTGCAGGCCGCCGGTGGCTTCGTCGAGGGTGGCCAGGCCGAAGGACAGGCCGGGCACCGTGGCCGAGGCGAGCACGTCGCCGATGGCGTCGCCCAGGGTGGCGAGCCGGCGTCCGGGCTCGCGGCTGGGAGTGGGCTGGCTGTTCACCGCACCTCCTGCGGTTGCCGCGTCCTGCGCGACGGGATGGGACGGGGCCGGGCGGGGCGAGGCGTCGAGGGACAACAGGACGGCGACCGGCGTCGTGTGACGCTTCAGCACCTGGGGCCGGCCCTGGGCGGCCGCGGTGATCAGATCGCCGAGTTCCTTCTGCGCGGAGCCCAGGGAGTGGACGGGCAGATCGTTGTCGTGCGGGCGCCGGGCGGCCGGGAAGCGGTCCAGGGGGGCCAGCAGGGCGCGCACACCCCGGTTGTCGATCACGGTAGTGGTGGCGTTCGGGCCCTCGGCCAGCCGCACCAGGGCGTGCAGTTCCCCGCGGGCCTCAGACACGTTCCTGACCGCCGCAGTGCCGTCATTCCCAGATGGCTGCCTCATCCTCACCTTCCCCAATTCACCACTATCTTAGCGTTAATTCACCATCGATAGTGACACAATCCACTATCTCAAGCATAGAAAATGTGCACCTCTGGGTCCTGTTGGCGCCATATGCCGAGGCCGGGCTCATCCGGTGCATATTCCACCCCGTAGGCATGGAGGGCGGAGACGAGAGGGCGTGTCGCGGTGTGTGGGCTGGCGGGTCGGGGTGCCGTAGCCGATCAGGAGCGGACAGCAGGAAAGCCGGGACACCACCGGTCCCGGCCTCCGCTTTGCACTTGTCCGCAGACGATCACACCCGCCGAACCGGCGGGCTCAGCTCCCCGTCGGCGACTGCTGCTTTGCAGGCTGCTCCTTGTACGCGACGTGACCGATGGCGGAGTAGGCCGTGCTCAGCTGGCCGTGGAGCTCACCGGCGAGGTCCTTCGCCGCGTCGGAGGACTCCGTTTCGGCCGTCACCGCGAGGACGATCGGGGCCTCGTCGAGGAGCTTCGCCGTGAGGGACTCCAGGCACGGGGCGCACTGCTCGATGCGCGCGCCGATGAGCGCGGACGCCGTCCTCATGTCCGGTGCCGTCTCGACCCCCCACCGGCTAGGGTCAGCCGGCCGCAGGTCCTCGTGGGAGGGGCCGCTGTCATGGTGGTGAAGGGTGCCGGCGTTGGCCGCGGTGTACGCCGCGCCCCGAGTGCGGCTCCTGTTTCTCGCCCGGCTCTTGCGGCCGTGGCTCTTGGTCATACGGCTCTCGCTTTTCCCGCGCCCGGCCCCATGACCCGATGCGCGACGAAGAGCAGCATGCGGAAGGCTTCAACAGCTGTGCGGCTGTTCGGAGTTGATGAACGCCTCGCACTGATGCTCACGGTCCGGACCCCGTCGTACGGGGCCCGCGGGCACCTCTGCCGTGATGCGCCCCGGTCATGGGCCAGGGCACTGGCTTGGGCCGATGCGTCGGCCGCTGCCCAGTAGCCTACCGGTCCGCCACCGCCACCGGAACCGACTCCCGAATCACTCTCAACCGGCGCGGGTAAGAAGAGCGAGCAGATAATCCGTGCGCCGTCCTCCGAGCACGGGCCTACGCTCCTGCCATGTACAGCAGCGCCTACGCCCGCACGCGTCCCCTCGATCCCAACGGCGGCTTCCGGCTCGGGGTGTTCGACACCTCGGTGCTCACCTCGGACATCACCGCCGCGCTGAAGCGGGGCAAGCCGTCCTCGATCCTGGCCGGGATGCGCTACGGGACGCTGCGCGGCTTCATCCCCCACTACGTATGGGCCGAGGTCCCGCGCGTACTCGCCGACCGCAGACACGAGGGCGGCGACTTCGACCTCGTGAAGGCGGAGCGGCTGTGGTGGGGGCAGTACGTACCGCTGCTGCACGTCGTGGATGTGAACGGACTGCCCCTGACGGAGGCCGCCGACAAGCTCGCCCAGGAAGACCTCAGCGACGTCGGCATCCTCCAGCTCGCCGGAGTTCTCGCCCCTGTTGTTCTCCTCGCCGCCGACCGCGATCTGATCCGCCATGACGTCGCCGTCCGGGACTGGCCCGCCCTGCGGGCCGTGCTCGGGAAGATCGGCGCGGCCGAGCATGCGGTGCGGGGCAGCACCGCCGCGATGGAGCTGTCCGGACGCTCCCTGGTCGAGACCGCACGACTGGCACGTGCCTACCCGATGGCCACCGGCGCCCTGTCGGTCGCCGCCGGTATCTACGTGTACCGCAATCGCGCCCGACTCCCCCGGGCCCGCGCAACACTCTCCAAGGCCGGCATGGAGGTCGTGCAGTTTCTCGCCGAGCCGTTCGCCCGGCACGAACTGCACACGGCGACTTGGATGAAGGCCGAACGAGGCGTCCCCGGAGACGACGTGCTCTCCCTCGTCGCCCGGCTGCTTGCCCGCGAGCCCACGCCGATGACGCGCACCGACATCCTCTCAGCCCTTCCCGCCGCCGCACAGCGCCCGCACCGCCGACAGATGGACGGACTGGGCCGCCTCCTGCACCGCTTCCCCGCCTTCCACCAACCCGCCCCCGGGAAATGGCAACTCGGCAGGGCCAACATGCAGATCACCGCCCCGCCCTGGGCATAACCGTGCCCACCGACACCACGTCGGCGGGCACGTCTCGGCTACTGGTGGCAGGCCTCCTGTTCAGCGCGGAACGATCAGCGGATCGCCCGTCACGAGGCTCTTTGCCCCGTATGGGTCGGCGAGCAGTTTCTGCGTTGCCCCTTGGGCGTGCCAGCGGGCGGCGGCCGCACTCGGCGCACGGCCCCCCTTGTAGAGCACGGGGGTGCCGTCCTCGCGTTGCCAGTCAAGGGACCATCCCCACAGTTCGATGGCCCCGGCCTGGCTCCACAACGGGCGCCCGTCGAACGGCATGGAGTCGACCTTGGCCCACACCAGCACGTCGGTTCCCGGCACCGGAACTCGCGCGCTGGCACAGAGCTGGTCGACTCCGGAGGCCTGCCACAGCAGAGGGGTGGGGAGCACATTCACCGCCGACAACTCTGCCGCGTACGCGATCAGATCAGCCAGGTCCCACACCAGGGCCAGCGTCAGTGCGGCACGCTGCGGCGGCGGCCACGCTCCGGGGGTTTCCAGTAGCAGGACGTCCACGGCGTCGCCAATTCGGTCTTCGTTCAGCCGGTTCTCAGCCTCGAACTCCGCCATCGACCTCACCTGGAACTCACGGCTTCCGGCCGTCGCCTCCTCCACGAGTTCCAGTGCCAGAGCGACCATGTCGTGGTTCACCGACAACGCGATCCCCACCTCCCGCAGCTGCTCCGGTGCCAACCGCTCCACCAGTTTCTGCAGGTGACCCGCCACCGCCGTGTTCGCCTTGCTCAGCCAGGGCAGCTCATCAGGGTCCGCCGGGTGGCCCCACACGTGGGCTGCCTTCCACAGCCCCCGCAACTCCCGGACGTCGTCCACACCCTCAAGGCGCTCGGTGAAGTCCAGGGCCGCGTCGACCACGGCGAGGGTGGTCGTGTTCTGCTCAGCGCCGGGCCGACNCACGGCGAGGGTGGTCGTGTTCTGCTCAGCGCCGGGCCGACCGGCGAACCGGCACAGCGCCGCCGAGCGGTCGGCGGCCGGCCCCAGCACCAGGCTGGCGTTCTCGAATCTCTTCGCCATCGTGCCTTCTCCCATCACGGTCACGTGATCCGGTTCTCCTCGGAGGGGCCTGGTCACAGCCGGTCGGTGAACTCGCAGTGCGCGTGCACGACGAGCAGGCGCGAGAGGTCAGAGGGTGTCGCACCGGTCAGGTCGAGCGGCCCGTACAACAGGGCCGATCCCCTCTGGCGGGCCGTCTCCAGCCATGCGGCAGACACCGGCTTCAGCTCCGGGGCGGTCCACAGGATGACGTCGTACGCATCGGGGCGCCATTCCGAGGGAGGCCGGTCGGGCAGGAGGGTGGCGTCCAGCAGCCGGACGATGCCGAGCAGAGCGCCGCTCACGCTGTCGACCTTCAGTACCCACGCCGGATTTTCCTCGGGCAGAGCCTCGGGAAGGTAGGGCTCCCAGGCCAGGCGCTCGCGCAAGTCGTCGTATCCGGCTTCGGGGGTCTCGGGGTGCGGGAACAGCCCGAGGGAGGCGACGCGGCCGGACCCGGTCAGTGTCATGTCGGCGCGGACGCCGTACTCGGCAGGGTGAGCGAGGCCGGAGAGATCGAGCACCGTGCCGGGGTCGGCTTCTCCGGGATCGCTGCCCGCGACGGTGAAGGTGAAGTGCGGCGCGTCCTGCGGGCCGGTGTCCTGGCCACGCATGAGGCTGGGGTGCTTGTGTCCGTAGAACGTCCACAGGTCCAGCGCGTCCTCCAGGAGCGCCGAGCGGTCGGCACGGTTCATCATCTCGACCCCGGTCAGCATCATCCGGCCGTCGCCGCCGTGGGCGCGAGACTGCTGGACGAGGCGGAAGAACCTCTGGCTGGCGGCGGAGGCGAGGCTTCCCGCATCCGGCTCGGTGGCGGCGTGCAGGGTGTAGACGGACCCGGCGGTCACCGCGAGGACGATCGGGTCCTCATCGAGGAGCTTCACGGCAAGGGCCTGCTGGCACAGGACGCATCGCTCGATGCATGCGCCGATCAGCGCGGACGCGGTCCGCATGTCCGGCGTGGTCTCGACGCCCCACCCGCTGGGGTCGGCCGGCTGCAGGTCCGTGTTGGAGGGGCCGCTGTCGTGCTGGTGGAGGGTGCCGGCGTTGGCGGCGGCGTAGGCGGCGCCCCGGTTGCGGCTGGTGTTCCTCGCCCGCCTCTTGCGGCCGTGGCTCTTGGTCATGCGGCTCTCATTTCCGCGCTCCGGTCCCATGATCCGATGCGCGATGAAGAGCAGCATGCGGACGGCTCAACGGCTGTGTGACGGCCGGGAGTTGATGTACACCTCGCACTGATGCTGCACAGACCGGATCCCTCGCGTGAGGGGCCGCGGGCACCTTTGCCGTGGTGCGCCCCGGTCATGGGCCGGGGTGCGGGCTTGGGCCGATGCGTCGGCCGCTGCCAGCAGCGTACCGGTCCGCGGACGGGTGCGGGAGGCGACCGCCAAGGTTGCGGGCGGTCAGGTTGCGTGAGCCTCGGGGCCGCCATCGTCACCTCGGCGGCAGCCCGCACGGGCCGCGGTGATGGCTGCGTTGCGGACAGGGCCGGCTGACGCGGTCGATCCATCGTGAGCAGTAGAGGGTGAACATCCCCTCGGACGGGATGGTCCAGAGCGCTTCGTCCTGTTCCCGCTCGTTCTCGGGCGGCTGCTCGGTGACACGGACGATGCCGCCTTCGGCGAGGTTCAGTTCGATGTCGCTGTCGAAGAGGATCCGGTAGGGAAAGGGGGTTACGTACGTCCGAACCAGCGTCACCCGGCCGAGCGTTCCGGCCGGCACCCAGTAGGGGACGCAGTAGTCCGCCGGCTCCGCTCCCGGTCCCTCCTCCGCCTCCAGACCGTCGTCCGGGTACGAGCCCCGCAGCTGACGTCGAGCCTCCACTCGGTCGCCCACGTCCAGCGTCAGGGAGCCCACCCGTACTCTGCGGACCAACTCCAGCCGGTCCTCCAGCGAGAGCGTCTCCAGGACGTCGTCGAGCCTTGTCGTTGTCCGCGCGTCCTTCCCCGGAGGACTGCTGCTGGTTCGCGATCCCGTGTTGGACGGGTGCGGGAAGGCGTAGCGACGCTGGTGGGGCAGCGGGAGTTCTTCGTCGCCGTGCGGGCAGCAGGCGCTGTGGACGCAAGGTACGGTCACCGGCTGGCCGACCTGGTGGGGAGCGAGGCGAGCGGGGACCGATGTCCCCTGGGAGTCGTATGAACAGCCGACCAGTCGATGCGGCGGCTTCGGGTGAGCCGGTCCAGATCGGCCTGCCGGTAGAGGCGGACCTGGGTGTGGTGCCGGCCCTCGACGATCTCGCAGTGGGTGAGCAGCCCAGCCCGTACGAGGTGGTCGAAGTCGCTCTCCCGCACGCCGAGGATCTCGGCGGCAGCGTCACGCATGTGGAGTCGGCCCGAGGCCGAGGCACGTTCGACTTTGCGGCGGTCGCGGAAGGTCTCCAGGGCCAGCCCGCAGTAGAGCGGGCGGTCCCGATACTCCCCGACGACGGGCAGGTGCCCGCGGCGGGCGAGTTCGGCCGCCGTACCGGCGTGGACGGTGATCGAGAAGCGGTCGGCGAGGTGTTCCTCCGCGCGGGTGGCGCCGACGTCGGGCATGGTGCCGACGGCCTGCCGGATGGTGTCGATGCGGGCGACGGCGTCGTCGAAGACGGCGGCCGACCACCGGCCGGCGGCCACGTCGTAGCCGGGGATGAGCCCGAGGCGCTGCGCGCGGGTGAACTGCCACAGCGCCAGACCGGCGCGGTCAGGGAACTGCAGGGGGCCGTACGACTTGAGGGCAGTGGTGGTCACGTCACGCCTCCAGGTACGAGTCGACGTACGGGTCCCCGGCGTCGCCGTGGTCAGCCTCGGCCTCCCGGCGCGCTTCGTCCTGCGCTTCCCAGACCAGTTCCTGGTATTTGTCGTCGTACGGGTCGTACGGCTCCCGGGCCTCCTCGGCCATCTCCTCCCAGTAGGCGGCCTCCGACTCGGCATCCTCGTCGGCCCGTTCCTGCGGGGTGAGCGCGGCGCGGCGAGCGTCTTCCTGATCCCGCCGTGCCTGCGCCTGCGCCTCGTAGTAGCCGGCCCAGACGAGCACGGCATCGTTGGGCCCCCAGCTGCACCCACTCCAGCCGTCGACGTGATAGTGACCGGCCGCGCGGGCGCATCGGCCGCCGTCGATCGGGTGAGCCATCCCGTTACACACGAGGACGAGTTCCTTGGAAGGCTGCCAGGCCGCCGTACGGGGTCCGCGGCGCAGCTCGGCGAGGACGTCGGGGAACCGGCGGCCGGTGGAGCTGGCGATCTCCCGGGCCTGGCGCTTGAGGTAGTCGCTGCCTGATTTGGTCACGGTCGTCTCCAAGCGGGACCCCACGCTCCCCGCCGGACGTCGCATGAATGTGCGCAGCCGGACAGACGGATCCTTCGGGTGGTGCTGCGCGGGACCCGACCTCAGTCCTTGTCCGGCGGCGCTGCCCCGGTGCGGCGTGGGCGCGGGGCAACAGCGGAAACGGCGGTTCGCGGCATGCCGTTACTACGGACATCTACCGTACCTGGCGGTGCTGACAACCGGGGCACGTCTGCGTCGCGGCCGCCGGAGCGCCAGTGCCACTCAGGCGGCCCTAAGGTGCTGTGTGCGCCCGGGAGCGGGTGAGCCGGTCCGCGATCCAGTCCGGGAGCTGGAGGATCGGGACGTCGCGGGTGATGACGTAGAGCGTGCCGTCCACGGCGGATCCGGGTCCGATGAGGTACCCGCCGCTGCGCTGGCCGGGACCGCGGACGTCGATGCCCGGCCCGAGCGCCGTCCGGCCCCGGGAGACGCTGGGGATGGTGCAGTCGCCGGAGACACGGAAGTACAGGTGCAGGCCCCCGCTCGGAGTCTGCACCGTCAAGGTGTCCGGCCACTGCTCGCCGAGCCGGGCAGCGAGTGCGGCGAGCACGGCCGGGCCGTCACCGGCGACGTCCAGGTCCAGGCCGACCACACGCGAGGCACGGCAGCCGACGCCGATGTTGTCGTCGGCCCGCGACCTCCTAGTGGAGACGGCCCGGACGACACTGCCCGACGCCGACGGTTCGGACGAGGTCTAGCGCGAGCGGGGGGGGAGATGGGCCGGGAACTGTATCGGGAGGTACTGCCGGAGGTCGTCCGACGTGTGCTTGCTGATGTGTCCGAGGGAGCGGTGAACGAGGCGCTGCGGCACGTGGGTCGAACCCGCCGTCTGGAGTAAAGCACCCTCGGTTATCCAGCGTCCTGGCGTTGGTCCAGGAGTCCGAGAAGATTGACATGGTGCAGGTCCAGGCTTTCCGCGGCATGCCGCCTACTGGTCGCGATCATGGACTCGGTCGGGTAGTTCGGAAGCCTGGAGGTGCTCCATACGCTGGTCACGCGGTCCAGCTCGGCCAGGATCTGGCCCAGCACGTATTCGGCCTGCATGTCCCATGGCCAGGTCGACACGATGAAAAGCTCCACTTTGAGAGCCCCAAGTTTGCGCTGCACCTCGTCCAACGTCGCGTTGGGCAGCTCATCAACCGTGCCGGGAAGCTTGCGGTGGTCGGTGTGCTTTTGGGTTTCGTTCCTCAGATGGCTGTCGTGCATCGTTGCCTCAATGCCCTCTTCCCGAAGAAGATGAGCCAGAGCTGCACAGGTGTCGATATCGACGGCGTCGGCGGTGACGAGAGCTCCCAGGGCTGCCGAACATGCAGATGCCAGATGGAGTCTGTCAGGAGTCACGGTGACATCGAGCCTTTTCCAGCCTGACGGTGCTGGCCGCGTGTTGGACAGATCGGTGGAACGACG
>NZ_JAHKJW010000089.1 GCF_019710745.1 Streptomyces beigongshangae
GGGGGCGGCGAGGGGCGCGGCCGGCGCGGGCGGAGGCGGGGGCGTCACCGGGGCCTGGGGCGCCGGGGCGGGCGCGGCGGGCTCCTCCACCGTCACGCCGAAGTCCGTGGCGATGCCCGCCAGGCCGTTCGAGTAGCCCTGGCCGACCGCCCGGGCCTTCCACGCGCCGTTGCGCAGGTAGACCTCGATGATGACCAGGGCCGTCTCCGCGGCGAGCCGCGGCGGGGTGAAGGAGGCGAGGACCGAGCCGTCCTCCGCGTTGCGGATCGTGGCCGTCGGCTCGATGCCCTGGAAGGTCTGGCCCGCCGCGTCCGGGCTCGCCGTGACGACGATCTTCTCGATGCCCGGGGGCACGGCGGTCGTGTCGACCGTGATCGAGTCGGGGGTGCTGCCGCCGCCCGAGCGGTACGTCACGCCCGGCCCCGAGGGCTGGTTGTAGAAGATGAAGTCGTCGTCGGAGCGCACCTTGCCGTCGGCGGTGAGCAGCAGGCCCGATACGTCGAGCCGCACCGGGGCGGCGACGTCCACCGTCACGCGGGTGACGGGGAGAGGGATGTTCGAGCCGGGGGTCATAGCTGTCATGCCGGGTGAACGAGCGGACCCGCTTTGCCGTTCCCTTACCAAGCGCCGAGCCGCCGATCGGCCCATCGGCCCGTTTCCGGGCGGCCCACCGGCCCGTCGGGTCAGCGGCGGTTGCGGGGGTGGTCGCGGGCGGTCCGTTCGTTGCCGCGCTTGTAGTCGCCCGTCCAGCGGGCCATGACGAGCTGGGGGTCGCCGCCCTCCACCTCGGTGAGGAACAGGGCGGCGCGGGGGCCGCGCAGGACGGCGGCCCGGTGGGCCCCGTGGGTGATCGTCACGGTGCCGTCGGGACGCCGGGCGTAGGCGAAGCCGTGCGGTGCGGGCATGGGGGAATGGTAGGGCGGCGGGCGGGGGCCGCCCAAAGGGTTTTCGCCCCCGCCCGCCGCCGGACGGGATCCTCCGCGAGATCCCCTACGGGGTCGCGGCCGTTACGGGGTCACCACTATCTTCCGGCCCACGCCGGAGGCGAACTGCTCCAGCGCCTGGGGGTACTGGTCCAGGGGGAGGCGGTCGCTGATGAAGACGTCCGGATCCAGGACGCCCGTCGCGAAGAGGTCCGCCGCGCGTTCGAAGCTGTGCAGCACAGCCATCGAACCCGTGATGGTGATCTCCTGGTTGTAGATGCGGTACGGGTCGATGGAGACCCGGGTCGCGTAGTCCGCCACCCCGAACTGGAGGAACGTGCCGGCCTTGGCGACCCGCTCCAGCCCGTCCTGGATCGCCGCCGCGTTGCCCGTGGCGTCGATCACCAGGTCCCAGCCCTGCGGCCGGTCCAGCTCGTCGGCGCTCGTCGCGGAGCCCGAGACACCGAGCTGCTGGGCGGTCGCCAGGCGCTGCGGGTTGATGTCCACCATGTCCACGCGCGCCGCACCGGTCCGCTTCGCCAGCTCCAGCATCATCAGGCCCATGGTGCCGGAGCCGTAGATCAGCACGTTGGTGGCGAGGCGGGAGTTGAGCACGTCATAGCCGCGCACCGCGCAGGACAGCGGCTCGATCAGCGCGGCGTCCTGGGTGCGGACGTGCTCGGGGAGCTTCACGCAGTTCGCCACCGGCGCGACCGCGTACTGGGCGGCGCCGCCCGCGGTCGTCACGCCGATCGCGGCCCAGCGCTCGCACATGTTGTTGTGGCCGTTGCGGCACTGCCGGCACTCGTAGCAGTAGAGGGACGGGTCGACGGCCACCCGGTCGCCGACCGCCACCTCCGTGACCTGCAGGCCCACCCCGACGACCGTGCCCGCGAACTCGTGCCCGGGGACGATCGGCAGCTTGGGCGCGAACTCGCCCTGGAGGATGTGCAGGTCCGTGCCGCACAGCCCGCAGGCCGCGACCTCCACGACGACCTCGCGGGGTCCTGGAGTCGGGTCCGGGACCTCGGCGACGACGGCCTTGCCCACGGACTCGATGACGGCGGCTTTCACTTGACGGCTCCAAGCGACAGGCCCTGGACCAGTTTGTCCTGGGCGGCGAACCCCGCGGCGAGCACCGGCAGGGAGACGACGAGCGACGCGGCGCACACCTTCGCCAGGAACAGGCCCTGGCTGGTGATGAAGCCGGTGAGGAAGACCGGGGCGGTCTCCGCCACCACGCCCGTCAGCACACGGGCGAAGAGCAGCTCGTTCCAGCTGAAGATGAAGCAGATGAGGGAGGTGGCGGCGATGCCCGGCAGGGCGATGGGGGCCACGACGCGGGTCAGGATCGTCGGGAGTTTCGCGCCGTCGATCTGCGCCGCCTCGATGATGGCCACCGGGACCTCGGCGAGGAAGGACTGCATCATCCACACCGCGATCGGCAGGTTCATCGAGGTGTAGAGGATGACCAGGAGCCAGATGTTGTCCAGCATGCCGGTGTTCTTCGCGAACAGGTAGATCGGCAGCAGGCCCGCGACGACCGGGAGCATCTTCGTGGAGAGGAAGAAGAACAGGACGTCCGTCCACTTCTTCACCGGGCGGATGGAGAGGGCGTAGGCCGCGGGGAGGGCCAGGATCAGGACCAGGAGCGTCGACGCCAGCGACGCCACCGTGGAGTTGATCAGGGACGGCCAGGGGCTCGCGCCGCCGTCCGCGCCGAAGAACTCGCGGTAGCCGTCGAGGGTGAGGGCCGCCGCGAAGGACGGCGGGTTGGTGGCCGCGTCCTCCTCGGAGTGGAAGGACGTCAGGGTCATCCAGGCGATGGGCAGGAAGAAGACGACGGCCGCCAGCCAGGCGATCAGGCCGAGGCCCCTCCCCCTGGAGCGGCGGGGGCCCTTCTGACCGGACCCGGCGCCGGCGGGACGTACGGCTGCAGCGGTGGTACTCATGCGCGGGACACCTCCTCGCGGAACAGGGACGAGACCACGCGCAGCGCGAAGGTCGCGATGATGATCGAGCCGATGACGACCAGGACGCCGGCCGCGGAGGCGAGGCCGTTCTCGTGGGCCTGGTAGAAGCTCTGGTAGACGGTGTAGGGCAGGTTCGCGGTGCCGAGACCGCCGGACGTGATCGTGAAGACCGCGTCGAAGTTCTGCACGATGTAGATCGAGCCGAGCAGGGCGCCCAGTTCGAGGTAGCGGCGCAGATGGGGGAGGGTCAGGTAGCGGAAGATCTGCCAGCCGCTCGCGCCGTCCACCCGGGCCGCCTCGATCTGCTGGTGGTCGCGGCTCTGCAGGCCGGCCAGCAGGATCAGCATCATGAAGGGCGTCCACTGCCAGATGAGGGACATCTCCACGGCGAGCAGCGGGGTGTTGGAGATCCAGTCCGGCTCCGGGCCGCCCACGTAGTGCAGCAGGCCGTTGAGCAGGCCGTACTCGGGGTTGTAGAGCACGTGCTTCCAGAGCAGGGCCGCCGCCACGGGGACCACCAGGAAGGGGGCGATCAGGAGGGTGCGGACCAGGCCGCGGCCCGGGAACCTGCGGTCCAGCAGGAGGGCGAGACCGAGGCCCAGGATCAGGCTGACCAGGACGACGGTGACGGTGAGCAGGATGGTCGTCCAGACCGACTTGCGCAGGGCGGCGTCACCGAGGACCTCGGTGTAGTTGCCGAGGCCGGTGAAGCTGCGGGCGTCCGGGTAGAGCGAGTTCCAGTCGAAGAAGGAGATCACCAGCGTGGCCACGAACGGCAGCTGGGTCACGGCGATCATGAAGATCAGGGCGGGCAGGAGCGGGGCCCGGGTCGCCCAGGCGCGCAGCCGGCCGGAGGGGGGCTTGTGCTCCGTGCGTACGGGTGGTGCGGCCACGGGGGCTGTCGTTGTCGCGGTCATCGTCCCTCGTACTCCTCGGCGATCTCCTCGGCCAGTTCCTGGGACTTCTTCAGGGCCGACTCGACGGACTGGCGTCCGGCGATGGCCGCGCTGATCTCCTGCGAGACCTTGGTGCCGAGATCGGTGAACTCGGGGATGCCGACGAACTGGATGCCGGGCGCGGGCCGCGGCTGCACGCCGGGGTCGGTGGGGCGGGCGCTCTCGATGGCCTTCTTGGTCATCTCCTGGAAGGCGCCGGCCTCCTTGCGGTAGTCGGCGTTCGTGTACGTCGAGGCGCGCTTGCCGGCCGGGACGTTGGACCAGCCGATCTCGTCGCCCACCAGCTGCTCGTACTCCTTGCTGGACGCCCAGGAGATGAACTTCCACGCCTTGTCGGGGTTGCGCGAGGCGTCCTGGATGCCCCAGGCCCAGGTGTAGAGCCAGCCGGCGGAGTCCGTCTTCTCGACCGGCGCCGGCACATAGCCGATCTTGCCCTTGACCGGGGACTTGGCCGACTCCAGCGAACCGGCCGCGGACGTGGCGTCGTACCACATGGCGACCTTGCCCTGGGTCAGGTTGTTCAGGCACTCGGCGAAGCCGGACTGGGCCGCGCCCGACTGGCCGTGCTCACGGACGAGGTCCACGTAGAACTTGGTGGCCTTCTCGAACTCGGGGGAGTCGAGCCGTGCCTTCCAGTCCTTGTCGAACCAGGTGCCGCCGAAGGTGTTCACGACCGTGGTGAGCGGGGCCATGATCTCGCCCCAGCCGGGCAGGCCGCGCAGGCAGATGCCCTTCATGCCCGACTCGGCGCCGTCCACCTTCGCGGCGAGGTCGGCGACCTCGGTCCAGGTCGGGCGCTCGGGCATGGTGAGGCCCTTCGCCTCGAACACGTCCTTGCGGTACATCAGGAAGGACGACTCGCCGTAGAAGGGCTGCCCGTAGAGCTTGCCGTCCTCCGCGGTGAGGGACTGGCGCATGGGCTTGAGGACGTCCTGCTCGTCGTAGGCCGGGTCCTTCGCGACGTACGAGTCCATCTCGTGCAGCCAGTCGTTCTTGGCGTAGATCGGGATCTCGTAGTTGGAGAGGGTGGCGACGTCGTACTGGCCGGCCTGGTTGGCGAAGTCCTGGCTGATCTTGTCGCGGACGTCGTTCTCCGGCAGGACGGTGAAGTTCACCTTGATGCCGGTCTCCTTGGTGAAGTGGGCGGCGGTGAGCTTCTGCAACTCCATCATCTGGGGGTTGTTGACCATCAGGACGTTGATGGAGTCGCCACCGGAGCCCGCTCCGCCCGCTCCGGCCCAGCAACCGGAGAGCAGAGGGGCGAGCAGCGTCCCTGCGGCGGCCGCGGCGAGCATTCCGCGCGGCCTCCGTCGGCTCTGGGTTCGCATGATCACTCCTGGATATAGCAGTACATAGGGGATGGCATGGGGGATTACGGTGCCTTCGTGATGAGTCGGTCTGGTTTTCGAACTGTTGCGAACCCTCCGCGGCGGCCCTCGGTCAGACCCGTACGACCTGGGGGCCCTGCATGGAGTAGCGGTGGGCCTCGGAGGCGGGGAGGAGCGTGCTGGTGACGATCGCCTCCAGGGCGCTGATCTCCGCGAACCGGCAGAAGCTGACGGCTCCGAACTTGGTGTGCACCCCGGCGAAGACCGTGCGCCGCGCGGCCCGGATCGCCTGTGCCTTGACCTCGCTGACGGCGGGATCGGGGGTGGTGAGGCCGTGCTCGCGGGAGATGCCGTTGGCGCCGATGAACGCCAGGTCGATGACGAAGCCCGCGAGCATCTTCGTCGTCCAGTGGTCGACGGTGGCCAGGGTGCCGGGCCTGACCCGGCCGCCCAGCAGCAGCACCGTCTTGTTGTCGGCCTCGGCGAGCGCGCCCGCGGTGGCCAGGGACGCGGTCACCACGGTCAGCGGCCGGTCCCGGGGCAGCGACTCGGCGATGAGCTGGGGGGTGAAGCCCTCGTCGACGAAGACCGTCTCCGCGTCCCCGAGCAGCTCGGCCGCCGCGGCGGCGATCCGGCGCTTCTCGGGTACGTGGCTGGTGGCGCGGAAGGCGAGGGTCGTCTCGAAGCCCGCGCTCTCCACGGGATAGGCGCCGCCGTGCGTACGGCGGACCAGGCCGTGGTCCTCCAGGGCGCGCAGATCACGGCGCACGGTCTCCCGGGCGACGCCCAGTTCGGCCGCGAGCTCGTTCACGTCGACGGCACCGGCACGCCGCGCGGCCCTGACGATTTCGCGCTGCCGTTCTTCCGCGCTCATGCCCGACACCCGCTTCCGCTCCCTTGCGTACGGCCCGTTCGGGCCCTGTGTGGCCCTTGGGGGAAGTTCTACAGCGGGTACGCGCCACTGACCAGGTCTGTTGCGGGCCCGATGAAGCCCGTATGTGCCCGTTCACCCTGCCCGCGGCCCGTGTCGGACCTGCGGTGAAGCGTAATTCGGGCACCGCCGGTGCCCGAAAGCGGGGGCGGACGGGCCCGTTCGGTGCCCGTCCGCCCCCTGAGGTGGTCGGTGTGAGGTGGCCGGAAGTGTCGCCGGGGCCCGGTGGGACCGGGCGGGAACGTCAGTGGGGCCACACCGGCGGGTCGGTCACGAACGCGCCGCCCAGGTAGGCGTGGCCCGGGTTGTCCGGGTCCAGTTCGCCCTGTTCCGCGATGAGTTCGTCCGCGTACCGCTCCGAGTCGTCCTGCGGTTCGTAGCCGAGCGCGCGGGCGGTCGACAGGTCCCACCACAGGCGGGTGTTGGCGGACGAGCCGTAGACGACGCTGTGCCCGACGTGCTCGGCGGTCAGGGCCGCGTGGAAGAGGCGGGCGCCGTCGCCGGGGCTCATCCAGACCGACAGCATGCGCACGGTGGTCGGCTCCGGGAAGCAGGAGCCGATACGGACGGAGACGGTCTCCAGCCCGTGCTTGTCCCAGTAGAACTGCGCCAGGTCCTCGCCGAACGACTTGGAGAGGCCGTAGAAGGTGTCCGGGCGGCGCGGGGTGTCGACGGGGATGAGCGCGCCCGGCTCGTGGGGCGCCTCGCCCGCGGGGCGCGGGGTGAAGCCGACCGCGTGGTTGGAGGAGGCGAAGACGACACGGCGGACGCCCTCCTCGCGCGCGGCCTCGTACAGGTTGTACGTGCCCTCGACGTTCGCCTTCAGGATCTTCTCGAAGGTGGACTCCAGGGAGATGCCCGCGAGGTGGAGGACGGCGTCCACGCCCCGGACGGCCTCGCGCAGGGCCTCCTTGTCGCCGAGGTCCGCGGTGATCGCGTCCGGCTCGCCCCCGATCGGGCGCACGTCGAAGAGCCGCAGCTCGTAGCCGTAGGCGGGCAGCAGTCCGCGCATCAGGGTGCCGAGGCCGCCGGCGGCGCCGGTGAGCAGAACGGTGCGGGGAGCGGGCATCCTCGGGTCTCCTAGACTTGACAACTGTATTCGTGTATGACATTCACATCCATGGACACGCTAGGGAGGGTCCACCGGTCGCGTCAAGTGTCGTGCGGGGCAGCGGAGTCCGCTGTCCGTCCGCCTCGTTTCCGGCCTTTTATTGCTCCGGGAATGCGGGTTCCCCCGCTTGACCGCCCCTGAGAGGGCGCCTTAGCGTGGATCCGTTCAGGGATATGGACGCAAATCAGAAGCGTGCACGGGTGGCGTGTACGTCCATGCTCTAGGAGAGCCCGTGTCGCCAGCCCCCCTCGCCGCTCGGCTCAGTGTCCCGAGCGGACCGCTGTTCTTCCCCGTCACGGCGTACGACCGTAAGGGCGCCGTCGACCCCGGCGTCTACCGCGAGCACGTCCGGCGGGGCGTCGAGGCCGGTGCCGCCGCCGTCTTCGCCTGCTGCGGGACCGGCGAGTTCCACGCGCTCACGCCCGAGGAGTTCCAGGAGTGCGTCGCGGCGGCCGTCGAGGTGGCCGCGGGCCGCGTGCCCGTCGTCGCGGGCGCGGGCTACGGCACCGCCCTGGCGGTGCGCTACGCGCGGCTCGCCGAGGAGGCCGGTGCGGACGGACTGCTCGCCATGCCGCCCTACCTGGTGGTCGCCGGCCAGGAGGGGCTGCTGCGGCACTACACGGAACTGGCCGCCGCCACCTCGCTCGACACGGTCGTGTACCAGCGGGACAACGCCGTGTTCACCCCGGAGACCGTGGTGGCACTGGCCCGCACCGAAGGGGTCGTCGGCTTCAAGGACGGCACCGGCGACCTCGACCTCATGCAGCGCATCGTCAGCGCCGTACGGTCCGAAGGGGCGGACGACTTCCTGTACTTCAACGGACTGCCGACCGCCGAACTCACCGGGCTCGCCTACCGTGGCATCGGCATCACGCTGTACTCGTCCGCCGTCTTCTGCTTCGCGCCCGAGATCGCGCTCGCCTTCCACCGGGCCCTGCGCTCCGGCGACGACACGACCGTGAACCGGCTGCTCGACGGCTTCTACCGCCCCCTGGTCGAACTGCGCGCCCGGGGCCGCGGCTACGCCGTCTCGCTCGTCAAGGCGGGCGTACGGCTGGGAGGGCTCGACGTGGGCGAGGTGCGGCCGCCGCTCCACGAGCCCGCCGAGGAGCACGTCGAACAGCTCCGGCGGCTGATCGGGCGCGGCCTGGCACTCCTGGAGGAGGACAAGTGAGGGCATCGGCCTTCGTCTACCCGTGGGACGTCAACGGCGACCCCGGAGCGGCGGCGCGCATCGCCGGGCTCGGGGTGCGGCAGGCGACGCTCGCGTCCGCGTACCACTCCACGCGCGCGCTGACCCCCCGCCACCCCCGGCACCGCGTCGTCACCGCGTCGCACGCGGCCGTGCTCTACCCGCCGGACGCCGGGCGCTGGCGGGGGCGCAGGCTACGGCCGTACACCGCCGGGGACTGGGCGCCCGGGGACGCGTACGGGGAGGCCGCCGAGACGCTCGCCGGGGCGGGGCTCGACGTGCACACCTGGGTGGTCCTCGCGCACAACTCCCGGATGGGCGAGGAGTTCCCGGACACCGCCGTGGTCAACGCCTACGGGGACCGCTACCCGTGGGCCCCGTGCATCGCGCAGCCCGCGACGCGCACGTACCTGACCGACCTGGCCGTCGAGGCGGCGGTGCGGCCCGGGGCGGCGGGCACGGAACTGGAGTCCCTCGGCTGGTACGGGTTCCCGCACCTGCACGCCCACGACAAGACGGCGGGCGTGGCGCTCGGGGACGCCGGGACGTACCTGATGTCGGTGTGCTTCTGTCCCTCGTGCCGCGACGGGTACGCGCGACTGGGGACCGACCCCGGCGACCTGGCGGCGGCGGTCCGGCGGGCCCTGGAGCCCGTGTGGCGCGGCGGGGCCCCCGCCGGGGGCTGGGAGGCCGTGGAGAAGCTGCTCGGCGGCGGGCCCGCCGCCGTCACCCGCGCCTGGCGGGACTCCGCCGCCCGCTCCCTCCAGGAGGACGTGGTCGGCGCCGTGCGGGCGGCGGCCCCCGAGGGCTTCCAGGTCCTGCTGCACGCGGACCCCGTACCCCACCACGTGGGCGCGAACGCCGGGGTCGACCCGCGGCACGTCCTGACGGTCGCCGACGGCGTGGTCGTGCCGTGCACCGGGGACGCCGGGCTGCTGGCGCCCTTCGCCGGACACGCCGGCGACGCGAGCGTGCTCGCGGCCAACCTCACCGTGGTGGGCGGGATGGGCGGCAGCCCCGCGACGCTCTTCGAGGACGTGACGCGCGCCGCCGGACTCGGCGCCACCGAAGTACGGCTGTATCACGCGGGGCTGGCGTCCGACGCGGACCTGTCGCTCGTGGCGGAGGCGCTGGCGCGGCTGGACTGACACCGCGTCAGGGGCCCGCACGGCCGTCACCGGGCGGAAGGCGGCCTGATCCGGACCGAGCCAGAAGAAACGCCCTAGGGCACCGTGATGACGATCTTGCCCCGCGGGTGGCCCTCCTCCAGGTGGCGGACCGCCTCCGCGGTCCGGGCCAGCGGATAGGCGCGGTCCACCGGCACGGTCAGTTTCCCGCTCTCGACGAGGCCCTTGAGGGTCAGCAGGTCCTCGCGGCGGGCCACGGAGACGAGGTTGCGCAGGGTCTGGCCGGTGAACGGCGAGAGCAGGACGGCCCGCAGCCCGCGGCTCAGCCCGCCGAGCAGGGCGGTTCCGCCCTCGCCGCCGACGATCACGAGGGTGCCGCGCGGGGCCAGGGCGCGGCGGAGGACGGACAGGGGGCGCTGCCCCGCGTTGTCGACGACGACGTCGTAGCGGTGCCCGCCGTCGGTGATCTCCCCGCGGGTGTGGTCGATGACGTGCGCGGCGCCCCGGGCGCGCACGAAGGCCGCGCCGCCGGGGCCGCAGACACCGGTGACCTCGGCGCCGTACAGCGCCGCGAGCTGCACGGCGTAGCAGCCGACCCCGCCGGAGGCGCCGACGACCAGGACCTGCTGGCCCGGCCGGGGCCGGGCCGGGCCGCTCAGGGCCTGCAGGGCGGTCATGCCCGACACGGGGAGCGCGGCGGCCTGCTCGAAGGTGAGGCCGGCCGGCTTGGGGGCGAGCTTCGCGGCCTTGGCGCACGCGTACTCGGCGAACGAGCCCTCGCAGTTGCCGAAGACCTCGTCGCCCGGCCCGAAACCGGTCACCTCCGCCCCGACGGCCGCCACGCGTCCGGCGCCGTCCCAGCCCCGCACGGGGTTCCTGGGCCTGCGGACCCCGAGGACGGCGCGCGCCACCAGCGGGCGGCCCGTCATGAGGTGCCACACCTCGGGGCCCAGACCGGCCGCGCGGATCTTGACCAGCACCTCGTCGGCGCGGGGCACGGGCCGCTCGATCTCCCGCAGCTCCAAGCGGTCCGCCGGTCCGTAGGCGTCCTGGACGATCGCCTTCATGGCGTGGCTCCCCTCCGTGGTCCCCGGTGCCGGGCACCCCGGCTGCCCCGAGCATTCCGGTGGCCCGAACGCCTGGCCAGACCCCTGACCGGACGTCACTTCCGTCGGAGGTCCGAGCGCCACTTCCGTCAGAGGCCCGGGCGCCACTTCTGTCAGAGGCCCGGGCGCCACTTCTGTCAGAAGCATTGACGAAACACGGAGGGCCTCCTAGCTTCGTCGCGTCGTACTTCGTACGTCATATATGAGACGCGATACGCGAGATCAGATCCGCGAGCCCCCGGCCCCCCGGGGACTCCGCGACACCGAGAGGCGCGCATGACCTCTGTGCCCACCCCGATCCCCTCCCGCACGCAGTTCGTGCTGGAGGGCATCAAGCACCGCATCCTCACCGGGCGGCTGACCCCGGGGCAGGCCCTGGTCGAGACCGAACTCGCCGCGCAGTTCGGGGTCTCCAAGACCCCGGTGCGCGAGGCGCTCAAGACCTTGGCCGGCACCGGGCTCGTCGTGATGAACCAGTACAAGGGCGTCACGGTGCGCAGGGTGGACGCGGACATGGCACGCGAGGTGTACGACGTGCGGCTGCTCCTCGAACCGGAGGCGCTGCGGCGCTCGGTGCGGCGCGGCTCCTCCCTCGACACGGCCCGCGAGGCGCTCGACCGCGCCGACGCCGCCACGGACACCGCCGAACGGTCGCTGGCCAACCGCGCGTTCCACCGCTCGCTGTACGTCCGCTGCGGCAACCCGCTGCTCGGCCGGATGCTCGACGAGGTCCGCGACCAGGCGGCCCTGGTCTCCGCGGTCGCCTGGGCCGCCGACCCGTCCTGGGAGCGCGAGGCCACCGAGCACCGGGAGATCCTGCGGCTCGCCCTCGACGGTGACGCGGACGGCGCGGCGCGCGCCCTGCACTCGCACATCGCCTCGTTCGTGCAACGGGCCTTCCCCGGGGCCCAGGGAGAGGGTGAGCAGGAATGACCGCGACCACGACCACGTTCGAGGCCCAGCGCGTCGCCCTGGCGGACGTGGTGGCGATCCCCGTGACCCCCTTCGCGGCGGACGGCTCCATCGACCGGGACGTGCACCGCGTGCTGCTGCGCCGGGCGCTCGACGGCGGCGTGCGCACCCTCACGCCGAACGGCAACACCGGCGAGTTCTACGCCCTCGGTCCCGAGGAGCGGCGCCTCGTCACGGAGCTGACCGTCGAGGAGGCGGAGGGCCGGGCCGCCGTCCTGGCCGGGGTCGGGCACGACCTGCCGACCGCCGTCGCCTCCGCCCGCCACGCCCGCGATCTCGGCGCGCAGATGGTGATGGTCCACCAGCCCGCGCACCCGTACGTCTCCGACGGCGGCTGGGTCGACTACCACCGGGCGATCGCGGAGGCCGTCCCCGAACTGGGCGTCGTGCCCTACCTCCGCAACCCGGCGCTCGCCGGGGCGCAGCTCGCCGCGCTGGCCGACGTCTGCCCCAACGTCATCGGGGTGAAGTACGCCGTGCCGGACGCCTCCCGCTTCGCCGCGTTCGCGCGGGACGCCGGCCTCGAACGCTTCGTGTGGGTGGCCGGCCTCGCGGAGCCGTACGCCCCCTCGTACTTCTCGGCGGGCGCGACGGGCTTCACCTCGGGGCTGGTGAACGTGGCCCCCGCCGTCTCGCTCAACATGATCGAGGCACTGCGCTCCGGCGACTACGCGGGCGCCATGAAGGTCTGGGAGCAGATCCGGCGCTTCGAGGAACTGCGCGCGGCCAACGGCTCCGCCAACAACGTGACCGTCGTCAAGGAGGCCCTGGCCTCGCTCGGCCTGTGCCGCCGCGACGTCCGCCCGCCGAGCAGGCAGCTGCCCGAGTCCGAACGGGCCGAGGTCGCCGAGATCGTCGCGGGGTGGTCGATATGACCGGCCCCGTACCCCCGGCGGCGGCACCGGACGGGAGCGGGACCCCGGACGCGCCGCGGCGGTTACGCAGCCACCAGTGGTACGGCAGCGGCGTCTCGTCGGGCCTGCGCTCCTTCAGCCACCGCGCCCGCACCCGCCAGCTCGGCTACCTCCCCGAGGAGCACCTCGGCAAGCCGGTCATCGCGATCCTCAACACCTGGTCCGACATCAACCCCTGCCACGTCCACCTGCGCGACCGCGCCCAGGCGGTCAAGCGGGGCGTGTGGCAGGCCGGCGGCTTCCCGCTGGAGTTCCCGGTGTCGACGCTGAGCGAGACCTTCCAGAAGCCGACCCCGATGCTCTACCGCAACCTGCTCGCGATGGAGACCGAGGAGCTGCTGAGGTCCTACCCCGTGGACGGGGCCGTCCTGATGGGCGGCTGCGACAAGTCCACGCCCGCGCTGCTCATGGGCGCCGCGTCCGTCGGCCTGCCCGCCGTCTTCGTGCCGGCCGGGCCCATGCTGCCGGGCCACTGGCGCAACGAGGTCCTCGGCTCCGGCACCGACATGTGGAAGTACTGGGACGACAAGCGCGCCGGCCTCATCGGCGACTGCGAGATGACCGAGCTGGAGAGCGGACTCGCGCGTTCCCCCGGACACTGCATGACCATGGGGACGGCGTCCACGCTCACCGCGGCCGCCGAGGCGCTCGGGGTCACCGTGCCCGGCGCCTCCAGCATCCCCGCGGTCGACTCCGGGCACGACCGGATGGCCGCCGCCTCCGGGCTCAGGATCGTCGAACTCGTCCGCGAGGACCGCAGGCTGTCCGACATCCTCACCCAGGAGGCGTTCGAGGACGCCGTGACGACCGTCCTCGGACTCGGCGGCTCCACCAACGCCGTGATCCACCTCATCGCCATGGCCGGCCGCGCCGGGGCCCGGCTCACCCTCGACGACTTCGACCGCATCGCCCGTACGGTGCCGGTCCTGGCCAACGTGCGGCCCGGCGGCCGGACGTACCTCATGGAGGACTTCCACTTCGCCGGCGGGCTGCCCGGGTTCCTGTCGCGGATCACCGACCTGCTGCACCTGGACCGGCCGACCGTCTCCCACGACACCCTGCGCGAGCAGCTCGCCGGCGCGCGGGTGCACGACGACGAGGTGATCCGCACCCGGGAGAACCCCGTCGCCGACGAGGGGGGCGTCGCCGTCCTGCGCGGCAACCTCTGCCCCGACGGCGCGGTGATCAAGCACATCGCCGCCGAGCCGCATCTGCTCCGGCACACCGGCCCCGCGGTCGTCTTCGACGACTACCGGACCATGCAGCGCACCATCAACGACCCGGACCTGGGCATCACCGCCGACACCGTGCTGGTGCTGCGCAACTCCGGGCCCAAGGGCGGCCCCGGCATGCCCGAGTACGGCATGCTGCCGATCCCCGACCACCTGCTGAAGCAGGGCGTACGGGACATGGTGCGGATCTCCGACGCCCGGATGAGCGGGACGAGTTACGGCGCCTGCGTGCTGCACGTGGCACCCGAGTCGTACGTCGGCGGGCCGCTCGCCCTGGTCCGCACCGGCGACACCATCACCCTCGACGTCGGGGCGCGCACCCTGCGGCTCGACGTGGACGACGCCGAGCTGGAGCGGCGCAGGGCGGGGTGGACCGCGCCGCCCGAGCGCTACGGGCGCGGCTACGGCGCGCTCTACAGCGAACAGATCACCCAGGCCGACACCGGCTGCGACTTCGCCTTCCTGGCCCGGCCGGGCCAGGTGCCGGACCCGTACGCGGGCTGACCCGCGCACCGCCCCGAACAGCCCGAACCGTCCAGCACTGCCTGCACTGCCTGCACTGCCTGCACTGCCTGCACTGCCTGCACTGCCTGCACCGCACGTACTGCCTGTACTGCCTGTACTGCCTGTACTGCCCGTACCGCCCGGACGTCCAGCGCCGCCCCGGACCGTCCCGGATCGATCCGTACCGCCCCGTACCGCCCCGGCGCCGCGCACTCCGCGGTCCCGGGTCCCGCACACCGTACGTGAAAGCGCTTGCCATCAAGATCGCGCGTCCGTACCACCGGCTCGACCCGCACACCCGAGAACGGAGAACAGTCATGGCCCAAGCCGCAGCCGTGGCGCAGCAGCCCGCGCCACCGAGGCGGCGCCGCGGCTCGGCGACGCCCCGCAGGCTCCCGTATCTGCTGATCGCCCCGGCGGGACTCCTGATGCTGGGCTTCATCGCCTACCCGGTGCTCAGCGTCTTCTACTACAGCCTGCAGGACTACAACCCGACCAAGCCGTGGCGCAACGGCTTCGCGGGCTTCGACAACTTCGTGCACGCCTTCACCGAGGACCCGCAGTTCTGGGACACCCTGGTCTTCAGCGCGAAGTGGGTCGTCGTCGAGGTCGGACTCCAGCTCCTGTTCGGCCTGGCGCTCGCACTGATCGTCAACCAGACCTTCGTGGGCCGCTCGCTCGGCCGCGCCCTGGTCTTCTCGCCCTGGGCCGTCTCCGGTGTGCTCACCTCCGCGATCTGGGTGCTGCTCTACAACTCCCAGACGGGCATCAGCCGCTACCTCGCCGACCTGGGCATCGGGGAGTACGGCACGAGCTGGCTCTCCGACACCTCGACGGTCTTCCCGGCGGCGGTGGTCGCGGACCTCTGGCGCGGTGTCCCCTTCTTCGCGATCCTCATCCTCGCCGACCTCCAGTCCGTGTCGAAGGACCTGTACGAGGCCGCCGAGGTCGACGGCGCCAGCCGCTTCCGGCAGTTCCTGCACATCACCCTGCCCCACCTCAAGGACGCGATCATCCTCTCCACGCTGCTGCGCGCGGTGTGGGAGTTCAACAACGTCGACCTGCTCTACACGCTCACCGGCGGCGGACCCGCGGGGGAGACCACGACCCTGCCGCTCTACATCGCCAACACCAGCGTCGACGCGCACAACTTCGGCTACGCCTCGGCGCTGACCACCGTCGCGTTCGTGATCCTGCTGTTCTGCTCGATGGTCTATCTGCGGCTGAGCAAGTTCGGAGTGGGTGGGGACAAGTGATCACCAAGGACATCGACACCCTCGCCCCGGCCGTGCCGGCGCCGGTGGCCGACGAACCGCCGCGGCGCCCGGGGAAGCGCCGGCGCGCCTGGGACGAGGCCCCGCGCTGGCAGATCTACCTCCCGCTCGGCGTCTACCTCGTCTTCACGCTCGTCCCCTTCTACTGGATCCTGCTCTTCGCCCTGCGCGAGCCGGGGTCGACCTCGCTCGTGCCCTGGCCGATGACCCTCGAACACTTCGACAAGGTCTGGAACGACCGCAGTTTCGGCACGTACTTCGAGAACAGCGTCTACGTCGGTGTCGCCACGCTCTTCATGACGACGATCGTCGCGCTGGCCGGCGGCTACGCCCTCGCCCGCTTCGACTTCAGGATCAAGCGCGCCTTCATGCTGGCGCTGCTCTGCTCGCAGTTCGTGCCGGGCGCGCTGCTCCTGGTGCCGCTGTTCCAGATCTTCGCCGAACTCCGGATGATCAACTCGCTGGGCAGCGTCATCATCGCCGAGACGGTCTTCCAGCTGCCGCTGTCGATGATCCTGATCAGCGGCTTCATCCGGAACGTGCCGTACTCCCTGGAGGAGGCCGCCTGGGTCGACGGCTGCAACCGCTTCACCGGCTTCCGGGTCGTCGTCCTGCCGCTGCTGCGGCCCGGACTGATCGCGGTGGGCTCCTTCGCCTTCGTGCACTCCTGGAACCACTTCCTGTTCGCCCTGATGTTCCTCAGCAACCAGGAGAAGCAGACGATCCCCGTCGGCCTCAACAGCCTGATGAGCGCCGACAGCGTCGACCTGGGCGCCCTGGCCGCGGGCGGCATCATCGCGGCCGTGCCCGTCGTGATCGTCTTCGCCTTCATCCAGAAGTGGCTGATCACGGGCTTCAGCGCCGGGGCGGTGAAGGGATGAGCGGCCCCGGGGGACCCCTTCCCGTCGTCCTGGCGGGCGCACGCGGTCACGGCCGCTGGCACCTGGAGAACATCCGCCGCCTCCAGGACGAGGGCCTGGTGCGCCTCGCGGGCGTGTGCGAGCTGACCCCGCTCACCGAGGAGGAGCTGGACGGCTTCCACGGACCGGGCACGCCGGGCGGACCGGGCGCACCCGGCGCACCGGGGGCGCCGCCCGAGCAGTCCGCCGACCTCGGCGCCCTGCTGGACTCCACCGGCGCCGCGGTCGCCGTGATCTGCACGCCGATCCACACCCACACCGACCTGGCGCTGACGGCCGCCGCCAGGGGCGTGCACCTGCTCCTGGAGAAGCCCCCGGCCCCGTCGTACGCCGAGTTCCGGCGCATGGCCGACGGGGTCGCGGCGGCCGGGGTGGTCTGCCAGATCGGCTTCCAGTCGCTGGGCTCGCACGCGGTGCCCGCCGTCCGGGAACTGATCGAGCAGGGCGCGATCGGCCGGGTGGACGGCATCGGCGGCGCCGGTGCCTGGGCCCGCCCCGAGTCGTACTACCGCCGGGCGCCCTGGGCGGGCCGGCGCCGCCTGGACGGGGCCGACGTCGTCGACGGCGTCCTGACGAACCCCCTCGCCCACGCCGTGGCCACCGCCCTCGCGCTCGGCGGCGCCACCCGGGCGGAGGACGTCGCGGGCATCGAGACCGAGCTGCTGCGCGCCAACGACATCGAGTCGGACGACACCTCCTGCGTCCGCGTCACCACCACGGGCGGCCGCCGGATCACCGTCGCCGCGACCCTGTGCGCCGAGCGGCCCGACGAGCCGTACGTCCTCGTGCACGGCACCGGCGGCCGGATCACCTTCTGGTACAAGCAGGACCGCGTCCTCCTCCAGCGCGCGGGGCACGGTCCGCAGGAGTCCGTGCACGGCAGGACCGACCTGCTGGAGAACCTCGTCGAGCACCTCCGGGGACGGGCCGCGCTGCTGGTCGCGCCCGACACGACGGGGGCCTTCATGAAGGTCGTCGAAGCGGTCCGGCAGGCACCGGAACCGCTCGCGCTGCCCGCCGGCGCCTGGTACCCCGACGCCGGCGGCAACCGCCGGATCGTGCCCGGAGCCGACGGACTCGTCGCCGCCGCCGCCGACACCCTGGCCCTCTACTCCGAGCTGGGCGCCTCCTGGGCGGTCCGGAAAGAAGTGAGCACCTGATGACCAACGAGTCGCTGGTCCTGCGCGTCGCGGGGCGCCCCGTCGGCCGGTACGTCACCCGGCCCGAACTGGCCCCGAGGCTGTCACCGCGTCCGTACCTGCACCCCGTCACCACCCTGGCCGGCACCACCGTCACCGAACTCAGCCCCGCCGACCACCTCCACCACCTCGGCGTCGGTGTCGCCGTTCCCGACGTCGAGGGGCACAACTTCTGGGGCGGCCGCACCTACGTACGCGACCGGGGGCCGACCGAGCTGGACAACCACGGCGCCCAGCGGCACTCCGCGTTCCAGCTGAGTGACCCGGACGGCTTCGTGGAGGAGCTGCGCTGGATCGCCGCGGGAACCGAGCTGCTGCGGGAGCGGCGCACGGTCGCGGCCACCGAACTCACCGACTCCGCCTGGGCGCTGGACTTCACCTTCTCGCTCACCAACACGACCTCCGCCCTCCTGTCGATCGGCAGCCCGGCGACCAACGGGCGGCCCGGCGCGGCCTACGGCGGATTCTTCTGGCGGGCCCGCAAGGAGGACGACCCGCCCGCCGTGTTCACCGCGGACGGCGAGGGCGAGGCCGCGGCGCACGGCGCGCGCGCCGGCTGGGTGGCGCTCGCGGGCACCGGCTGGACCCTGGTGTTCGCCGGGGCCACGGACCGCACCCGCCGCGACCCGTGGTTCGTGCGCACCACCGAGTACCCGGGCGTCGGCTCCTCCCTCGCCCACGAGGAACGGCTGCCGGTCCGGGCCGGGGAGACCGTCGTGCGCCGCGTCGTCACCGTGGTCGCCGACGGCCGCCTCGACCGGGGCGGGGCGGCGGCCCTCGTCCGCAAGGCGGTGAGCCCGTGAACGCCCGGAACGCACCCGCCTTCACCGCCGACCTCGGCGACGGCACGTACCGCAACCCGGTCCTGGACGCCGACTGGTCCGACCCCGACCTGCTGCGCGTCGGCGACGACTACTACCTGACCGCCTCCAGCTTCGGCCGGGCCCCGGGCCTGCCGCTGCTGCACTCCCGCGACCTGGTCAACTGGACCCTCGTCGGCCACGCCCTCGACCGGCTGGAGCCCGCGGAGGAGTTCGCCGTGCCGCGGCACGACTGCGGGGTCTGGGCGCCCGCGCTGCGGTACCACGACGACCGGTTCTGGATCTTCTGGGGCGACCCCGACCACGGCGTACACCAGGTCAACGCCCCGGACATACGCGGTCCCTGGACCGCCCCGCACCTCCTCAAGGCCGGCAAGGGGCTCATCGACGCCTGCCCCCTGTGGGACGAGGAGAGCGGCGAGGCGTACCTCGTGCACGGCTGGGCCAGGTCCCGCTCCGGCATCAAGAACCGGCTCACCGGCCACCGGATGCGGCCCGACGGCACCGGCCTGCTCGACGAGGGCAAGGTGATCGTGGACGGCGACCGCATCCCCGGCTGGTTCACCCTCGAAGGGCCGAAGCTGTACCGGCACGACGGCTGGTTCTGGATCTTCGCCCCCGCGGGCGGCGTCGAGACCGGCTGGCAGGGCGCCTTCCGCTCGCGAGGCTTCTTCGGCCCGTACGAGGAGAGGGTCGTCCTGGAGCAGGGCGACACCGACGTCAACGGCCCCCACCAGGGCGGCTGGGTGACCACCCCGTCCGGCGAGCACTGGTTCGCGCACTTCCAGCACAAGGGCGCGTACGGGAGGGTGGTCCACCTCCAGCCGATGCGCTGGGGCAGGGACGGCTGGCCGGTCATCGGTGACGGGGGCACCCCCGTCACCGTGCACCGCAAGCCCGACCTGCCGCCGCAGCCGCCCTCCGCGCCCGCCACCGACGACGACTTCCCCGGCGGACGGTTCGGGCCCCAGTGGCAGTGGACCGCCAACCCCCAGGCCGGCTGGGCGACCCGGCACTCCGGCGACGGGCTGCGGCTGGTCTGCGTGCGGTCGGCGGACGCGCACGATCTGCGCAGGCTGCCGAGCGTGCTCACCCAGCGGCTGCCCGGCGCCCCCTGCACGGCCGGGACCGAGCTGCGGCTGACCGCCGGGGAACCGGGCGCGCGGGCCGGACTGGCGGTACTGGGCGACTCGTTCGCCTGGATCGGGCTCGAACGGGGGGCCGACGGGACGGTCCATCTGGTGCACCGGTTCGCCGAGCCGGTCGCCGAGCGCGAGCGCGACGCCGCCCATCCGCGGATGGCACCCGAGGGACGGGTCCGGCTGCGGATCGAGGTCGGCGCCGGGGCGCGCTGCCGCTTCTCGTACGACCTCGGCAGCGGCTGGGAGTCCTCGGGACAGGTCTTCACCGCCACCCCGTGGCGCTGGGTCGGCGCCCTGCTCGGCCTCTTCGCGGTCGCACCGGACGGCGAAGGGCCCGCGGGAGCGGCCACGTTCACCCGGTTCCGTACCACCGCGTCCGGTACCACCGCGCCCCGCACCACCGCACCACCGCTCTGACCGTCCGATCTCCCACCTCCCACCCCTCAACCCCCACCCCCCACCCCTCAACCCCCACCCCCCACTTCGCAGCGACACACCCGCGTTGGATCCGGAAGAAGAGAGCCGATCATGGAGAACAGCATGCGCAGGAGCAGCAGAGGAGCGCGCCGCTCCGTCACCGCCGTCGCCGTGAGCGCCGTACTCGCCCTGACCGCGACCGCCTGCGGCGACGACGGCAGCGGGTCGTCGGGCGACAAGGGCGCCGAGGGCAGCGGCAAGGGCAGGATCACCTTCTGGGACAACAACGGCGGTGTCCGCACCGACATCTGGAAGGAGATCATCGCCGACTTCGAGAAGGCGAACCCGGACATCGACGTCAAGTACGTCCCGATCGCCGCCACCGAGTACCAGTCCAAGGTCGACACCTCCATCCAGGCCGACGGGCTGCCGGACGTCGGCGGTGTCGGGGCGGCGATGCTCGCGGGCTTCGCCGCGCAGAACGCGCTGGAGCCGCTGGACGACCGCCTCGCGAAGTCCTCCCTGGACGGGAAGCTCAACGAGGACATGCTCAAGTCGATGAAGGCCGCCGGCGGCGGTGACGGCACGCTGTACTCGGTCCCGACCTCCGCCAACAACGGCGTCCTCTACTACCGCACCGACCTGTTCGAGGCAGCGGGCCTGGACGCGCCGACCACCTGGGACAAGTTCTACGAGGCCGCCGACAAGCTCACCGACAAGGACGAGAACGCCTTCGGGTACACCATCCGCGGCGGCGCCGGCTCCATCGCCCAGGCGCTCGACGCGATGTACGGGCAGTCCGGCATCACGTCCTTCTGGGACTCCGGCAACGAGAAGACCACGGTCGACGACCCGAAGAACGTGGCGGCGCTGGAGAAGTACACGAGTCTCTTCAAGAAGGTCACCCCGGCGGCCGACCTCAACAACGACTTCACCAAGATGGTCGCCCAGTGGGACTCCGGCACCATCGGCATGCTCAACCACAACCTGGGCTCCTACCAGGACCACGTGAAGGCGCTGGGCGCCGGGAAGTTCCGCGGCATCCCGCAGCCGAGCGGGCCCGGCGGCAAGCGGGTCCAGGTCTCCAACCCCGTCGACGGACTGGGCGTCTTCAAGAGCTCCGGGAACAAGGACGCCGCCTGGAAGTTCATCGAGTTCGCCACGGAGAAGGCGCAGAACTCCCGGTTCAACGAGTCCGCCGGGCAGGTGCCGTCGAACACCGACGCCGCGAAGGACGCGTGGGTCTCGAAGGCCGAGCCGACCAAGCTGGCCGCCGAGGCGCTGAGCGACGGCTCCACCACGATCGTCCAGCTGCCGTACTACCTGCCCGACTGGAACACCATCTCGAAGACGGACAACGAGCCGGCCTTCCAGAAGGTCCTCACCGGGTCGCTGAGCGAGAAGGAGTTCCTGGACACGCTGGCCGGTCAGCTCAACGAGGCGCAGAAGGAGTGGAACGAGCAGAAGGGGTAGCCGGGCCTGTTCGACCGGGCCGGGTCCGGGGGTGTCCGAGGCCGCGGGGAGGCTGCGGGGCCGTTGTGGTCCCCAGCCTCCGGCCGGGAGGTGCCCCCAGGTCGCGCAGTTCCCCGCGCCCCTGAAAGGGCGCGCCGTTCCCCGAGCCGGAAAAGACCGAGCCGGAAAAGACCGAGCCGGAAAAGACCGAAAGGAAATCCGCACCATGCGTACTCACACATGGCATGCCCACGCCAGAACGGCCCTCGTCGGGTGCACCGCTCTCGCGCTCGGTCTCACCGGGACCCTCACCCATGCCCATGCCCACGCCCAGCCCCACTCCCGTGACCTCGGGCGGGAGACCCTGCCCGCGGGGGACGGGTGGGGGTCCGAGGGAACCGGGACCACGGGCGGGGCCGCCGCCGGCGCCGCGCAGGTCCACACCGTCACCACCTGGGCCGGGTTCAAGGACGCGCTGAAGGCCGGCGGGGACGCGCCGAAGATCGTCAAGGTCAGGGGGATCATCGATCCGGCCGCCGAGGGATGTGCGGCCTTCGAGGCACCCGGGTACGACTTCGACGCCTACCTGGAGAAGTACTCGCCCGAGAACTGGGGCCTGGACACGGACCTGTCCGGGGAGCCCGCCGACAGCCCCGAAGGGCTGCGCGCCGCCTCCGCGGCCGGCCAGGACAGGGCCATCAAGGTGGAGATCCCCGCCAACACCACCGTCGTCGGCGTCGGCAAGGGCGCCGGGATCAGGGGCGCCAGCCTGCAGATCAAGGGCGTCGACAACGTCATCCTGCGCAACCTCACCATCGAGGCCCCGCTGGACTGCTTCCCGCAGTGGGACCCGACCGACACCGACACCGGCGCCTGGAACTCCGAGTACGACGCGGTCGTGGTGCACGGCTCCACCCATGTGTGGATCGACCACAACACCCTGACCGACGGCCGCTACCCGGACAGCACCCTGCCGGAGTACTTCGGCCGGACCTACCAGCAGCACGACGGCCTGCTCGACATCGTGCGCGGCGCCGACCACGTGACCGTGTCCTGGAACGCGGTCGAGGACCACTCCAAGACCATGCTGATCGGCAACAGCGACGGCGCCGGCGCGACCGACGCGGGCAAGCTCAAGGTCACCCTCCACCACAACCGGTTCGAGGACGTCGGCGAGCGGGCGCCCCGGGTGCGGTTCGGGCAGGTCGACGCGTACAACAACCACTACGTGGTGACCGGGGAGCAGCCGTACGGCTACACCTTCGGCATCGGCGCCTCCTCGCAGCTGTACGCCTCGGACAACGCGTTCTCGCTGCCGGCCGGCGTCAGCGCCGCCAGGATCCTCAAGAAGTGGAGCGAGGCACCGCTCACCGCCGAGAACAACTACGTCAACGGCAGGAAGACCGACCTCATCGCCGTGCACAACGCGGAGATCCCCGCGGAGACCCTCCGGTCGGGCGCCGGCTGGAAGCCCGTCCTGCGGACGAAGGTCGACCGGCCGCGTGCCGTGCCCGGCATCGTGGGCGCCCGCGCCGGCGCCGGAAAGGTCCGCTGACCATGGCCTCGCCGACGGCGGCCGGTCCGGGCAGGCGGTCCTTCGTCCGCGCGGGCGCCGGGGCCGCGCTCGCGCTGGCGGCCGGCGGCACC
>NZ_JAHKJW010000009.1 GCF_019710745.1 Streptomyces beigongshangae
GGGCGCCCGCGACCTCGGCCGCGTCCGGGCCGGTCAGGTCGCCGCCGGGCAGCAGCCAGCCGGCCAGCGCCAGGCAGGGCGCGACCAGCAGGGCGAGCACGGTCGCGGAGAGGCGGTCGCCGACCGCGCGGCTGGCCGAGCCCGCGCCCGCGAGGAGCAGCAGTCCCGTCACGGCCGCGAAGGCGACCTGGAGGCGGCCGGAGGCGGTCGCCCCTGGCCAGAGCACCAGGGCGAGGGCGGCCGCCACGGTCGCCGCCGCGGTGCCCGCCAGCAGTCCGCGGGCCGCCCCCGGGTGCCAGGTGTGCAGCTTGCGGCCCGCGGTGTCGGCTATCCCGTCCACCAGGTCGTCGAGCCGGGCCTCGGGCAGCGCCTCGGTGTGCGGGCGCAGGTAGAGCACGGCGCCGTCGAAGAGCCCGGCGCGGGCGAGGGTGGTCTCCTCGTCGAGCGGGGCGTCACCGAGCTGCTGGAGCACCCAGCCGGCATGGTCGAGACCGGCCTCCTCGGCCTCCTCGCCGACGTAGCGGAGCAGGGTGGGCAGGAGATCGGCGACCGGCACGTCGGCCGGCACGGCCAGATCGACGGAGACGCTCGGCGCACGTACGGTCAGGCGGCACAACTCGGCCACCGCACTGTCGGTCATCAGCTGAACACTCGTCTTCCGTGGGGGCTTTGACAGGAGGACTTCCCCGGGAGAGGGGACCAGCGAAGAGTACGGAAGGCCGACGCGTTCCGGAACGGGGGGTACCGGGAAAGTGGAATATGGGGTCCGCGCGGCCGGCGGCCGCCTCTTCCGCATGGACAGGCCGTGTTCCGTGAATGCAGACTACTGCCTGAGCCCGACGGATCGCGCTGCGGACCGGACTCGTCGTCCGGCATGGAGTTGTCCTTCGCGGGAGTTCACCGTCGCCGCTGTCCGCCCGAAACATTCACCCCGGCGTTCACCGCGTCACGCGGCACCCGGAGAATCAGCTCGGCGCGGCCTTTTCCGCCGCCGGGCGTGCCGGTATTCGGCGCGGGCCGGAAAGCCAGTGAAACCGGAGGTTCTGTTCCTTGAGCGTGGTGCTGTTTCGCCGGCCGGCCCGCAGACGCGGACCGGAGATGCCCGAGGGTCAATTGACCCTGCAGGAGCCACCGGTCCTCGCCGAGACGGTGCCCGACACCTCGGCGATATGGACCTATCTGCCGATGGCGCTGATGTCGGTGTCGATGATGCTGATGTTCCTGCGCCCCGGTGGCGGGAACGGCGTCTTCATGTACCTGGCGATGGGCGTCATGGCGCTCTCCGCCGGTGCGATGCTGCTGGGGCAGCTGATGCGCCGCT
The DNA here is from genome assembly GCF_019710745.1 of Streptomyces beigongshangae. Taxonomy (GTDB): domain Bacteria; phylum Actinomycetota; class Actinomycetes; order Streptomycetales; family Streptomycetaceae; genus Streptomyces; species Streptomyces beigongshangae. The sequence goes on from NZ_JAHKJW010000009.1 coordinate 1,322, forward strand.
CCAGCGAGCGCAAGCAGCGCCTGAAGGGCGAGCGCCGCGACTACCTCCGCTATCTGGCGCAGACCCGCAAGCGGGTCCGGTCCACCATCGTGGAGCAGCAGCGCGCCCTCGCCTGGCGCCATCCGGACCCCGCCTCGCTGCGCTCCCTGGCCCGCACCTCGCGGCTGTGGGAACGCCGCCCGGCCGACGAGGACTTCGGCGAGGCCCGGCTCGCGGTCGGCGAGCAGCAGCTCGCGCTCACCCTGCAGCCGGTCTCCACCCGTCCGGTGGAGGACCTGGAGCCGCTCTGCGCGCACGCCCTGCGCCGCTTCATCCGCGCCTACTCGACCGTCCCGGAACAGCCTCTGGGCCTCTACCTGCGCTCCTCCGCCCGGATCCTGCTGCGCCCCGAGGAGGCCGCCGCTCCGGCGTCCGCCGAGCCGGGTGTCCCCGCGCACGGGGAGCAAGGCGGGGCGGGCGCCCCGGCCCAGGACCCGACCGACGCCGTACGCGCCCTCGTGCGCGCCGCGCTGGCGCAGCTCGCGGTGTTCCACGCGCCCGAGGAGCTGTGGCTCGCGGTCTGCGTCAGCGACGAGCGGCGGCCCGACTGGGAGTGGGTCAAGTGGCTGCCGCACGCGCTGCATCCGCAGGAGGAGGACGGCGCGGGCCAGGTCCGCCGGATCACCGCCGACCTCACCGAGCTGGACGACCTGCTCGGCGCCGAGTTCGCCGAGCGCCCCGGCTTCGACCCGGACGCCCGCCCCGGCCGTGACGAGCCCTACACCGTGATCGTCCTGGACGGTGTCACCGTGCCCGAGGGTCACCGCTGGGAGGGGCACGGCTACCGCAACGCCGTGGTCCTCGACGTCTCCGGGTCGCTGCGCTGGCGGCCCGGCCGCAACACGCTGCGGCTGACCGCCGGTCCCGACCGGGTGAGCCTGGTGCGCACCGACCGCAGCCGCAAGGAGCGCTCCGTGCCGCTCGGCCGTCCGGACCGGCTCGGCCCGCTCGGCGCCGAGTCGCTGGCCCGGCTGCTCACGGCCCGCCGGATCAGCCTGGGCACCGACATCGCGCAGCCGCTGGACGCGGACGTCGAACTGACCACCCTGCTCGGCATTCCCGACCTCCACCGGCACGACCCGGCCACCCTGTTCGCCCGGCACACCGGCTCCGCCCGGCTGCGGGTCCCGGTCGCGGTCGGCGTGGACGGCCGCCCGGTGGAACTCGACATCAAGGAGTCCGCGCAGGGCGGCATGGGGCCGCACGGCATGCTCATCGGGGCCACCGGCTCCGGCAAGAGCGAGCTGCTGCGCACCCTGGTCCTCGGCCTGGCCCTGACCAACTCCTCGGAGACCCTCAACTTCGTCCTGGTCGACTTCAAGGGCGGCGCCACCTTCCTGGGCCTGGAGGAACTCCCGCACACCTCCGCCGTCATCACCAACCTCGCCGACGAGGTGGCCCTGGTGGAACGCATGCAGGACGCCCTGCACGGCGAGCTCATGCGCCGCCAGGAGCTGCTGCGCGCCGCCGGCAACTACACCTCCGCCCTGGAGTACGAGCGGGCCCGCGCGGCGGGGGCCGATCTCACCCCGCTGCCCAGCCTGTTCGTGGTGGTCGACGAGTTCAGCGAGCTGCTGTCCACGCACCGGGAGTTCATGGACCTGTTCGTGATGATCGGCCGTCTGGGCCGCTCCCTGGGGGTGCACCTGCTGCTCGCCTCGCAGCGCCTGGACGAGGGCCGTATGCACCAGCTGGAGAGCCATCTGTCGTACCGGATCGGCCTGCGCACCTTCTCCGCCATGGAGAGCCGCGGTGTGCTCGGCGTGCCGGACGCCTACGAGCTGCCGGCCCAGCCCGGCAGCGGCTACCTGAAGTCCGGTGTGGAGGCCCTGACGCGCTTCCGGGCCGCCTACTCCTCGGGTACCTACCGGCGGCGTACCGGCGCGGTGGTGCAGGCCCGGGTGGCCAGCCAGGTGGTGCCGTGGACCAGCGGCTGGGTGGTGCCCCGCACGCTGGAGGCGGCACCGGAGCCGGAGCCGGAGCCGGAGACCGACGAGGACGAGGAGACCCTGCTCGCCGTGGCCCTGGACCGGCTGCGCGGCTCGGGCCCCGACGCCCACCAGGTGTGGCTGCCGCCGCTGGACGAGCCGTCCCCGCTGGACGCCCTGCTGCCCGGCGTCGCGCCCGACCCCGAGCGCGGCCTGACCGCCACCGGCTGGGCCGGCACCGGCAGGCTGCGGGTCCCGGTCGGCCTGGTGGACAAACCCTTCGAGCAGCGCCGCGACCCGCTGGTCGTGGACCTGTCCGGGGCCGGCGGCCATGTCGCCATCGCGGGTGGCTCGCAGAGCGGCAAGTCCACGCTCACCCGCACCCTGATCGGTGCCCTCGCGCTCACCCACACCCCCGCCGAGATCCAGTTCTACTGCCTGGACTTCGGCGGCGGCGGACTCTCGCAGCTCGCCGCGCTGCCGCACGTCGGCGGTGTCGCGGCGCGGCTCAACCCGGAGCGGGTGCACCGCGCGGTCGCCGAGGTGATGACGCTCCTGGCCCGGCGCGAGCAGTTCTTCGTCGACCACACCGTCGACTCCATGCAGTCCTACCGCCGCCGCCGGGCCGCCGGGGAGTTCCCCGACGAGCCGTTCGGCGACGTGTTCATGGTGGTCGACGGCTGGTCCACGGTCCGCCAGGACTACGACGACCTGATCCCGAAGTTCAACGAACTGGCCGCCCGCGGCCTCAACTACGGCATCCACCTGCTCATCACCACCACCCGCTGGGTGGAGCTGTCCGCGCAGGTCCGCGACCAGTCCGCCACCCGCCTGGAGCTGCGGATGGGCGACCCGATGGACTCCGAGATCGACACCCGCAAGGCCCGCTCGGTGCCGCGCAGCGGCGGTCGCGGCATCACCGCCGACAGCAAGATGCACTTCCTCGCCGGCCTGCCCCGCCTCGACGGCAGCGGTTCCCTGGAGGACCTCGGCGAGGGGGTCGCCCACCTGGTCTCCGAGGTCGCCCGGCACTGGCCCGGCGCGCCCGCCCCGCAGGTGCGGATGCTGCCGCACCGGCTCCCGCTCGCCGAGCTGCCCGCCCCCGAGGCCACCGAGGGCGGCGGCATGCGCCTGCCGCTCGGCATCGACCAGGACGCCCTGGAACCGGTCTGGCACGACTTCAGCCGCACCCCGCACCTGATCGTGGTCGGCGACACCGAGAGCGGCAAGACCAACCTGCTGCGCGGCATCACGGCGGGCATCACCGCCCGCTACTCCCCCGCCGAGGCGAAGATCATCGTGGTGGACTACCGCCGTACCCTGGTGGACACCGTTCCCGAGGAGTACCGCATCGGGCACGTGATCTCCCTGGACAACCTCAAGGAGACCATCGAGGGCGCGTCCCGGGCGCTGAAGACCCGGGTCCCCGGGGCCGACATCGCGCCCGGCCGCATGCGCAAGTGCGACTGGTGGACCGGCCCGCGGCTGTTCATCCTGGTCGACGACTACGACATGGTCTCCGGCAGCTCGTTCCAGAGCCCCATGGAGCCCCTCTTCGAGTACCTGACCCTCGGCTTCGAGATGGGTCTGCACCTGGTGGTCGCCCGCAGCGCGATGGGCGCGGGCCGCGGTCTCAGCGACGGCCTGATCCGGCGCCTGGACGAGGCCAACAACCCGGCCGTCCTGCTCTCCTGCCCGCCCACGGAGGGCCGCCTGTTCGGCAACGCGAAGCCCCGCAACCTTCCGCCGGGCCGGGCGCTGCACATCGCCCGCCGCCGGGCGAGGCTGATGCAGACGGCACTGGTGGAGGAGACCGGCTGAGGGAACGTACGGAAGCGGCGGTGGGGGCCACCTCCGGGTGGCCCCCACCGCCGCTTCCCGAGGGGCGCGGGGAAACGCGCGACAGGCCGCGACGCTCCCGCACCCGCCCGACGGCCGCGCGCCTCAGTCCTTGCCGGCTCCCGGGTCCGCGACCGGGCCCGCGCCCGCCGGGCGCCAGCCCCGTGCGCGGGCCCGCGGAAGGACGAAAGCGCCCCACAGGACGGCGAGGACGCCGCCGGTGCCGAGGAGGACGAAGACCACGGCCCGGTCGGTGGCCCGGTCTGCGGCGGAGGTGTCGCGGACGGCCACGGGCTGCGCGGCGCGCCCGGCACCGGCAGCCGTACGCGAGTCGCCGAGGACCGTGGTGACGGCGGCGTACGGGTCCAGCTGGGGGATGTCCGCCGGATAGGCGGTGGCGGTCAGCCGGCGTGCGACGGCGTCGGGCGAGTCGCCGGGGCGGACGGACCGGACCGCCGCGGCGGCCCCGGCGGCGTAGGCGGCGGCCACCGAGGCGCCCGCGCCGAGGTAGTGTCCGTCGCCGCGCGGGCCGGTTCCGACGACCCCGGCGCCGGGGGCGACGAGGTCGATGCCGCCGGTGGGCAGGGCGTCGTCCGGGCGGACGCCGGCGGGCAGCATGTCGGCGACCGAGAGGACGCCGGGTTCACCGGCCGGCCAGTAGGTGCGGGAGGGGATCTCGCCGGTGGCGCCGCGCGGCGGGTCCGGGGTGGCCGCGGCGACCACCAGCGCGCCGGCGCGGCGGGCGTCGGCGACCGCACGGGTCAGTTCCGCGTCACGGGCCGGCAGGGCCGCCGCGACCGCGATCACGCCGGCCTTCGCCGCGGTCGCCTCGCGCAGCGCCTGCGCGACCAGCGCGGCGCTCGCCCGCCCGCGCTCGTCGGTGCCGCGCAGGGCCAGGATCTTCGCCTCCGGGGCGACACCGGTCAGGCGCGGGGCGCCCTCGCCGGTCCCGGCGATCAGCCCGGCCAGGAAGGTGCCGTGCCCGACGCAGTCCACGGCGGCCGTGGACTGCGCCGTGACCCGGTCGTCCAGCCCGGCGGCGTCCGGGACGACACCGGTGCCGATCAGGGCCACGGTCACGTCCGCGCCGGTGCTGTACCGGTGCAGCCGGTCCAGGTCGAGGCGCTGGCGCGACCAGTCCTGCTTCTTCGCCTTCTCGCGGGAGGCGGGGGTGCAGGTGACCGCGTCGGCGTCCGGGTCGAGCGCGGCGGGCATGCCGGGCAGTTCCTGTCCTTTCCCCCCGTCGGCCGCCGGAGGGCGCGCCGGGGGTGCCGTCGCGGGTACCGCCTGGACCGGGACGGCCGTGGGCAGCAGCAGTGCGGCGGCGAGGCCGGTGCCGGACAGCAGGCGGGCGACCCCGCGGACGGGCGTCGTCATCGGGGGACCGCCTTCGGGGCCGCGGACACGACGTCCTCGGGGAGCAGGATGCGCAGGTCGTCCAGGGTGGGCGTGGCCAGCGAACTGAGCCGCCGCGCCTGGCGGGTGACCATCGACTCGACGACCTGGCGGGCCAGGCGGGCGTTGCCGAAGGAACGGTCCCGGGGCACCGAGTCGAAGTACTCCTTGAGCAGCGGGCCGGTGCCCGCCCCGCACTCGTACCCCATGCCCGTCGCCTGGGCGCGCACGATGGTGACCAGTTCCTCGGAGGAGTAGTCCGCGAAGGAGATCCGGCGCGGGAAGCGGGAGGACAGGCCCGGGTTGGAGGCCAGGAAGCGCTCCATCTCGTCGGTGTAGCCGGCGACGATGACGACCACCTCGTCCCGGTGGTCCTCCATCAGCTTCAGCAGGGTGTCCACCGCCTCCTGCCCGAAGTCCGCGCCGGCGCCGCGCGGGGTGAGGGTGTACGCCTCGTCGATGAACAGCACGCCGCCGCGGGCCTTCTCGAAGACCTCGCGGGTGAGCTGGGCGGTGTGCCCGATGTAGCGGCCCACCAGGTCGGCGCGGGCCGCCTCGACCAGCTGACCCCGGTCGAGGATGCCGAGCTGGGTCAGGATCTCCCCGTAGAGGCGGGCGACGGTGGTCTTGCCGGTGCCGGGCGGGCCGGTGAAGACCAGGTGGTTGCTGAGGGAGGGCACCGGCAGTCCGGCGGCGGCCCGGTGGCGGGCGGTGGTGATGAGGTTGACCAGGTCCGCGACCTCGCGCTTCACCTCCTCCAGGCCGATCATGTCGCCGAGGCGGGTCAGCGGGTCGTCGGCCGGGGCCGCGGGCTGCGCGGCCTTCGTGGCGGCGGTGGCGGAGACGTCCTCCGGCAGCAGCAGCCGCAGGTCGTGCTCGCCGACCTGCGGCTGGGAGGCGAGCCGGACGGCCTGCCGGTCCACCATCTCCTCGAACACCCCGCGCGCGGCACGGCCGTTGCCGAAGCCGCTGTCGCGCGGCATCGCCTCGAAGTGCGCGGCCAGCGCCGCCGCGGTGCCCTCACCCAGCTCGTACTGGTGCTGGGCGCACATGTTCTCCATGATGGCGACCAGCTCGGGCACCGAGTAGTTCTCGAACTCGACGGTCCGCGAGAAGCGGGAGGCGAGGCCCGGGTTGGAGCCGAGGAACGCGTCCATCTCGCGGGAGTAGCCGGCCGCGACCACCACCACGTCGTCGCGGTGGTCCTCCATCAGCTTCAGCAGGGTGTCCACCGCCTCACGGCCGAAGTCGGCGCCTCCGTTGCCGCTGTCGGAGGAGAGCGTGTACGCCTCGTCGATGAACAGCACACCGCCGAGCGCCCGCTGGAAGGTCTCGGTGGTCTTGATCGCGGTACCGCCGACGACCTGCGCGACCAGGTCGGCGCGCGAGACCTCCACCAGGTGCCCGCTGCGCAGCGAACCCAGTTCGGCGAGGATCGACCCGTAGAGGCGGGCGACGGTGGTCTTGCCGGTGCCGGGCGGGCCCGCGAAGATCAGGTGCCGGCTCATCGGCGGGGCGGACATGCCGAGCTGCTCGCGGCGCTGCGCGAGCTGGGTCAGGTTGACCAGCGTACGCACCTGCTGCTTGACGTTCTCCAGGCCGATCAGCGCGTTGAGGGCGCCGAGCGGGCCGTCCGCGCGGTCCGGCGGGGGCGCGTCCGCGGCGCCGGAGCCGGCCGGGTCGGTGTTCTCCGCGCTGCCGGAGCCCCAGGCGTCCCGCTTGCCGTTGCCGGTGCTGTTCAGTCCGTCCACGGCGAGCCGGTCGCCGGGCGCGGTCTGCACCAGGCCGCCGCCCTCGTTCTCCCGGGCGAGGCAGTTCACCAGGGAGACCGGCGCGGTGGACTCCACCCGGAAGCCGTCCTGGGCGCCGCCGGACACCTCGCAGCCGCTGAGCGAGGCGAGCGCGCCCTCGCGGAGCAGGAAGCCGTGGCCCTTGGGGGCGTGCACGGTGGTGCGGTTGGCGGTCAGTTCGCCGCCCGCGGCGACGACCACGCCCTCCTCGCCGGACACCTCGACGCGGAAGTCGCGGACGGTGACGTTGCCGCCGTCCTCCACGACCAGGCCGTTGGTGGCCGTGTCGGAGACCCCGCCGCCGGCCAGGTAGAGGGTGCTGCCGGCGGCCACGCGGACGCCCGCGCCCTTCGGCCGGACGATCTCGCAGTCCTCGGCGCGGCCGCGGGCGTCCTTGGTGGCCGCGATGCCGTCGCCGTCGGGTTCCGTCAGCCGGGCCCGGCGCAGCAGCGGGTTGGCGCCGCCGCGCACCAGGATGGCGGGCGCGCCGCCGATGATCTCCAGGCGGTCCAGCTCGGGCGCCGAGTCCTCCTCCAGGAGGAGCGCGGTCTGATTGCTGTCACGGACCGTCAGGCCGGTCAGGGCCGGGGAGGCGTTCCCGGCGACCCGCAGGGCCGCGCCCTGCGCGCCGTCCACCCAGCAGTCCTCGAAGGTGCCGCGCGCCCGGTCGGTGACCAGTACGCCGTGGCCGCGGGTGCGCGAGACGCGGCAGCGGCGCAGCACGGGGTCGGTGCCCTGGGCCAGCGTGATCCCGTTCCCGGACGCCCCGGTGACGCGCACGTCCTCCAGCGTCGTGCGGCCAGCGCTGCTCAGGTGCACACCGGTGCTGGTGTCGTGCACCACGGTGCGGACCACCGAGAGGGAGCAGTTCTGCTCCAGGGCGATGGAGGGCTTGTCGGTGGAGGAGATGTCGCAGTCCTCGACGGTGCCGCGGGTCTCGCCGTTGGCGAGCAGGCCGTTGCCGCGGGCGTCGCGTACCGTGCAGCCGCGGATGCGCGCCTCGCCCTGCTCGGCGAGGACCAGGCCGCTGGTGCCCAGGTGCTCGAAGGTGCAGGACTCCACGGTGGTGGGGGTGGTCGAGGTGACCACGATGCCCGCGCCCTGCGGATTGCTCACGCGGCACTCGCGCAGCGCCAGTGAGCCCGTTCCGCCGGCCAGCATCGCCGTCCAGGCGGCGCCGATGATCTCGCAGCCGTCGAGCGCGGCCTGTCCGCGCCGCACGTCCACGGCCGGCAGTTCGGCGTCGCCGCCGCGCAGCGTCAGTTCGGAGAGCATCACGGCGTCGGCGCGCAGCGCTATCACGCTGCCCGAACGCGGCCGGATCTCCACGGTTCCCCGCCCTTCGGCGGCGGTGAGGGTGACCCTGGTGCTGATGACCAGGTTCTCCGCATATGTCCCGGGCCGGACGCTGATGAGTGCGCCGGTACGGGCGACCGCGAGTGCCTCGCCGATCGTCCGGTAGCGGTCCCGGTCCCCCGGACCGACGGTCAGTACCTGGCGCGACACGCACCAACCTCCTTGCCACAGGGGCGTCTTCAGTGGGGCGCCCCCTCACCCGGGGGCGCGTGCCGGCGAGCCGACAAGTCACATCATGCCTCGTCCGCGGGGCGGGACCGATGGCGGGAGCGGTGCTCCGCCGTCCAGGGGCGTCCTGCCGGACTCCCGTGCGGGCGTCCTGCCGGACGTTCCGTGCGGGCGTCCTCCGCGGGCGTCCTGTCAGACACCCCGTTCCCGGCCGTCGGTCCCCGCGCCGCCCCGGAGCCGCGACCGGGTTCCGCCGTCCTGGTCGCCGTCCTCGGCGGTGTCGGGGCCGGCGGCGAGCCGGGCTCCGGACCCGCTCTCCGTCGCGACCCCGACCGGGGCCTGCGCCCCGGCATCCGCCCCGACACCCGCCCCGGCGCCCGGCGTACGTACCGGACCGCCGGTGTCCGGTGGACGTACGGGGCCGTCGGCGTCCGGCGTACGCACGGGGGCGAGGAGGCTGTCCGCCGGGACGAGCAGGGGGGCCGCGGCTCCGGCGTTGGCCAGCAGCCGGGTACCCGAACCGCTCAGCGACCGGGCCAGTTCGCGCGCCGGGAGCCTGCCGTGCCGAAGCGTCTCGGACAGGAACTCATGGACCGGTGAGGTGAACACGAGCACCACCGGCGCCCCGTCCCGGCCGGTGGCCGTGAGCGGTCCGCCGTCCGCCGCGCGCACCACGGTGACCTCCGCCTCCGCGAGCGCCTCGATCGCCTCGTCCACCGGGCCGTAGCCGGTGGCGGCCCGCTGGGCCGCCGCGTCCACCGGGTCGGTGGGCTCCGGCCAGCCGAGCACCCGGGCGGAGGGACGGTACGCCGGGTTGGCGCGGTAGTTCCCCACGCCTCCGTCGTCGTCCGACTGCCACTCCCCCACCACGGCCCACTCCGGCGGCGTGCGCTCCTCGGTCCACTCCGGATCGACCATCCCGATCCAGTGCCCCGGCGCCCGGCGCGCGGCGGCCCGTACGGCTTCGGGTATCCCGGGCAGGTCGGCGGCCTCGGGGGCGGACGGGGCGTCGCGCCCGCCCTCTTGCCGTTCTCCGGGCCGCATCTCCACCTGAACTCTTCGGTCCGTACGGATGCCGGGGCGCCGCACGACATGCGTGCACACCGGCATCGACCAGAGCTGCCAGGATGCCACACGAGCCGAATCCGCGGACGGCCGGACCGGGTCCGCGTCGGACCCCGACGGGCCCGTTCACCTCGCGTTCCGGGAACTTTTGGGGAGCAGTAAGGCGTGGAGGGACAAAGCAGTGGGACGGTTGGGACAAGGGGTGCTGCTGTTGCCCCCGTGACGGGCTAAGTTGGGTATGCCATCGAACCCGTCGGGCCCGTCCACCCGACAAGTGCCTTCCGCCCGGACGTCCGGACCAGGGCCGCACGGAACCCGGCGGCCCGAACGGCAGCCGGTCCGGACCGGCTGCCGTTCGGGCCCGTGCCCGTCACCGACAGCTCCGCCACCGAGGAGTACCGCATGTCCCCCCAGCACGAGACCCCCGGCGCGAACGCGGAGGCGAAGCCCGCCGCCCGCGCGGAGGCGGCGGAGACCGGGTCCGCACCCGGGACCTCGACACCGGACGGGCCACCGGCACCGGGCCCCGCCGCGGTCCCGGGGGCGAAGCCCGCCACAGCCCCGGAGGCTGAGTCCGGGGAGGCCGCTGTCACCCCCGAGGGGAAGTCCACCGCGTCTCCCCCGGCAAAGGCGGGCGCCGCCCCCGAGCCGGAACCCTCCGCCGGATCCCCCGAGTCCGGGGAGGCCACCGCCCCGCCCCGGTCCTCCCCCGGGACCGCCGAGGAGCCCGAGGGGCGGGTCGCCGTGGCGGCAGCCGCCGTGGCGCCGCCGGGCATCAAAGCCGGCACCGGCGTCGGCACCGGACGTCCCCGCAAGCCGGTCCTGGCGGGGGCCGCGATCGCCGGCGCCGTCCTGATCGCCATACCGCTGCTGCTGGCCGGCAGCGCGAACGACGAGCGGCCCGACTCCGCCAAGGGGCTGGCCGCGGACGCCGACACCGTCCTGAACGCGACCTCCGCCCCCGCCGCGCTCGGGGACTACGTGGCCGAGAAGCCCAAGTCGTCGCCGAGCAAGGCCGAGCCGAAGAAGAAGACCGAGGCCCCGAAGGTCGCCGTCGCCCAGCCCGTCGCGCCCTCGCCGGAACCGGAGGCGAGCAGCTCGCCCGAGAAGAAGCCGAAGGTCGAACCCAAGCCGAAGCCCGAGCCGAAGCCGAAGGCGTCGGCGAAACCGGTCTGGGGCACCAGGACCGTCTACGCGAACAGTGTCCTGCGGGTGCAGCAGTCCTGGTCCACCAACCGCATCCGCATGGTCATGCAGGCCGACGGCAACCTCGTGGTCTACAACGAGGAGGACAAGCCCGTCTGGGCCTCCATGACCTTCGGCACCGACCACCGGGCGATCTTCCAGCAGGACGGCAACCTCGTCATCCACAACGGCGACGACCGCCCCATCTGGGCCTCCAAGACCCACGGTCACGAGAACGCCCAGCTGGTCCTGCGGGCGGACGGCAAGGTGGTCGTCCTGCACAACGGCGGGGTCATCTGGTCGACCTGACCCCGGGTCCTGGGCCCAGGCGGTGCCGGGCGGTGCCGCAAGGTGCTTGTGCGGGCGGCAGGAGGGCATTCCCCGGGAGGGGAGCGGGGACGGCATCCGGGCCGGCCTCCAGATCGGGGTGGCCGCCCTGGTCACCGGACTGCTGGTGTCGTCGGGCGGGCCCGAGGCGGTCGCCTCCTGGTGGGACCGGATCTGGCGCACGGTGTCCTCCCGGCGGGGCGGAAAGGGGTCAGCCGTGCGCGCGTCCACCGGTCACCGGACGGCCGGGCCGCGCTTCAGCCGGGCGCCCACCGGACTAGACCAGCGTGGTCCTGCCGGTGCCACCCGTTTCCCACGCTGCCGCGAGGCTGTCGCCCGGTTCGGGCTCACGCGGGACGGAGACGAACGCGACGCCGGGCAGATCAAGGAGGTCCGGGCTTGTGACGCGGGGGCAGAGAGCGCACGTTTCCCGGGCGTCACGCCCCCATGGGGCGGCTGCGGTGGTCCTCGGCGGTCCGGGCCCTGGTCATCGACCGGTTCCGGGCTGAGGCCGTGGTCACGGAACCGGCCGCTGTGCCGGCCGGCAGCTCCGCATCGGAGCCGCCTCGCGACCGACGAGCCGTACACGGCCGCAGGAGGCCACCGCCCGGCGAACCCGTCAGGCGGTGTTCCCGGCACGCCCTGAAGCGAGCAGCTGCGTCTCCCAGCCGAAGGCGATGCCGGTGGCGCCCCCGTGCTGGAGCAGGACCTCGGTCATGTCCGGGAAGGTCTTCTCGCGGGCCCAGTCGCGCTGCCACTCCGCCGCGACGGCCTGCCAGGTGATCGGCACCACGCCCGCCTGAACCATGCGATGCACGGCCATCTCGTGAGCTTCCTTCGAGGCGCCGCCCGAGGCGTCGGTGACGACGAACACCTCGAAGCCCTCACCCGCCGCCTGTATCGCCGGCATCGCGACACAGATCTCCGTCCACAGACCGGCGATGATCAGCTTCTTGCGGCCGGTCGCCTTGACGGCGTCGACGACACGCTCGTCCTCCCAGGTGTTGATGAACGTGCGGTCGATCGGCTTCTGCTCGGGGAACACATCCTGCAGCCCTTTGACGAGGTAGCCGCCACGCTCCTCCAACACGGTCGTCAAAAGAGTCGGGACGTCGAACGCCTTGGCGGCCTTGGCGAGCCCGACGACGTTGTTCACGATCATCGTGGGCTCGTGGCTGTTCAGGTTGGCGAACTGAAACGGCTGGTGGTCGATCAGGACGACGACGCTCTCCTCGGGCGTCAGCAGTGCCTGCAGTCCGGACTTCGTTTCCTTGCTCATGGGATCCCTTTCCGGGTACTTGTCCTCGCGTGCTCGGGAGGCTCGGACGGACGCCGTCGATCTCGATGCCGGAATACGGCCGTACACGTCCGCGCAGGTGGCTCTGGGACCGAGTCGGCCGACCACCGCGCCGAAGCGGTCGGTGTCGCACCCCGGACAGACTCCGCTTCCGCAGCGGCACGGTCACGGCACCTAGGTCGGCCTGCTCGATCAAGTAGTTGACTCGTCACCCACATTAGCAGCGACGGTGGACGTGTCAACTAGCTACCCGGCGGGCGAAGTTCACCCTTTCGCGGCCCCGCGGCCGTACGCGTGGAGGCACACCTGGTCCGCCGGATGAAGGAGCGGTGGATCACGCCGCCCTCGGCGATCACCGGGAGACGGTCGTCCCGGGGTCTTGCCGCCCCGGACACGGCGGGCCCTGCCCCGCCGGGGGCGCCCCACCGGCCCCTGCACGCGGACGACCGACAGACGCCCTCGTTGAACTGCTTCCATGGACGCACCGCCGCGCCGGCTCGCCGGCTCGCCGGGGAAGAGAAAGCCGCCTGGGACAACTTCATCCGCATGCAGGAGAAGCTCATCGGACGGTTGTCCCGCCACGTCCGGTCCGAATCCGGAATGTCCGCATCCGACTACGTCGTGCTCGCCGGCCTCACCGAAAGGGGCGGCGGGCGGATACGCTTGCTGGATCTGGCCAGGAAGGAATGCCCCGACGACGGACGCGGCGCATTCATCGTCGCCACCCCGGCCGGCCACCAGGCGACCACAGAGGCCGCGGGCCATCACGTCGAGCACGTCCGCCGACTGTTCATCGATGCCCTGACACCAAGTCAACTCAAGGCACTCGCCCGCATCTCCGAGCACGTCCTGGCGCACATGGAGAAGCAGTCGGACTGACCGGGTGAGGGGACGCGCTCGAGCCCGGCCGGGGCGAGGCACGGACCACGCCCACGCAGCGTTCCGGCACCGAGGACGAACGGGGCCTACGGGGCGCCGGGGCTTGGGGCACCGGGGCGGGGATCCGTCGATCGAGCGGCTCTTCCGGGACTTTCACAGACGGTTGTTGTGCGCACGTCGACCGTCCGGACGTCACCGGACGGGACCGTCGTACGTACTCCTGCGACTCTCCCCCCGCCCTCACCTGCTACCGGGGCCGTACGGCCGGGCCGCTGCTCCGGGGCGAGCGTGTCGGCATCCTATCCGAGGAAGCTCAACCGCACCTGACGGTCGGGATTGTCCTTGTTGGTGTCCACCAACCTCCGTTAAGACAACCTGAGAGTAGCTCGCGCAACAAAGAGAGGCTGCTCCGATCCTTGCTCCTACGGGAAGCCTCCACTGCTGACCTACGTAGCACGGGTATGTTCCAGCTTCCACCCAACGTCCCGCGTTCGACGTAATTTGTCGCTTCCTGGAGGCACGAAGTGCCCGCTGAACTGCAAACTCTCCACCTGCGGCTCGAATCGCCCATTTCTCTAGACATAGAGAAACGGGCAGGTCAGCGGCCTGGCCAATCGGGCCAGCGGCCCAACAATGGGCACAACAACAGTGGAGGCAAACCCTTCTGAAGCGGGGCAAGTTGACGGCTGCGGGGCGAGGTCCGTGATCGGGGCTCTATCGTCGATCGCGGGGCGGCTTGGAGACGATGTCGGCCCAGGCCCTCAGAGAGCGCACCCGAGAGCCTCGCCACCTGCGGAATCGCGAGCACCTAGAGAAACGACCTGCGGCAGCCGAGAAGGTGCAGCCGCAGGCCAGCGGGTGCGCCGTTGCTCCAGAGGCTCCGAATTACGTCGCACCCAGGACCGTGCTAACCGTCTTTGCCAAGCGCCAGGGCCTTGGTGGAACCATCGCGCACAGGCAACCCAGCCAGCGCCGCGTACGGGTTCAACTCAGCGGTCGGAGTCGGCCAGCGACGATACGGGTGCGGTAGCGCAAGAGCGGCTCACGCCGCATGAGACGCCAGGCGGCCTCGGCTCGCCTGAACAACCGACTCTGTCCGTGCTCATGCTGCTTCAAGCGCAAAGAGCACGGCTGCAATGACTTCTACCCTCAGCACCGCCACACATAGGGCACGCTTAGCACACAGAGACATATCGACCCGGAGGAACCATATGCGGTCATATTTAAGATTCACCACATATCACGTGGACGTCCTCCCTCACAGATCTGTTGTTACGTCTGATCACCCCCAAGCACGATTCGTAGTATCTTGTCTGCTTCAGCTTTAGGAATGGCCTTGCCGCAACTAGGCGTATGGTGTGCAGCCCTTGGTGCGGTGAGAGCGATGGGGGGACATCGTGGGTGCCGCGCCGCGTTTCATGGCCGCGAAGGCTCGTCCGTTACCGGTACTTGTACTGGCGGACGTGAGCGGAAGCATGGGGGAACCCCGGGAGAAGATCGATGTACTCAACGAGTGCATCCGCCACATGCTCGACGATTTCGCTACCGCCGATGTCGGGCGAGGCGCCATCCACGTCGGCGTGATCGCCTTCAGCCAGAACCGGGCCGAATTGCATCAAGATATGGTGCCCGCGGCCGAGGCTTCCTGGAGCGACATGGAAGCCCAGGGGGGCACCCCGCTCGGCGCGGCTCTCGGACTCGCCGACGAGGTGCTGCGCGACGAGTCAGCCGTCCCGGCCCGCTCCTTCTCTCCCACTCTCGTTCTCGTCTCCGACGGAATGCCCACTGACGAGTGGGAAGAGGCCCTCGACCGTTTGCTTGACTCCCCCAAGGGTTCTCGAGCCAACCGGCTGGCTGTCGCTATCGGTCCCGACATGACTGAACAGGCGAAGGCCGTACTGCGCCGTTTCGTCAGCGACGAGGCCAACGGCGTGTTCGAGGCACATGACGTCGGACGTATTCAGCAATACTTCCGCTGGGTCACGGTCACCGTCACTCAACAGGCCCGAAGCACTCGTCCGGACCGGGCACCGGTATTGCGCCCCGACGATCTGTCCGACTTCGGCGCCTGACCCTGTCGAAGAACGCAGCGAGAGGAAGCACCCGTGGCATCGCGCTGGGATCTCGGCGGTCTGCTGCGGCCCATCGAGGACGAGTACCACCAGCTGTGGCCGCTGTCCCACTCGATAGGTGCCGGTGGCCAGGGCGAGGTGTGGCTGGCCCGTGGCGGACGTACCGCCATCAAGATGATCGCTGCTCCGACTCAGGAAGCAGCGGACGCCGTTCACACTCGGCTGCGCCGCATCCAGCGTCTGCCGCTGGACGGCGTTCCGTTGGCCGGCGTCCTCGCCCTGCTCGCTCCGCCGAAGCTCGGTTATGTGATGGAACTCGCCGACGAGATGGTCCCGCTGGACACCTTGTGTGTGCCCGACGAGGAAGACCTCGCGGCCTGGTACCTGCGCACCGGCGGCCTGGAACGCCGACTGCGGCTGCTCGCCAAACTCGCGGATGCCGTCGCCCGGCTTCACTCACGCGCCATCGTGTACCAGGACCTGTCGCCCTCGAACGTGCTGGTCTCCGCAGCTCCCGAGCAGCAGGAGATCCGCCTTATCGACGTGGACAATCTCGGCCTTGTCTCGGCTGTCGCATCTGCGCCGGTGCACACCCCGGGATACGGGGCACCAGAAATCGTGTCGGGACGCAGTGGGGCCACGACGCTGGCCGACGCGCACGCACTCGCCGTCCTGATCTTCGAGACCCTCACGGCAAGCCACCCGTTCCGGGGCGACGAGGTTCTGGACTCCGATCCCGCCTACCAACAGGAGTACGCGGACTGCTTCCGCCTCCCCTGGATCGACCATCCCACTGACCGCACCAACGAGTGCACCTTGGGCATCACGCCGCGGGAAGAGGTGTTGTCCGGTCAGCTGTGGGGCCTGGCCACCCGGTGCTTCGTGGGCGCCGTGACCGATCCTTTGGTCCGGCCGTCGGCTGCCCGGTGGGCCGCGGCACTGCACTCCGCAGCGGGACAGACAGTCGAGTGCCCGGAGTGTCGCTGGAGCTACCGTGCCGCCGCCTCCTCCTGCCTGGCCTGCGGAAAGCCCCGAGACCGGGTCTGGCTGCTGCGCCACGGACTGACCGGCCCGGTCGGTACCGAGCCGGGAGACCGGTCAGGGAATGATGACGACCCTCCCCTTGTAGAGCTAGCGGAGGTGCCTCTGCCCGACTTCACCGTACTGCGCCCCGATAGCGAGACGACACTGACCGCCCGTCACACCTCTCCTGCTCCGGACCGACTCGATGCGGTGGTCGCGCAGTTGCGGTGCCAGGGCCGGGACGTGACTGTGTCGAACCTCTCGCGCAACAGTCTCTGGCTCGACCACCAGGACGGTCGGCCGTGGCGTGAGATCGGCCAGGGAAGCCAGGCAACTGTGCCGGTCGACGGCCGTTCCTGGACACTTCACTTCGGCAGACAGGGTGTGATCCATCGCTGGGTACGTCTGATGGCGCTGGAGGCGAGCAGGTGAGCGCGCGCCCCAAACAGCCAGCCATGCCGGCCCGTATGCCGGGCGAACCCGTGCTCGTGTCCTTCCTCTGGCATCGAGTACCACAGGGGTTCACCGACCAGGTGATCCCCGACGGCAGCGAGGTCCGCCTCTATCACCGGCCCACAGGCCAACTGGACCTGGTCACCGATTCCGCTACGTTCGGGATCAAGCCAGCGACTCCGGAGGACGAGCGGAAACTCGATCGGGTCCAGGCGGCCGGAACCACTTGTGTGACAGTCACCGCACATCCGGTCCGCCCGCAGCCGCCCACGCCCGTCCCGTCGCCTCGACGCCGTACCGGAAACCCGCATCAGTCCTCGTCGGCGGCCGACAGTCCTTTCACCTTGCGGGTTCACATCTACGCCCCTGCCGCAGGACTCGCGGTACCGCTCACCACCGGGCTGCTCCTCGATGTCGATGACGCCGTGCTGGAGGACGCGACCAAGTACGCGGACCGCACGGACAACGTCAACGTCGGTTCACTCATGGAGTTCATGGCACGCGAACTCCTCCTGGAGCCCCGTCCCGGGGCTCCAGCGGACGCAAGGCGCATGGTGGTCTCGGCCGGACCGGCCGGAAGCTTCGCAGCCGGCTTCCGGGTGCACGGACCAGGGCTCATGGCTGATGTCGAGAAACACAGTGCCGGCTACCGCATCGTCCGCTTGCTCAGATCGGTCCACGATCGGCACGGCACCGTTCAGAAGGCACTGGCCGTCGGGTCCATCGAGTTCCGCGACATGACCGCCAGGCAGCGGGACCGCGAGAGGATACAGCAGGGCCTCGACCTGGTGGCCAGCCAGAACGGCTACCTGGCCATGTGGGACAGGTACCAGGAGCTGGAGGCGCGCCACATCAGGAGACGCCTCCGTGACTTCGGAACCATCCGCTACACCGACGTCAAGGTCGAGTCCGACGGCCGCTGCGCATTCACTGTGGACCTCAGCCGGGCCCTGCCCCGTACCCGAGCCGCGTTAGAGAACACAGCTGCGGCCGAACGCGTCGAGCTCGAGGCTGCTGAGAGACTTCCGGCCTCCGTGACGGACACCGCGATGACCGACCGGGAGTGGCTCGTCGCATCCCGCGCGCAGAAGGTGAAGGCCTGGGTCGGTGAACCGCTCGGATACGACAGTGTCACCGAGGTCCTGAGGCTCACTGCGACCCTCAACAACCAGCAGGACCCGCCCCCTCAAGGGTGGCTCTACCTGGCGCACCGCGGTGATCAGCGTCGGCTCGACCGGCGCGAAAAGGCCATGCAGCAATTGCGCACCGACGGAACGCACATTCCTGCGCTACCGACTCTCCTGGAGGGAGGTGCCTGGCCGCAGTCGGCACGACAGCGGATCACAAAGCTCTCCCCTTCCGCACTCAGCTGCTTCGCTCCTCACGGACCGACGCCGGCCCAGCGGGAGGCGGTACTCACCGCCCTCAACACTCCAGACGTCGCGATCATCCAAGGACCACCGGGCACCGGCAAGACTCAGGTGATCGCTGCCCTGGTCAACCAGCTGGGCGACCTCGCCCAGGGAGGAGATGTGGCCGGGAGCACCCTGTTGACGAGTTTCCAGCATGCGGCGGTGGACCACCTCGTCACTCGTGGCTGGGTCTTCGGGCTTCCACCGCTCAAGGTGGATTCCCGCGGCCGGGGGAGCAAAGTGGCACTGGATACCTGGCGTATCGAGGCAGCCCGCGCTGCCGACCTGCGGTTGCGTGAGCGCCCGGCAGGGCCTCATCTGGCTGCTCGGCGAGCCGCCACCGAGCTGGCCGCCACCTATCGGGCGGCACCGGTCCCGCCCGAGTTCCTGCCGCGCTTCCTGGACCAGGTGCTCACCCAGGTCGGGGACATCGCCGAACCGTCCCTGGTCGGTGAATTCCGCAGTCACAGGGATCGGGCCGAACAGCAACGCATGCGAGCCGCCGCCATGGCCGACCCCGACGTGCGCGCGGATCTGCTGCCTTACATCCGGTCGCTGCGCTGCACCGTAACCGGATTCCACGATGACGGGCCCCGCACAGCCCGGGCGCTGTTGACACGGCTAGAACTCGCCGACAGTCCGCTGTTCGACGGCATCTCGTACCAGGAACCCCTGCGCGCAGCGATCGGCGCCACCACACCACATACCGAACTGCTCAACGCGCTTACCGCGTTGCGCGACGCCCTAGTCGACCGTCTCACCGCGCGCATCCGGCTTCCAGAGGTTACCGTGGCCGATCCCACGATCGTCGACCTCCTCGACCGGCTCGCAGCACAGCTCGCGGAGGCGGTGACCCGGTCACCCGATGCCATAGCCGCGGCACTGCTGGATTACCGGGATGATCTGCGCAGCGATCCAGAAGGTGTCGACGACACACTCCGCGCCTACACCGTCTCGCTGGCCTCGACCTGCCAGCAGGCCGTTTCCAAAGCCATGGTCGATGTCGGCGGTCGGGATGGAGCGTTCGAGTCGGTCGTCGTCGACGAGGCAGCGAGGGCCAACCCGCTGGATCTCCTCATCCCCCTCGCCCAGGCCCGCCGCCGGATCGTGCTGGTCGGCGACCACGCCCAGCTTCCCCACATGCTGGAGCCCGACGTGGAGCGCGAGCTGAGTTCGCTCGGAGACGACGTCCGTGACCGGCTACAGGAGAGTCTGTTCCAACGACTGGCCCGTCAGTGGGAGCACGGCTCATCCGATGGACACTCCCGGTTCGTCCGCCTCGACACCCAGTTCCGCATGCATCCGGTACTCGGCAACTTCGTCAGCGACAACTTCTACCAGGGACAATTGCGCAACGGCCGTGAGGCGAGTGACTTCACCCACGGGATCGAACGGTACGGTGAAGTTCCCGCAGTATGGCTTCCCGTGCCGCAGTCCGTCGGCGGTGAGACCCAACGGGGAACGAGCCGTGCCCGTCGCGCCGAAGCCGTCGTCATCGCCGCGGAGATAGCCGCGCTGATCGAGCGATACCCGAGGATGACCTTCGGTGTCATCTCGTTCTACGCCGCACAGGTCACCGAGGTATGGAAGGAGCTGAAGAAGGCCGGGCTCGCCGAGTTCACCGATGCGGGCGGGTGGCGCCCCGTGCCCCGGCTCAGCCGTGATGAGGACGGCACACCGCTCGACCGATTGCGGGTCGGCACCGTCGATGCCTTCCAGGGCATGGAGTTCTCGGTCACCTATCTGTCCACTGTGCGCAGCTGTGCACCAGCCGCACGGACCGACGCCAAGCGCGCTTACGGGCACCTGACCGTCGCCAACCGACTGTGCGTGGCGATGAGCCGCCAGCAGCGGGTGCTGGCCGTGGTGGGCGACGACGACATGTTCGGCCCCGGCAGTCCGGAGGCGGTCAAGCCTCTTGCCGCGTTCCTGGAGCTGTGCCGGAAGGGAGTGGACGGCTGTGTCATTCGACCGTGAGACCCCTGTCTTCCAGCTGGCCCTCCCGCCCCGCCAACGGTACCGGCCTGTTCTGCTGCCCGTGTGGGTTCACCAGGCAACGGCACCGACCGGCTACTCCCGGACACTGGATGTCTTCCAGACCGTGGTGCTGCGCCTGTGTGCCGCCGGGGTCCGAGACGTCAGTGACCTGTCCCGGTTGATCGGGCTGGACACTGCCCTGTGCCGCACGGTGACTGCCCGGCTCGTGGAGGGGCAGCTGATGGCACAAGGGCTGCAGCTGACCGAGGCGGGGCGGCGCACCGTGGCCGAAGGCGAAGTCGCAGAGACGGAGCCCCGGCTCGTCCGTGTCTTCCAGGACCCGGCCACCGGAATGCTGTTGCCTCGTATCCTGGTCGCCGATCCCGTACGCGCTGACCTGCGAGCGCATCGCGGCCGCTGGGTCACCATCCAGTTCGGTACTGCTGGTGCCTCCCGGGAAGTCAGCGCGCTGACGCTCCGGGCCGACGGCTCCTGGATGCGTCCGTCGGAACGTGATGTCCTCGAAGCCTGCAAGAGTCACGATCTGGCGGCGCGGGGCCTGCTCGGTGCTTCCCGCGATCCGGCCGGCTCCGTGGGGGCGGCCCGACGGATCGGATTTCACGGTACGGCGAACCCAGCCCATGTCGTGTGCTATGTCGTCGAGGGCAACGACGGGTCCGGGCGTATGTGGACCGTAGAGGACCCGTTCGCGGTGGGCGACGGACGTTTCTTCGCAGATCTTTTGGCCGCCCGTGCAGAGGCTGACGAGCAGTTGACCCGGCTGATCGACGACATGCTCGGAAAGGGCCGCCGCGACCGGACCACCGCCGCGCGCAAGGTCGACCGGGAGCTCGCCGAGGATGCCCGCGCCGACGTGGTACGTATGCTCGGCGAGGAGGTCCGGAATCACTCGGAAGTGTTGACCCACCTCGCGGACATCGAGCTGGCGCTGCTGAAGGACACTGCGCGGGAACGGGAGAACGCCGCACGCAACGCCATTCGCGTCTTCGAGTGCATACTCCCCGAACTCAACGAACGATTCCCCGCCCGGATCCCACCGTCCAGGGAGCCGGGGGTGCGGGAGCGCACGTTCGTACTGACCGCCCAGCGCCTGGGCGCCACATCCGTGCCGCCGGAGATGCGCAAGTACTGCTCCAGACCGGCCGGCGGGCTGGCCGGAGACATCATTAGAGCCGTCTGGGCGGCCGGGGAGAACGCGCAGCATCCGTTCGCCGCGTTCATCCGCGAGCGCCCCACCCTTCTGGAGGATCTCGACCGGTCACGCATCCTGCGCAACAACGCGACGCACGGACCGACCGGCGCCCCGGCCCCTGATGAGCTGGAGCACATCCGAGCTCTCGCTTACGACGCAGCCCGCCACTTGCTCGGTCTGAGCAGCGGCCGAACCACAATCAGCAAGAGGGTGAACTGACAACATGGGGAAGAGGCAGACACGACCGCGTCAGAAGGGCAAGGGGACGGTCTGGCCGGGGCAGCCGCCCGCTCCTAAGCGCACCGAGGCCGCCCATGCCCGTCAGCCGGCCCCGATGGCTTCCCCCACCGGCCCAAAGAGCGCCGACGACACGGCGGCGCTGCTGGCGGAGATACAGCAGGTCGCGAACGAGGCCCAAGTGGTGGTCGCGGCGGGGGCCGGGTCCGACGGCGCGAGCTCCGACCTCGCGTCGGCCTGGCAGCAGTACCGTGCACTCGCCGAGCACCAGGCAGACGCAACGAACGCGTTGTCGGTGCAGGCGGAGGCGCTCCGTGCCGAGCAGGAGGAACTCACTGCCGCGGCCGCCCTACGGGCCGAGGAAGCCGCAGCCCTGCAGGAGAGGAGTGCCGCGCTGGATGCCCGCGCGGAACTCCTCGACCGCAAGGAACGCGATCTGTCCGACCGCGAGCAAGCGGCCGAAGCGGTATTCACCGAACGCCGCCTGGAGGCAGGCCGAGAGCTGGAGGCCTGGCTGACGGAGCAGCGCCGAACGGCAGTGGCCGCCATCGACACCGAACGCCAGGACCGACAGGCACGGTGGAGCGAGGAGCAGCGTCGCCTGGCCGACACGCAGACGGCCCTGGACCAGCGGGAGAGTGAACTCGCCCAGCGCGAGAGAGATCTGCGATCCGCCCGGCTCCGGCTGGACGACGAACGTGAGGACATCGCCCACCTCAAGGCCGCCCTCAAGGAGCAGCAGGCCACCCGTGCGGAACGGTTCGAACATGAGGTGACGAGCCGCACCGGCCAGTTGCTTCAGCAGATGGAGGAGAGCCGGCGCAAGATTGCTGTCCTCACCGAGGGGAGCGAACGTCTGAGCGCCCGACTCAACAAGTACGACGGCGCACTGGCGTGCCTGGGGGGCATGACCCTGGAGCAGGTCGTCGAGCGCCTGACCGAGCTTCGCGCCGAGAACGCCCGTCTCCTGGAGGAGAACGCCGCCGCGCCACAAGCCGACGCCCTCCTGCTCGAGCAATTGCGGCAGCGAGTCACGCGCCTCGCCGCCGATAACGAAGAGCTGGTGCGGGAGCGCGGGGAACTGGAGTCCGCGCTCCAACGTGATCGCATCGCGGTCAACGAGCGTCAGAATTACGTCGAACACAACAACTGGTTGCGCGCTGCCAACGACCAACTGCAGCAACTGCTCAACGAGGAAGCAGCCAAACTCCGAGCCACGGCCCAGGTCGGCAAGGAAGGTCAGGCTTTTCCGGCCTGCTCGTACATGGACCGGGAGTTCGGCACACCCCGGCCCTTCGACACACGTACGCCGGCTATGCCCGAGCTGGTGCACCAGATGCAGGCGGTCATCCGCCGGCAGACCGGACTCTCCTACCGCCTGTCCGACCTGCGCCTGGCCCTGGCGGGCATGGCGATGAGCCGTCTCCATCTCTTCCAGGGCATCAGCGGGATCGGGAAAACCGGTCTGGCCCGCGCGCTTGCCGTCGCCTTCGGGAGTGACACCAGTGCCGCCGTGGTGCCCGTCCAGGCCGGCTGGCGCGACCCGCAGGACCTCATGGGCTACTACAACAGCTTCGACCGGATCTTCTACGAATCCGAGTTCACCAAGGCTCTTTACCGTGCCCAGTGCCCCGCTTTCAAGGACCGGCCCTTCTTCATCGTCCTCGACGAGATGAACCTCTCCCATCCCGAACAATACTTCAGCGGAGTACTGTCGGCCCTGGCCATCAAGGATCGGCCCAGTCTGGCACTGACCACGGCACCGGTCAGAAACCCTGCCAACCTGATCATCGGCGGAACGCACATAGCCGTCCCGGACAACGTCTGGTTCATCGGTACCGCCAATCACGACGAGACAACCGTCGGCTTCGCCGACAAGACCTACGACCGGGCCTTCGTCCTGGAGCTGCCCTGGCAGCACCCGGACGTGCCGGAGACGGCACCCGTATTCCCGGAACCGCTCGGCCATCAGGGTCTCACCCAGTCCTTCGACAAGGCACAGGCCACCTACGGCGCGCAAGCCGACGGCATCATCGAATTCCTCGACACCCACTGGCGCGGTCGCCTCGCGGAGGAACTGCGCATCGGGTGGGGCAACCGGCTTGAGAGGCAGATCAGGCAGTTCGCACCCGTCGTGGTCGCCGCCGGAGGCAGTCCGGGTGAGGCATTGGACCATCTTCTGGCCACACGCATCCTGCGCTCGGTCCGCGGACGGTACGACATCCATACCGACACCCTCGACACACTGCGCACCAACCTCGTCGAAAGCCTTATGCGGTTCGACAGCGCTCACGAACCGGCGGCGACGCGACGGCTGCTGGACGACGAGCTCCGCTCGCGTGGTCGGCAATGAAGCGGGAAGCAGTCGAGCCAGAACTCGACTCCCTCCTCGTCCGCCATCTTCTAGCCCTCTCGGCGCGTCTCAGCGAAGCCACCACGCTCGGCGACTGGCTGGCCATGTCGCCGATCATCCTCGATGTCACCGAGGAGGCAGATGCCTTGCCGCTGGAGGACACCTTCGAGCGCGAGTCCGGTGCGCTGCGCGCGGTCTGCCACCGCCCGTACACGCGTCTGCGCACAGTGGAGGAGGTGGTGCCGACGTCTCGGGCCCGCTCGATCGCTTCCGGCGCTGCGGCGCGCCTGGCTTCCCGGCCCGAGGACTGGGCCTCGCACACGCTCGCCGGCGTGCGCCCCAGCCGTCTGCTAGCCCGGCGCAGCGAGGAGGACGCCGACATCTACGAGAACCGAGTCGCTGTGGCTGTCCTCAATGTAATGCGGTCGCATCTGCAGCAGCGGATCGCCCAGCTCAGGGACCTCAGCAGGATGGTGGACGATGTACACGGTCTGCTCATGACCTCGGAGGAGACCTCCTGGCGTGCCCGGTGGGACCTGGCCGGGCTGCTGAGAAACATCGAGGACTCCGGTCGGCAACGGGCGGCCGCGGGAACGCGCCTGCGGACACTGGAATCGCTGCTTGCGGTAGTGGAGATCATGCTGAGTTCGCCGTTGGCGCGCGCGGTCGACCACCGCTCCGCACCACCCCGCGAACTGCATCCCACGAATTTGCTCAGCAGCGACCCGCACTACCGCAGGGTGGCCTCGCTCTGGCAGGCCTGCATCACCATCGCCACCGTACGCCCCGGAGAGGCCGAGACCGCCCGGCGCCGCCAAGAGATCCGCGTCGCCTTCGAACGGTTCACCGGTCTCCTGCTGCTCCTCGCCTGCACACTGCTCCAGGCGACCCCGGACGCCCATCAGCCGGCCCCTGCTCCCGGCCGGACCACCCGCTTCCGCATGCGCGGTGAGCAGTTGACGGTCACCTGGTCCCGGACAGGCGACTTCACCCTTCACTGGCGTGACCGCCAGGCGCTGCGCGTCATTCCGCTCACGACCGACCTGTGCACGGCTCCCGACGCAGCCTCCATCGCCATGTCGATCTCAGGCGTCCGCCGAGAACGGCCGGCCACTGAGTGCGACGACCTCATCGTCCATCCGGGATTGCTCCGGGAACGCCAGGAAGCAGACCCCAACGTCGCCGGGGCCGCGTATCGGATCGGGCACGGCGACGGCGATGCGTCCGGGCAGCATGTCGGCGTTGCCCCGCTGTCCCCACTGGACATCTTCAGCGTCAGCCGTCTGGTGCGGGCCGTCCAATGGGCCACCTTAGGCGCCGACGCGCGCCGCTACCCTCTCACCGTCTCCATGCCCGCTGGCATGCGTTCCACTGTGGCGAACTGTGACTGGCTCAAGCCTCGTCCTGACGGTGTGGCGGTCGTGCGCGCCCCAAGCTCGGGGGAGCTGGAGCAGTTCTCCGTCCTGCTCAAGACGGCCCAAGGGCGGCACGGCAGTAGTCGAGCAGCGGAGCACGACGTCCAGCGACTGCGGACTGTTTCCGAGACGTTGAAGGACGCAGCCGTCCAGGCCGAACTGCTCGAAGTGTGCCCGGTGTGTGCCAAGACCGGCTCTCAGCGCCAGACCGTGTTCGAGCCCCGCGAAGGCGGCCTGTTCGCAGCACTCTGCTCCGCGTGCCGCACCCGATGGGAGCTCCGCCGCTGCCTGGCCTGTAGACAGACCTTCCCTCTACTGGAACCGGATGGCTCCGCCGCTACCGGAGCCCCCGAGTCCGACCTCGATGGCCGTCTCGGTGGCGCTTTCCTGGCAGTCCCGTGCTGGGCATCGCAGGGCACCGGTCAGTTCATCTGCCCAGCGTGCAGCACCTGCGGCCAGGCGACTCGAGCCGTTTCCTGCCCACGCGGATGTTCAACTCCGGCACCACGCTAACTGAGCGTTTGGGCTTTTTCGTTGCAGCCAGTTGGGATTGGCAGGCGTGTCGGCTCGGGACTGAAGAGGCTGCTGAGTCGACCGGTGCGGGATCCGGCGGGAGAGGACCGTCTCGTCCTGACATCTCCTGTCTCCCAGGACGACGCGATGCTGCCCCCTTCTGCCCCCTCGCCAGCCGGCCGCCGCGCAGTACATCGAAGACGTGACTCCCGCGACGGGCACCCCAGCGATTTGTCCGACTACAGTGCCCCGGGATGCGGAGCTATCTCCTCGAAGGTGGGTGCGTCGGCCAGACGCGCAGGTGAGTCCGTGAACATGCACCGGGCCCGGATCGCAGCCGGGGTCGAGGAGGGTGGAGAACTCATCCGTCTACCGGCCGTGTCCGTCCAGTGTCACAACCGCGAGGGACAGGACTTGGTCCCGGCCGAGCCTCAACCCGGAGGTCTCCACGGCCACCGACGCCCAATCATGGAAATACTCGGGCAGCGTGGTCCACTTCGGGCTCGCTAACAGCAGGCTATCTCGGGCTCCCCTCCCGGTGCGGCAAGCGGCACACAGCGCTCTCGCGCTCATGATCGCCGGGCGGATTTTCCATGTACAGGGCACTCTTGCGGCGGGAACTCGCAAGGAGCTCCGCCACCGCTCGGGGCAACACCCGTCCGTCGGACTACCGATCCCAGTGGCCCACTTCGCCTGCGAGGGAGCTGGGGCGGTGGTTCGTCAGCCGGGCGAGGCCAAGGGGCGAATAAGGGCCGCACCACGACCGCACATCGGGGCGGAGCCGGGAAGAGCGTGAGTACCCGGTGCGGCCGCGCACCACGGCCCCTGACAGTTGGTGCGGCCGGACATGGCCCATACAGTCATGCCTCGCCGACGCCCCTCAGGAACGACAACCGGACTTGACGGTCGGCATTGTCGATGTTCGTGTCGACCAGGCACACCGACTGCCACGTCCCCAGTTCCAGCCGGCCGCCGATCACCGGCAGTGTCGCGTGCGGCGGCACGATCGCCGGGAGGACGTGGTCGCGGCCGTGGCCGGGGCGCCCGTGGCGGTGCTGCCAGCGGTCGTCCGCCGGGAGGAGGGTGTGGAGGGCCGCGAGCAGGTCCTCGTCGCTGCCGGATCCCGTCTCCAGGACCGCCACGCCGGCTGTCGCGTGGGGCACGAAGACGTTGAGCAGGCCGTCGCGGCCGCCCGCCGCTTCCCGGAGGAATGCCTCGCACTCACGGGTGAGGTCGACGACCGTCTCCTCCGATCCGGAGGTGATGTTCAGGACACGGGTGGTGAAGGCATCGGACATGGAACAATCCTCGCCCATCCACCGGGTTTCACACCCGCTTCCACACCGGCTTCCCCGCTCGCGGTGCCCGCGTGGCGGTGGTCACCGGACCGGGCCGTACCGGGAAGATCCGTGCTTGCGGCGGAGTTGGTAGAAGTGTGAACGACATCGGAGCGCAGGTGCGGGAAGTCGACGTCGTCGTCGTGGGTGCCGGCCAGGCGGGTCTGTCCAGTGCCTACCACCTGAGGCGCACCGGCCATGAGCCGGAGCGGGACTTCGTGGTCCTGGACCACGCGCCGCGGCCGGGCGGTGCCTGGCAGTTCCGGTGGCCGTCCCTCACGTACGGCAAGGTGCACGGCATGCACGCCCTGCCGGGCATGCGGCTGACGGACGCGGATCCGCGGCGGCCCTCCTCCGAGGTCGTCGCCGAGTACTTCGACACGTACGAGCGCGCCTTCGGCCTGCGCGTACGGCGGCCGGTCGACGTGCGGGCCGTGCGCGAGGGCGACGCGGGCCGGTTGCTCGTGGAGACCACGGACGGTACGTGGTCGGCGCGGGCGCTGATCAACGCGACGGGCACCTGGGACCGGCCGTTCTGGCCGCGCTACCCCGGCCAGGAGACCTTCCGCGGCCGGCAGCTGCACACCGCCCAGTACTCCGGCCCGCAGGACTTCGCCGGCCGGCGCGTCGTCGTGGTGGGCGGGGGCGCCTCCGGTACGCAGCATCTGCTGGAGATCGCGCCGTACGCCGCCGGGACCACCTGGGTGACACGGCGGCCGCCGGTCTTCCGGGAGGGGCCGTTCACCGAGGACGTGGGCCGGGAGGCGGTCGCCCTGGTCGAGGAGCGGGTCCGCCGGGGGCTGCCGCCGAGGAGCGTCGTCTCGGTGACCGGGCTGCCGCTCGACGACGCGGTCCGGCAGGGCATCGCGGACGGCGTGCTGGACCGGCTGCCGATGTTCGACCGGATCACCCCGGACGGCGTGGAGTGGGACGACGGGCGCCGGGTCGCGGCCGACGTCATCCTCTGGGCGACCGGTTTCCGCGCGGCGGTCGACCATCTGGCCCCGCTGCGGCTGCGCGAGCCGGGTGGCGGCATCCGTGTCGAGGGGACCCGGGCGGTCGCCGATCCGCGGATCCACCTGGTCGGGTACGGGCCCTCGGCCAGCACCATCGGCGCCAACCGCGCGGGACGGGCGGCCGTACGGGACATCAGGCGGCTGCTGGCGGAGGCACCACGGACCGCGCCCGCCCCGGTGGAGGCGAGTGGCTGACGGCACGGGCGGGCCACGGGCGGGGGAGCGCGCGTCCGGCGGAGCGGCAGGACGGCGCTCACCCGTACCCCGGCTCAGCCCGGTGACGGCGGGGCGCTCCTGGCGACGCGGTTGAACTCGGCGATGTTCCTCCTGTGCTCCTCGTAGTCGGCCGTGAAGCGCGTGTCGCCCCGTTTGACGGTCACGAAGTACAGCCAGTCGCCCCGGGGCGGCGTGACCGCGGCGCGCACGGCCTTCTCGCCCGGGTTCGCGATCGGCGTCGGCGGCAGCCCCATCCGCGCGTACGTGTTGTACGGGCTCTCCAACTGGGCGTCGCGCCGGCTGGTGCGGAGCGTGCCGCGGTTCAGGGCGTAGTTGATGGTGGAGTCCATCTGCAGCGGCATGCCCCGGTCGAGCCGGTTGTAGATCACCCGGGCCACCTTGCCCATGTCCGCCTCGGTGGCGGCCTCCGCCTGGACGATGCTCGCGACGGTGACCGTCTGGTAGGCGTTCATCGCGTTGCGCTCGGCCCCGGCCGTGACCGTGCCACCGGTGAACTTCTTGTTCGCCGTCCCGACCATGCGGGAGAGCAGGGCCTCGGGCGTCGACCTCCCGTCGATGGGATAGGCCGCCGGGAAGAGGTACCCCTCGGGGTTGCCGCCCGCGTCCTCCGGCAGCTTGAGGCGCGCCTTGCGCAAGGACTTCCTGCTGGTGCCCGCGGGCAGCGCGAGTGCCTTGTCCATGGCCTCGTACACCTGGCCGGAGCGCCAGCCCTCGGGGACGACCAGGACCGGGGGGTCCTTCTGGGCGTCCGTGCTCAGCAGCGGTACCGCGACCGCGGTGGCGGCCACGACGGCTCCGGTCGCGATGAGGGCGGTCCGGCCCCGGCGCGTCAGCCGGACCGTTCCCCGGGGCGGAGTGGGGGGAGTGTGGGTCTGCATGCGGGCACGGTAACCCGCATATCGTCACAAGATCGGCATATCTTTACGGTGTCGGCTCCAGTTGGGTGTCCCTGCGGACCAGGGCGGCGTACCGGCCGTCCTGCCGCAGCAGCTCCTCGTGCGTGCCGCGTTCGACCGGCCGGCCGCGGTCGAGGACCACGATCTGGTCGGCGCCCCGGACGGTGGACAGCCGGTGTGCGATGGTGAGCGTCGTCCGGTTGGCCGACAGCGCGTCGACGGCCTCCTGGACGGCCCGCTCGGTGCGGGTGTCCAGGGCGCTGGTCGCCTCGTCGAGGATCAGCACCGGCGGGTCCCGGAGGATGGTGCGGGCGAGGGCCAGACGCTGCTTCTCACCGCCGGAGAACCGGTGCCCGCGCTCCCCCACCACCGTGTCGTACCCGTCGGGCAGGGAGACGATGTGGTCGTGGATCTGCGCGGCCCTCGCGGCGGCGCGCAGCTCCTCGTCGGTGGCGTCCGGCTTGGCGAACCGCAGGTTGTCGGCGACCGTGGCGTGGAAGAGGTACGTCTCCTGGGAGACGACGCCGATCCCCCGCGCGAGGGTGTCGAAGTCCAGGTCGCGCACGTCCACCCCGTCGAGGGTGACACGGCCGGCCGTGACGTCGTACAGGCGCGGCACCAGATGGCCGAGCGTGGACTTTCCGGCGCCGGTCCGGCCGACCACGGCGAGACTGCTGCCGGCGGGCACGGTGAGGTCGATGCCGTCGAGGACCGGGCCGCCCTTGTCGTCGTAGCGGAACCCGACGCCCTCGAAGCGCACTTCGCCCCTGACCCGGTCGAGGTGAACCGGGTGCTCGGGCTCGGTGATGTCGACGGGCAGGTCCAGGTACTCGAAGATGCGCTGGAAGAGCGCGAGCGATGCCTGTATCTGGACGCCGGTGGAGAGCAGGCTGACGGCCGGCCGGAACAGTCCCTGCTGGAGCGAGACGAAGGCGACCAGGGTGCCGAGGGAGACCGAGGGCCCGCCGAACCGGAGGGCCAGGCCGGCGGTCCAGTAGATGACGGCCGGCATGGCGGCCATGACGATGCCGATGACGGCCATCCGCCAGCGCCCCGCCATGTTCGACCGGACCTCCAGGTCGACGAGGCTCTCGGACTCCTCGGCGAAGGAGCGGGTGAGCGAGTCGGAGCGGCCCATCGTGCGGCCGAGCAGGATGCCGCTCACGGAGAGCGACTCGGTGACCGTGGCGGCCATGACCGCCATCTGTTTCTGGCGCTGGGTGGTGATCTTCTTGCGTTCGTCGCCGACCCGGCGGCTGATCCACACGAACACCGGCAGCAGGAGCAGCGAGACGACGGTCAGGCGCCAGTCGAGGGCGACCATCGCGACGACCGTGGCGACGACACCGGTGAGGTTGGAGACCAGCGAGGTGGCGGTCGAGGTGACCGTCGCCTGCATCCCCCCGATGTCGTTGGCGATGCGCGACTGGACCTCGCCGGTGCGCGTCCGGGTGAAGAAGGCGAGGGACATGCGCTGCAGCCGGTCGTAGACGGCGGTGCGCAGGTCGTGCATGACGCGCTGGCCGACCGTCGTGGAGATCAGCGTCTGCAGGACGCCGAAGACCCCGCCGAGGACGGCGCTGAGGATCATGCCCGACGCGAGCAGGGTCAGCAGCCCGGTGCGGCCCTGCGGGATCGCGGTGTCCAGGATCTCCTTGAGCAGGAAGGGCGTGGCGACCGAGACCAGGGACGCGGCACCGACGAGCAGGCCGACGACGGCCAGCCGCCCGCGGTAGGGACGGAAGAGGGCGAGGATGCGGCGCACCTGCCGGGGCTGTCCGGCCCCGACGGGCGGTGGCGTCCAGGTGATGTCGTCGTGGCGCATGGGCTCCTACGGGAGGTGAGAGGGCGGGCGGGAGGTGCGGGGGCCGGGACCGACGGAGGACAGCTCATTGTTACCTATACTCATAGTGAACTGCATCCTGATATTGTTCCCGTCATGGACACCCCCGACGCCGACGGCCCGCTCGCCGAGCAGTTGCTGCGGCTGACCCGCCGTGTGCACCGCATCCAGAAGCGCCATCTGGAAACACGGGGGCTGGGCGTCACACCGGCCCAGTCACGGCTGCTGCGCACCCTCGCCCACTACGACGCCCCGCCGCGCATGGCCGACCTGGCCCAGCGGCTGGAGGTCGTGCCGCGGGCCGTGACCACCCTGGTCGACGGCCTGGAGGCGAGCGGCAAGGTACGGCGGGTCCCGGACCCCACCAACCGGCGGGTCATCCGCATCGAGCTGACGGACGACGGCCGGCTGACCCTGCGGGAACTGCACGGTGCGCGCCGTGCGGCCGCCGAGGACATCCTGGCCCCCCTCACGGAGGACCAGCGCACGGTACTGGGCGGACTGCTGGACACCCTGGTCGACGGGGCGGGCACGGCGGCCGGCGGAACGTCCTCGGAGGTGCGCGGGGCGGATCCGACCCGGGAGCCGGAGCACGGCTGCTGACCGGAGTCCGGGACGGCTGCCGACCGGAGTCCGGGACAACTGCCGGTCGAGGCCCATGCATGTACGGCTGCCGGTCGAGGCCCGTGCATGTACGGCTGCCGGTGCAAGTCCGGGCACGGCCGCGCACCGGGCACGGGGCCCGGAGCGTTCCCGGGCGGCGGCCCGGCTGTGGCCGCCGGGGCACCGGAGCCGGGGCGCCGGTGGACACCGGACCGACCGCTCTCGCACCCGTGCCCGCCGTCGCCCCAGGGGCGGAACCACGCTCGGCGTGCCCTTCCGGGGACGCGGCGGGCGATCCCGGACTTCAGCCGCGGGCCGCGGAGGAGGGAGCGGCCCGGCAGGGACTCCCGCCCCCGGAGACCGCGGGGCGGTCGGGGGTCGTGAGGACGCCCTGGACGGTCACCAGGCGCCGGTCGTAGCACCCGTCCGAGCCGTACAGCCGGTAACGCCCGCTCGTCGTCGCGACGGCGTGCCGCTGGTCGCGCGGTACGTTCGCGGTGTAGGTCGCGTCGCCCGTGTAGCCGTCGTCGAGCCGGTACCACGCGGTGCGCCGGCCGCCGCGCGTCTCCACCGCGTCCGCCCGGTCCCCCAGTGACAGCACGGTCCGCAGCCGGTCGCCCGTGCCGAGCGTCGTGGTGCCGTCCATGGTGTACGTGCGGTCCGTGCGGGTCGTCACGGCGGGTCCGCGTCCGTCCACCGTGACCCTCTCGTCGTCGGTCCAGGTCCCCTTGAGCGCGTCCGTCTCCTCGCCTTCGGTCCAGCGGTGCACGGACGTGTGGGCCAGCTCGCGCCCGACCGTGGTCGTGACACGGCCGTGCGAGGTGTCGACGTACCCGGACACGCTCAGCCGGTGACCGGCCGCGGTGTCGAGGCGGTGTTCCCGACCGGGGGTGTGGGTGGCGGAGTTCGCGGGGGCGCCGGCCTCGTGGGCGGTGAGCCTCCCGGTGACGTGCGCGCTCTTCGCGTCCTGCCAGACGAGGACGTTGACCGGGGTGCTCCAGCCGCTCTGTCCCTCGGGAACGCCCGCCACGGAGACGTCGATCCGGTGCGGGCGGCCGTCGTTGAGCAGCCCGGCGAACGGCGTCAGGTCGTACTCGACGGGCTTGACGTCGAAAGCGCGCGGGCCCGGGATCACGTACCAGAGGAAGGGGTTGGACCAGCCTCCGGTCCACACGGTCGGGAACGGCGCGGCGATGCCCGCGAGTTCGCCGTCGACCTTGATCTGGACCTCGCGGTAGGGGCCGCCGGACGCCTTGCAGGAGTAGGGAGCGGCGTCGGGCACCGTCAGGTACCAGTACTCCTCGCAGCCGCCGCCCGACCCCGTGGCGTACACCTCGGCGACGATGCGTTCGCTGTTGCGGGGCGTGGTGAGGGCGCCGTCCCGGAGGCTGAGCACACGGTCGGGGACGGCGGCCTTCACGGCCCCGGCCCGCGGCTCCGTGGCCGCGGCCCGCTGCTCCGTGGCCCCGGCCCGCCCTCCGGCCGCGTAGAAGGTCAGGGTCACCTTGACGTCGAGGACGCCCGTGTAGGTGTCGTCGACGACGTTGCCGATCAGCATCTCGACGTCGTGACGCCCGCGGAACGTGTCGCTGTAGCGCGTGACGTCCTTCTCCACCGACCACTCGATGCCGTCGGGCGAGGGCTGCGGGGTGGAGGTGCGGAAGATCTCGACACCGCCGACGTGCAGGTGGCCGAGGCGGTCGTACTGCCGTCCCGCGACCTTGCCGTCGAGCCGCAGCACGACCTTGCTCCAGCGGTCGCCGCAGCCGCGCGGTGGTGCGTACGCGCCCCTGTAGGGCGTGAAGTCACGGAACTGCGCCTCGGCGACCGTCACTTCGCAGGACCGGCCCGCGGGCCTGGTGACGGGCGGGGCTGCGGTGAGGGGGTCGTGCCAGTCGGTGCCGAACTCGGCGGGCGGGTCGGCGGGCCGGGCGGCCGACGCCTGGCCCGTTCCGAGGAGGGTGCTCGCCATGAGGGTCGCTCCGGCGAGCATGGACATGATAATCCGTCTTCTCATGAGCGGTGTTCTACGGGGAGTCGGCCCGTCCCGCAATGCGGCCCCGGCCCTCAGGCCCTCAGGCCCTCGGGCCCTCATGCCCTCATGCCTTCAGGTGCGCCTTGTCCCCCATCACCACGACCGGGTCACGGTCCGGGTCGAGGGTGCGGAGCAAGTACTCCATCCCCGACTCGGACAGGCTCACGCACGCCGACGTACCGCTGCCGTGGTCCATGTGCAGCCAGATGCTGCCGCCCTTGGACCGGCCCTCGGGACGGGTCGGGTCGTTGGGCGAGGTGCCCTTGACGCGGTTGTAGTCGATGGCGATGACGTGATCGAAGTCGTGCCAGTGGGACTTGGCCCAGTGGTGCGGGGCCTGGAAGCCTGCTGACTGCGTGTAGGGGAGTTCGGTTCCGGGGTCGGCCAGGACGCCGCCGGCGTCGCTGAGCGTGAAGACCCCCACGGGGCTGCGCTTGTCGCCCTCGCGGTGGTCGGTCGTCCAGCCCTTCTTGCCGTTGTGCCCCTTCCAGCTGCGGGTCCTGTCCCAGGTGGAGCCGGACTTCGTGTAGAGGACGATCGTGGAGTCCGCCGAGTCCTCGCCCTGTCCGTAGACCGCGACGACCTGACGGGAGCCGGCGGGAATCTGCCTCTGCAGCCTGTCCCCCACGCCGGGGATGCGCTTGAGGTCGACGGTGCGCGCCTGTTCGGGCCGCGCTCCCCCGCCGGCCCGCCCGTCGCTCTTCTTCCCGTCTCCGCCGTCCGGACCGCCGCAGGCCGCCAGGGGCATCACCAGGGCACCCAGGACCGCGGCCACGGCCGTCGTGCGTTTCGCACCGCGTATTGGCATGCCGTCCATCGTCGCACCGTGACCCGCGCGGTCGCGTCCGCCCCTCGGCTTCCCTGCCGGTTCCGGGCGTTGCGGGCCGAATCTTTGCCCCCTGACGGAAAACCGTTTGCCTGCGGACACGCTGCGACGCGAACCTTGCACGGTTTGTTGCCCCCGCTCCGTACTCCGAGCTCCGTACCCCGAGCCCTTTGGGACGTCATGCAGATTCAAGACCTTCCGTACCCCGACCCGGGTGTGCCGGACGCACGCTCGGGGCCCAGGTTCCTGCTGTGGCTCGGCCGGAATCAGCTCGGCGGGCAGGTGAAGGCCCTGCTCTGGGGGCTGTTGCACTTCGCGTCCGTGTCCACACTGCCCTTCTGCGTCGGCTTCGCCGTCCAGGCCGTCGTGGAGCGTTCCGGTGCGCGGCTGGGTCTCGCGGGCGGACTGATCGTCCTGTGCGGAGCCGCCATCGCGCTGGGCGACAGCATGCTGCACCGGGCGGCGGTCACCAACTGGATCACCGCCGCCGCGCGCGTCCAGCAGCTGCTGGCCCGCAGGACCGCCCTGCTGGGCTCCGCGCTGACGCGACGGGTCGCCGCCGGCGAGGTCGTCGCGGTCTCCACAGGTGACGTGGAGAAGATCGGCTGGTTCGTGGAGGCCCTGTCACGGTTCACCGCCGCCGCGGTGACGATCGTGCTCGTCTGCGCCGCCCTGGTCGTCTACCAGCCGGCGCTCGGTGTCGTCGTCGCCGTGGGCATGCCCGTCCTGGCGCTGTCGGTGCTGCCTCTGCTGCCCCGCGCCACCCGCCGCGCGGACTTCCAGCGGGAGAAGGCGGGGCACGCCACCGAGCTGGCCTCGGACACCGTCGCCGGCCTGCGCGTACTGCGCGGCATCGGCGGCGAGGAACTCTTCCTGGACCGCTACCGCCGCGCCTCGCAGGAGGTCCGCCACGCCGCCGTGCGCAGTGCCCGGATGTGGTCGCTGATCTCCGCGGTCCAGGTCCTGCTGCCCGGTCTGCTGCTGATCGCGGTCGTCTGGCACGGCGTGAACCTGGCCCGCCAGGGCCGGATCACCGTCGGCGAGATGGTCACCGTGTACAGCGCGGTCATGATCCTCAGCTATCCGCTGCGGCTCTTCACCGAGATCGCCATGGCCTACTCCTTCTCCCAGCCGTCCGCCAGGCGCGCGGCACGGGTGCTGTCGCTGGAACGGGCCACGGACGGCGAGGGGACGCGCGAGGCCGTCGTACCGGCCGGGGACCTGTACGACCCCGCGACCGGGCTGCTCGCACCCGAGGGGCGCCTCACCGCCGTGGTGTGCGGCGACCCGGACACCGGGGGCGAACTGGCCGAGCGGCTCGGCGGTCATCCGGCGGACTCCTCGGAGCTGCCGTCGGTACTGGTCGGAGGGGTGCCGCTCGACGAGCTGCCCCTCGCGTCCGCCCGCAGCGCCGTCCTCGTCCAGGACAAGGATCCGGTCCTGCTCTCCGGAACGCTGCGCGAGCTGCTCGACGTACCCGCCTCGGGAGACGTCAGTCCCCAGGAGGCCCTGTCCGCGGCACAGTGCGGCGACGTCCTGGACGCGCTCGCCCAGGGGGCCCTGGACGCCGACGACCCGATGGACGCCCGCATCACCGAACGCGGCCGCTCCCTGTCGGGCGGCCAGCGCCAGCGTCTGGCGCTGGCGCGTTCGCTGGTCACCGCACCGGGCGTGCTGGTCCTGGACGAACCGACGTCCGCGGTCGACTCGCACACCGAGGCGCGGATCGCCGACGGGCTCCGGGCCCTGCGGCAGGGGCGCACGACGGTGGTCCTCACCTCGTCGCCGCTGCTCCTGGACCGCGCGGACCGGGTCGTGCTCGTCCACGAGGGTGAGGTGGCGGCGGTCGGCGTGCACCGCGAACTGCTGCACACCGACGCGCGGTACCGCGCGGTGGTGACCCGTGAGACCGACGACGAGGCCGCCGCGCACGAACTGGCCCGCCTGAAGGAACTCGAAGCACTGGAAGAGCTGGACGAACTGGACGAACTGGAAAAGCTGGAAGAGATCGAGGAGACGGCATGATCGGCGTGGCGCCACCGGCCTACGACCCGGCGGCCCCGACGACGGCGGAGACCCTGCCCGTCGGAGCCCCCGCGACCGTACGCGCCTACGTGGCCGAACTGTTCCGACGGCACCGCCGTGCCTTCCTGGTGCTCGTCGCCGTCAACACCGTCGCCGTCGTCTCCTCGATGGTCGGCCCCTATCTGCTGGGTTCCCTCGTCCGGCACGTCTCCGACGGCGCGGCGGCCGCGCACGAGGTGCACATCGAGCGCACCGCCGCGCTGTTCGCCGTCGCCCTCGTCGTCCAGGCGTTCTTCGTACGCCAGGTGCAGCTGCGCGGGGCCGTGCTCGGCGAGCGGATGCTGGCCGACCTGCGCGAGGACTTCCTCGTACGGGCGGTGGGGCTGCCGCCCGGCGTCCTGGAACGGGCCGGCACCGGAGATCTGCTGTCCCGGATCACCACGGACATCGACCGGCTGGCCAACGCCATGCGCGAGGCCGTGCCGCAGCTGTCCATCGGTGTGGTGTGGGTGGCGCTGCTGCTGGGCGGACTCGTCGTGACCGCGCCGCCGCTCGCGCCCGCGGTGCTGGTCGCCGTCCCGCTCCTGGTGGTCGGCTGCCGCTGGTACTTCAGACGCGCGCCGTCCGCCTACCGCTCCGAGGCCGCGGGTTACGCCGCCGTCGCCGCCGTGCTCGCCGAGACCGTGGACGCCGGACGCACCGTCGAGGCGCACCGGCTGGGCGCGCGCCGCATCGACCTCTCGGACCGGCGGGTCAGGGAGTGGACCGCCTGGGAGCGGTACACCCTCTGGCTGCGCTCGGTGCTCTTCCCGGTGGTCAGTGCCACGCACGTCACGGTCCTCGGCTCGGTCCTGATGATCGGCGGGTACTTCGTCCTCCGGGGCTGGATCGATGTGGGCCAGCTGACGACCGGCGCCCTGATCGCGCAGATGCTCGTCGACCCGGTGGGCCTGATCCTGCGCTGGTACGACGAGCTGCAGGTGGCGCATGTGTCGCTGGCCCGGCTGGTGGGCGTCCGCGACATCGAGCCGGACGCGGGCGACGGGTCGCTGGCCCCCGACGGGCGGGACGTGCACGCACAGGACGTGCACTTCGGCTACCGGGCCGGCGTCGACGTGCTGCGCGAGGTCTCCCTGGAGGTCCCGCCCGGCACCCGGCTGGCCCTGGTCGGCCCGTCCGGTGCCGGCAAGTCCACGCTGGGCCGGCTGCTCGCCGGTATCTACGCGCCGCGCTCCGGCACGGTCGCACTGGGCGGCGCCGAACTGTCCCGGATGTCCGCGGAACGGGTCCGCTCCCACGTGGCGCTGGTCAACCAGGAGCACCACGTGTTCGTGGGCGCCCTGCGCGACAACCTGCTCCTCGCCCGCACGGACGCCGACGACGCCGAGTTGTGGGCCGCCCTGGGGGCGGTCGGCGCCGACGGCTGGGCACGGGCGCTGGACGACGGTCTCGACACCGAGGTCGGCTCGGGCGGGGTCGCGCTCACGCCCGCTCAGGCCCAGCAGATCGCGCTCGCCCGCCTGGTGCTCGCCGACCCGCACACACTGGTCCTGGACGAGGCCACCTCGCTCCTCGACCCTCGGGCGGCCCGGCACCTGGAGCGCTCCCTGGCCCGCGTCCTGGAGGGCCGCACCGTGGTCGCCATCGCCCACCGGCTGCACACCGCCCACGACGCGGACGTCATCGCCGTCGTCGAGAACGGCCGCATCACCGAACTCGGCAGCCACGACGACCTGGTCGCCGCGGATGGCGCGTACGCGGCGCTGTGGAGGTCCTGGCACGGGTGAGAACACGGCGCGTCGATGTCGGGCGGGCCGCCGACCGGTGGGCCGCCCGACCACCGGGTCGGCCTCGGGCCGGCGCACTCGGGCGGACAGCGTGCCGTTGCGCGGTGCCGAAAAGGGGTGGAAGTCTGGAGATCGGCACCGGTCCGGTTCGGGGAGCGCCCGGGAACCACCCGGTTCCGTGCCTCCGTGCACTCCGCGCGTTCCGTGCGGGCGGCTCGACCATGCGGCCCGCGCGCCCGTCGACCACGATGGCAGCAGGCCGGCCCGCATCACCTGGAGGTACTGGAGGTACTTGTGAGAGCACCGACGGACAGGAGGGCGGACCGGTCGCCACCGACGCGGTCGCCGGCCCTGTCCGCCCGTCCGTGCACCTCTCTCCATGAGCAAGGAGTCCTCATGCAACAGGACAAGCACCCCGACTACCACTCCGTGGTCTTCCGCGACCGCGCCGCCGGGTACGCCTTCCTGACCCGGTCCACCGCGACCAGCGACCGGACGATCGAGTGGGACGACGGCCGGACGTACCCCGTCGTGGATGTGGAGATCTCCTCGGAGAGCCACCCCTTCTACACGGGCAAGGCCAGGACCGTCGACACCGAGGGGCGCGTCGCCCAGTTCGAGAAGCGGTACGGCACCGGGAGCCGGAGCGACCCGTCGGGCGGAAGCAACCCGTCGGGCGGAGCCGACGCGACGTGATCCCGCCGGGGCGGGGTACGCCCGGACCGCAGACGGCAGACGGCCGGCAGCGGTGTCCGTCCCCTCGGCGCGGCCCGTCAGATGAAGTTGAGCGCGGCCGCGCCACCCAACCCGCCCAGCACCATGAACGCGGGCATCAGCACCTTCAGCTCCACCCAGCTGCCCGCCCTGAACCGCAGCGCCTTGGGCGGCCCCAGGGGGTACCAGCGCTTGCGGCCGATCGGTATCGGCCACAGGATCGGGCAGCCCGACACCGTCAGCGCGTCCCCGATGTCGTGCACCAGTGCCCCGAGGACGATCGGCAGTCCGAGCCACAGGTACTCCTGGCCGGGGGCCGTGAACAGCCAGCCGGCCCCATTGCCCGGATCGTCCAGTATGTCCCCGATGATCCATGTGCTGGTCGCGGCGAGCAGCCAGACCAGGACGTCGGAGCTGGACCCGCGCGTCGCCCGCCAGAGCAGCCCTTCGATGGCCAGCACCATGTGCACGAACAGGATGGCCAGAACCGCCCAGCGACCTCCCTCGACCGCACCGACCGAGGCTCCCGCACCGATCAGCACCGCCCACACCCAGGTGTGGGTGAGGGTGCGGTGCCCACCGGAGCGGCTCGGGTCGCCGGGCTTCTTCGTCCCCTTGTAGACGGCGTACGAGAGTTTGTCCACGATCTCGCACAGGCCCCGCGAGACGGGTCCGAAGGACCGCGAGATGGTGGCGGCCTTGTGGTCCAGATCCGGGGCGAGCGCCGCACCCGCGCAGACCAGCGCGCCGGCCAGGAGGACCGGCCAGGGCATCGTGTGTCCGGAGGCGGACGCCGCTGCTCCGACACCGAGCCAGGCCGCCGCCCCGGACAGTGAGTGTGCTGGTCCCATCATGGCCGCGCCCCGCCTCGTTCCTCTTGTACCGGCTGCCGGTTGCCCGTGTACGCCGACACCCGGCCGGCGACACAGCGTAGCGTTCATGATCTTCGGCCCCGCATCCGATTCCCTCATCGGGGGCGATGCCAGGCAAGATGGAGTCGTGACCCTTATCGATCAGCTGCCGCAGACCGCAGATCCCGACGCCCTCTACGAAGCCTTCGAGTCGTGGGCCGGGGAACGCGGTCTCACGCTCTACCCCCATCAGGAGGAGGCGCTGATCGAGGTGGTCTCGGGTGCGAACGTGATCGTGTCGACCCCGACCGGGTCCGGCAAGAGCATGATCGCTGCGGGTGCGCACTTCGCGGCGCTCGCCCGGGACGAGGTCACCTTCTACACGGCGCCCATCAAGGCGCTCGTCTCGGAGAAGTTCTTCGAACTGTGCAAGATCTTCGGCACCGAGAACGTCGGCATGCTGACCGGCGACGCGTCCGTGAACGCCGACGCCCCGGTCATCTGCTGCACCGCCGAGGTCCTCGCGTCCATCGCGCTGCGCGACGGCAAGCGGGCCGACGTCGGCCAGGTCGTGATGGACGAGTTCCACTTCTACGCCGAGGCCGACCGCGGCTGGGCCTGGCAGATCCCGATCCTGGAACTGCCGCAGGCCCAGTTCATCCTGATGTCGGCGACACTCGGCGACGTCTCCATGTTCGAGACGGACCTGACCCGGCGGACGGGCCGGCCCACCTCGGTGGTCCGCTCGGCGACCCGGCCTGTCCCCCTCTCCTACGAGTACAAGCTGACGCCGCTCACCGAGACGCTCACCGAGCTCCTGGAGACGAAGCAGGCACCCGTCTACATCGTGCACTTCACGCAGGCGCAGGCCGTGGAGCGGGCGCAGGCGCTGATGAGCATCAACATGTGCACGCGTGAGGAGAAGGACCAGATCGCCGAGCTGATCGGCAACTTCCGTTTCACCACCAAGTTCGGCCGCAACCTCTCCCGCTACGTACGCCACGGCATCGGCGTGCACCACGCCGGCATGCTGCCGAAGTACCGCCGCCTGGTGGAGAAACTCGCGCAGGCCGGTCTCCTGAAGGTCATCTGCGGCACGGACACCCTCGGTGTCGGCGTGAACGTGCCCATCCGCACGGTGCTGTTCACCGCCCTGGCCAAGTACGACGGCACCCGTGTGCGGACGCTGCGGGCGCGGGAGTTCCACCAGATCGCGGGCCGGGCCGGCCGGGCCGGCTTCGACACGGCGGGGTTCGTCGTGGCGCAGGCTCCCGAGCACGTCGTGGAGAACGAGAAGGCCCTCGCCAAGGCGGGCGACGATCCGAAGAAGCGCCGCAAGGTGGTGCGCAAGAAGGCGCCGGAGGGCTTCGTCGGCTGGACGGACAGCACGTTCGAGAAGCTGATCTCGTCCGATCCGGAGCCGCTGACCTCGCGCTTCCGCGTCACGCACACCATGCTTCTGTCGGTGATCGCACGGCCGGGCAACGCCTTCGCCGCGATGCGTCATCTGCTGGAGGACAACCACGAACCGCGCAAGCAGCAGCTGCGGCACATCAGGCGGGCGATCGCCATCTACCGCTCGCTCCTCGACGGCGGCGTCGTGGAGAAACTCGGCACCCCGGACGCCGAGGGCCGCATCGTGCGTCTCACGGTCGACCTGCAGCAGGACTTCGCCCTCAACCAGCCGCTGTCGACCTTCGCGCTCGCCGCGTTCGAGCTCCTGGACCCCGAGTCCCCCTCGTACGCCCTGGACATGGTGTCCGTCGTGGAGTCCACGCTGGACGACCCGCGGCAGATCCTCGCCGCCCAGCAGAACAAGGCGCGCGGCGAGGCCGTGGGAGCGATGAAGGCGGACGGGGTCGAGTACGAGGAGCGCATGGAGCGGCTCCAGGACGTGTCGTACCCCAAGCCGCTGGAGGAGCTGCTCTTCCACGCGTACAACACCTACCGCAAGAGCCATCCCTGGGTGGGTGACCATCCGCTCTCCCCGAAGTCCGTCATCCGCGACATGTACGAACGGGCCATGTCCTTCACGGAGTTCGTGTCCCACTACGAACTCGCCCGCACCGAGGGCATCGTGCTGCGCTACCTGGCGAGCGCCTACAAGGCTCTCGACCACACGGTCCCGGACGACCTGAAGTCGGAGGACCTGGAGGATCTGATCGCCTGGCTCGGCGAGATGGTGCGCCAGGTCGACTCCAGCCTCCTCGACGAGTGGGAGCAGCTCGCCAACCCCGAGGTGATGACCGCCGAGGAGGCCCAGGAGAAGGCCGACCAGGTCAAGCCGGTCACGGCCAACGCGCGCGCCTTCCGGGTCCTCGTCCGCAACGCCATGTTCCGGCGCGTCGAGCTCGCCGCCCTCGACAACGTCTCGGAACTCGGCGAGATGGACGCCGAGTCCGGCTGGGACGCCGACGCCTGGGGTGAGGCGATGGACGACTACTGGGACGAGTACGACGATCTCGGCACCGGTCCCGACGCACGCGGTCCCAAGCTCCTGCGCATCGAGGAGGAGCCGCAGAACGGACTGTGGCGGGTGCGGCAGACCTTCGCCGACCCGAACGGCGACCACGACTGGGGCATCAGCGCGGAGGTCGACCTCGTGGCCTCCGACGCCGAAGGGCGTGCCGTCGTCAAGGTCACCGCCGTCGGCCAGTTGTGAGCACAGGAGAACCCGACACATGACGAACCCAGCCGAGAGACTCGTCGACCTGCTCGACCTGGAGCAGATCGAGGTCAACATCTTCCGTGGCCGCAGCCCGCAGGAATCCCTGCAGCGGGTCTTCGGCGGGCAGGTGGCGGGCCAGGCCCTCGTCGCCGCCGGCCGCACCACCGACGCGGAGCGTCCCGTGCACTCGCTGCACGCGTACTTCCTGCGCCCGGGCCGGCCGGGCGTGCCCATCGTGTACCAGGTCGAACGGGTCAGGGACGGGCGGTCGTTCACCACACGCCGCGTCACCGCCGTGCAGCAGGGCCGCACGATCTTCAATCTGACCGCCTCCTTTCACAAGCCCGAGGAAGGGAGCTTCGAGCACCAGCTGCCGCCGGCCCGCGAGGTCCCGGATCCCGAATCGCTCCCGAGCGTCGCCCAAGAGGTCAAGGAGCATCTGGGCGCACTCCCCGAGACACTGGAGCGCATGGCCCGGCGCCAGCCCTTCGACATCCGCTACGCGGACCGGTTGCGCTGGACTCCCGAGGAGATCGAGCACGCCGAGCCGCGCAGTGCGGTGTGGATGCGCGCCGTCGGCCCCCTGGGCGACGATCCCCTGATCCACACCTGCGCGCTCACCTACGCGAGCGACATGACCCTCCTGGACGCCGTCCGCATCCCGGTGGAGCCGCTGTGGGGAAGGCGCGGTTTCGACATGGCCTCCCTCGATCACGCCATGTGGTTCCACCGGCCGTTCCGCGCGGACGAGTGGTTCCTGTACGACCAGGAGTCCCCGATCGCGACGGGCGGCCGGGGTCTGGCCCGGGGCCGTATCTACGACGTGGAGGGGCGTCTGCTCGTGTCCGTCGTCCAGGAGGGGCTGTTCCGCAGGCTCGAAAGCTGACGAGCCTGCGGATCCGGCGCTTTGGCACTTCGACGCCTCGACGCTCCGGCACTTCGGCTATGCGGCAAGCCGGTGAGTCGCTGAGCCCGCGAGCCGAGGCGGAGGTCAGGGATTTCTGCGGCGCAGCCGGCTCAGGATGCCCTTGGGGCGCCCTGGTTCATCGGCCGTGTGCCGCACCTCGACCGGATGCCGTGCCCCGGCCGGTCGCCGCCGGGTCGGGTGCCTCGCCTCATTCGGCTGCGGTGTGCCGGCCGGTCGCGCGTCCCCGGCCGGGTGCCGCGGCAGCACGGTCCGCCGCGGCTCGGCGGGCCGGCGGTACCCGGTCGGCAGCCGGTGCTCCGCGAACGGGACCGGCCGGACACGGCCCGTGCGCCGGACCTCGTGCTCCGTCGCCGGGCGCGGGGCGGGCCGATGGGCACGTGCCTCCTTCAGGCCGTTCGCCAGATCGGCGCGGAGCCAGCTGATCTCGTCCGGGTCCGCCGCTGTCATGATCCGCGCGATGACGTGCGCGGCGGGGGAATCGGGCGCTTTACGAGTGCCCTGACCGGGCCGGTACCGGTCCATGTGGACACGCTCACAGGGATCCGGGA
This sequence comes from Streptomyces beigongshangae, assembly GCF_019710745.1. Lineage (GTDB taxonomy): Bacteria > Actinomycetota > Actinomycetes > Streptomycetales > Streptomycetaceae > Streptomyces > Streptomyces beigongshangae. The sequence goes on from NZ_JAHKJW010000009.1 coordinate 45,572, forward strand.
CGATCTCGGCGACCTGCACGGGATCCAGCAGCGATGCCACGACCGCGGCACGTGCCCACGGGTCCTGGGTCTGCCGGAGCGAGAACCCGAGGTGCCGTCCGCGCCAGTTCCGGGGCCGCAGATCCAGTTCCATGTCCAGTTGGTCGCGCAGTCCTGCGGAAATCCGGCCGCTCAGCAGCGCCGCGTTCTCTTCGTTCGCGGCGAACTGCCGCAACTCCTCGGCCAGGTACAGCCACACCACGGCCCGATAACGGTTCAGATAGAACTTCACGGGCACGATGAGGCCCAGGCGGGCGAAGCGGGTGAACCTGCCGGTCGTGATGCCCATGAGGGCCGCGCCCTCGGATGTGCCGACCGCTTTGACGCGTTCCCGCAGAACCTCCGGGAAGCCTTCCTCGGACCGCACCCTGTCGATCTCCGCGCGGGTGACACGCCGGCCTCCACCGCCTTCGTCGGGCACCGTGCGAATACGCCCGAGCTGTACGGCGAGATCGAACTCGCCCCGCTTGAGGCCCACTTCCCGCGCGGCGCGGCTCTGTGCGAGCGTCGGTCGCGCGATGGCCCGGGTGATGGCGTCGCCGGACATGGTGGTGGTGTCGCCGGACATGGTGGTTCTCCCCCGTGCAGTGGTGTGCATTTGCGTGCGCTTGCCTCGGGAAAAACCGTAGCCGGTTTGCCGCGTCTCGCGCCGAGCCTGTGGAAAACCTCGATCGCGGCGACATCCAAGCAGGCCAGGAGCCTGTTGTTGCTTTTACTCGCGTCAGGCCGAGCAAATGATCCAGGTGATTCAGATGTCCATGGAGGACGAGTGCTCCGGCTGCCGCACATCGACGTGGAGATGCTCGCCGACCCGGTTGACGAGCAGCGTCATCTCGTACGCGACCTGCCCGATGTCCGCCTCCGCCGCGCTGAGTACGCAGAGGCAGCTGCCGGTGCCCGCCGCCGTGACGAAGAGCACCGCGTCGTCGAACTCGATCATCGTCTGGCGCACCCGGCCCGCGCCGAAGTGCCGGCCGGAACCCTTGGCCAGGCTGTGCAGGCCCGATGAGACGGCGGCGAGGTGTTCGGCGTCCTCCCGCCTCAGACCTGTGCTCGAACCGGTCACCAGCCCGTCGTTGGACAGCACCAGCGCGTGGCGTATGTGCTCGACACGCTGGGTCAGGTCGTCGAGCAGCCAGTCGAGTCCCTGGTTCTCAGGCATGATCTGTCTCCCCGTGGACGTGTGGCTCCCCCGGGCCGGAGGATCCGATCGACCAGCCTTCCCCACCGCCGCCGTCCGGGCAAGGAGGATAGGGGCATGGCACACAAGATGACCGATGAGGAATGGCGGGCGTTCGTCTCGCACGGAACCCGCACCGGCAAGCTGTCGACCGTCCGGGCCGACGGACGCCCCCATGTGGCACCGATCTGGTTTCTCCTCGACGGGGACGACCTGGTCTTCAACACGGGGAAGGACACCGTCAAGGGACGGAACCTGACGCGGGACGGCCGGGTGGCCCTGTGCGTGGACGACGACCGGCCCCCGTACGCGTACGTCGTTCTGCAGGGGCGCGCCCGGATCTCGGAGGACCTCGATGACGTCCGGCTCTGGGCCGGACGGATCGGGGGCCGTTACATGGGCGAGGAGCGTGCCGAGGAGTTCGCGGCCCGTAACGGCGTACCCGGCGAACTCCTCGTCCGGGTGCGGATCGAGAAGGTTCTCGCGGAGGCCTCGGTCTCCGACTGAACGGTGCGGTGCGCCCCGCCCGGATCGGTCGGCGGGGTCTGCGTACGAGCGGGCTCCGCGTCGCCGTTCGGCCGGGGCGCTTCGCGTGCGATGCGGGATCATGCGGTGCATGAGCGATGACCACACGCATGTCCAGGAGTTCTTCTCGTCCCGCGCGGCGGACTGGGACGAGAGGTTCCCCGACGACGGCCCGGCGTACGCGGCGGCCGTCGCCGAGCTCGGGCTGCGGGAAGGCGACCGCGTCCTCGACGCGGGGTGCGGTACGGGACGGGCCCTGCCGCCCCTCAGGGACGCCGTGGGACCTTCGGGCGTGGTCCTCGGCGCGGATCTGACGCCGGCCATGCTGGCGGCCGCGGTACGGGCGCGCCGTGACCGGGCCGGCTGCCTGCTCCTCGCCGATGTGGCGCGGCTGCCGCTGCGTGCGGAGTCGCTCCATGCCGTCTTCGCCGCCGGACTCGTCGCGCATCTTCCGGACCCCGGCGGGAATCTGCGCGAGCTGGCACGGGTCGTACGCCCCGGTGGCATCCTGGCGCTCTTCCACCCGATCGGCCGGGCCGCCCTCGCTGCGCGCCAGGGGCGGCGGCTCACATCGGCCGACCTACGCGCGGAGGGCAACCTCGGCCCGCTGCTGTCCGCCTCCGGCTGGCACATGACGTCATACGTGGACGAGGACGCCCGGTTCCTCGCCCTGGCCGAGCGCCGCCTCTGAAAGCTCTGCTCAAGCCCTCCGAGTCGCTACCGCCCTCTTCTGATGCCGAAGCTTCACATCTACGGTGAATGGAGACAGATGGGCGAAGACCGGTGAAACAGCACAGGGGAAGGTGGCCCGCATGTCCGGCACATCGGCCAGGCTCCGGAAGCTCTTCATGCGCCCGCGAACGGCCGGCCCCCAGCGCTCCGGCCCCTCGGCCGACCGTCGCCCGAAGAAGCAGGGGAAGCAGACGCACAACCTGTTCGAAGCCGCCGCGGCCTATGTGTCGGCGGGTGTCGAGGACGACCAGGAAGGGCTCGACGAGGCCGCGACCTGGGTGTCGCCGGAGGCTCTGTCCTTCGGAGTGAACGAGTTGGCGTGCCGGGCCGTCATCGCGCTCGCGCGGGAGCGCGACGAGCCACCCAGCGTCGTGGCCCGGACCCTCCTCGGCCTGCCCGCCGTCTGACCGGGACGGGGTCCTGGGCGGACTCGGCACGGCGACAGGCCACCGTCTCGCTCCCCTACGGAAACGGACGCCGTTCCCTGGGTGCCCTGGACCCGTGACAACGGCCGCGGGCGCGCATTAGGGTGCGCCGACGGATGTAGCGATGGGGAGGCTGGAATGGCCGGGACGGACAGTGAGGCCGTCGCCGCCGGGGACGACGACGCGCTGTATGTGCTGACGGCGGTGCTGTTGACACCGGCGCAGTTCCCCAGCGTGCTGGGCGACGACTACCCGGAAGCCTGCGCGGCGCTCGGTCTCGCGCCCCTCGCCGACGGATACGGCCTGGTGCTGGGCCAGGACGGGGACGGAGCCCGGTGGACCGTCGTCGTCGACGACGTCTCGCTGGTGGCCGTCGCCATCGCGTCCTGGGACTGCGGCATGGAGTACGACCTGTCGCCGGACGATCGCTCGATGGTGGCGGCGCTGCCCGGATGGCCGCTGGCCGTGGCGGTCGCGGCGCCGGGTGTGCCTGCCCCGCACGACCCCTCGCCCGAGATCACGGAGCAGACCCCGCTGTGTCCGCCGGACACGTCTGCCTGGGGTGCCGCGCAGCGCCGCCTCGGTGCGGACGAGATCGCCCTCCAGTGGGCCGCCTGGCGCGAACAGATCGACGAGACCCAGTTCGCCCGTACGACAACCGCAAAGAACGCCCCGGACGACGCGTCCGAGCAGCCCGGCGCGGACGGACGTGGTGGGCGGCAACCGCTCAGTGGCGTCCAGCGCGTCCTCGCGGAAGCGCGTTCGTACGTGGACGCGCCCCCGCCGCTCGGCCGCGTGCGCTCGTCCTTCGCCCCGGGAGACGCGCGGACCCTCCGGGCCGACGGGCCCGGCTGGTCGATGGTGGCGCGGACCGACGACATCGCCTTCGTCCTGCTCGACGAGAAGCCCGGGGAGATCCTCACGGTCGGCCGCGGTCCCGAACTGCCCGGCCTGCTGGAAGCGCTGGACAGGATGGCCGTCCGTCCCCACTGAGCCGGACGGGCCGACGCGGACGGTACGAGTCACGATGGACGACGCGAAGCACGGCGGGTGATGCGGGCCGCGGGGAACCGCAGGGGCCGGGAGTCGGGAATCCGGGCGCGCGCCGCCCCGTCGGCCCGGGTTGAGCGGTGAAGCGACCGCAGCCGCCCGTGGACCCCACCCGCCATCGGCGGGAGCGGGCCCACGAGCGGCGACGCGGTGGATCCTGCGGCTCCGGAGGAAACCGGCCGGGCGGGTGACTGGTTCAGCGGCCGAGTTCCTTACGTCCGGCGCGGCGCAGCCTGCGCCGCTGTGAGGGGTCCAGCGTCAGATACGCCGCTGCTGGAACCCCCAGGACGATCAGCAGGGCGATCCACCAGGGCAGCCAGAAGAGCAGGATGATGCCGGCCGCGACACCCCCTGCGGCTATTTTCGCGTTCCTTGACATGTGCGTACCCTCCTCAGCGGCCGCTGCCGCTCTCTGTCTTGAGAACGGACCCGTGCTCCCGGCGGTTCCAGACCGCGACCCTGATACGACCCTGAGTACGCCCCCTACTCGACCCTGAGGGGTTCCCCGACCTCGTACATGTGCCGCAGGGCCTGCCTGTAGGACTCCACGAGCCCTGTCTCCGTGTAGGAGATACCCAACTCCCGGCAGTGGGCGCGCACCAGGGGCTGGGCGAGTTTGAGGTGAGGGCGCGGCATGCTCGGGAACAGGTGGTGCTCGATCTGGTAGTTGAGACCGCCGAGGAACCAGTCGGTCAGGATCCCCCCGCGTACGTTGCGTGAGGTGAGCACCTGGCGGCGCAGGTGCCCCCATCCCTCTCCGTCGGGATCGGGCATCTCCATGCCCTTGTGGTTCGGCGCGAAGGCCATACCGAGGTGCAACCCGAAGAGCGCCTGGTGGATCGCGGCGAAGGCCAGCGCCGTGCCCAGCGGCATGGAGGTCAGCAGCAGGGCCGTGTACGCGAGGAGGTGCGTGACGAGCAGAAGGGTCTCCACCAGCCGTTCGCGAGGAGACCGCCGGCGCAGGTCCTGGAAGCCGTGGATCTTCAGGGCGACGCCTTCGAGGAGCGTGAGCGGGAAGAAGAGCCATGCCTGGTAGCGGGTGAGCCAGCGCCGGAATCCGGTACGGCCCGCCGTCTGCCCGCTGGTGAAGACCAGTACGTCGGCCTTGACGTCGGGGTCCTTGTCGATGTGGTTGGGGTTGGCGTGGTGCCGGTTGTGTTTGTCGTTCCACCAGCCGTAACTCATGCCCAGCAGCAGATTCGCGTGGACCAGCCCGATCACGCGCCCCCTCGGCCGGTTCCCGGTGATCTGGGAGTGCCCCGCGTCGTGACCTATGAAGGCCGTGCGGGCGCACAGCACCGCGAGCACCGGGGCCAGCAGCAGTACCCACCAGGAGTGACCGAGCAGGACGATGCCCGTGGCGGCGCCGGCCAGCGTGAGCGCGTTGCCGGCGATGGCGAACGCGTACCAGCCCTGCCGGCGGTCCAGGAGTCCGGCTTCTCTGACAGTGCGCAGCAGCGGGGTGAACTCACTGGTGGCAACCCTTGAGGGGGGTTCAGCGACGACTGCGGCGGTTTCGGGCACGGCAGGGTTCCGTTCTCTGGAGGGAGTGGGGTGAGGTGGGATGGGCGGGCAACGGGCCGACCTGTAGAAACGTACGGATCGACGGCCCTGGTCAGCCATGGCGCCACCACCCGGGTCCGGACGGGGGGAAAAGGCGACCGCGGGGTGGACCTGGCACCACCCCTGAAGCGGAGGCACCGGCCCCGGGGGCAGACATTTTGCACATCTCCTGCCGTGCTGTACCCTCGGCGACCCCGACGCCAAGTAGTCAAATTTGAGGAATATAGTCATCGCTGTGCAGAGGATCCCCGTCCCCAGCGTCGCCGAGATCTCCGAACTGGTTCGTTGCTGTGCCGTCTTCGTTCCCGGTGACCCGGCCCGGACCGGCGGTATCGCGTTCTGGCTGCCCGACGGCCAGGAACCGCCGGTCTTCTGCTCCGCCCCGGTCGAGGAGCTGGTAGTCGTCCTCCCCGGCGAGGACGGCGTGGAGTCGGTGCGGGTGCCGGCCGTCGTCCTGCCGACGCGGACGGCGATTCCGGTCCTCACGCGCGCGCGTGCCGCCCCGCAGGCCCATGGGGCGGCCGCCTTCTGGGGTGCCGCGGCCGTCCTGGCGCTGCACCTCACCGCGCGTGGACTGCTGCTGCCCGGCCTGAGCGCGGGCGACCACGACTCGTGGCGCGCCGGCCCTCTGGACGCCCGGGATCTGGAACGCGTCCGTGAACTGGCCGCCGCCATGCCACCCTTCGCCCACGCGGTGCCCGTCGACGGGACGGAACCGCTGCGCCTGCCCGATCCCGAACGGCTGCTGCGCGCCTTCCTCGACGCCGTTGCCGACACCCTGCCCCGCTCCCCCGCCGCGGCGCTCGCCGCCGGCAGCCCGGTCTTCGCCGCTCCCGAGCCGCACCACGTGCCCCAGCACCGTGTGTGGGCCGCCGATGTCGCGGCGGGGCACGACGCCGGTGTACGGATCTCGCTGCGCGTGGAGGTGCCGGGCCTCGCCTCAGCCGTGTCGGACGAGACCCGCCTGCCGTTCCACGTGGTGCTTCAGCTGCACAGCGTCCGCGATCCGGCCCTGCTGGCGGACGCGGCCGGGGTGTGGAGCGGACCGAGCCCGGTCTTCGGTCCGCGCGCGCGGATGGACGCCCTGCTCGCGCTGCGCCGTGCCGCACGGGCCTGGGCCCCGCTGACGCCCCTGCTGTCGGCTGCCGTGCCCGACCGGATCGAACTCGCCGACGAGGAGGCCGCGGAACTCCTGGGCGAGGGGGCACGAGCGCTCGCCGGCACCGGCGTGGAGGTGCACTGGCCGAGGGAGCTGACGCACAAGCTGACGGCCCGCGCGGTCATCGGTCCGCCGGACGACGGCCAGGGTGCGGGCGGGCCGGCCTCGGACACGCCCTCGTTCCTGTCGGCCGACGCCCTGCTGGCCTTCAACTGGCGGTTCGCACTGGGCGACCGGCAGCTGACGCGCCAGGAGCTGGACCGGCTCGCCGAGGCCGATCGCCCCATGGTGCGGTTGCGTGACCAGTGGGTCCTCGTCGATCCGCGGGAAGTGCGCCGGGCCCGGGCCCAGCAGGACCGCAAACTGACTCCCGTCGACGCGTTGGGCACCGTCCTGACGGGTTCCACTGAGGTCGACGGCCGCAGGGTCGACGTGCGGCCCACGGGATGGCTGGCGACGTTGCGGGACCGTCTGTCGGACCCGGAGGGTCAGGAGCCGGTCGGACAGCCTCCCGCCCTGGCCGCGACGCTGCGCGACTACCAGCTGCGAGGACTCGGCTGGCTGGCCCGTATGACGTCGCTGGGTCTGGGCGGTTGCCTCGCCGACGACATGGGCCTCGGTAAGACGATCACACTCATCGCCTTGCACCTGCACCGCCAGACCGACGCGTCCGCCGCGGGACCCACCCTCGTCGTCTGCCCGACCTCCCTCATGGGCAACTGGCAGCGCGAGATCGAGAGGTTCGCCCCGGGCACCCCTGTCCGCCGCTTCCACGGCGCACGGCGGCACCTGGACGGGCCGGCCGCCGGCGAGTTCGTCCTCACGACCTACGGCACCATGCGGCTCGACGCGGCACGCCTGGCGGACGTGTCGTGGGGCATGGTCGTCGCGGACGAGGCACAGCACGTGAAGAATCCGTACTCGGACACGGCCCGGCAGCTGCGGACGATCCCCGCACGCGCGCGCGTGGCGCTCACCGGCACTCCCGTGGAGAACAACCTCCTGGAACTGTGGGCCATTCTCGACTGGACCACCCCCGGTCTGCTGGGGCGCCCGGGGACCTTCCGCAGCCGGTACGCGAAGGCCGTCGAGGGCGGGCAGGACCCCGACGCGGCGGACCGGCTCGCCCGGCTGGTGCGGCCGTTCCTCCTGCGTCGCCGCAAATCCGATCCCGGTATCGCGCCCGAGCTCCCGCCGAAGACGGAGACCGACCACGCCGTGTCCCTGTCCAAGGAGCAGGCGGGTCTGTACGAGGCCGTGGTCCGCGAGACCCTCGCGGAGATCGCGGGCGCCGACGGCATGGCGCGGCGCGGACTGATCGTGAAGCTCCTCACCGGGCTGAAGCAGATCTGCAACCACCCGGCGCAGTTCCTCAAGGAGGAGCGGCCGGGCACCGCCGGGCGCTCTGGAAAACTGGAACTGCTGGACGAGTTGCTCGACACCATCCTCTCCGAGGGGGCAGGTGTCCTGGTCTTCACGCAGTACGTACGCATGGCGCGCCTGATCGAGCACCATCTGAACGCACGTGGTGTGCCCTTCCAGTTCCTGCACGGTGGTACCTCCGTGTCCGAGCGCGAGGCCATGGTCCAGCGCTTCCAGGACGGTGAAGTGCCTGTCTTCCTGCTGTCGTTGAAGGCCGCGGGCACGGGCCTGAACCTGACGCGGGCCGAGCACGTCGTGCACTACGACCGCTGGTGGAATCCGGCCGTCGAGGCCCAGGCCACCGACCGTGCGTACCGCATCGGCCAGACCCGGCCGGTCCAGGTGCACCGGCTGATCGCCGAGGGGACGGTCGAGGACCGTATCGCGGACATGCTGCTGCGCAAGCGGGAACTGGCGGACGCGGTACTGGGCTCCGGTGAGTCGGCCCTCACCGAACTGACCGACGCCCAACTGGCCGACCTGGTGGCACTGCGAGGAGGCTCCCGATGAACGATCCGCACGAGAACGCTCCGGAGGACGGGAACACTCCGGAGCGCACGTTCGCCGCCCTGCCGCCCGCACCCGGCCGCGGCTTCGCCCGGAGCTGGTGGGGGCAGGCATGGCTCAAGGCGCTGGAGGACGCCACGCTGGACTCGCGGCAGCTGCGGACGGGGCGGCGGCTCGCGCGCTCCGGAGCCGTGGGTGCCGTCTCGGTCCGGCCCGGTCGTGTCACCGCGGTCGTCCAGGACCTCGACCGCACCGCGTACCGCGCGGACGTCCTGCTGCAGGAGCTGTCCGGGGAGCAGTGGGACCGGTTGCTGGACATGACCGTCGAGCGGGCGGGGCACGTCGCGGCGCTGCTGGACCGTGAGATGCCGCCGCACCTGGTGGAGGACGCGGCGTCCGCCGGGGTCGGGCTTCTGCCCGGTCCGGGCGATCTGGAGGCGGAGTGCGGCTGCGACGCGTGGGACCACTGCGGCCACACCGCCGCGCTGTGCTACCAGATGGCGCGGCTGCTGGACCAGGATCCGTTCGTGCTGCTCCTCCTGCGCGGTCGCGGGGAGCGTGAGCTCCTCGACGAGTTGCAGAGGCGCAGCGTCCCCCGGACGGAGCCCGCCGCGGTACGGCAGGAGGTGTACGAGGGCGTGGACGCCGGCGAGGCGTACGCGGCGGCGGGCATCCTGCCGCCGCTGCCCGCGGCGCCTCCGGTGCCCGCGGAAGCGGGGGTGCCGCCCTCGCTGGACACGGAGACCGGTCCGGCGCCCGGGGTCGATCCGGCCGCGCTCGGTTTCCTGGCGGCACAGGCCGCCCGTGAGGCGCGCCGGCTGCTCGTCGACGCGCTCGGCGCGGGCCACGGGCAGCGCCCTGTGGAAATCGGTCTGTCGCCTGCTCAGGACGCCGTGCGGTTGGCGTCGGGCGGGCCCGGGGTGCCGGTGGCGGCCCGGCTCGCCGAAGGGGCGGGGCGCGACCGGGAAGGTCTGGTGCTCGCGGTCCGCGCCTGGGAGTGCGGGGGTGCGGCCGCACTGGACGTCCTCGACGGGGACCGGCCTGCGGACGCGGAAACGCTCGCACGCGCGCGTGCCGCTCTGGAGTCCGCCTGGGAGGAGGGCGAGCGGCCTGTCCTGCGCGCGTCCCGCACCCACTGGACCGTCGTCGGCGGGGAGGCGCAGCTCCGTTTGGGGCCGGACGGCCGCTGGTGGCCCTATCGCAAGGAACGGGGCCGCTGGGCCCCTGCCGGCCCGGCGTCCAAGGACCCGGCGGCGGCGCTGGCGCTGGCGGAGGGGCAGGAGTGACACCCGGCAGGCGGGAGGGGGACAGGGCCGTGGAGCAGGGCTGACAGCCGCTCGGGACCGCCCGGCGGACCCGACGGCGGCGGTGGCAGCGGCAGCAGCGGTCCTCCCCCGGCGTACCCGTCACCGTCGTGAGGCGGCGTGCTGCCCGGCGGCCGGGGAGGCAAGGGCTGCGTGGCCATACCGCCAGGAGCCGCCAGGAGTCGCCAGGAGTCGCCTCGAACTGGTCGCGAACCGGTCGCGAAGTGGCCCTCGCACAGAACTCCATACGGACCCACGGCATGAGATCCACGGCATGAATCGCATGGTTCCGGATGCTTCCGCGCAAGGGCCCTTCTCCGCCCCGGTCGATCAGCCGCGGGCCGCCAGCAGGTGGTCCATGGCCAGTTGGTCGAGGCGCTCGAACGCCATCCCGCGCGCGGCGGCCGCCTCGACGTCGAAGTCCTCGAAGGAGGCGCGGTCGGCGAGCAGTGCCTGCAGGCCGTCCGCAGCGGTGGGCTGCGCCAGTTCGTCCAGGCGCGAGGCCCGCAGGGCCTCCTGGACCTCGGGGTCGGCCCGGAAGGCGGCGGCCCGTTCGGCCAGGATCAGGTAGTTGCGCATGCAGCCGGCGGCCGAGGCCCACACGCCCTCGTAGTCCTCGGTCCGCGGCGGCTTGAAGTCGAAGTGCTTCGGGCCCGCGTAACCGGCCGTCTCCAGGAGGTCCACCAGCCAGAAGGCGGCCCGCAGATCGCCCGCTCCGAAGCGCAGGTCCTGGTCGTACTTGATGCCGTTCTGGCCGTTGAGGTCGATGTGGAAGAGCTTGCCCGCCCACAGGGCCTGGGCGATGCCGTGCGGGAAGTTCAGCCCGGCCATCTGCTCGTGGCCGACCTCGGGGTTGACGCCGTACAGCTCCGGCCGCTCCAGGCGCTCGATGAACGCCAGCGCGTGACCGACCGTCGGCAGGAGGATGTCGCCACGGGGCTCGTTCGGCTTCGGCTCGATCGCGAAGCGCAGGTCGTAGCCCTGGGAGGTCACGTACTCGCCGAGGAGGTCGAAGGCTTCCTTCATGCGGTCCAGCGCGACGCGCACGTCCTTCGCGGCGCCGGACTCGGCACCCTCGCGGCCGCCCCACGCGACATAGACCTCCGCGCCCAGTTCGGCCGCCAGGTCGATGTTGCGGATGGTCTTGCGCAGGGCGTACCGCCGCACGTCACGGTCGTTGGCGGTGAAGGCGCCGTCCTTGAAGACGGGGTGCGTGAACAGGTTCGTGGTGGCCATCGGCACGGTCATACCGGTCGTGTCGAGAGCCTGGCGGAAACGTTTGATGTGCGACTCGCGCTCGGTGGCCGAGGATCCGAAGGGGATCAGGTCGTCGTCGTGGAAGGTCACTCCGTAGGCGCCGAGTTCCGACAGGCGCTGCACCGACTCGACCGGGTCCAGGGCGGCCCGGGTGGCGTCGCCGAACGGGTCCCTCCCCTGCCAGCCGACGGTCCACAGGCCGAAGGTGAACCTGTCCTCGGGGGTGGGCTGGTAGTTCATGCCGCGGCTCCTTGCTTGCTCCGACTATTTCGTCATGGCGCTTTACAAATTAGTATGCGAAGGCATCCCTGGGAAGGGACAAGATGTTCCCGGGGAGGCGCAACGGGTGGATCCAGGGCTGTTCCGGCCCGGACGAAACCGCAGAACACCAGGTCAGATGCCGCGGAGCCGCGGAAGAGGGAGAGACCGATGTCAGCAGTTCAGGGTCCGCTCGTCGTCGGCGTGGACACCTCCACCCAGTCCACCAAGGCCCTGGTCGTGGACGTGGCCACCGGTACCGTGGTGGCGAGCGGCCAGGCGCCGCACACCGTGTCCTCCGGAGCGGGCCGCGAGAGCGATCCGCGGCAGTGGTGGGACGCGCTGCGGGAGGCCCTGCACCAGTGCGGGGCCCCGGCGCGCGAGGCCGCCGCGGTGTCCGTCGGCGGCCAGCAGCACGGACTCGTCACCCTCGACGTCCACGGCGCTCCGGTGCGCCCCGCGCTGCTCTGGAACGACGTACGGTCGGCGCCGCAGGCCCGTCGTCTCGTGGAGGAGCTGGGCGGCCCGAAGGCATGGGCCGAGCGCACCGGCAGTGTGCCGGGCCCGTCCTTCACGGTCACCAAATGGGCGTGGCTCGCCGAGCACGAGCCCGAGTCCGTCCGGGCCACCGCCGCCGTGCGGCTGCCCCACGACTACCTCACCGAGCTCCTCACGGGAGCGGGCACGACGGACCGCGGTGACGCCTCCGGTACGGGCTGGTGGACGTCGGGGACGGAGACGTACGACGAGGAGGTCCTCGGCCATGTGGGGCTCGACCCGGCCCTGCTGCCCCGGGTGGGCCGGCCCGGCGAGGTCGTCGGAACCGTGCGCGGCTCCGGCGACCTGCCGTTCGCCAAGGGCACACTGGTCGCGCCCGGCACCGGTGACAACGCCGCCGCCGCGCTGGGTCTCGGGCTGCGTCCGGGCACCGCGGTGCTCAGCCTCGGCACGTCCGGCACGGTGTACGCGGTGTCGACACGGCGGCCCGCCGACCCCACCGGCACCGTGGCGGGTTTCGCCGACGCGCGGGGCGACTGGCTGCCGCTGGCCTGCACCCTGAACTGCACTCTCGCGGTGGACCGTGTCGCCGCCCTCCTCGGTGTCGACCGTGAGGCAGTCGAACCCGGTACGGAGGTGACGCTGCTCCCCTACCTGGACGGTGAGCGCACCCCGAACCTGCCGCACGCCTCGGGCCTGCTGCACGGGCTGCGGCACGACACGACACCGGGACAACTGCTCCAGGCCGCGTACGACGGTGCCGTGCACTCGCTGCTCGGCGCCCTCGACCTGGTGCTCGACGAGGACGCGGACCGTTCGGCGCCGCTCCTGCTCATCGGCGGCGGTGCGCGGGGAACGGCCTGGCAGCAGACCGTACGGCGGCTGTCGGGACGGCCCGTCCAGGTACCGGAGGCCAGGGAGCTGGTCGCGCTCGGCGCCGCCGCGCAGGCCGCGGGCGTGCTGACCGGGGAGGACCCGGCGGCGGTGGCCCGGCGCTGGAACACGGCGCACGGACCGGTACTGGAGGCCGGGGAACGGGACGAGGCGGCGCTCGCACGGATCGCCGGGGTAATCTCCGACGCGGCTCCGCTGCTGGAGCGGGAGGCCGATCAGCGCTGACGGCTTCGCGCTCTCCGGGCGGGACCGGTGCCCACCGGTCCCGCCCGGAGAGCGCGAGCGCATCAAGGAGCGCCGACATCTCAAGGGGTGCGGGCACGTCGGGGAGCGCGGGCACGTCGGGCAGTGCGGGCACGTCGAGCAGCGGATGGCTGCCGGCGCCGACTGCCCGGGGCGCCGGCACGGACAGGACGGTCTTTCGGGGACCGGCCGGACGAGGACTGACTCAGGCATGACCGCACCGCTTCACGAAGCACACCCCAGCAGCCCCGGCCGACGGCTGCCCGACACGCAGCAGGGCATGCGCCGCCGCAACCTCTCACGGGTGCTGCACACCGTGAACGCGGACGGACCGCTGTCCCGCGCGGCCGTCGCCTCCCGCATCGGGCTGACCCGGGCGGCCGTCTCGACCCTCGTGGACGAACTGATCCGCTCGGGACTCTTGGAGGAACTGGGCCCCGAGCGGCCGGGCCGGGTTGGACGGCCCGGTTCCGCGCTGGCCCTGAGCGGACGCGGCCCGGCGGGCATCGGCGCGGAGGTGGGTGTCGACCATCTCGCCGTGTGCGCGGTCGATCTGCGGGGCACGGTCCGCGCACGGATCGTGCGAAACGGCACCAACCGCGGTCGCGCACCGGAACCCGTGCTGCGGGAACTGACCGGACTGGTACGGCAGATCGTCGCCGAGGCGGACGGGGAAGGGCTGTGGCCGGCAGGTCTGGCTGTCGCCGTACCGGGCCTGGTGGCGCGGGACGCCCGGACCGTGGTGCGTGCCCCCAACCTCGGCTGGCACGACACGGACCTCGGCCCTCTGCTGCCGGACGGACTGCCGCTGACCGTCGACAACGAGGCGAACTTCGGCGGTCTGGCCGAGCTCTGGCTCAACGAGGAGGCGCCGCGCGACTTCCTGCACGTCTCCGCGGAGATCGGCATCGGCGGAGCCGTGGTGGTGGACGGGCGGCTGCTGCGCGGGACGCGGGGTTTCGCCGGTGAGTTGGGGCATGTGCCGGTACGGCCCGAGGGGCCCGCGTGCGGCTGTGGCGGACGCGGGTGCCTCGAGCAGTACGCGGGCGAGGAGGCCGTGCTGCGCGCGGCCGGTCTGGAACCCGGCGGGGACCGTGTCGGGCTGCTGGCCGAGCACGCGGCGGCGGGTGACGAGAACGTACGGCGGGCCCTGCGCGACGCCGGTGACGCGCTGGGCATCGCGCTGACGGGGGCCGTCAATCTGCTGGACCCGGAGGCCGTGGTGCTGGGCGGGGCACTGTCCGGGCTCGCGCCCTGGCTGCTGCCGTCGCTGGAACGGGAGCTGGCGCGCCGGACGGCGGGCCCCGCCTGCCCGGTGTCGGTTTCCTCGCTCGGTCCGCAGGGCCCGCTGCTGGGGGCCGCGCATTCCGTCGTGCGTGCCGTGCTCGACGACCCGGCGGCGGTGGGGGGCGGAGGGTAGGGGCGAGCCCGGCCTCGCCGGTCCGGACTCGCCGACGGTGCCTCGGCATCAGCTCCGACGGTGCTTCGGCACCAACTCCGGTACTGCTGACGGCAACGGCACTCGGAATGCCGCAATGCCTCCCTTCGGGTGACCGGGTTGTCCACAATCGCGGTGCTGTCCACGGAACCGGGCCGGCTCCTCCTCCTCGACCGACGGGGCCCGTACCGTGATTCACGCGAGACACCGCCATCGGGTGAACGGAGCAGCGCAAGCATGAGCGACCCTCGGATCCTGACCGTCCGACCCGAACCGGGCGAGTACGCGTGGACGTTCGGTGGTGCGGCGCCGGTGGCGCGCATCGCACCGGGTACGGTTCTCGACCTCTACACGGAGGACTGCTTCGCCGGGCGGGTGCGCTCGGAGAAGGACCTGGTGTCCGAGGTGTGCGAGTTCCCGTTCCTCAACCCGCAGACAGGGCCGTTCCACGTGGAGGGCGCGGAACCGGGTGACACCGTCGCGGTGCACTTCGTGTCGATCGAACCGGCTCGGGACCGGGCGGCGTCGACCACGGTCCCGCTGTTCGGGGCGCTGACCTCCACGCACGCCACGGCCACGCTGCAACCGCCGCTCCCGGAGACGGTGTGGATCTGGCAGCTCGACCGGGCGCGCCGCACCGCTCTGTTCAGCGCACGGGACAGCGACATCCGGATCGAGCTGCCCATGGATCCCATGCACGGCACCGTGGGAGTGGCGCCGGCCAATCTGGAGGTGCGCTCCGCCCTGGTGCCGGACGCGCACGGCGGGAACATGGACACGCCCGAGATGCGGACCGGCGTCACCTGCTACCTCGGGGTGAACGTCGAGGGCGCCCTGCTCAGTCTCGGTGACGGCCACGCACGGCAGGGTGAGGGCGAGACCTGCGGGGTCGCCGTGGAGTGCGCGATGAACACGATGGTGATCGTCGAGCTGCTCAAGGGGATCTCCACGCCGTGGCCGCGCATCGAGTCCGACACGCACATCATCTCGACCGGCTCGGCACGCCCCCTGGAGGACGCGTTCCGCATATCGCAGCTCGACCTGGTGCAATGGCTGGCGCGCGACTACGGGTTCAGCGAAATGGATGCCCACCAGTTCGCCACCCAGGCCGTCGAGTCGCCGCTGGCCAACGTCTGCGACACCAACTACACCTGCGTGGCCAAGATCCGTAAGGAGTGGCTGCCCGAGCGGGAGACGCATCGAGGGCTGCATGCCCGGATGCGCGAAGCGGCCGCGGCCCTGGGACGTTGAGCCCTGTGCGCACGGTGTGACCAAAGGCGGGCGTCCACCCGAACCACCGACCACCGTCCCGTGCTCCCCGCCGCGTGCTCGTTGCCCGGCCGCCCACCACCCGCTTCCGCCGCCCGCCGCCCGCCGCCCGCCGCCCGCCGCCCGCCGCCCGCCGAAATAAATGGTCGCTGTTTTTTGAGAGGAAACCCGTGGACCGAGCCAAGTTCCTGCCCACTTCCCTGCCGAGCAGGCGGCGCCTGCTCCAGAGCGCGGCCCTGGCCACGCTCTCCACCACGCTGCTCCCCACCCCGCGGGCGGGCGCCGCACCGCGGGGCATCGACTATCCGCAGTCCGAGTGGGCCCCGGCGAACAGGTCCAACTACACGGTGGCCGACCGTCCCACGAGCCACCCCGTCGACTTCGTCGTCATCCATGTGACACAGGCGACCTACGCGGACACCCTCGCCATCTTCCAGAACCCGAAGAAGCAGGTGTCCGCGCACTACGTGGTCCGGTCCTCCGACGGCCACATCGCACAGATGGTCAGGGAGCGTGACATCGCCTGGCACGCGGGCATCTGGGACTACAACACCCGCAGCATCGGAATCGAGCACGAGGGCTGGGTGGACAAGCCCGCGTACTTCACCGACGCCCAGTACGAGGAGTCGGCGAAGCTGACCGCGGCGATCTGCGCCAAGTACGCGATCCCCAAGGACCGTTCTCACATACTCGCGCACTACGAGGTGCCGGACAGCGACCACACCGATCCCGGTCCGCACTGGGACTGGACGCGCTACATCAGAATGGTCGACTCCGCCTAGCCGACCGGCGCGGATGCCGCGCAGCCGACCGGCGCAAGGGAGGCGGCGGCGCTTGCCGGGCTGGCCGCGACGCTTGTCCGTGCCGGCCGCTGGAGTGACGATGTCACCAGCGGCCCCGCATCCAGTCCCAGCGCCCTCCGGGAGGCCGAGTTGACCGATCCATGGGTGGCCCTCGATCCGGGCACCGATCCGGTGGAACGGGTGCGCGTGCTGCAGCGCGCGCACGAGACGTTCACCGAGGCGGGCACGGTACCGCGGCCGGTACGGTCCGTGGTCGCCGAATCCTGGCGGCGTTCAGCGCGGGCCGGGGTCGGGCCGGACGGCTCCGCGTCCGTGGAGCTCACCGACGGGGACCTCGGATCGTACCGGTCGGAACACCCGTTGGCCCCGCTCATGCCGCTGTTCCGGGAACTCATGGGCACGTTCGCGTCGGACGGCGAGCATCTGCTGGCCGTGTGCGACGCGCAGAGCAGACTCCTGTGGGTCGAGGGCCACCCCGGTACACGGCAGAAGGCGGACGGCATGAACTTCGTGCCGGGCGCACGGTGGGCGGAGTCCGTGATGGGCACGAACGCCCCGGGCACGGCGGTCGCGCTCGACCGGCCGGTGCAGGTGTTCGCGGCGGAGCACTTCATACGCCGCGTCCAGCCGTGGACATGCGCAGCCGCTCCGGTGCACGACCCGCGTACGGGACGGCTGCTCGGCGCCGTCGACATCACCGGCGGGGACGGGCTCGCGCATCCGCACAGCCTGGGCTTCGTGCAGGCCGTGGCACGGGCCGCCGAGTCCCAGCTGGCCCTGCTCAGTCCGGTGCCGACCGCCACCGACGCCCTGCAGCTGACGGCTCTGGGCCGGGACGAGGCCCTGCTCGTGACCAGTGGCCGCACACTGCGTCTGAGCCGTAGGCACAGCGAGCTCCTGGTCCTGCTGTCCAGGCATCCGGACGGTCTCACGGGCGACGCGTTGCTGTGCGCGCTGTACGAGGACGAGTGGGTGACGCCGGTGACGTTGCGCGCCGAGCTGGCCCGCCTGCGGCGGCTGCTCGGGGCCGGGGTCCTGGCTTCACGGCCGTACCGGCTCACGGTCGCGGTCGAGTCCGATGTCGCGGTGGTGGAGCGCAGACTCGGCGCCGGTGCGGTCACGGCAGCCGTGGCGGCGTACGCCGGTCCGCTGCTGCCGGGTTCGCAGGCGCCGGCGGTGGTCCGGCTGCGCCGACGGCTCGCGGACGGACTGCGCGCGGCCCTCGTCTCCGGCCGCGACCCCGACCTGCTCGCGCACTGGGCCCATGCGTCATGGGGCGAGGAGGACCTCCAGGTGTGGCGGGCCCTGGCCGCCTCCCGCCCGACGGCACCGGTACGGGCGCGGCTCGCACAGTTGGAGGCCGAGCAGTCCGCGTTGCAGTCCACGTTGCAGTCCACGTTCCCCGGCCGGGCGCGGCGCTGAAGCCCTCCGCTCCGGCGCGCAACGTACCTGCAACCTCCTTGTCCCTACCGTCGTGGTGGGAGCCGCCCAACGGCGGGCGGCCCTTCCTCGGGAGGCAGAGCACATGACCCGTTACGCGGCGCCCGGCACCGAAGGCGCGATCGTCTCCTACCGGTCGCGGTACGACCACTTCATCGGGGGCGAGTATGTGGAGCCCGCCCGTGGGCAGTACTTCGAGAACCCGAGCCCGGTGAACGGGCAGCCGTTCACGGAGGTGGCGCGCGGCACGGCCGAGGACGTGGAGCGCGCGCTCGACGCGGCACACGCCGCCGCTCCGGCCTGGGGCCGTACGTCGGTGACCGCGCGGGCCGACATCCTCCTCAAGGTCGCCGACCGGATGGAGGCGAACCTGGAGAAGCTCGCGGTCGCGGAGAGCTGGGAGAACGGCAAGCCCGTCCGGGAGACCCTGGCCGCCGACATTCCCCTCGCCATCGACCACTTCCGCTACTTCGCGGGGGCCATCCGTGCGCAGGAGGGGTCGCTCGGCGAGGTCGACGACGACACGGTGGCGTACCACTTCCACGAGCCGCTGGGGGTCGTGGCGCAGATCATCCCGTGGAACTTCCCGATCCTGATGGCGGTGTGGAAGCTGGCACCGGCGCTCGCGGCGGGCAACGCGGTGGTGATCAAACCCGCCGAGCAGACCCCGGCGTCGATCCACTACTTGATGAGTCTGGTCTCGGACCTGCTGCCACCGGGCGTCGTGAACATCGTCAACGGTTTCGGCGTCGAGGCGGGCAAGCCCTTGGCGTCCAGTCCCCGGGTGGCGAAGGTCGCCTTCACCGGGGAGACCACGACGGGGCGGTTGATCATGCAGTACGCCTCGGAGAACATCAAGCCGGTGACGCTAGAACTCGGCGGCAAGTCGCCGAACATCTTCTTCGACGACGTGTGGGCGCGGGACGACGACTTCCGGGACAAGGCGCTCGAAGGCTTCACCATGTTCGCGCTGAACCAGGGCGAGGTCTGCACCTGCCCGTCCCGGGCGCTCGTCCAGCAGGGCTGCTACAGCGAGTTCCTCGACGCGGCGGTGGCCCGCACCGAGCTTATCGAGCCCGGCCATCCGCTCGACACCGGGACGATGATCGGCGCCCAGGCATCCAACGACCAGCTCGAGAAGATCCTCTCCTATCTGGACATAGGCCAGCAGGAGGGCGCCAAGGTACTGACGGGCGGACATCGCGTCGAATACGACGGCGAACTGGCGGGCGGGTACTACGTGCAGCCGACGATCTTCCAGGGCGACAACAGGATGCGGATCTTCCAGGAGGAGATCTTCGGCCCCGTCGTGTCCGTCACGTCGTTCTCGGACTTCGACGACGCCATCAAGATCGCCAATGACACCCTCTACGGGCTCGGGGCCGGCGTGTGGACGCGGGACATCAACACGGCGTACCGCGCGGGGCGGTCGATCCAGGCCGGCCGGGTGTGGACGAACTGTTACCACGCGTATCCGGCACACGCGGCGTTCGGCGGCTACAAGCAGTCCGGCATCGGCCGCGAGAACCACAAGATGATGTTGGAGCACTACCAGCAGACGAAGAACCTCCTCGTGTCGTACTCGCCGAAGAAACTGGGCTTCTTCTAGACGCCAGAAAAGGGCGCCCGCCCGGGCAGTTCACCTGTCGGGCGCCCTTCCCGGCGTGTATCCAGGTAACGGGGTGAAGCGCAGCGCAACTCCTGATATGTCCCACTGCTGTCCCGCCTCCGACCAGCTGTTCCGGGGTACTTCCGGGCCAAGGACCGGCTCATGCGTCCTCTCTACTGTCGAGGGCAGCGGGAAGGCCATGGACCCGGGCCGCGGTCAGGTCGTGTGTGGCTTCCGGCAATGTCTCCAAGGTCCATGCCGAAGGGCCTGTTATTACCACCCTCAATGCTGGGGCAAGTTGATGGCCCGGTTGTCGCGTCGGGTGGGCGCCGGGTTTCACTTCCCCGGGGTGGTGGTGCGGATCACCGGGGCGGTTGAAGTGGCTGGTCAGCCGGGCTCGGCAAGACCTTGGGCCGATCGATCGCCCGGGTGACCCCGTCGGTTCCGGGCCATCAGGTCGTGAAGCGGAGCCGACGGGTACGGCCGGTGGTGACGAGCTGGGCGGCGGCGAAAGTTCGAGGTCGGCGAGCTGACCACCCTTTGTGTCGGTCGCCGGCGGATGAGCGCATGGGCTGGCGGGTTGAGTGCCTCGGCTGGCGGGGCCGGAGCGGCACGCCTCCTCACCTGCGGTTCAAGGATTGAATCGACGGCGGCCGCGATGGACAGCTGCCGCGGGACGCCGTCCACCGCATGCGCCCGGCATGGCGTGCACGCAGGGGGAGGTGAGCGGCCCGGCGGCCGGAACGCCGGGCGCTCACCGTTCGGTCATTTGTCGGCGCCGCGGAGTGCGGCGACGACAAAGCCCACCGCGGAGCCCAGCAGGAGCAGTGTCAGCACACCCCAGCCCACGGGAATCGACCACATCGGCCAGCCGGCGGCCGCCTGCACCCACAGGGTCACGATGGCTGCGGCACCTATTCCGAGACCGTGCCACCGCACGACGGCTGCGGCCACCACCTGCCGCCGGCTGCGGCGGCCGAGCAGCCCCCACAGGCCGCCGATGAAGGCCACCGCACCGAACGATATGCAGCCGATCGCCCCGCCGAGCCGGTCCTCCGGCCATCCCACGGGCCCGTCGGACGTCTGCTGACGCCGCCCGTCGGCGTCCCGGACCTCAATGACGTCCCCGTACCAGATCAGGCCGACGACCTTGTCGTCCGGCTCCATCTCCGACACCACCGGATCGGTGTTGCCAAACGTCACGTGCCACGGCCTGCCGCTGGGCAACACCAGCTCCGCCTCCGGCGACTTGTCCCTCTTGCCGCGGTGCAGTGCGGCCTTACGGACGGTGAAGTCCTGCTCCCACAGACAGGCCGACACCTCGACCGGCGCGGAAGCGCAGTCCGGCGCAGCCCCGAACTCCCGCTCCCGCTCCAGCGCCCCGCGAACCTCACCGGCCATCGCCATCCCGAAACCGGCCACCAGCAGGCCGACCAGCATCCAGACCACCGCCCGCAGTCCCGGCTTCCACGCGGCCTCAGCCATCCTTCTCCCCCGCATTTCACCTGGATCCATCGCGCAGCGCCCGTGACGTGCGCGTTTCACCCTCGACTCCGAGGTGGGTACAGCGTCCACCACCAGAAGCAGGCAGATAACGCGGACAGCGGGCAGATCATCCAGGCCCCACGCTGCCGATTCCCGGCAACCGTCGCGGGGCAGGTCGGCCGGCCAACGGCGTCCTGACAGCCGACCCGCCGATGACAACGCACAGATCCGCCACGTGCCGCGTTCATCCGCCGACTGAAGTGCTCAGTGGCGCGCCACAACTCGCCGGGCAGGTCCGGAACCTCGCACGACGGCCAGTTCAGCGGGTCGATGGCGTCCTTGCCCAGTGGGCCGGGGTCGCGCCCGGAGTACCGCTCACCCGTCGCGTCCGGCTCGGAGGCGCGGGTCGGCGGGTGCGGGGCGCTCATCAGCTCCAGGCCGGTCACGGCGGTCCAGGCCGGTCACGGCGGTCGAGCCGCGCGGCGTCATCACCCGCGAGGCGTACACGCCCTGGCCGCGCGGCACGGACCGGTCCGCGCCTTCCCGCTCCACCTACTGCGCGAGGGCTGTCAGGCGGGGCGGGCGCGCAGGTGGGCGCGTTCGCCCTGCTTGCCGAAGATGACCAGCAGCTCCACCGGCTGGTCGTTGTCGGGGCCCAGCCAGTGCGGGACGTGGGTGTCGAATTCCGCGACCTCCCCCGGCGCCAGCACCAGGACGCGGTCGCCGAGGTGAAGGCGGAACCTGCCGTTGAGGACATAGATCCACTCATAGCCCTCATGCGTCCGGAGCTCGGGCTCACCTGCGGCGGGGCTGATGACGAGCTTGTGCGCGTGCATGCCGCCCGGCCTGCGGGTCAGCGGCACGTAGGTCATGCCGTCGCGCGTGACGGGGCGTAGGTGCACGCGGGGATCGCCCGTCTGCGGAGCGCCGACGAGTTCGTCGAGCGGGACATTGTAGGCCCGGGCCAGGGGCAGCAGCAGTTCCAGGTTGGGCTTGCGGCCTCCACCCTCCAGGCGGGAGAGCGTGCTCTCCGAGATCCCCGTGAGTTCGGCCAGCGCGGCCAGCGTGATGGCGTGCCGGTGGCGCAGCTCCCGCAGCCGGGGTCCGACACCGGCCAGCACGTCCTCGAAGTCGCTCATGCTCCGCATCTTGCCGAACCGGCATGAAGGATTGCAATTTGCTGTGACCCGGGCGCACTCTCCTGGCGACGTGAGCCACCTGATCCGTGGCCCACCTAGCCCTCGCCCCTCACTGCTCAGGAGAGCTGCCGATGTCTGCTTCCGCCCGCACCGCCGGAAAGGCCCAGGATGCGGATGCGCCGGATCCGCGCCGGTGGATGGCGCTGATCGTCGCGTCGGTCGCCACCCTCATGGTCGTGCTGGATGTGTCCATCGTGAACATCGCGCTGCCGCAGGCGCAGAGCGACCTCGGGATGGGGGACGCGAACCGCCAGTGGATGATCACCGCCTACGCACTCGCTTTCGGGGGTCTGCTGCTCCTGGGCGGGCGCATCGCCGACTTCGCCGGCCGTAAGCGCGTCCTTGTCATCGGGCTGCTGGGCTTTGCCGCGGCCTCCATGCTCGGCGGCCTGGCACCCGACCCGGGCACCCTGTTCACCGCACGCGCCCTGCAGGGTGCCTTCGCCGCGCTCCTGGCACCCGCGGCGCTCTCCCTTGTCACCGTTGCCTTCACCGACCCCGGAGAACGTGCCAAGGCATTCGGGATCTTCGGCGCGTTCCAGGGCGGTGGCGGAGCCGTCGGGCTTCTCCTGGGCGGTGTCCTCACCGAGTACGCGGGCTGGCGCTGGTGCATGTACATCAACGTCCCCATCGCCCTGCTCGTCGCCCTCGCCGCCCGGCCCTTCGTCCGGGAGAGCCGCGCCGCGGGCGACCGGCACTACGACCTTCCCGGCACCCTGCTGGTGACCGGCGGGCTGGTCGCCCTCGTCCACGGCTTCACCCGGGCCGCCGACGGCGGAGGCTGGACGGCTCCCGCCACCGTGATCCTCCTGGCGTCCGCCGTCCTGCTGCTGACCGCGTTCGTGCTCGTGGAACGCCGTGCCGCCCATCCCCTGCTGCCGCTGCGAGTGGTCATGGAACGCAACCGTGCCGCAGTGTTCCTGGCCAACCTCCTCATCGGCGCCGGCATGTTCGGCATGAACCTCTTCATGACGTACTTCCTCCAGGTCAACCTCCACTACACCCCGCTGCAGGCCGGCATCGCCTTCCTGCCCTTCAGCGCCGGGATCATCGCCACCACCACACTCGGCCCGCCCCTGGTCACCCGCTTCGGCCCCAGGCCCCTGATGGTCGCCGGCACCGCCCTGGCCACCGCAGGGCTGCTGTGGCTCACCCGCCTGGACAGCGCCTCCGGCTACACCGGGGAGGTCCTGCCGACCCAGATCCTCGTGAGTGCGGGCGTGGGCCTGTTCTTCCTGGCGGGCCCCGACGTCGCGCTGTCCGGCGTCGGCCCGCGCGACGTCGGAGTGGCCAGCGCCGCACTCACCACCAGCCAGCAGATCGGCGCGGCACTCGGCCCGGCACTCCTCAACACCCTCTACCTCGCCGCCGTCGCCGGCTACCTCGACCCCCGCACCCCGGCAGGCCGCGAAGCATCCCGCGCCCTGCAGCTTCAGGGCTTCCTGCACGGCTACCGCATCGCGTTCATCGTCGCCGGAGCACTCATGGCCGCAGCCGTCCTCATCCTGGCCGTCCTGGTGAAAACCCCCAAGACCCCCTCCGCTCAGCCCACCGACCCAGCCCTCGCCCACTGACCGAAAGGCCACCCGATGCAAGACCCCACCCACGACGCGCAAGCCCCGTCCGAAGCGGCCCGGTTCTGGGAGAACCTCTACCGCGGCAAGGACGCCGTGCGGAAGGGCAACCCCAACCCGGTACTCGCCGAAACCGCAGCCCGCCTCTCTCCTCCCGGACACGCTCTGGACCTGGGATGCGGCGAAGGCGGCGACACCGTCTGGCTCGCCACCCACGGCTGGCACGTCACCGCCGTCGACATCGCCCCCACCGCACTGCAGCGCCTCACACAGCACGCAGCCCGCGCAGGCGTCACCGACCGGGTGTCCGTCCAGCGGAACGACCTCGCCGAAGCCTTCCCCACCGGCACGTTCGACCTCGTCTCCGCCCAGTACCTCCAGACCCCCTACGACCTCCCCCGTGCCGACATCCTGCGCCGGGCCGCTCACGCCCTCGCCCCCGGCGGGCTCCTGCTCGTCGTCGACCACGGCTCGGTCCGTCCCTGGGCCTGGAACACCGACCCCGACACCCGCTTCCCCCGCCCCGAAGAGATCTTCAACGAACTCGCGCTGGACCCCGCCCGGTTCACCCCTGTCCGCCTGGCCACCCCCGAACGCGAAGCGACCGGCCCCAACGGCCGGACAGCAACCGTGACCGACACCGTCGTCACCATCCGGCGCACCTGAGAACCCCCACCCGACCCGCACCCCCGGCTGCGCCCCCCTCGCGACGCGCGCAGCCCACACTCAAGGAGATCCCATGGCAGACCTGTTCTCACCGGTGACCGTCGGCAAATGGACACTGGACAACCGCATCGTCATGGCACCCATGACCCGCAACCGCGCCACCCCCGACGGCGTACCGACCCGCCTCATGGCCGACTACTACGGGCAGCGGGCCACCGCCGGACTGATCATCACCGAAGGCGTGCAGCCCAGCACCGTGGGCCAGGGATACATGAACTCACCCGGCCTGCACACCCCCGCCCAGACCGCCGCCTGGCGCACCGTCGCCGACGCCGTCCACCAGCACGGCGGGCGCATCGTCGCGCAGATCATGCACGCCGGACGCATCTCGCACCCCGACAACAAGCACCACGCCGAAACCGTCGCCCCCAGCGCCGTCGCCGCACCCGGCGAGATGTTCACCGCCACCGGCCCCCAGCCCCACCCCACCCCCCGCGCCCTGGGCACCGACGAGATCCCCGCCGTCATCGACGAGTACGCCCGCGCCGCACGGGCCGCCGCCGACGCCGGACTCGACGGCATCGAGCTCCACGCCGCCAACGGCTACCTGCTCCACCAGTTCCTCGCCCCCAACACCAACCAGCGCACCGACTCCTACGGCGGCACCCCCCAGGCACGCGCCCGCTTCGTCACCGAGGTCGCCCAGGCCGTCTCGGACGCCATCGGCAGCGAACGCGTCGGCATCCGCATCTCACCCGCCATCAACCTCCACGGCACCGTCGAGGACGACGCGGACGACACCGCCGCCACCTACCGCACGCTCGTCGACGCCCTCTCCACCATGGGTCTGGCCTACCTGCACACCATCGGAGACCCCACCACACCCCTCATCGAGGACCTCTCCCGACGCTTCGCCGGATCCCGCATCGTCAGCAACGGCTGGGACCCCGTCACCGACGCCACCATCGCCCAGGCCCTGCTCGACAACGACCAGGCAGACCTCGTCGCCGTCGGACGCGCCTTCATCGCCAACCCCGACCTCGTCCACCGCTGGAAGACCCGGGCACCCTTGAACCAGCCCGACGTGAACACGTTCTACGGCGGCGACCACCGCGGCTACACCGACTACCCAGCCCTCTGACAAGGCCGCATCCAGCCCTCCCGTAGGGGGCCGGGCCGGGGGCCATCCCCGCGGGCGCGGGGATGGCCCCCACCTGGCCGACAACGACTCCGCGGCCCCGAGGAACTGAGCCCGTCTCGTCCCGCGCGCCTTCGCCTCCCGCCACTGCCCGGCGTGCACCGAGCACATCGCACAGCGCCCCCGGCAGGGCCACGTGCATTTTCCTCGCCTTCACCGCCGTCGCCGCGACCCTCATGTGCCATCACAGACTCGCCAAGTGCAGGAAGGCGCTCCGGCCACCCGATCCGACACGCCGCTCGAAGTCAGCCAGGCAGCGCCACGGTGAGATCCACCTCGACGAGCTGTCCGGAAAAGCCCAGCTGGGCAACGCCCAGGAGCGTGCTGGCGGTGGTGAACGCCGGCCCCAGGGCAGACTCGGTGAGCCGGCGCCATACGGCTCCGAGAGCGTCCCTCTCCTCGCTCCGCACGTAGATCACCGACCGCACCACGTGGTGCGGCTGGGCGCTCGCCGCGGCCAGGGCGGTGAGCGCGTTCGCGACCACCTGGTCGACCTGCGCCTCCAGAGAACCGGCACCGACGAGGTCACCGTTCCGGTCAAGCGGGCACTGGCCCGCCAGGTAGGCCGTACGCCCTGCCTCCACCACCGTGACGTGGTGGTAGCCGGGCGTTCCGTGCAGCTGCTCGGGGTTGATGCGGGCGATCTTCTCAGCCATGCCCGCGAGTCTGCCTGGCGTGGTGTCGGCGCGCACCGCAATTTCTCCACCGGCAAGCACTCCACAGCGACCCGGGGTCGAGGAACGGGCCCAGCGCTGGGGCTGGGGCTGGGGAGGTGAACGCCGGGCAGCCCGTCGAGCAGGTCGGCCTGGACGGTGCGGATGCCGTCGGCCGGCCTCCGGGGCCCGGGACGCGGGCACCGGGGCCCGGGACGCGGCGGACTGTGATCCACCAGCCGGGAGTGCCACGACGGCAGAGCCCGGGTGCTGGTCGCGGTCGTGCGCGAGAACCTCGACCAGCGTCTCTCGCCAGCCCACCGAAGGCATTCAGTGGTAACGGCATTTCGGTCCAGGGTTGACAGCATGCGATGAAATGTCTTCGGCCATGACTTGAAGGATCCCCTTGTGGATCGTTCAACTGCCGTGCAGCGCAGGTGTGGAACGGTTGGGTCCGGGCCCCGCGCTCCGGACCGCCCGGCCCTCTTCCTGCCCGTGTCGCCTCCGGTTGCGACCGACCGTACGCCGTGGCGCGGCGTCTCTTTCGGGCCGCCCAAGGAAAACCATGGGGCGGACATACATCAGGTAAGGATCATTTGGGATCACCCGGCATCACCTTCAGTGGCTGAAATGTCACTCAGTGATACCAATCACAAGCAGTGGGGCGATTGTTTACTGGCGTAGGGCTGCGGTAGACGGAAGCCCACAGCACCGATTGGTCATTCCAGGAGCAATGCTCAAAAAGGGGAATCCATGCCGAATGGAATACTTCGTGTCGCCGGACACGTGCCGTCCCGTGTCGTGGACAACCAGCGGATCGGCGCCTGGACGGCAACCGGCGAGGAATGGATCGAGGAGCGTACCGGCGTCCGTGAACGGCGGTACGTGGACGGGGAATCGGCGACGTCCGACCTGGCCGCGGCCGCCGCGACCCGGTTGCTGAGCCCTCCGCACGGAACCCCGTACGAGCCGAGCGAGATCGACGCGCTGATCGTGGCGACCACGACCCCGGACCAGCCCCAGCCGGCGACCGCCGTGTTCGTGCAGGCGCAGCTCGGGCTGGGCAGTGTGCCGGCCTTCGACCTGAACGCCGTCTGCTCCGGCTTCCTGTACGCCCTGGATGTGGCCGACGCGATGCTGTGCGCCCACCGCGCCTGGCGCAACGTCCTGGTCATCGGGGCGGACACCTATTCGACGATCATGGACCGGACGGACCGCAGGACGGTCAGCCTCTTCGGTGACGGTGCGGGCGCCGTACTGGTGGGACGCGTCCCCGACGGCTACGGCATCCACGCCACCTCCCTGCTCGCGGACGGGACGACCGCCGACCACGTCCGGGTCGAGGGCGGCGGCTCGCGACGGCCGGCCGCCACCCTTCAGGACCCGGCCGCCCACTACTTCCGGATGAACGGACGGGCCGTCAAGGAGTGGGCCGTGCAGCATGTGCCCAAGGCCGTGCACCAGGCGCTGGACGAGTCCGGCATGCGCCTCGACGACATCGACCGCGCGGTCTTCCACCAGGGCAACCTGCGACTGGTCCACACGCTCGCCGACACGCTGGGCATCGACTCCCGCAAGGTCGCCGTCACCGCGGACCGCTACGGCAACACCGCCGCCGCCTCCATCCCGTTGACCCTGAGCGAGAGCCACCGCGCCGCGCCACTGAACCGCGGCGAGCGCGTCCTGATGGCCTCCGTCGGCGGCGGCATGACGGCCGGCGCGGCCGTCATGACCTGGTACTGACCGCCCTCACGGACCGGTCGCACAACAGGCACGGCAGGCAGGACAGGCACAGCAAGCAGGACAGGCACGACAGGCGGCACGGGCGGGTCACCCGCCGCACGACTTCCCTCACGCACAGCTAGGAGACACACATGCTTCCCACGGTCAGTCACGGTGACGGCCTCCACGTCTACGACACCGATGGCCGGGAGTACCTGGACGGCTGCTCCGGAGCGATCAACACCAACCTCGGGCACGGGCTCACCGAGGTCACCTCCCGCATGCACCAGCAGCTCGACGCCATCAGCTTCGCGTACCGCACCCAGTTCACCTCCGAGCCGCTGGAGCGGCTCTCCGGGCTGCTCACGGACCTCGCTCCGGGCAGTCTCGGCAACCCCCTCTACTGCAACTCGGGCTCCGAGGCGATCGAGATGGCGCTGCGCCTGACGACCTTGTTCCACGCGCAGGCATACCGGCCCTTCAAGTGCACGGTGCTGACCGAGGAACCCAGCTACCACGGGATGACCGCCGGTGCGCTCAGCGCCTCCGGACATCCCCTGCGCAAGCACAACCTCACGCCCCTGCTGGCGAACCAGGCGACCGTCGCCAAGGTGCGTCCCCGGCACGGCGAGATGCGCGCGGACGTCGAGCAGTGGGAACGGGCCATCGACGAGGTGCAGGCGCAGAACCTGGCCGCCGTGATCGTCGAGCCGGTCGGCGGAGCGTCCTCGGGAGCCGTCCCGTGCGACCCGGCCGTCCTTCGCAGGCTGCGCGAACTCGCCGACCGCGACGGCTTCCTGCTGATCGCCGACGAGGTCATGACCGGCCTCGGCAGGACCGGCGCGTGGTTCGGCTGCGACCACTCCGGGGTCGTCCCCGACGTGATGGTGCTCGGCAAGGGCATGACCGCCGGATACGCGCCGCTGTCCGCCGTCCTGGTCCGCGACGAGATCGCCGCCGCCTTCGACCAGCCGCTGGGCTCCGTGCTGTTCGGACACACGATGGCCGGTGCGCCGCTCGCCGCCGTGGCAGGCCTGGCCACCGTCGAGTACCTGAAGGAGCACGACATCCCCGCTCGCGCGGAGCGCTCCGGCCGCTACCTGCGCACGCTGCTGGACGCCGTCGCCGCCCGCCACGCCGTGGTGCGCGACGTCCGCGGCCGGGGCCTGCAACTCGCCCTGGGCCTGCACGCCGACCCCGACCGCTCGCCCGGCGTCGCACACGACCTGGTGCGGACGGCCCGGGACAACGGACTGCTGCTGTACCCGTCCGGTGTGAACGCCCTGACGGAGTCCGTGATGGTGGCACCCCCACTGAACAGCACCGAGGCCGAGCTGGAGGAGCTGACGGTCCGTCTGGACCGCAGTCTGGCCGCCCTCACGCCGGCCCCCGCCGCACAGGTCCACGAACTGGCCCCCGCCGCCCGCTGAACCGATCCCTGCGCGCGACCCGTCGACCGACCCCCACCACATCCGAAAGGAACACCAACACCCATGCTCCAGCACTTCACCGACCCGGCCCTGCGCGCACGCTACGCCGACCTGGCCGCCGCCTCCGTCGCCAAGCGCGCCGACGACTGCCGGGCGCAGGGCATCCTGGACCGCGAGTCCTGGCAGGAGATCAGCGACGCCGGAATATGGCGGCTGGCCGTGGACCGGCGATGGGGCGGCGACGGCGGCACCTGGTGGGACTTCACCGCCGCCTTCGAGGGCGTCGCGGCGGGGGGCCGCGACCTCGGCTTCTCCCTGTCCATGGTGGCGCAGGCGGGGCTGATCCGTTCCCTGCTCATTTACGGCACGGACGACCAGAAGGGCTACTGGCTGCCCCGGCTGCTGTCCGGGGAGGTCGGCGCCACCGCTCTGACGGAGACCACCGGCGGCTCGGACGTCACCCGGATCAGGACGTCCGCCGCCCGCGACGGCGACATCTACCGCCTCAACGGCCACAAGGACCACATCACCAACGGCCCCGTCGCCGACATGGCCCTGGTCCTGGGCCGAGTGCCCGAGCAGGGCGCCCGGGACATCACCCTGTTCATGGTCGACCTCCACGACGAGGGCGTCACCCAGGGACCCGTGGAGCGCATGATCGGCAACCAGACCAGCCCGACCGGACCCATCGCCTTCGACAATGTGCGGGTGGACGCCCGGCACCTGGTCGGCGAGATCGGCGCGGGCATCGAGGCGATCTACAACACCATCGCCCTCGACCGGCTGCTGTACGGGGTGCTGGCCGCGGCCTACCTCGACCCCCACCTGGACGAGGTGCTCGCGTATGCGCGCCGGCGGCAGGCTTTCAAGCAGCCGATCGCCGACCACCAGTACGTCCAGGGCCGCATCACCGACGCCAAGTTCGCCATCGAGGCGACCCGCTATGTCTCCTACGGCGCCCTGGACGCCCTGTTGCGCGGTGACAGGCAGGCGTCGCTGTTGTGCTCCACCGCCAAGTACCACGCCGGCGAGACGCTCAGGCTCGGCACCGAGACCGCACTGCGTGTCTACGGCCACCTCGGCTACATGGACGGTCCCGCCGCACACGCCCTCCAGGACGCCCTGGGCACCCTCATCGCCGGCGGTACCGCGGAGATGCAGCGCAAGAACGTCTTCAACCAGATGCGGGCCCTGGCGCAGGCCTCCTGACCCTGGCCGCCCCGCCCCCTCAGCACGTCCGCCCGAGCCGGCCGCCCATCCGTCCGAAAGGCACCCATGTCCGACACCACCGCCCCGCCGCGTCCCGCCCTCGACTCCCTCGTCGGCTCCTCGGCCACCCGCCACCACGTGGTCGGGCCCCGCGACTCCGCGACCGCCTGGGACAACGACGTCGACGTCCTCGCCACTCCCGTCCTGTTGTGGCTCGGTGAGGTCACCGCCATGGACGTCGTGCGCGACGAGGTCACCGCGCCCTGGATGACGGTGGGCCTCAACCACGACTCCGCGCACGTGGCCCCGACGCCGGTCGGCGAGGAGATCACCGTCACCGCCACGCTGACCGGCGTGGACGGCAAGGTCCTGACCTTCGACGTGGAGGCACGCGACAGCCGTGCCGTCATCCTGCGCGGTGTGCACGGCCGGGCCGTCGTCCACCGCGGGGCGTTCGAGAGGAAGCTGGCCGAACGCGCCTGATTTCTGGCCGTGGGGACCGCCGCGGGGCGGTCCCCACGGTTGCCCTACGGCACCCGTACGAGCCTGCAGCAGCACTCGCGCGAAAGGAATCTCCGTGCCCCAACTCGTCCTCGGCAACGTGACAAGCGAGTACATGTTCGCCAGTCCGCTCGCCGGGTTCAGCCGCAAGGAAGCCCACAAGCAGCACGCCATCTCCACCCGGACGGCCTGGCTGCTGGAGGACGGTGACGCGATGCTCGCCCACCGGCGGCTCACACCCGACTTCCGGGACTATCTCGTCTCGTCGCTCGGCCTCGATCCCGCGGCCCTGACGTTCCTCACCCCCGACGGACCGGACGAAGGCACGTTCCTCGACGCCCGCACCGCGCTGGCCGGACCGCTGCTGGAACGGCTGCGGGGGACCGTGGGGCCGGACTGGACGCTCACGCCGTACCTGTACGACCGGACCGTAGCCGTACTCGCCGACCGGCTCGGCCTGAACCTGGCCGCCGCGTTCTTCGCCCAGGGCGGCAGCGACTTCTTCAACAGCAAGTCCTTCTTCCGGGCGTGGGCCACCGGCACGGGCGTCCCGGTGGCACGGGGCGAGGTCTGCCGCAGCCGGGGGGCCACCGCGCGTGCCGTGCGGGAGCTGCTGCCCCACACCGGCAGCGTCATCGTCAAGCAGGACTTCAGCGCGAGCGGATACGGCAACGTCCTGTTCACCACCGACGCCGGCGTGCCTTCCATCGGGGCGTCCGCCCGGCACGTCATGGACCCGGACCCCTCCCCCTGGGAGATCGAGGTGGCGCTCGCCACCTCCTTCCCGGTCGTCGAGGGGGTCCGCGACTTCCCCGCGGGCCTGCGTCCGAGCGAGGCCGTCGTCGAGGTCTACCACCCCCACAGCCGCACCCTCTACAGCGAGCTGTTCCTTCCCGACCCGCCCGGCGAGCCCTTCCTCCTCGACCACGGCGACATGCGGATGGAGCCGGTCTGGAACGGCTTCGCCATCCCGCCGGTGGCCCTGTCCGCAGCGGCGGAGCAGCGCATGCTGGACGTGTCGCTGGCCATGGCCCGCACGATCCAGCAGCTCGGTTACCGGGGCTACCTGAACTGCGACTCCATCGTCACACCGACGGGTGAGGTGCTCTTCAGCGAGGTGAACGCCCGGGTGGGCGGCTGCACCCACGTGCACGCCGCGGCCCGGCGGCTGCTGGGCCGCGACTACCAGCGCAGCCATACGGTCCTCACGCGCAACGACCTGCCGGTGCAGGACTTCGCCAAGCTGATCTGGACCGTCGACCACGACCCCCGGCTCAGCCCCGACGGGGACAGCGGTGTCGTGATCCTCGTCGACGACAGCCCCTACAACCAGACCGCGGAGTACCTCGTCTACGGCCGCGGCCCGGAGGCGGCCGAGGAGACGGAACACCTGCTGCGGCAGGCCGCCACCACCCTCTGACCACCTGTCCGAACCGCACCCCCGCGGGGTGGGGGCCCCGGCGCGGCCGGGGTCCTCACCCCGCCCCCGTGACCGCCGCCCCCTGCTTCTGCTTCTGCGCCGCGCGCATCCGCCGGACCTTGGCGATGCTGCCGCAGGCCCGGCCGTTCTCCCCGGCGTACATGCTGCACCAGGTGCGCGTGTTGTTGCGCGACTGGTCGTAGAAGACCCAGCGGCAGTCCGGGCACGCCCGGAGCCGGCGCCAGCGTTCGGCGAGCACCAGACGGGCCGCCTGGCGCAGGACGACGTCGACCGGGGCGGCCGGGCCCTCGAGCCGCAGTTCGCCCTCGCCGATGCGCACGGTCTGCGGCCTGCGGGCGAGCCAGTCGTCCAGCCGCCGGGTGCCGCGCCCGGTCACGTCCTCGCGCAGGTCGTCGCGGAGCAGGAGCAGTTCCGTCAGCTCGTCGGTGCGCGGGCGGGGGATGTGCGGCAGCACGCGCGACCACTCCTGCGCGGACGCGGCGAGATCGGGAAGTGTCTCCGTCTCCTCCCGCGTGTCGTTGGGGATCACCCAGGTGTTGAGGAAGGACCTCATCTCCTCCACCTGTGGCCCGGCCACAGTCGTTCCCGTTTGATTGCCCATGCGTAGAGCTTAGTCGGTAAGCAGGGTTTGCGACCGCCGCAGTCGGTTACCAGTTACCAGCATGAGTGGTAACACGCAGTCGGCCGCGCCACCCGCCCCGACCTACCGTGACGTCCTGCGCCGCGAAGGCGGCACCGCCTGGTATGCCGCCATGGGGCTGATCCGCACCCCCGTCGCCATGGCTCCCCTGGCACTGGTCTTCCTGGGCCACAGCACGGGGTCGTTCTCCGCGGGCGGCGTCATGGCCGCCGCGCACGCACTCGGGGAGGCCGTCGGAGCGCCCTTCCTGGGACGCGGCTTCGACCGGAAGCCCTTCCTGGGTCAGCTGCGCTTCGCCCTGCTCGCCGAGGCCCTCGCCTTCGCTGCCATCGCCGTCCTCGCGGGTCACAGCCCGATGCCCCTCCTGGTGGCCCTGGCCTTCGTCGCCGGAGCGGTCGCCGCGGGCGTGCCCGGCGGCATGCGCGCACAGTTGTCCAGCACCACCCCGGAGCACCTGCGGACCACCGCGCTCGGGCTGGAGAGCGCGCTGAACCAGGCCATCTGGGCCTGCGGCCCGGTGCTCGCCTCGCTGGTGTCCACCCAGGTGTCGCCGCGTGTCGCGCTCGTCCTCATGGCCCTCGCCTCGGCCGCCCCGTTGCTCATGGCCGGCCGTATCCGGCACCGCGACCCCGCCGCACGGGCACAGGAGCACGCTCCCGCCGGGACCCTGAGCGTCATCCGGACGGCCTGGCCCACCGTGCTGCTGGCCGCGGCCATCATGTTCCTGGTCGGCGCGATGGACGTGGCCCTGCCGGCCCGCCTGGAGACGACCGGACAGGAACTCGCGCTGACCGGTGTCATCACGGGGATATTCGCCGTGGCCAGCATCGCGGCCGGCCTCGTCTACGGCCGCCGCGGCTGGCCCGGCACCCCCGGCTCGCAGACACTCGTCCTGCTGCCGGCGATGACCCTGGCGCTGACGCTGTGCGCCGTCACCGCCCAGCTCTGGGGCTTCTTCGCCGCGTTCCTGCTCGGTGGCCTCTTCTACAGCCCACTCATGATCATCAGGAACCTGGCGCTCCAGCACCACCTCCCGGAGAACGTGTGGGCCACGGGCTTCTCCCTCCTGTACGCCGCGGGCGGCCTCGGCTACGGCGCCGCCGCGCTCCTGACGGCCGGGCTCATCGAGGCCACCACCCCGGCCGTCACCATCGTCGTCTGCACGGCGGTGACCACGCTGATCGGCCTGGTCGCGGGCCTGGGCGAACGCGCCGGGAGGAAAAAGGCCGCCCCCGCCGCCGGGAGGGAGACCCACCCGAAGCGGACGACGGCCTGACGGCACATCACCCCGGGCCGTGCCCGGCAGCACCGCGCCGTACGGATCATCCGTACGGCGCGGTGCGCCGGCCGCGATCATCTTCGCGGCCGGCTCGGGGTGCGCCTGGAACCAACCGCCTCCGGGCTTCGGCCCGTCCGCAGTGGCGGCCTTCCGCCGGTTCGCCGAGTGGACCGGGGCCCGGGTGCGGGCCGAGCCCCACCGCCCGGTCCCGGACGAACCGGGTGCCCGGGGTGGGCCGGACCGGTCGCGGTGCGCGATCGACTCCGCCGGCGTCCGGGCCCCCGAAGGGGGCGGCTGACGGGACCGGATCCGGCCGGCCGCGGCAAGAAGTGAAATGGTGTCCGGGATGAGAAGGCATCCATGACCGAACCGCCCCGGACCGCCACCCAGTACGCGTTCGTCGCCCTCGCGCCGCCCGACGACGCGAAGAACGAGTTGGCACACGCACTGGGCCCGGCCTACGCCGCCTGTCCCGACCTGCGCTGGAACCGCATCGAGGACTGGCACATCACCCTGGCCTTCCTGGGCGGGCTGCCGGTGCAGGCCGTCCAGCGGCTTCGTGCACCCCTCGCCGACCTGGCGGCCGCCCGCCCCTCTTTCGAACTGGCACTGCTCGGTGGCGGACACTTCGACGAGCGAGTGCTGTGGAGCGGCATCGGGGGCGATGTCGGCCAACTGCACGAGCTGGGAGAAGCGGTACGGGCGCGGCTCGGGGACTGCGGTGTCGCCTTCGCCGGACGTCCACTGCGTCCCCACCTCACGCTGGCCCGCGCCCGCCGCCACGACAACACGTCCGTGACGGCGGCGGTCGCCTGCCTCGACGGCTTCACCGGACGCCCTTGGCGGACCGCACGTCTCCACCTGGTCGGCAGCACGGTGAGCGGCCACCCGGGCCCGCGGCGCTATCAGGACATCGACGCATGGACCCTGGCCACCGGGCAGGGGCATCCGATCGAAATCACCACAGACTGCAGCGCATGAGCACCAGGACAGTTCGGGCCCCGCAATGACACCCACTCGGCCCCACGCACCCTGAGCCCGCTCGGACGGCCACCCCGCCGGCGAGGAAGCGGGTCGGCAGAGGCCCGGCCGGACACCCCTGTTGACACCTTTGGCTAATAGGAATAGCTTTTGGCTAACGAACTTAGCCGCAAGGCTGAACCAATTAACCACATGGGAGATGTCATGACCGAGTACCTCGCTGTCGACGGTGGCACGATCGCCTACGAGGTGACCGGGGCCGGCCCGCTGGTCGTCCTCGCGCACGGCATGGGCGACCACCGCGCCGCCTATCACGCCGTGACCCCGCAGCTGGTGGCGGCGGGCTACCGGGTCGCCGCGGTCGACCTGCGCGGCTGCGGCGAGTCCAGCACCGACTGGCCGCAGTGGAGCCGCACCGCCATCGCCGGCGACCTGCTCGCGGTGATCCGTCACCTGGGCGGTCCGGCGGTGCTGGTGGGCCACTCGATCTCCGGCGGTGCCGCCACCGTCGCCGCCGCGCAGGCACCGGAGCTGGTCACCGCGCTGGTCGAGCTGGGGCCCTTCACCCGCAAGCAGTCGATGGGCCTGGGCGACCTGCGCAGCAAGCGCCTGCGGCAGGGCATGCTGCGGCTGATGAAGGCGACCGTGTTCGGCAGTGCGCCGGCGTGGCGCTCCTACCTGGAGGTCGCCTACCCCGGAGTGAAGCCGGCCGGCTTCACCGAGCGGCTCGACCGCATCGAGGCGCTGCTGCGCGAACCGGGCCGGATGAAGGCCCTGCAGGGCATGGGCCGCACCACCCCCGTCGACGCCGGCGCCCGGCTCGGCGACGTGCGCTGCCCGGTCCTGGTCGTGATGGGCACCGACGACCCCGACTGGGCCGATCCGCACGCAGAGGGCGCGGCGATCGTCGAGGACCTGCCCGCCGGTCTCGGCCGCCTGGAGATGATCGAGGGCGCCGGGCACTACCCGCACGACCAGTACCCTGACCAGGTGGTTTCGCTGACGCTCTCCTTCCTCCGAACGGACGCCGCCCGTGCCTAGGGCCGGCCTGGACACGACGGCCGTGGTCGCGGCCGGAGCCGGCCTCGCCGACGAGGTGGGCCTGACCCGCCTGACGATGGGGCTGCTGGCCGAGCGCCTGGGCGTACGCACCCCCTCCCTGTACAAGCACGTGGGCGGCCAGGAGGACCTCGTGCGCCGCATCGCGGCGCTGGCGGCGGTCCAGGCCGCCGACGCCGTCGGCACCGCCGTCCAGGGCCTGGCGGGCCGCGACGCCCTGGCCGCCGCGCTGCACGCCTTCCGCACCTTCGTGGTCGACCACCCCGGGCGCTACGCCGCCACGACCGGCTTGGAACCCACCGGCCCGGACGACCCGACGACCCTGGCCGCCCAGCGGCTGTTCGATGTGTTCCGGGCCGTTCTGCGCGGCTACGGACTCGCCGAGTCCGACACGGACCACGCCCTGCGCATGTTCCGCAGCCTCTGCCACGGCTTCGCCACCCTGGAGGCGGCGGGCGGCTTCCAGTGGAGCACCGACATCGACAAGAGCTTCGAATGGCTGATCGCCTTCACCGACCGGGGCCTGCGGACCGCGTGACACCGCTGCCGCCATCGGCGGTGGCACCGGGCCCCGGACCGATCCCTCGGGGCGGACCGTGCGGGAGACGCCTCCGGGCGGTTCGCCCGTTCCGTCCGGATACCTCTCACCCGTGATCACCCGTGATCCCCTGCGATCACAGGGAACCACCTGTGATCAACCGCGCACCGAAGCCTCCCGGGTCTCCTCGCAGGGCGGTGCCGTCGAGACGCGGACCACGAGTTCGGTGGCGAGTTCGATGTGGTGGGACTCGACCTTCTCGGCGTCGGCCAGCCGGAGGGCGATGCGCAGGGCCGCCCCGCCCATCTCCTGGAGCGGCTGACGCACCGTGGTCAGGGGCGGTGCGGCCATCTGGGCGAGGTTCGTGTCGTCGAAGCCGACCACGCTCAGGTCTTCGGGGACGCGCAGACCGCGGGTGCGCGCGGCCTCGATGACACCGACGGCGATCTCGTCGTTGCCCGCGAAGACCGCCGTCGGCGGTTCCCGCAGGCCCAGGAGCGCCGTGGCGCCGAGCAACCCGGTCTCGTACGTGAATTCCCCGGGCAGGACGTAGGCGTCGGGCACCCGCGCCCCCTCCGCCTCCATGGCGGCGCGGTAACCGTGTCTGCGTGCCTGGTTGCACACGGCCATGGCCGGTCCGCCGAGATAGGCGATGCGGCGGTGGCCCAGGGAGAGCAGGTGCCGGGTCGCGGCCAGGCCGCCGGCGAAGTTGGTCGCCCCGACGCTGTTGACCCGGCTGTCCGGCAGGTGCAGCGGGTCCAGCACGACCAACGGCAGCCCGGACCGGGCCAGTTCGTTCAGGTGCGCCGTGGTGTACACGCTGGTGATCGCGATGACGGCGCGGCGTCCCGCCGAGACCAGGTCCCGGGCCCAGTGCGGGGCGTGGGACGCCTTGCTGATCACCACCGAGGCCCCCAGTTCGGCGGCGGAGTCGATGATGCCTTCCAGGGTCTCGGCCACGTACGACGTGAGGCCGCCCTTGAACTGCACCTCGATGGTCGGGGTCCGGACGGCTCCGGTGTGGCGGAGGACGGGTGCGAGGTAATGGTGTTGACGCAGCAGTTCCTGCACGCGGGTGCGGGTGTGCGGCGCCACGTCGCTACGCCCGTTGACCACTTTGGACACGGTCGCGACGGAGACCCCGGCCGCCCGGGCGATGTCCGCCAAGGTGGTGCGCCTGGCGTTCTGCCGCATCGGTTCCTCCCAGCTGTACGTCCACCGGTGTGGTGGGTCGCCCGTCGGGCCGGCGTCGTGGGCGGGACCGGCCGGCCGGGACGCCCGGGGGAACGCGCGCCGCGCCCCCGGCGCGGGCCGCACCGGCTCCCGTCGGTGCGGCATGACCTGCGCCGACGGCGCGTCGGGCACATCAGCCGCATCGTCCCCGCCCTCGATCATTTCCATTTCGAAAAATTTTCGACCCCCGCCAAAACCTTTGGAGGATCATTCCTCCCCGATGGTACGTAGCCTTTCAGCGCCCGGCAACGTACTTGCACGCGTCTTGACACGGCGTCAGGCCGAAATCTAATTTGCACGAACAGAGCTCGCAGAAGTCGATTTCGAAAACTTTTCGATATGGCTCACAAGAAGCCGGTAGCTCTCGAGTGCGGAGAAAAGACATGGGGATTCACTTGTCCCGGCGTACCCTTCTCGGCCTGGCCGCCGGCGTGCCGGTCTCCGCGGCGCTGGCGGGCTGCGGCTCGTCCGGCCCCGGCAGCGGGGGCGCGACCACCTACTGGTACCTGAACGGCCAGCCGCAGGAAGGTGTCAGAGCCGGCGCGGTGGACGCGTTCAACAAGGCCCACCCCGAGGAGCAGATCAAGGACACCACC
The DNA here is from genome assembly GCF_019710745.1 of Streptomyces beigongshangae. Lineage (GTDB taxonomy): Bacteria > Actinomycetota > Actinomycetes > Streptomycetales > Streptomycetaceae > Streptomyces > Streptomyces beigongshangae. The sequence goes on from NZ_JAHKJW010000009.1 coordinate 84,591, forward strand.
TTCCAGAACGACGCGTACAAGACGAAGATCAAGACCGCCATCGGCGCCGGACGGGCACCCACCATCATCTGGGGCTGGGGCGGCGGGACGCTGCGCACCTACGCGAAGGCGGGCCAGGTCGAGGACCTCACCCCGTGGTTCGACGAGCATCCCGAGGTCAGGAAGCGGCTGCTCCCGTCCTCGTTCGACGCGGCAACCGTCGACGGCAGGATCTACGCGCTGCCGAGCGAGACCGTGCAGCCGATCATCCTCTACTACAACAGGAAGGTCTTCGACCGGGTCGGTGCGAAACCACCGCAGTCCTGGGACGACATCATGGCGCTGGTGCCCAGGTTCAACGCCAAGGGCATCGCACCGTTCTCCCTCGGCGGCCAGTCCCGGTGGACGAACATGATGTGGCTGGAGTTCCTGTTCGACCGCATCGGCGGTCCCGAGGTCTTCCAGGCCGTCATCGAGGGCGAGAAGAACGCCTGGTCCGACCCGCGCGCCCTCACCGCGCTGACCAAGGTGCAGGAGCTGGTCGAAGCCGGCGGATTCATCAAGGNGCGCCCTCACCGCGCTGACCAAGGTGCAGGAGCTGGTCGAAGCCGGCGGATTCATCAAGGGCTTCTCCTCGATCACCGCGGACTCCAACGCCGACCAGGCACTGCTGTACACCGGCAGGGCCGCGATGATGCTGCACGGCGCCTGGTCGTACGGCATCCAGCAGGCCCGGGGCGGGAACTTCGTCCCCGGCGGCGGGCTGGGCTACATGAACTTCCCGCCCGTGGAGGGCGGCGAGGGCGATCCGGGCAACACCGTCGGCAACCCCGCCCAGTACCTCTCCCTGTCCTCCAAGGCCGGTGCGGAACAGAAGAGGACGGCCAGGGAATTCTTCGCCGAGGGCGCCCTCCAGGACGCCGAGGTGAAGAAGTGGATCGACAACGGATCGGTCCCGATCCGGCTGGGCACCGAGAAACTGCTGGCCGCCGCCGAGAACGCCGACTTCCTGCAATTCACCTACGACGTCGCCACCAAGGCCAAGGCGTTCGGCCAGTCCTGGGACCAGGCGCTCAGCCCGACGGCCGCCGAGACCCTGCTGGACAACATCGTCAAATTGTTCCAGCTGTCCATCTCGCCCAAGCAGTTCGCCGACGAACTCAACGCGGTCACCGGCACATGAGCCCGCCCATCGGCCGCCGTCCGCGCCGCGGACCGCGCAGCATCCTGCCGTGGCTGGCGGCGCCGGCGCTGGTGGTCTTCGTCGGTTTCGCCGTCGTTCCGCTCGTCGGTGTCTTCGTGCTGAGTTTCACCACGTGGGACGGGATAGGCGCCATCCACCCGTCGGGGCTGACCAGTTGGCGTGCGGTACTCACCGACCCCGGACTGCCGCACGCCCTCGGGGTGACGTTCCTGGTGATGGCCGCCTCCTGGGCCGTCCAGACGCCGCTGAGCATTCTGCTCGGCACGTTCATGGCGGGCCGCCGGCGCTACCGTGCCGTGCTGGGCGTGGTGTACTTCGTCCCGCTGATGCTCAGCTCCGCGGCGATCGCGCTCGCGTACAAGGCCCTGCTGGATCCCAACTTCGGACTCGGTGCCGGGCTGGGGATCCGGGTGCTCAGCCAGGACTGGCTGGGGCGGCCCGGGCTCGCGTTCGGGGTCGTCGTCTTCGTCGTCTCCTGGCAGTTCGTCCCCTTCCACTCGCTGATCTACCAGGGCGGTGTCCAGCAGATCCCGAAGTCCCTCTACGAAGCCGCGCAGCTGGACGGGGCCGGACGGATCCGGCAGTTCTTCAGCGTCACGCTGCCCCAGCTGAAATACACCATCATCACCTCGTCCACGCTGATGGTGGTCGGGTCGCTGACCTTCTTCGACCTCATCTTCGTCCTGACCGAGGGCGGTCCCGGCGACGCCACCCGGGTCCTTGCGCTGGACATGTACAAGCGGGGGTTCCAGGCCAGCCTGATGGGACCGGCCAGCGCCATCGCGGTCATCCTGGTCCTGGTGGGTCTGGCCCTCGCCCTGCTGCTGCGCCGGCTCGGGGGCCGGGACGCCGGCGCGAGCCAACTGGAGGGGGCCTGACGTGACCGGCACACTGACCGAAGCGCGACGACCGCAGCAGGCCGGCCACCACGAGCGGCGGAGCCACTCCCGCCGGACGGCCCGCCGGCGCAACTGGGCCGGCGGCCTGGCCGGATGGCTCTGGCTCGGCGTCGTCGCCGTACCCCTGTACTGGACCCTCATCACCAGCTTCAAGGCCCAGAACCGCTACTACGCGGACAACCCGCTGGTGCCCTCGGGCGACCCGACGCTGGAGAACTACCGGCTGGTCGTCGAGTCCGGCTTCCTCCGCTACTTCGTGAACAGCGCCGTGGTCACCGCCGGTGCCGTGGTGCCGGCGGTCCTGTTCTCCTTCATGGCCGCGTACGCGATCGTCCGCGGCTGGCGCATGCGGGTGCTGCGTGCGATGAACGGACTGTTCCTCATGGGCCTGGCCATCCCGCTGCAGGCGACGGTGATCCCGGTCTATCTGATCATCATCGAGCTGGAGCTGTACGACACCCTGCCGGCGCTGATCCTCCCGTCGATCGCCTTCGCCGTCCCCCTGTCCGTCCTGGTCCTCTCCAACTTCATCCGCGACGTGCCCAAGGAGCTGTTCGACTCGATGCGGGTCGACGGCGCCACCGAATGGACGACACTGTGGCGGCTGGCGGCACCGCTCACCCGGCCGGCCATCCTCACCGTGACCATCTTCAACGCACTGACCATCTGGAACGGCTTCCTGCTGCCGCTCATCCTCACGCAGAGCCCCGACCGCCGGACCCTGCCACTCGCGCTGTGGACCTTCCAGGGCCAGTACGGGGTCAACGTCCCCGCCGTCGTCGCCGCCGTCGTCCTGACCACCCTGCCCGTCCTGGTGCTGTACGCGTTCGGCCGCCGCCAGCTGCTGAGCGGTCTGACCGCCGGATTCAGCCGTTGAGCCGCACCGGCGCCGTGGCCGGTGGCCGCCCCGAACCCTGCTCGTCTGCCTGCTCGTACCTGTTCGTCCGCTGCACCCCGGTCGAGGACCTGATGGACGTAGGAGGAAAGTGAACGCCGACGTGGCCGTGGAGAACACCCCCGGGATCTTCCTCTGGAACGACCCCGCCGCTCCCGTCACCGCGAGGGTCGACGCCCTGATCGAGGCGATGACCCTTCGGGAGAAGATCGCCCAGCTGTACGGAGTGTGGGTGGGCGCCTGCGACCAGGGTGGTGAAGTGGCCCCGCACCAGCACGACATGGAGGAGCCCGTCGATCTCGCCGCCCTCCTGCCCACCGGGCTGGGACAGCTGACCCGGCCCTTCGGCACGGTCCCGGTCGACCCCGCCCTGGGCGCGCTGTCCCTGGCCCGCACCCAGACCCGTATCGCCGCCACGAACCGGTTCGGCATCCCCGCTCTCGCCCATGACGAGTGCCTGGCCGGCTTCGCCGCCTGGGGGGCGACCGCCTACCCCGTTCCGCTGTCCTGGGGCGCCACGTTCGATCCGGACGTGGTACGGCGCATGGCCGCCGCCGTCGGCCGCGACATGCGGGCCGTCGGCGTCCACCAGGGACTCGCGCCCGTCCTGGACGTGGTGCGCGACGCCCGCTGGGGCCGGGTCGAGGAGACCATCGGCGAGGACCCGTACCTCGTCGGCACCATCGGGACGGCATACGTACAAGGTCTTGAATCCGCCGGGATCGTCGCCACCCTCAAGCACTTCGCCGGCTACTCGGCCTCCCGCGCCGGCCGCAACCTCGCCCCCTCCTCCATGGGCCCGCGCGAGCGTGCCGACGTGCTGCTGCCCCCCTTCGAGATGGCGATCCGCGAAGGCGGCGCCCGGTCGGTGATGAACGCCTACACCGACACCGACGGCATACCCTCCGCGGCCGACGAGGACCTGCTCACCGGGCTGCTGCGCGACACGTGGGGCTTCGACGGCACCGTCGTCGCCGACTACTTCGCCATCGCCTTCCTCAAGACCCTGCACGGCGTCGCGGCCGACTGGGCCGGTGCCGCCGGCACGGCGCTGCGCGCGGGCGTCGACGTCGAACTGCCCAACGTCAAGACGTACGGCGAGCCCCTGGCCGCGGCCGTCGCCGACGGCCGCGTACCGGAAGCGCTGGTGGATCGCGCCCTGCGGCGGACACTCACCCAGAAGGTGGCGCTCGGCCTGCTCGACCCGGACTGGAACCCCCTGCCGGCCGCGCTCCACGGAGCGGACCCGGACGATCCGGCCGCCCTGCGCGGCCGGATCGACCTGGACGGTCCGGAGAACCGCTCGCTGGCCCGTACGGTCGCCGAGGAAGCGGTCGTGCTGCTCAGCAACGACGGCACCCTGCCTCTCGAAGGGCCGCACCGCATCGCCCTGCTCGGTCCCAACGCCGACGAGCCCGTCGCCGTACTGGGCTGCTACTCCTTCCCCCAGCACATCGGCGTCCGCCACCCCGGGACCCCGCTCGGCATCGACCTGCCCACGCTGCGCGACACACTGGCCTCGGAGTTCCCCGACGCCGAGATCACGGTCGCCCGCGGCACCGGGGTCGACGACGGGGACCTCTCCGGCCTCCACGAGGCCGTACGGGCCGCACGCGGGGCGGACATCGCCCTGGTGGTGCTCGGCGACCGCGCCGGACTCTTCGGGCGGGGCACCAGCGGCGAGGGGTGCGACGTCGAGACGCTGGTGCTGCCCGGCGCGCAGCAGCAACTGCTCGATGCCCTGCTCGACCTGGAGACACCCGTGATCACCGTGCTGCTCGCAGGACGGCCGTACGCCCTCGGCCGCGCCGTGGAGGAGTCCGCCGCGATCGTGCAGTCCTTCTTCCCCGGTGAGGAGGGCACGCACGCGATCGCCGGGGTGCTCAGCGGCCGTGTCAACCCCTCCGGACGTCTGCCGGTCGGCGTGCCGCGCGGACCGGGATCCCAGCCGGCCACCTACCTGGGGGCGCGGCTCGCCCATGCCGGCGAGGTGTCCAGCGTCGACCCGACCCCCGCGTTCGCCTTCGGGCACGGTCTGTCCTACACGCGGTTCGACTGGGCGGACCTGACCGTGGACGTCCGGGAGACCCCGACGGACGGCGAGTTCGCCCTCGCCTTCACCGTCCGCAACGCGGGCGGACGGTCCGGAACCGAGGTCGTCCAGGTCTATCTGCACGACCCGGTGGCCTCCGTCGTCCAGCCGGTGCAGCGCCTCGTCGGCTACGCCCGGGTCGAACTGGCGCCGGGCGAGGCCCGGCGCCTGCGGGTCACGGTCCCGGCCGACCTCGCCTCCTTCACCGGACGCGACGGCCGGCGCGTCGTCGAACCGGGCGCGCTGGAGGTGCGGCTGGCCGCCTCCAGCGCGGATCCGCGCCTGACGGCCGGGGTCACGCTGACCGGGGCCGAGCGCCACGTGGATCACACGCGGCGTCTGCACGCCACGGTCGCGCAGGAGCCGGCCGCCCGGATGTGAACCGGGCGTGCGCAGCGCACGTCGCGCGTCTCACAGCACGCCGCGCCGGGCGAGGTTGCGCATCAGCGCCCGTACACCGAACGTCCACGGCGCGGCCCGCTCGCTGGGGACGACGGTGTTGACCAGAGCGCCGAGCCGCGGGCTGGAGATCCGCACGATGTCGCCGTACTCGTGGGTGAAGCCCGCACCGGCTGCCCGGCGGTCCTCGGTGGGGGCGAACAGCGTTCCGGTGAACAGCACGAAGCCGTCGGGGTACTGGTGGTGCGCACCGTGCGTCGCCACCACCAGGTCCAGCACGTCGCGGCTGATCTCCCGCATGGAACTGCTGCCGTGCAGTACGTAGCCGTCCGTGCCGTCGATCCGCAGGTCGACGTCGATCCCCCGTACGGTGTCGAGGCCGAAGTCCTCGTCGAGCAGGCGGACGAACGGGCCGATCGCGCAGGAGGCGTTGTTGTCCTTCGCCCGGGACAGCAGCAGGGCGCTGCGTCCCTCGATGTCACGGAGGTTGACGTCGTTGCCGAGCGCCGCGCCGCGTACCCGGCCGCGCGAGTCCACGACGAGGACGACCTCCGGCTCGGGGTTGTTCCACACCGAGGCGCCGAGCACTCCGACGTCGGCGCCGGTGCCGACCGCGGACAGCACCGGGGCCTTGGTGAACACTTCCGGGTCCGGCCCGATCCCGACCTCCAGGTACTGCGACCACAGTCCTTCGGCGACGAGCAGTTCCTTGGCCCGGTCCGCTTCCGGGGATCCGGGACGGACGCCGTCGAGCGTGCCGCCCACCACCTGCCCGACGCGGGCCCGCACCCGCGCGGCCTGCGCCGGATCGCCGCCCGTGCGCTCCTCGATGACGCGTTCCAGCAGACTCCGCGCGAAGGTGACGCCCGCGGCCTTGATCACCTGCAGATCGACGGGGGCGAGCAGATGCGCGACGTCACGGCGGCCGGCCGGTGCCGCGAGCAGGTCGTCCAGGCGCCAGGTGTGCCCGCCACCGGCCTCACGGACGACTGCCGCCGCGTCGTCGCGTTCCACGAGGTCCGAGACGGTGGGTGCGACGGCCGTCAGGTCGACGACCTGCTCACCGCGGACCGCGGCCACACAGGGGCCGTCCGATTCCGGGCTGTGGACGCGTGCGACGAGGGCGGCTCGGTCGGCATCCGCCGGCAGGACGGAGGCGGCGGTGAGGACCGGACGGGGGCGCGCTGCTGCCGATTCCACGATCGATGCTCTCCTGGGTACGACGGGATGCGACGGGATGCGACGGGATACGAGCGGATGCGACTGGATGTGACGGGATGCGGCCGGATACGAGGGATGCGGTCGCCCGGGTGGACTCAGTGGGAGTCGCGGGGGACCTGGTGTCCCCGGCTTCCGCGCAGGAACCCGAAGTCGGCGCCCCGGTCGGCCTGTTCCACGTTCTGGGTGTAGAGCCAGGCGTAGCCGCCGGTGTGCCGCTCGACCGGTGCCCTCCACGCCTGCCGGCGCCGCAGGAGCTCGGCGTCGTCCACGTCCAGGCGCAGGGTGCGGTTCGGGACGTCGAGGACGACGGGGTCCCCGTCGTGCACCAGGGCGAGGGGGCCGCCCACGGCGGCCTCGGGCGCCACGTGCAGGACCACCGTCCCGTACCCGGTGCCGCTCATGCGGCCGTCGCAGATGCGCACCATGTCCTTGACGCCGGCCTTCAGCAGCTTGGTGGGCAGCGGGACGTTGGAGACCTCGGGCATGCCGGGATAGCCCCTCGGCCCGGCGTTGCGGATGACGACGACGGTGTTCTCGTCGACGTCGAGGTCCGGGTCGTCGGCCACCTCGTGATACGCCTCGGGGGAATCGAAGACGCGCGCGGGACCGCGGTGGGTGAGCAGGTGCGGTGACGCGGCGGACTGCTTGATCACGGCACCGTCGGGGCACAGGTTGCCGCGCAGGACGGCGATGCCGGTACCGGCCGGCAGGAAGGGGGCCTCGATCCCGGTGATGACGTCGGAACCGACGCGTTCGGCCTTCCCGGTGCTCCCGGCGCCCCCGGCGCCCCCGAGGTTCTCGGCGACGGTGCGTCCGGTGACCGTGAGCTGCCCGCCGTCCAGCAGCCTGCCGCCGAGCAGCTCGGCCATGACGGCCGGCAGACCGCCCGCGTAGCAGAAGTCCTCCATGAGGTAGGTGCCGCTGGGCATCAGGTTGACCAGGGTCGGCACCGCGCGGACCAGGTCGTCGAAGTCCCCCAGGCCCAACTCGACGCCGACGCGTCCGGCGAGGGCGGTGAGATGGATGACCGCGTTCGTGGAGCCGCCGATGGCCGCGTTGACCCGGACGGCGTTCTCGAACGCCTCCCGGGTCAGGATCCGCGAGGGGCGCAGCTCCTCCTCCACCATCCCCACGATGCGCCGTCCCGCCGCCTGCGCGGTCTCCATCCGCCGGGAGTCGACCGCGGGCCAGGCCGCCGATCCCGGCAGCTGCATACCGAGCGCCTCGGCCATGCAGGCCATGGTCGAGGCGGTCCCCATCGTCATGCAGTGCCCTTCCGAACGGGCCATGCACCCTTCCGCGAAGAAACACTCCTCCTCGGTCATCCGGCCGGTCTTCAGGTCCTCCTCGAACTTCCACACGTGGGTGCCGGATCCCACGTCCTGGCCCCGGTACTTGCCGTTGAGCATCGGACCGCCGGTGACCATGACGGCGGGCAGGTCGACACTGGCGGCACCCATGAGCATGGCGGGGGTCGTCTTGTCGCAACCGGACAGCAGCACGACACCGTCGAGCGGATTGGCCCGGATCAGCTCCTCGACCTCCATGGCCATGAGGTTGCGGTACAGCATGGCGGTGGGGCGCATCAGGGTCTCGCCGGTGGCCATGGTGGGGAACTGCAGCGGCAGGCCGCCCGCCTGCCACACGCCGCGCTTGACGGCCTCCGCTACGCGTGTCAGATGGGCGTTGCACGGGGCCAGTTCGGAGGCACTGGTCGCGATACCGATGACGGGACGCCCGTCGAACACCTCGTGCCCGAGTCCCTGGTTGCGCATCCAGGAGCGGTACACCATCCCGCTGCGGCCCTGCGCTCCGAACCATGCCTGGCTGCGGCGGCCCGTCCTCCGACCGTCGGTCATGTGATCACTCCCGTGGCTCCGGCGTCGTCCGCTTCGCGATGGGCGTTCCCGGGTGCGGACCCGCAGGCCGTACCCTGGGAAACAATCATTAGATGATTCGATGAATGGCGTCCAGGGGGCGAACGGGGATCGTGGAGCAGCACTTCCCGACCGCGCATCAGCGCGTGGTCGACGAGCTGGGGCGGCGCATCGTGGGCGGCGCGTGGGAGCCGGGGGACGCGCTGCCGGTCGAGGACGCGCTCGCCGCCGGGATCGGCGTCAGCCGGGGACTGCTGCGGGAGGCGGTCAAGGCACTGGTGGCCAAGGGGATGCTGCGGGTACGCCCCCGCACCGGCACGCGCGTGCTGCCCCCGGAGCACTGGAACCACCTCGACCGTGACGTGCTGCGCTGGAAACAGGCCGGAGACTCCGCGGCTCTGCTGCGCGACACGGGTGAACTGCGCCGGATCGTCGAACCCGAAGCGGCCCGGCTCGCCGCCGACCGGGCCGGTCCCGACGACGTACGAGCCCTGTACGCCTCCTTGGCGGCCATGGAGGCCGCGGCGGCGAACCCCGGCCGCAAGGGCTATGTCGAGGCCGACATCGCCTTCCACCGGGCGTTGCTCGACGCCGGCGGCAACCGCCTCCTCGGCTCACTGGGCCGTGCCGTCGGCATCGCGCTGGAACACAGCTTCCTCGTCAGCATCCGGACCCCCGGCGCGGTGGAGGCCTCGCTGCCGGGTCACCGTGCCGTCGTGCAGGCCGTCGAGGCCCGTGATCCCGCGGCCGCGGCGGCCGCCGTACTGGCCATCGTCGAAGCCGCCGAACGAGAGATCGCCCGGTCCTCCGGAACGCCGGGCGATGCCGCCGACGCCGCCGATGCCGTATGACCTGACACGGCCGCGACCCCGCGGTGCCACGGTGCCACGGTGCCACGGGCAAGGGTCCGTCCGTCATCGATCAGCGGCCTGTTTCGTCTTCCCGCGCGTCGTAGGCGTCGCGGGCCCGTGCGATGGCGGGCATGTTCTCCGAGGCCCACGCCAGCAGTACGTCGACAGGAGGCCGAAGGGTCTTGCCGAGCGGCGTGATCCGGTACCTGACCGCCACCGGGCGGGTGGAGACGACCTCGCGCTCGACCACGCCGTTGCGTTCGAGTCGTCGAAGCGTCGCGGTCAGCGACTTCTGCGTGACCTGGGGGACGGCTCGGCGCAGCTCGTTGAAGCGGCACGGGCGTTCGCACAGTTCGTTGAGGACGCTGAGCGACCACTTGTCGAGAATCTGGTCGAGCAGTTCGCGATGCGGGGATTCGATGCGGAGTTCGTCCTCGGTATCCATGTCCTCGGTATCCATCTCGTCGGTATCCATGGCGAAACCTGGTCTCGTTGAAGTGTCTTTCTTCCACTAGGTAGCTTACGAATACCTACTTCAAAGGGGAAACGACCATGACTGTTCAGCACTTCACGCCCGAGGGCATGTTGCAGCCGACCCCGTACCACCACGTCGCCGTGGGTACCGGGACAAAGCATGTCCACGTCAGCGGCCAAATCGCTCGCCTGGCCGACGGAACCCCGGTCGCGCCCGGCGATCTGGCCGGGCAGGTCGCCCAGGCGCTGCGCAACACCTCCGTCGGGCTGGCGGGCGCGAACGCGTCGTTCGCGGACGTGCTGCGCCTGACGTTCTACGTGACCCGGTGGAGTCCGGAGAAGATCGACGACTTCATGGCGGGTGTGGAAGCCGTCGCCGAAGAGATCGGACTCCGGCTTCCCATGCCGCCGGCCTCCCTCATCGGTGTCGACCACCTCTTCGAGCCGGACGTACTGGTCGAGGTCGAGGCCACCGCGCTGCTCGACTGATCCCCGGGGCCGGGGCGGGCCCTTCCGGCCTCGTCCCGGCGGGGCCGTCGTGAAGGGCGGTGTCCGGCCCGCCGCGGCCCGGACACCGACGGGAGGAGCTACCGGTCGGCCGGACGCACCCGGGGTTCGTGTCGGGTGTGTCCGGGGCTGCCCCCGGAGGGGTCGTCACCGAACCGCAGGCGTGTGATCCAGACCGGTTTCCAGTTCCGGACCACGGGCGTGCGCGCGATCCACGGCAGTTGCCGGCCGTAGACCCTCCCCCGGCCGGGAGGCAGGGGCAGGTCCGTCCACTCGACGATGTTCGGGTGGGCCCCGCGGATCCTGCGGGCTTCCCTCGGATCCATCCCCCAGTAGGTGGGGGGAGGCGCGGTCCCGGCGGGGGTTCTGACACGGCCCTGCCTCATACGGGTGCTGAGCCAGCGGGCGGGTGCCTCGAAGACCATGACGGCACCGGGGAACCGCTCCGCGCAGGCGGCGACGAGTCGGTGCACCTCGGCCGGCTGGAAGTACTGGAACAACCCCTTGACCGTCATCAGGACGCCACGGGTGAGGTCCACCTCGTCCATCCACCGATCGTCCAGCACCGAGCACGCGACGAGCCGCTGCCGTGGCGACTCCGGCAGAAGGCGGCGCCGCAATCCCACCACTTCCGGCAGATCGACGCTGATCCATCGCGCCCGTCCGTTGTCCGCACGCCAGAACTGCGTCTCCAGTCCTCCGCCGAGGGTGACCACGGTCCCCTCGGGGTCACCCCGGAGGAACCGGCGCACCTCGTCGTCGAACACCCGCGTCCGGAGCGCTTCGCCCTCGGCGATGTCCTGCTCGTCCAGGCCGAAGCGCTCCAGGAACGGGTAATCGAGCGCGGCGACCAGCTCGATGGCTTTCGGATCCTCGATCAGGCGGTCGGGCCGGCGTGCCTCGTGGGCGCGCATGTACAGCGTCCACAGCGCGGTCTCGGAAACACCGCCGAGATGCGGCCTCGTGCCCTGCGGTCCCATGGCGGTGACTCCTCACCCGGATCACCCGGATCACCCGGATCCGGTCAGCGGCGGCGCGTGAGGCGGGCCAGCAGGTCCCGGTCGAAGGGCCGTTGGGGCAGAGGCGGCACCACCAGGGTGGAAGTCGCCCGCAGCGAGGAATCGGGAAGCTTGGCCAGTGGAACGGTGGTGATACGCGGCTGCGCGGTCACGTACGGCGATGCTTCGTAGACCGTGACCGGATGGTCGGTGCCGTAGTGGGCGAGCAGCACTTCGGTCAGGCAGGCGGCACCGGGGCGTGCGTCGAACCGTGCGTCGTAGTCCATCATGCCGATGACGCCGACCTGCCACAGGATCAGGAGGCTCGTGGGGTCGAAGACACGATGACGGATCAGGAAATCGGATGCCTCGAAACTCTGGCACCCCGATTTCCCCGGATCCAGGCCCAGATCGGCGAACAACCAGTCCTCGGCGGAGGGGGCGGGAAGCATACGCGCCGAAATGCCTTCCAGGCGCGCTCGGCGGATGGCTTCGTGTCCCGCGTGGGCGAATACCCCCGGGTGCCCGTACAGGGCTACGCACACGAATTGGCCGCGGCGCACCTCGGACAGGATGCGCTGGACCATCTCCTCGTAGGAATCATGGCGCTTCTTGCCGACGGCGTAGTGGACGTCGAGAGTCTCCACGGAGGAGTTCATCTCCCCGAGGCAGTGGGTGACCAAGGGGTCCCCGATCAGGCACAGCACCTTGTCGGCCTGCTCGATACAGGCTCGTGCCTCCAGAGTGAAGTCACCGATGGCCCGGAATCCGGTTCCCACCACGACCAGCTGGGCGTTGCCCACGGCTTCCTGCACCGGACCACCGGTTTCCTCACGCTGCCGCTCACTCACGCCCCGCCCTCGCCGGATTCCTCTTCGTCGAAAGCGAGGAGGATGAGAAGCCCGCCCGCCTCCTCCTTCACCGGGCTGTACTCGGCCAGGACGGCGCGCATACGGCTCACGTCACCGGAGGCGACCGCCTCCCGCTCGGTGCGGGACAGGGCGCTCCCGGCGATGTACGCCTCGGGCGAGCGGCGGAAGGAGTGCTGTCGGCGCGGCTGCGTGACCAGCTCCTCCATGAAATCGACGACTGCGTGCTGCATTGCTCGCTCCTTCCGTGAAGGATTCCCTCCATCAAGAATAGAGCACCGATAAAAACTGCACCCGCACCAGAGCGCGGCCGAATGGATGAATTCGGTTTCCCCGAAAGTGACGCAGCGCTTCAGGGTGCTTCGTCACGGACGCGACACCGGTGTGCGCCGTCCGCGTCTGCTTCCCGGTCACCTGCCGGGCCACCGGCTCCGGCGGCGGGTGCGGGTCAGCCGGAACGCGAACCCACCGGGACGACGGAAGCGGAAGGCGAAGTACCGGGTGTCTGCCTTCACGAACGGGGCACCGGTGGGAGATGAATTCTTTTGTTGTGACGGCTTCGGCGCCGGCCCAGGACAGCAGGCCGGACGGTCCGCCCTGGTTCCAGTGGGCGTTCCTGGGCGTATGGCTGATCCTTGCTTCGTTCATGCTTTACAAGCTGTATCGGAGCGGCCACTTCAAGGGACGGCGCTGAGGCCCGCGCCCACGCCGCCCGCCGGGACGGCGGCGCGTTCCTCGGCGTGCGCTCCCCACTCCGCGCCCTGCCGGAGACACTTTCCGTGCGCCATGGTGGGACAAAGGAGTCGAGCCGGGGGGATCTTCCATGATCGAGCAGGCGTACGTTCAAGCCGTCGACCAGACCACACCCACGATCCGGGCCGTCAGGACCCGGATCTCGCAGAAGGTGGATGCGACGGACGGCCCCGTCCTCGACCGCCTCAGGTTCTGGTTGCAGATGCCGGCCGATCCCACGTTCGGGAAAATGATGGACAACGACTGCCAGGGGCGCGCCCAAAGGGTCGGCACCGCGTTGAGCCCCGGGGAAGAGGGGCCGTACAAGCCCTCGGATCTGTCGGTGCCGTTCCAGGTCGGAGGCAAATGGACCGCCATCGACAAAGCCGTGAAGGCCGACCGCGCCGTGATCATCAGCGGTTCGACCGGGCACGTGGGGGGAAGCGCGAGCCAGTTCAACAACGAACGTAACACCGGTTTCCATGTGATCGTCTTCCTGGCCGTCGGGCAGGAGCAGCCCTCCGGACGCCGCTACTACCTGGGCTTCGACCCGGACGTCAGCGCCACGGCGGAGTCCCGGGCCGAGTGGCGGCTGCTGGTCCCCGGTGACACCGGGACGAAGACGCAGGAGTTCGATGACGCGAAGAGCGTTCAGGTCGTCAAGGCCATGATCCTCGGCGACTCGCAGGACGGATTCGGCCCGCTGGTCCGTAAGTACTACATCGAGACGGACAAAGCCTTCCCCAAGGTGATTCACGTCTGACACGTGTGACACGTCCGACACGTCCGAGCGCACCCCGGGCGGCGAGCCGGCGTCGGCAATGCCCGATGACGCCGGCTCGAACCCGTCTGCCGGGCGACGACAGACTCTTGACGTGAGCATCACATCCGCCGAAGAATGACGACGGCCATGTGACAACGTTGTCTGCGGAAAGTGGAAATGAGAAGGTCACGCCGCACACCGCAGCACGCCCCGGCCGCGGTGACCGGGTCCGGGCCGTCGGGTACGCGCCGGGTCCGGGCCGTCGGGTACGCGACCTCCGGCGCGGGGCCGCCGTACGCCTTCGGGACACCCGATCCGGTCGGCGGAGCGTCCTCGCGCCGACGGCCGCACCGCCGTCGCTCCGGGCGCGGCCCCGGATGTGGACCGGCCACGCTGCCCCACTCGAACTGCCCCCTCGATTGGAGACCCGCATGCGCGCAGGAACGTACCGGTTGAGACGCGGGCTGCTGGCATGGTGCGCCGCGGCCGTGGGCGTCGCCGTCGGGCTGGGAGGTCTCACTCCCCCGGCCACGGCCGCCCCCGGGAACGCGGCGGTCACGTCGTGGAACGTGACCCACGGTGCGGGAGGGCCCGGCGACACCCTGACCGCGCGACTGCAACTCGACGCGGCACGGGGCACCTTGTCGCTGGGCGCGCGCCGAGGCGCCACCACCGTGCTCGAACCCGCCCCGGTCGGCATCACCACCGACTCCTCCGACCTGACCACCGGTCTGCGGCCCCGCGGCCACACCGTACGGAAGGTGACCGAGCGCTACACCACGACGACCGGCAAGCAGCGCAGGCGTACGGCCCGTATGACCGAGGCGCGGTTCTCCTTCGCCAAGGACGACGGTGCCCGGCTCGACCTGGTCGTCCGTGTCTCCGACGACGGGTTCGCCTACCGCTACGTGCTGCCGGGCGACGACGGGGTGACGGTGCTCGGGGAGGCCTCCGCGTTCCAGGTGCCGGGCGGGGCGGCGGCGTGGCTGATGCCGTACACGCCCAACTACGAACGGCCCCGCACCGAGACCACCGCCGCGGGCGCCGCGGCGGGCGACTACGCGTACCCCTCGCTCTTCCGGGTCGGCACGTCCTACGTCCTGCTCACGGAGTCGGACGTCGACGGCCGTTACGCCGGCAGCCGTCTCGCGCACGAGGCCGGGAGCGGCCGCTACGCCGTGGAGCTCGCCGACGAGCGCGTCTCCTCCGCCGGCCCGCTGGCCACCCCCTGGCGCACCGCCGTCATCGGTGACCTCGCCACCGTCACGGAGTCCACCCTCGTGGACGACCTGGCGCCCGGCTCCCGGGTGGCGGACACCTCGTGGATCCGTCCGGGCAAGGTCGCCTGGTCCTGGCTGGCCGGTTTCGGCGCCGCGCAGCGCAGCCTGGAGACCCAGCAGCGGTTCGTCGACTACAGCGCCGCCCACGGCTGGGAGTACACACTCGTGGACGACGGGTGGAAGACCGAGGACTGGATGCCGCGGCTCATCGAGTACGCGCAGCGGCGCGGGGTGAAGATCCTGCTGTGGATGCACTGGACCGATCTGGACACGGCCGCCGAACGCGAGGAGGCCCTGGACAGGGTCAAGGGGTGGGGCGCGGCCGGGTTGAAGATCGATTTCATGGACTCGGACGCGCAGGAGCGCTTCCGCTGGTACGACGACGTCCTCAGGGCGACCGCGGAACGCGAACTGCTGGTCAACTTCCACGGATCGACCATTCCGCACGGCATCCAGCGCACCTGGCCGCACGTCATGTCCATGGAGGCGGTCTACGGCGCCGAGCAGGGCAATGTGTCCCTCGCCGACATCACCACCCTGCCCTTCACCCGGAACGTGGTGGGATCCATGGACTACACACCCATGGGATTCCAGTTCGGCACCCGTACCACCTCCGAGGCCGCGGAGCTGGCCCTGTCCGTCGTCTACGAGTCCGCCTTCCAGAACTTCGCCGGTTCGGTGGCGGCCTACCGGTCCCGTCCGGAGCTCGAACGGTTCCTCGACCAGGTGCCGACCGTCTGGGACGAGACGCGGCTGCTGTCCGGGAGTCCCGGTGACGGGGCGACCTTCGCCCGGCGGCACGGCGACCGCTGGTTCGTCGGTGACGTCGGCGCCGCCGACGGGCCTGCCACGCGGCGCGTACCGCTGGACTTCCTCGGCGGTGGCCGCTGGCGGCTGGAGGTCCTGCGGGACGGACCGGACGGCCTGGTCCGCGACTCCCGGGTGACCGACCGCCGCGGCGTCCTGGCGGTCCCCACCACGGCGGGCGGCGGCTTCGCCGCGCTGATCTGCCGTGCCGTGCCCGGCCGCACCACCTGCGACCGACCGGTGGAGCGTCTGCCGTTGACCGCCCTGTCGGCCACACCGCGGAAGGCCGACGCCGACCCGGGAACGACGGTCGACGTCGAAGGCGGCCTCCAGGTCGAGGAGTTCGGTCCGGTGCGCGACGCCGACGTACGGGTGAGCGCCCCGAAGGGGTGGACGGTCACGGACGGCACCGCTCACGCCGACGAGCTCGCCACCGGCGACGCGCTCGGCACGCGTGCCGTCGTGCACGTCCCGCCGGACGCGGCGTACGGCTACCACGACGTGGTGGTGAGCGCCTCCTACCGGGCTCCGGGCGGCAAACCCGATGTCACCCCGCTGCGCCACGAGCGGACGGTGCGGGTGTTCGTGTCACCACCGGGAGTGGACTACGTGAGCGACCTGCCGTTCGCGGCGGAGCGCAACGGCTGGGGGCCGGTCGAGCGCGACGCCTCGAACGGGGAGAGCGCCGGAGGCGACGGCGGTCCCCTGCGTATCCGCGGCACCGCGTACGACAAGGGCCTCGGCATGCACGCCGCGGCCGAGGTGTCCGTCGACCTCCGGGGCGCGTACGACCGCTTCCGGGCCCGGGTGGGCGTCGACGACGAGGTCGGCGGCGCGGCCACGGTCGCTTTCGAGGTGGTGGGCGACGGGCGGCTGCTCGCGCGGACCGGGGTGATGACCCCCGCGGACGCCGCCCGCGCACTCGACGTCGACGTCAGCGGGGTGGAGCGCCTGACGCTGCGCGTCACCGACGGCGGCGACGGGATCGACTTCGACCACGCGGACTGGGGGGACGCGGAGTTGCGTCCGGCCACCGCACCGGCCACGACCGACACCGCCTGACAGTGGCCTCCGGGCCGGGAGGGACACCGATGTACGCCGGGGACGACGCCGACTCCCTCAAGACGGCGGCGGAGCAGTTCGCCGCGGCGCGCCCCCGGCTCTTCGGTGTCGCCTACCGGGTGCTCGGCAGCGCCGCCGAGGCCGAGGACGTGTGCCAGGAGGCATGGGTGCGGTGGCAGAACGCCGACCGTGCGGACGTCGTCGAGCCGACCGCCTTCCTGACCACCGTGGCCACGCGTCTCGCGATCAACACGGCCCGGTCCGCCCGGGTACGGCGCGAGTCGTACGTCGGACCGTGGCTCCCCGAGCCGGTCGACACCGGCCCGGACCCGCAGCTGGGGGCGGAACGCGCCGAGGCCGTCGAGATGGCGGTCCTCCTCCTCCTGGAGAAGCTGAACCCGGTGGAGCGGGCGGCCTACGTCCTGAGAGAGGCGTTCGACTACCCCTATCGGCAGGTCGCCGGCATCCTGGGGACGAGTGAGCCCAACACCCGCCAGTTGGTGAGCCGTGCGCGCAGGCACCTGTCCGCCGAGCGGCGGGAGCAGGTCGGCCGGGGCGAGCACCGGCGGCTGCTGGAGGTGTTCCTCGGTGCGGCGCGGACGGGCGACCTGAAGGCGCTGGAGGACGTCCTGGCCGCGGACGTCGTCAGCTACACCGACGGCGGCGGGATGCGGGGCGCGTCGAGGGTCCCGGTCGTCGGACGCTCACGCGTCTCCCGCTACCTCGCCGCCTTCGCACCGCGGTTCTGGCCGGGGTCGGACGCCCGCTGGGTCGAGGCCAACGGCCGGCCGGCGGTTCTCGTCCGCTCCGGCGCGAGCGCCGTGGCCCTGCTGTCCGCCGACGTGTCGGCCCAGGGGATCGACCGGCTCATGTGGGTGATGAGCCCGGCCAAGCTGGCACCCTATGTGACCTCGCTGAACGCCTGAGCCCTCGGAACCTACCGCCGGCTCCGTACCAGCAGGTACAGGAAGTACGGTGTGCCGATCGTCGCCGTCATCAGTCCGGCGCCCAGCTGGGCGGGGGCGATGACCGTGCGGCCGAGCAGGTCGGCCGTGCAGACGAGGGCGGCGCCCAGCAGGACGGCCACCGGTACCACCCGTACGTGCCGCCGCCCCACGAGGGCGCGGGCCGCGTGCGGGGCCACCAGGCCCACGAAGGCGATGGTGCCGGCCGAGGCCACGGCGGTCGCGCTGAGCAGGACGCTCACGACCAGGAAGCCCAGCCTGGCCCGGGACAGCCGCAGGCCGAGCAGGCGCGGGGTGTCCCCGTCCAGGGAGACGAGGTCCAGCTCGGTGCGCCGGGCGACCGCGACGGCGAGGCCGGCCACCAGCACGAGCGCGACGGGCACGACGTCCGGCATGGTCCGGCCGTACGTCGAACCGGACAGCCAGGTCAGCGCCTTCGTGGCGTTGAACGGGTCGGTGAGCACGATGAGCAGGCTGATCAGCGCCGCGGTACCGGCGGCGACGCCGATGCCGACCAGGACCAGCCGGTTCTGCTGGTAGCCGCCCCGGGCCGCGAGGCCGAAGACGAGGACGGAGGCCAGGGCGGCGCCCGCGAAGGCCGCGCCCGCGACGCTCCACGTACCGGCCACGGGCACGGTGGTGACCAGGAGCACGGCGCCCAGCGCGGCGCCGCCGGACACGCCCAGGACCCCCGGGTCCGCGAGCGGGTTGCGGGTCACCGCCTGCACCAGCGTGCCGGCCAGGGCCAGTGCCGCGCCCGCGCACAGGGCCGCGAACACCCGGGGCACCCTGGTTTCGAGGACGAAGGACACGGCCCGGCCGGCCCGGCCCTGCGTCCAGTTGGCGACGTCGCCGAGCAGGAGTTTGCTGTCGCCCAGCAGGACGCCGCCGAGCGTGACGCCGACGACCACGGCGACCAGTACGGCCGTGGTCGCCAGGAACACCGTCCGGCTGGGGATGCGCAGCCGGTCCGGTGCCTCGGCGCCGGACGTGTCCCGCAGGCGCAGGGCCGTCACCACCAGGAACACGGCGCCGACCAGGCTGGTGACGACGCCGGTGGGCACGGCGACCGCCCGGTCCGCGGGGACGAGGGCCCGGAGCAGCACGTCCGAGCCGAGGACCAGCCCCGCGCCGGCCAGGCCCGCCACGGGCAGGGCCGTACGGGAGCGGGCGAAGCCGCGGAACCGGCGGGCGAGCGGGCGTACCAGGGCCGGGGCGCACAGGCCGACGAAGCCGATGGGCCCCGCGAGCGTGACGGCCGTCGCGGAGAGCAGCGCCGCCAGGACGACCACCGTCACCCGGGTGGCGCGGACCGGGACGCCCAGGCCGCGCGCGGCGTCGTCCCCGAGGGCGAGCGCGTCGATCCGGCGGGCGGTCAGCAGCAGGCCGGCGAGCCCGGCCACGGCGACGGGCAGCAGTTGCAGGACGCCGTCGAAGCCGTTCTGGCTGATGCTGCCCTGGTTCCACTGGTAGAGGCCCTCGGTCTGCTCGGGGAACAGCAGGAGCAGGCCCTCGGTCAGCGAGTTCAGGCCCAGTGCCAGCGCGGTGCCGGCGAGGACCAGCCGTACGGTGCCCGTGCCGAGGCCCGAGAGGACCAGGACGACGGCCGCGGCCAGGAGCCCGCCGGCGAAGGCCACCGAGGAGGAGGCGAGCAGCGGGAGCGAGACGCCGGTGGCACCGGCCAGCCCGAGCGCCAGGTACGAACCGGCGTTCACCGCGAGGGTGTCGGGCGAGGCGAGCACATTGCGGCTGACGGTCTGGAGCACGGCGCCCGCCACGCCGAGGACGACGCCGACGAGGATGCCGGCGGTCATCCGCGGCAGCCGGGAGGCGATCACGACGGACGCGTCGGACTGGTCGGCCCGGCCGGTCAGGGCCTTGAGCACCTCGGCCGGTCCGACGGCGGCGGTGCCCTGGGTGATGTCGGCGATCCCGAGGGCCAGGACCAGGAGGACGAGCGCGGCCGTCACCGCGGCCACGCCCGTCCGGGACGCGGCCGTCGACGGACGGGCGACGGGGGAGGTTGCGGTGACGGCCATGGTTTCCGTTACTTCGTCAGTTACTTCGTCAGTGCGTCGACGACGGCGTCGATGTACGCCTCCATCGATCCGGGGCCGCCGAACATCCAGATGCCGTCGGGCAGCCGGTGCACGTCACCGTCCTTCACGAACGGCAGGGACTTCCACACGGCGTTCTTCGCCAGGACGCCGGTGAAGGGGGTGGCGGACTTGTCGTCGTCGTTGCCGATGTAGGCGAACCGGGTGCCCTTCGGCAGGTCGGTGAGGCCCTCGACGTCGGTGGTGCCCAGACCGTAGGCCGCGTCGCCCTTGACCTTCCAGGCGTTCTTCAGGCCGATGCTCTCGTTGACGGTCCCGATGAGGGAACCGCTGGTGTACGGGCGCAGGGAGACCTGGTTGGAGGCGACGTAGCCGTCGGCGAAGGCGATCTGCGTGCCGTCGAGGCCGGCGTCGGCGAGGGCCTTCTTGCCCTCGGCGACCTTGGCGTCGAAGTCGGCGCGGACCGTCTTCGCCTTGTCGGTGGTGCCGGTGGCCTGCGCGATGAGGTCGAGGTTCTTGAACATCTGCCCGATCTGGTCGGCACCGTCGGCCGACTTCACCTCCAGCACGGGGGCGATCTCGCGCAGCTGCTTCAGGGCGGCGGGCGGCAGGTCGGAGGTGGCCACGACGAGGTCGGGCGAGAGGGCGGCCACGGTGTCCATGCTCGGCTCGCCGCGGGTGCCGATGTCCTTCGGCTCGTTCTTCAGCGGGACGGCGGAGACCCAGGTCTTGTAGCCCTTGACGTCGGCGGCGCCGACCGGGGCCACGCCGAGCGTGGCGAGGCTCTCGATCACGTTCCACTCGGTGGCGACGACCTTGGTGGCCGGTCCGTCGAGCTTCACCTTCTTGCCGGAGCCGTCGGTGAGGGTGATGGCCCCGGAGGTCTTGCCGGCCTTGCCGGCCTCGGCGGTCTTGTCTGCGGCAGGCTCGGTGGTGCCGCACGCGGCAAGGGTGAGCGCCGCGGCGGTGGTGGCGGCCGCGGTGAGCAGGAGGCGTCTCATGAGGTGGTGCCGAGCCTTTCGGTTCGCATGTGTCGGGTGTGGTGCCGGCCGACCGGGCGGGTGCGCAGCCGGCCGCTGAGGGGGTCTGTGTCGACGTCGATCCTGATGCCGTAGACGGCGGTGAGGCGTTCCGGTGTCAGGACGTCCTCGGGCGGGCCGTCGGCGACGACCCGGCCCGCTTCGAGCAGGGTGATCCGGTCGGCGACGGCCGCCGCCTGGTCGAGGTCGTGCAGGACGACCCCGACGGCGATCCCGTGCTCGTCCGCCAGGTCGCGGATGAGGTCGAGGAGCTCGATCTGGTACCGCAGGTCGAGATAGGTGGTCGGCTCGTCCAGGAGCAGCACGCCGGTCTCCTGGGCGAGGCAGCTGGCGAGCCACACCCGCTGGAGCTGGCCGCCGGACAAGTGGTCGGCGCCCCGTTCGGCGAGGTCCGTGACACCGGTCAGCGCGAGGGCCCGGTCGACCGCGGCCGACGCGTCGGGGTCGGGCCGGCCGAAGCGGCCCCGGTAGGGGTAGCGGCCGAACTCGACGACGTCCCGCACGGTCAGTCCGCCGGGCGTGGGACGGCCCTGGGTCAGCAGGGCCACGTACCGCGAGAACTCACGGGCGCTCACGGCGAGGCCGTCGGTGTCGGTGTCGATCCTGAGGGTGGCGTGGCGGGGTCGCTGCAGCCGGGCGATCGTCCGCAGGAGCGTCGACTTGCCGCTCCCGTTGGGGCCGACCAGGACCGTGACCTCGCCGGGCCGGAGCGCGACCGCCGCGTCGTGCACGACGTCGACGCCGTCGTACGACACGGTCACGTCCGTGGCCGACAGGGCATGGCCGCGCAGGCGCGGCGTACCGGCTGTTTCTTCACCAGATCTCACCTGGCGAAGGTTAGCCTACCCTTATTTGTGCTGGACAGGGGGTCCGTCCGCCGGTTCAGGCGGTCTGCCAGGACCCCGGGTCCCACACCCCCGAGCGGCGCAGCGAGGCCGGGCAGTGCAGGTATATCTCGTCGATCTCCAACACCAGTGCCAGCGCCGGGCGTTGCCCCTTCACCGTCATGGCGTCGAAGAACGGGGCGTCGGTCAGGATGCGGGTCCTGCCGTTGACGCGCAGGACCTCCTTGCCGCCCGGGATCAGGTAGAGCAGGCCGGCGTGCGGGTTGTCGAGGATGTTGTGGAAGCTGTCGCCCCGCCGGTTCCCCGGCCGGTCGGGCAGGGCGAGCGTGCCGGAGTCGACGACGTGCGTGAAGCCCGGGACGTCCCCGCGCGGCGAGACGTCGCAGTTGCCGCGCGAGTCGGAGGTGGCCAGCAGGCAGAAGGGTGAGCGGGCGATGATGTCGCGGTCCGGGTCGGTGAGCCGGTCGTGCACCTTCTCGATCACGATGGGCCAGGGGTCGCCCAGCAGTTCGCGCAGCTCGGCACCGGACCCGAGCTCGGCCCACCCTTCCCGGGTCGCGGCGTCCGGGCCCTTGGCGGCGGCGGTGTCGATCGTGTGCGGCAAGGCCGACTCCAAACGTGCGTGTCTCCGACGAGCAGGTACGTTCCGAACATTACCTGCTCTTAGGATTGCCTTACCTAACGATCCGGTGCGCCCTCCCGACCGGTGTCGCACGCCCCTGGTGGCGCGGCCCTGCGGGGGCTTGACGTGCGGACGCCCGCCCGACAGGCTCCGCGGCAGTGGCCACGCCCCGATCGTCCGGTACGCCCACGCCCGCGGCCACGTCCGAAGCCACGAGGAGTGATGCCCGGTGCCTCCATCCGACTCCGCCCCGCGCGTGGAGCTGACACCGGCCGCGGCCGGGCTGCTGCGCAGGCTGCGGTCCGTGCACGGACCGCTGATGTTCCACCAGTCCGGCGGCTGCTGCGACGGCAGCGCGCCCATGTGCTACCCCGAGGGCGAGTTCCGGACGGGCGACTCCGACGTGCTGCTGGCCTCGCTGGCCGTCGAGGGGGTCGAGGAGCCGGTCGCGTTCTGGATGGCGCGGAACCAGTACGAGGCATGGCGCCACACCCGGCTGATCGTCGACGTGGTGGAGGGGCGGGGCAGCGGCTTCTCCCTGGAGGCGCCCGAAGGGGTACGTTTTCTGACGCGTTCGCGGCTCGTCGGCACGTAGTCGTCGCCATGGCACCCGCTCTGTGGTGAACTCCCCGGTGTCCTGGGCCATTTGGCCCGTTCGAGGAACCGGCGGAGAGAGCAGGGGCACCGTGACACGACGCACCGGACGACTCAGAACCGCACTGACGGTCTTCGCCGCGTGGAGCACGCTGGCCGGTGCCGCCCTCGCCGGGGCGGCACCGGCCGGCGCCGCGCCGGGCTTCAGCAGGATCGCACCCGGCGTGCGCTACACGGAGTTCGACATCCCGGCCGCCCACGGGACGGCGCACGCCCATGTGCTCAGCGTCGATCTCGGCGACCCCCGGGTGAGCGTCGACCTGCTCCACCCCGGCGCGGTCGCGGCCCGGTCCGCGGTCTCGGTCATGACCGACGCCCGGGGTGCCGTGGCGGGCGTCAACGGCGACTTCTTCAACATCACCGAGACACAGCACCCCGGCGTCGAGGCGACCGGCGCGCCCGTCGGTCCCGCCGTCGCGAGCGGGCGCGCGCTCAAGGCCGCGGTCCCGGACGGCCAGCGCTTCGGCCCCGCCCTGCCGCCCGGCACGAGCACCGAGGACGTGCTCGGTGTGGGCACGGACCACAAGGCCCGCCTCGACAGCCTGGCCCTGGAGGGTTCGGTCGAGACCGCCGCGGAGCGGCTGCCGCTCGGCGGCCTCAACCAGTACGCGCTGCCCGTGGGGTCCGTCGGGGCGTTCACCGCGGACTGGGGCCGGGCCTCCCGGGTGCGGGCCACCTGCGGGACGGACACCGACCGGGCCGCGCCGTGCAGTACCGACGTCCACGAGGTGACGGTCCGGGAGGACCGGGTCGTGTCGTCGGCCGGGACTCCCGGCAGCGGGGCCGTCGCCCCGGACACCACGGTCCTGGTGGGCCGGGAGGCGGGGGCCCAGCAGCTGCGGAAGCTCGCCGTGGGCGAACCGGTCGTGGTGCGGCACGAGTTGGTGGCCGCGTCGGGGACCCCGTACCACTTCGCGATCGGCGGTTACCCCGTCCTGCGGGACGGTCTGCCGCTCGCCGGACTGGACGACGTGACGGCGGCGGTGCGGACCGCGGCGGGTGTCTCGGACGGCGGTGCGCGGCTGTGGCTGCTGGCACTGGACGGGGCACCCGAGTTCCGCGGCGGCCTCACCGTCGCGGAAGTCGCGGACGCCATGAAGCAGTTGGGTTCGGTGGACGCGTTCAGCCTGGACGGCGGCGGCTCCAGCACGCTGGCGGCCCGGGAGCCGGGGTCGGCCACCGCCACCGTGCGCAACCATCCCAGCGGTGGGGCCGAACGCCCGGTGCCCAACGGGATCGGCGTGTTCTCGCAGGTCTGACACGGGCGGCCCGCCACCCCGGGCTCACGGCCTGAGCGTGCTGACGATGTCGGCGGTCGCCGTGAGCCCGTTGTGGATGGTCGGCGCCATGCTGCTGCTCGCGAGGCAGAAGCCGAGCAGCATGCAGACCACGGCGTGCGAGACCTTCAGCGCGCCGTTGCGTACGAAGACCACCGCCAGGATCACCAGCAGCAGCACCACAGAGATGGAAATGGCCACCGTCAACCTCCTCCGCCACGTCCGCTCCGCGGCTTTCGGCCGCAAGTGTGGCGCAGAGGGTGGTTTGTCCGGGCGGCTGACGTGTCCGCCGAACGTGTGTTGACTGCGTGTGAAAGCGCTGGGCTACGCCTACCGGTGTCCGCGGGCGTCCAGGAACGCTTCGAGGCCCGCGAGGTCGTCGGTGTTGAGGTGGTCGACGCCCGCCGCGAGGAGTTCGCCCCACAGGGCGTCACGGGCGGGGCCCGGCAGGTCCGGGGTGGCCCAGAAGCGGACCCGCTGTCCGCGGGAGTGCGCCGTCGAGACGATGGCGCGCAGCTTCTGCCGCTCGGCCGCGGGGAACGGGCCGACGCCCCGCCAGGTGAAGTTGAGCGTCCAGTTGTCGCTGACCAGCGGCAGGAAGGAGGCGGGGGCCGGAGCGGGGGCCAGCAGGTCGAGCAGCCGGCCGTCGTAGAAGGCGCGCCGCACGGTCTGGGCCTCCATGGGCACCCGGGCGGCCCGGTCGCCGGAGATCACGGCCGTCACCGCGCCGGGGACCACCCGGCCGTGGGCGTACGTGGTGAACAGGTGCCGGTAGCGGCGCAGCCGGCGGTCCAGTTCGAGGTACGTCGAGGAGCCCTCGGTCTTGAGGTCGATCAGCAGCTGGAGCGGTCTGCGGTGGCCGCGGTACACCGAGCCGCGGCCCGCCTTCACCCGGGCGGCGAGCGGGTCCAGGTAGAGGGCTTCCAGGGTGCGGGCCGGGTCGAGCTCCACCGGGTCGTGCGCGACGAGGAGTTGGCCGTCGACGAGGAAGATGTCGGCCTCGACGCTGCCGAAGCGGTGGTCGAGCGCGTCGAGGAGGGGCCGGGGGTGGAGGTAGTCGTTGTGCGCGTGGGCACGCCACAGCGGACGCGGGCGGCGGTGGTCCTCGCCCGCCTGCGCGTACGCGGGCAGGGCGATGCCGCCCGCCAGGCCGGCGGCGAGGGTGGTGAGGGCTCTGCGACGGGTGGTGAGGGCCATGTCTGCCTCCCTGGAAGTGCCGTACGGGGCGCGGGGACGCCCCGGTCCGGCGGTGTCGGAACTGGGGAGAGTATGGGGTGCCGACACGGCCGGGGAGCAGGGTCGTGCGGGGAGTTGGCCGGACCGCCGCCGTGTGTTCACTTCACCGGGCGGCACCCGGCGGCTGTTCACTTCACCGGGCGGCACCCGGCGGCTGTTCACCGCGAGGTCAGTTCGGCCCAGCCCACCGTCCGGTCGCACCAGCGTTCCAGCAGCACCCGGTCGTGCCCGACGGCCAGCAGGCCCGCGCCGCTCTCCCGCCGGTATGCCTCGACGACGCCGACCAGGGCGGCCGTCGTGGAGGCGTCGAGCATCGCCGTCATCTCGTCGCAGACGAGCCAGCGCGGCCGCAGCGCGAGCGCCCGCGCGAGACAGGCGCGCTGCAGCTGGCCGTCGCTGACCTCGTGCGGCCGGCGGCCGAGCAGGTCCGCCCCGAGCCCGACGGTTTCGGCCAGCTCCCGGACGCCGTCCGTGGGCCGGCCGTTGGACCGCAGCGGCTCGGCGATCAGCTCGGCGAGCGGCAGCCGCGGGTCGGCCGAGAGCCGGGGCTGCTGGAAGACGACCCCGAAGGCGGTGCGCTGGGCCCTGGGCGCGCGGTGGCGCCAGCCGCGTGCCGTCTCGCCGTCCAGGACGACCTGCCCGCTGTCGGGCCGGTGCAGCAGGGCGGCGACCCGCGCCAGCGTGGACTTGCCGCAGCCGCTGGGGCCCTGGAGCCCCACGGCCTCGCCCGCCGAGACGGTCAGGGAGACGTCCCGCACCACGGGGGCGCGCCGGTCGTAGCCGGCCGTGACGGACCGCAGTTCAAGCATGTGCCACCTCCACGTGGTGGCAGGCGACGCCGGACACCAGGGCCGGTACGGCCGCGCACGCCCCGCTCGCCCGGTCGCAGCGGGCCGCGAAGGCGCATCCCGGCGGCAGCGCGCCGAGTTCGGGCGGCATGCCCGGGATCGGGGTGAAGTCGCGCTCCGGCAGGGCGTTGAGCAGACCGCGCGCGTAGGGGTGCCGCGGGCCCGGCGCGCCGAAGAAGCCGGCCGCGTCGGTGATCTCCACCAGGCGCCCGGCGTACATCACGGCGACGCGGTCGGCGATGCGCCCGGCCGCCGCCAGGTCGTGGGTGATCAGCAGCAGGGCGCGGTGGTCCGAGGTGTGGCGGCGCAGTTCGTCGACGGTCCGCTCCACGAGGTCCCGGTCGAGTCCGGTCGTCGGCTCGTCCGCGAGCAGGAGGGGCGCGTCCCCGACGAGGGCGAGCGCGGTGGCGGCCCGCTGGGCGAGTCCGCCGGACAGTTGGTGCGGATGGCGGTTGAGGTGGTCCTCGGGGAACGCGGCCCGCGCGGCGGCGGCCCGCACGCCGGCGGGTCCGGCGGCGCCCGTCAGCTCGCGGACGGTCTCGGTCAGCTGGGAGCGGACGGTGCGCACCGGGGTGAGGTGCGCCGCGGGGCTCTGCGGTACGAGTCCGGCGCGCCGGCCCCGCACCTCGCGGGCCAGCACCCGCTCGTCCGCGGCCAGCAGGTCGAGCCCGTCGTCGCCGAGCAGGGCCGAGCCCGCGACCGAGGCGTTGCCGGGCAGCAGGCCGAGCAGGGCCGAGGCGAGCACCGACTTGCCGCAGCCGCTCTCGCCGACGAGGGCCAGGCACTCCCCCGGCGCGAGGTCGAAGGAGACCTCCGTGACGGCCCGTACGTACGACCCGTCGCGCATCCGGAACCGTACGGAGAGGTCCCGCACCGACAGGACGGTCCCCCCGTCCACCGTGCCGGCCGGCCCGCTCCCGCTGTCGGTCGGCGGTGTCACAGCATCAGCTCCGATCGGCGGCGCGGGTTGAGCCGTTCGCGCCAGGCCCCCGCGAGGCCGGCGATGGCGAGGGTGGCGACGACGGTGCACAGCCCGGGGAAGAGCGTGGGCCACCAGTCGCCCGCGAGCAGCGAGCCGCGGGCGGTCTGCACCAGCGTGCCGAGGCTGGCCTGGTGCGTGGGCAGGCCGAGGCCCAGGAAGGACAGGGCGGACTCGTGCCAGACGGCGTGCGGCACCATCAGCACGGCGGCGAGCCCCGCCTGGGGCAGCACCCCGGGCAGCAGGTGCCGTACCGCGACCCGGTAGCGGGAGGCGCCGCCGGAGATCGCGGCGTCGACGTAGGGCCGGGACCGCAGGGAGAGGACCTCCGCGCGGACGATGCGGGCGGTCGACAGCCAGTGGGTGAGCGCCACCGACACGACGACCGGCCAGACGCCGGGCCGGAACATCGCCACGATGAAGATGCCGAGCAGCAGGTGCGGCACGGACGCGAAGACGTCCACCAGCCGCATCAGCACCCGGTCGGGCCACCCGCCGAGGGCTCCGGCGAGCGCGCCGACGGCCGTGCCGACCACGGTGGCGACGACCGCGGCCACCACGCCGACCAGCAGCGAGACGCGCAGTCCGTAGACGCAGCGCAGCAGCAGGTCGCGGCCGACGTCGTCGGTGCCGAACGGGTGCTCCCAGGACGGGGGCCGCAGTTTCGCCGCCAGGTCCACGGCCTGCTGGTCGAGCTGGACGAAGGGCGGCACGAGGAGCACGGCCAGCACCAGCACGGCGACTACGGCGGCGGAGCCGCGCACCCGCCACGCGCGCGTGGAGCGCCGCGCGACCGCGCGCGTACGCCACCCCTCGGTCCTCTCCGATTCCGCGGGGAGGCGGGTCGTTTCAGCCATCGAAGCCCACCCTCGGGTCGGCGAGCCCGTACAGCAGGTCCGCGAGCAGGTTCCCGGCCAGCACGGCGATCGTGGCGAGCACGGTCAGCGCGGCCAGCAGCGGGAAGTCGACGGCGGTGGCCGCCTCGACCGTCGCCGCCGCGATGCCGGGCCAGCTGAAGACGGTCTCCACGAGGAGGGCGCCGGTGATGAGTTCGGGCACCCGCGAGCCGATCAGGGTGAGCACCGGCAGCATCCCGGAGCGCAGGGCGTGCCCCGTCAGGACGGTGCGCTCGGCGAGTCCGCGGGCGCGTGCGCCGCGCACCGGGTCCTCCTGGAGGGCGTCGCCGACGCCCTGGCGGACGTACAGCACGAACCACGGCAGCTGGGAGAGCGCCAGCACGCCCGCGGGCAGGACGAGATGGCGCGCGACCTCCGCGGCCGTGACCACCGTGCTGCCGGTGTCCGTGAGACCGCCCGCGGGCAGCACGCCCAGCTTCAGGGCGAACAGCCAGATGACCAGCAGTCCGAGCCAGAACGGCGGCGCCGCCTCCAGGGTGTACGCGAACGAGGTGACGGCCCGGTCCGTCCAGCCGCCCGGCCGGCGCGCGGCGAGGACGCCTAGCAGGGTGCCCAGCAGGACGGCCACGACGAAGGCGGCGGAGGCCAGCAGCACGGACCAGCCGACGCGTTCGCCGATCACGTCGGCGACCGGCTGCCGCAGTGCGCTGGAGTCGCCGAGGTCGCCCCGTACGGCGGACGTGAGCCACTCCCACCAGCGGGCGACCAGGGGCCGGTCGGCGCCGAGGTTGGCGCGCAGCTGGTCGAGGGTCCGCTGCGAGGCGCTGAGCCCGGCCGTGCCCGCGTACGCCTTGACGGGGTCGAAGGGCGAGGCGGCGGCGATCGCGAAGACACCGAACGTGACGGTCCCGAGGACGGGGACGGCGAACAGGGCCCGCCGTCCCGCCAGCCGCGCCATGGGACCCCAGGGGGGACGGCTCACGGCCGCCAGTCCTCCACGTTCCACCACGGGCCCGCCGCGAGACCGTGGTCGTGCGGTTCGACCTGGGTGGACAGCTCGCCGAAGCGGTCGTCGACCACGTACAGGTGGTCGATGTGCGTGAGGAAGGTGTAGCCCGGGTTCTTCACCAGCTCGCGCTGCACGGTGTCGTAGGCGGCCTTGCGTTCGGCCCGGTCACCGCTCTCGCGGCCTGCCTCCAGGGCCCGGTCGACCTTCGGGTTGTCGTACCAGCCCATGTTGTTGAAGCCGTCGCCCGCGAGGTCCGAGCGCAGGAGCGCGTACTGGTCGAAGTCCGGGTCGGCCGGCGAGCCGCCGCCCGCGAGGACCGCGTCCTCGGGCATACGGGGCTCGATGACCTCCCAGGTGCCCGCCTGCACCTCGACCTCGACGCCGATCTTCTTGGCGTCGGAGGCGTAGGCGAGGGCGTGGTCCTGGCGGAGCTTGTCACCGGAGAGGTACCAGAGCGGGAAGCTCGCGCGGACGCCGTCCTTCACACGGATGCCGTCCTTGCCGGGCTTCCAGCCGGCCCGGTCCAGGAGGGCGCGCGCCTTCTTCGGGTCGTGCGTCCGCTCGGTGCCCCCGGTGAACCACTCGCTGCCCGTGGGGACGGGCCCGTGGGCCACCTTGCCGGCGCCTTCGAGGATGCCGTCGACCATGGCCTGCCGGTCGACGGCGATGTCCAGGGCCCGGCGCACGGCGGTGTCGCCGGTGACCTCGTTGCCGGTCGGGAGGGTGACCGTGCGGTAGTCGAAGCTCTTGGCCGCGTACGTCTTCCGCCCCGGCCCCTTGAACGCCTTGGCGAGGTTCGGCGGCAGGATCGCGCCGTCGAGGTCGCCCGAGCGCAGCCGGGTCGCGCGTACGTCGTCGTCCTTGATGATCGCCATGGTGAAGCGCTCGATCTTCGGAGCGCCGCCCCAGTAGTCCGGGTTGGCCTCCAGGACGAGCTGCTCGCCCTTGGACCACTTGGCCAGCTCGTACGGCCCGGTGCCGACCGGCTTCGTGCCGAACGAGCCGGTGTTGACGTCCTGGCCGCCCGCCGCGTGCTCGGGCACGATGGGCAGCACCGTGCGCTCCGCGAAGGGCGCGTAGGGGTACTTGAGCCGGAAGACGACCGTGTCGTCGTCCTTCGCCTCGACACTCCTGATCGCGTCCAGCTCGCCCTTGGAGGGGTTGTTGGTCCTCTCGTCGAGGATCGTCTCGTAGGTGAAGACGACGTCCGCGGCGGTGAACGGCTTCCCGTCGCTGAACTCCACGCCCTCGCGCAGCTCGTACGTGTAGGTGCGCCCGCCGTCGGTGACCTCCGGCAGGGCCGCCGCGAGCGCGGGCTTCAGCTTCAGGTCGGCGTCGTGCGTGAGCAGTCCGTCGAAGATCTTGGAGTTGCCGTCCTTGCCGAAGCCCAGGAGCGGGCTCAGCGTGTCGGGTTCGTAGGCGATGCCGACGACGGCCGAGGTGGCCGCGCCCCCGCCCTCGCCGCCGCCGGGTGCCGAGCAGGCGGCGGAGACGGTCGCCAGGGTCACCGCCGTCGCCAGGGCACCCGTGCCTCGTATCGATCGGGCCCTCATGCCGCCCACCCCTAATGAAGATCACCTGTTATTGCGAACAGATCGCAATTATGCATGATGTGAGGAGCGGGTGAAGCGAGGGCCCGCTCCTGTCCGGGGGGCCGGAGCGGGCCTTCACGCAGGCCGGGCTCCGTGCGGGACGGGCCGGCTTCGTGCGGGGCGGGGCGACGGGCGGTCAGGGGGCCCGGAGGTCCACCAGTTCGGCCAGCGCCTCTCGGTGGGCTCCCGCCGTGCCGTACGCGAGCGAGTCGGCCTTGGCGCGCTTCAGGTACAGGTGCACCGGATGCTCCCAGGTCATCCCGATACCGGCGTGCAGCTGGAGCGCCTCCTCGGCGGCGTGGACGGCGACCGGCGCCGCGTACGCCTGGGCGAGGGCGACCGCCACGTCCGTGTCCGCGCCGCCGGTGGCGAGCGCGTCGGCCGCGTTGCGGGCGGCGGCGCGCGCGTTGACGGTCTCCAGCCACAGCTGGGCGAGCCGGTGCTTGAGCGCCTGGAAGCCGCCGACGGGCCGGTTGAACTGCTTGCGGTCCTTCAGATAACGGACCGTCTCCGTCAGGGACCACTCCGCGAGGCCGAGCTGCTCCGAGGCGAGCAGTCCGGCCCCGGCGCGCAGCGCGCGGCGTACGGCGGGTGCGGCGTCGCCGACCCGGCGGCCGGCCGCCCCGTCGAGGACGACCCGCGCGAGCGGCCGGGTCAGGTCTAGGGAGACCTGGGCGGTGACGGTAGCGGCCCGTGTGTCGACCGCGTACAGCCCGCCGTCCTCCGCGGGAACGAGCAGCACGTCGGCGGCGGTCGCGTCCGCGATGCCGGTCAGCTCCCCGTGCAGGGCACCGCCTTCGGCCCGTACGGTCCGGTGGGCGCCGCCGGGAGCGACGTTCAGGGCGACGGCGAGGGCGCCGACGCGCCGGCCGGACGCCAGCTCGGCCAGCAGGTCGTCGGCGTCGCACGCCAGCAGCGCCTCGGTGGCCACCACCGCGCTCGTCAGGTACGGCACGGGGGCGACCGAACGGCCCAGCTCCTCCAGGACGACGGCCGCCTCGCGGTGGGTGGCGCCCTGGCCGCCGCGCTCCTCGGGCACCAGCAGGCCCGCGAGGCCCATGCCGTCGGCGAGCGCCTTCCACGCCCCGCGGTCGTGCGGCGCGGCGGACTCCGTGCGGGCGATCACCCCGGCCGGGTCGCAGTGGTCGGCGAGCAGGTCGCGGACGGCGGCCCGGAGGTCCTCCTCCTGCTCCGAGTACAGCAGGTCGGGCTGTGCGCGCTGCGGTGCCGTCGGGGTCATCGGGCGAGGTCCTTCCAGGCGACGTCCTTGTCGGTGCGCGGCTCGGAGGGCAGGCCCAGCACGCGTTCGGCGACGATGTTCAGCAGGACCTCGCTGGTCCCGCCCTCGATGCTGTTGCCCTTGGAGCGCAGATAGCGGTAGCCGGCGTCCCGGCCGGTGAAGTCCACCAGCTCGGGGCGGCGCATCGTCCAGTCCTCGTACAGCAGCCCCTCCTCGCCGAGGAGTTCGACCTCCAGGCCGCTGATCTCCTGGTTGAGGCGGGCGAACGCGAGTTTCATGCCGGACCCCTCGGGGCCGGGCTGTCCCGCGACCAGCTGCTGGCGCAGCCGCTCGCCGGTGAGCCGGGCCACCTCGGCGTCGACCCACAGCTTCAGCAGCCGCTGGTGCAGTTCGTGGGTGCGCAGGTCGGGGCGCTCGCGCCAGGTCCTCGCGACGGGGCCGATCATGCCGCCCTCGCGCGGGACGCGCATGCCGCCGATGGACACCCGCTCGTTCATGAGCGTGGTCTGCGCGACCCGCCAGCCGTCGCCGACCCCGCCGAGGCGGTGGGTGTCGGGGATGCGGACGCCGCCGAGGAAGACCTCGTTGAACTCGGCCTCGCCGGTGATCTGGCGCAGCGGCCGCACCTCGACCCCGGGGTCGGTCATGTCGCAGACGAAGTACGTGATGCCGCGGTGCTTGGGCACGTCCGGGTCGGTGCGCGCGATGAGGATGGCCCAGCGGGCGAGATGGGCGCTGGACGTCCACACCTTCTGCCCGTCGACCACCCAGTGGTCGCCGTCCCGGACCGCCCGGGTGCCGAGGGCGGCCAGGTCGGAGCCCGCGCCCGGCTCGCTGAACAGCTGGCACCAGACCTCCTCGCCCACCCACAGGGGCCGCAGGAAGCGGCGCTTCTGCTCCTCGGTGCCGTAGCCGAGGATCGTCGGGGCGGCCATGCCGAGGCCGATGCCGATGCGCCGCGGGTCGTTGTCGGGAGCGCCCGCCGCCTCCAGTTCGGCGTCCACGACGGCCTGGAGGGAGCGCGGCGCGCCGAGGCCGCCGAGCCCTTCCGGGTAGTGCACCCAGGCGAGACCGGCGTCGAAGCGGGCCTTGAGGAAGTCCGTGCGGCCGGTGGAGCCGACCGGGTGCGCGGCCAGCAGCTCCTGGGTGCGGCGGCGCAGTCCGGCGGCGTCGACCGCCCCGTCCCCGCCCCTGCCCGTGGTGTCGCTCATGCGGCTGCTCCGTTCCCGGCGGTGCTCCCGGCGGTGCTCCCGGCAGCGCCCGCGACGGTGTTCCCGAGCGCGTCCCCGGAGGTGTTCCCGAGGGAGGGCAGCACGGCGACCCGGCCGGTGGTGGTGCCGTCGGCGACCCGCTGGACCGCGCCGGCCGCACCGGCCAGCGGTACGCGCTCGCTCACCAGCGGCCTGATCGCCCCGCGGGCGGCCAGCCCGGTCAGCTGCTCGTGGCAGTGCAGGACCAGCTTCGGGTCCCTGGTGTTGTAGAGACCCCAGTGCAGGCCGAGGATCGAGTAGTTCTTCACCAGGGCGTGGTTGAGCGCCGGGCTGGGGATCGTGCCGCTCGCGAAGCCGACGACCACGATCCGGCCCTCGAAGGCGACGGCCTTGGCGGACTGGGTGTAGGCGTCCCCGCCGACCGGGTCGTAGACCACGTCGGCGCCCCGGCCGCCGGTGGCCTCCTTGACGGCGGCGACGACGTCCTCGGCGCGCCGGTCCACGACGACGTCGCAGCCCAGCTCCCGGGCGACCGCGGCCTTGTCCGCGCCGCCGACGACGCCGACGACGGTCGCCCCGGCCGCCTTGCCCAGCTGCACCGCCGCGCTGCCGACCCCGCCGGCGGCGGCGTGCACGAGCAGTGTCTCGCCGGCCTCCAGACGGGCCCGCCGGTGCAGGCCGAACCAGCCCGTCTGGTAGCCGATGTGCAGGGCGGCGGCCTCGGCGTCGTCCAGCGCCTCGGGGGCGGGCAGCAGGGCCGCCGCGTCCGCGACGGCGTACTCGGCGAAGCCGCCGTGGGGCAGCGCGGGGGTGGCGATGACCCGTCGGCCGTCCTCGGTCTCGCCGCAGATCTCCACGCCGGGCGTGAAGGGCAGCGGCGGCCTGACCTGGTACTGCCCGCGGCACATCAGCGCGTCCGGGAAGTTGACGTTCGCCGCGCGCACCCTGAGCAGGAGCCGGCCGTCACCGGGCGTGGGCCGCTCCACCTCCGCGAGCCGCATCACCTCGCCGGGCTCGCCGTTCTCGTGCACTTGCCATGCCTGCATGCGGGGCCTCCACGGGGCTGTCGGCTGTTCTCTTCACACCTGGCGGTCAACCGCATACTAAGCGGTCGCTTGCCGTCCGGGGAACAGTCGGGGCCGGCCCGTGTCAGTCGTCCCGGCCGCCGCGCCTGGGACGTGCCCGTACGTGCATCCGCTCGCCCTGCGGCCCGAAGAGGCTCAGGAACTCCACCGGGCCCTCCCCCGTCGACCCGAACCAGTGGGGCACGCGGGTGTCGAACTCGGCGGCCTCCCCCGCGTCGAGCACCACGTCGTGGTCGCCGAGCACCAGGCGCAGCCGTCCGGAGAGCACGTACAGCCATTCGTAGCCCTCGTGGATCCGGGGCTCCGGCTCCTGCTTGCGCCGCGGTTCGAGCACCTTGTACGCCTGGAGGCCGCCGGGCTGGCGGGTGAGCGGCCAGTGCGTGCGGCCGTGCATGACGATCGGCTTCGCCGCGCGGACCCGCGGGTCGCCCACCTGCGGCGCCCCGACCAGTTCGTCCAGGGGCACCTGGTGGGCCCGCGCGATGGGGAGCAGCAGTTCCAGGCTCGGCTTGCGCAGGCCGGACTCCAGCCGGGACAGGGTGCTCACGGAGATGCCGGTGGCGGTGGACAGGCCCGCGAGGGTGGCGCCGCGCTCCTTGCGGATGCGGCGCAGCCGGGGGCCGACCTCGGCGAGGACGCCCTCCGTGTCGCGCTCCCGGCGCTCCTCACGGTTGCCGTGGTCCCGGTGACTGCGGTGCTCGCTCATAGGGATATTGCAGTTTCGGCAAAGATGTTTGTCAATACGTCGGTGGTGGCGCGACCTTGTCGGTGGAGGTGGTCACCATGACCGATTCGTACGAAGTGGTCGTCGTCGGCGGCGGCGCGGCCGGACTGTCCGCGGCGCTCGTCCTGGGGCGCGCGCGCCGCAGCGTGCTCGTGGTCGACGCGGGCGAGCCGCGCAACGCGCCCGCCGCGCACATGCAGGGCTATCTGTCCCGGGACGGGATGTCACCGGCCGAGTTCCTCGCCGTGGGACGCGAGGAGATCGCGCGGTACGGCGTGGAACTGGTCCGGGACCGGGCGGTGGACGTGGCGCGGAACCCGGCCGCGGACGCCGGGCCGGGCGCGGCCGGGACCGGAGGGGCCGGGGAGGCCGGGACCGGAGGGGCCAGGGGGGCCGGGGGGACCGGGAGGTTCGACGTGACGCTCGAAGGGGGGCGGACGGTGCGCGGACGCCGCCTGGTCGTCGCCACCGGTCTCGCGGACGAGCTGCCGGCGGTGCCGGGGGTCGCCGAGCGCTTCGGCCGGGACGTGCTGCACTGCCCCTACTGCCACGGCTGGGAGGTGCGGGACCAGGCCTTCGGCGTCCTGGCCACGACCCCGATGTCCGTGCACCAGGCGCTGATCGTCTCCCAGTGGTCCAAGGACGTCACCCTGTTCCTGCACACGGTCGCCGAGGAGGAGCTCACGGACGAGGAGCTGCGCAGGCTCGCCGCGGCCGGGGTCGACGTGGTCCCGGGCGAGGTCGCGGGCCTGGAGACCGCCGGCGACCGGCTCAGCGCGGTCCGGCTCGCGGACGGCACGGCGCACGAGCGCTCGGTGCTGTTCGTGGCGCCCCGGCCCGTCCCGCACACCGGCCTGCTGGAGCGGCTGGGCGCCGAGCTCCAGGAGACGCCGTTCGGCTCGTACGCCGCGGTGGACGCGACGGGCCTGACGAGTGTCCCCGGCGTCTGGGCGGCGGGCAACGCGGTCGGCTTCGGCGAGCAGGTCGTGAACGCGGCGAGCGGCGGCTACCGGGCCGGGGCCACGATCAACGCGGACCTGCTCTTCGCGGACCTCGACGCGGCGGCCGGGCTGTAGGGACTTTCCCCGGGTGCGGATCCGCCCGGAGGCGGTTTCGCCCAGGTGTAGAACGGGCCTCTCCGTAGCACCATGACTTCATGTTGCTGTCCCGGCTCGCCCGTGTGTCCCAGGAGGTCGCCGCCACCTCGGCGCGGTCCCGCAAGACCGCTCTGCTCGCGGAGCTGTTCCGGGACGCGGAGGCGGCCGACGTGCCGGTCGTCATCCCCTACCTGGCGGGCCGGCTGCCGCAGGGGCGGCTCGGGATCGGCTGGAAGACCCTCGGCGCGCCGGCCCCGCCCGCCGCGGAGCCCGCGCTGACCGTGCGGGAGGTGGACGCCCGCCTCGCGGAGCTCGGCGCGCTCTCCGGTGCCGGCTCGCAGGCGGAGCGGGCGCGGCTGGTCGGGGAGCTGATGGGCGCGGCCACCGAACCGGAGCAGCGGTTCCTGCGGGCACTGATCGGCGGTGAGGTGCGCCAGGGCGCCCTCGACGCCGTCGCGGCCGAGGGCCTCGCCCTGGCGACCGGGGCGCCCCCCGCCGGCGTCCGCAGGGCGGTGATGCTGGCGGGTTCGCTCCAGACCGTGGCCGAGCGGCTGCTCGCGGAGGGGCCGGCGGCCCTGGAGGCGTTCCGGCTCACCGTGGGCCGGCCCGTCTGGCCGATGCTGGCGCACAGCGCCCCGTCCGTCGCCGAGGCGATCGACCGGCTCGGCGGCTGTGTGATCGAGGAGAAGCTCGACGGCATCCGCGTCCAGGTCCACCGCGACGGCGACGAGGTACGCCTCTACACCCGCACCCTCGACGAGATCACCGACCGGCTGCCCGAGATCACGCGCGCCGCGCGGGAGCTGCGGGAGGACCGCTTCATCCTGGACGGCGAGGTCATCGCGCTCGGCACCGACGGGCGGCCCCGGCCCTTCCAGGAGACCGCGGGGCGGGTGGGCTCCCGGGTGGACGTCGCGACCGCCGCGCAGGCCGTGCCCCTGTCCCCCGT
This sequence comes from Streptomyces beigongshangae, assembly GCF_019710745.1. Taxonomy (GTDB): domain Bacteria; phylum Actinomycetota; class Actinomycetes; order Streptomycetales; family Streptomycetaceae; genus Streptomyces; species Streptomyces beigongshangae. The sequence goes on from NZ_JAHKJW010000009.1 coordinate 121,787, forward strand.
CTTCTTCGACGTCCTGTCCGTGAACGGCCGCGACCTGCTCGACCTGCCGTTCGCCGACCGGCACCTGGAGCTCGCCCGGCTGGTCCCCGGGCCGATGCGCGTACGGCGCCTGCTCGTGCCGGACGCCGCGGACGGGCCGGCGCGGGCCGCCGCCGAGCGGTTCGGCGCCGACACGCTCGCGCGCGGCCACGAGGGGGTGGTCCTCAAGTCCCTCGACGCCCCCTACAGCGCGGGCCGGCGCGGGGCCTCCTGGCTGAAGGTCAAGCCCGTCCACACGCTCGACCTGGTCGTGCTCGCCGCCGAGTGGGGCAGCGGGCGGCGCACCGGCAAGCTCTCCAACCTGCATCTGGGCGCGCGCCGGCCGGACGGCTCGTTCGCCATGCTGGGCAAGACCTTCAAGGGCCTCACCGACGTGATGCTGGCCTGGCAGACCGAGCGGCTGAAGGAGCTCGCCGTCGGTCCCGTCGAGGAGGGCGTCCCGGTGGTGACCGTCCGTCCCGAGCTGGTCGTGGAGATCGCGTACGACGGTCTGCAGCGCTCCACGCGCTACCCGGCGGGCGTCGCCCTGCGCTTCGCCCGGGTGCTGCGCCACCGCGAGGACAAGACACCGGAGCAGGCCGACACCGTCGAGACCGTGCTCGCCGCGCACCCGGGGGTCGCCCCGTGAGCGCCGCCGTGGGACGCAGCGCGGGCCTGCTCCTGTTCCGCCGCCGCGACCACGGCACCGAGGTGCTGCTGGGCCACATGGGCGGCCCGTTCTTCGCCCGGCGCGACGCCGGGGCGTGGTCCGTGCCGAAGGGCGAGTACGGGCCCGGCGAACCGGCCCTGGACGCCGCCCGCCGCGAGTTCCGGGAGGAGCTGGGCCTGCCGCCGCCCGAGGGCGAGGCCGTCCCGCTGGGCGAGGTCACCCAGGCGAACGGCAAGATCGTCACGGTCTGGGCCGTGGAGGCGGACCTCGACCCGGCGGACATGGTCCCCGGCACCTTCACGATGGAGTGGCCGCGCGGCTCGGGCCGTGTCCGGGAGTTCCCGGAACTGGACCGGGTGGAATGGCTGACCCCGGACCGCGCCCGAGCCGTCCTGGTCAAGGCCCAGACGGAGTTCCTGGACCGCCTCGAACAGCATACGAGCTGACGGGAGGGGCACGCGCCCCGAAGGGGCGCGGGGCCGTGTCGGATGCGGCTCCGCCGCGGGGCGCGACCTGGGGGCACCTCCCGGCCGAAGGCTGGGGGACCACGAAGCACCCGCACCCGACCTACCGCACCAGGAGGCAGGAACCATGCCCATCGCAACCGTGAACCCCGCAACGGGCGAGACCCTCAAGACCTACGACCCCCTCGGCGAGGAGGAGATCGAACGCCGCCTCGCCACCGCGGAGGCGGCGTTCCGCCACCACCGCACCACCTCCTTCGCCGAGCGCGCACAGCTGCTGCACCGGGCCGCCGACCTCCTGGAGGCCGACGCGCAGGACATCGGCCGGATCATGACCACCGAGATGGGCAAGCCGGTCAAGCAGGCCCGCGCCGAGGCGGCGAAGTGCGCGAAGGCGATGCGCTGGTACGCCGACCACGCCGAGGAACTCCTCGCGGACGAGGAGGGCGCCGAGGCCGACGCCGAGGACTCCGGCGCCTCCCGGGTCCTCGTGCGCTACCGCCCGCTCGGACCGGTCCTCGCCGTCATGCCGTGGAACTTCCCGCTCTGGCAGGTGGTCCGCTTCGCCGCGCCCGCGCTGATGGCGGGCAACGTCGGCCTGCTCAAGCACGCCTCGAACGTCCCGCAGACCGCCCTCTACCTGGAGGACCTGTTCCGCCGGGCCGGCTACCCGGAGGGCTGCTTCCAGACGCTGCTCATCGGCTCGGGCGCGGTCGAGGACATCCTGCGCGACCCGCGGGTCAGGGCGGCCACCCTGACCGGCAGTGAACCGGCCGGCCGCTCGGTCGCCTCGGTCGCCGGGGACGAGATCAAGAAGACCGTCCTGGAGCTGGGCGGCAGCGACCCGTACGTGGTGATGCCGTCGGCGGACCTCGACCGGGCCGTCAGCACCGCGGTGACGGCGCGGGTGCAGAACAACGGCCAGTCCTGCATCGCCGCCAAGCGGTTCATCGTGCACACGGACGTCTTCGAGTCCTTCGCCGAGCGCTTCACCGCGGCCATGGAGGCCCTCACGGTGGGCGATCCGCTGGACGAGGGCACGGACGTCGGCCCGGTCGCCACCGAGCAGGGCCGTGACGACCTCGTGGAACTGGTCGACGACGCGATCGAGAGCGGCGCGACCGTGCTGTGCGGCGGCGAGCTGCCCGAGGGGGACGGCTGGTACTACCCGCCCACCGTCCTCGCCGACATCACCCCCGAGATGCGCATCCACCACGAGGAGACGTTCGGGCCCGTCGCCACGCTGTACCGTGCCGCGGACCTCGACGAGGCCGTCGCCATCGCCAACGACTCGCCGTTCGGGCTGAGCTCCAACGTCTGGACCCGCGACGAGGCCGAGACCGGCCGTTTCGTACGGGACCTGGAGGCGGGCGGTGTCTTCCTCAACGGCATGACGGCGTCCCACCCGGCGTTCCCGTTCGGCGGGATCAAGCGGTCCGGTTACGGGCGTGAGCTGTCGGGGCACGGAATCCGGGAGTTCTGCAACATCACCACCGTATGGCACGGAGCGTGAGCCTTCCGCAGTTACGATCCCCCCTGTGAACCGCGAAGTGACCCTGCCCCTGATCGTCGACGACCGCGGGACCCTGCAGGTTGCTGCCGCCGACGTGAGCAAGCTGCTGCGCACGATGGGGGGCCGGTGGCTGCGTCTGGTCGAGGCCGGGGAGGCGGGGCTCGACGAGGACACCGTCGCCGCGCTCACCATCGAACTGGCGAAGCTGGCCGACCGGATCGATGTGGCGTGCATCGCACACAGCAGCGGGGGTGCCTCCGGCGGCTGAGGTGGCCTTTGCGGGCTTCGCCGCACACCGCGGGCGGGTGGGGGCCGGGCGCGCCCGAGCGGCGGAGCCGCATGTCGGCACAGCCCCGCGCCCCTGAGGGGGCGCCCCCTCAGGAAGCGGGTTGCCGGTCCAGCTCCCACAACGTGCGCCAGAAGCCGGACTCGTACGTCGCCAGCAGGCGGCCGTGGCGGTGGGCCCTGTCCTCGGCGTCCTCGTCCAGGGTTCCCGCGTCGAGCGCCGCCTGTACGGCCGCCAGGGCCCTGCGGTCCAGTTCGGGGGACGGCTCGGCGAAGAAGTCGAAGAACCCGCAGGACTCCGCGTCGAAGCCGTAGTGGCGGCGCAGGGCCCCGGCGATCGTGGCGCAGTAGCCGCCCCAGGCGGCGAAGTTGGCGCAGAGGGCGAGGACCACCTCGGCCGGTGAGCCGTTCAGGGCCAGCCAGGCCACGTACGCGGGATACGCCTGGCAGCCGGCGAGCGGCTCGTACGCCGCCTCCCGCGCCCGGGGGCCCCTCCCGGCCGGAGGCCGGGGGGCGACGCCGCACCCTGCCGCGTACGCCCCGAGCCGGTCCCGGGCCACCGCCTCGCCCTCCGCGAGCAGACCGAAGAAGGCGGCGCACTCGGGTCCGGCGGGCACCTCCCGCGCTGCCGAGCGTTCGGCCAGATGACGGAACGCCCGCAGGTCGGCGTCGATCACCTCGCGCTGTTCGAGGGCGAGGACCGCGAGCGTGCCGCGGCGGGCCGCGCCCCGCTCGATCAGCGGGAGGAGAGGGTTGGCACCGGGCTCCGGAGCGAGTCCTCCGGTGGTGTCCGCCAGCAGTTCCCCGGCTGTCCGCGTCATCGCGTGCCCCTTCGGTTCGGCTGTCCCGCTGCCCTGCGACCAGGATCCCACCCGCGGGCCGCGTCCCCGGTCTGGAGTAGTCCGGCGCGATATCCGGGCTCCGCCGGGTGATCGTGGTGGGACCACCCTTCCGCCGGGGAGAGGGAGTTCCCGGCGGGCGAGAGAAGGCGCAGGCACATGGCGACTTTGTGCAGACCCGCGGTCTCCGTTCCGGAACACGTGATCACCATGGAGGAGACGCTCGACCTGGCTCGCTCCCGCCATCCCGACCACCCCCAGCTGCCGCTCGCGCTGAGGCTGATCGAGAACACCGGGGTACGGACCCGGCACATCGTGCAGCCCATCGAGGAGACGCTGAAACACCCGGGCTTCGCCGAACGCAACAAGGTGTACGAGGCCGAGGCGAAGGCCCGGGTCCCGGCGGTCGTCCGGCGGGCGCTCGACGACGCGGAGGTCCTGGCCCCCGACATCGACATGATCATCTACGTCTCGTGCACGGGCTTCATGATGCCCTCGATGACGGCCTGGCTGATCAACTCGATGGGGTTCGGCAGCGACACCCGCCAGATACCGATGGCACAGCTGGGCTGCGCGGCCGGGGGCGCCGCCATCAACCGGGCGCACGACTTCTGCACGGCCTACCCGGACGCCAACGCGCTCATCGTGGCCTGCGAGTTCTGCTCGCTGTGCTACCAGCCGACCGACCTCGGCGTGGGCTCGCTGCTCTCCAACGGCCTGTTCGGGGACGGTATCGCCGCCGCCGTGGTCCGCGGGCGGGGCGGCGAGGGGATCCGCCTGGAGCGCAACGGCTCGTACCTGATCCCCGAGACCGAGGAATGGATCATGTACGACGTACGGGCCACAGGTTTCCACTTCCTGCTGGACAAGCGGGTGCCGGGCACCATGGAACCGCTCGCCCCCGCCCTCCACGCTCTCGCGAACCAGCACGGCTGGGACGCCTCCGACCTCGACTTCTACATCATCCACGCCGGGGGTCCGCGCATCCTCGACGACCTCAGCAAGTTCCTCCAAGTGGCGCCGGACGCCTTCCGGTTCAGCCGGGCGACGCTCACCGAGTACGGGAACATCGCCAGCGCCGTCGTCCTGGACGCGCTGCGCCGGCTGTTCGACGAGGGGGGCTCCCACCACCAGGCACGCGGGCTGCTGGCCGGCTTCGGACCGGGGATCACGGCCGAGATGACACTGGGCCGCTGGCACCGCACGAGCGGGAAGACGCGTGAACGCCCATGAGCGAAGAGACGACGGCGGCACCTCCGGTACGGCACTGGCCCGCCCTGGACCTCACCGGGGTCGACTTCGACCCCGTCCTGTCCGAGCTGATGCGCGAGGGCCCGATCAACCGGATCCAGCTGCCCAACGGCGAGGGCTGGGCCTGGCTGGTCACGCGCTACGAGGACGTACGGCTGGTGACGAACGACCCCCGGTTCAGCCGCGCGGCCGTGCTCGGCCGATCGGTCACCCGGCTGGCACCGCACTTCATCCCCGCGCCGGGGGCCATGAGCTTCGTCGACAAACCCGACCACGCCCGGCTGCGCAGGGCGGTGAACGCGGCGTTCACCTCGCGCGGCGTCGAGCGTCTGCGCGCGAACGCCCGGCGGACCCTGGACTCGATGGTCGACGACATGCTGCGGGACGGTCCGCCGGCCGATCTGATCGACCGGGTCCTGGCCCCCTTCCCGATCACCGTCATCTGCGAGCTGATGGGCGTCCCGGCCGAGGACCGGCACATCCTGCACGTCTGGACGCAGTCGATCCTCTCCTCCTCGCAGGGCGCCGCGGCCAGCGAGCGGGCCAAGCAGGACATGGAGGTGTACTTCGCCAAACTGATCGCCGCGCGGCACGGCTCCACGGGCGAGGACGTGACCTCGCTGCTCGGCGCGGCGGTGGGCCGGGGCGACATCACCGAGGAGGAGGCGGTGGCGCTCGCGGGCCCGATCCAGATCGGCGGCGAGGCGGTCACCAACAACACCGGGCAGATGCTCTACGTCCTCCTGACCAGGCCCGCGCTGTTCGACCGGCTGCGCTCCGAGCCGGAGCTGCGCCCCCGGGCCCTCGACGAACTGCTGCGGTACATCCCGCACCGCAACGCCGTCGGGCTGTCCCGGATCGCCACCGAGGACGTCGTCCTGCACGGTGTCCGGATCAGGAAGGGCGATCCGGTCTACGTGTCCTACCTGGCCGCCAACCGGGACCCGGGCGTCTTCCCGGACCCGGACCGCATCGACTTCGAACGCGACCCCAACCCGCACGTGGCGTTCGGGCACGGCCCGCACTACTGCGTGGGCGGCATGCTCGCCCGTCTGGAGTCGGAGCTGATGGTGAACACGCTCCTGGACCGGATCCCGACGCTGCGGCTGTCCGTCTCGGCGGACGAGGTGCCGTGGCGGCGCGGGGCGCTGATCCGCGGGCCCGAGGCCCTGCCCGTCACGTGGTGACCGCGCTCACGCCCGCCGAGGGCCTGCTGGTGCCGCCGGGGCACGGCCGTACGGTCCGGACCCCGGCCCAGCACGTGACCTTCAAGGTCACCGGCACGCACTCGCGGACGGCGTCCAGCTTCGAGGTGGTCGTGCCGCCCGGCTTCGACGTGGGCGCGCACGTCCACACGCGCAGCGAGGAGCTGTTCTACGTCCTGGAGGGCGAGCTGGACGTGCTCGCCTTCGAGCCGGTCGTCCGGACGCCCGACAACTGGCAGCGCTGGCGGTCCGGCTCGGGCGGCCGGGTGGTGCGGGCGACACCGGGCACGGTGATCGTCGTACCGCCCGGCTGCCCGCACGCGTTCGCCAATCCCACCGGGGAGCCGGCGAAGATGTTCTTCCAGGCGTCCCCGCCGCCGGACCACGAACGCTACTTCGAGGAGCTGCTGCGCATCCTGGACGAGGGAGGTCCGCCGGACCTCACGGCGATCGCCGAGCTGCGGTCACGGTACGACATCGAACAGCTGACGCCGTTGCGCCACAGGTGACCGCGCAGTTCCCCGCGCCCCCTCCGAGGGGGCGCGGGGAACTGCGCGACCGGCCACGACGGCGCTGCGGACGGACTACCGGATCGGCATGCCGGACAGCGTGCGGGCGATGACGAGCCGCTGGATCTCGCTCGTGCCCTCGAAGATGGTGTAGATGGCCGCGTCCCGATGCATGCGCTCCACCGGGTACTCCCGCGTGTACCCGTTGCCGCCGAGGATCTGGATCGCCTGCCCGGTGACCTTCTTGGCCGTCTCGCTGGCGAACAGCTTCGACATCGAGCCCTCCGCGGAGGTGAACCGCTTCCCGCTCACCGCCATCCAGGAGGCACGCCACACCAGCAGCCGGGCCGCGTCGATCGACGTCCGCATGTCGGCGAGCTGGAAGGCCACGCCCTGGTTGTCGATGATCGGCCGCCCGAACTGCTCGCGCGTACGGGCGTAGTCGAGGGCCACCTCGTACGCGGCCCGCGCCGTGCCGACCGCCATGGCGCCGACGGCCGGGCGGGACGCCTCGAACGTGGCCATCGCCGCGTTCTTCAGCCGCTCGCCGTTGCCCGCCTTCGCCCGCTCCCGGGCGCGGGCGAGGCGCTCGTCGAGCTTCTCCTTGCCACCGAGGAGGCAGGAGCCGGGGACCCGGACGTCCTCCAGGACTACCTCGGCGGTGTGCGAGGCGCGGATGCCGTGCTTCTTGAACTTCTGCCCCTGCGACAGGCCCGGCGTGCCCGGCGGGACGATGAAGGACGCGTGGCCCTTGGAGCCCAGCCCGGCGTCCACGACGGCCACCACGACGTGCACGTTGGCGATGCCGCCGTTGGTCGCCCAGGTCTTCGTGCCGTTGAGGACCCACTCGTCCTTGGCCTGGTCGTACACGGCACGCGTACGCATCGAGGCCACGTCGGAGCCGGCGTCGGGCTCGGAGGAGCAGAAGGCGGCGACCTTGACGTCGTCGACGTCGCCGTACATCTGGGGGATCCAGGTGCCGATCTGCTCCTCGGTGCCGTTGGCGAGGACGCCCACGGCGGCGAGGCCGGTGCCGACGATCGACAGGGCGATGCCCGCGTCGCCCCAGAACAGCTCCTCCATGGCCATGGGGATGCCGAGGCCGGTGGGGTCGAAGTACTGCTGGGCGTAGAAGTCCAGGGAGTAGATGCCGACCTTCGCGGCCTCCTGGATGACCGGCCAGGGAGTCTCTTCCCGCTCGTCCCATTCGGCGGCCGCGGGACGGATGACGTCGGCGGCGAAGCCGTGGATCCAGTCCCGGACCTCCTTCTGTTCGTCGTTGAGCTCCATGGTGAACTCGGCCATGACCCCTCCAGGGCTGCACTTACATGTTACTTGCGGTAACCGTAGCCTGTTACCGGCCAGTAGTAAAAGTCAACTCCCCGTTCCTGCTCGGCAGCCCGTTCGAGGCCCCCTGCGCCGCGGGTGTTACGTTGCGCAGGCGTCACCGAATCAGCACGGGTGGGGAGAGCTCATGGACACCACGCAGCGGACCGATCAGCAGAGGTCTGCCGACCGCCGACGGCGCGAGCTGCTGGAGGCCGCCGACCGGGTGGTGCTCCGCGACGGCCCGGGGGCCTCGATGAACGCCATCGCGGCGGAGGCGGGCATCACCAAGCCGATCCTCTACCGCCACTTCGGTGACAAGGGCGGACTCTACGCCGCCCTCGCCAAGCGGCACACCGACGCCCTGCTCGGAGCGCTGCGCGCCGCGCTGGACGCGCCCGCCGAGCGCCGGGAGCGCGTGGAGGCCACGCTCGACACCTACCTCGCGGCCATCGAGGCGCGCCCCCAGGTGTACCGCTTCCTGATGCATCCCTCGGAGGGCGGCCCGCAGGGCGACCGGGGCTTCGACGTGGGGGCGTACTCCTTCCCGCTGCTGCGCCGTATGGGCGAGGAGCTCGCCGACGTCATCGAGGAACGGGTCGACCTCGGCCCGGACGGCCAGCAGCTGGCCCGTGTCTGGGGCCACGGCATCGTCGGCATGATGCACGCGGCGGGCGACTGGTGGCTGGGCGAACGCCCCTGCTCCCGCCCCGAACTGGTCCGCGCCCTGGCCGACCTCCTCTGGGGCCGCCTGGCGGCGGCGGGCGACAAGGCGGGCGGCCCGAGCTTCTGACCCCCACACCCAGGGGCGCGGTCCTTCAGGGGCGCGGGGAACGGCGCAGTCTTTTGCTTTTGAGGGGCGCGGGGAACGGCGCGATCTTTCAAGGCCGCGGGGAACTGCGCAGTCTTTCAGGGGCGCGGGGAACTGCGCGATCAGCCACGGCGAACCCGCAGCCGCCCACGAACCCTCACCCCCCGCCCCCACTCCCCCCGCTCCCCCCACTCCCCCAAGCGGCGCGCCCCACCTGCCACATCACCTTCCGCCGCCGCCACCCCGTCACCCGGTCCACGTACAGCCCACCGCCGAGGTGATCGCACTCGTGCTGGAGGCACCGGGCGAACCACCCGCTCCCGTGCACCCGCACCGGCGCCCCGTCCAGGTCCACCCCCTCCACCACGGCGTGGTCGTACCGCTCGGTGCCCGCCTCGAGTCCCGGCAGCGACAGGCACCCCTCGGGCCCCCGCAGCACCAGCCCGTCCGCCTCGACGAGCCGCGGGTTCACCACGTGCCCCACGTGCCGCCGGTCCTCGTCGTCGGGGCAGTCGTACACGAAGACCCGCAGCGGCTCACCGACCTGGTTCGCGGCGAGCCCGACCCCCTGCGCCGCGTACATGGTCGAGAACATGTTCTCGACCAGCAGCGCGAGTCGGGGACCGAACTCCGTGACTTCTTCACAAGGTGTGCGCAACACGGGGTCGCCGAGCAGGGACAGGGGCAGAACGCGCCCTCGGGCGCCGGGGATCGAGCCGTGTCGCATGGCCGCAAGGGTACGGTCCTCACTGTCGCGCGGGCACCGGAGCGGTGCCGCGGTTCGGGCCTGCGAGTGGATCTCGATAGGCTGAGGGCCAGTCGTTGCCGGGGGCAGTGCGCGGCGCCGTACGCAAGGAGGATCGAGAACTGATGGCAGGCAACTCGGACCCGCTGTCACCGCGGGCCAAGCTCGCCGTGACAGCGGGCAAAGCGGTCGCGGCGGCATCACGTGCCGCGGGCCGCGGCAGCGGATCGGTGATCGGCGGCCGGGTGGCACTCAAACTCGACCCCGACCTGCTGGCCAGGCTGGCCCAGCACCTGGACGTCATCCTGGTGTCGGCCACCAACGGCAAGACGACCACGACCCGGCTGATCGCCGAGGCGCTGCGGGCCGCGGGCCCCGTCGTCTCGAACGCGCTGGGCGCGAACATGCCCGCCGGCATCACCTCGGCGCTGGCCGGTGGCTCCGACTCGCGGTTCGCCGTCATCGAGGTCGACGAGAAGTACCTGTCCGGAGTGGCGCGGGACACGGATCCCAAGTGCATCGCCCTGCTCAACCTCTCGCGCGACCAGCTCGACCGCGCCGCCGAGACCCGCATGATGGCCGAGCACTGGCGCGAGGGCCTCGCCGGGTCCAAGGCCGTCGTGGTCGCGAACGCCGACGACCCGCTGGTCGTCTGGGCCGCCTCCTCCTCACCGAACGTGGTGTGGGTGGCCGCCGGCCAGATGTGGAAGGACGACGCCTGGTCCTGCCCGTCCTGCGGCGGTGTGATGCAGCGCCCCGGCGACGACTGGTTCTGCGGCGAGTGCGGTTTCCGCCGCCCCACGCCGACCTGGGCGCTCTCCGGGGACCACGTCCTCGACCCGCACGGTTCGGCCTGGCCGATCCACCTCCAGCTGCCGGGCCGCGCCAACAAGGCCAACGCCGCCTCGTCGGCGGCCGTCGCCGCGGTCTTCGGCGTACCGCCGCAGGTCGCCCTGGAGCGCATGTACCAGGTGCAGGCCGTGGCCGGGCGCTACGACGTCGTGCAGTTCATGCAGCGCGACCTGCGGCTGCTGCTCGCCAAGAACCCGGCGGGCTGGCTGGAGACGTTCTCCCTGATCGATCCGCCGCCGACCCCGGTGATCCTGTCGGTGAACGCGCGCGGCGCCGACGGCACCGACACCTCCTGGCTGTGGGACGTCGACTACACCCGGCTCACCGGCCACCCGCTCTTCGTGCTCGGCGACCGCAAGCTCGACCTGGCCGTGCGCCTGGAGGTCGCGAACCAGTCGTTCCAGGTGTGCGAGAACCTCGACCAGGCCGTGCAGCTCGCGCCGCCCGGCCGGATCGAGGTCATCGCCAACTACACCGCTTTCCAGGACTTGAGGCGTCGTGTCGGCAACTGAACACCGGAGGACGAAGAGAATGAGCGACAACAGCCTGCGGCTGGTGTGGATCTATCCGGACCTGCTGAGCACGTACGGCGACCAGGGCAACGCGCTCGTCGTCGAGCGCCGGGCCCGTCAGCGCGGTCTCGACGTGGCCCGTCTCGACGTACGCAGCGACCAGCCGATCCCCACCTCCGGGGACATCTACCTCATCGGCGGCGGCGAGGACCGGCCGCAGCGGCTCGCGGCCGAGCGGCTGCGCCGCGACGGCGGCCTGGAGCGCGCGGTCGGCAACGGCGCGATCGTCTTCTCGGTGTGCGCCGGCTACCAGATCCTCGGCCACGAGTTCATCAACGACCTCGGCCAGCGCGAGCCCGGCCTCGGCCTGCTCGACGTGCACTCCACGCGCGGCGAGGGCGAGCGGTGCGTCGGTGACGTGCTGGGCGACATCGACGCGCGCCTGGGGCTGCCCCCGCTGACCGGCTTCGAGAACCACCAGGGCGTCACCCACCTCGGCCCCACCGCCCGCCCCCTGGCGAACGTCCGCCTGGGCAAGGGCAACGGCACGGGCGACGGCACGGAGGGCGCGTACAACGACACGGTCTTCGGTACGTACATGCACGGGCCGGTGCTCGCGCGGAACCCGCTGATCGCCGATCTGCTGCTCAAGCTGGCACTCGACGTCAACGCGCTGCCGCCGATCGACGACCGGTGGTACGAGGCGCTGCGCTCCGAGCGCATCTCGGCTGCTCAGCAGCCCGCCTGACGCCGGAGCGCGGCCCATCCGACGACGTGCCCGCTCACCTGTGCGGGCACGTCCAGCAGGCGGACGCGGGATACGGATCCGCCCCCTGCCGCCGGTAGGGTGGCGGCGTCCTGCCGGACAGCGCGGTCCGGTCCCCGGTCCACGTTGAGAAGGTATTCCGGACTATGCGTATTGGTGTGCTCACGTCCGGCGGCGACTGCCCCGGTCTGAATGCCGTCATCCGGTCCGTCGTACACCGCGCCGTCGTCGACCACGGCGACGAGGTCATCGGCTTCCGGGACGGCTGGAAGGGCCTCCTGGAGGGCGACTACCTCAAGCTCGACCTCGACGCGGTGAGCGGCATCCTGGCCCGCGGCGGCACGATGCTCGGTTCCTCCCGGGTCCAGCCCGCGCACCTGCGGGACGGCGTGGAGCGGGCCAGGGGCCATGTCGAGGAGCTCGGGCTCGACGCGATCATCCCGATCGGCGGCGAGGGCACGCTCAAGGCGGCCCGCCTCCTGTCGGACAGCGGCCTGCCGATCGTCGGCGTGCCGAAGACCATCGACAACGACATCGCCGTCACCGACGTCACCTTCGGTTTCGACACGGCCGTGGGGGTCGCCACCGAGGCCCTCGACCGGCTCAAGACCACCGCCGAGTCGCACCAGCGCGTCCTGATCGTCGAGGTCATGGGCCGCCACACCGGCTGGATCGCGCTGCACTCCGGCATGGCCGCGGGCGCCCACGCGATCGTCGTGCCGGAACGGCCCTTCGACATCGCCGAGCTGGCCGCCAAGGTCGGCGAGCGCTTCTCGGCGGGCAAGAAGTTCGCCATCGTCGTCGCCGCGGAGGGCGCGAAGCCCCGCGAGGGCACGATGAGTTACGACGAGGGCCGCAAGGACGTCTACGGGCACGAGCGGTTCGCGGGCATCGCCCGGCAGCTCTCCATCGAGCTGGAGGAGCGCCTCGGCAAGGAGGCCCGGCCGGTGATCCTCGGGCACGTGCAGCGCGGGGGCACGCCGACCGCGTACGACCGCGTCCTCGCGACCCGGTTCGGGTGGCACGCGGTGGAGGCCGTGCACCGGGGCGAGTTCGGCAACATGACCGCGCTGCGGGGGACGGACATCGTGATGGTGTCGCTCGCGGAGGCGGTGGAGACGCTGAAGACCGTTCCGCAGGAGCGGTACGCCGAGGCGGAGTGCGTGCTCTAGGGGCGTCGTCGGCCACCGGTTCGTCGTAGCTGGTCGCGCGGTTCCCCGCACCCCCGGCGGGGGCGCCCCTGACGGGAGCGCCCCCGGTCGTGGATCCGGCCGGGGGCGGTTCTAGTCTGGGTGGGGACAGACAGCGCTCAACCAGTACGAAACAGGAGCCGGCGGATGGATCACAGCGGGCACGGCACTTCCATGGAGCTGCCGCCGTTCACGCTGGGGCGGGGACTGGAGTGGTCCCCGGACCCGTTCTTCCTCGTCGCCTGCCTGGTGGGGCTCGCCCTGTACGGGTGGGGCGTGCTGCGGCTGGTGCGGCGCGGTGACGCGTGGCCGGCCGGACGGACCGTCGCGTTCGTCGCCGGTGTCCTGAGCGTGCTGCTCGTGCTCTGCACCGGACTGAACGACTACGGCATGGTCATGTTCAGCGTGCACATGGTGCAGCACATGGTGATCAGCATGCTGTCGCCCATCCTGCTCCTGCTCGGCGCGCCGATCACCCTCGCACTGCGCGCCCTGCCGACCGCCGGACGCGGGCGCAAGGGGCCGCGCGAAGTGCTCCTGATGCTCCTGCACAGCAGGTACATGAAGGTCGTCACGCACCCGGCCTTCACGATCCCGCTGTTCATCGCCAGCCTGTACGCGCTGTACTTCTCCCCCGTCTTCGACTTCCTGATGGGGTCGAAGGCCGGCCACATCGCGATGATGTGCCACTTCCTCGCCGTCGGCCTGGTGTTCTTCTGGCCGATCATGGGCGTCGACCCCGGTCCGCACCGGCCGGGGTACCTGATGCGGATGCTGGAGCTGTTCGCCGGCATGCCGTTCCACGCGTTCTTCGGCATCGCGCTGATGATGGCGTCCGGGCCGATGGTCTCGACGTACGAGAACCCGCCCGCCTCGCTGGGCATCGACGCCCTCGCCGACCAGACCGCGGCCGGCGGGATCGCCTGGGCGTTCAGCGAGATCCCGTCCGTGCTCGTGCTGCTGGCGCTGCTCTTCCAGTGGTACCGCTCCGAGGAGCGGCAGGCGCGGCGCTCGGACCGGGCCGCGGACCGTGACGGCGACAAGGAACTGGAGGCGTACAACGCCTATCTGGCCACACTGAACGCACGCGGTCGCTGAGTCCCTTTTCCCCTTTCCGGCACTCCGCAACCTTTGCCGTTTTCCCTTGACTGAAAGCCTTTTCCATTCAGTAGCATGACGCGTGACGCCCTGCTTCCGCTCTGCAGGGTTCGGGGGAACCGCCGGGGGGAGCGGTCATGACGATTCACGCATGTCCATCGGAGACCGGAAAGACCGTGGTCCGCAGGCTTGCCGTTCTGCTGGCAGCCGTATTGATCCTCGGCGGATGCACCACGGGACAGCGCCAGCTCGCGGTGAAGGCCGTGGCGGCGGGAACACCGTCACTCGCACCTTTCTTCGAAGAGGACGGGACGCTGGGCAGGGACCGCGCGGAAGTCAGGTCCGCGCGGCCGCACAGCGGCCTGCAGCAGGGAAACACCCCTGGTCTGTACGGGGGCACACGGAAACAGCGGGTCTGCGACATCGACCGGCTCAAGGATTTCCTCACACATCCCAGGAACAAACAGAAAGCCCGGGAATGGGCGCGGATCACGGGCATTGCACCCGATCGGATCGGGGAGTACATCGACGGCCTCACGCCGGTTCTGCTCCGTCACGACACCCTCGTGAAGAACCATGACTACAAGAAGGGCGAAGCGGTCCCCTACGACTCATTGCTGCAGGCCGGGATCGCGGTATTGGTGGACGCCCAGGGGCTTCCCGCCGTGAAGTGCTCCTGCGGAAATCCGCTGAAATCCTTCGACGGGAACCCCGAGAGGATCTCGGTCGGGTTCGAGGACGGCAACAAGAGGTGGAGCGGCTACGACGAGTCCCGCGTGGTGACCGTCGAGCCCGCGCCGCGGCCGCTGGAGCGGATCGCGCTCCTGGACGTGGACGACCCCGGTACGGCCATCACCCGGCCCGTCGGCACCACGGGCGGGCAGGACGGCACGTTCGACGCGACGGCGGAGCGGGCCGTGCCGGCCGTGGCGGGGCAGACCTTCGGCGAGGTGAGCATGGAGCTCTCCGCGCGGGGACTGGCCGTGGCGTACCCCGGCGAGCTGCCACCGGAGGACGCGCGGGTGACGGGCTCCGACCCGGCGCAGGGGACGCCGTTGCCGTTCGGGGCGACGGTGACGCTGAGCGTGGCCGGGTCCGACGGCACGGTCTCCGGTTCCGGTACACCCACCGATCCGTCGTCCCCCGCGGAGGAGCCGGGCACGGACCCGCCGTCGCCGTCCGGGCCCACCACGGACGAACCGCCGACGGACGTACCCACGAAGGACGACCCGGTGACGGGCGGGCCCACGACCGCCGGGCCCACGACCGCCGGACCGACCACGGGCGGCCCGGCCACGGAGCCCACGACGGACGACCCGCCGACGCCGGCCCTGTCGTCGGGTACGCCGTCCACGACCGGGTCCACGACCGCCGGGGCCACGTCCGCTGGGCCCTCCCCGGTGGAGCCCACGCTCAGCGGATCCGTGCCGGGCGAACCCGTCCCGCCCGGCGGGACCGACGGGGGGACGGACCGGATCCCGGTCTAGGCCCGCACGGAGCAGACCCCGGGAGTGATCCGGATGACATCAGGAACACCGCAGTCGGGAGTCGGCCGGGTGATCGGCGGCCGCTACCTCCTGCTGAACCGGCTCGGCAGTGGCGGCATGGGCAATGTCTGGCTCGCCCACGACCAGCGGCTGGCCTGCGAGGTCGCGCTCAAGGAGATCCTGTTCCGCGACCCGGAGGAGGCGGACCAGGACCGCTCGGCCCGCGTCGCCAGGGCCCGCGCGGAGGCCCGCCACGCCGCGGGCCTGCGCGGCCACCCGCACGTGGTGACGGTGCACGACGTACTGGAGCACGACGGCCTGCCCTGGATCGTGATGGAGTACGTGGCCGGGGCGCTGGACCTCAGCGCCCTGGTCGGCCTGCGCGGGCCCCTGGCCCCCGCCGAGTGCGCCCGCGTCGGCCTCGCCGTGCTGGACGCGCTGACGGCCGGCCACGAGCGCGGCGTCATGCACCGGGACGTCAAGCCCGCCAACGTCCTGCTCGCCCCGGACCGCACCGGATCTCCGTACGCCCGGGTCCTGCTCACCGACTACGGCATCTCCGTGCGGCCCGACGCCGGCGAGACCCGGTACACACTGACCTCCGCCCTGGTGGGCACCGCCGCCTATCTGGCACCCGAGCGGGCCCAGGGCGGGCCGCCCACCGCGGCCGCCGACCTGTTCTCGCTGGGCTGCACGCTCTACCACGCCGTCGAGGGGTACGGCCCCTTCGACCGCGAGTCCGGGCTCGCCGCCCTCACCGCCGTGGTCCTGGAGGAGCCGCGCCCCATGCTGCGCGCGGGCGCGCTGGAACCGCTCCTGTCGGCCATGCTCACCAAGGACCCGGTGCACCGGATCACCGCCGAGGAGGCCGAGGCCGCGCTGTCGGCGGTCCTGGCGCCCCGGTCGCACCCCCGGACCCGGCTCGACCCGGGCTCGGAGCCGCCGTGGACGGGCGGGAGCACCCGTACGGGACCTTCCCGCACTCCTCTGGCTTCCCCGGGTCCCCCGGGTCCTCTGGCTCCCCCGGCGGCCGGGGCCCCGCCGGGGCAGGGGGGCGGCCCGCCGCACCACGGCCACCACCACGGGCCGTCGGCCGGGCAGGAGTCGTCCTCGGACCCTCCCCGCCAGGAGAGCCCGGCCGCCTGGCCGCCGTCCCGGGAGGTGCCCGCCGCCCGGCCCCCGGGGCAGGCGTACGGCCCGCCCCCGGGTCGGCGCCGCCGCAGGCGCAACCGCGTCCTGCCCGCCGTGCTGGGGGCCGTGCTCGGACTCGCCGTCGCGGGCGGCGGGGCGTGGTACACCCTGGGGAACCCGCTGGACGGAACCACGGAGGACGGCGGGGGCGGCACCATGCCGTACGGGGACGCCGTCGGGCTGACCGAGCCGCTCGCGGACGGCGACTGCGTCTTCGCCGAGTGGCCGGAGGCCCCCTTCGCCGGTGTCCCGCGGCTCGGGCTCCGGAAGTGCCTCAGCGACGAGACGTACGGCCAGGTGATGGAGGTGTTCGAAGCGGGCTCCGCCGCGGAGGCCCGCTCGGACGGCGCCTCCCGGTGCGAGCAGCGCACCGCGGAGGCCCGCGGCAGGCTCGCGGACGTCCGCTCCTACGCGGTCGTGCCGACCGCCGCGGGCTTCGAGGCCGCCGGGCGCCGTGTCGCCTGCCTGCTGTTCGAAGGCCACGGGAAACCGCTGTTCGGCCCGGTCGGGGACAACCGTCCCCTCGGCATGGTGTTCAAGGACACCGTCACCATGCAGAAGCGGGACTGCCTCGACCGGGTCTCCGACACCGGCGCCGCGCTCGTCGCGTGCGAGGGCCCGCACCAGGAGCAGGTGCTCGACTTCCACCGGATGAGCCCGGGCACCACCCTCAAGGAGGCCCGGCGGGAGGCGCCCGGGGCCTGTCAGGAGAACGTGCCGCCCAGCGACCACGGCTACGACCCGAGCGTCTACATGGGCTGGTCCTGGGTCGGCGAGAGCGCCTGGAAGTCCGGCACGCATCTCGTGGTCTGTACCGCGATCCGCCAGGATGGGGGCACCATGGACGGGGACGAACCATGAGGAGGGTGTTGCGATGCCCGGTTCCACGAAGACCATGGGAGTGCTCACCGTCGGCGGCCTGGTGATGGTCACGGCCTACACGGTGGCGCTCGGGAGCAGTGGCTGGTTGTGGTTCGGCTGGGTGGTGCTCGGCCTGATCACGCTGGCGATGGTGGTGTCGCGGCCCACCTGAGCCACGGAACCGTCATTCGCGGGGCAGCCGTCCCGCCGAGTGCACGCCCGGCTGGTACTTCGGCAGCCGGGCGGTGATCTTCATGCCCGCGCCCGGCGCGGTCTCGATGACGAGGCCGTAGCCGTCGCCGTACACCTGGCGCAGGCGGTCGTCGACGTTCGACAGCCCGATGCCGTCCGAGGCGCCGGCCTCGCCGGCGAGGATGCGGCGCAGCCGGGCGGGGTCCATGCCGGGGCCGTCGTCCTCGATGACGACGAGCGCCTCGGCTCCCGCGTCCTGTGCGGTGATGCTGATACGGCTCCTGTCGACCTCGCCCGAGCCGCCCTCCAGACCGTGCTTCACGGCGTTCTCCACGAGCGGCTGCAGGCAGAGGAAGGGCAGGGTCACCGGCAGTACCTCGGGCGCGATCTGCAGGGTGACCGCGAGGCGCTCCCCGAAGCGGGCCCGGACCAGCGCCAGGTAGTGGTCGATGGCGTGGAGCTCGTCGGCGAGGGTGGTGAAGTCGCCGTGCCTGCGGAACGAGTACCGGGTGAAGTCGGCGAACTCCAGGAGCAGTTCGCGGGCCCGCTCGGGGTCGGTGCGCACGAACGAGGCGATCACCGCGAGCGAGTTGAAGATGAAGTGCGGGGAGATCTGGGCCCGCAGCGCCTTGATCTCGGCCTCGATCAGCCGGGTGCGGGACCGGTCGAGGTCGGCGAGCTCCAGCTGGACCGAGACCCAGCGGGCGACCTCGCCGGTGGCCCGGACCAGTACGGCCGACTCGCGGGGCGCGCAGGCGACCAGCGCGCCGTGCACCCGGTCGTCGACGGTGAGCGGCGCGACGACGGCCCAGCGCAGCGGGCAGTACGGCTCGTCGCAGACGAGGCGGAACGCCTCTCCGCGGCCGGTCTCCAGGGGACCGCCGATCCGCTCCATGATCTGGTCCCGGTGGTGCTCGCCGGCGCCCTCCCAGGCGAGCACGGTGTCCTGGTCGGTGAGGCAGAGCGCGTCGGTGCCGAGCAGGGTGCGCAGCCGCCGCGCGGATCTGCGGGCCGTCTCCCCGGTCAGGCCCGCGCGCAGCGGGGGCGCGGCGAGCGAGGCGGTGTGCAGGGTCTCGAAGGTGGCGTGCTCGACGGGGGTGCCCAGGCCGCCGGGGCTGGGCGAGCGGGCGGTACGCCGGCCGAACCAGAAGCCGGCCGCCAGCAGGGGCAGCGCGGCCACACAGAGCCCCGCCAGGAAACCGCTCATCCCTTGACCTCCGTACGTACCTGTCCCCCGGCCAGTTCCTCGGGCAGGTGGAAGCGGGCGAGGATCGCCGCCGTCCCGGCCGGGACCCGGCCGGGCGTCGCCAGCGACACCAGCGCCATGGTGAGGAAGCCCAGCGGCACCGACCACAGCGCGGGCCAGGCGAGGAGGGCGTGCAGGGCGCCCGTCCCCGGGAAGTCGGCCATGGTGGCGGCGACCGCGAGGAGCGCCGAGCCGCCGCCGACGAGCATCCCGGCGGCAGCACCGGGCGGGGTGAGCCGGTGCCACCAGATGCCGAGGACGAGCAGCGGGCAGAACGACGAGGCGGACACCGCGAAGGCGAGCCCCACGGCGTCGGCGACGGGCAGTCCGCCCACCAGCATGCTCGCCGCGAGCGGCACGATCATGGAGAGGACCGTGCCGAGCCGGAAGTGCCGCACGCCCCGGGAGGGCAGCACGTCCTGGGTGAGCACGCCCGCCACCGCCATGGTCAGGCCCGACGCCGTGGACAGGAAGGCGGCGAAGGCCCCGCCGGCCACCAGCGCGCCGAGCAGGTCCCCGCCCAGACCGCCGATCACCCGGTCGGGCAGCAGCAGCACGGCGGCGTCGGCGTCCCCGGTCAGGGTCAGCTCGGGGGCGTACAGGCGGCCCAGTGCGCCGTACAGCGGCGGCAGCAGGTAGAACGCGCCGATCAGACCGAGCACGGCGACGGTGGTGCGGCGGGCGGCCACGCCGTGCGGGCTGGTGTAGAAGCGGACGACGACGTGCGGCAGCCCCATGGTGCCGAGGAAGGTGGCGAGGATCAGCCCGTACGTGGCGTACAGCGGGCGTTCCTCGCGGCCTGCGGCGAGTGAGGTGGACATGCCGCCGTCGCCGCCGCGGTCGGCGACGGGGACGGGGTCGCCCCGGGTGAAGGCCAGCCGGGTGCCCCGCTCGACGCGGTGCACGCCCGCGGGCAGCCGGATCCGCCGGTCCTCGTACCGGACGCCGTCGACCGTGCCGTCCGCGGTGACGGTCAGCGGCTCGTCCAGCTTCAGGTCGAGGCGGGCGTCGACGCGTACGACCCGGTGCTCGCGGAACCCGGCCGGTTCGTCGAAGGCGGGGCGCGGCGCCCCGTCGTCCCGCCAGGCGAGGACGAGGAAGAGCGCGGGGACGAGCAGGGCGGTGAGTTTGAGCCAGTACTGGAACGCCTGGACGAAGGTGATGCTGCGCATGCCGCCCGCGGCGACCGTCGCCACCACGACGACGGCGACGATGACGCCGCCGAGGGGCTCGGGCGCCCCGGTCAGCACGTTCAGGGTGAGCCCCGCGCCCTGGAGCTGGGGCAGGAGGTACAGCCAGCCGACGCCGACGACGAAGGCCCCGGCCAGCCGGCGCACGCCCTGCGAGGCGAGCCGTGCCTCGGCGAAGTCGGGCAGGGTGTACGCGCCCGAGCGGCGCAGCGGGGCCGCGACGAAGATCAGCAGGACGAGATAGCCCGCGGTGTAGCCGACGGGGTACCAGAGCATGTCCGGGCCCTGGACGAGGACGAGGCCGGCGATGCCGAGGAAGGAGGCGGCGGAGAGGTACTCGCCGCTGATGGCGGCCGCGTTCAGCCGGGGGCCGACCGTGCGGGAGGCCACGTAGAAGTCCGAGGTGGTGCGGGAGATGCGCAGCCCGAAGGCGCCGACGAAGACGGTCGCGACGACGACGAGCGCGACCGCCGGGACGGCGTAGTTCTCGTTCACGGGCAGGTCTCGTTCACGGGCAGGTCTCGTTCACGGGCTCAGCGGTCCTCGACGAGGCGGACGAAGTCCTTCTCGTTGCGGTCGGCGCGGCGCACGTACCAGCGGGCGAGCAGCACCAGCGGCGGATAGACGCAGAAGCCGAGCACGAGCCATTCGGGGCCGGAGCTGTCGCCCAGCACGGTGAAGACCAGGGGGAGCGGGCCCACCAGGAGGATCAGGACCGCGAAGACGGCGAGCGCGGCCCGCAGCTGGCTGCGCATCAGGGAGCGGACGTAGGTGTGGCCGAGCGTGGTCTGCTCGTCGATCTCGGTGCGCGGCCGGTAGCGGCCCAGCGGGCGCGTACGGCGCGGCGGGCCGGTGACGACGACACGGCGGTCGGCGGGGTCGTGCGGCAACTCCGGTCTCCTCAGCTCGCGGTCCGGCGCATCAGCAGGTCCCGCAGTTCCCGTGCGTGACGACGGCTCACCTGGAGTTCGACCGAGTCGACCAGGACGCTCACGGTACCCGCGTCCAGGCGCAGTTCGCTGATGTGGCCGAGCGCCACGAGGTGGCGGCGGTGGATGCGGACGAACCCGCGTGCGCGCCAGCGCTCCTCCAGGGTGGAGAGCGGGATGCGGACGAGGTGGCTGCCCTGGGCGGTGTGCAGCCGCGCGTAGTCGCCGTGGGCCTCGACGTGGGTGATGTCCTCGACGGCGACGAAGCGGGTGACCCCGCCGAGCTCGACGGGTATGTGGTCCGGGTCGGGTTCGTGCACGGGGATCAGCGGGGCGGCGTCCAGCTGCTCGACGGCCCGGCGGACGGCCTCGGCCAGCCGCTCCCGGCGGACCGGCTTCAGGACGTAGTCGACGGCCTTGAGGTCGAATGCCTGGACGGCGAAGCCCTCGTGGGCGGTCACGAACACGACGAGCGGCGGCTTGGCGAAGCCGGCGAGCAGCCGCGCCATGTCGAGACCGTCGAGGCCGGGCATGTGGATGTCGAGGAAGACGACGTCGATGCCCTGGTCGCCGCCGGGGCCGCTCTCCAGGGCCCGGTTGATCCGGCGCAGCGCCGCCGTGGCGTCGCTCGCTCCCTCGACGCTGCTCACCCGCGGATCGGCGTCCAGCAGGTAGAGCAGCTCTTCGAGGGAGGGCGGTTCGTCGTCGACGGCGAGGGCGCGCAGCATGAATCCGGAGTGTAGGAGCAATTCGTACGTCTGCACACGTCATACCCCTGCACACGTCATACGCCCGCGCGCACACCTCGTACGCCCGCCCGCGTCCCCGCGTGCGGGCGGGCACGGCCGCCGCCGCTGGATACAGTGCCCGCATGAGACCCGCGTCCGCGCCCTTCGACGATCTCGACCGGAAGATCGTGACGGCCCTGATGGCGAACGCGCGCACGAGCTTCGCCGAGATCGGCGCGGCGATCGGGCTGTCCGCCACGGCGGTGAAGCGCCGGACGGACCGGCTGCGGGAGACGGGTGTGATCACCGGGTTCACCGCGACGGTGGAACCGGCCGCGCTGGGCTGGCGCACGGAGGCGTACGTGGAGGTGTACTGCGAGGGCGCGGCACCGCCGCGGCGGCTCGCCGAGGTCGTGCGCAACCATCCGGAGATCACCGCCGCGATGACGGTGACCGGTGGCGCGGACGCGCTGCTGCACGTGCGGGCGCGGGACGTGGAGCACTTCGAGGAGGTGCTCGAACGCATCCGGGTGGAGCCGTTCATCCGCAAGACGGTCAGTTTCATGGTGCTGTCGCACCTGCTGCCGGAGAGCCCGGAGGCGGGGGCGAGCCAGCCGGCCCCGGAGGCCCGGCCGCGCCGGAGCCCGTGAATCCGGGCCCTCCGCCGCCCCTCTCACCGGCCACGCAGCGAACGTGCGCCGACCTGCCCCGACACGCAGCGTTTCTGCGGCAGCGCGCACTTTCCGCGCCTTGTCGCACCACTCCCCCGCTTCCTACCGTTGAGGCATCCCACCCGACACCGCAGGAAGCGGAGGAACCCCTCTGTGCCCATGAGCCGTGTGCCGCGCCCCAGGCGATTCCTGGTCTGCGAACCCAGACACTTCGCCGTGCAGTACGCCATCAATCCCTGGATGCACCAGGACGTCCGGGTCGACGTCGACCTGGCCCGGGGCCAGTGGGCGGAGCTGATCCGCGCCTATCGCGCCCACGGGCACACCGTCGACAGCGTGGAGCCGGTCGCCGGTCTGCCGGACATGGTCTTCGCCGCGAACTCGGCGCTGGTCGTGGCCGGCCGGGTCTTCGGCTCCTGCTTCCGCGCGCCGCAGCGCCGCCCGGAGTCAAGTGCGTACGAGGCGTGGTTCAGGAACGCGGGCTTCGACGTCCACCGTCCCGCGGCGGTGTGCGAGGGCGAGGGCGACCTGGTCCTCGTCGGACGCCATCTGCTGGCGGGCACCGGGTTCCGCACGGAACGGGCCGCCCACCACGAGGCGCAGGAGTTCTTCGGCGTCCCGACGGTCAGCCTCCAGCTGGTGGACCCGCGCTTCTACCACCTCGACACCGCGCTGTTCGTCCTCGACGACGGCCCCGGCGCGAACATCGCGTACTACCCGGGAGCCTTCTCCCCGGGCAGCCGCGAGGTGCTGCGCCGGCTCTTCCCGGACGCGGTGCTCGCCACGCACGACGACGCGATGGTGTTCGGGCTGAACTCCGTCTCCGACGGCCGCCACGTCTTCATCTCGCCGCGCGCCGAGGCCCTCGCGGGCGAACTCGCCCGCCACGGCTACGTCCCCGTCCCCGTCGACCTGTCGGAGTTCCAGAAGGCCGGCGGCGGCATCAAGTGCTGCACCCAGGAGATCCGCTCATGACCGTCGCGCCCGGCCGTTCCCCGCGCTCGTCCGCCGAGCTGATCCGCGCCGAGGAGCCCGTCCTCGCGCACAACTACCACCCGCTGCCCGTGGTCGTGGCCCGCGCCGAGGGCGCCTGGGTCGAGGACGTCGAGGGCCGCCGCTACCTCGACCTGCTGGCCGGCTACTCGGCCCTCAACTTCGGGCACCGCCATCCGGCCCTGACCGAGGCCGCGCACCGGCAGCTCGACCGGCTGACGCTGACCTCCCGCGCCTTCCACCACGACCGTCTGGCCGCCTTCGCCGAATCGCTGGCCGCGCTGACCGGCCTGGACATGGTGCTGCCGATGAACACGGGTGCCGAGGCCGTGGAGAGCGGCATCAAGGTGGCCCGCAAGTGGGCGTACGACGTGAAGGGCGTCGCGCCGGACCGGGCGACGGTCGTGGTGGCCGCCGACAACTTCCACGGCCGTACGACGACCGTCGTGGGCTTCTCCACCGACGAGACCGCCCGTGCGGGGTTCGGGCCGTTCACCCCGGGCTTCCGCGTGGTCCCGTACAACGACCTCGCCGCGCTCGACGCGGCCGTCGACGAAACCACCGCGGCCGTGCTGATCGAGCCGATCCAGGGCGAGGCGGGCGTCGTCATCCCCGACGACGGCTATCTGCGGGGCGTGCGCGAGCTGACCCGGCGCGCCGGGTGCCTGTTCGTCGCCGACGAGATCCAGTCGGGCCTGGGACGCACGGGCCGCACGCTGGCGGTCGAGCACGAGGGGGTCGTCCCGGACCTGGTGCTGCTCGGCAAGGCGCTGGGCGGGGGCATCGTGCCGGTCTCCGCGGTGGTCGGGCGGCGCGAGGTGCTCCGGGTGCTGCGGCCGGGCGAGCACGGCTCGACGTTCGGCGGCAACCCGCTGGCCGCGGCGGTCGGCTCGGCGGTGGTGGAGCTGCTGGGGACCGGCGAGTTCCAGCGCAGGGCCGAGGAGGCGGGTGTGATCCTGCGGGAGGGTCTGAGCGCCCTCGTCGGCAAGGGCGTCCGGGGCTTCCGGGCGCGCGGCCTGTGGGCGGGTGTGGACATCGAGCCCGCGCTCGGCACCGGCCGTGACATCAGCGAGTCCCTGCTGCGGGAGGGAGTCCTGGTGAAGGACACCCACGGCTCGACCATCCGCCTGGCCCCGCCCCTGACCGTCACGGACGAGGACCTCCACCTGGCCCTGGCCACCTTGGAGAAGGTCCTGACCGCGGCCTCCTGAGGTCCGCGCGAGCGGGGGTGCCCCTCGTCACGAGGGGCACCCCCGGCCCCTTGGGGGCGCGGGGAACTGCGCGACCGGCCCGCACCCGACGACACGACCGGCCGCCCCGCACCCCGCCTCCTCGGAGGGTCGGAGGGTCAGAGCGCCGTGGCGAAGCGCTCCCACACGCGGTGCGCGCCCAGCAGCGCGGTGACCTGCTCCAGAGCGCCGGTCCCGCTGTCCGCGGTCACGACACCGGGTGCTCCCACGGGTACCCCCGCCCCCGTGAGCACCGCGTCGGCGCCGGCCCAGCCCCCGATGGCCTTGCCGTGCCGGAACGCCTCCGTCAGCAGCAGCGACACCCGCGGGTCGGCGACCCCGTCGAGCCCGCCCGCGTCGCCCGCCTTGGCGTCCCGCGCGGCGAGGGCGTCCTTGCCCGGTCCGGGCACCCCCGCCACCAGGAGGGCGTCGAACTCCACCGACCGCGCGGTCGCGAAGGTCCGCTGCACCGTGATCGGCTCACCCTCCGCGGCCAGCTTCCCGCCGGAGGGCCCGATCACCAGCGGGACCATACCGGCGCCCAGGACCGCCTCCCGCACGGCGCGGACACCGTCGAGGTCGCCCTGCCCGTCGGTGACGATGCCGATGATCCGGCCGTCCAGCGGCCAGGTCCCACCGACCTGGGAGAGGGCGGGACTGGGCTCGGCCGTCACGAACGGCACGGTCGCCTGCGGCGCCGGCAGACCGAGACCGGCGGCGACCTGCTCGCACAGTTCGGAGTCGATGTTGGCGAGCACCTGGAGCGCCCGCTCCTTGATGGTCTGCTCGTAGCACTTGTTCAGCTCGAAGGTGTAGGCGTTCACGATGTGCTCGCGCTCCACCGGCGACATGCTGAGCCAGAACAGCCGCGGCTGGCTGAAGTGGTCGGAGAAGGAGGCGGGCGCCTCGCGCCGCTTGTCCGCCCGCGGGACCTCCACCGGCGTCTCGATGTACGCGCCGGTGTCCGCGCCCGCCAGGAACGGGCAGCCCCCGTCGAGGGAGTTGGGCTTGTAGGGCGCGGTGCCGGTGTGCACGGCCGTCTGGTGCATGCCGTCCCGCAGCATGTCGTTGACGGGGGCGTGCGGGCGGTTGATCGGCAGCTGGGCGAAGTTCGGCCCGCCCAGCCGGCTGATCTGCGTGTCCAGGTAGGAGAAGAGCCGTCCGGCGAGCAGCGGGTCGTCGGTGACGTCGATGCCGGGGACGAGGTGGCCGACGTGGAAGGCGACCTGCTCGGTCTCGGCGAAGAAGTTGGTGGGGTTGGCGTTCAGCGTGAGCAGACCGATCGGCTGGACGGGGGCCAGCTCCTCCGGGACGATCTTCGTCGAGTCCAGCAGGTCGATGCCCTCGAAGGTCTGCTCGGGGGTGTCCGGGAAGACCTGGACACCGAGCTCCCACTGCGGGTACGCGCCGGCCTCGATGGCGTCGTACAGGTCGCGGCGGTGGAAGTCGGGGTCGACGCCGCCGGTGATCTGCGCCTCCTCCCACGTCTGGGAGTGCACGCCGAGCTTGGGCTTCCAGTGGAACTTCACCAGCGTGGTGGCGCCCTGGGCGTTCACCAGCCGGAAGGTGTGGACGCCGAAGCCCTCCATCATGCGGTAGGAGCGCGGGATGCCGCGGTCGGACATGTTCCACAGCGTGTGGTGGGTGGCCTCGGTGTGCAGGGTGACGAAGTCCCAGAACGTGTCGTGGGCGCTCTGCGCCTGCGGGATCTCGCGGTCGGGGTGCGGCTTGCCGGCGTGGATGACGTCCGGGAACTTGATGGCGTCCTGGATGAAGAAGACCGGGATGTTGTTGCCGACCAGGTCGAAGGTGCCCTCGCTGGTGTAGAACTTCGTCGCGAAGCCCCGGGTGTCGCGCACCGTGTCCGCGGAGCCGCGCGAGCCGAGCACCGTCGAGAAGCGCACGAACACCGGCGTCTCGACCCCGTCGCCGAGGAAGGCGGCCTTGGTGATCTTCGCGGCGGTGCCGTAGCCCTGGAAGATCCCGTGCGCGGCGGCGCCGCGGGCGTGCACGACCCGCTCCGGGATGCGCTCGTGGTCGAAGTGGGTGAGCTTCTCCCGCAGGTGGTGGTCCTGGAGGAGGACGGGTCCGCGGGGACCGGCCTTCAGGGAGTGGTCCGTCTCGGGCAGCCGGACCCCCTGCGCCGTGGTCAGGTACGCCTCCCCCTGGGCCCGTGCCTCCGGGTCCGCGCCGGTCGGCCGCCCCGTGGGGCTGACGTACGCGGGCGCGCCCTGGTCGGCCTTGGGCGGCAGCGGTGGCTGGGGCGCGGTCGGCTCGTCGACGGGGGGCGTCTTCACCCCGGGCTTGCCGGGGACGCCGTCCTGCGGGCCCTCCCCGCGCAGGGCGTCGGCGGCCTTGTCCACCACTGCCTTCAGCGGGTTCTTCTCAGTCATTCACGTCTCCAAGTGTCGGGGGGAGAGCTGAGTACCCGCGACCCGGTAGGTGAATCGTCGTCTTCCCGCCGGGCATGCGGAGGGCCGCGAATCCGGGTCCCACCGGATTCGCGGCCCGGTCCCACGGCCGCGGCGCGATCCGCCTCAGCGGCCCAGCTCCCGCTTCAGCTCCGCCTTGTCCATGGTGGAGCGGCCCTTGACGCCGCGCTTCCTGGCCTCCGCGTACAGCTGGTCGTACGTGGGGCCCTGCGCACCGCTGTGCGAACGCCGGCCGCCCCGCTCCGAGGACGACATGTCCTGGGTGGACGTCCTGCTCGCCGTCCTGGACTCACCCGCGCGGGCCCGCTCCTTGTTCACGGTGCGGGAGGCGATCTCCTGGGCCCGCTCCGGGCTCTCGCCGCGCTCCTCGGCGCTGTCCTTGATGTGCTCGTACTGCCGTTCCCGCTCGGGGCTGGAACCGCGAGGCATGATCACTCCTTGGTCTGCGTCGGTCGGACGGTGCCCGGCCGGTACCGGTGCCGGTGCGGACCGGCGGACTACTCGTCGGTCCCGTCGTCCCGGTCGCCCTCGGCCTGGGACGGCGTGGTCTGGATGATCTCCGGCCGGTCGTTCCCCTCGTCGGCGGGCGGGTTCCCCGCTTCGTCGTCCCGGGCGCCTTCCGCCTGGGACGGGGTGGATTCGCTCGTCATGTGCGCTTCTCCTCGGGTCGTCACGGCTCTCGGGTGGTCACGGCTTCAGGAGGGTCTTGACCATTCCGTCCTCCTTGGCCTGGAACATCGCGTACGCCTTCGGGGCGTCCTCCAGCGACATGGTGTGCGTCTTGAAGGTGTCCACGCCCAGCGGGTCCTCGTCCGTGAGCAGCGGCAGGATGTCGTCCACCCAGCGCCACACGTTGGCCTGGCCCTGGCGCACCTGGATCTGCTTGTCGAACATCGTCAGGAGCGGCATCGGGCTGACCGCCCCGCCGTAGACCCCGGAGATGGAGAGCGTGCCGCCGCGGCGCACGAGCTCGATGCCGGTGTACAGGGCTCCCAGCCGGTCCACCCCCGCCTTCTCCATCATCGGCTGCGCCACCGCGTCGGGCAGCAGGCCCGTGAGCCACTGGGCCGCCTTGGCGAACGGCGCGCCGTGCGCCTCCATGCCGACGGCGTCGATGACGGCGTCGGTCCCGCGGCCGTCGGTGAGGTCCCTGACGGCGTCCGCGAGGTCCTTGCCGTTCATCCGGGCGTCGAAGCACGTGACCCCGTGGGCGCTGGCGCGCGTGAGGCGCTCCTTGACCAGGTCGATGCCGATGACCAGGCCGGCGCCGCGGTGCCGGGCGATCCGGGTGGCCATGTCACCGATGGGGCCCAGGCCGAGTACCGTCACGCTGCCGCCCGGAGGGACGGCCGCGTAGTCCACGGCCTGCCACGCGGTGGGCAGGACGTCGGAGAGGTAGACGTAGCGGTCGTCGGCCGGCCCCTCGGGCACCTTGATGGGCAGCCTGTTGCCGAACGGCACCCGCAGGAGCTCCGCCTGCCCGCCCGGCACCTGGCCGTAGAGCTTGGTGTACCCGAACAGGGAGGCGCCGCTGTTGCGTTCGCGCACCTGGGTCGTCTCGCACTGCGAGTGGAGCCCCTGGTTGCACATCCAGCAGTCGCGGCAGGAGACGTTGAAGGGGATGACCACCCGGTCGCCGGGGGCGAGCGCGGTGACCTCCGGTCCCACCTCCTCCACGATGCCCATCGGCTCGTGGCCGAGGATGTCCCCGGGGTCGATGAAGGGGCCGAACAGCTCGTACAGGTGCAGGTCGGAACCGCAGAGCCCGGTCGTGGTGATCCTGACGACGATGTCGTCCGGCTTCTCGATCCGTGGATCGGGGACGGTCTCCACCCGGACATCACGCTTACCCTGCCAGGTCAGTGCACGCATGGTGGGACTCCTCCAGCGATCGTGGTTCACTTCCGCCGCCCGAGTCCCCGTTCCGCGCTTTCCGACACTTCACGGGAAGGAAAGCATCCGCTCGGCGGACGCCGGGTACCCGGGCCGGGCGCCGCCGCGCACCCGGCACCCCGGGTGCGCGGCGGGCACCGACACCTGCGCCGAACGGAAGGAAGCATCACTTGTGGCACGCCCTCACCCATGAGGCCACCGCTGTCGGGCGTTCGGTGCGCAGGTGCGTCACGGAGGCCGGACCCGAGCGCGACACCGCGGTCCAGTCCCTGAAGGCGGCGGGCGCCGCACTGCTGGCCTGGGCGATCGCCGGCTGGTGGTGGAACGCTCCGATGGCGCTCCTCGCCCCGTGGACCGCGCTGTTCCTGGTGCAGAGCACCGTCTACCGCTCGCTGCTGTCCGCGCTGCAGCAGGTGGTGGTGGTCCTCGTCGGCACCCTGCTCGCCGCCGGCGCCCTGGAACTGACCCACCACACGATGGCCGCGATGGCGCTGGCCCTGCCGCTGACCGTGCTGATCGGCAACTACGCGCGGCTCGGCACCCAGGGCCTCTACGCCCCGACGGCCGCGCTGTTCGTCCTCGCCTACGGCTCCTCCAGCGGCCTCGACATCCTGCACCGCCTCCTGGAGACCCTGCTGGGAGCGGCCATCGGGATCGCCGTGAACGCCGGTGTCCTGCCGCCGGTGCACTCCCGCCGTGTCCACCGTGTGCGCGGCCGGCTGCCCGAGGACTGCGCCGACCTGCTGCACACGGTCGCCGACGGCACGGGCACGTCGTACGACAAGGAGCAGGCCGCCGGCTGGTACGACAGCGCGGTGCGGCTGGCCGACGTGGTGACGGAGCTGCGGAGCGCGCGCCGCTGGTCGGACGAGAGTCGCCGCTTCAACCCGGGGCGCAGGCTGCGCCGTTCCGTGAGCACACCGCCACCGCCGCCCGACTGGGACCTCACCTGGGACCGGATCACCGAGCACATCAGGGCGATCACCCGTTCGCTGTCCGAGGCCGTCTCCCTCCCGGACCCCGTACCGGGTCTGTCGCCCCTGTTGCGGGCGGCCGGTGACGTCCTCGCCTCCGGGGACGCCGCGGCGGACGAGCGCCGCCGTGCGCTGGACGTGGCGGCCGCGGCCCACGGCCGGATGTCCTCGGCGCTCGCCCGCAGCGACCACGAGAGCGCGCCCGTGCTGGGCGGCCTGACGGCGGACACCGGGCGGCTGCTGGACGACCTGTCCGCGCTGGTCGGCGCGTGGGACGGGGACGCCTCCCCGCGAGAGGACCGGCGGTCGCGGTCCGGGTGAGCGCCTGCTGCCGTCGGCGGTGGCCCCCGGGGACCGCCGGTGGCTGCCGGGAGCCGTCGGGAACCAGCCGCTCACCGGTGCGGCAGGTGGTGCGGGAGTGAACACCGGGTCAGCACGAGTCCGTCCGGAGGCGGTTACGCGGGACGACGCCTGCACATACACTGGCGTCCCGCAGCACACCTCTTGACCAGCTAGAACGCGGCGGTTGAGCCGATCCGGCGAAGCGAGGAGCGACCCGTTGTTCTATTACGTTCTCAAGTACGTGATCCTGGGACCGCTGTTGCGGCTGGTCTTCCGCCCCCGGATCGAGGGCCTGGAGCACGTACCGGCGACGGGCGCGGCCATCGTCGCGGGCAACCACCTGTCGTTCGCGGACCACTTCCTGATGCCCGCGATCATCAAGCGGCGCATCACGTTCCTCGCCAAGGCCGAGTACTTCACGGGACCCGGCATCAAGGGCCGGCTGACGGCGGCCTTCTTCCACAGCGTCGGGCAGATCCCGGTGGACCGCTCCGGCAAGGAGGCCGGCCAGGCGGCGATCCGCGAAGGGCTCGGCGTACTGGGTAAGGACGAGCTGCTCGGCATCTACCCGGAGGGCACCCGCTCGCACGACGGCCGCCTCTACAAGGGCAAGGTCGGCGTCGCGGTGATGGCGCTCAGGGCCGGGGTGCCCGTCATTCCGTGCGCGATGATCGGCACCTTCGAGGCCCAGCCCCCGGGCCGGAAGATCCCGAAGGTGCACCCGGTGGCGATCCGCTTCGGCGAGCCCCTCGACTTCTCCCGCTACGCGGGCATGGAGAACGAGAAGGCGATCCTGCGCGCCATCACGGACGAGATCATGTACGCGATCCTCTCCCTCTCCGAGCAGGAGTACGTGGACCGGTACGCGTCCGTCGTGAAGGCGGAGGAGGCCGCCGAGCGGGCGGCACAGGCCAGGGCCCGCAGGTTCCCGCGGCTGCCGCAGCGCTGACGCCCCGCCCGCGGCCGGACCGGCCGGGTCGCGGAGCGTCCGGGGAACGGGACGTGGGAAGGGGGCGGCCGTGGCACGGCCGCCCCCTTCCGCCGCCGGTCGCCGTTACGGCTTGGGCGTGGCGTGCGGCGCGCACGTCACGTCGGCCGCGTCGACCTTGCCGGTGAGCAGGTAGGTGTCCACCCGCTCGTTGACGCACGGGTTGGCCAGCCCCGTCACCCCGTGCGAGCCCGCGTCCCTCTCGGTGATCAGGCGGGAGCCCTTGAACCGCTTGTGCAGCTCGACGGCGCCACCGTACGGCGTGGCCGCGTCACGGGTCGCCTGCACGATCAGGACGGGCGGCAGGCCCTTGCCCGTCCGCACCTCCACCGGGTTCTGCTGCTTGGCGGGCCAGGTCGCGCACGGCAGGTTCAGCCAGGCGTTGGCCCACGTCATGAACGGGTGGTTCCTGTGCAGCGCGGTGTTGTCGCGGTCCCACTTCCGCCAGCTGGTGGGCCACTTGGCGTCGGCGCACTCGACGGCCGTGTAGACGGCGTTGCCGTTCTCCGAGGCGATGTTGCCCGCGGTGTCGGAGAGGTCCGGTGCGGCCGCGTCGACGAGCGCCTGGGTGTCACCGGCGACGTACTTGCTGAAGACCGTGGCGACCGGCACCCACGACGAGTCGTAGTACGGCGCGCTCTGGAAGAAGCCGATGAGCTCGGCCGGGCCGACGACACCGCCGACGGGGTTCTTCTTGGCGGTGGCGCGCAGCTTCAGCCACTGCGCCTGGACCTCGGCGCGGGTGTCACCGAGGTGGAAGGCCGCGTCGTTCTTCGCGACCCAGTCCTGCCAGTCCCTCCAGCGCGTCTCGAAGGCGACGTCCTGGT
Source organism: Streptomyces beigongshangae (assembly GCF_019710745.1). Classification (GTDB taxonomy): domain Bacteria; phylum Actinomycetota; class Actinomycetes; order Streptomycetales; family Streptomycetaceae; genus Streptomyces; species Streptomyces beigongshangae. The sequence goes on from NZ_JAHKJW010000009.1 coordinate 154,014, forward strand.
CCAGGTTGGCCTGGTACCAGATCTTCTCGCGCGAGGGGTTGACGACGCTGTCCGCGACCATGCGGCGCACATGGGTCGGGTACATCGTGCCGTAGACGGCGGCGATGTACGTGCCGTACGAGACGCCCAGGAAGTTGAGCTTCTTCTCGCCGAGAGCGGCCCTGATGACGTCCAGGTCGCGCACGGTGTTGGGGGTCGTCATGTGCGGCAGCATCGCGCCGCTGCGCTCGGCGCAGCCGGCCGCGTACTCGGCGGCGAGCTTGCGCTGGGCGCGCTTGTCGGCCTCGGAGTCGGGCACCGGGTCCATCTTGGGCGCCTTGACGAACTCCTGCGGGTCCACGCAGGAGATGGGCGCCGAGTGGCCGACACCGCGCGGGTCGAAGCCCACGAAGTCGTACGCCTTGGAGGTGTTGACCCACAGCGGGTTCTTGTTGGTGACCCGGGTGGGGAAGCGCAGTCCGGAGCCGCCGGGGCCGCCGGGGTTGTAGACGAGGGCGCCCTGGCGCTCCGCCTTCGTGCCGGTGTTGCCGATGCGGTCCACGGCGAGCTTGATCTTCTTGCCGTCGGGCTTCGCGTAGTCGAGCGGCACGGTGACCCAGCCGCACTGGATGGGCTTGGCGATCCCCCAGTCGGCGGGACAGTCCTTCCAGTCGATCCCGGCTCTGGCCGCGCGGGCGGCGGCGATCTCGGCGCCGCGCGCCTGGCTGGTCCGGACGTCGTGGCCGTGGCGGATGTCCGCGCTGGCCGTCGGGGCCGCGACGGCGCCGGCTATCAGCGTCGCCGTGACGAGCGCTCCGGCCGAGCCGAACGCCGTCGTCCTTCTCATCCCTCTCAAGAGAGTCCCCCCTGCTGTCTTCTGCTGTCGTCGTGGTGTCGGTACGGGGGATCCTTTCTGCTGCGGGGTCCCCGAGGACAGGGGCGAAGTATCTTTTTTGCCAATCCGATAACCGGAACATCTCTGTCCGTTGAGCGGTGATGTTCACTTCCGCCCGTACACGGTCCACCGCGGGACCGGGGCCTCCATCCGGTGGACGCGGGACCTCACCGGGGAGGCGGCGCAGCCGCAGCGCACAGCCGCTCGCCGAACTCGACCGCCCGGGCCGCCGGCACGGCTCGGCGCCGTCCCCGCAGGCTCAGCGGGGTTCGGGCCGGCTTCGCAGGCTCAGCGGGGCTCGGGCCGGTCCGGATCCCCCATGCTCATCAGGCCCCGCAGACCGTCCCGCAACACCTCCGCGGGCACCGTGCCGAACAGGGCCTGCTGCGCGGCGAACCCCTGCGCGGCGGCGATCAGCGTCCGCGCGACATGCTCCGCGGGAACGTCCGCGCGCATCACCCCGGCCGCCTGATACCCCTCGACGACCGCCACCCATGCCTCCCGCACCGCGACGAAGCCCTCCCGCAGGACCGCCGCCAGCTCGGCGTCACGGAGCGTCTCGGTCCAGACCTGGACCATCAGCCGGGGAAAGGACTCCTCCCCCTCCCAGGACAGACCGTGCTTCCCCGTGCCCCCCAGGCCCAGCACCTGCGTCATGACCCGGGTCACGAGCACGTCGGGCATCGGCGGCGGGGAGTGCCGGGCGACCTCCTCGAAGGCTTCGCGGATCCCCCCGAGCACCTCGGTGACGATGGCGCCGATCAACTCGTCCTTGCCGCTGAAGTACCGGTAGACGGCCCCCGCCGAGAGGTCCACCTCCTTCAGCACGTCCTGCATCGACGTCGCGTGGAACCCGTTGCGGGCGAAGCAGCGGGCCGCGCCGTCGAGGATCTGGCGACGGCGGGCGTCGAGGTGTTCCTGGGATACACGGGCCATGCACGAAACCTAAAACGAACATTCCTTCTTGACAAGGCGGGACACCGGCGGGACAGTGGGCCTGTCGCCAAAACGAACGATCCTTCTTTTTACGCACCCGGTCCGGCCGGGGCCCGGGCCCCGGCTGAAAGCCCGAACACCGCCGCGATCCGCATCGAGGGAAGAAGCATGTCCACCACCCCCGCCACCCCCACGCCCCCGGCGACCGCACCCGAGCAGCCGGTCCCGGACCGGTCACCGTCGACGGCGACGGCTCCGGCTCCGGCTCCGGCGCGGCAGCACCCGTCCCCGCCGAACCGCCGCGCCGCCATGGCCGTGGTGCTGCTGGTCCCGGTCCTCGCGGCCCTCGCCCTGTGGGCCTTCGCCTGGCCCGCGGCCCGTACCGCGCCCCATGAGCTGCCGCTCGGCGTGGCGGGTCCGGCGACCGCGGCCGCCCAGGTGCAACAGCGGCTCGAAGCCCGTGAGGGGGCCTTCGAGATCCACCGCTACGAGGACGGGGCCGCCGCCCGGGACGCCATCGAGGACCGGACCGTGTACGGAGCGGTCGTCGTCACCGGGCGGGGAACCGAGCTGCTCACCGCCTCGGCGGCGAGCCCGCTCGTGGCGCAGTCGCTCCGGCAGGCCGTGGCGCGACAGGCCGGCGGCGGCGAGGTGCCGACCGTCGACGTCGTACCGCTGCCCCCGGAGGACCCGCGCGGCTCGGTCCTGGCGTCGAGCGTGCTGCCGATGACGCTGGCGGGTATCGCCGCGGGGGCCGCGGTGACGCTGCTGGGGCTGCGCGGCGGGCGCGCGGTCGCCGTACTCGTCGGCGCCGCGGCACTGGTCGGCACCGTGGCCGCACTCGTCGCGGGCAGCTGGCTGGGCGCGTTCACCGGGAGCTGGTGGCCCGAGGCGGCCGTCCTGGCGCTGTCGGCACTGGCCGTGAGCGCGGCCGTCGCGGGCCTGGCGGCGCTGCTCGGCACCCCGGGCGTCGGGGCGGGCGCGTTCGTGATGATGATGCTCGGCAACCCGTTCTCCGGCGCGAGTTCGGCGCCCGAGATGCTGCCCGCGCCGGCCGGCACGATCGGTCAGTGGCTGCCCCCCGGGGCCGGGACCTCGCTGCTGCGGTCGGTCTCCTTCTTCGACGGGGCGGCCGCGGCGGGACCGGCGATGGCGCTCGCGTGGTGGGCCGCGCTCGGCCTGGGAGCGGTGCTGCTGGGCGGCGTGCTGCCTCGGCGCAGGGCGCTTGCCGCGGGCTGAGCGGGGTCGGCCGTGCACCCTCGGTGCACGGCCGTTCTGCGGGTGCCCGCGCTCTGTCGTCGTGACCGGTCGCGCAGTTCCCCGCGCACCTTTCAAGGGGCGCGGGGAACTGCGCGCTCGACCCCCGCCCACCCTCACCCGGCAACGACACACAAGCACCCACCCCGCCCTGCCCTGCCCCGCCCCACTCCACCGGGCGCGCGGCCTACGACGCGCCCGGCCCCCTCCGCTCCGCCGCGATCCCGAACCTCTGCCGTTCGCGGGGAGCGGACGCGACCTCGTGGACCCCGGACACCGGGCTGATCACCTGTTCGTCCCCGACCGCGTCGAGTTTCTCGAGTCGCTCCAGGTCGGCCGCGGAGACCAGGGCGACGAGGGGCTTGCCGTGCCGTGTCACGACGACGCGCTCGGCCCCGTACACCACACGGTTGATCAGATCGGCGAGCTCTGCCCTGGCTTGCGTCACCGGAATCTCGTAGGCCATGCTCCGCATCATAACGTCACGTACGTCCTGTACATTTTTTACAGGATCCCTCCCGGAGGAGGCGTGTGTCATGACCCGCCCGTCCGCCCGCCACGACCTGCCGCGGTCCACGGACCCGTACTCCCGGCTCCTCGAAGAGCGGACCGTCCGCCTGGGACAGGCCGGGGTGACCGCGGCCGTGCTGCTGGCGGCCGGCACGCCCGGCAGGCGGTACGCGCTGCCCGGTGCCCGTGTGCTGGTCCGGCAGCCCTCGCTCCCCGACGCCGTCCGGGGGCAGGTGTCCGACCCGGCCCGCCGCGCCGGCGAACTGACGCGCACCCGTGCGCGGCTGGAGGAGGTGCTCGCCCGGCACACCGGGCGGGGCCGGGAACGGATCGCGGCGGACATCGAGCGGGACAGGACCCTGGACGCCCGGGCCGCGCCGGCGTACGGGCTGGTCGACCGGATCGTCCCGGGCCGCGGGGCGGTCCCCGGCGCCTCCGGGACGGGGTGAACCGCCGATGCAGCCACCCGAGTTGCCCCCGCTGCCGGCACTGACCCGGGCCGAGGCCGAGTTGATCGACCGTTACCTGGAGGTGGTCGACCTGCTCGGCCGGATCGACCCGGCCCACCGGAGCGACACCTACCGCGGACTGCGCGCGGCCCAGGCGCTGGTCGGCCGGGCCGCCGCGCTGCGCGACGCGCTGACCCTGATGCACCAGCGGGGCGAACACGAGGTGCACGCGCCGACCCTGGCCCGGGCGCTGCGCGTCCTGGACGGTGAGCGGCGGGCGGGCAGGGTCGCCCTGCCGCCCGTCTCCGACACCTGACGTACGCCCGTCCACCCGGGGTCACTCAGGCAGGTGACGAGGTGTCCGCGCCGGGCCCGGAAAGAAGCGGACGGAGTACCCCCGGACAGCGTAGCCGCGGCTCTGCCTTCGAGCCCTCGGCAGTTGCGCACCATGCGCACATCCGGGACGGAATGAATCATTCAAGCGCTGGTGCGAGGGTCCTCGGCCGCCTCGGCGCCCACCCGTGGAAAGGGCTGTCCACCCGAACGGGTGAGTGGTGAGTAAGCCCACAAATCGCCGATTCCGCTCGGCTTTTGGGACACGAGTGCGTCAAGATCCCTTTCGACGACAAGCCCCCGCCACAAGCGGCGGGGCGATCCGGGCGGACGCCGAGTCCTGCCGCCGCCCGGATGACCGGTCGACAGAAGTGGATCGGCAGGAGTGGAGGACCCAGGCACGACGGGCCGCCGGAGACATCCGAGTGGTCCTTGGGGTGAAGCCGCGACAGCGGCCGGGCAACTTCGCCAGCCCGAATCCGACAGGTCATCCTTCACAGGCGGCTGACGAAGGGTTGCGCATGACTGCGCTCAATCGTGTCCCGTCGCTGTTCAGCAGGGCCGGCACCGCATCGGCCCTCACCATAGCCGCGGTCGGCGGTGGTCTCGTGGCTCCGGGCCTCGCGTCCGACGCGGAAGCGGCCACTCCCGCGACGAAGGCACTCCAGGTGGCGGCCTCCAAGAAGGGCTCCCCGTACAAGTACGGAGCCGCGGGGCCCAAGCGCTTCGACTGCTCCGGCCTCACGCTGTACTCGTTCAAGAAGGCGGGCAAGTCCCTGCCCCGCACGGCCGCGGCCCAGTACAACAAGACGAACCACATCTCCGCCACGAAGCGGAAGCAGGGGGACCTGGTCTTCTTCCACTCGGGCCGGAACGTCTACCACGTCGGCATCTACGCCGGGAAGGGACGGATCTGGCACTCCCCGAAGAGCGGGGACGTGGTGAAGCTCCAGAAGATCTGGACGAAGAGCGTCTGGTACGGCCGGGTCAGGTGATCCGCCCGCAGGGCGGCCGCGGGGGATCCCGCGGCCGCCCTGCGAGGGATCCGGCGCGGATCCGGCCGTTCAGTTGCGGTGGACCGGGCCGCGGGCGGCTCCGGGGCCAGCGCTCAGTCGGCCCGGGGCGGGCGCTCAGTCGGCCCGCGCCGACCCCACCGCCGAGGTCGTCCAGGGCAGCGTGATCGAGACGGTCTTCCCGCCCTCCGGGGTGGGCAGGACCGTGAGTTTGCCGCCCCACTCCGCGGTCAGCCAGCGGATGATCACCATGCCGCGGCCGTTGTCCTGCTGGACCGCCGCGGGCAGCCGCTTCGGGAACCGCGGATGGCTGTCGGTCACCCCGATGCGCAGTCGTTCGTCACGGTCGAGCTCGACGTCCACCGTGAAGGTGGGCGACAGGCCGAAGGTGTGCTGCACGGCGTTCGTGGCGAGCTCGGAGACGATGAGCCGGACCGTGTCGGCGGCCTCCGAGTCGGCGGGGAGCCCCCATTCGGCGAGGACGTCGGTGACGTAGGTACGGGCGGCGGAGACCGAGGCGGGATCGCTCGGCAGAGTGACGGATGCTTCCTGGTGGTCTGCCATGCGACGTCGTCCTTTCCCACGGGGCCGGAGTCGGTGTCGCAGTGCACGACTTCACGTACCGTCCCGGACCGGTGCTTGCGCCAGAGTGTCATCACCTCGGCGTTCCTGGTGCCGATCTCCCAAGATATGCATATATCTGTCGCTCGAAGCGGTGAACTCTGCCGCGCTCGACCGTATTTGCCGCGGCGGCCTGTTCATCCTCTACGGTCGGCGTGATGCCGGGCGCCGCAGCGTCGGCGCGGCGGTCGGAAGGAGACGGCCATGCAGAACGGCCCCGCGGTGCGCCGGCGGAAGCTCGGCGCCGAACTGCGTGCCCTGCGGGCCCTGGCGGGCCTCACGAGCGGCCAGGCCGCTCATCTCGTCGGCTGGCACCAGTCGAAGGTGAGCCGGATCGAGACCGGCCGCAGCGGGGTCAAGCCCGCGGACGTACGACTGCTCCTGGAGGCGTACGAGGTCCGGGACCCGGAGCTGCACGAGCTGCTCGTCACGCTGGCGGGCTCGGACGAGGACGGCCGGCAGAACTGGTGGCACGCCTACCGGGGTCTTCTGCCGTCGACGTACAGCGACTTCATCAGTCTGGAGTCGCAGGCGGACGCGATGCGCACCCTGGAGAACGCCGTGGTGCCGGGTCTGCTGCAGACACCGGAGTACGCGCGCGAGGTGACGCGGGCCGCCGTGGGCCGGCGGGCGTCCGGCGGCAGGGACGACGCGCTGGTCGACGCGCTGGTGAAGGTACGTCTCGCGCGGCAGGAGGTGCTGCGTTCGGACACGCCGCTCCGGCTGAGCGCCGTACTGGACGAGGCGGTACTGCGACGGACGGTCGGCGGACCGGACGTCATGGCACGGCAGCTGGAGCGGCTGCGGGAGGCCGCACACCTCCCCCACGTGCGGATCCAGGTACTGCCGTTCGGAGCCGGGGCCCATGCCGGAGTCACCGGGCCCTTTGTAATTTTTTCATTTACGAACAGATCTGATTTGGACGTGGTTGTTCTCGACCACTTGACGAGTAGCCTCTACCTCGAACGGAAAGAAGACCTCCAGACCTACAGCGAGACCTTCGACTCCCTCACGGTCCACGCCCTTTCGCCCTAGGACACGTTGGATTTCATCGCCGGTACAGCTGTGCAGCTGACGGCGCACAAGGAGGCACCATGCCCGCCATGCCTCGGTACCTGCCTTCCAGCACGCGACTGCACGGTGCGCGGTGGCTGCGCAGCAGCCGCAGCACGGGAATGAACAACTGCGTCGAGACGGCCCGCCCGGGCTCCGGCCCGTGGGCCGGCCTGCTCGCGGTGCGCGACTCGAAGAACACGTCGGGACCCGCCCTGCTCTTCGCCCCCGATGCCTGGAAGGGTTTCATCGACGCGCTGCGGTGATGACGTCCACGGCCCGGTCGAGCTGTCCGTCGGTGAGATCCGCGCGGGCGGTCAGCCGCAACCGTGAGATGCCGTCCGGCACCGACGGGGGGCGGAAGCAGCCGACGGCCAGACCCGCCTCCCGGCACCGCGCGGCCCAGCGCAGCGCCCGCTCGGGGGAGGCTGCGCGCACGGAGACGACCGCGGCGTCCGGGCGTACGGCTTCGAGGCCCCCGGCCGTCAGCCGCTCGTACAGAGCCGTCGCGACCGCACGCGCGCGTGCGGCACGCTCCGGTTCCCGGCGCAGCAGACGCAGGGCGGCCAGTGCCGCGCCGGCCGCCGCGGGCGCGAGCCCGGTGTCGAAGATGAAGGTGCGGGCCGAGTTGACCAGGTGGTCGACGACCCGGGCCGGTCCGAGGACGGCGCCGCCCTGGCTGCCGAGGGACTTCGACAGCGTGACGGTGGTGACCACGTCGGGCGCGCCCGCGAGCCCCGCCGCCCACGCGGCGCCCCGCCCGCCCGCGCCGAGGACGCCCAGACCGTGCGCGTCGTCCAGGAGGAGGGCCGCGCCGGACGCCCGGCACACGGCGGCCAGTTCCGTCAGCGGGGCCGCGTCGCCGTCCACCGAGAAGACCGTGTCGCAGACGGCGATCGCGGGCCCGGTGTGCGTTGCCAGCGCCTTGCCGACGGCCTCGGGGTCCGCGTGCGCGACGACCTGGGTGGTGCCCCGGGCGAGCCGGCAGCCGTCGATCAGCGAGGCGTGGTTGCCGGCGTCGGAGACGACGAGGGAGCCGTGCGGCGCGAGCGCGGTGACGGCGGCGAGGTTGGCCGCGTAGCCCGAGGAGAAGACCAGGGCGGACTCGAAACCGGTGAACGCGGCCAGTTCGCGCTCCAGTTCCGCGTGCAACTCGGTGGAGCCGCTGACGAGCCGGGACCCGGTGGCGCCGCCGCCCCACGTGCGGGCCGCCCGCGCGGCGGCCTCCGTGACCCCGGGGTGGCGGGCCAGGCCCAGATAGTCGTTCCCGGCGAGGTCGAGGAGCACGGAGTCGGCGGGGCGCGGGCGCAGCGTGCGGACGAGTCCGGCCCGGTGGCGCGCCCGCGCCTGCTCGTCGATCCACTCGAAGGGTGATCGGTTCATACGTCCTCCGGGCCATGGCTGAGGGTGTCCCACGGGTCCCGGCATCCGCTCTCCGCCCGGCCGCCCTCACCGCCTTTTGCAGGCAGCGCACAGACCCTAGCCGCCCCACCGGCCCCCCATGATGTGGCGATGCCCACACGTTGAGCCGGCTCTGTTGTCCGGTTCCTCCTTGGCCGGGTGCGGTCGGATGGGCCAGGATCGAACCTCATGGACCTGCTGAACACGCTGGTGGACAAAGGACTTCGGCGCGAGCTGCCGACCCGCGAGGAGGCACTGGCCGTACTGGCCACCTCCGACGACGAACTCCTCGATGTGGTGGCCGCGGCCGGCAGGGTGCGGCGGCAGTGGTTCGGCCGGCGGGTGAAGCTCAACTACCTCGTCAACCTGAAGTCGGGCCTGTGTCCCGAGGACTGCTCCTACTGCTCGCAGCGGCTCGGCTCGACGGCCGGGATCCTCAAGTACACGTGGCTGAAGCCCGACCAGGCGTCCGCGGCCGCGGCCGCGGGGCTCGCGGGCGGCGCCAAGCGGGTCTGCCTGGTGGCGAGCGGCCGCGGTCCCACCGACCGCGACGTCGACCGGGTCTCGGACACCATCAGGGCGATCAAGGACCGGCACGAGGACGTCGAGGTGTGCGCCTGCCTCGGGCTCCTCTCGGACGGCCAGGCCGAGCGGCTGCGCGAGGCGGGGGCGGACGCCTACAACCACAACCTCAACACGTCCGAGGAGACGTACGGGGCCATCACCACCACCCACACGTACGCCGACCGGGTGGACACGGTCCGCCGGGCGCACGCCGCCGGCCTGTCCGCCTGCTCCGGTCTGATCGCGGGCATGGGCGAGAGCGACGAGGACCTCGTCGACGTCGTGTACGCGCTGCGGGCGCTCGACCCGGACTCCGTGCCGGTCAACTTCCTGATCCCGTTCGAGGGCACCCCACTGGCCAAGGAGTGGAACCTCACCCCGCAGCGCTGTCTGCGCATCCTCGCGATGGTCCGGTTCGTCTGCCCGGACGTCGAGGTGCGGATCGCGGGCGGCCGCGAGGTCCACCTGCGTACGCTGCAGCCCCTCGCCCTGCACCTCGCGAACTCGATCTTCCTCGGCGACTACCTCACCAGCGAGGGGCAGGCGGGCCGGGCCGACCTGGACATGATCGCGGACGCCGGGTTCGAGGTGGAGAACGCGGGCGAGGCGACGCTCCCGGAGCACCGGGCCACCGCCTCGCCCGGAGCGTGCGGCGCGCGCACGGGGACCGGCGGCGGCTCGCACGCGGACGACGCAGGAAGCGGCTCGCCCGCGGACGCGGGGTGCGGGCCGCACGGGGGCGGCGCCTGCGGACCCTGCGCCCCGGTCGCCGGGGGGCGGGTCCCCGGGGGGCGGGCCGCCGGGGAGCAGGATCCCGGAGAGCCCGTACCCGGCGCGACGCGGGCCGCCGGGGTGCGTACGGACCTGGTCGCGGTACGCCGCCGGGGCGCCGGGACGGACCTCGCGCCCAATGCCTGACCTGCTCCCGCCCGCTCCCTCGGGGTCTTCCGGCCCCTCCGCGGTCTCCGCGGCCGACGCCTCCGTGCGCGAGCTGCTCGAACTCGACCGGCGGCACGTCTGGCATCCGTACGGCCCGATGCCCGGCCGGCAGGAACCGCTCGTCGTGGAGTCGGCGAGCGGGGTGCGGCTGCGGCCGGCCGGCGGGGGCGACGAGCTGATCGACGGCATGTCGTCCTGGTGGTCGGCGATCCACGGCTACCGCCACCCGGTCCTCGACGAGGCGGTCCGCGACCAGCTCGGGCGGATGAGCCACGTGATGTTCGGCGGGCTCACCCATGAGCCCGCCGTACGGCTGGCGAAGCGTCTCGTCGACATCTCGCCCGAGGGCCTCGAACACGTCTTCCTGGCCGACTCCGGGTCCGTGTCCGTCGAGGTCGCCGTCAAGATGTGCCTCCAGCACTGGCGTTCGCTCGGCCGTCCGGGCAAGCAGCGCCTGCTGACCTGGCGCGGCGGCTACCACGGCGACACCTGGCAGCCGATGTCGGTGTGCGACCCCGAGGGCGGGATGCACGGACTGTGGCAGGGCGTGCTCCGGCGCCAGGTGTTCGCCGACCCGCCCCCGGCCGCGTACGAGGAGGCGTACGCCGACCGGCTGCGCTCGCTGGTCGAACGGCACGCGGACGAACTGGCCGCGGTGATCGTGGAGCCGGTGGTGCAGGGCGCGGGCGGGATGCGGTTCCACTCCCCCGCGTACCTGCGGGTGCTGCGGGAGGCGTGCGACGCCCACGACGTGCTGCTCGTGTTCGACGAGATCGCGACGGGTTTCGGGCGGACCGGGACGCTGTTCGCGGCGGAGCACGCGGGGGTGACACCGGATGTGATGTGCGTGGGCAAGGCGCTGACCGGCGGGTATCTGACGATGGCGGCGACGCTGTGCACCGCGCGGGTCGCGGACGGCATCTCGCGGGGCGAGGTGCCGGTCCTCGCCCACGGCCCGACCTTCATGGGCAACCCGCTCGCCGCCGCCGTGGCCTGCGCCTCGATCGACCTGCTCCTCGGCCAGGACTGGCGGGCGGAGGTCGAACGCCTCGAAACGGGTCTGCGGAGCGGTCTGGCACCGGCGGCCGGGCTGCCGGGGGTCCGGGACGTGCGCGTCCTCGGTGCCATCGGGGTGGTGCAGCTGGACCACGGCGTCGACATGGCGGCGGCGACCCGGGCGGCGGTGCGCGAGGGCGTGTGGCTGAGGCCGTTCCGGGACCTCGTGTACACGATGCCGCCGTACGTCACCGGGGACGACGACCTGGCCCGGATCACGGCGGCCGTGTGCGCGGCGGCGCGGGAGGGATGACATGCCGGTACTGGTGATCACGGGGACGGGCACGGAGGTCGGCAAGACCCTCACGACCGCCGCCGTGGCCGCGGCGGCGGTCGCGGCGGGGCGGTCGGTGGCCGTGCTCAAGCCCGCGCAGACGGGCCTGCGGTCCGGGGAGCGCGGGGACGCCGACGAGGCGGCCCGGCTCTCGGGCGCGGTCACGGCGGTCGAACTCGCCCGCTATCCGGAGCCGCTGGCGCCGGCCACGGCGGCCCGGCGTGCCGGTCTCGCGCCGGTGCGGCCCGAGCAGGTGGCGCGGGCCGCGGAGAAGCTGGCCGCCGGGCACGACCTGGTGCTCGTGGAGGGCGCGGGCGGGCTGCTCGTACGGTTCGCCGACGAGGGCGGCACGCTCGCGGACGCGGCCCGGCTGCTGGACGCTCCGGTGCTGGTGGTCGCCTCCGCCGGACTCGGCACGCTCAACACGACGGAGCTGACCGCCCGCGAACTGCGGCTGCGGCGCCTGGACCTGCTGGGTGTCGTCGTGGGCAGCTGGCCGCACACCCCCGATCTGGCGGCGCGCTGCAACCTCGCGGACCTCCCGGCGGTGGCGGAGGCGCCCCTGCTGGGCGCGCTGCCCGAGGGGTCCGGCCGGCTGGAGGTCCCCGACTTCCGGGCACGGGCGGCCGGTTGGCTCGCGCCGGGGCTCGGCGGCACCTGGGACGCGCGCACCTTCACCGCCGCGCACATCGCCCCGCGTCCTGTCCGGGGGCCGCGTCCCTGAGGGAGGCGGGGGAAATCGGCGCGTCCCTCCGCGCCCGCACCGACGGGGAAGGGGTGAGGCCGCCCCTCCGGGGGGACAATCGGGGTGGGCCCACGCCCCAGGGGGAGGCATCATGCGACCGCTCGGCTCGAAGAGCGCCAGGACCGGCGCGTTGTCCCCGGCGCCGGTGCACCATCCGCTGTTCGCCCGCTTCTACGCCCGGCTCAGCGTCGCGGCGGAGCCGGCCATCGGCGTCCACCGCGACGAACTGCTCGCCGGGCTCTCCGGCCGGGTCATCGAGATCGGCGCGGGCAACGGGCTCAACTTCGCCCACTACCCGGGCACGGTCTCGGAGGTCGTCGCGATCGAGCCCGAGCGACGGCTGCGGCAGCTGGCCGTGACCGCGGCCCGGCGCTCCGAGGTGCCGGTCGACGTGGTGCCGGGGGTCGCGGAGGCGCTGCCGGTGAAGAGCGAGGCGTTCGACGGCGCCGTCGTGTCGCTGGTGCTGTGCAGTGTGCGGGACGTGCCGCGGGCCCTCGGCGAGATCCGCCGCGTCCTGCGACCGGGCGGTGAACTGCGCTTCTTCGAGCACGGCCGGGGCGGCGGCCGTGCGATGCGGGCCGGCCAGACCGCCCTGGACCGCACGGTGTGGCCGCTGCTGTTCGGCGGCTGCCACGTGGGCCGGGACCCGGTCGGCGCGATCCGGGACGCGGGATACGAACTGGGTCCCCACCGGCGGCTGTCGGTGCCCGACAGGGGTCCGCGGACACCGAGTTCGTACTGCGTGCTGGGCACCGCCCGGCGTCCGCCCGCCTCCTGAGCCCCGGCACCCTCACCGGGTCCACCGGCGCAGCTCGCGCGCGATCTCGTGCACCGTCGCCCCGCCCGTCTTGACCAGCCTCGCCAGATCGCGGACCTGCTCGGGCGAGGTGACGACCTTCAGGCCGCCGGCGACGAGGTAGGCGTACGCGACGGCCGTGGCGAACATCGCGTTCGAGCGTTCGAGCGCCGGGATGTGCAGCAGGAGCTGGAGCAGTGCGGCGGCACGGGTGTGCGGCGTGTCGTAGACGGGGACGGCGAAGATCTCGGCGTCGTGCCGGGCGACGGCGGCGACGAGGGCGCCCCAGTCGGTGACCTGGGGGTCTCCGGGGGTCTTCTGCTCCGCGACCATGAGAAGCCAGGCGAGGTCGATCCTGATGTTCCCCGATCCGCCGTCCCGGGGCCCGTCGTCCGGGGGCTCGCCGTCCGGGGGCTCGCCGTCCCGGGGTCCGTCGTCCGGTGACCCGGCGTTCCGGGGTCCGTCGTCCGGTGATCCGCCGTCCGAGGGCTCGTCGTCCGGGGGCTCGTTGTCCTGCGGTCCGTTCAAGGGCTCAGCGACGACCTTCCCGGTCCGTGCCGAACTCCTCGGCGAAGACGGACTCGTACTGCTTCATGAAGTCGGCGGCGGCCTCGACGAAGGTGTGGCCGGCCTCCCCGGTGTCCTGCCGGACCAGTTCCTCGATGTAGCGGTTGACGCTCATCCCGCGCGCCAGGGCGCGTTCGCGCGCGGCCCGGGCGGTGCCCTCGTCCACGCGCACGTTCAGCTGGGTCTTCGCCATGCTTCGAAGCTAGCGCCGAAACGCTAGCGGTGACAAGGAGGCCCCGGCGCCCGGGCCCTTAAGGGTGCCCCTTACATGGGCCCTGTCATCACCGACCTGCGACGGAGGGCACCCGGCACTTCGGAGGGATACCGGGTGTGCCCCGGATCACACTAGGCTCACCCGCGGACACCGGAGTCCGACCTAGGAGGCGGCCTTGTCCACAGCAGCGGAGCACGCCCTCGGGCACATGGGGGCCGGGGAGACAGCGGCCCGCGCCCGGGGTCTGACGAAGGCGTACGGGTCGGGCGAGACGGCCGTGCTCGCCCTCGACTCGGTCGACGTGGACATCGCGCGCGGCCGCTTCACGGCCGTCATGGGCCCCTCGGGCTCCGGGAAGTCCACCCTGATGCACTGTCTGGCGGGGCTCGACAGCGTCTCGGCCGGACAGGTGTGGCTGGGTGACACCGAGATCACCGGGCTGAGGGAGCGCGAGCTGACCCGGTTGCGGCGGGACCGGATCGGTTTCATGTTCCAGTCGTTCAACCTGATCCCGACCCTGAACGCGGCGGAGAACATCACCCTGCCCATGGACATCGCGGGCAAGAAGCCCGACGAGGAGTGGCTGGACCGGGTCATCGACCAGCTCGGCCTGCACGACCGCCTCAAGCACCGGCCCGCGCAGTTGTCCGGCGGGCAGCAGCAGCGGGTGGCCTGCGCGCGGGCGCTCGCCTCGCGCCCCGAGCTGATCTTCGCGGACGAGCCGACCGGCAACCTGGACTCGCGGGCCGGCCTGGAGGTCCTCGGCTTCCTGCGGGACGCCGTCGACGAGCTCAGACAGACCGTGGTCATGGTCACCCACGATCCGGGCGCGGCGGCCCACGCCGACCTGGTCCTCTTCCTCGGGGACGGGCGGATCGTGGACGAGATGGCCCGGCCCACCGCCGACGCGGTGCTGGAGCGGATGAAGAGGTTCGACACGATCCGCGGGACGTTCGAGGACGGCACCGCCCTCGACGGCACGGGCGCCCCCGACCGGAAAGGCGTCCTCGACCAGGGCATCGCCCCCGACCGGGACTGAGGCAGGCCGCTGTGCTGAAGGCGACACTCCGGAGTTTCCTCGCCCACAAGGGCCGGCTGCTGCTCTCGGCGCTGGCCGTCGTCCTGTCCGTGGCGTTCGTCGCGGGCAGTCTGATCTTCTCGGACACCGTCGGCCGTACGTTCGACCGGCTCTTCGCGTCCACCTCGGCCGACGTGACCGTGAGCCCGAAGGAGGATCTGGAGTCGCAACTCCCCTCCGGGGCCGTGGCGACGGTGCCCACGAGCCTCGTGGACCGCATCGCGGGGATCGACGGGGCCGCCCTCGTCCGTCCGGACGTGTCCGTCGAGAACGTCACCGTGGTCGACCGCGACAACGAGTCGGTGGGGCCGACCACGGGCGCGCCCACCATCGCCGCGGACTGGTACCCCACCGGCCGCAGCCCCGTGCGGCTGACCTCGGGACACGCCCCGCGCGGTCCCGGCGAGGTACTCCTCGACGCGGACACGGCCGACAAGAAGGACGTGGCCGTCGGCGACCCGCTGACCGTGATCGCGCAGCCCGGTTCGTTCCGGGTGGAGGTCGTCGGCATAGCGACCTTCAGGACCACCAACCCGGGCGCCGCGCTCGTCTTCCTCGACCCGGCCGTCGCGGCGCAGCAGCTGCTGGGCCGGACCGGGGTCGCCACCAGCGTCGAGGTGGACGCCGCGCGAGGGGTGAGCGACGCGCAGCTCAAGCGGCGCATCGCCGACGGGATCGGCTCCGGCGCCTACGAGCTGGAGACGGCGGACGAACAGGCCGAGACGGCCGCGTCCCAGCTCGGCGGGTTCCTCGACGTGATCAAGTACGTGATGCTGGGCTTCGCGGGCATCGCGGTGCTCGTCGGGGTCTTCCTCATCGTCAACACCTTCTCCATGCTGATCGCCCAGCGCACGCGCGAACTGGGCCTGATGCGCGCGATCGGCGCCGACCGGCGGCAGGTGCGCCGGTCCGTGCTCATCGAGGCGACCCTGCTGGGCCTGGTCGGTTCGACGTTCGGCCTGGCCACAGGGATAGGGCTGGCGATCGGGCTGATCGAGCTCATGGGCGTCCTCGGCATGAACCTGGACTCCACCGAGATGGTCGTCGGATGGGGGACGCCCGTCGCGGCGTACGTCGTCGGGGTGGGCGTCACCTTCGTCGCGGCGTACCTGCCGGCCCGCCGCGCCGCCGCGGTGTCGCCGATGGCCGCGCTGGCGGACGCCGAGATCGCCGGTGTGGGGCGGCCGTTGCGGACCCGCGCCGTCGTGGGGTCGGTCGTCGGCGCAGTGGGCGTCGCCGCGCTCGTGGGCTGCGCGACCGCGACGCGGACCTCGTCCGCCGCCTCCCTGCTGGGCCTCGGTGTCGTCCTCACCCTCGTCGCGACGGTGATCGCGGGACCGCTGCTGGTCCGCCCGGTGATCCGGGTCCTCGGCGGGGTCTTCCCCGCCCTGTTCGGGCCGGTCGGCCGGATGAGCCAGCGCAACGCCCTGCGCAACCCGCGCCGCACGGGTGCCACGGCGGCCGCCCTGATGGTGGGGCTCGCCCTGGTGGGCGGGATGTCCGTGGCGAGCGCGTCCATGACCGCGTCCTTCGACCAGCAGATCGACAGGACGCTGGGTGCCGACTTCGTGGTGCAGAACGCCAACTTCATGCCGTTCCCGCAGGAGATCACCGAGAAGGTGGAGGCCACGGACGGCGCGGGACTCGTCGTCCGGCAGCGGTTCGCGCCGGTCGCCGTCCGGCTGCCGGACGGCGACCGCGTCGAGACGACCGCGGCGGGCTACGACCCGCGGCTGGACGACGTGGCCCGCGTCACCTACGCCGAGGGGGACTCGGCCGCCGCGCTGGCGGACGGGAACATCGCCATGGACGCGGATTTCGCCGCGGACCACGGCGTACGGGTCGGCACCACGGTTCCCGTCGAGTTCCCCGGCGGGCGGAAGGCCGGGCTGAAGGTGGCGGCGCTGACCGACCAGGACACCGCGGAGGGCTTCGGGACGCAGGGCGGGCTCTTCCTCGGCTTCGCGACCGTCGCGAAGTACGTGCCGGACGGCCAGGACTCCGCGCTGTACGTGAACGCGGCCCCGGGCTCCTCCGACGCCGCCCTGCGCTCGAACCTGGACGAGGCGCTCGACCCGTACCCCCAGGTGCAGGTGCGCGACCTGGCCGACTACAAGAAGCTGGTCCACGACCAGATCGCCGTGCTGCTGTACCTGGTGTACGCCCTGCTGGGGCTCGCGATCGTCATCGCGGTGCTCGGTGTCGTCAACACGCTGGCCCTGTCGGTCGTGGAGCGCACCCGGGAGATCGGGCTGCTGCGCGCGATCGGGCTCGCGCGGCGCCAGCTGCGCCGGATGATCCGGCTGGAGTCGGTGGTGATCGCCGTGTTCGGCGCGGTCCTCGGGCTGGTGCTGGGGCTCGTGTGGGGCGTGTGCGTGCAGCAGGTCCTCGCCCTCCAGGGGATGACGGCGTTCGCGATCCCGTGGACCACTCTCGTCGCGGTCGTCGTGGGATCGGCGCTCGTGGGCATCGTGGCGGCACTGCTCCCGGCGCTGCGCGCGTCCCGCATGAACGTGCTGGCCGCGATCGCCCACGAGTGAACCGACCGGCTGCGCCCGTACGGGAACGGGTGCGGCGCGGGAGCGGTTCGTACGGCTCGGCGGGCGCCGCGCCGACGCGATGGTGCCGCAACACGACGAAACCGCGCACCATGCCTGGCGCGCGGCGGGGTACGCGCCGGAAGAGCACCGGCGGCGTCGGGTCAAGCCGCTGGTCGACCGACCGCAGCCGGGCCCGCCCCGGTCTCCTGATCCGAAGGACCAGATGACCCCCGTCCCCTGTCCCCCCGCCCCCGCCCCCGCCCCCGTTCCCGTTCCCGTTCCCGTTCCCCAGGAAAGGTGTGAGCGTCCGACCATGGGCGAGCCCCCCGACAGCCTCCGGCCCGGCGCCCCGCCGCGCCGACACCGCGCGCTTCTCCCGTACCTGTCCGATCATGGGACGGAGGTGACCCGATGACCGAAGTGCTCCTCCTGGCCCTGGCGGTGCTGCTCTCGCTTGCCTGCGGCGCCTTCGTCGCGGCCGAGTTCTCGCTGACCACGGTCGAGCGCAACCAGCTGGAACGGGCTGCCGAACGCGGCGAGGTCGGCGCGGCCGGCGCCCTCAAGGCCGTACGGAATCTCACCTTCCAGCTCTCCGGCGCCCAGCTCGGCATCACCGTGACCAACCTGGTCGTCGGCATGCTCGCCGAGCCGTCCGTCGCCGCGCTCATCTCCGGTCCCCTCGAAGCGACCGGGCTGCCGCGCTCGGCGACCTCGTCGGTCGCCCTGGTGATCGGTACGGCCCTGTCGACGGTCTTCCTGATGGTCGTCGGCGAGCTGGTGCCCAAGAACTGGGCGATCTCCTCGCCGCTCGCCGTGGCCAAGCGGGTGGCGACGCCGCAGCGCTGGTTCAGCGCGGTGTTCCGTCCGTTCATCTCCCATCTCAACAACACCGCCAACCGGGTCGTACGCCGCTTCGGCGTCGAGCCGGCCGAGGAGCTGGCCTCCGCGCGCGGACCGCAGGAACTGGTCGCGCTGGCCCGGCACTCCGCGAAACTGGGCGCCCTGGAACCGGACACCGCCGAGCTGTTCGTGCGCACGCTGAACCTCGCCGACCTCACCGCGGAGAACGTCATGACGCCGCGGGTCCAGGTCATCTCCCTCGACGTCCAGGCGACCTGCGAGGACGTGGCGAACGCGACCCGGGCGACCGGTCTCTCCCGCTTCCCCGTCCACCGCGGCACCCTCGACTCGGTGGTCGGGGT
Source organism: Streptomyces beigongshangae (assembly GCF_019710745.1). Taxonomy (GTDB): domain Bacteria; phylum Actinomycetota; class Actinomycetes; order Streptomycetales; family Streptomycetaceae; genus Streptomyces; species Streptomyces beigongshangae. Next base: position 172,436 of record NZ_JAHKJW010000009.1, read on the forward strand.
CGCGCACATCAAGGACGTCATCGGCGTACCGGCCGACCGCAGGGCCCGTACGGCCGTGTCGCAGGTGATGCGCGAGCCCCTGCTCGTACCGGAGACGCTGACCGTGGACCGGCTGCTGGACCGGCTGTCCGGCAAGCGCACGATGGCCGTCGTCATCGACGAGTACGGCGGCACCGCCGGGGTCGCCACCCTGGAGGACATCGTCGAGGAGGTCGTCGGCGAGGTGCGCGACGAGCACGACCCGCACGAGACGCCCGATCTGGCCCCGGCCGGCCGGGACGAGGAGGGCCGCACGCTGTACTCGGCCGACGGCTCCCTGCGCATCGACCGGCTCGCCGGGGTCGGGCTGCGCGCGCCCGACGGGCCGTACGAGACGCTGGCGGGTCTCATCGCGACGGAGCTCGGGCGCATTCCCGCCGAGGCGGACACGGTCGAGGTCGCCGGGTGGCGGCTGGACGTGGTGGACGCGACGGGCCGCCGGGCCGCACGGGTGCTCATGCATCCGCCGCCCCCCGGGGAAACCGAAGAGACCGGACCCGAAGAGAAAGAAGAGAGAAAACAGAAAGAAGAGAGAAAACAGAAGGAACAGAAGGAACAGGAAGAAGAAGCGAAGGAAGACGCCGGAGCCGAGGGAGGGCGGAAGCGATGATCGCCGTACAACTGCTGATCGGCCTGGCGACGCTGGTCGTGAACGCCTTCTTCGTGGCGGCCGAGTTCGCGCTGATCTCCGTACGACGCAGCCAGATCGAACCGTACGCCGAGGAGGGCGACCGGCGGGCGCGCGGTGTGCTGTGGGGGCTGGAGCACGTGTCCGCGCTGATGGCGGCCGCGCAGCTCGGTATCACGCTGTGCACCCTGGTCCTCGGTGTGGTCGCCGAACCCGCGATCGCGCATCTGCTGGAGCCGGCGTTCCACGCGGCGGGGATGCCGTCCGGCACGGGGCACGCGATCTCGTTCGTGATCGCGCTCACCGCGGCCACGTATCTGCACATGCTGTTCGGCGAGATGGTGCCGAAGAACGTCGCCCTCGCCGAGCCGGTGCGGACGGCCCTGCTGCTCGGACCGCCGCTGGTCGCCCTGTCGCGGGCGCTGCGGCCGGTGATCTTCACGGTCAACGCGTTCGCCAACGGGCTGCTGAAGCTGCTGCGTGTCGAGGCACGGGACGAGGTGTCCGCGACCTTCTCCGACACGGAGCTGGCCCAGTTCGTGAAGGACTCCAGCGAGGCGGGGCTCATCGACGACCGCGCCCAGGAGCGTCTGCACGACGCCCTGGAACTGGGCCGCCGCCCCGTGCGGGACGTGGTGCTGCCGCTGGAGAGCGTGGTCCACGCGCGCGTGGGCGTCACCCCCGAGCAGCTGGAGGCCCTGTCCGCCGAATCCGGCTTCTCCCGCTTCCCGGTCGTGGACGACGGGCTGCGCATCGTCGGCTACCTGCACGTCAAGGACGCCCTGGACGCGATGCCGCGCGACCTGCCGTTCCAGGTGCGCGACATGCGGTCCATCGCCCGCATCCGGGAGAGCACACCGCTCGACGACGTCATGACCGCGATGCGGCGCAGCCGTACGCACCTGGCGGCGGTGCTCGGCGCGGACGGGCGGCTGGCCGGGCTGGTGACGATGGAGGACGTCCTGAGGGAGCTGTTCGGCCAGCCGGTGTGACACGGCCCGTGCCCCCACCGGTCACCGCGTCCGCTCCGCGGAGCGGCAGACCGGTGGGTATGTGCACGCGCTATCATTTCCTCCGCCATGCAGACGAATGCCACCTACACCAGCCTTGTCGCGGTCGGCGACTCCTTCACCGAGGGCATGTCGGACCTCCTGCCCGACGGCACGTACCGGGGCTGGGCGGATCTCCTCGCGGCCCGGATGGCCGCGCAGACGCCCGGCTTCCGCTACGCCAATCTGGCGGTGCGCGGCAAGCTCATCGGACAGATCGTCGCCGAGCAGGTGGATGTCGCGGCGGCGATGGGCCCCGATGTGATCACGCTGGTCGGCGGCCTCAACGACACGCTTCGGCCCAAGTGCGACATGGTGCGCGTCCGGGACCTCCTGGAGGAGGCCGTCGAGCGCCTGGCACCGGCGTGCAAGCAGCTCGTCCTGATGCGCAGCCCCGGCCGCCAGGGCCCGGTCCTGGAGCGGTTCCGCCCTCGCATGGAGGAACTGTTCGCCTGCATCGACGACCTGGCGGCCCGCCACGGCGCCCTCGTGGTCGACCTCTACGGAGCGCGGTCGCTGGGCGATCCGCGCATGTGGGACGTGGACCGGCTGCACCTGACCGCCGAGGGGCACCGCCGGGTCGCCGAGGCGGTCTGGCAGGCGCTCGGACACGCGGCGGAGGACGCCGAGTGGCACACCCCGATCCCGCCCTCCGCCCCGCCCCGGTGGGTGGCCCGCCGGACCGCCGACGTGCGCTTCGCCCGCCGGCACCTCCTGCCGTGGATCGGCCGCCGGCTGACCGGCCGCTCGTCGGGCGACGGCCGCCTGCCCAAGCGCCCGCAGCTGCTGCCGTACGAGGAGTACAAGGGTTCGTACAAAGGCGCGACGGAGTAGCCGGAGCGGGGCGGCCCAGGCGGAGCGGCCGGGCCGAGGCGGGGCCGGGCCGAGGCGGCCGGAGCGAGCGGTCCCACGACCCGCTCGAACGAGACAGGGCTCGGCCGCACACGCATGGGCCGACAGCATGCGATCCCTGGCCCGGGGCGCCTACGACTGGTCCGGCGCCACCGCCCGCTGCAGCGCGGCAGGAGCCGAACTCGCCGCATCCACCGGCTACGAAGACACCCCGGCACGTAGGCGGCTCGGCGTGAGTTCATGGAGCCCGTGGTGCGGACAACCGATCAGCCGAGTCTAGCCGTCCGAGTCGTGGTCATGGGGGATTCCCGTCGAAGGGGTGCTGCTGCTCCCGCTGCTTGGTGGCGCAGACGGTGATCTCATAGGGTTCCCGGCATGGATCATCTCAAGGTGGCTGTCGTCCAGGCGGGCTCCCGGCTCTTCGAGACATCACAGGCGCTGCAGAAAGCTCTCGCCCTGATCAGCGACGCGGCACGGCAGGGAGCCGAGGTGATCGTGCTGCCGGAGGCGTTCCTGGGCGGTTACCCCAAGGGGCTGGACTTCGGGGTCACCGTGGGCCGGCGCTCCGATCCGGGACGGGAGGAGTTCCGCCGTTACTGGAGCTCGGCCGTCGACGTCCCCGGGCCCGAGACGGACGCCCTCGCGGCGCTGACCCGGGACCTGGGCTGCCACGTGGTGGTGGGGGCCGTGGAACGCAGCGGCCGTACGCTGCACTGTGTCGCCCTGTTCTTCGGTCCGGGAGGGCTGCTGGCCAAGCACCGCAAGCTGATGCCGACGGGCGCCGAGCGTTCCATCTGGGGGTTCGGTGACGGGGCTTCGCTCGCGACCGTCGACACCGGCCGGGCGCGGCTGGGGTCCGCGATCTGCTGGGAGAACTACATGCCGCTCTTCCGTACGGCCATGTACGCGAAGGGGGTGGACGTGTGGTGTGCCCCCACGGTCGACGACCGGGACACCTGGCAGTCGACGATGCGTCACGTGGCGCTGGAGGGCCGGTGCTTCGTTCTGAGCGCCAGTCAGTACCTGCTGCGCCGCGACCTGCCCGCGGACACGCATCCGGTCCAGGGGGACGATCCGGACACGGTGCTCATCGGCGGGGGCAGCGTCATCGTCTCCCCTCTCGGCGAGGTGCTCGCCGGACCGTTGCGCGACGGGGAAGGGATCCTCACCGCCGAGCTGGATCTCGGTGAACTTCCCCGGGCGCGTTTCGACCTCGACGTGACCGGCCACTACGCGCGACCGGACATCTTCTCGCTGCACGTCGACGAACGGCCGAAGGAGGGTGTCGTCCTGGGCGGCCCCGGTGATCAGCCTTCCCGCCCTCCCGTCACACAGTGACGCAGTGACGCAGCAGCGCCCGCACCTCGTCCTTGCTGTCTCCCTCCAGCGTCACCCTGCCCAGGATCGTGGCGTGGCGCTGGCGGTCCGAGGCCAAGGACTCCAGCTCGTGCGCCGAGAACCCGTCCTCGCTCGGGGCAGCGGGGCTCGGGCGCACGAGGACACCGGGACGGCGGGCGGCCAACTCGTGCGCCCGTGCCAGCTGCCGGGGATCCGTGGCGACGAACTGCCCGGCGACGCGTCGCGTGCCGTTCGCCTCCTGCTGCGGTGCCCGGCGCTCCAGGTGGGCGGCGAAGGCGGCTTCCGCCCACTGGATCCCGGTGGCCCGCTCGACCAGGGTGACCAGGCCGAATCCGGAGAGCCTGAATCCCATCTCCAGAAAGTGCGGCCCCTTCACGTTGTGGATGAGATCCACGTGAAAGGGCCCTTCCCGGTAACCGCTCGCGTCCAGGCACGACTGCGCCAGCTCGTGCAGGGCCTGTGGCGCGCTGGTACCGGGCAGGGCGATATGGCCGGCTTCCCTGAAGCCCCGGAGAGCACCGGCGCCGTCCAGGAGCACGATCTTCTCGCAGACGGACAGCACCCGCGCCGTGCCCTCCCAGGCCAGGCACTGCAGCGAGTACTCGGTGCCCTTTACACACTCTTCCACCAGCACTCCGGCGAAGGCAGCGCCTCCGTAGTTGCAGGTGGCGGAGACGGCACGGAGCGCGTGTTCACGTTGCGACACGTCGCGCACCAGGAAGACGCCGATCCCTCCGGCCCCGTCGACCGGCTTGACCACCTGGGGAAAGGTCAGCGCCTCAAGGACCGGGGCACGGACACGGCGGTTGCCGGTCGTGGCCGCGGCGGCCGGCTCGTGACGGTCCGGGTACACCTGTACGCGCGCGTATCCGGGCTGCGGCACGGCGGGGGCGTGCACAGCCAGCGCCATTCGCTGCGCTGCCTTGTCCGGTGCGGTGAAGCCGGTGCCGCAGTGCGGCCACGGGGGGATGCGCTCCCGCGCGGCCAGGCGGAAGGCGCTCTGGACGTAACGATCGAAGCCGGCCAGTGTGAGCGCGGGAGCGATCCGGGCGGCGTGCAGGGCGGCCGCCACCTGCTCGGTGTCCTCAGGCGCGGTGACGGGGATCTCCACGTCGTAGGCATGGCGGCGCAGTCGCTGACGCCACTTCAGCATCGCGGGGGTGTCCACGAGCACGGCGGGCATGGCACGGCGCTTCGCGCACTCCAGGTAGGAATCGAGTCCGTCGCGTGTGGCGCCGAGTTGGACGAACGCGTCGGTGATACCGGTCATCGCCGTCACCGCCCCGAGATGATCTCGGTGACCTCGGGGCCGTCCGAGGAGTGCCGGGTGCGTATGGGGCCTTTGTGGGGGTCGCCCGCGAGGATGCTCAGCACCAGGGAGGGCAGCATGTCGGCGGCGTAGAGCGTTTGCAACTGACCCGGTGCGAGACCGCTCAGGTCCTCCAGTTCCCGCCACAGCCCCCGGTCGCCTTCCGGAACGCCCGCGTCCCCACCCGCGGCAGGGGCTCGCAGCAGCGCGTGGACGGCCGACTGGTGCGGCAGGAGATGCGGGGCCTGGTTTCGCAGACAGCGCTCCAGTCCTTTCCCTCCGGCGGCGAACGGAGCATGGACCATGCACACCAGATGCCGTTCCTGAAGTCCGTAGGCGTCCCGGGCGAAGGAGTTGACCTTCTCGCGCAGCACTTCGTGCGAGCCGGGCGCGGCGTACCGGTCGGCCATGACGTCGATCAACTGCTGCGGGAACTCCTTCTGCTCCATCAGGCGCAGGGCGAAATCGACGTACTCCCGCAGGCCCTCGCGATAGTCCCGCCCGAAGAGGTGCTCGGCTTTCAGCCCTCTCAGGTGCGCCATGAGTGCGGGGTTGGCGCAGTCGGATTCGGTGAAGCTGAACGCCAGGTCGTCGAAGACGAATCCCAGGTGCTCGGTGAGCAGACTCCAGTGGCTGCCGGCGTCGTACGAGGTCTCGCCGTAGATGGAGAAGAACCGCAGCCCGGTGGGCACCCGGGAGGCGACACCGTGTTCCGGCTCGGTTGCCCTTTCGCCGTCGCCGTGGATGTCGCGGAAATAGGCTTTCGCCACGTCGTCGAGTGCTCCCAGCACCGCGGGGAAACCGTGCCCGTTCCGCCTCTCGGCGCGCTGGGGCACCTGACGCGACAGGCGATGGATCCATGCCGTATAGGCACGCTGCTCCCGTGCCGAGTCGCCGGTGACGATGAGATCGGCGCCCGCGCCGTGGGAGGCGGCGATCCCGAAGGCGTTGGCCATGCTCAGGTTGCAGGCGTTGCAGAAGGTCGGCCGGGCGTCCGCAGCGGTGCGGTGTCCGGTCATCAGGATGTCCGCCCGGTTGCGTGCCACCACCGCGTCCGCCTGCGGCGCGTCCACCCGGAAGGGCCGCACCGCGTTACCGTCGATCATCAACAGCTCACAGTCCGGGTCCTGGTACATGCCCAGTGCGAGATAGGCACGGTGAATGTTCTCCATCACCGCTCTCGGCATTCCCGCGTGCCGGTTCGTCGCCGACCGCAACGAGAAGGGCCATCCCCGCATTTCCTTGAACAACAGCTGGACCGCGCGCATGAATGCCAGCGTGTAGCTGCTGTCCTTTCCGCCACCGTAAGCGACCAGTACGATACCGCCTTTTTTTGTCCCTTGCTCACACAGGCATGCGTACAAGCGGTCCGCGGACGCCCGTGCGGCCTTCCGGTCCTCGACCGAAAAAAAGGACAGCAGCTGACGCAAGATTTGGTCATGCGTCCCGGTGACTGTCCCAGAGCGAGAAAGTGCGTGATGTGCCGTTGAACGAGTCATCGCTTCTCCGTCCGTACCGAACCGCGCGACAGATTGCCGCTCAGGCCCGGCGGTTCACCGGTGTCACCCATCGGATCCGCACACGCATATCGACTCCGGTGGTCCGAGGCGCGGCACTCCGGCGCGCGGGCCAAGACCTGGACCGAGCCGCTCCGCGCCTGCTCCGTTCGGGTTCTTCTTGCTGGATCTTCGTCAACAATCCTGCTCCGTCCGCTGACGGCCCTCACTCCGCGGGAGCGGTTCGCTCGGGGCGGTCGGCGACCGCTCTCCCCCGGCGACAGGGCCAGGATCAGAAATGCGATCCCGTCGTGCCAGAACCTGCCGGTGAAGCCGACCTGTCAGCCGCCGGACAAGCCGGGGCGGGGGTCGCCGTGGTGGGGGTGGGTGCGGCGGTGGAGAGGGAGCTTTCGTCATGCATGCACCCGGGGTACCGGCCCGACCGTCCCGCAGGCGGGAAGAGGCGCGGCGTCGGTGATGTCGTAGTGCGGGCGCCGGCGGTTCACGGGTCCGCCCACCAGCGGGAGCCTGGCCGTCCATGAGCCGTTCGTAGACGTCCTCGTCGTACAGGGTGACGCGGCCGGCGCCCTCGTGGACGTCGGGGCCGAACCGGTGGGGGGAGACGTACAGGACGTTGCTTTGTCCGGTGCCCACGCGGTGTCCACCCGGTGTCCGCCTCGGACGTCACCGTCGCGGTGCCGGTGTCGTCGGTGGACGCCAACGGCCGGCTCTCGGCGCCCGTTGCCCGGATGCCGATGCCGATGCCGCTGAGGGGTTTGTTGTCGCTGTCACTTGCCGTGAGTTTCACGTTCCACGCCATCGGGCCCTGCCTCCTGCGGTGAGGGGACGCTCGGTTCGTGACCCACGTACAGCCCTGAAATGTCCTGATTATGGGCAGTGCGCGCGGAGGCGTCCAGACCTGTTCGCGCCGTCGCGCGATCGGCCCGCCTGGCTGCCCCGATGTGCTCCACAACCTCGCGCGGGCGCGGCAGCAGGACCTGGGACCGACGGCCGGGCGGGGACGGTGCGGTGCGGGAGGACCTCCACCTGGACGGTGGAGACCCGCAGGGACCCCCGTACACAGCGGGTATGCTCCGTGCACGTGACTGCGCCCGCAAAGCCCCGTATCCCGAACGTCCTCGCCGGCCGCTACGCCTCGGCCGAGCTCGCCACCCTGTGGTCCCCCGAGCAGAAGGTGAAGCTGGAGCGTCAGTTGTGGCTCGCCGTGCTGCGGGCCCAGAAGGACCTCGGGATCGAGGTGCCCGACGTCGCCCTCGCCGACTACGAGCGGGTGCTCGACCAGGTCGACCTGGCCTCGATCGCCGAGCGCGAGAAGGTCACCCGGCACGACGTGAAGGCGCGGATCGAGGAGTTCAACGACCTCGCCGGGCACGAGCACGTCCACAAGGGCATGACGTCCCGCGACCTCACCGAGAACGTCGAGCAGCTGCAGATCCGCCTCTCCCTGGAGCTGATGCGCGACCGCGCGGTCGCCGTCCTCGCCCGCCTGGGCAGGCTCGCGGGCGAGTACGGCGAGCTGGTCATGGCCGGCCGCTCGCACAACGTGGCGGCGCAGGCGACCACCCTCGGCAAGCGGTTCGCGACCGCCGCCGACGAACTGCTCGTCGCGTACGGCCGGGTCGAGGAACTGCTCGGCCGTTACCCCCTGCGCGGCATCAAGGGCCCGGTGGGCACGGCGCAGGACATGCTGGACCTGCTGGGCGGGGACGCGGCGAAGCTCGCCGACCTGGAGCGCCGGATCGCCGGGCACCTCGGCTTCTCCCAGGCGTTCACGTCGGTGGGCCAGGTCTACCCCCGCTCGCTGGACTACGAGGTCGTCACCGCGCTGGTGCAGCTGGCCGCCGCCCCTTCGTCCACCGCCAGGACGATCCGGCTGATGGCCGGGCACGAGCTGGTGACCGAGGGCTTCAAGCCCGGCCAGGTCGGCTCCTCGGCCATGCCGCACAAGATGAACACCCGCTCCTGCGAGCGCGTCAACGGCCTGATGGTGATCCTGCGCGGTTACGCCTCGATGACGGGCGAGCTGGCGGGCGACCAGTGGAACGAGGGCGACGTGTCCTGCTCGGTGGTGCGCCGGGTCGCGCTGCCGGACGCGTTCTTCGCGCTGGACGGTCTGCTGGAGACCTTCCTCACCGTCCTCGACGAGTTCGGCGCGTTCCCGGCGGTCGTCGCGCGCGAGCTGGACCGCTACCTGCCGTTCCTGGCGACGACGAAGGTCCTGATGGCCGCGGTGCGCGCGGGCGTCGGCCGGGAGGTCGCGCACGAGGCCATCAAGGAGAACGCCGTCGCCTCCGCCCTCGCCATGCGCGAGCAGGGCGCGGAGCGCAACGAACTGCTGGACAAGCTCGCCGCGGACGAGCGCCTCCCGCTGGACCGTGCGCAGCTCGACGCGCTGATGGCCGACAAGCTGTCCTTCACGGGGGCCGCTGCCGACCAGGTGGCCGCCGTGGTCGCCCGGGTCGAGGAGATCGTGAAGCGGCACCCCGAGGCCGCGGGCTACACGCCGGGGGCGATCCTCTGACCCGCCCCACGCCCGCGGAGCTGGAGGCCGCCCGCGACCGGATCGTGCCGGACATCGTCGCGGAGGGTCTCCAGGTGCTGTTCTGCGGCATCAACCCCGGCCTCATGACGGCGGCGACCGGACACCACTTCGCGCGTCCCGGCAACCGGTTCTGGCCGGTCCTTCACCTGTCGGGCTTCACCCCCCGGCTGCTGAAGCCCGCGGAGCAGGAGGAGCTGCTCTCCTACGGGCTCGGCATCACCAACGTGGTGGCGCGGGCGAGCGCCCGGGCCGACGAACTGAGCGCGGACGAGTACCGGGAGGGCGGGCGGCTGCTCGCCGCCAAGGTGGAACGGCTGCGGCCACGGTGGCTCGCGGTGGTGGGCGTGACCGCCTACCGGGCAGCCTTCGACGACCGCAAGGCCGTGATCGGGCCGCAGGAGCGGACGTTCGGCTCGACACGCGTGTGGGTGCTGCCCAATCCCAGCGGTCTGAACGCCCACTGGACGGCGGCGACGATGGCGGAGGAGTTCGGCCGGCTGCGCGAGGCCTCGCGGGAGACGGCGCGGTAGACGGCACGAAAGGGGCCGCGGCGGACCGTACGGAAGACGTCGCGGCAGACCGTACGAAGGGGGCCGCGGCGGGCCGCGTGCGTGGCGCCGCGGCGGGCCGGACCGGGCCGGACCGGGTCGGACCGGACCGGTCGGTCATGGTGGGGGCAGGTCCGTGACCAGCGCGAAGAGCTGGAGGTCGGGCCCCTCCGCCGGGTCCGAGACCCCCACCGCGACCCAGCGCCCGCTGTCGTCGGCCTTCCACAGGTCCACGTGTCTCACGTAGGCGCTGAGATAGGCCCACGGCTTCGGTATCCGTTCGCCCGGATCCTCGGAGCGCAGGAAGACACCGTCCAGGCTCTTCGGTTCCGCCTCGCCCCAGCGCTCCCCCAGCCGCCGCGAGACACCCTCCCGGCAGGCGGCGAACCGCCGCGCGATCTCCTCCCGACTGGACCCGTCGTCCCCCGTGCCGAGGCCGCGCGTCGTCTCCAGCACCACCAGGTGGTAGCCGGGTCCTCCCGCGCCGACGTCCGACCATCCGTGTGTCGCGGGGAAGTCGCGCACGCACAGCTCGTCGAGCGTGGCGAGGTGCCACTCTGTGGTCATGAAGTCCAGTAAAGCGGTCGTCACCGGTACTCGGCGGCCTGTCGGGGGACATGAGCGCCCGGGTTCAGGCATCCCGGCGGCGGATGCTCCAGGTTCCGGCCACCAGCGCGGCCGACGTCCACACCGCCGTCACCCCGAGCCCGGTCCACGGCCCGAGCATGCCGTCCCACGTCTGGTGCAGCACCACCTGTCCCGCCCTGTCCGGCAGGAGGTCGGCGACGTTCCCGGACATGTCCCCGACCACGAAGGACACCAGCAGGAGGAACGGGACGAGGATGCTCAGCGTGGCGACACCACTGCGCAGCAGCGCCGTCAGTCCGGCCGCGAACAGGGCCATCAGGGCCAGGTAGACACCGCAGCCCACGATCGCCCGCAGTCCTTCGGACCAGCTCGTTGCGCCGGCCCGGTCACCGAGGGCGGCCCTGCCCGCGGCGAGGCTTGCGCATCCGGTGAGGAGGCCGGCGACCAGGGCGGACACGCCGACGGCCACCGTCTTCGCCGCGAACCACCGCCCGCGGCGGGGCACTGCGGCCAGTGAGGTGCGCAGGGCACCTCCCCGGAACTCGGACGCCATGGCCTGCGTACCGAAGGCGATCATTGCGATCTGCCCGAAGCTGACGCCGAAGAAGGCCGAGAAGAGGGGGTCGGAGTCCGCGTCCCCGGAGGTGTCGAGTCCGGCCAGTGCGGAGAAGGCCGCGGTGACGAGCACGGCGGCGCCCAGCCCGGCGACGAGCGACCGCAGGGTACGGATCTTGAGCCACTCCGAGTGGAGCACGGATACGAACGGCGCGGTCACGAACGCCGCGGGCACGAACGGCACGGTCAGACCTCCTGCGACCGGGTCGGGGACTGCGGTGGGGCCAGGGGATGCGGCCGGACCGGGTGCCGGGCGGCGAACTCGGTCTCCGTGGCCGTCAGATCGAGGTACGCCTGCTCCAGCGTGCCGTCCTGCGCCGCCAGTTCGAGGACCGGCAGACCTGCTTCCGAGACGAGGCGGCCGATGTCGTCCACGCGCGCGTGGCGCACGATCCACCGCTCCCCGCCGTCACCCGCGGCCTCACGCTCCACGGCGTCGTACCCGTGGCGGGCGAGCAGTTCGCGAAGGTCCGCGCCGTCCTCGGTGCGCACGCGCACACGGGGGTCCACGCGCGCGTGGATGAACTCCTCCAGAGCCGTGTCGGCGAGCAGCCGGCCGCGCCCCAGGACAACGAGGTGGTCGGCGAACGACGCGGTCTCGTTCATCAGATGGCTGGCGACGAGGACGGTGCGGCCCTCACGCGCGAGCCGGCGCAGCAGTTGCCTGACCCAGATGATGCCCTCGGGGTCCAGTCCGTTCGACGGCTCGTCGAGCAGGACCACCTGCGGGTCGCCCAGCAGCGCCGCGGCGATGCCCAGACGCTGCCGCATGCCCAGGGAGTACGTCCTGACGCGGCGCCGGGCGACCGGGGCCAGACCCGCTTCCTCCAGGACCTCGTCCACCCGGCGCCCGGGAAGGCGGTTGCTCGCCGCGAGTACCCGCAGATGGTCCCGGGCGGTACGCGAACCGTGCGCGGCCCGCGCGTCGAGCAGGGCCCCGACGTGACGCAACGGCTCGTCGAGCGTCGCGTAGGCGCGGCCACCGAGCGTGGCGGTACCGGACGTGGGCCGGTCCAGGCCGAGGACGAGCCGCATGGTGGTGGACTTGCCCGCGCCGTTGGGGCCGAGGAAGCCGGTGACCCGGCCCGGTTCGACGCGGAAGGTCAGCCGGTCCACGGCACGGGTGGCGCCGTGATCCTTGGTGAGGTCTCGGACATCGATGCTGGTCATGGCCCAAGGGTTGTCGCCGGGAGGGTCCCCGGGCCTCCCCTGGACAGGGGAGCCGCCTCCCCCGGACGGGGGAGGCCCGCCGCCGGTGCCGGCTGGCACGATGACGCGATGGTCCGCCTGCTGCGTCCGCTGACCCGAGGGACGACGTACACCCGCTTCGTGCACCTGTGGGTTCCCATGCTGGCCACCAGCGTGTGGATGCTCATCGACCCGTCCGCGCCGTGGGCGACCGCGCTGATGGTCGTTCCGCTGGGGCTGATCCCGGCCGTGCGGCGCGGCGAGGGTGTGCAGGCGCAGTTCATGCTGACCCGGAGCGGGCAGGACCCGGCGGTCTCGGTCGTCCCGTCGGCCACGTGGCGGGACCGGATGCGAACGGTGTTGTGGCTGGAGGTGCGCGTGGCTCTGGGCTGGGCGGCGGCGGGGGCCACCGTCTGGCTCCCTCTGATCGCCGTGGACCTGATCCGTGTCTCGGCCGGTCATGTCCCGGACGACAACCCGTTCCTGGAGCTGTTCCCGCCGGTGGCCCGTCCGCACTGGGCGTACGCGCTGCTCGCACCGCTGCCGCTGATCGTCCTGTACGGGGCGGTGGTCGGCCTGGGTGAGCTGGTCGCGGTGATCGCGCGCCGGCTCCTGGGTCCGTCGGCGGCCGAGCGGGTCACCGCTCTGGAGGAGCGCACCGAGCGGCTCCTGGAGCGCACCCGGATCGCCCACGAGCTGCACGACTCGATCGGGCACGCGCTGACGGTGGCCGTGGTGCAGGCGGGGGCCGCGCGCGCCGCGAAGGACCCCGCGTTCACCGACCGGGCACTGCTCGCCATCGAGGACACCGGCCGTACCGCCCTGGAGGACCTGGAGCGGGTGCTCGGGGTGCTGCGCGAGGCGGGGCGGCCCGCGAGCGGGCAGCCGGCCCTGGTGGAGGCCGACCGGCTCATGGAGTCCGCGCGCGCCTCGGGGGCGAGGATCGAAGCCGAGCTGACGGGTCCTCTGGAGACCCTGCCCGGCCCGGTCTCCCGCGAGGGCTACCGCATCCTCCAGGAAGCGCTCACCAACGTGCTGCGGCACGCGGGCCCGGTGCCGGTCCGGATCCGTGTCGCGGCCGGGGACCGAACACTTCGCCTGGAGGTGCGCAATCCGATGACGGCGCGGACACCGGGACCCGGCCGGGGCAGTGGCTTGCGGGGGATCCGGGAACGGGCCGCGCTGCTCGGCGGCCGGGCGCGGACCGGCCCGGACGACGGCGACTGGCAGGTGCACGTCGAGCTTCCGCTGCGCTGACCTACGCTGGCGGGATGCCGGTCACCGTTCTCCTCGTCGACGACGAACCCCTCGTACGGGCCGGTCTGCGCGCCGTCCTGGAGGCGCAGCCCGACATCGAGGTCGTGGGGGAGGCCGCGGACGGCGCGGCGGTGATTCCGCTCGTGCGGCGACTGCGGCCCGACGTCGTGGCGATGGACGTCCGTATGCCGCTGATGGACGGTATCGAGGCCACGCGCGCGGTGCTGCGGACCGTCGACCGGCCACCGAAGATCGTCGTCGTGACGACCTTCGAGAACGACGAGTACGTGTACGAGGCGCTGCGCGCGGGTGCCGACGGTTTTTTGCTGAAGCGGGCCCGGCCGGCCGAGATCGTGCACGCCGTGCGTCTGGTCGCCGAGGGCGAGTCGCTGCTCTTCCCGGCGTCGGTACGGCAGTTGGCCGCCGCCCGCGGGGACGGCGACCGCGATCCCGCGGCCCGAGCCGCCCTGGAGCGGGCGGCGCTCACCGGGCGCGAGGCGGAGGTGCTGCGGCTGATGACACGAGGTCTGTCGAACGCGGAGATCGCCGCGCGGCTGGTGGTCGGGACCGAGACGGTGAAGTCCCACGTCAGCGCCGTGCTGGTGAAGCTGGGCGTCCGGGACCGTACGCAGGCGGTGATCACGGCGTACGAGTCGGGGTTCGTGTCACCCGGCTGATCCCGGTCCGCGTTCCGATTCGGATTCCGCTTCGGTCCGGGCGCGGGCGCGGTCCGGAACCCGGTCCGGGTTCCTGCCGGATCCCGGTCCGGATCGCGGCCGGGGCGGGATCCACGGCGGGTCCGGGGCATGTCGGCGGATGTCCGGGGCAGGGAGGTGATCCCCGGCACTCGCAGGGACCCGTCGCGCCGAGTACGATCCGGCCAACTGACACGCGCACGAGCTGGGAGGACGGACGTTGGGGCAGTTGACCGGCGGGGATCCCTCTCTGCTGCGCAGAATCAACTCAGCGGTGGTGCTGCACGCGTTGCGGGCCACGGACTTCGCGACACTCACCGAGATCACGCGGGTGACCGGGCTGTCCCGGCCGACCGTCGAAGGCGTCGTCGAGGGTCTCATCGACGGCGGACTCGTCGTCGAGGCCGCAGCCGACGAGAGTGCCGCACGGCGCCAGGGCAGACCCGCGCGACGGTTCCGCTTCCGGGCGGAGGCGGGGCACCTGCTGGGTCTGCAGATCGGCTCGCACCGCGTGTCCGCCCTCCTGTCGGACCTGGACGGCCGGGTGCTCGGGTCGCTCTCCAAGGACGTCTGCGAGACGGCACCGGCGGACGAGCGGCTGGAGCGGCTGCGTACGGCCGTCGCCGAGCTGCTGCGCCGCGCCGGGGTGGCCCGTGGCTCCCTGCGTGCCGTCGGGGTCGCCACGCCCGGCATAGTCGAGGCCGACGGCACGGTACGCCTGGGTACGGCGCTGCCGGAGTGGACGGGGCTGGCGCTGGGCGAACGGCTGCGCCGCTCCTTCAAGTGCCCGGTCCTGCTGGAGAACGACGCCAACGCCGCGGCCGTCGCCGAGCACTGGAAGGGGGCGGGCACCGAGTCCGACGACATGGTGTTCGTACTGGCCGGGCTGAGCCCCGGCGCCGGATCGCTCATCGGCGGACGGCTGCACCGGGGCTACGGGGGCGCGGCCGGCGAGATCGGCGCGTTCCACCTGCTGGGGCGCGAGGTCACCCCGGAGAGGCTGCTGTCCACGACCGACGAGCCGCTGCACCCGCTGGACGAGCAGGCGGTGGAGGAGGTCTTCGCACACGCGCGTGCGGGCGACGAACGGGCGCTGGCGGCCGTCGACCGCTTCATACAGCGCCTGGTGCACGACGTCGCCGCGCTCGTCCTGGCCCTCGATCCCGAGCTGGTGGTGATCGGTGGCTGGGCGGCGGGGCTCGACGGTGTCCTGGAGCCGCTGCGCGAGGAGCTGGCCCGCTACTGTCTGCGGCCGCCCCGGGTGGCGCTCTCGCTGCTGGGCGAGGCGGCGGTGGCGACGGGCGCGCTGCGGCTGGCGCTCGACCACGTGGAGGAGCAGCTGTTCGCGGTGGAGGGCACGGTGACGGCCCGCCGGTGAGACCGGCCCGGCCGACGTCTGCCCGGCCGGCTGTGGTGCCGCCGACGGTTCCGGTGGCTGCGGGCAGCCGGGCGTCGCGTCCCGGGCGCCGGGACGCGACGCCTGCGGGAGAACGGCCGCGGGAGAACGGCCGCGGTCAGGAAGCCCGGCGCTCCGGGTCGTGGTGGATCTCGACGCCGCCGGAGTCACCGAACGTCAGACGGCAGGTGTCGGCCCGGTACGTGGCGACGGAGACCGCCGCCGTACCGCCCCCGGCGAAGAAGCGGGTGGTGACGACCAGGACGGGCGCGCCCGGGAGCCGGTCCAGTTCCTTCGCCTCGTCCGCGCGCGCCGAGCCCAGCTCCACCGCGCGGTCCTCGCCCTCCAGCTCCAGTCGCTGCAGTTCCCGCAGCACGGCACGCGCGCGTGCCGTGCCGGACGGCGTGTCGATGCCGGACAGGTCGGGCACCGAGGACGCGGGGACGTAGAGCAGCTCGGCGGCGACCGGCTGGCCGTGCGTCACCCGGGAGCGGCGCACGACGTGCACCTGCTCGCCGGGGCCGGTCTCCAGGACCCGGGCCACCGCCGGGGGCGGGACCGCCCTCGTGCAGTCCGCGGGCCGCCAGGCGTCGCCGGCCGCGCCCGGCCAGGTGTGCTGCTCGGATCCGACGGCCACGCCCATCCGCGGCGGCGCCACCGTCGTACCGACGCCGCGGCGGCGCTGCAGGCGGCCTTCCAGTTCCAGCTGTTCCAGGGCCTGGCGGAGAGTCGCCCTGGCGACGCCGAAGCGGGCCGCCAGATCGCGCTCGTTCGGAAGGATCTCGCCCACCGAGAACTCGGAGTCCAGTGCTTCGCTGAGCACGGTCCTCAGGTGCCAGTACTTGGGCTCCGGCACCGTGTCCAGCTGCGTGGTCCCCACCGCGTCCTCCGCAATCGCCGTGTCCCGGCGGCTTTTAGCGCCCTTGTTTATTAAAGGTTCCTGCACTAACCCTGCGACCATAAGGCGGCCCCCACCCTTGGTCAAGACCAATCCTCGTTCCGTTACAGCTCGTGCGGGCCCGTTGCCGCAGAGCGTTCACGGAGCGTTCGCGATACGCCGCACAGGTGGCACGACACGCAGGTGGCACGACACGCAGGTGGCACGACAGCGGTGCCTCCGTCTCCCGGACGGGGGCACCGGCCGCGCGGGGACCGTCAGCCGACGGGCAGGGACAGCAGCTTCTCCGGGTTGCGGACGATGTAGACGCACTGGACACGGCCGTCCGCGACGGCCAGCTGGAGAACGCTGTCGGGCCTGTCGCCGGACAGCGCCAGCAGCGCGGGCCCGCCGTTGACCTCCAGGAAGCGCAAGGTGAGACCGGCCATGCCCTTCCCCATGGCTCCGACGACGAAGCGGCCCACCTTGTCGGCCGACTCCAGGACGCGCACCGGCGCCGGCGCCAGGCCGCCGCTGTCGCCGATCAGGCGCGCGTCCGGCGCCAGTAGGGACATCAGCCCTTCGAGATCGCCTTCCCTCGCCGCCGCGATGAACCGCTCGGTGAGAGCGCGCTGCTCGGCGGGGTCGGCCTCGTAGCGCGGCCGTCCCTCCTCGACGTGCCGGCGGGCCCGGGCGGCGAGCTGCCGCACCGCGGGCTCACCGCGGCCGAGGGTGGCCGCGATGTCCGCGTACGGGTAGCCGAACGCCTCCCGGAGCACGAACACCGCGCGTTCCAGCGGCGAGAGGGACTCCAGGACGACGAGGACGGCCAGCGACACGGAGTCGGCGAGGACCGCCCGCTCGGCCGTGTCGGCGACGGTGTCCCCGAAGTCGGTGACGTACGGCTCCGGCAGCCAGGGCCCCACGTATGCCTCGTTGCGGGCCTGGACCTGCCGCAGCCGGTCCACGGCGAGCCGGGTCGTGACACGCACCAGGTAGGCGCGCGGTTCGCGTACGTCGGAGCGGTCGCCGCCGGACCAGCGCAGCCACGCCTCCTGGACCACGTCCTCGGCGTCGGCCACCCGGCCGAGCATGCGGTAGGCGACGCCCATCAGAACGGGCCGGTGCTCTTCGAAGACCTCGGTCACGGTGTCGGTAGCCACGGCACCATCCCATCGCGGCACACCGGGCCGCGTCCAGGCGGCAAGGGGCCGGCACGCCACGCGCGCCCGTGCACGCGTGCTTCCGCACGCCTGTCCCCGTCGCCGGCTCGGCGTCCGGCCGGCTCACGATCCCCCCTCGTCAGCCCGTCTTCCGGGGCCCGGGGAGCAGCGCGGACGAACCCCGTCGGCCCCGCCGCACCGGCCACCGCCGCGGGTCCGCCGGGTCCGCCGGACCCGGCGGAGCGAGTTGTTCACTTGTGGTTTGCGTGCCCGCTGCGGCACACCAGTAGGTGTAGCCGTGCACCCTGCTCCGACCGCCCCTCTGGAGGCGCCCCATGTCACACCGCCCGTCGAGCCCGCACCCCGCCCGCCGCAGCCTCCTGCGCGGCTCGCTCGCCGCGTCGGCGGCACTCGCGCTGCCCGCCTCCGTCGCGGCTTCCGCCTCGGTCGCCGGAGCGGCCCCGGCATTCGCCCTGTCGGGCCGGCCCGGGGCGCGGTGGGGCGTGCAGGCCGGGGACGTGACCACGAACTCCGGTCTGGTGTGGGTCCGCTCCGACCGCCCCGCCCGCATGATCGTGGAGACCTCCGCGACCGAGTCGTTCCGCAGGCCGCGAAAATGGCACGGTCCCCTCCTGGGCGCCGGCACGGACTTCACGGGCACGGTCCCGCTGCGCGGCCTGCCGGCCGGGGAGCAGATCCACTACCGGGTGACGCTGGCCGACCCCGACGACTACCGCCGCACCGGCGAACCCGTCCGGGGCACCTTCCGCACCGCGCCCTCGAAGCGCCGCCAGGACGTCCGCTTCCTCTGGTCGGGCGACATCGTGGGCCAGGGCTGGGGCATCAACCCGGACATCGGCGGCCTCTACGCCTACGAGGAGATGCGCCGTCTGAACCCCGACTTCTTCCTGTGCAGCGGCGACACCATCTACGCGGACGGTCCCCTGTCGGCGTCCGTGACGCTCCCGGACGGCCGGATCTGGCGGAACGTCACGACCGAGGAGAAGTCCAAGGTCGCGGAGACCCTCGCCGAGTACCGCGGCAACTTCCGTTACTCGCTGCTGGACGAGAACGTACGCCGGTTCAACGCCCAGGTCCCGACGATCACCCAGTGGGACGACCACGAGGTCACCAACAACTGGTACCCGGGCGAGATCCTCACCGACGCCCGCTACACGGAGAAGAACGTCGACACGCTGGCAGCCCGCGCCCGCAAGGCGTTCAGCGAGTACTTCCCGATCTCGACGCTCCCCGCCACGGGCAGGGACGGCCGGGTGCACCGGGTCGTCCGCCACGGCCCTCTGCTGGACGTCTTCGTGCTCGACATGCGCACGTTCCGCAACGCCAACTCCCCCGGCCGGCAGACCGACGACACCACCGGCATCCTGGGGGCGGAGCAACTGGCCTGGCTGAAGCGGGAGCTGGCCCGTTCGCGCGCCGTGTGGAAGGTGATCGCCTCCGACATGCCGATCGGACTGGTCGTACCGGACGGCTCGACGGACATCGAGGCCGTCGCGCAGGGCGACCCGGGCGCGCCGCTCGGACGGGAGCTGCAGATCGCGGAGCTGCTGCGGTTCGTCAAGCACCGCCGTATCACGGGCACGGTGTGGCTGACGGCGGACGTGCACTACACCTCGGCCCAGCACTACGACCCCTCGCGTGCGGCGTTCAAGGACTTCGCGCCGTTCTGGGAGTTCGTCTCCGGCCCGCTCGCCGCGGGCGGCTTCCAGGCGAACGCGCTGGACGGCACGTTCGGTCCGGACCGGGTCTTCGTCAGGGCGCCCGACCGGGCGAACGTCTCGCCCATGGAGTCGCCCCAGTACTTCGGTGAGGTGGACATCGACGGCGGCAGCGGCGAACTCACCGTCCGGCTGCGGGCGACCGGGGGCGCGGTGCTGTTCACCAAGGTGCTGCAGCCGGGGCGCGTGGGGCAGTAGGTGTCCCGCACCACGGGAGGGACCGCGCGCCCCTGAGACGGGAGAAGCCGCACGCGTCTGATCACGGGAGGAGCCGCACGCCCCTGGTCGCGCGGCCCGTGCCGTGTACCGGCGTCGAGCCCCGGTACGCGGCGCGCCTGCGTTCCAGGATCGTCCGTCCTCGCAGGTCAGGGCGATTGTCAGTGGCCGACCCTACGGTTTTTCCATGACGCGATCTCTGCAGGCCGTGGCCTACACCCGACCCTCCACGCTGGAGTCCGCACCGGACGGACGGCGGCTGGGACTCGAGACCTCGCGGGGTGCGACGCCCCGCGGTGTCGAGGACCATCCGCGTTTCTTCACCGGATTCCTGACGTTCCCTCAGGCGGCGTCGGCCGGGCTGCTCGCGGTCGCCGACGTGGCGGGGGCGCGCTACCACCAGCGGCAGCTGCGCTCCTCCCTGGATCCGGTCGTCACGGGCAACGGCGACCGGCTGCGCTTCGAGTCGTTCTCCGGCTGCGGCGGGGTGTACGCGCGTCTGGACGTGCTGGAGGCGGGTCTCGACGGCGGCGAGGTGGGGCACGGCACGACGAACGTCGACGTCAACGACCCGCTGCGGGACGCCCTGTCGAGGATCGGCTCGGACGACCCGCTGCACCTGCGGGTCGGGCCGGACGAGCTGGCCGTGACCACGTCGGACGGGCCGGTCGTGGAGAAGAAGGTGCCGCTGCCGGACCGCTGGCTGCGGGGTTTCGCCGAGTCCCAGGTGACGGCGGCCGGCTTCGACCTGCGGGCCGAGCTGCCCGCGCCGGAGGCCGTGCGGTTCCTGCGCTCCCTGCCCCGTCCCGGTGCGCGCGGCGCCTCCGGGGGCGTCCGGTGGGTCGTACCCGCCGGGCGCGTGCTGCGGCCCACGACCCGGCCGGCGCCCGGGGCGGTCTGCCTGCCGGGCCCGGAGCGGCTGATCGCCCTGCAGCGGGTCCTGCGCCATGCGTCGGCCCTGCGGGTGTACGGTCCCGCGCTCGCCGGGGACGCCCCGGCGGCCAGCGCCTGGGAGGTCGTGCTCCCCGGGATGCGGCTCACCCTGACGCTGTCCCCGGAGGTCTCCCGGGGCTTCTCCGGCGAGGGTGGCGTGCTCGACGCGCTGGCCACCGACGAGGCGGCCGAGGACGCGGAACTGGTCTCGGTGCTGCTGGCGTGGGAGCCCAGGATCGACGTCGGGGACCTGTCCGCCGCCTCGGGACTGTCCGCCACTCGGGTGCGCGCGGCCCTCGTCCGGCTGGGCACCTCGGGGCGGGTGGGCTACGACACGGCGGAAGCCGCCTACTTCCACCGCGAACTCCCGTACGACGCCGGGCGCGCGGAGCGCCACAACCCCCGGCTGCGCGCCGCCCGGGACCTCGTGGGCGCGGGCGCGGTGACCCTGGACGGCGCCCTCGGCACGGTGACCGCCGAGGACGGGCATGTGCACCGGGTCCGTGCCGAGGCGGGGGCGCTGAGTTGCAGCTGCCTGTGGTGGGCCAGGTACCGGGGCGGGCGCGGGCCGTGCAAGCACGCGCTGGCGGTGCGGATGGTCCGCCGGGGCGCGGTGTCCGGGCAGGCGCGGGTGCCGGCCGCCGGGGGTGCGCGATGAGCGGTGCGGTGTCGATGAGCGGTGCGGTGCCGGCGGGTGGTGCGGTGCCGGCGGGCGAGGCGTTGCTGAAGGCCGTGCGGGCGGGGCGGACGAACGAGGCCGCGGGCCTGCTGGACGGGATGACGGATCCCGAGCGCCGGCTGTGCCTGCCCGCCCTGAAGGAGCTGCGCAAGGAGCTGCGGGGCGCGCCCTGGGGTGCCGCGGCCCGCAAGGCGTATCCCGCCCTGCACGCGGCCGGGGCCGCCTGCCACACCGGACCGGCCGGGGCGGCGGCCTGGCTCACGGCGGCCGACCTGCGCTGGTCCCAGGCGTCCGCCGCGGTGCTGCTCCACGTGCTGGGCGACCGGGACCGGGAGTGGCTCGGGAATCTCGCGCAGCGGCTCGCCGACCGTCCCGGGACCGCCCAGGTGCCCTACGAGCTGATGGCGGGACTGGTCCGGCTGTCCGGCTGCCCGGTGCCGACGACCGAGACCTACGTCATCGGCTGGGTCGAGCAGACCGGCAGCCTGTGGCAGCGGGGCGACACCGTGCTGCAGCGGCTGCGCCGGGATCCGTACACACCGGAGCTGGTCCCCGCGCTCTTCCGGATCCCGGACATCGGCGGCCGGCTGGACTGGCTCTTCGGCGACGGTCCGGACAGCTGGACCGATGCTCTCGTGCGGCTGACCGAGGAGGGCCTGCTCGGTCGCGGGGCCATGGTCGACGCCTGTGCCGCCCGGCTGCTGCGCGGCACCGCGCCGGCCGACTGCCGCGTCTTCCTGAAGCTGCTGACGGCACTGGAGCCGGACCGGGACGAGCGGCGGGAGCGGGTCGCCGACTGGCTGGCCCTCGCCGCCCACCCGGTCTCCACCGTGGCGTCGTACGCCCAGTCGGTGCTGGGTTCGCTGGCGCTGGCCGGCGACCTCGCGCCGGGACGGCTCGCCGAGATGTCCGACGTCGTGCTGTTCCGCACGGAGAAGAAGCTGGTGCGCGCCCAGCTCGTGCTCCTGGGCAAGGCACTCCGGCGCGACCCGGCAGGTGCGGCCGGGCTGCTGCCCGCGGTGGCGCGGGCCTTCGGGCACGAGGACACGGAGGTGCAGGAGCGCGCTCTGAAGCTGGTGGAGCGGTACATCGGCGGGGCGGACCCGTCGGTCCGCGGCGAAGTGGCCGACGAGGCCGGCCGATTGAGCGCCGGCCTGCGGGCGCGTGCCGCGGTGTCCCTGGGACCGGACGCGACCGGCCTCGCGCCGCAGGCCCACACGGAGCTGCTGCCGCCCGTCCCGGAGCCCTCGCGGCTCGCGCCCGCACCGGAGTCGGTGGTCGAACTGGCCGAGGACGTCGGAGCGCTGCTGGCGTCCGCCGACGAGGACATGGGGGCGTTCGAGCGGACCCTGGACGGCCTGGTGCGGCACACGTACCTGCACCGGGAGGAGCTGGCCGAGGCCCTGGCGCCGGTGACCGCCCGCTGCTGGTGGGCGGGGACGGGGACGGAGCGCCATCGCGACCATGCGGTGGACGAGTACTTCCGGAACGCGCCGTACGGTCTCGAAGTGGTGCTCGCCGCCCTGCTGGGCCGGGTGCGGACGGCCACCCTCCACGAGGCTCACCGGCACGGACCGGTCTCGCACTCCTGTGTGCACAGCGCCCTGGCCGGTGTCCTCGACGCGCGTCTGTGGGAGGTGGCCCACCGGGTACGGACCGACCCGCTGCCGTTCCTGCTGGCCACGCCCGTCCGGTCGTCGGGCTACCTGGAACCGGACACACTGGTGGACCGCCTCGACGAGTACCGCCGGCTCGGCGCCCGCCCCGGGGCGGCCGACTTCGCCCAGGCCCTGCTCCGGGTCCGCCGTGACGACCGGGCGGCGACCGGGGCCGCCGCCGGGCGGGCCGCCGCGCTGGGCACGGCTGAGGGGAGGCGGCTGGCCCGGTGGCTCACCGGCGGAGGGCTGGCGACGCCGACGAGCAGCCGGCGCACCTCGGGCGTACGCATCCTGCTCGAACTGGGCGAACTGGGCGAGCCGGAAGGGCTGCCGGAGGACCTCCCCGCGGCGTTCCGCCGACTGGGCCGCCCCCTGGGCGTCTTCGATGCGCACAGGTACTGCGCGCACTACTGGGGCCGGACCGGGCGGCAGCACTGGCTGGCCGTGCTGCCGGGCCGGCGGGAGCTGGTGGCCGCGCGGCTGCTGCGGGAGCTGTCCACGGCGGCGGTGGACGGGATCCGGGACGTCGCCACGGTCCTGCCGCTGCTCGCCGAGGCGGCGGGGCCCGCCGGTGAGGCCGTGCACCTGTGTGTGGCCTACGGGCTGGGCGCGCGGCACCAGGAGGACCGGATCGGCGCGGTGGACGCCCTGCTGGTCCTCGCCGCGCGCGGGCAGCTGGACGCCGAGGTCCTCGGCACCGATCTGGGGCAGTTGGTGCGGCGCGGGGCGGTGAGGCCGCTGCGGCTCGCCGAGTCCGTGCGCACCGCGGCGGCGACCGGCGCGTACGGCACCGTCTGGTCGGTGCTGCGGGCCGCGCTGCCGGTGCTGCTCGCGGACCTCGCCACGGACGGCGCGGCCCCGCCCGCCCGCGGGTTCGGTGAGCTGCTGGCCGTCGCCGCCGAATGCGCCGAGCGGACCGGGGCGCGCGGCGACGTGGCGCACCTGGCGCGGGCGGCGGAGCGGCGTGGCGCGTCCCGGCTCGTGACGCAGGCGCGCCGGCTGCGGGACGCCCTGCACCAGGAGGTGGCCGCCTGACGCACTCCTGACGCACCGAAGAATCGTAAAAAATGCAACAAAGAAGGCGGATGCGCACTTAACCGATCAGTCACAAAGCGTTCGCGATCACGCAACACCCGTCCTCCACAGTGACTGCATGACTCGGGACATGTCTGATGTGACGCGCGCGAAGAACGGCCGGCCGGTCCACCACCGGCGCAGGGACCTCGTCGGGCTGGCCGCCCTGTTCACGGCGGTGGCGGTCGCCGACGCCGTGGCGAACCTGATCGGGCACGGCCCGGACGGCCCCGTCCTGCCGGCGGTCCCGGCGGTCGTGCTGATCGCCGCGGCCGGCTTCCACACCTGGTGGTCACGGCGCCACGGCCACGCACCGCCGACGGGCGATACCGGCGCCCGGCCGGCCGCGTCCGGGCAGCGGGCCGGGACAGCCGGGCGGAACCCCGACGCCCCGCGGGCCGGGGCGGGGCGGGAGAGTGCCGGGGAGACCGTGCTGTGGCGGATGCGCACCACCGTGCGGGACGAGCCGGGTTCGCTGGCGGCGCTGTGCACGGCGCTGGCGGGCCTGCGGGTCGACATCCTGAGCCTGCAGACGCATCCGCTGGCCGAGGGCACCGTGGACGAGTTCCTGCTGCGCGCCCCCGGGGCGACGGACGCGTCCGGGATCACGCGCGCGGTGTCCCTGTCCGGCGGTTCCGGTACCTGGATCGAGCGGGCGGACGCGCACGACCTGGTGGACGCGCCCACGCGGGTGCTGGGCCTCGCGACACGCACCGCGCTGGACGCGGCGGAACTGCCGCTGGCGCTCCGGCAGTTGCTGGGGCGTTGCACGATCCGGTCGCTGCCCGCGAAGGCGGCGCGCGGGGACCGTACCCCGGCGGGCGGGGGCCGTCCGGACGAGAGGGCGCCCGTCGAGGGGGCGCTGGAGGAGACGGTGATGCGGCTGCGCGCGCCGGAGGGCGAAGTGATCACCGTGGAGCGGCCGTACCTGCCGTTCACCCCCACCGAGTTCGCGCGGGCCCGGGCGCTGGTCGAGCTGGACGCCCGGCTCGGCCCGCGGGTCCCGCGCGGCCAGGACGTACTGACCCTGCCGCGGGGCAACGACATCACCGTGCGCCGCGCCGACGCCGGTGACGTCGAGGCCGCGAAGGCCATGCACGGACGGTGCTCGCAGCGGACCCTGCGCATGCGCTACCACGGGCCCGTCGGCGACGCGGACACGTACCTCAAGCACCTGCTCAGCCCTCGCTTCGGGCGCACGCTCGCGGTGCGGACCGCCTCCGGGCGCGTCGTCGGGCTCGGGCACCTCCTGTGGGACGGCGACGAGACGGAGGTCGCGCTGCTGGTGGAGGACGACTGGCAGCGGCGCGGCATCGGCGGCGAACTGCTCGACCGCCTGGTGGCGATGGCCGTCGAGGCCGGCTGCGAGAGCGTGTACGCCGTCACGCAGGCGTCCAACACCGGCATGGTCGCCGCGATGCGCGGCCTCGGCCTCCCCCTCGACTACCAGATCGAGGAGGGCACCCTGGTCATCACGGCCCGTCTGGACCCGGCCCCGTCGCCCACCGGACCGCCGCACGCGGAGGCGCCCGGGCAGGGGTACGGGAACGGGTTCGGGCACGAGTCCGGGCGCGGCTCCGGGTCCGCGCCGGAGCACTCCGTGCGCGACTGACGGAGGCGACCGTGCACGACCCCGTGCACGACTGACGAAGAGGGCCGCGCGGCACCCCCTCCACCGCCGCGCGGCCCCCTCCCGTGCCGCCGCTCCCCCGGCGGAATCGGGCCGAGAGGCAGCGGGCCCGGACAGCCGGGCTGACGCGGCGCCCGTCCCCGTACGAGGATGGCGGCATGTCACCGACGAAGAACCCGCTGCCCCGAGAGGTCGCCGACACCTACGTCGACGAGCTCGTCGCCCTCGACCCGGTCACCGGTACGTACCTCGGCGTGAAGGAGAGTTCCAGCAGGCTGCCCGACACCTCGCCCGCCGGCCTGGAGGCGCTCGCGCGGCTGGCGCGGACGACGCTGGCCCGGCTCGACGAGGCGGAGCGGCAGCCGGGCGCGGACAGCGACATCGAGCGCCGGTGCGCGCGCCTGCTGCGCGAGCGCCTCACCGCCGAACTCGCCGTGCACGACGCCGACGAGGCCCTGCGGGCCGTCGGCAACATGCACACGGCCGCGCACGCGGTGCGCGACGTGTTCACCCTGACACCGGCGGACACGGACGAGGACTGGACCGCGATCGCCGAGCGGCTGCGCGCGGTGCCGGCGGCCCTCGACGGCTACCGCGAGTGCCTCGCCCTCGGCCTGGAGCGCAAGCTGTACGCGGGACCGCGCCCCACGGCGACCTTCGTCGGACAGCTCACCGAGTGGTCGGACCCGGACGGTTCGGGCCGCGGCTGGTTCGAGGACTTCGCGTCGGCGGGACCCGGGACCCTGCGCGCGGAGCTCGACGGGGCGGCCCGGGCGGCGACCGCCGCCGTCGTCGCGCTGCGCGACTGGATGCGCGACGTGTACGCGCCCGCGGTCGAGGGCGCGCCGGACACGGTGGGCCGCGAGCGGTACGCGCGCTGGTCGCGCTACTTCAACGGTACGGACCTGGACCTGGACGAGGCGTACGCGTACGGCTGGGCCGAGTACCACCGGCTGCTCGCCGAGATGGAGGAGGAGGCCGAGAAGGTCCTGCCCGGCGCCGCGACCCCGTGGGAGGCCCTCGCCCACCTGGACGAGCACGGCAGGCACATCGAGGGCGTCGACGAGGTCCGCGCGTGGCTGCAGGACCTGATGGACCGGACGATCCGGGAACTGGACGGCACCCACTTCGAACTCGCCGAGCGGGTACGGAGGGTGGAGTCCTGCGTCGCCCCGCCGGGCGGTGCCGCGGCCCCGTACTACTCGGCCCCGTCGGAGGACTTCTCCCGCCCCGGCCGTACGTGGCTGCCGACGATGGGACTGACCCGCTTCCCGGTGTACGACCTGGTGTCGACCTGGTACCACGAGGGTGTCCCCGGCCATCATCTGCAGCTCGCCCAGTGGGTCCACGTCGCCGGGGACCTCTCCCGCTACCAGACGACCGTCGGCGGCGTCAGCGCCAACTGCGAGGGCTGGGCGCTGTACGCGGAGCGGCTCATGGACGAACTCGGCTACCTGGGGAACGCCGAGGAGCGGCTCGGCTACCTGGAGGCCCAGATGATGCGCGCGGCCCGTGTCATCGTCGACATCGGCATGCACCTGGAGCTGGAGATCCCGGCGGACTCGCCCTTCCGCCCGGGCGAGCGCTGGACCCCGGAGCTGGCGCAGGAGTTCTTCGGCGCGCACAGCAGCCGCCCGGCGGACTTCGTGGAGAGCGAGCTGACGCGCTACCTGTCCATCCCGGGGCAGGCCATCGGCTACAAGCTGGGGGAGCGCGCGTGGCTGCTGGGCCGCGCGAACGCGCGGAAACGCCACGGTGACGCCTTCGACGCGAAGGCGTGGCACATGGCGGCGCTGTCCCAGGGCTCGCTCGGCCTGGACGACCTGGTGGACGAGTTGTCCCGGCTCTGACGGCACCCGGCGGCCGGCACCGGCCCCGGCACTCGTCGCCCGGCGGCCGGGCCGCGCACCGCGTGCGACGGCGCGACGGCGCGACAGGACCGGCCGCCGGACCACCGGACCGCGGGGCCGCCTCAGCGCCGGAACCCGCCCTCCGAGTCGATGACCTGCCCGGTGATCCACTCGGCTTCGTCCGTGGCCAGCCAGGCGATGAGCCGTGCGGGGTCGTCCGGCATTCCCCAGCGCCCGGCCGGGAACATCGAGGCGACCGCCCGGTGCGCCTCCCCGGTCAGATAGCCGGTGTCGACCGGACCGGGGTTGACGGTGTTCACGGTCACGGCGTGCTCGGCGAGCGCGGTCGCGAGGGAGCGGGTGACCGACGCGAGGGCGCCCTTCTGCAGCGCGTACGCGATCTCCTGCGGCATCCCGCCGGCGATGTCCTGGCCGGAGGTCGTCATCACCACGCGCCCGCCGGGTGCACGCGGCGGCAGCGCGGCGCGCAGCCGGGCGTATGCCTGGACGAGCAGGATCACGGACCGTGCGTCGACCGCCCAGTGCGCGTCCAGCATCGCCGCGTCGATCGCGTCCAGCGGTCCGTCCGAACCGCTGAGGGCGTGGTTGGCGACGAGGATGTCGAGCCGCCCGCCGAGGGCGTCCGCCGCCCTGGCGACCAGTTCGGCCGGCGCCTGCGGCCCGGAGAGGTCGCCCGGCCCGTCGACCACCCGCGCCCCGGGGTCGGCGAGCGCCTCGCGCACCCCGGCCACGACCTCCTCCGGGCGGTCCGCGCCCCAGGGCATCGCGGCGTCGTGCGGCACGTGGTGGTGCAGGTAGACACTGGCTCCGTACGCGGCCAGGCGCCGGGCGACGGCGTAGCCGATCCCGGCGCGCCGGGCGGCTCCGGTCACCAGGGCGGTGCGCCCGCGCAGCGGCAGCGGGTCACGTCGCAGGGTTTCGGCGGTGGGTGAGGGGGATCGAGGCGTCATCGCGGACCATCATGGGCGGCGCCGTCTCCGTCCGCAGGTCATTTTCGACGACGGGGTCCGCCGGTCGCGGCGCGGCGCCGCCGCCGTCCATCGTCCGCCGCCGTCCATCGTCCGCCGCCGTCCATCGTCCGCCGCCTTCCGGCATCGGCCGTCAGCCGTCCCCTCCACGCTGCCGCACCACCGACCCCGACCGCCCCTTCACGACCTCCAGCTGCGCATGGATCCGGCGGCGCAGGTCGGCGACGTGGCTGACGATGCCGACGCTGCGGTCCCGCTCCCGCAGGGAGTCCAGGACGTCGAGGACCTCGTCGAGCGTCTGGTCGTCGAGGCTGCCGAAGCCCTCGTCGATGAAGAGGGTGTCGAGGCGTACCCCTCCCGCCTCGTCGGTGACCACGTCCGCGAGGCCCAGCGCGAGCGCGAGGGAGGCGAAGAACGTCTCGCCCCCGGAGAGCGTCGCCGTGTCACGTTCCCGTCCGGTCCAGGCGTCGACGACGTGCAGGCCGAGGCCGCTGCGCCCGCGCCCGGTCCGGTCGTCGGAGTGGACCAGGGTGTACCGCCCGGCGGACATGCGCTGCAGCCGGGCCGAGGCGGCCGCGGCGACCTGCTCCAGCCGGGCCGCGAGGACGTACGACTCCAGGCGCATCCGGCGTTCGTTGTCCGCGCTGGTGCCGGCGGTGAGCGTCGCGAGGCGGGCCACCCGGTCGTACTCCTCGCGCAGTGGTGCCAGCCGGCGGACGGAGGCGGTGGCCCGGTGGGTCAGCCGGTCCAGTTCCGTGCAGCGGCGGGCGGCCGCGTCGCGCGCGGAGGCCGCCCCGCGCACCCGCCGGTCGGCCACCGCGGCGGCCTCCTCGGCGGCC
>NZ_JAHKJW010000090.1 GCF_019710745.1 Streptomyces beigongshangae
GCCGCGCCCGGCGCCGAGGACCAGCTCGCCGTACGGGGCGCGGGCGTGTACGGCCGCCGGCTCGTACGCGCACCGCTCGGCGACGCCACGCCGCGCCGCGCCTGGAGCCCGCGCGGCACCACGCTCATCACCGGCGGCACCGGCGGCCTCGGCGCGTACATCGCCCGCGGGCTCGCCCGGGAGGGGGCCGAGCACCTGGTCCTCGTCAGCCGGCGCGGCCCCGACGCGCCCGGCGCCGACGCACTCCGCCGGGACATCGAGGACGCGGGAGCCCGCGTCACGATCGCCAGGTGCGACATCACCGACCGGGACGCCCTCGCCGCGCTCGTCGCGGACCTGGCGGCGGACGACTGCCGGATCCGCTCCGTGCTGCACGCCGCCGCCGGGGGCTCCCTCGTGGCCCTCGACGAGACGGACCTGGACGAGTTCGCCGAAACCCTGCACGCCAAGGCGCTGGGCGCGGCGCACCTGGACGCGCTCTTCGACCGGGACACGCTCGACGCGTTCGTGCTGTTCTCCTCCGTCTCCGGTGTGTGGGGCAGCGCGATCCACGGCGCGTACGCCGCCGCCAACGCCCACCTCGACGCACTCGCCGAGAACCGCAGGGCACGGGGTCTCGCCGCCACCTCCGTCGTGTGGGGCATCTGGAGCCCCGAGGACGGCGGCGGCATGGCCGCGAGCCTCGCCGAGGACCAGCTGCGTGCCCAGGGCGTGCTGTTCATGCCGCCCGCCACCTGTTTCACCGCCCTCGGTCAGATCCTCGACCACGACGAGACCCTCACCCTGGTCGCCGACATCGACTGGGACCGGTTCGCCACGGTCTTCACCACCAGCAGGCCCAGCCCTCTCCTCGGCGGTGTCCCCGAAGCCCGTGCCGCCCTGGAACCGGGCACCGCCCCGGACCACGACGGCACGGCCCCGGCCACCGGGGACCTGCGCGCCCGGCTGCGCGGGCTGACCGGGCCCGAGTGCGACCGCGTCCTGACCGATCTCGTGAGCACCGAGGCCGCGGCGGTGCTCGGCCACGCCGCCGACGACTCGATCGCACCCGAGCGCGCCTTCCGCGACCTCGGCTTCGACTCGCTGACCGCGGTGGAGATGCGCAACCGGCTCACCGCGGCGACCGGTCTGCGCCTGCCCGTCACCGTAGTCTTCGACCACTCCTCGCCCGCCTCCCTCGCCCGCCACCTGCGCACCGAACTCCTGGGCACAGAACTTCCGGGCACAGAACTCCCGGGCACCGAACTCCCGGGCGGGCAGGAGCCCGCGCCCACCGCGCCCGTGGTGCGCGCGGCCCGGGACGACGACCCGGTCGTCGTCGTCTCCATGGCCTGCCGCTACCCCGGCGGCGCGGCCACCCCGGAGGAGCTGTGGCGACTCGTCGCCGAAGGCCGCGACGCGGTCGCCGGACCCCCCGCCGACCGTGGCTGGAACCTGGACGCGCTCCACGGCGCCGGCGCCGGTCCCGGCGGACCCGGCACCGGTGGTGCGACGGCGGGCGGCTTCCTGTACGACGCGGGCCGCTTCGACGCGGACTTCTTCGGCATCTCGCCCCGCGAGGCCCTGGCCATGGACCCGCAGCAGCGGCTCCTCCTGGAGACCTCCTGGGAAGTCCTGGAACGCGCCGGCATCGACCCGCGCACCCTGCGCGACAGCCGCACCGGCGTCTTCGCGGGCGCCGCCCACCAGGGGTACGGCGGCAGCCTGGACGAGGTGCCCGGGGAACTCGAGAACCTCTTCGTCGCGGGCATCTCCACCAGCGTCCTGTCCGGCCGCATCGCCTACACCCTCGGCCTGCGGGGCCCGGCCGTGACCGTGGACACGGCCTGCTCCTCCTCGCTCGTCGCCGTCCACCTGGCCGCGCGGGCGCTGCGCGACGGCGAGTGCGCCCTCGCGCTCGCGGGCGGCGTCACCGTGATGGGATCGCCGCTCACCTTCACCGGCTTCAGCGGCCGGCGCGGGCTCGCCCCCGACGGCCGCTGCAAGTCCTTCGCCGCGTCGGCCGACGGCTTCGGCCTGGCCGAGGGCGTCGGGCTGCTGCTCCTGGAGCGGCTGAGCGACGCCCGGCGCCTGGGGCACCCCGTGCACGCCGTCCTGCGCGGCTCCGCCGTCAACCAGGACGGCGCCAGCAACGGGCTGACCGCTCCCAGCGGCCCCGCCCAGCAGCGCGTGATCGACGAGGCGCTCGCCGACGCCGGTCTCACCGCCGCCGACGTCGACGCGGTGGAGGCGCACGGCACCGGGACCACCCTCGGCGACCCCATCGAGGCACAGGCCCTCCTCGCCACGTACGGACAGGACCGGGAAGAGCCCCTGCACCTCGGTTCGCTCAAGTCCAACATCGGGCACACCCAGGCCGCCGCCGGGGTCGCGGGCATGATCAAGATGATCCTCGCCCTGCGCCACGAGGTGCTCCCGGCGACCCTGCACGTGGACGCGCCGTCCCCGAACGTCGACTGGTCCGCCGGAGCGGTCCGGCTGCTCACCGAACCCGTACCCTGGCCCGCCGGCGGCCGCCCCCGGCGCGCCGGGGTCTCCTCCTTCGGACTCAGCGGCACCAACGCCCATGTCGTCCTCGAAGAGCCGCCCGCGGGCACCGGGGTCCCGGACGCAGGCGCAGGCGCAGGCGTGGGCGTGGGCGTGGGCATGGACGTGCCCTGGGTGCTCTCCGCGCGCTCCGCCGAGGCCCTCCACGGGCAGGCCGTGCGGCTGCGCGCCCACGTCGCCGACCGGAGCGACCTGCTCCCCGCCGACGTCGGGTACGCCCTGGCCACCACCCGCACCGCCTTCGAGCACCGCGCCGCCGTCGTCGGCGGAGACCGGGACACCCTGCTCGCCGGGCTCGACGCCCTCGTCGACGGCCGCACCGGCCCCGGCACCGTACGGGGCACCGCCGCCCGGGACCACCGCACGGTGTTCGTCTTCCCCGGGCAGGGCTCGCAGTGGCCGGGCATGGCGGAGGAACTCCTGGCCTCCTCACCGGTGTTCGCGGCCCGGATGGCCCGGTGTGCCGAGGCTCTCGCCCCGTACACGGACTGGTCGTTGCCGGACGTGGTGCGTGGGTCGGCGGGTGTGCCTTCGCCGGAGCGGGTGGACGTGGTGCAGCCGGTGCTGTGGGCGGTGATGGTGTCGCTGGCGCAGGTGTGGCGGTCGTACGGGGTCGAGCCCGCTGCGGTGGTGGGGCATTCGCAGGGGGAGATCGCGGCGGCGTGTGTGGCCGGGGCGCTGTCCCTGGAGGACGCCGCCCGTGTCGTCGCCCTGCGCAGCAGGGCACTGGTGGCGCTGACCGGCCGCGGCGCCATGCTGTACGTCCCGCTGCCCCTGGAGCGTGTCGAGGACCGGCTGGCACCCTGGGCGGACCGGCTGGACATCGCCGCGGTCAACGGCCCCACGACGGTGACCGTCTCGGGCGACCCGGCCGCCCTGGACGAACTGCACGGCGCGCTCGCCGACGACGGCGTGCTGTGCTGGCCCCTCCCCGGCGTCGACTTCGCCGGGCACTCGCCGCAGGTCGAGGAGATCCACCACGAACTGGGCACCCTCCTCGCCGGGATCACCCCGCGCCCGTCCCGCGTGCCCTTCTACTCGACCGTCACCGGCTCACTGCTCGACACCTCCCGACTCGACGCCGCGTACTGGTACCGGAATCTGCGCGAGCCCGTCGTCTTCCGCCGGGCCGTGGACGCCCTCCTCGCGGACGGGTACCGCCTGTTCGTCGAGAACAGCGCCCACCCGGCGCTCACCGTATGGCTCCGGGAGGCCCTGGAGGCGGCCGGCGGCACCGGCGGTGTCGTGGGCACCCTGCACCGCGGCGAGGGCGGCCGGGCCCGCGTGCTCACCTCCCTGGCGGAACTGCACGCCCTCGGCCGTCCGGTGGACTGGGAGGCGGTCTTCGACGGCACCGGCGCCCGCCCCTGCGAACTTCCCACGTACGCCTTCCAGCGCCGCCACCACTGGCTGACACCACCGTCCCGGGGTGCGGACGGGGACGGCACCGCCTCCGTCGACCAGGACTTCTGGGACGCCGTGGCCGGACAGGACCAGGACGCCCTCGCCGACCGCCTGCGCATCGAGGACGACGACGTGCGCGCGGCCATGGGCACCGTGGCGCCCGTGCTCCGCGACTGGCTGCACGGCAGCCGGGACCGGTCCACACTGAACTCCTGGCGCCATCGCGTCACCTTCAGGGCCCTGCCCCAGCAGGGCGGTGCCGGCCTCACGGGGACCTGGTGGCTCGCGGTGCCCGGAGCCGCCGCGGGGGACCGGGCCGTCGCCGCCTGCGCCCGGGCCCTGCGCGAGCACGGTGCGCACCCCGTCCTGGTGGAGGTCGGCGCCGAGGACGCCGGGGAGAGCGGACGGCGGCCGCTCGCCGACCGCCTGCGCGCCCTCGCCGGGGAGTCCCCGCCCGACGGCGTGCTCTCCCTGCTCGCCCTGGACGAGTCCCCGTACGCCGACGGCACCGCCCTGCCCACGGGGTTCGCCCTCACCACCGCGCTGCTCCGGACGCTCGGCGACGCCGGCGTACGGGCGGCACTGTGGTGCGCGACCCGGGGCGCGGTCACCGTGGGGCGCTCCGACCACCTCGGCGCACCCCTGCAGGCCCTGCTCTGGGGCCTCGGCGGGGTCGCCGCCGTCGAGCACCCCGAGCGCTGGGGCGGCCTCGTCGACCTGCCCGGACGACTCGACGAGCGGGCCCGCGGCAGACTGGCCGCCGTCCTCGCGCACCCGCGGGGCGAGGACCAGCTCGCCGTACGCGCCTCCGGGGTCTTCGGCAGGCGCCTCACCCGCGCCGAGCCGCGGCGCGAGCCCGGCGGCACGCGCTGGACGCCCGACGGCACCGTCCTCGTCACCGGCGCCACCGGCGGACTCGGCGCGCACCTCGCCCGCAGGCTCGCCCGCGGCGGCGGCGCGCACCTGCTGCTCACCGGCCGCAGCGGCCCGGACGCCCCCGGAGCCGACGCGCTCCGTGCCGAACTCACCGCGCTGGGAGCCGAGTTCACCATCGCGGCCTGCGACGTCGCCGACCGCGACGACCTCGCACGGCTCCTCGACGGCATCCCGGCGGAGCGGCCGCTGCGCGCCGTGTTCCACGCCGCGGGCGTCCTGGACGACGGCGTCCTCGACACCCTCACCCCGGAACGCGCCGCCGCGGTCCTGCGCCCCAAGACGGACGCCGTGCTCCATCTCGACGAGCTCACCCGGGACGCGGAACTGACGGCCTTCGTGCTGTTCTCCTCGCTGGCCGGCACGCTCGGCGGCACCGGGCAGGGCAGCTACGCCGCCGCCAACGCCTTCCTCGACGCCCTCGCACAGGCCCGCCGCGACCGCGGTCTGCCCGCCACCTCCGTGGCCTGGGGGCTGTGGGGCGGCGACAACCGGGCCGCGGGCGCCACCGGTGAACGCCTCGTCCGGGACGGCCTGCCCGCCATGGACCCGCGGCTCGCCGTCGACGCCCTGTGGCAGGCCCTGGACGACGACGAGACCCGCCTGGTCGTCTCCGACTTCGCCTGGGACCGCTTCGTCCGCGCCTACACCGCGCTGCGGCCCAGCGCCCTCCTCGGCGACCTTCCCGAGGTGCGCCGCGTGCTCGCCGAGGCCGCGGCCGCACCCGGCGGGAGGGACGACGGCCTCGCCGTCCGGCTCACCGGACTGCCCGAGGCCGAACGCACCGAGGCGCTGACCCACCTGGTGCGCTCGTGCGCCGCCGGGGTCCTCGGCCACGACGACCCCGCCGCGGTGGAACCGGAGCGGGCGTTCAAGGACCTCGGCTTCGATTCCCTGACCGCCGTCGAACTGCGCGACCGGGTGGCCGGGGCCACCGGTCTGCGCCTTCCCGTCACCCTCGTCTTCGACCACCCGACCACCACCGCGCTCGTCGGGCACCTGCGCGCGGAGCTGCTCGGCACACCGCCCCCCGCCCCGGCCCCCGTGCCCGCCACCGCGTCGCGCGCGGTCCCGGACGACGACCCCGTCGCGATCACCGCGATGAGCTGCCGCTTCCCCGGCGGCGTCACCGGCCCCGAGGAGTTCTGGCAGCTCCTGGCCGACGGCACCGACGCCATCTCCGGGTTCCCCACCGACCGCGGCTGGGACCTGGAGGGCCTCTACGACCCCGACCCGCGCAGGGTCGGCCACACCTACGTCCGCGACGGCGGATTCCTCCACGACGCCGACCACTTCGACCCCGCCTTCTTCGGCATGTCACCGCGCGAGGCCCTCGCCGTCGACCCGCAGCAGCGCCTTCTGCTGGAGACCGCCTGGGAGGCGTTCGAGCGGGCGGGCATCGACCCGCGGACCGTCAGGGGCAGCGACGGAGGCGTCTTCGTCGGCTCCAGCCACCGCGACTACGGCTCCCGCGTCACCGAGCCCTCCGAGGAGGTCGAGGGCTACCTCGGCATCGGCAGCGCCGGCAGTGTCGCGTCCGGGCGCATCGCCTACACCTTCGGTCTGGAGGGCCCGGCCGTGACCGTGGACACGGCCTGCTCGTCCTCGCTGGTCGCCGTCCACCTGGCGGCGCAGGCGCTGCGCGCCGGCGAGTGCTCACTGGCCCTCGCCGGCGGTGTCACCGTGATGGCGACACCGAGCGCGTTCGTCGAGTTCAGCCGCCAGCGCGGCCTCGCCGCCGACGGCCGGTGCAAGCCGTTCGCCGCCGCCGCCGACGGCACCGCGTGGGCCGAGGGAGCGGGCCTGGTGCTCCTGGAGCGCCTGTCGGACGCCCGGCGCAACGGCCACCCGGTGCTCGCGCTCGTGCGCGGCTCCGCCGTCAACCAGGACGGCGCCAGCAACGGCCTCACCGCCCCGAACGGACCCGCCCAGCAACGCGTCATCCGCCAGGCCCTCCGCAACGCGGGCCTGGCCCCCGGTGACGTGGACGCCGTGGAGGCGCACGGCACCGGCACGAGACTCGGCGACCCCATCGAGGCACAGGCCCTGCTCGCCACGTACGGGCAGCACCGCACCGCCGGACGGCCGCTGCTCGTCGGGTCGCTGAAGTCCAACATCGGGCACAGCCAGGCCGCCGCGGGCATCGCCGGCGTCATCAAGACGGTCCTCGCCATGCACCACGGCACGCTCCCGGCGACCCTCCACGTCGACGAGCCGACGCCGTACGTGGACTGGTCCGCGGGCCGGGTACGGGTGCTCACCGAGACCACCGCGTGGCCCGGCGGCGACCGCCCGCGCCGCGCCGCCGTGTCGTCCTTCGGCGTCAGCGGCACCAACGCCCACACCATCCTGGAACACGTCCCCGCGCCCCCGGCGCCCAGGACGGCACCGCCGCCGGACCCCGCCCCGCCCCGCCTGCCCTGGCTGCTGTCCGCCCGCGGCGAGGACGCCCTGCGCGCCCAGGCCCGCCGGCTCCTCCACCGCGTCACCGCCGAACCGGTGCCCGACCCCGACGCGGTCGGCAAGGCCCTGGCCACCGGCCGCAGCACCTTCGCGCACCGGGCCGTCCTCGTCGGCGCCGACCGGGACGCGCTGGAGGCCGCCCTGGCCGCGCTCGCCGACGGCACCGCCTCGGCCGACGTGATCGCGGGCACCGCGGGACGGGGAGGCAGGACCGCCTTCCTGTTCCCGGGACAGGGCAGTCAGCGCCTCGGCATGGGCGCCGGGCTCCTCGCACGGTACCCGGTGTTCGCCGACGCCTTCGACGAGGTCTGCGCGCAGTTCGATCCCCTCCTGGACCGGCCGCTGCACGACGTCGTCCACGCCGGGGCGGGCGGCGGCGACGCGGCGCTGCTCGACACCACGGCCTACACCCAGCCCGCCCTGTTCGCCCTCGGTGTCGCCCTGCACCGGCTCGCCGGGTCGTACGGGGTGCGGCCCGGCCTCGTCACCGGACACAGCGTGGGACAACTGGCCGCCGCACACGTCGCCGGAGTGCTCTCGCTCCCCGACGCCGCCGCCCTGGTGGCCGCCCGCGGCCGGCTGATGCAGGCCGCGCCCGGCGGTGGCGCGATGGTCGCGCTCACCGTGCCCGAGGCGGAACTCCTGCCCGGGCTGAGGGGACGGGAGGCCGAGGTCGCGGTCGCCGCCGTCAACGGTCCGGCCGCCACCGTCCTGTCCGGCGACGCGGCGGCCGTCGGGGAGATCGCCGCGCACTGGCGCGCGAAGGGCGCCAGGACCCGGCGGCTCACCGTCAGCCACGCCTTCCACTCCCCGCACATGGACGGCGTGCTGGCCGACTTCCGGGCCGTCGCCGAACAGGTCACCTACCACGAGCCGGAGATTCCCGTCGTCTCCGACCTGACCGGCGCCCTCGCCACCGCCGACGAACTGCGCGACCCCGGCCACTGGGTCCGCCACGTCCGCGACACCGTCCGCTTCCACGACGCCGTACGCACCCTGGAGGCCGAGGGCGCCACCGCCCTGGTGGACCTCGGACCCGACGGCGTCCTGGCCGCGCTCGCCCAGGACTGCCTGACCGGCACGGCCGGTTCCACCGTCCCGGTGCCGCTGCTGCGCAAGGACGTGCCGGATCCCGCCGCGGTCACCGCCGCCCTGGCCAGGCTGCACGTCCACGGCGTGGACGTCGACTGGGCAGCGCTGTTCGCCGGCGTGCCGGACGGACACGTCACGCTGCCCACGTACGCCTTCCAGCGCTCCCGCTACTGGCTCCCGCCCACCCCGGCGACCGGCGACATGCCCGCGGCGGGCCTCCTGCCGTCCGCGCACCCGCTGCTCGGCGCGGGCTCCCCGCTCGCCGGTACCGGCGGCCACCTGTTCACCGGCCGGCTGTCCGTGGAGACCCACCCCTGGCTCGCCGACCACGCCGTCCACGGCGGCACGCTCCTGCCCGCCACCGCCTTCCTGGAACTCGCCGTCCACGCGGGCGACCTGACCGGCTGCGCACAGGTCGACGAACTCACCCTGGAAACACCCCTGACCCTGCCCGAGCGCGGCGCCGTCACCCTCCAGCTCACCGTCCAGGCGCCCGACGCGAGCGGCGGCCGGGACTTCGCCGTGCACACGCGGCCCGAGCGCGCCGCGCCCGACGAGCCCTGGACCCGGCATGCCGGCGGCCGCCTCGGCAACGGCGGGCCGGCGGAGGGCGAAGCCCTCACGGTGTGGCCGCCGGC
The DNA here is from genome assembly GCF_019710745.1 of Streptomyces beigongshangae. GTDB lineage: Bacteria > Actinomycetota > Actinomycetes > Streptomycetales > Streptomycetaceae > Streptomyces > Streptomyces beigongshangae. The sequence continues at coordinate 9,078 of NZ_JAHKJW010000090.1, forward strand.
CGGAGCCGAACCCCTCGACACCGGCGACCTCTACGAGCGCCTCGCCGACGGCGGCTTCGCCTACGGACCCGCCTTCCGGGGGCTGCGTGCCGCCTGGCGCCTGGGTGGCGACATCTACGCGGAGGCACGGCTGCCCGAGGAGCAGCAGGGGGACGCGGACCGCTACGGCCTGCACCCGGCGCTCCTCGACAGCGTGCTGCACTCGCTGGCCCTCGGGGTGCTCCAAGACAGCGACCGGGGTTGGCTGCCGTTCTCCTGGAGCGGCGTGCGGCTGCACGCGTCGGGCGCGGCGGCCCTGCGACTGCGCCTGACGCCCACCGGGCGCGACACCGTGGCCCTGACGGTCGCCGACACCGCGGGAGCCCCGGTCGCCTCCGCCCGCGCACTGGTGCTCAGGCCGGTGACGGCCGAGCGGCTCCAGGAGTCCCGCACGGACGCGTACGAGGACGTGTTCCGGCTGGAATGGCCCGTCGCCGCGCCCTCCGCGGACGGGCCCGGCTCCCTGGCCGTGCTCGGGGACGCCCTCGCCGGCCTCGCGCCGGCGCACGACGACCTCGCCGCCCTGGGCGCGGCGATCGACGGCGGCGCCGAGGTGCCCGGCTTCGTGGTGACCGCCCTGCCGGGCACGGACGGCGGCGACACGGCCCGGGCCGTGCACGGGCTCACCGGCCGCGTCCTGGAACTGGTGCGGACCTGGCTCGCCGACGGACGGTTCGACGGGGCGCGGCTGGTCCTGGTCACCGAGGGCGGTGTCCCCGTGGATCCCGGCGACGACGTGCCCGAACCGGCGCACGCCGCCGTGTGGGGCCTGGTCCGCTCCGCGCAGACCGAGCATCCCGACCGGTTCGTCCTCGTCGACACCGACGGCGCCGCGGCCTCGCACGCGGCCCTGACGGCGGCACTCGCCACCGGCGAGCCCCAGCTCGCCCTGCGCGCCGGACGGCTGCACACCGCGCGCCTGGCCCGCGTCCCGGGATCCCTGCCCGCGGGCGAGGCCCACTGGGACCCCGACGGCACCGTCCTGATCACCGGCGGCACCGGCTCCATCGGCGCCCTGGTCGCCCGCCACCTCGCGGGCGGGCACGGCGTACGGCACCTGCTGCTCACCAGCCGCAGCGGGCCCGCCGCCGACGGGGCGGGCGAACTCCTCGACGACCTGGCCGCCGCGGGCGCCGACGCCGAGATCGTCGCCTGCGACGCCGCCGACCGGGAGGCGATGGAGAAGCTCCTGGACGGTCTGGAGCATCCGCTGCGCGGTGTCGTGCACACCGCGGGCGTCCTCGACGACGGCGTGATCGCCGACATGACACCCGAGCAGCTCCACCGCGTGCTGCGCCCGAAGGTCGACGCGGCCGTCCACCTGCACGAGCTGACCGTGGGCCGGGACCTGTCCGCGTTCGTCGTCTTCTCCTCCGTCGCCGGTGTCTTCGGCGGCATGGGCCAGGCCAACTACGCGGCGGCCAACACCTTCCTGGACGCCCTCGCCCACCGGCGGCGCGCTCGCGGCCTGCCCGGCACCTCGCTGGCCTGGGGCCTGTGGGCCACCGGCGGCGGGATGACCGGGCACCTCGGCGGGGCCGACCTCGCCCGCATCGCCCGCGGCGGCATCACCCCCTTCGCCCCGGCCGACGGCATCGCCCTCCTCGACACCGCCACCGGCCTGGACGCGCCCGCTCTCGTACCGCTGCGCCTCGACACCCGGGCGCTCGCGGAGCAGGCCGCCGCGGGCGGGCTGCCCGCCTTCCTGCGCGGACTCGTCCGCACCCCGCCGCGCCGCGCCGCGGCGGGCCGGGGACCCGGCCACGACACCGCGCCCGCGCTGCGGCAGCGCCTGGCGGGACTGCCGCCCGCACAGCGGGAACGGGTCCTCACCGACGTGGTGCGCACCCATGCCGCGCTGGTCCTCGGCTTCCCCGACCCGGCGGCCGTCGGCGCCGAAACTCCCCTGCTCGACCTCGGGTTCGACTCCCTGACCGCGGTGGAGCTGCGCAACCGGCTGCGGACCGCCACCGGTCTGCAACTGCCCGCGACCCTGCTCTTCGACCACCCCACGGCCGCCGCGACCGCCCGCCACCTCGCCGCGGAGATCACCCCCGGGGACGGCACGGGCGGGCCCGGCCCCGCGGTCCTCGCCGAACTCGGCCGCCTGGAGGGCGCGGTGCGCGACGCCGCGCACGACGACGCGGCACGCACCGCGCTCACGGCCCGGCTCCAGGACCTCCTGGAGACACTGCGCGGGGACACCGGCCCCGGACAGGACGCCGTGGAGGACCGGATGGGCTCCACCGACGACGAGCTCTTCGACTTCATCGACAACGAACTCGGCGGGCCATGACGCCGCCCGCCCGTACGACCCCGCCCGCCCGTTCCGGACCGCCCGCCCCCGACCGCCCGCCCCGCGTACCGAAGGTGACGATCCACGGTGAATGACGACAAGCTGCGCGACTACCTCAAGCGGGTCGCCGCGGACCTGCACCGGACCAGGCAGCGCCTCGGCGAGGCCGAGGCCAGGGACCGGGAGCCGATCGCCGTCGTCGCGATGGGCTGCCGCTACCCCGGCGGTGCGCACAGCCCCGAGGACCTGTGGCACCTCGTCTCCACGGGCACCGACGCGATCACGCCCTTCCCCGCCGACCGCGGCTGGGACCTGGCCGCCCTGTACGACCCGGCGGGGGAGCGCCCGGACACCACGTACAGCGCGGAGGGGGGCTTCCTCGACGACGTCGCCGGCTTCGACCCCGGCTTCTTCGGGATCTCCCCGCGCGAGGCCCTCGCCATGGACCCGCAGCAGCGGCTCTTCCTGGAGATCACCTGGGAGACCTTCGAACGCGCCGGGATCGACCCGCACACCCTGCGCGGCAGCCGCACCGGCGTCTTCGCCGGGGTGATGTACCAGGACTACGCGGTCCGGCTGCGCCAGGTGCCCGACGACGTCCGGGGCCACCTCGGCAACGGCAGCTCGGACAGTGTCGCGTCCGGCCGGATCGCCTACACCTTCGGTCTCGAAGGCCCCGCCGTCTCCGTCGACACCGCCTGTTCGTCGTCGCTGGTCGCCCTCCACCTGGCCTGCCAGGCGCTGCGGCAGGACGACTGCACGCTCGCGCTCGCCGGCGGCGCCATGGTGATGTCCACACCGGTGCCGTTCGTGGAGATGAGCCGGCAGAACGGCCTCGCCGCCGACGGGCGCTGCAAGTCCTTCTCGGCCGCCGCCGACGGCACCGGCTGGGGCGAGGGGGCGGGCATGCTCCTGCTGGAGCGCCTGTCGGACGCCCGGCGCAACGGCCACCCGGTGCTCGCGCTCGTGCGCGGCTCCGCCGTCAACCAGGACGGCGCCAGCAGCCGCCTCACCGCCCCGAACGGGCCCTCCCAGCAACGCGTCATCCGCCAGGCACTCGCCCACGCCCGGCTCACGGCGGCGGACGTCGACGTCGTCGAGGCCCACGGCACCGGCACCCCGCTCGGCGACCCCATCGAGGCGCAGGCGCTCCTCGCCACCTACGGCCGCGAGCACTCCGCCGAACGGCCCCTGCTGATCGGCTCGCTGAAGTCCAACATCGGCCACACCCAGGCCGCCGCCGGGGTGGGCGGCGTCATCAAGACGATCCTCGCCATGCGGCACGGCACGGTGCCGCCCTCCCTGCACGGCACGGACCCCACGCCCCAGGTCGACTGGTCCTCCGGGACGCTCAGGCTCGTCACCGAGGGCACCGCCTGGCCCGGGACCGGGCGCCCGCGCCGTGCCGCCGTGTCCTCCTTCGGCGTCAGCGGCACCAACGCCCATGTCGTCCTGGAAGAGGCCGAGCAGGACGAGCAGGCCGAACACGCCGGCGCGTCACAGCCCGGCGGCCCCGGCAGTCCCGACGGCCCCCAAGCCGCCCAAGCCGCCGAAGCCGCCGAAGAGACAGCTCCCGCCGGCCCCGTGCCCTGCGTCGTCTCCGCGCGCGACGGCGACGCCCTGCGCGCCCAGGCGGCCGCGCTCCACGCCCACCTGGCACGGCTCCCGGACCTGAGCCTGCCGGACGTCGCCCACACCCTGGCGACGGGCCGGGCCGCGCACGAGCACCGGGCCGCCCTGGTCGCCGGGGACCCGCGGGAACTGCTCGACGGGCTGGACGCGCTCGCCCGCGACGCCGACCCGCTGCCACCGGGCATCGTGCGCGCGACGGCCCGCACCGGCGAGGCCGTCGCCTTCGTCTTCCCCGGCCAGGGCGCCCAGTGGCCCGGCATGGCCCGCGAACTCCTGGACACCTCCGCGGTGTTCGCCGCCCGTCTCGGGCAGTGCGCCGACGCCCTCGCCCCGTACACCGGCTTCCCGCTCCTGGACGTCGTCCGCGGTGCGCCCGGCGCCCCCGGACTCGACCGCCTGGACGTCGTGCAGCCCGCGCTGTTCGCGGTGATGGTCTCCCTCGCGCAGATGTGGCGCGCCCACGGCGTCGAGCCCGCGGCCGTGGTCGGGCACAGCCAGGGGGAGATCGCCGCCGCCTGCGTCGCCGGGGCCCTCACCCTCGACGACGCCGCGAAGGTCGTGGCCCTGCGCGCGAGGGCGCTGCGGGCCCTCGCCGGGCGCGGCGGCATGGCGTCGGTGGCCCTCCCCGCCGACCGCGTACGGGAACGCGTCGCGCCCTGGGACGGGCGGATCACGCTCGCCGCCGTGAACGGTCCCGAATCGACCGTCGTCTCCGGCGACCCCGAGGCCCTGGCCGGACTCCTGACGGCCCTGGAGAACGACGGCGTACGGGCCCGCGCCGTCCCCGTCGACTACGCCTCGCACGGTCCGCACGTCGAGGAGATCCGCGCGGAGCTGTCCGGGGCCCTGGCCGGTGTGGCGCCCCGCCCGGCCGCCGTGCCCTTCTACTCGACCGTCACCGGCGGCCTCCTGGACACCGGGCGGCTCGACGCCGCCTACTGGTACGACAACCTCCGGCACACCGTCGAGTTCGAGCGGGCCACGCACGCCCTGCTCGCCGACGGCCACCGCGTCCTCCTGGAGGTCAGCCCGCACCCCGTGCTGACCCCGGCCCTCCAGGACACCGCTGCGGCCGCCGGCACCGACGCCCTGGCCCTCGGCACGCTGCGCCGCGACGACGGCGGCCCGCGCCGGGTGCTCAGCGCGCTCACGGAACTGCACGTGCGCGGCGTCCGCGTCGACTGGGACGCCGTCCTCGCCGGGCACCGCCGCCGGCGCGTCGACCTGCCCACGTACGCCTTCCAGCGCACACGCCACTGGCTGGAGGAGAGCGCCGGGCCCGCGGGCGACGCCGCCTCGCTCGGCCTCGACCCCTGCGGGCACCCGCTCCTCGGCGCCGTCGTCGCGCTCGCCGACGGCGAGGGCCTCCTGTTCACCGGGAGGCTCTCGCTGCGCACCCACCCCTGGCTCGCCGACCACACCGTCCGGGGCGACGCCCTGCTGCCCGGCACCGCGTTCCTCGAACTCGCCGTCCTCGCGGGCGACCGCGCCGGCTGCTCCCACGTCGACGACCTCACGCTCGAAGCCCCCCTGACGCTGCCGCGGGACGGCGCCGTCGTACTGCGCCTGTCCGTCGGCGCGCCGGCCGCCGACGGCACCCGCGCCCTGGCCCTGCACGCCCGCCCCGACGGCCCGGGCCCGGGCCCGGACCCGGACGAGGGGTGGACCCGCCACGCCACCGGCCTCCTCGCCCCGGCGCCTCCCGCCTCCGCGGTCCCCGTCCCGGCCACCGGCGACCCGGCCCCCTGGCCGCCGCCGGGGGCCGTCCCCGTCGCCCTCGACGGCATGTACGCGCGCTACGCCGAGGGCGGCTTCGCCTACGGGCCGGCCTTCCGGGGACTCACGGCGGCGTGGCGGCTCGGCGACGACCTGTGCGCCGAAGCGGTGCTGCCGCCCGGACTGCACCAGGACGCGCAGCGGTTCGCCCTCCACCCGGCGCTGCTCGACGCCGCCCTGCACGCCACCGGGTGCACCGCCGACGACGCGGACGCGGGCGGCGGGGACGGACGCATGCCGTTCGTCTGGTCCGGGGCGACCCTGCACGCGTCGGGCGCCACCGCGCTGCGCGTCCGCCTGACCCGGACCGCGCCGGACGCCCTCGCCCTCGACGTCGCCGACGCCACCGGAGGCCCCGTCGCCTCCGTGCGGTCCCTGACGCTGCGCCCGGCCGCACCGGACCCCGGCGGGGCCCGCACCCACCACGACTCGCTGTTCCAGGTGGAGTGGACCCCCGTCGGCTGCCCGCCCGCTCCCGCGGACACCGACTGGGCGGTCGTCGGTCCCGGCGGCACCGGCCTGCCGGCCTCGACCGCCTACGCCGACACCGCCGCCCTCGTCGCCGCCCTCGACGCGGGCACGCCACCTCCCGGGCTCGTGATGATGCCCCAGCCGCCGGACCGTGCCCCGGACCGGGACGGCGACGCGGACGGGGCGGCGGAGGTGCACACCGCCGTCCACCGGGCTCTGGAGACGCTCCGGACCTGGCTCGCCGCCCCGCGTCTGGCCGGCACCCGGCTCGCCCTCGTCGCCCGGGGCGCCGCCGGCGGAGAGACCGCCGACCCGGCCCGCGCGGCCGTGTGGGGCCTGGTGCGCTCCGCCCAGTCCGAACACCCGGGCCGCTTCGTCCTGGTGGACCTGGACGAAGCGGCGACAACGGCGGCCGTCGCCGCCGCGCTCGCCCTCGCTTCCACCGAACAGCAACTCGCCGTACACGGCGGCACCGTCCTCGTCCCCCGTCTCGTCAAGGCCCCCGCGACCGAACCGGTGCCGGTCGCCCTCGACCCCGAGGGCACCGTCCTCGTCACCGGCGGCACCGGACTGCTCGGCTCCCGCGTCGCCCGTCACCTCGTGACCCGGTACGGCGTCCGCCACCTCGTCCTCGCCGGGCGCCGCGGACCGGACGCGCCGGGCGCCACCGGGATCACCGCGGAACTCACCGCGCTCGGCGCCCACGTCACCGTCACCGCCTGCGACGCCGCCGACCGGGACGCGCTCGCCGCCCTGCTCGACGGCATCGCCGCCGACCGCCCGCTGACGGCCGTCGTGCACGCCGCGGGCGCCCTCGACGACGGCGTCGTCACCTCCCTCACGCCCGACCGCGTCGACACGGTGCTGCGCCCCAAGGCCGACGCCGCCCTGCACCTGCACGAACTCACCCGGGACATGGGACTGCGGGCCTTCGTGCTGTTCTCCTCGGCCGCGGGTACCTTCGGCGGTCCCGGACAGGGCAACTACGCCGCCGCCAACGCCTGTGTGGACGCCCTCGCCCGGCGGCGCCGCGCCCTCGGGCTGCCCGCGCGGTCCCTCGCGTGGACCCTGTGGGAGCAGCGCTCCGCCCTGACCGGCCACCTCGACGCCGCCGACCTGCGCCGCCTGGCCCGTTCCGGCATGCCGCCGCTCACCACCGACGAGGGCCTCGCGCTCCTCGACGCGGCCCTCACGGTCGACGCCCCGGTCCTGCTGCCGCTCCGGCTCGACCCGCGCGCGCTGCGGGCCCGGGCCGCCGAGGGGGAACCGGTGCCGCCGCTGCTGCGCTCCCTCGTACGCGTCCCCGTACGCAGGCCCGCCGCCGCGGGCCCCGGGGACGGCGGCGCCGCACTGCCCGAGCGTCTCGCCGCGCAGTCCGGGCCCGAACGGCTGCGCACCCTCGTCCGGCTGGTGTGCGCGCAGGCCGCAGCCGTGCTGGGCCACACCTCCGACTCCGCGGTCGTACCGGAGCGTGCCTTCCGCGACCTCGGCTTCGACTCCCTCGCCTCCGTCGAACTGCGCAACCGGCTGAACACCGCCACCGGCCTGCGGCTGCCCGCCACCCTGGTCTTCGACCACCCCTCGCCGCAGGCCCTGGCCGCGCACCTGCGGGACGCGCTGACCGGGGCGGACCCCGCGGTCACGACGCCCGCGTCCAGCACGTCCCGTACATCCAGTACGTCCGCCCCGCCCGGCGCGGACGAACCGATCGCGATCGTCGCCATGGGCTGCCGCTTCCCGGGAGCGGTCCGCACCCCGGACGACCTGTGGCGGCTCGTGGCCTCCGGCGGCGACGGCATCTGCGCCTTCCCCACCGACCGCGGCTGGGACCTCGACGCGCTCTACGACCCCGACCCCGCGCACACCGGCACCTCGTACGTGCGCGAGGGCGGATTCCTCACCGGAGCCGCCGACTTCGACCCCGACTTCTTCGGCATCTCGCCCCGCGAGGCGATCGCCATGGACCCGCAGCAGCGCCTTCTGCTCACCCTCACCTGGGAGGCGTTCGAGCGCGCCGGCCTCGACCCGGCCGCACTGCGCGGAACCCCGGCGGGTGTCTTCATCGGCCTGATGCAGCAGGACTACGCGGTACGGCTCCTGCCGCACATCCCCGAGGACGTCGAGGGCTTCCTGGGCACCGGCAACTCCGGCAGCGTCGTCTCCGGCCGGATCGCCTACACCTTCGGCCTCGAAGGTCCCGCCCTCACCATCGACACGGCGTGCTCCTCCTCGCTCGTGGCCCTGCACACGGCGGTGCAGTCGCTGCGCCGCGGCGAGTGCGCGCTCGCCCTCGCGGGCGGGGTCACCGTGATGTCCAGCCCCGAACTCTTCGTGGAGTTCAGCCGCCAGGGCGGCCTGGCCGCCGACGGCCGCTGCAAGTCCTTCGCCGCGGGCGCGGACGGGACCGGCTTCGGCGAGGGAGCCGGAGTCCTGCTCCTGGAGCGGCTGTCGGACGCCCGCCGGGGCGGCCGCCCGGTACTGGCGGTGGTGCGGGGCAGCGCCGTCAACCAGGACGGAGCGAGCAACGGCCTGACCGCGCCGAACGGGCCCAGCCAGCAGCGGGTGATCCGCGCGGCACTCGCCGACGCGGGACTGTCGGCGAAGGACGTGGACGCGGTCGAGGCCCACGGCACCGGGACCACGCTGGGGGACCCCATCGAGGCGCAGGCGCTGCTCGCCACGTACGGCAGGGAACGCCCGGAGGGACGGCCGCTGTGGCTCGGCTCCCTCAAGTCCAACATCGGCCACACCTCCGCGGCGGCCGGTGTCGCCGGAGTGATGAAGGCGGTCCTCGCGATGCGGCACGGGGAGCTGCCGCGGACCCTCCACGTCGACGGACCGACCCCTCGGGTCGACTGGTCGGCGGGCGGGGTGCGGCTGCTCACCGAGGCACGCGCGTGGGAGGCCGGCGGCGGGCCGCGCCGGGCCGGGGTGTCGTCGTTCGGCGTGAGCGGGACGAACGCGCACGTGATCCTGGAACAGGCCCCGGCGGACACCACGTCCGCCCCGGCACCGGCGGACACCGGTCCGCCGGTGCCGTGGGTGCTGTCGGCGAAGTCGCCCCGGGCGTTGCGCGAGCAGGCGGCGCGACTGCTGGAGGTGTGCGGTGAGGACGTGCGGATCGGTGACGTGGGGTGGTCGCTGGCCGTGACGCGTTCCCGGTTCGAGCACCGGGCCGTGGTGGTGGGGGACCGGGAGCGGCTGCTGGCGGGCGTGCGGGCGCTGGCCGCCGGGGAGCCGTCCCCTTCCGTCGCGCAGGGACGGGTGTCGGTGTCCGGGAGGACGGTGTTCGTGTTCCCGGGGCAGGGGGCGCAGTGGGCGGGAATGGCACGCGAACTGCTCGACGAATCGGCGCAGTTCGCGGCATCCGTGCAGGAGTGCGCCGCGGCGCTCGCCCCGTTCGTGGAGTGGTCGCTGCCGGACGTGCTGCGCTCGGGCGAAGGGCTGGGCCGGGTGGACGTGGTGCAGCCGGTGCTGTGGGCGGTGATGGTGTCACTGGCCCGGCTGTGGCGTGCGTTCGGCGTGGTGCCCGACGCCGTCGTCGGGCATTCCCAGGGGGAGATCGCGGCGGCGACCGTGGCCGGCGCGCTGTCCCTGGCGGACGGCGCGAAGGTGGTCGCGCTGCGCAGCCGGGCGATCGTGCGGCTGGCCGGGCAGGGCGGGATGGCGTCGCTCGCGCTGTCGCCGGAGCGGGCCGCCGGGACCGTTGCCGCCTGGGACGGACGGCTGTCGGTCGCCGCGTTCAACGGCCCCTCGGCGGTGGTGGTGTCCGGGGACGCGGACGCCCTGGAGGAACTGCTGGCGTCCTGCGGGGCGGACGGCGTGCGGGCCCGGCGCGTCGATGTCGACTACGCCTCGCACTCGGCCCATGTGGAGCGCGTCAGGGACGAGCTGACGGAGGCCCTGGCCGGAATCACGCCGGTCCGGGGCGACGTGCCGCTGCTCTCCACCGTGACGGGGGAGTGGCTGGACACCTCGGCCATGGACGCCGCCTACTGGTACGCCAACCTGCGCCGCACCGTCGGCTTCGAGGCCGCCGTCCGGGCCCTGGCGGGCGCGGGCTTCACCACCTGCATCGAGGTCGGCCCGCACCCGGTGCTCACCACGGCGGTCGAGGAGATCCTGGAAGGGGAGGGCACGGCCGGTGTCGTCCTCGGCACGCTCCGCCGGGACGAGGGCGGACTCCGGCGCATGCTCCTCGCCGCCGGGCAGGCCCACGCGCACGGCATCCCGGTCGACTGGTCGCCGGTCTTCGAGGACACCGCCGTCACGCGTGTCGAACTGCCCACCTACCCCTTCCAGGAGCGGCGCCTGTGGCTGGACGCCCCGGCCGCCGGCCGGGACGTCGCCTCCGCGGGACTCGGGACGACGGGGCACCCGCTCCTGGGCGCCGCCGTGGAGATCGCCGGCACGGGTGAACTGCTGTGCACCGGCCGCCTCTCGCGGCGCAGCCACCCGTGGCTCGCCGGGCACGCGGTCCGGGGGACCGTCCTGCTGCCGGGCACCGCCTTCCTGGAACTCGCGCTGCGCGCCGCCGCGGAGGCCGGCTGCGCCACGGTGGTCGAGCTCACCCTGACCGCGCCGCTCCCGCTGCCAGACGAGGGCGCCGTCCGCGTCCAGGTGCGGCTCGGGGAGCCCGGCGAGGACGGGCTGCGCACGCTCGGTCTCTTCGCACGGACCGAGGGCGGGACGGATCCGGCGTCCGGCACGCCCCCGTGGACCGCCCACGCCACCGGAACCGTCGCACCCGCCGCCCGGCCCGCGGGACCCGCCCTCGTCACCTGGCCGCCGCCCGGGGCCGCGGCCGTGGACGTCGGGGACCTCTACGAGAGGTTCGAGGCCGCCGGACACACGTACGGGCCCCCGTTCCGGGGCATCCGCGCGGCCTGGGCCCGGGACGGCGAGATCTGCGCCGAACTCGCCCTGGAGGAGGGGCAGCACGCCGACGCCCCCGGGTACCGCCTGCACCCGGCTCTCCTGGACGCCGCCCTGCAGAGCGCCGCGCTGCTGCCCGGCCGGGACGGCACCGTGCGCCTGCCGTTCGCCTGGAACGACGTGACCGCGCACACCGCGGGCGCCACCGCCGTACGGGTCCGGCTCACCGACGAGGGACCGGACACCGTCGCCCTGACCGTGTACGACCTCGCGGGACAGGAGGTCCTGTCGGCCGGTTCGCTCGACCTGCGCCCCGCGCCGGCGACCGGACCGGGACGCACGGGGGACGGCCGGGACGGGCTGCACCGGGTGGACTGGGTGCCCGCGCCGGACGCCGGGGAGCCGGTGGGGGACCCGGACCTGGGTGACCTGGCCGTCCTGCGTACCGCACCGGACGCCCCCGTGCCGGCCCTGGTCGTCGCCCACTGCCCGGGACCGGACGCCGCGCAGGACGCCACGGACGACGCCGCGCGCGATGCCACGGACGAGGGCGCGGCGCTGCGTGCCGCGGACGCCGAGTGCCTCGCCCTGGTGCAGGAGTGGCTGTCCGGCGAGCGGTTCGACGGCTCCGTCCTCGCCGTCGTCACCCGGGGCGCGGTGACCACCGGTCCCGGCGACCGGACGGCGCGCTGGACGCGGTCCGGCACGTGGGGACTGCTGCGGACGGCGCAGAGCGAACACCCCGGCCGGTTCCTGCTCGTGGACCTGGACGGCCGCCCCGAGTCGCGTGCGGCCCTGCCCGCCGCGCTCGCCGCGGGCGAACCCCAGACGGCCGTGCGCGCCGGACAGGTGCTCGTACCGCGCCTGACCGCCGGGCCCGGCCAGGACACCCTGGTGCCGCCCGCGGACGGTGCGGACGGCTGGCGGATCGCCCCGTCGGGGGACGGCACGGCCGACGGACTCGCGATCGTGCCCGCACCCGACGCACTCGCCCCGCTCGGGGCCGGCCAGGTGCGTGTCGCGGTACGGGCCGCGGGCCTCAACTTCCACGACGTGGTGGTCTCCCTCGGACTCGACCCCGACCAGACGACGCTCGGCAGCGAGGGCGCCGGGGTCGTCCTGGAAACGGGCGCGGACGTCGGCGACCTCGTGCCCGGGGACCGGGTGACGGGCGTCTTCGGCGGCGCCTTCGGGCCGACCGCCGTCGCCGACCGGCGCACCCTCGCCCGGATCCCGGCCGGCTGGACCTTCGCGCAGGCCGCGTCGGTGCCGATCGCCTTCCTCACCGCGTACTACGGCCTGTTCGACCTCGGCGGACTGCGGCGCGGCCGGTCGGTCCTGGTGCACGCGGCGGCCGGCGGCGTCGGCATGGCCGCCGTCCAGCTCGCCCGGCACGCCGGGGCCGAGGTGTACGGCACGGCGAGCCCCGCCAAACAGGACGTGCTGCGCGCCTGCGGCCTGGCCGACGACCACATCGCGTCCACCCGCACCACCGACTTCGCCGGCCGCTTCCTCGACGCCAGCGCCGGCCGGGGCGTGGACGTCGTCCTCGACTGCCTGGCCCGGGAGTTCGTCGACGCGTCACTGGCACTGCTGCCGCGCGGCGGCCGGTTCGTGGAACTGGGCAAGACCGACGTGCGCGACGCCGACGAGGTGGCACGCGAGCACCCCGGCGTCCACTACCGGGCCTTCGACCTGCTGGAGGCCGGAGCCGGACGGGTCGGCGCCATGCTCGCCGAGGTCCTGTCCCTGTTCGAGCGGGGCGTCCTGACACCGCTGCCCCTGACCTGCTGGGACCTGCGCCAGGCCCCGCAGGCGTTCCGCCACCTGAGCCAGTCCCGGCACATCGGCAAGAACGTCCTCACCCTGCCAGCGCCCCTCGACCCGGCGGGCACCGTCCTGATCACCGGTGGCACCGGCACCCTCGGCGGGCTCGTCGCCCGCCACCTGGCGACCGTCCACGGCGTACGCCGTCTGCTGCTGGCGGGGCGCTCCGGCATGGGCGCCCCGGGAGTCGAACGGCTCGTGGACGAACTCGTCGGGTCGGGTGCCGAGGTGACCGTCGCGGCCTGCGACGTGAGCGACCGCGCCGCACTCGCCGCGCTCCTCGCGGACGTCCCGCCCGCACATCCGCTCACCGCCGTCGTGCACGCCGCCGGAGTCCTCGACGACGCCACCGTCACCGCGCTCACGCCCGAGCGGCTCGACCGCGTCCTGCGGCCCAAGGCGGACGCCGCGCTCGCCCTGCACGAACTGACCCGGGACGCCGACCTGGCCGCCTTCGTCCTGTTCTCCTCCGGCGCCGCCCTGCTGGGCGGCGCCGGACAGGGCAACTACGCCGCAGCCAACGCCGCGCTCGACGCACTGGCCGCCCACCGCCGGGCCGCAGGACTGCCCGCCGTGTCCGTCGCGTGGGGCCCGTGGAAGGAGCGGAGCGCGCTGACCGCGCACCTCACCGACGCCGATGTGCGCAGGACGGAACGGAGCGGCATCGCGGCCCTGTCCACCGGGGCGGCCCTCGCGCTCTTCGACGCGGCCCTGACCGCGGCGCAGCCGCACGTACTGGCGGCCGGCGTCGACCCGGCCGCGCTGCGCGCGGCGGCCGCCACGGGCACCCCGCTCCCACCGCTGTTCAGCGCCCTGGTACGCGGCACGCGCCGGAGCGCCGCACCCGCGGCGCCGTCCGCCGCCGACGGG
>NZ_JAHKJW010000091.1 GCF_019710745.1 Streptomyces beigongshangae
TACGGGGCGGCGGCGTGCCGGCACGCCGCCAGGTACACGGCGTCCTTGAGTTCGAGACAGGACAGGTCCGGCGGGGGCTGCCTCCTGGGACCGCCGGTCATTCCCGCCCCAGTCCGGGCACGGTCCCGTCGAGCCGGTGCCACACGGACTCGACCAGACTCCGCAGGTCGGCGTCCTCCCCCTCGGCGCGGTGGGAGGTGGCCAGATGCACGGAGTTGAGGAGCTGGTCGATCGCGAGGCCGCCCAGTCCCCGGCTGCGCTCCAGGAACCGGGTGATGAGCGGTCCGCCCCATTCCTCGGCCGTCTCCTGGCCGAAATGGGCGGCCAGCATGTCCGCGAGATCCGTCTCGTCGGGCTCCGGCATGGCGAGGAGCAGGCACCTGCGCAGGAAGGCGGGCGGAAATTCACGTTCGCTGTTCGACGTCATGACGACGACGGGGAAGGCGCGGCAGTTCACCGTTCCGCCGGAGATCTCCGCCTCTGCGTCGGGGTCGTCCGTCATGACCCGCACGAGGGGGTTCCTGCGCCGCGCCCGCCGTAACTCCGGAATGGTGTAGGACCCCTCCTCGAAGACACTGAGCAGGTCGTTGGCCAGGTCGAGGTCGCTCTTGTCCAGCTCGTCGACCAGCAGGACCCGCGGTTCGGCGTACGGCAGCAGGGCCGTCCCCAGCGGACCGAGCTGGATGTAGTCGCCCACCGAGGGAGGGGCCGCGGGGGCACGGCCGTCCGGGTCGCCCTCACCGGCCGCCGCGCGCAGGGCCGCGGTGTCCTGCACCCGGCCGATCGCGTCGTACTCGTAGAGTCCGCGGTGCAGTGTGGTCCTGCTCGTGATGTGCCAGCGCAGCACCCGCCCGAGCCGTAGCTCCCGGCTGATCCGGTACGCCAGGCTGGACTTCCCGGTGCCGGGCCGCCCGCTGACGAGCAGGGGACGCCGCAGCATCAGTGCGGCGTTCACCATCTCCGCCTCGCGGTGGGCGAACGCCGACAGGTGTCCGGCGGGCCGGTGCGTGCCGAGCCGCCGGGTGGTCTCCGCGTCGTCCTCCGGGGGCGCGCCGAGCACCGGCCCGCCGTGGAAGGCCCGCCAGGGAGGCGGTGGCGGGAGGAGGTCCCCCAGGGTGGTGTCCCGCAGGGGCTCGCCCGTTCCGCGGTAGATCCACCAGCGGGGCCGGGCGGCGCCGGACGCGGCGGGAGGAGGCGGGGGCTGCCGTACGGGGGTGTCGTCAGGAAGCGTCACGGACCCTCCTCCACGACCGCGGGAGGAACCGCAGGAGTGCCCGCGGGCGCGACAGGCATCCGGTCCGGGTCGTCCCACAGCAGAGCGACATGGCGGCCGACAACAGTTTCCGCTCCAGAATCGCGGTCACTGGACGCTATGCGCAACGCTTTGACGACACCAGGTAATCCACGTGGATCGTAACGGTCCAGCAGATCGCGCAGAGCGGCGCGGAACACCGGGTCGGAGCTTCCCCTGCGGTCCCAGAGCACGACGGGGACACCGGCACGCAGCGCCTCTCCCAACTCGTCCGGACTTCCGTGCGCCCCGCCTTCGCGCTCCGCGCTCCCCGGTGCCCGGCTGAGCACGACCACCGCGGGCGGCGGTTCGGAGAGCAGATGGGCCCGGCCGTCCTCGGGGAACCAGTGGACGCGGCCGGCCCGGTCCTCCGTGAACGCCCGCCACCGGCTGCCCCAGCGGCCGTGCAGATCACGGCGGTCGTGACGGTCCGCGCTGCGCACGACGACGTGGTGATCCTCCCCCAGCACCCCACCCACTCCTTGGAAG
The DNA here is from genome assembly GCF_019710745.1 of Streptomyces beigongshangae. Lineage (GTDB taxonomy): Bacteria > Actinomycetota > Actinomycetes > Streptomycetales > Streptomycetaceae > Streptomyces > Streptomyces beigongshangae. The sequence continues at coordinate 1,781 of NZ_JAHKJW010000091.1, forward strand.
GAAGTCTTGCGCCATCGTTCCACGTGGAGATCGAGCAGCGTGCGGGGAAGACAGAATTCGACCGCGAGGTCCGTCCTTCCGTACGCCCACTCGCTCTCGGCGCGGTGGATCAGCTCCCGTACGGCGTTCTCGGCGTTGCGCAGATCGATCCGGCTGTCCGCGCCGCGCTGCTGGTCACCCGGGTGTGCGCGCCACCAGTGCGAGAGCAGGGCCCGGCTGTCGCGGTCGGCGTCGAGCAGCGGCCGCAGCCGGACGACGAGGCAGTCGGCCGGGCTCCACACATCGGTCCGCCAGGGAGCCGCCGTCTTCTCCGCGCCCTCCGCCGCCGGCGGGGCCCCGTCATGGGTGCCGGGGATGTCGGGGGTGTACGGGTCGTGGGCGTCCGCCCAGTCCACCAGGGCGAAGTGCCGGTCGCCGCCGGCGACCAGCGCGAGCTGGCGCAGGAGCTGGAAGCACGGCAGGGTCTCCCCCGGCCGGGCGTTCAGGGACGCGGCGTGCAGGAACACGGCCCAGGGTTCGGTGCAGTGCGCGGGCGCGGCCGGCCTGCCGCGCCCGTGCAGGAAGTCGGAGTACCAGCGCCGCAGGTCGGGCACCTGGACGCCGTCGAGCAGGTCGAAGACCTCGTCCCACTCCTCGGTGGAGAAGAGTTCGACCTCCCAGGCCGCGACCGCCGCCTTGAGCCGCTGGACGCCCGGGGTGTTGCCCTCGCGCACCTCCAGATGGCGTACGAGGGGCGCGAGCCCCGCGGGCCGGGCGCACAGCTCCTCCATGAGCTGGACCAGCAGCCCGCGGCGGGACGTGGGCGCCGTGCTGTCGGCGGCCGTGCGCGCACGGCCGCCGAACCGGCGGAGGATGTCCTGCAGGGCGGCGAGGTCGGCGGGGCGGCTGACGTTCTCCACCTCGTCGACGAGGTACCTCGGCAGTTCCCGCCCCGGCGGGTGGCTCCTCGGGCTGCTCACCAGGACCTCCGCGTCCGTCATCCGGGATCCTCCGGAGCCGCGCCGCCCGTGCAGCAGACCCTGGCCAGTACGGCCAGCGCCGCCGCGGCCGGCGCGGAGCCCCCGCCCAGGCCCTCCACCGCCGCGCGCAGCGCCGCGCACCCGCCGGGCTGGTCCACGCACGCCTGCACGAGGCCCTGCACCTGCTGCCGGGGCCAGGGGTGGTCGGGGACGTTGCGCCGGACGGCGGCGGGCAGCTGCCCGCGCAGGAGCCGCCCGCTGTCGTGGCCGATCTGCGGGACGTCGAGCAGCGCCTCGGCCAGTTCGTACGACTCCTCGACCGACGGCGGCGAGCAGGTCCGCGAGGGCCGTGTGCGCGGGGCGGACGCGCGCAGGGCGTCCGCCAGCGGCGGCCACAGGCGCGCGGCGGCCTCCATCGGCAGCATCCAGGCAATCTTGGCCGTACGGTCCTTGCCGGCCGCGGTGACCAGGCCGACGACCCGCCGGATCGCCGGGTCCCAGACGGCGGCGCCGCTGAAACCGCGCTCGACGGCCGCCCCGGTCGTCCGGACGCCGTCGAGCTGCACCCAGTCCGGGCAGGGGCCGCCGCGCCCGGCCACCCGGGCGGTCGCGACCAGCCCCGCGGGCGCGCCCCGCGGATAGCCGATGATCGCGACGCGCCGCCCGTCGGCCGGGCCGCACCCGGCCACCGGGAGCGGTACCGGACGGGGGTGCGGCCGGGGGCCGCCGGCGCGGGGGGCCAGTACGGCCAGGTCCCCGTGGTCCTCCAGGGCGCGGCCGGGGACGACGTGTCCCAGCGGTGGTGGCGGGGACCAGCCACCGGGCACGGTGCGTACCGTCGCGGACCAGGCACGGCCCGGCAGGTCGACCAGCAGCCCGCCGTCCGGCGCCCGCTCCTCGCCGGGAAGTCCCAGCGCCGCGGCGACGACGTGCGCGCACGTCAGGACATGGACTCCCCTGCCGGCCGGCGCCACCAGCACTCCGGCGCCGTACAGGACTCCGTTCTCGGACAACACCCTCACTTGTCCCTGCTCCGGCCCCACAGTGATCGTCTCCCCCGAGCGTCACGCGTGCCCTTCACCCGCCCCATCAGTGTAGGAGCGGCCCGTGGCAACCAACTCCGTGCCGGGCGGCCGTCGTTGTGTACGAACGTGTACCCGATCACGCCCGGGCCTACCCCCAGAGCGCCGCCGCCACCGCCGCCCCCGCGAAGGCCGCCGCGAGTCCCGCGGCCACGCTCACGACCGCGTTCGCCGCGGCCTGCGGGCGCGCGCCGTCCTCCGCCAGGCGCAGGGTCTCGTACGAGAACGTCGAGTACGTGGTGAGTGCCCCGCACAGGCCCGTGCCGAGCAGCAGCTGGAGCTGCGGGGAGGCCACTCCCGCCGTGACCGCGCCGGTCAGGGTGCCGAGGACCAGGCAGCCGGTGACGTTCACCGTGAGGGTGCCCCAGGGGAAGGCCGAGCCGTGCCGGGACTGCACCGCGCGGTCGGCCAGGTAGCGCAGGGGTGCGCCGATCATGCCGCCGACGACGACCAGCACCCAGTTCACGACGGTCCCCCGCTCCGGTCCGCCACCGCGCCGGTGCCGGTCCCGCCCGGGCCCGCGCAGGCCCGGGTCAGCGCCACGGCCAGCCGGACCGCGGCCAGCGCCGCCAGGAGGGTGGCCGCGAGGTAGGCGAGGGCCGTACGGGGCAGGCCGTCCTGCGTCAGCCGCTGGATGTCGACGGCGTACGTCGAGAAGGTGGTGAAGCCGCCGAGCACCCCGGTGCCGAGGAGGGGGCGGACCAGCCGGTGGACCGTCCACACCTCGGTGACCAGGACCATGAGCACGCCGATCGCGAAGCATCCGGCGACGTTGACCCAGAACGTGGTCCACGGGAAGCCGCCCGCCCGCGCGGGCCAGAGCAGCGCGGCCCCGTAGCGCGCGGACGCGCCCGCCGCGCCGCCCACCGCGACCACCGCGACGACGGGCCCCTGCCCCCGCCACACCGGAGCCCGCCGCACCGGAGCCCGCCGGGCGGACGGGCGGGGCTCCCCGCGGTCGTCCGCCGTCTCGGAGCCGGGGCTGGTCATGGGCGGGTGTCTCCTGGTCGGACGTCTCCTGGCGGACGGGGGACCAGGCTAGCTCCCGGTGGTCAGGCCGCGCCCGGCGCCTCGTCGGTGCCCGGTGCCGCGCCGCCCGCGGCCTCCCCGGTGACGGCGCCGAGGCGGGCCGCCATCGCCGCCTGGAGGGCCCGGGCCCCCGACAGGGGGCGGACCATGACGGTGAAGTCGTCGATCCGGCCGCTCCCGTCGAAGTGCAGCAGGTCGCAGCCCTGGAGGGTGCGGTCCCCCACCCGCGCCTCGAAGACCAGGACGAGGTCGCGGCCGCCGGGGTCCGCGATCTCCCGCACGTAGCGGAAGTCCTCGAACACCTGCATGACGGCGCCCAGGATCGCGGAGGTGACCGCCTTTCCGGCGTACGGCTCGAACACCACCGGGCTGGTGAACACGACGTCCTCGGCGAGCAGGTCGACGAGGGCCGCGTGGTCACCGTCCTCGACGGCCCTGCGGAACGGGTGCGTCATCATCCGCCTCCCACACACTCATACTCAACATTTTGATTAGGTGCGTCGGACAGTACTCGGGAAGCGCGCCAATCCGCAACGGGTCCACGGGGTACGGAAGCGGCCGGGCGAGGTAGGAAGGAACCACCGAACCGGAGGTGCTGTCGTGTACTACCCGCTGACCGTCCGTGACTTCCTCGATCGCGCGGCCCATGCGTACCCGGACCGCGTCGCCGTCGTCGACGAGCCGGAGCAGCCGGGGCCGAGCCTCGGCGAGCCCACCTACCGGCAACTGGCGGCGCTCGCCCGCGCCCAGGCGGCCGCGCTGGACCGGCTGGACGTCCCGGTGGGCGGACGGGTCGCGGTCGTCTCGCAGAACTCGGCCCGGCTGCTCACCTCGTTCTTCGGCGTCTCGGGCTGGGGACGCGTCCTCGTACCGGTGAACTTCCGGCTCACGGGGCCGGAGATCGAGTACATCGTGCGGCACTCCGGCGCCTCGGTCGTCTACGCGGACCCCTCCCGCGCGGAGGTGCTCGACACCCTCGACGTCAAGCACAAGTTCGTCCTCGGCGACGACGAGGACCTCTTCCTGCACGGCACGGAGCCCCGGGAGTGGGCGGAGCCGGACGAGGGCGCGACGGCCAGCGTCAACTACACGTCCGGAACGACCGCCCGCCCCAAGGGGGTCCAGCTCACGCACCGCAACCTGTGGCTGAACTCGGCCGTGTTCGGCCTGCACACCACGATCAGCGACCGTGACGTCTACCTGCACACGCTCCCGATGTTCCACGCCAACGGCTGGGGCATGCCGTACGGCATCACCGGGGTCGGCGGCCGGCACATCGTGCTCCGCCAGATCGACGGGGCCGAGATCCTGCGCCGTGTCGAGCGGCACGGCGTCACCCTGATGTGCGCGGCGCCCGCCGTCCTGAACGCCGTGCTCGACGCCGCCGCCGACTGGCAGGGCGAGATCCCCGGCCGCGACCGGGTGCGGATCGTCTGCGCGGGCGCGCCGCCGCCGACCCGCACGATCGAGCGCGTGACGGCCGAACTGGGCTGGGAGTTCATCCAGATCTACGGGCTCACCGAGACCTCGCCGCTCGTCACGGTCAACCGGGGCCGCGCGGAGTGGGACGGCCTGGAGCCGGCCGAGCGTGCCCGCAGGCTCGGGCGGGCCGGCGTGCCCGCGCTCGGCGTGCGCGTCGACGTCGACGTGGACGGCGAGGTGCTGACCGCGTCCAACCACAACCTGGACGGCTACTGGGAGCAGCCCGAGGAGACGGCGAAGGCCCAGGCGGGCGGCTGGTTCCACACCGGGGACGGTGGATACCTCGACGACGAGGGGTACTTGGTGATCTCCGACCGCAAGAAGGACGTCATCATCTCCGGCGGCGAGAACGTCTCGTCCATCGAGGTGGAGGACGTCATCACCTCGCATCCCGCGGTGCGCGAGGTGGCGGTGATCGGCATTCCGGACGCCAAGTGGGGCGAGCTGGTGACCGCGCTCGTGGTGACGGACGGATCCGGTGTCACCGCCGAGGAGCTGACCGCCCATTGCCGTACGCGGCTCGCCGGGTTCAAGACCCCGAAGCGGATCGATTTCGTGGAGTCGCTGCCGCGCACGGCGACCGGGAAGCTGCAGAAGTTCAAGTTGCGGGAGCCGTTCCGGCGGGACTGAGGAGAACCGCAACGGGGTGGGGCGGAGACGGCTGCCCGTTCGTTTCCGCCCCACCCCGTTGTTCACGTCCGGTGTTCACGTCCGGGCCGTCACCGGTGGCTGAACCACGCCATCGCCGGCAGCGCCCTGTCGTCGTAGCCGAACAGGGCCTGGTTCTCCCAGCCGTTCCCGGACGAGGGGTCCGCCGGGTCCCAGCCGTTGCCGGTCACCGCGGTCCAGGTGGACTCCCGGTAGAAGATGCCGAGGCCGCGGCCGTTCGGGACGGCCTCCACGATGCTCGCCACGTCCTTCATCCACCGGGTCTGGCCGGCCGTCGAGGCGGCGTAGCCGGGGACCAGCTCGCCCGTGAGGTCGATGATGTCCTCGGTGGAGTCCTCGCTGTCCAGCCGGAAGGGGTGGGCCGTCTCGGCGAGGTGCACCGGCTTGCCGTGGCGGGACGCCGCGTCGTCCAGGGTCGTCTGGAGGTCGGCGAGCGTGCCGTGCCAGTAGCCGTAGCAGGACGGCCCGATGGCGTCGGACTTCACACCGTTGGACACGGCGCTGTCGAACCACCGGCGGGTGCCCGCGAGGTCGCCGCCCTCGGCGAGGTGATCGCCACGGCCGTACCGGAGTTGACGGCCCTGACCGCGTCGTGGCCGGAGGTGAGCAGCCCGGCGAGCTGCGACCGGTTCGAGGTGGAGCCCTCGTTCCAGAGCATGCCGCCGTTGATCTCGTTGCCGACCTGCACCATGTCGGCCGTGGTGCCCTGGGCCTTCAGGACGTCGTACGCGTGGTGGTACACGTCCGTCCTCAGCTGACTGCAGGTGTGTCCCGACCAGGCGGTGAGCTTGTAGGTGCCGTTGGTGAGGCCGGAGAGGCACTGGTAGGTCTCCACCTTGTAGGCGGAGACCGCGTAGTGGGTGAGGCGGTGGCTCCCGCTGCGGCCGCCGGACTCGGTGAACGAGGCGGCGTCCTGGCCGGCGGCCGAGTAGGTGGACCAGCCGGCCGGGGTGGCGGTGCCGGTGCCGTCCGACTCGAAGCCGGGGTCGGTGAGGGTGGTGGCCGCGGTGGCGCCCTGCGTAGGGAGGAAGACCAGGGCGAGACCGGCTGCGGGCGAGGTCGGACTCGGTGGGCTTCCTGCTGACCGAGCCGCAGGAGAGGTTCTTCGAGGACCCCGACTTCAACGTGCTGCTGCGGGGCTGTACGCAGGCACTGGCGGCGCACGACATCCCGCTGCTGCCGATGCTGGCGGCCACCGACGACGAGCGGCGCCGCATCACCCGGTACATCACGGCGGGCCACGTCGACGGGGTGCTGCTGGTCTCCAGCCACTCCGGCGACCCGGTGGCCGAGCGGCCGCGCGACGCCGGTGTGCCGCTCGTCATGTGCGGCAAGCCCATCGGCGTCGGCTCCAGGATCAGTTACGTGGCCGCGGACGACCGGGACGGCGCCCGGGACACGGTGCGCCATCTGGTGTCGCTCGGCCGGCGCCGCGTCGGCACGGTGACCGGCCCGCTGGACACCCCCGGCGGTGTCGAGCGGCTGGCCGGCTACCGGGAGGTGCTCACCGAGTCGGGCATCGACCCGGACGAGCGTCTCGTCGTGTCCGGCGACTGCAGCCGGGCGAGCGGTGAGGCGGGCGCCGAGCTCCTCCTGGAGCGGGCGCCGGACATGGACGTGGTCTTCGTGGCCTCCGACCTGATGGCGCAGGGCGTGCTGAGCGTGCTGCACCGGGCGGGCAGGAGCGTCCCCGGGGACGTCGCGGTGGGCGGCTTCGACGACTCCTCGGCGGCGGTCGCGTCGGGCCCCGAGCTCACGACGGTCCGCCAGCCCTACGACCGCATCAGCTCCGAGATGGTCCGGGTGCTGCTCGCGCAGACCGGCGGGGAGGATCCCGCGGCGGTGATCCTGCCGACGGAGCCGGTCAAGCGGCAGCCGACCTGATGCGCCGCCCGCCGCCCGCTCCCCCTCGCACCTGTGTGGCCTGCGCGGATGGCCTGTACACTGAGTGACTGCGAAGGGGAGTAGCCCTGCGAACCGGTCGTCGACACACTGGAGCCCTCGGGTTCCCGGTGGCCGGGCCCCTGTGACCATGTGGCCACACGGGCGGGCGAGACCTTCGGCCAGGCACTGCCGTGTCCGCGATCCCGCGGCGCACCCGTCGTGCCGGGCCGATCGGTTCTCCCGTCGCCCCGGCCGAGGGCGCTTCGCGAGGATCCGGGGGCCCGGCCCTACAGAAAGCCACCGGAATGCCTCTCGACCCTCTGGCGATCCTCACCGCCTTCGGGCTGATCTTCCTCGCCGAACTGCCCGACAAGACGATGTTCGCGTCGCTCGCCATGGGCACCCGCATGCGGCCCCTCCACGTGTGGTTCGGTACGTCCACCGCGTTCCTCGTCCACGTCGCCATCGCCGTCGGCGCCGGAAGCCTCATCGGCCTGCTGCCCGACTGGACCGTCAAGTCGGTCTCGGCCGCGCTCTTCGCGTTCGGCGCGTTCATGCTGCTGCGCGGGGACGGGGACGACGGGGAGGAGGACGCCGACGGCCGGACCGTCACCGGGTTCTGGCCCGTGTACACGACCGCCTTCATGGCCGTCTTCATCAGCGAGTGGGGTGATCTGACGCAGATCACGACCGCCAACCTCGCGGCCACGAACGGGATCGCGTCCGTGGCCGTCGGTTCCGCGGCGGCCCTCATGTCGGTCTCGGCGCTGGCACTGCTGGCCGGCCGCTTCATCGCCAAGCGGGTGCCGCTCAAGACCGTGCAGCGGATCGGCGGCGTCTGCATGCTCGGCCTCGCCGTCTGGTCGGTGGTGGAGATCTTCACGGGCTGACGACCGGTCAGGATCGGAGAAGCGGTCGCGCGCCTCCCGGCCGTAGCGTGAGGACACCGGCGGGAAACCGGCGGGAAACCGGCGGGGACCGCCGGCGGAATCACGTCAACGGAGGAGTCCGTCATGCCCGAAGGTCTCAGGACCATCACCTACCCCGTCGAGGACCTCGTCCCGGCCAAGGCCCTGTTCGGCGCGCTCCTGGGGGTGGAGCCGTACGTGGACGAGGCGTACTACGTGGGCTTCCGGGCGCCGGGGCGGCCGGAGGTCGGACTGGACCCCCACGGTCACGCCAAGGGCCTGACCGGACCGGTCCCCTACTGGCACGTCGCCGACGTCAGGGCGACCCTGGCCGCTCTCGTGGACGCGGGCGCCGAGGTGGTCCAGGACGTGCAGGACGTCGGCGGCGGCATGCTGATCGCGTCCGTGAAGGACGCGGACGGCAACGCGGTGGGGCTCGCGCAGGAGGCGTCCTGAGCCGGGCGGAGCACCTCGCGGACCGGACCGACAGTCATATGCAACTGCACTAGTTGCATGCTCAACAAATGGTCCCTTCTCTGTTACCGTGCGGACATGGCAGCAGAGAAGACCGCTCCCCGGCTCGAGGACCAGTGGCGGGACATCCTGTCGGTGCACGCCCGCACCATGTGCGAGATCGACCGTGAACTGCATCCGCACGGTCTGTGCGCCAGTGACTTCGAGGTGCTCGACATCCTCGCGTCGAACACCTCGAACACCTCGAACACCTCGAACACGCCGGACGCGCCGGACACGTCGGCCGCGGGTCCGGTGTGGGCCGGGCCGTGCCGGGTGCAGAACATCGCCGACCGTGTCCATCTGAGCCAGAGCGCCCTCTCCCGCCTGATCGGACGCCTGGAGCGGGAGGGGCTGGTGGAGCGGAGCGTCTGCCTGGAGGACCGCCGCGGGGTCTGGGTCGCCCTCACCCGGAAGGGTCATGACCTGCACACCCGGGTGCGCCCGCTCCAGCGCGCCGTCCTGGCGCGCATGCTGCCCGGCGCCCGCTGAGGTCCCGCCCGGCGGGACGACGTCCCGCCGGGCTCAGGCGCCGGGGCGTGCCAGCAGGGTGCGTACGCCCCGGGAGTCGAGCGTCAGACCGTGCGGCGTACTGCCGTCGATGGTCAGGGAGAGGTCACCGGCGGGCCACTGCGCGGCGAGCACCCCCAGCGGTACCAGACGGTAGCGCGACACGGACGGCAGCAGCTCGGCCATGGTCACCTCGGAGGTGAACACCGGGACCAGGGGGTCCGCCCCCGGCTGTTCGAGAACCGGCAGCGCCACCGTGGTGGGGTCGTCCGCCGTCTCGTCGTCAGCGTCGTCGGGCACCGGGACCAGCACCTCGCTCCCGGCCAGCGTGTCCAGCGCGGCACCGTCCTCGGCGTTCTCGGCCAGGGCGCTCAGCGCGCGCCGGGCCTCCACCGCGGCGCGGTCGTTCGAGGGGATCTGCATCACATGTCCAGACGTAGGGGGAACAGGCCGCCCGTGCCGGTCCGCGGCCCGGGCGCGGCTGGTCGCCTACCCGGCACCGGGAGTGCCATGCCCACTGCCCGGGCACGGGCCGCTCATGACGGTTCCCCGCGCCCCTGGTCCTCCAGGGGCGCGGGGAACCGCGCGACCGGCCACGGCGCACCGGCGGACGAATCCCGGGCGCGCGGCCACATGCCGGGGCCGGGGCTCAGGCGAGCGTGGCCAGCGCGGCGTTGAGCGTCGCGGACGGCCGCATGACGGCCTCGGCCCTGGCCGGGTCGGGCCGGTAGTAGCCGCCGATCTCGGCGGGCGCCCCCTGCACCGCGTTCAGCTCGGCGACGATCGTCTCCTCCTGCGAGGTGAGCGTCTCCGCGAGCGGCGCGACGACCTTCGCGAGGTCGGCGTCGTCGGTCTGCCGGGCCAGCTCCTGGGCCCAGTAGAGGGCGAGGTAGAAGTGGCTGCCGCGGTTGTCGATGCCGCCGAGGCGACGGCTCGGCGACTTGTCGTTCTCCAGGAACGTGGCCGTCGCGCGGTCCAGGGTGTCGGCCAGGACCTGTGCGCGCGCGTTGTCCGTGGTCTGCGCGAGGTGCTCGAAGCTGGACGCCAGCGCCAGGAACTCGCCCAGGCTGTCCCAGCGCAGGTAGTCCTCCTTGACCAGCTGCTGCACGTGCTTGGGCGCGGAGCCGCCGGCGCCCGTCTCGAAGAGGCCGCCGCCGTTCATCAGCGGGACGATCGAGAGCATCTTGGCGCTGGTGCCCAGCTCCAGGATCGGGAACAGGTCGGTCAGGTAGTCGCGCAGGACGTTGCCGGTGACCGAGATGGTGTTCTCGCCGCGGCGGATGCGCTCCACGGAGAGCCTGGTCGCCTCGACCGGGGACAGGATCTTGATGTCCAGGCCCTCGGTGTCGTGCTCCGGCAGGTACGCGTTGACCTTGGCGATGAGCTGCGCGTCGTGGGCGCGGGTCTCGTCCAGCCAGAAGACGGCCGGGTCGCCGGTGGCACGGGCGCGGGTGACGGCCAGCTTGACCCAGTCCCGGATCGGGTCGTCCTTGGTCTGGCAGGCGCGGAAGATGTCGCCGGCCGAGACCGCCTGCTCCAGCACGACGTTCCCGGCCTCGTCGACGAGGCGGACCGTGCCGGTGGCCGGGATCTCGAAGGTCTTGTCGTGGCTGCCGTACTCCTCGGCCTTCTGCGCCATCAGGCCGACGTTCGGGACCGAGCCCATGGTCGACGGGTCGAAGGCGCCGTTGGTCCGGCAGTCGTCGATGACGACCTGGTAGACACCGGCGTAGCTGCTGTCCGGGAGGACCGCGAGGGTGTCGGCCTCCTGGCCGTCCGGGCCCCACATGTGACCGGAGGTGCGGATCATCGCCGGCATGGACGCGTCGACGATGACGTCGGAGGGGACGTGCAGGTTGGTGATGCCCTTGTCGGAGTCGACCATCGCGAGCTCCGGGCCCTCGGCGAGCTCGGCGTCGAAGGACGCCTTGATCCCGGCGCCGTCGGGGAGGGACTCCAGGCCCTTGTAGATGCCGCCGAGGCCGTCGTTCGGGGTCAGGCCGGCGGCCGCGAGGGTCTCGCCGTACCGCGCGAACGTCTTCGGGAAGAAGGCGCGCACCACGTGGCCGAAGACGATCGGGTCGGAGACCTTCATCATGGTGGCCTTGAGGTGCACGGAGAACAGCACACCGTCGGCCTTGGCCCGGGCGATCTGCGCGGTGAGGAACTCGCGCAGCGCGGCGACGTGCATGACGGAGGCGTCGACGACCTCGCCCGCGAGGACGGGCACGGACTCGCGCAGGACGGTGGTGGAGCCGTCGTCGCCGGACAGCTCGATGCGCAGGGTGCCGGCCTCGGAGATCACCGTCGACTTCTCGGTGGAGCGGAAGTCGTCGACGCCCATGGTCGCGACGTTCGTCTTCGAGTCGGCGCTCCAGGCGCCCATGCGGTGCGGGTGGGCCTTGGCGTAGTTCTTGACCGACGCGGGGGCGCGGCGGTCGGAGTTGCCCTCGCGCAGCACCGGGTTCACGGCGCTGCCCTTGACCTTGTCGTAGCGGGCGCGGACGTCGCGCTGCTCGTCGGTCTTCGGGTCGTCCGGGTAGTCCGGCAGCGCGTAGCCCTGCGACTGCAGCTCGGCGACCGCGGCCTTCAGCTGCGGGATCGAGGCCGAGATGTTCGGCAGCTTGATGATGTTGGCCTCGGGCGTCTTGGCCAGTTCACCCAGCTCGGCGAGGGCGTCGGGGATGCGCTGCCCCTCCTCCAGGTACTCGGGGAAGAGGGCGATGATCCGCCCGGCCAGCGAGATGTCACGGGTCTCCACAGTGACGCCGGCCTGCGACGCGTACGCCTGGACCACCGGCAAGAACGAATAGGTCGCCAGGGCCGGGGCCTCGTCAGTGTGCGTGTAGATGATGGTCGAGTCAGTCACCGGGTGCTCCGCTCCACGTCTGCAACATTGCTCGACATCAAGATATCTCGTGATGCGGTCCCACCGGACAGGAGGCCGCACAACTCCGCCACGGTCCGGTCGCCGGAGGTCGGTCCCGGTCGCCGGAGGCCGGGTCCGATCGTGACGGCTGAGCGCGGTGGGCTCAGTGCCGGTGGACTCAGTGCCGGTGGACTCAGTGCCGGTCGGCCGAGTCGCGGTGGTCCCCGGCCGGTGGTGGCGCGACGTGGAGGACGAGGCCGCCGCCGCGGTGCCGTGCCCAGTCGCGGGCGAACCCGGGCGGCCGCTTCCCGTCCGTCGTGACGACCGCCGCCGGGTGCTGCCGGGCGGCCCGCACGATGTCCGCGCGGGTGGTGTTGGCGTTGTGCCCGTGGGTCTGGACGGAGCGGCACCCGGCGTAGAAGCCGATCGGGGTCGCCCGGTGGCCGGTGAGCAGACACGGCGGCCGTACGCCCAGGCGGTGCAGTTCGGCCGCCGCGCGGGCCCAGTCGCGGCGGTTGGCGGTGGTGCGGTCCACGGTCGCGTCGAGCACGGCGTACTGCACGGCCAGGTGCCCGGCGAGACCGAGTGCCACCAGTGCCGCGGCCACCGGCCGCCGCTTCCGGCCCGCCCCGGTGACCAGGTGGACGAGGGCGTCGGCGACCGGGAGGGCGAGCAGCGCGTAGAAGGGCAGCAGGAAGCGCGGGGCCGCGTACCCGATCATGAACAGGTACGGGATGCCGGCCGTCGCGGCGCAGGCCGCCGGCAGGAGCGAGGGAAGGGCACGCCGGGCCCTGACCGCGACCGCCAGTCCGCAGACGGCGAGCAGCGGCAGGACGAACCACCAGACGACGACCCAGGCGGACGGCACCGATGCGGTGCACGGGCGGCACAGGGTGCGCCCGCCGAGGCTGCGCAGCTGGTCGAGGACGGCGATGTTCCAGCCCAGTCCGCCCTGGATCCCCGACGCGTCCGCCAGCCGGGCGCCGAGGCCGCCGTAGGCGAGGTGCGCCTCCACGGCCCACTGGACGACACCGGAGGCGAGTCCCGCCGCGAGCGCCGCGGGCAGGGCCGGCCGCCGCCGTCCGCGGGTGCACGCCAGTACGCCGAACAGCGGGAGCGCGATCCAGACGGCGTCGGCGGGCCGCATCCACGCCATCAGCGCCGCGCCCGCCCCCGCACCCCACAGCGCCGCCCGGTCGCGGTGGTCGGCGCGGGCGCGCAGGAAGCAGCCGACGACGGCGAGCGCCCCGATGGCGACCCAGTAGTTGGGCATGGCCTGCGGCCCGTAGAAGAGAGTCACCCACAAGGTGGCGAACAGTGCGCCGGCGGCGGCGAGGACGCGGGCGGGGAAGAGCCCCCGCCAGGCGCGCAGAGCCAGGTGGAGACCGAGGCCGGACAGCACCGCCAGGAAGATCCGCAGCAGCTCCGTCGAGGAGGACCACGAGGCGATCGGCGCCACCAGCAGGACGACGCCGCGGGCCCGCGGAGCGCTGAAGAACGCCGCCGGCGCATGGCCGCTGACCTGGCTGACATACACCGTCTCGTCCCAGCCGAGCCCCATGCCCGGCCGTACGATCACCAGTTGGGCCAGTGTGAAGGCCGCCGCCACCACCGCCGGCCAGTGCCGGCTCCCGGCGCCCGGCCCGGTGCGTACCACGGCCGACAGCGTGCGGGGGTGCCCGGTCCCGGCGAGCGGGGTGTTCAGGGTCCTGGCCATCGTCCACCTTTCGTCCCTGGGAACGCGCGGTCGCCCTCCGTGCCGCGCCGCACGGCACGGCACGGCACGGAAGGCAGTACGCGTCAAATGGTGAGAAACAGGGACAAATTAACTCGGGCGGTTCAGATGCGCAGGATGAAGATCGGGCATTCCGACCATCTGGCCGTCCGGTCGGCGGAACAGCTCCCGCAGCACGCTCCCGCGGCTCAGACCGCGGGGTCGAACCAGGTGGGCTCGTCGGACAGCGCCTGCTTGATCCGGGACAGCGCGTGCTCGTTCAGCTCCGGCAGCGCGTCCACGTCGAACCAGCCGACCTCCAGCGATTCGTCGTCGTTGACGCGGGCCTCGCCGCCGACGGCCCGGCACCGCAGGGTGATGTCCATGAACTGGCAGACGTCCCCGTTGGGATAGGTGATCGGCTTCAGGGCCTGGACGAGTACGACGCGCTCGACGACGCACCGGACGCCCGTCTCCTCGTGGACCTCCCGGACGGCGCAGGCAGCGGGCTGCTCCCCCGGCTCCGACATCCCGGCGATGACGGCCCACCTGCCGGTGTCGGCCCGGCGTCCGAGGAGGACTCTGCCCTCGTCGTCGAGGACGACGGCGGTCACACCGGGGAGCCAGAGCAGTTGCTGGCCCGCGCTGGCCCGGATCGTACGGATGAAGTCAGGAGTAGCCATGCGCCGACCCTAATGGCCGGGGACCGGCGCTCACGGGCCGGTTCCCCCGCCCGGCCGCGTTGTGCGCACGTCCGCCCGGCCGTGTCCCGCGCACGTCCACCCGGCGGACGGCCGCGGCGGGCGGCTACCGGCGGGCGGCGCGCCGTCCGCGCACCGCCGGCACCGCCACGAGGCCGAGTCCGCCCGCCGCGACCAGGACGAGCAGGACCTCGGGCACGGTCCCCAGGCGCGTCGCGGGGGTCTCGGAGGAGCGCAGGGGCACCTCCTGGACGAGCGAGTCCGCCACGAACATGCCGGTCCGCCGGGTGATCCTCCCGTCCGGCATGATCACGGCGCTGACGCCGCTGGTCACCGGGACGGTGACGGTGCGGCTGTGCTCGACGGCGCGGACACGGGACATGGCGAGCTGCTGGTAGGTCATCTCGCTGCGGTCGAACGTGGCGTTGTTGCTCGGTACGGAGATCATCTGCGCACCGCTCGTGACGGTGTCGCGCACGGCCCAGTCGAAGGCCGCTTCGTAGCAGGTGGCGAGGCCGACCGGAGTGCCCGCCAGGGTGAAGACGCCCGGCTCGTCGCCCCGGCTGAAGTCCTGGCGGACCATGGAGGTCCAGTTCTCGTTCAGGGCGCCGACGAGCGAGCGCATCGGGAGGTACTCGCCGAACGGCTGGACCTGCCGCTTGTCGTAGGTGGCGCCGGGGCCCTTCACCGGGTCCCACAGGATCTGCTCGTTGTAGAGCCTGCCGTCCTTCTCCACGACCCCGCCGACCGAGATGGGTGCGCCGATCGCCTTGGCGGCCCCGTCGATCACGGCGTGGGCGTCGGCGTTGCGGAACGGGTCGATGTCGGAGGAGTTCTCCGGCCACAGGACGAAGTCGGGCCGGGCCACCTCGCCCGCCCGGACCCGCGCGGCGAGGCGTTCGGTCTCCCGCACGTGGTGGTCGAGGACGGCGCGCCGCTGGGCGTTGAAGTCGAGGCCCGCGCGCGGCACGTTGCCCTGCACCACGGCGACGGTCGCGGTGCCCTCCTCGGCCCGGTCGCTGACCAGGGGGCGGGCGGCCAGGGCGCCCGCCACGGGGAGGACGAGGGCGAGCAGGGCCACCGCGGCGGCTCCCCGGCGTACGGCGCGGGTGCGCCGGGTCTCCAGGCACAGCCGGACGGTGTCGTACAGGCCGAAGCCGCACAGGACCGCCGCGAACCCGAGCACCGGGGTGCCGCCCAGCGCCGCGAGCGGCAGGAAGACGCCGTCCGCCTGGCCGAAGGCGACCTTGCCCCAGGGGAAGCCGCCGAACGGCACGCGCGCGCGTGCGGCCTCTCCGGCGATCCACAGGGCGGCGGCCCACACGGGGCGGCCGGGCAGTTTCGACACGGCCGCGATGCCCGCGCCGACGAGCGCCACGTACACCGCCTCGACGACGACGAGCGCCAGCCACGGGCCGGGGCCGACCTCCACGCCGGTCCACACGAGCAGCGGGAGCAGGAAGCCGAGGCCGAAGAGGTAGCCGAGCCCGAGGGCCGCCTTCCAGGTGCGGCCGTGCAGGCACCAGGCGAGGACCGCGAAGGCCGGCAGGGCGAGCCACCACAGGGTGCGCGGCGGGAAACTGACGTACAGCAGCACCCCGGAGAGCGCCGCGGCGGCGGCCGGAACGAGCCGTCGCGCCAGGGCGGCGACCCGCGGAACGGGCCGGGCCTGCGGTGCGAGCTGTTCCGGCTCGTCTACGGGAGTCGCTGTGGCGGTCACTCCGGGAGTGTACGGCGCACGGCCGAAGCGCCGGCGGCGTGGCCCCCGGCGCCGGCCGGGACACCTGTCCCCACAGCAGCCGCATCGTTTCTGCGCAACTCGTCCACAAACCGGCGCATCACCCGTTACGGTGTGCCGGAGCCTTCGGCGCGCGGGCCGTTTCCGGCCGGGCGGACGGGGTTCGTCATGGGTCGGGGGGCGTCGGGGTGGGGTCCACGGGGATGGCTTCGACGGCCGGTCCGGCGTCGGCGCACGAAAGACGCAGCGCGTCGGACGCGACGGGGGTCGTGGTGCTGGGGGCCTGCGCCGCCTGGTCCCTGATCACGGCCGCGGCGCACGGCGGCCGGCCCGAGGGGGTGCTGCTGGCGGTGCTGGCCGTGGCCGCCGGCTATGCCTCGGGGCGGATCTGCGGCGAGCTGCTGCCGGTCGCCTCGCCCGTCGTGGGCGCGTTCGCCGGACTGGGGCTGGCCGTGGCCGCCCCGCACATCGATCCGGGCAGCCAGCCGGCCTCGCCGCTGGGTCAGACCGGGGCGACGGCCGCGCTGCTGACCCTGTCCGCGGGGGCCGCGTGCTGTGCGGCCTGGGCGGCGCGGCCGCCGGGGCCGCGGTTCTGTCTGCGGCTGCTGGCGGCCGGTGTCGCGGTCGCCGCGGCCGTCCTGGGATCGATCCCGGGGTCCGTGGCCTGTCTGGGGGTGCTGCTCTGCTCGCTCGCCGCGGACCGGGTGCGCCGCCGGGCCGTGGGGCTCGGCGGGCTCGCGCTCGCCGTGGCCCTGGTGACCGGGGCGACCTGGGCGATCGCGGAGGACGCGCTGCCGGACGGCCCGACCTCCTCCCTGGAGGGCCAGCTCACCCGGCACCGGGTGCTGCTGTGGCGCGACGCGCTCGGCATGGCGGGCCGGGAGCCTGGCCTGGGCGCCGGGCCGGGCCGCTTCGCGGAACTGAGCGCCACGGCCGCGGAGGCCGTGCCGCCGTCCGACGGCAAGCCCCACTCGGCGCCGTTCCAGCAGGCCGCCGAGCAGGGTGTGCCGGGGGTCGTCCTGCTCGCCGCGGTATTCGGCTGGATCCTGTACGCGCTGTGGAGGTCACCGCGCTCCACACCGGTCGTCCTCACCGCGGGCGCCGCGCTGACGGCGCTGGCCGCGATGGCCGCGGTCGGCAACGCGCTCAGCTTCACGACGGTGACGGCGGGCGCGGGCCTGCTGGCGGGGCTGGCCACGGCACGCCCTGCACCGGCGACCCCGCCGGTGCCACCGGAGGACCCCCCGGAGGACCGGGCGGACGGCGCCCGGATGAACCACTGAGCCGCCTGCACCGCACACGACGGCGCCGCCGGGCCCCGGCGGGCCGGACACGGCCCCGGCGACACCACCCGGCGCCGACCGCGGCCGCGTCAGCCCGTGCGGCCCGTCGTCGCGGTGCGGAGCCGGTCGCGGATCACCCGTACCGCCGCCTCCGCGTCGTCCACCGTGATCGTGAACGTGTGGCCGTCGCCCAGGCGGAGCACCAGGCCCTCGCCCCGCCGCACGACCACCGCGGTGCCCTGGTCGGGGCGCCAGCGGTAACCCCAGCCGCCCCACTGGCGCGGGGTGACCCGGGGTGCGAAGTCGGCGCCCGCGATGTGCGAGAGCGGGATGCGGCGGCGCGGCAGGCCCATGTGGCCGCAGCGCACTTCGAGGCACTCCTCGTCGACCTTCACGGCGACATGGACGAACGCGAGCGTGCCGAAGAGGACCAGGAGCNACATGGACGAACGCGAGCGTGCCGAAGAGGACCAGGAGCCCTGCCGCGATGCAGCCGACCACGGACATGGCGAGCGGGGCGACGCCCGACGTCCACGCCGAGTCGACGGCCAGCTCGACGCCCAGTGCCAGGCACGCGGCCCCGAGGCACGCGAGCAGCCACTGCACGCGGTTGGACGCGCGGCCGTGCCAGACCTCGGGATGCGGGGCGTCGGCAGCGCCCTGTCCGCCCTGGGGGTGGTCCGTCATGTCATCGAGCGTACTCAGGTTCCGCACGGCGGGCACCTGGTCGCGGGCTGCCGGCGCTCCCCGCGGAGGCATGCCTTCCGCCGAGTGCGCCCGGCGCGTGCGCGGCGCCCGGCACCCGGCGCGCGGCGCCAGTGTGCGGGGTTCAGTGCGCGGGGCTGACCGCCTGCAGCAGCATGCCCTCGTCGTACGTCAGCGCCGTGGCGGGCAGTACGTCCTCGCGTCCGCCGAGCAGCACGGTGACCGTGCCCCGGCCGGGGGCCCCGGGGGCGGGCGCCGCGCCGATCCTGCGCAGCGCCTGGGCGGCCACGGCACCGGCGGAGCCGTGCAGGGCGAGGGGCGCCGCGCCGTTCCCCCGCACGGCCGCGCGGATGCGCTCGGCGACCAGCTCGTAGTGGGTGCAGCCCAGGACGACGGCCCGCACGTCCGCGGGGGTGCGCGCCGCGGCCGCGGCGACGGCGGCGTCGACGGCCGCGTGGTCGGCGTGCTCGACGGCGTCCGCCAGTCCGGGGCAGGGCACCTCGGTGACGTCCACTCCGCCGGCGAACTCACGGATGAGCGCGCGCTGGTAGGGGCTGCCGGTGGTGGCGGGCGTGGCCCAGATCGCGACGGGCCCGCCGCCGGCCGCGGCCGGCTTGATCGCCGGTACCGTGCCGATGACGGGCACCCCGGGCTCCAGGCGGGCGCGCAGTGCGGGCAGCGCGTGCACGGAAGCGGTGTTGCAGGCGACGATCAGCGCGTCGGGCCGGTACGCGGCGGCCGCCTCCGCGACGGCGAGGGCGCGCGCGGCCACCTCCTTCGGGGTGAAGCGTCCCCAGGGCATGCTGCCGGGGTCCGAGGAGAGGACGAGCTCCGCGTCCGGGCGCAGCCGGCGCACCGCGGCGGCCGCCGCGAGCAGTCCCGTTCCGGAGTCCATGAGCGCGATCTTCACCCGGTCACCATAGTCGATCCGCCTCCACGGGCGGCCGGGGTGCGGCAGACTGCGGCGGATGAGCGTCCTCGCGTGGACCGCCGCCGGATCGCTGGCCGCCTGGCTGTGGCTCCTCCTCGGCCAGGGCTTCTTCTGGCGCACGGACGTCCGGCTGCCACCGCGCCGGGACCCGGCCGGCTGGCCGTCCGTGTGCGTCGTCGTACCGGCGCGCGACGAGGCGGCCGTGCTGCCCGGCAGCCTGCCGTCGCTCCTCGCGCAGGAGTACCCGGGGCGGGCCGAGGTCCTCCTCGTCGACGACGGCAGCTCGGACGGCACCGGGGAGCTGGCCCGTGAGCTGGGGCGGCGGCACGGCGGGCTGCCGCTGACCGTCACCTCGCCCGGCGAACCGCCCGCGGGCTGGACCGGCAAGCTCTGGGCCGTGCGGCACGGCATCGGCCTGGCACGCGCGCGCGATCCCGGGTTCCTGCTGCTCACGGACGCGGACATCGCCCATGCGCCGGACAGCCTGCGGGAGCTGGTGGCCGCGGCCGTCACGGGCGGCTTCGACCTGGTCTCCCAGATGGCCCGGCTGCGCGTGGAGACCTTCTGGGAACGGCTCGTGGTACCCGCCTTCGTGTACTTCTTCGCCCAGCTGTACCCGTTCCGGTGGATCTCCCGGCCGGGTTCTCGGACCGCCGCCGCGGCGGGCGGCTGTGTCCTGCTGCGGACCTCGGCCGCCGAGCGGGCCCGGATCCCGGACGCCGTCCGGCAGGCCGTCATCGACGACGTGGCGGTGGCGCGGGCCGTGAAGGACTCGGGAGGGCGCGTCTGGCTGGGGCTCGCCGAGCGGGTCGACAGCGTGCGCCCCTATCCGCGGCTGCACGACCTGTGGCGGATGGTCTCGCGCAGCGCGTACGCCCAGCTGCGGCACAGCCCGCTGCTGCTGGCCGGGACCGTGGCCGGTCTCGTCCTGGTGTACCTGGTGCCGCCGGTGGCCCTCCTCGCGGGGCTCGCGACGGGCGGTCGCACGGCGGCGGCGGCCGGCGGGGCGGCCTGGCTGCTGATGACGGCGACGTACCTGCCGATGCTGCGCCACTACCGGCAGCCGCTCCTGCTGGCCCCGCTGCTGCCGGTCACCGCCCTGCTGTACCTCCTCATGACCGTGGACTCCGCGGTGCAGCACCGCAGGGGACGTGGCGCGGCCTGGAAGGGCCGCACCTACGCCCGCCCGGACACGGCCCCCGAACAGCCCTGAACCCGTCCGGCGGACGCGTCCGCGCCCTCCACGGACACGGACACGTCCGGCCGGCTCACTTGCGGCCCGGGGTCCAGTTCATGCCCCACCCGTAGGCGTGGTCCACGGTGCGCTGCGGGCTCACCCCGCGGTCGGGGACGAGGAAGCGCGCCTCACGCTGGACGACGAGGTCGTCGCCGGTGTTCGTGATGAGGGCGAGGGCGCACACGGTCGAGGGCACGGTGCACTCGCCGAGCGAGAAGTCGACGGGCGCGCCGTGCAGCGGCTGGAGGGTCACCGTGGCGTCCAGGTCGGCGAAGGAGCGCGCCCCTTCGTAGATGGTCACGAAGATGAGGATGCGGCGGAAGTACCGGGTGTGGTCGAGGTTGACGCTGATGTTCTCGCCGCTCGACGAGGCGCCGGTGCGGTCGTCGCCGTCGAGGTGGACGAACGGCGGCTGGTGCAGCGATCCGAAGGCGTTGCCCAGGGCCTGGACGACGCCCTTGCTGCCGTCGGAGAGCTCGTAGAGCGCGCACAGGTCGAGGTCGAGGTCCGCGTGCATGGCGATGGCCCGGCCGAGTTTGGCCTGCCAGCCGGAGAACTGCTTGCGCACCGTCCAGTTGAGGTTCACGCGCATCACGCCGGAGGTGCCGCCCTGCTTGGTGAGGGAGACGGACGGCGCGTCCTTGGTGAGCGTGACCTTGGTCAGGCGTACGGGGGCCGCGGGCGGCGCCGCGGGGGCGGGCGGCGGGGTCGCCCGCGCGGCCGCGGCCGGCGGGACCGCCGGGAC
>NZ_JAHKJW010000092.1 GCF_019710745.1 Streptomyces beigongshangae
GCACACCCTCGCGGCATAACGATCACGTGTCCAAGATCACGGGGAAACTTCAGGTGTAGTTCGGTGGCGGGCAGGCTTGTTGGGGTGCCGGTGGTGGTGATGTGCAGGCCGTCCAGGAACTGGGCGGCGCTCACGTGGTAGGTGGCTGCGAGGCGGGTGAGGTAGGAGGCGGTTGCTTCGCGGGGCAGCGGTCTCACGCGCAGCGCGCCGGGCGGGGTGCGCCACAGGGCGGCCTGCGGGGTGGGGTGGTTCGCGGTGGGGGTGGTCACTGTCCGGCGGGCCGGGCACGGCGGACAGGGGTGCGGGGCCGGTAGTGCTCCTCGGCGAGGTGGTCCAGCGCGATGGAGTCCAGCAATGTCTTGGTGATGCGTTCGCTGCCGTCGCAGATGGCTTCGATGGCGGCCTGGCGGATCAGGCGGGAGAGGCTGCCGATGCGTCCGGCGGTCCGCTCGTGCAGGTAGGCAGCGAGCCTGGGCAGGTGGCCGGTGCGGTGGGCTTTCAGGTCCAGGGCCTGCTCCAGGGCGGCGATCAGCTCCCTGAACGGCTCGCGGCCGCCGGCGCGGGCGGGCAGCGCCCCGCAGTCGATCAGGGAGGCGCGTCCGGCCAGTTGCGCGCCGCGCACCCCGGTGAACACGGTGCTGGCGGTGACGTCGATGCCGGCGTAGACGAAGGTCGCGGGAACGCGTTCGGTGAGGTCTTTGAGCCAGTCGGCGGCCTCCGCGCCGGTGGAGGTGCGCGGGTTGAGGCGGTGGATCTCGTCGATCAGCACGAGCGTGACGCCGGCTGCGGTGTAGGTGTGGCAGACGGCGGCCGTGATCTGCGCGGTGGTCATGCGGGCGGTGACGGGGATGCCGAGGTAGCGGGCGAACTCAGCCGCCAGGGTCTTGGCGGTGGCGCCCGGCGGCACCAGCACGTAGGCGACGGGCACCCGGTCGTCGCCAGGGTGGGCGCGGCGGGTGTGGGCGAGGTGGCAGGTACGGCCGACCTCGAGCAGCGCGGTGGTCTTGCCGGTGGTGGCCGGGCCGGTGACGATCAGCGACGGGCGGGCGGTCACCTGCTGGTGGCGGCCCAGGATCATCAGGGTGCGCACACTGCGCGAGAGGCTCTCGATGGCCGGGGTGCGCACGGTGACGAACCGCGAGTGGTAGTCCAGACGTTCCTCCGTCGAGCGTGGTGCCTGTCCGGGCTGCGGCGGCGCGGGCGGGGCGGTGTGGGCGAAGCGGGCGAACGCATCGAAGGTGGTGACCGTCCCGGAAGGGGTCTGCTCGACCGGGGGCGTGACATCGGGGCTGCTCACCAGTGCTCGGCCTCCTCGAAGGCGTCATACAGTGCGAACCGGGCGGCAGACGGGACCTCTGTGCTGCCGGCTCGGCTGTCGTCATCGTCAGGGGCGAGGGCGGCGACGGCGTCGAGACTGTCCCCAACATCCCCGGCGTCCCCGGCGTCCCCGGCAAGATGCCGGGCCGGCAGTGTCCCGGCCGGGGAGCCGGCCGTCGTGGACAAGGCGGCGGCCGCCGCCTTGCCAGGCAGAGGACGGCTGCGGCGCAGGACCTGGTCGGCGGCCTCCGCCAGGGCCACTTCGTGTGCCTCGCGGCCTGCGCGCCGCTCGAGGGTGGTGCGCAGGTGGCGCCAGACGGTTTCGCTCATGGGCGCGTGGACGTGCTCGCGGTGGATCCACGGGATCTCGTGCAGGTGTCCGTCGGACAGGCGGAGGTAGAGCTGGCGCACGTCGTGCGGATTGAGGTGCACCTCCCACTTGCCGCCGGGCCCGGCGGGCGAGGGCCGGCCGCGGTGCTCGTTGAGCACCGCGTGGTCGTAGGTGCGGTAGTGGATACGGATGCCGCGGCCGGTGACCGGGTGGAAGCGCACCGGCAGCAGCTCCGTGTAGTCGGCGCCCGTCAGGGGCAGCGGCACGTAGCCGCTCGCGCCCAGCAGCGCACCCCACATCTCGGTGGGGGACAGCGCCTTCCTGGGCAGGAAGGGGTGGCGCAGCCCGTCGTGGGGGCGGTGCTGCCAGCACGCGGTGATCCACTCGTCCAGCAGCTCCTGCAACTGCGCCACGCTGAAGCGGGCTTCGTCCTGGACCGCCTCGCCGCGCGCCAGGACGTGGGAGCCGGTGTAGCCGGCGACGTGCTGCGCGAACAGCGAGTTGATGCTTCCGAAAGTGCGCTCGACCGCGCCCTTGGCGGTGGGGGAGCGGGGCGGGGCGGGCTGCACGCTCACCCCCAGGGATTCGCAGGCGGCCAGGAACGCGGCCGAGACGAACACCCGCCCGCGGTCGATGACGATCGTCTCGGGCACCAGGGAGCGCTCCGCGTCGAGGTCGTTGGCGTAAGCTTCGCGCCGCTTCGCCGTCCAGGCATGGGCGCCGGAGTCCCAGGCTTCGGCCAGCGGCACCATGTGGTCGATGTCCAGACCGCCCGGCGCGGTGAGGGTGGCGCCATCGTAGTAGGAGTACCACGTGCCTGCGGTCACCTTGCAGCGCGCCTCGACGGCGGGCTCCGTGCGGGATTCGGAGATCAGGACCTCGGAGCGGGTGTGGCAGGAGTCGCGGTCGGCATCGACCCAGTGCTTGAAGCTGGTGCGACGGTAGCCGTCACGGGATTCGGCCGCGGTGGGCAGGAGGTGGACGGCTGCGGCCAGCGGCAGGTGCTCCGCGCGCGCGTGCTGCGCGGCGGCGGATGCGGGGGAGAGGGGGAGGACCAGGAGGGCAGCGGCGAGGGCTGCGAGCTTCGAGAGCATGGGCTCTTGCTACCGGTGCGCGGTTGCGGCCCGCCCGGTCTGGGGGGGCTGTCATCCGGGAGAGTGCATTGGTCGTACCGCACACAGCGATCCCTGTCCCGAGGCGCTCCCGGGTGAGGTCCCGCCGCCGGAATGCCGCGAGCTGTGACAGGCCCTGCTGATCGCCTGCCACCTTCGCAATCTATGCGGAGCGCGGTGTTCCAGCTCATAGCATGCACAGTTCGCACGGTTGCCGCGCGGCCAGCCGACATGCCTGCCCGCACGGCTCGCGTCCGGGGGCTATTGGTCGCTTCCGGTTGAAGTGACGAGGGCGATGAGTACGAGAAGGCAGATGGCGAGGGTGATGACTTCCTTTGCACTCCATCCTTGCTGGAAAGCCAGGGTGAGAGCGGCGGCGACCACGTAGGGCCACGAAGGGCGTTGCCGTTTGGGTGAGTTGGGCGTGAACACGGGGTCTCCAGAGGTTGTCTGAGCTGTTGGAGACCTACGTTCATCCATGGTTTCGTTGTCCGGCGCAGCGGCATGCGATCGCTGCAGGTGACGGCTCATAAATTACGGACAACAGACGGTTGTCCCAGGACAAGGCAGGGCGGGGGAGCGGATGGGGCGGCCGCTGGGGGACCTGAAGGGGCTGACGGAACAAGCCGATGAGTTCGCCCGCTGGCTACGAAAGATCACCTATGGGGTGACGGTGCGCACCCTGGAGAAAGAATTTCCCCATGGCAAGACCTCGTGGAGCAGGTTCCGCGATGGCAGCCGACTTCCGCCAGCGCTTTTGGTGGAAGAGGTAACCACGCGCTTTTGCCGCGAGCCCATGATGCGCAAGCGTCAGCTGGAGCACGGTCTGAGCCTGCTTGCGGCTGCCGAGCGGGCTGCGAAGGACCTGTCCGGGCAGGCTGCGCCATCCGCCACGGATCTGCCGGCGACACGGGCACCCCAGCAACACAGCGATATTGCTGCGCTCGCTCTGCGCCTGGACGACGCTCGCATGCTCCAGTTCGAGGCGATGCGGAAGTATGAAGACACCGCACGGCAGTGCGAAGAGTTGAAAACCATGGTCGAGGTCCTGGAACAGCGCATCACCATTTTGGAGAGCGAGCGCGACCGGGCCAGGGAAAACGTCCGGGCGGAGCTGCAGCATGAGCTGCAGATGTCGCGGGAGTACCGGCGGCAGGCAGGCGAAAGACTCAAGAAGGCCGGCCGGGCCCTGGAACGGGCCCAGCAACTGCGGCTCGTGGCCAACAAGCAAGTGGTTCGTGAGCAGCACGAGCTGTTTCGTGCCAATGGCGGCGCCATGGAGGAACCTCCGCCGGTCAGACCAGGCATGACCGTGGCCGAAGAACTGCAACTGCCACCCCTTGAAAGATTTCAAGAGTTTTTTGACGTCAACCAACAGCAGATGGATGCCTTGGACGATGAGCTGGATGACCTCGGCAGAGAGCTCGGTGTCCAGCAGGATCAGGATTTGCCCGAGGACTCGACGACGCATCACGTCATCTGGGGACAGACCGCTGAGCCGGCAGGTGCTGAAGAGGATGTCCCCGGACAGACGACGGACAACGCGCGAAAACCCTTGACCAGCGCAGACAAAGCACGGCCGGCCAAGGAAATCGGTCCCGAGGTGTCTCCAGCGGATGCTTACACTGCGGCCGCGAGCCCTCGACATGCCATGTCGACGCAGTGGGTCGCCAACTTGCGTACAGCGAGTACCCCGGAGGCGCTGGCGACGGCCCTCTCCCAGTTACGGCGCCGTACCGGAACGCAGCCGATCAGGGAACTGGCCGCCACACTGCCCGATGACATGAGAGACGACGTGCTCAGCTCCGCAGTCGGGCGCTGGATCGACGGCGACGCTCTCCCCGACACGTGGACTCACCTTGAGGCCCTGATACGTCAGATGGGCGCCAGTGATGATGAAGCATTGGCGTTCGAACAGGCTTACCGGCGGATCGCCTCCAGTACCCCTCCCTGGAGCGCCCGTGATCACGACTTGGCCGATCTGGCCCCCTTCCCCCGCAGCATGCGTCATCTTCTTGGCGCATCGGGCACCCTGCCCCGGAAGCGGGAGTGGGGCATAGCAGCTGTTGCTCCGGCTGCCGTTCTTGGAATGGCGACCGCCTACACAGCTGCCCTCCAGACGTCTCCCCGTCCCGGTCCAGTCACACTGAGCGTCTACGGAGCTCTCCTGTTAACCGGATGTCTCTTCATCCTGATCGCCACTGCGCGTGTCGCGATCCTGTGCTCACGAGGCAGACATTCGCCATTGAGTAAACGGTTCAGCGCCACTTGCCTCGCGGCCAGCGCGCTCGCCGCTCCGGCAGGACTGGCACTGCCCTGGTTTCTCAACTTCGACTTCCCAGGCCGATGGCTCGCTCACCTCATGGGGCTCTTGTAAGACTGAGGCTTTCAGCCACCACACGCTGCCACTGCTGTCCGCGCTGGCCACTCCTGAATTTAAGCAAGGGTGGCGTGCGAAGGAGGAGGCCCCATCGGCGAGTTGGGAGTGCACGCCGACTGTCACCCGACGGTAACTGTCCGACGCCATCAGTACGTCCTTAAGGCATGACCTCTGCTGCACCCCAACTCCCATCCACTGTTCCGCCAGGGGGCTGGTGCCGACGTAGCGCACGGTCGGCTCCCGATGCCTCTTTGCCAGCATCGTCTTTTCGCTGTGGCCAACCCGACTCCTGTCGGGTTGTCAGTGCCTGGTTCTACCGTCTATGCAACGACCTATGACGTTGAAGGCGGTGTGTGTTGGCAAATGTCGTCTGGCACAAGAAGCTCCGGATTCTTCTCGATCTGACCCGGGATGATCTCGACCACCCGGGGCTGCCCGATCTGTGGGAGACGGTCTACAGGACGGACCGCTTCTACGGGCGTCTGGGCGTGCCGGTTGGTGAGAGGGACCTGCAGTGCGGAGGCGTGTGCCGAGACATGGGAGTCGAGGCTCCCATGCATCTGCGGATGCGCGGCGGGCGTCGTGAGGCCGTCCACGAACGGCGCGAGGACGAGGAACGCCACACCGCGCCGATGAGTGACGAGCACAAGGCATATCAGGAACGCATCCTGCGTGCTGCGCAAGAAGGCGGCTTCAGCGGCGACAGCGAGGTCCGTACCCGGGTGGGCCGCAGCTGGATCCAGACCGACACCCTCGTCGAAGGAGCTGACGGCCGTCGCATCGGCTGGGAAGTACAGCTGTCCACCATCGACCAAAGCGGCCTGCGCGGCGTCCGCGCCCGCGCCGTCAAGGCCGACAAGAACGGCATCACTCCGGCCTGGCACACCGACCGCGCCGCCTACGCGCAGCGCAACGACGCCCACTGGACTCGCAGCGACCAGCTCCCAGCCCACGTCATCGCCCGCAACGGCGACCTGCGGATCGTCTCCGGCTTCCGCGTCCTGGACTTCTGGCACTGTGACACACGCGCCCTTTACCCGTGCCCCCACGGGGTCCGCCGCTGCGGCAAAGCCCACGCCACGCCCAAACCCCGAGACGTCCTCTTCGACGACATGGTCCGCCAGACCGCCGCGGGTGCCATCGTGCCCATCCACTTCCGCGCCGGGAGCACAGTGCATCGCTACTGGGTGACCAGCACCGACCGCGACCGGCTGGAGGACCTCCACGGTGACGACACGCGTCTGCCACCCGAACGGGAGGCAGCGCCCGCAGCCGGCGCCAGCCGCAACCGCCCCACCTGCCAGCCCTCATCCGCTCCGATCACCGTGGGCACCCCGCCGTCCCCGCCTGCCCTCACGGCTCTGCCTGTCCACGAGCAGGCGCAGACAACCGAGAGCGATCCCACAGCTGAAGAACAACAGAAACCGCACACCGAGCAGACGACCGACGGCACGACGGGACTGCCCAGCGAACTGATTACGCTGCAGCAGGCCGCCGACCAGGCCCACCTTCAGCTCCAGCAACTACACGACCACCACGACCGAGAGGTGCAACGTCAGGTGTGGCGGGAGGCCGCGGCAACTGCACAGAGGGCAGTGACGCACTACGCCCGCACCAAGCGCCTGAACCGATACGAGGTCGAAGCACGCCTGCGGCAGTTCGTGCGGCACACCGCACGATAGGCGCGGACCGTGGCCACTGACGCACCGCACGATGGGCACCTATCACTCCACTTCAAGCTGTGATGTGCTGGCCTGGTATCAGCGGACGGTGTCGACGGCGGTATGGCAGGTCAGGGGGTGTCACCGGACCAGTCGTAGTGGCCTAGATGGCCGGGGCGCGGGTCGTACATCGCCCGGCCGCCCGGGCCGAACTGTCCCCGCTCGGTCTGGAGACAGACCCCTGTGTCGATCTCCTCGCGCGTCCAGCCCGTGACGTCCAGCAAGAGCCCGTCCAGTGGTCCGCCGGTCAGCTCGACGTAGCTCCGGCCGGGCCGCGGGCCCCGGGCGCTGCCAGCGGAGTGTTCTTGGCCGTACACCCATGCGGTCAGCGGCTGCTCGTTGCCGTCCATGCCCTTCATCTTCCCCGGACTGCTCCGCTGGTGCAGGGGCGTTGGCAGAAGGTGTGCGGCATCTAGATCCGTCCCCAGCGGCCGTGCTTGCCCGCGCAGAGCCCGACGAGCCCGTCTCTGCGTCGCTCTATACCACGGCTTGGTCGTAGCTGTCCTGGAACGGCTGGAGACGGGCGCACAGCTCCATGGCCATCTCTGCGGTCTTCGCCCGCTCCCGCGCCGCCCGCACCCCCAGGTCGGACAGCACAGCCGAGATGACGCCCTCCGCTTCCGCGAAAGCTCTGGTGCAGGCATGCCGCCGCACGGCGCGTTCTGCGCTCGCTGCTTCCCGGCCTCCTGGGTGCGCATTGAGCCGGCCAGATACGGCGGGAGTTGTAGCAACCGCTGGCGTACCGCCAGGGTTTCTCCCTGGGTCAGTCCCTTGGTGGACGACATGGGCGAAAAAGCTTCCTAGCTTGGTCAGTATTAGACCTGCACCGCTGGTTGCCTGAGGGCGGCCGGTGTTTAGTTCCAGGCTCCTCGCAGAGCGAGGAGCCTGCCGGAATCTAGGGGGACCTTCCATGTCAGCGCGTGCAAAAGCAGCGGTCTTGACGCTTACAGCCGGAACTGCTCTGGTCTTTTCGGTCAACCCGGCCTCGGCGAGCCAGAGCGATTGGATCAGTGGACTCGGTTCGAACTACTCCCACGTCCGGACCGTGGCCCCTGGAGCAGGAGGAGCAGCGGTCTACGCACGCATCTACTGGAACGGCACGCGGGTCGGCCTCAACATTGAGACGACAGACACAAAGCGTGATGGAAAGGGCGCCGTTGCGTACCTGTTCTACGAAGTCAAGATCAAGGGAAAGTGGTTGAGTACTGGGCACCCACTGGCGCATGCCTCCGGGGGATTCGGCAGTAAGGGCTACGCCAAAATTCACTCGCGCTACCCGACAAGGGCGGTAACGATCTCGTCGTGCACGGCCAAGAACGGCAATACTAGCAATTGCACCAAACCAGCGTAGGCAAGGGTCACGTGTGTACCGCTCAGCCGTTGCCTTGAGCGGCCGAGCGGTACCGCGTCTTTGTCAAATGACCTCCGTCACGCGGTTGCATGCAACCAGCCTGCTCTTCATAACAAGCAGACAGCGTGGGACGGCGCGTATGGCATCGAGGTGGAGCACCACTACATCAACCATCCGGTCCACGAGCCTCCTGCCGACTCCCGAGATCAGACGTGGCGTACTGGTGAAGAGGCAGTACTGCTGGTGTGCGCTATACCTTGGCCCCACCGGGCTGGCATCGTCTCGTTGGGGCTGGGCGTCGCCCCCGCAGGACGGCCGCAACCGAACGGTGCCGCCCCGGCATGTACGGGGCATGAGAACACTGCGCATCATGCAGCGCCTACGTCAGCGTCGTGAACGGCAGTCTGTGCTGCAGGCAAGCAGGACCGAGTTGCATCGGCGTCGGGCGCGCGTCAGGCAGAAGGACCGCACCCGGCGACGGGCCACGACCACTTTGGTGGTGGTCGGAGCAACAGTGTTATTCGTGGTGTTGCCGTGGCTGATCTGGTGGGGCCCATATGTCATCGGGCCCGATCCCATCGACAAGACTGAGGCGAAGAAGGGATCGGCCGCTCTCGTTACCGGCCTACGGACCGCCGTAGTCGCGTTTACGGCCGCACTCGGCGCTGGCATCGCCCTGCTCTACACCGCCCGCACCTACCGCCTCACCCGACGCGGCCAGATCACCGACCGCTTCACCAAAGCCCTCGAACGCCTCGGCTCAGACCAGATTTACGTACGCATCGGCGGCATCCTCGCCCTCGAACAGATCGTCCAGGACGCCCCCGAACAGGCCGCCACCGACGCCGCCCGCGTCCTGGGCCACTTCATCCGCCACCGCGCCCCCAAAACCGCACCCCCGCCCGACCTCAACGACCCCCACTGCGACCCGCACGCCGACCCGCTGCCTACCGAGCCGGACGCTGACATACAAGCCGCCCTCACCGCCCTCACCCGCACCGAATCACGTACCCACGTCGACCCCCGGGAACAACTCGACCTCCACGGCCTCCACCTCGCTGGCGCCCGCCTCAACAGCGCTGACCTCACGGGAGCCAACCTGTCCGGGGCGACGCTCACGGGGGCCAACTTGTTCAGGGCGACGCTCACGGGGGCCGAGCTGTCCGGGGCGACGCTGACGGAGGCCAACTTGTTCAGGGCGACGCTCACGGGGGCCAACTTGTTCAGGGCGACGCTCACGGAGGCTTACCTTTCCGGGGCGACGCTCACGGGGGCCGATCTGTCCGGGGCGACGCTCACGGAGGCCGATCTGTCCGCGGCGGATCTCACGGGAGCCACCCTGGTCGGAGCGGATCTCACGGAGGTACATCTAGCCAAGACGAACCTTACGGACGCACTCCTGGTGGGAGCAGATCTCACGGAGGCGCACCTGGCCAAGGCGAGGCTTACGAAAGCACTCCTGTTCGGGGCGACGTTCACGGGGGCCGACCTGTCCGGGGCGGACCTGTCTGAGACGGATCCCATGTCGGTCGTCTGGTCAGAGGAGACCCGGTGGCCCTCCGGCTACGGGGCCGGAATGCGGGAGCGGTCGGTGTCTCTGGGTGACGGCAAGTGGCATATCCAGGAAGTTGGGAACAGTGGTGCAGATCTGCCAGAGCCTCTCATGCCCGTCGACTGAGTGCGCAGCAGTTAGCCCGGGTGCTGCTGAAGCAGTTATTCTTACCCTGTGTTGTTCGGCAGCTTTGCAAGCAATGTTGCATCAAATGCAACATTGTGGAGTTGAACCGTTACGGTGCACGTCGGGCCGCCAGCTGGGGTATGCACCCCGTAAAGACACCACCTGGCCCGACCTGCCCAAATGGCCGTCCCACCAGTCTGCCTAATGTTGCATTTGATGCAATTACGCTCGCTTGAGACAGATTTGCGGTACCTGCCCGCCCTGCACGACGCGCCACAGGCTCCCCTCGCGCCCGCAGGCCCGGTAGGCGGGCCCGCCCTGGGTCCGGCCGATGGCGACGATGCAGGAGCGCACCACCTGCCCGCGGCTGAGGTAGTGATGGACGGGCGAGTTCATCGTCGCCACTCGCCCGTCATACGGGCCGGGACGCCGGACCGCGACGCGCTGCACCGCGCGCCACTTGCTCGCACACGGCGCAGCTGCGGGCGCGTGCACGGAAGCCGCTGCTGGAGTGCCGGCTTCCGCCGCGACGGGCAGGGAGAGGGTCGCGGCCACCAGGGCGACCGCCATCATCAATCGTCGGATCATCATGACTGCCTATGGCCCCACCCGTCATAAGGTCACGGGTACACGCCGACTGCCACCCGGCAGCAACTGCCCGACGGCATCGCCACGTCCTTGAAGCATGACCTCTGCTGCACCTCAACCGCCATCCACTGTTCCGCCCCCGTGGCCGCACTGCGGCCACGACGCCACGCTGGCCGACCCGGTGGGCTGCCGCGGCATCCACGTTGGCGGTCACACCGCTTGTCTGGCCCACCTGGACGAGACCGACCGCACCGCCTACTTCACGACACTGTCACCTGCCACCGACATCAACCACCGCGGCACACGATTTACCCCCGAACTGCTAAGCCAGTTACTCGACGCCCTAAGTGATTCCACCACCGGTAAGCCTCACATCGGCGACGCCCATTTCGGTGAGGCATCCTTTTCCGGTGTCACCCGGTTCGGTGGGGCGTCCTTTTCCGGTGACGCCCGGTTCAGTGGGGCGTCCTTTTCCGGTGACGCCCTGTTCATTGGGGCGTCCTTTTCCGGTGACGCCCTGTTCATTGGGGCGTCCTTTTCCGGTAGCGCCCAGTTCGATTTGGCATCCTTTTCCGATAGCGCCCTGTTCGGCGGGGCGTCCTTTTCTGATAGCACCCTGTTCGTTGGGGCGTCCTTTTCCGGTGACGCCCAGTTCGTTGGGGCGTCCTTTTCCGGTGACGCCCTGTTCATTGGGGCGTCCTTTTCTGGTAACGCCTGGTTCGCTGAGGCGTCCTTTTCCGGTAGCGCCCAGTTCGTTGGGGCGTCCTTTTCCGGTGACGCCCAGTTCGCTAAGGTGTCCTTTTCCGGTGACGCCCAGTTCATTGAGGCGTCCTTTTCCGTTAGCGCCCAGTTCACTGAGGCACGGTTTGAAGTAGCGTCGCATCTGGGCCCGCTGGTGTGCGGTGAGCGGGTGGTGTTGGATGGTGCGGTGTTCCAGCAGCCGGTGACGGTGGAGATTGCTGCCCCTCAGGTGAGTTGCGCGCGTACCCGATGGGCGTCGACTGCCACGCTGCAGCTGCGCTACGCCGAGCTGGACCTGAGGGACGCGGTCTTCGAGTACCCGGTACTCATCGCCGCCCGCCCCACCCCTTTCCTCCTGCCCAGCAACCCGACTGATGTGCTGCCGGAGACAGGACTGTCCGGCCTGGAGCCCGGCGTACGCCTGGACACGGTGGGTGGGGTGGATGCCGCGCACCTGGCGCTGCACGACATCGACCTGAGCGGCTGCCGGTTCGCCGGCGCGGTCCACCTCGACCAGCTGAGGGTCGACGGCTGGTGCACCTTCGCCATCACCCCCACCACCTGGAGCCACCGCCGGCCCTGGCGGTGGAGCCGGCGCAACACACTGACCGAGGAACACCACTGGCGCGTACGCACCGCCCGCCACCCCGACCGGGCCACCGCCCGCGGCTGGAGCAGCCCGCCGCCCGACACCCCCGCCCTGAAACCGGCAGCGGTGGCGGCGCTGTACCGGCAGCTGCGCAAGTCCCTGGAGGACGGCAAGAACGAGCCCGACGCCGCAGACTTCTACTACGGCGAATGCGAGATGCGCCGCCACGACACCACCCGCCCCCGCGGCGAACGCGCACTGCTGGGCGCCTACTGGGCCCTGTCCGGATACGGACTGCGCGCCACCCGCGCCCTGGCCTGGCTGGGAGTGTCCATGGCCATCACGGTCGCGGTGATGATGCTGTGGGGCCTGCCCGCCGACGACCCGAAGCCGACCCTCACCGGCCGCCAGGCCGCCGTCGGACACAAAGTCGTCCTGACCACCGACACCCCCGACCCGGTCAACCCCACCGGCTCACTGCTCGAACGTGCCAGCGCCGAACGGTTGGAGAAGAGCCTGCGGGTAGTGATCAACTCGGTAGTCTTCCGCTCCTCCGGCCAGGACCTGACCACTGCCGGCACCTACACCGAGATGACTTCCCGCCTTGCCGAACCTGTCCTCCTCGGCCTGGCCGTCCTCGCCATCCGCAGCCGCGTTAAACGCTGACCTCACCCGTCGAGCCGCGGCGCACCCGCTGGCGCTTTCCCACAGTCATGTGCGTGCAGGACGGACCGGGCCGGTCCTCGGCTCTCACGGACTTTCATCAGCACCCAGCTCGAAGGCTGGCGTTCCCCGAGGACTTCACGGACCACCGACGTCGGCGCTGGCGGAGGGTGGTTGGCGGCGACCTGGTCGTAGTTAACCCGGCTCGGCTACACGTACGAGGGCCCGCAGCGAGCCCGGCGGACCGGTCTACGGCTTCTTCCTCGGTGCCGAGGCCGGCGCACGGTAGGGGCTCACGCAATCCGCTCGCCACCGCCTTGCTGTCTCGCGCGCGAACGTCTCCAGCTTCGTGCTCCGAGGGTGCAGGTAGATGTAGCGATCAGCAGTGCGGATCTGCACGATGTTGATTTGGTCGATGAGGGCTCGGGGGATGGCGCTGACGATGTTCTTCTTTCCCAGGGCCAGCAGATGGCGGGGAGTGATGGGCAGCACGATGGAGTGTGTCACCCGATGTTCGTCAGACCGCCGCCGGCGCCATCGTGCCCATCCAGTTCCGCGCCGGGAGCAGAGTGCATCGCTACTGGGTGACCAGTACCGACCGCGACCGGCTGGAGGACCTCCACAGTGACGACACGCGTCTGCCGCCCGAACGGGAGGCAGCGCCCGCAGCCGGCGCCAGCCGCAACCGTCCCACCTGCCAGCCCTCATCCGCTCCGATCACCGTGCACGCCCTGCCCTCCCTGCCTGCTCTTACAGCTCTCCCTGTCCACGAGCAGGCGCAGACAACCGAGAGCGATCCCACAGCTGAAGAACAACAGAAACCGCACACCGAGCAGACGACCGATGGCACGACGGGACTGCCCAGCGAACTGATTACACTGCAGCAGGCCGCCGACCAGGCTCACCTCCAGCTCCAGCAACTACACGACCACCACGACCGAGAGGCGCAACGACAGGTGTGGCGGGAGGCCGCGGCAACTGCGCAGAGGGCGGTGACGCACTACGCCCGCACCAAGCGCCTGAACCGATACGAAGTCGAAGCACGCCTGCGACAGTTCGTGCGGCACACCGCGCGATAGGCGCGGACCGTGGTCACTGACGCACCGAATGATGGGCACCTACCACTCCACTTCAAGCTGCGATGTGTCGGCCTGGTGTCAGCGGACGGTGTCGACGGCGGTATGTCAGGTCAGGGGCGTCGCCGGACCAGTTGAAGAGGAGGTGCTGGAGAGGTCAACGGCCTGTCCGATCTCCCTCATGGGCGGAGCTCCTGCCAGGCTCTGCCCCTCGGCGCGGAGATGGACATCTCCATCTGCCGCGGAGATCTCCTCGGACAGGAGATCTCGGGGACGTACGTCGCAACTGGGCAGACCTTCATCCTGTCCGTCGACGACTCCATGGAGTCGATCCTCGACTGGTACGACGGCAACGCCCTCGCCAGCACGCCTTCCTCCACGCCGCACATGGCCGCCAGCAGGTCGCGTCCGGCCGTGTTCAGCAGCACCTCGGCATCAGCCCGCGCGCCCCCGCCCTCGTGCCCGGGCGGGTAGTTGCGCCACTTCCAGCAGGCCCGCAGCACCTTTGCTTCCATCCCGTAGCGGCTCGCGATGCGGCAGATCAGCGACGAGGTCGTCTCCTTCGGCAGGGGCGCGGTCCGCAGCAGGCCGGGGTGATGGGGCACTCCGCCAGATTCTCGTGTCCGCCGTCCCGGCGGGCGCTTTTGCAGCGGATGCCCAGGCGCCCCGTCCTTGCCAGGGGCCGTCATTTCCACTCGACGGGGCCCTTCGTGCCGTTTTTCCTGTCACTGCCTGCTACCCCTGTGAACTGGGAAGACGATGCGACAGGCCGGGAGGCAGGGGGAGTTGGGAAAAATTCTTGGCCACCGGCATCCGGATCTGGCCTTCGGCGGCGTGTAAGGGGGTGAAGGCCCTTGGGTCTTCACCAACGAGTTCGTTTCTACTGGGAGGCCTGGTCGATGACTTGGTCGTACTGGGCAGGAGCGGGCGGGGTTCCCCTGCTGCTCCTGCTGTTCTTCGCGATGCGCCGCGCCAAGGGTGTCGTGGAGATGCTTGTGAAGGCGCACATCGAGACCCGGGCGGAGCGCGAGCAGCGCGCCACCATGGTCGCGATGGCGCAGTCCCTGCCCGATGGCGGCGCCGCGGCCCGCTTCGAGCAGGGACGGCCGGCGTGGCTGTTCCGCAAGGACGCAGCCGAGCCGGCGGGCCACCGGGCTATCGCCACGCGGGAGGCCGCGTGAGCGAGGCCGCCCCGGGAGCGGACTTCGAGTCCTTCGTCCTCGAGACCATCGAGGCGTTCTCCCGACTGGCCCGGGCCCAGGCAGGCGACTTGCACAGCGCCCAGGACGCTGTGCAGGACGTCTACCTGAACATGTACCGCCGGTGGGACCAGCTCATTGCTGGCCACGGTTCCTTGACCTCCTACGGCCGCATTGCGGTGAAGCGGGCGGTCATCGACCAGTTCCGCCGCAACAAGCGGATGGTCACGGTGCCTGTTCACGGCCTGCCCGAAATGGAATCAGGCATCGGAATCCCCGAGGCCGCCTACGAAATGATTAAGGAAGGCATCGACGAACTCGTCTCCAGCCTTCCTGAACGGCAGCGCGAGGTCATCACACTGTGTGTTCTGCAGGACCTCAGCCCTGCCGTGGTTGCGCAGCGCCTCCAGATAAAGGAGGAGTCGGTGAAGCGCTATATCAAAGCCGCCGCCAACAACCTGAAGAAGTCCATCAACAAGCATAGCGAGGAGGCCACCGCATGACGTACCTGTCCGCTTGGACGCACCAGCCCGAGGGGCGGGGAACCATCCGGCTCCTCGCCCTATGGCTCCTGCTCGAAGGCTCTGAGCAGGCATTCTCCAAGGGTTCTCGGATCAGCGAGGACCCTGTCCAGGCGGAGGGGGGCCAGCCTTCGGGTTGGCCCCCGGCCCCCGCCCTCTGCCTGGAAGAAAACGGAAACCATCGAGCCGGCGTGGTTCGTGAACTGCACGCTCTCCTGAAAAAGGAAATCGATGATTCCGCGACACCACAGGAAACACGGCGCGTAGCAGAAATCCTTGAGTTCCTGGACAGGGATAATGTAGCGCGAAGCTGGTGGGAAAGAGCAGCTCTCAAGGGTGACGAGGATGCGCGGGACTATCTTCATATCCTCGATGTCGAGAGCGAAGAAAAGCTATCGGCATGCTCTAGGCACGCGACTGAACGAACTGAGGAATCTTTCATGTCATTCGTGAGTAGCTTTGTATGCCGGTCAGCCGGTATTCGCGTAGCTGCAGACAGAGTCGACTGGGCTTTGGGGGAAGCCGGAGTCGGGCTGTCTGAAACAACGCAAGCTCTCGTGCGTGAGATTGAGGACTTCCTGGCGCACTTGGACCACACCACCGGCGGGCCGCGGTGCTGACACGACAGCGCCTCGCGCGCCCACAGACGGGAGAGTCTTTGTAGACCAGCCTCCATGAGGCCTTCACGCGAGAAGGCCGGACGACTCGTTGAAGTGGCGGGCCCACCCCCCCCCCCCCGGGGTGGGGCCNGGCCGCCACTGCATTACCCATAGCTCCGTAAGTCGACTCACGGAGTCTTTACGCCGGCCACGACTGGATCGAGCACTCGCCACTGAATACGGGACCACCAACCCAGTCCCCGATCGGTGCGACGTCAGCTGGGGAGATGCTGCTGCGGACGCGGTACGACTTACACCCGCCGCATCGAAGCGTCCTGGCCAACTGCGCGAGCCTCGCCCGACTCTGGTTTCTACGCTGCCGTCAAGCTAGGGGCTCACCAAGCAATAACCACCGCCGGGTTCTTACCGAGCTCTTGCTAGTCCTAGCTGCTGCCCCACGGCACCGAGATCAAGACGTGAACGCTATCCGTACGCTTTTTGTACGCGACATGTTCGCTTCACGCTAGGGTCTGAGGAAGGAGGTTCTGTATGCCTGAGCTGTTCGACGCGGTTGACGCGCTCATTGCGTCCCGTTCCCCGCTACCGCCCCCGGCAGTGCGCAGGCGGCTGCGCCAGGCACATGGCCTGACACTGGACGAGGTGGCCACTGCACTGCAGGTCCGGCGGGCGACGGTCAGCGGCTGGGAATCCGGCAAGACCGAGCCGCGGCCGCCGGAGCGCGACGCCTACGCGCGGCTGCTGGACCAGCTCGCGGAGCTCTACCCGGCGCCGTCAACGTCGGAGGAGACGGACGCCCCGACGGTGCCGGCCACGCTCACCGCCGCGCCCGCACCGGCTGACGTGCAGACTCCGTCCGCTGGTGCGGCTATCGAGGCCGCGGACACGACTGCAGCCGAGAACACCCAGACCAGCTGCGCCCCCGCCGCCGCTGCCCCGGCGGCCGCGACGCGTCCGGCTCGCGCCGTCAGGCCGTCGTCGACGTTGCGCCGCCCGGGCGCGAAGCGGGCGGCCCCGGCCGGAGTTCCGGCGGGCGGCACCGACCCGCGGTTCGAGAACGGTCCGCTGGCGGTCATCGACGTCGATGACGACGGCCAGGTCCTCGCCTACTGCACCGGCGGCCTGGTCCTGGACGTGCCCGCCAAGTCCCTGCCGTCCCTGGTGGACTGGACGCTGCGTGAGGCGAAGCTCGGTCAGCCGAAGTTGGCCGGGCCGGGCAAGCCGGCCGACCCGCTGCTCGTACTGACCGAGGCCACGCTGGAGCGCTACGGCCTGCCCGTCGCCCTCGCCGACGAGGAGCGCCTTGCCGGGCGGCTCCCGGAGGGCCACAAGGTGGTCAAGCAGTTGGTCCGCGCGGAGTGGAAGCTGACGAAGAGGGGCTTCGGCCCGTGGGCGCGGATCTACCGCCCCGCCACCGGCTCGGAGCGGGCCTGCGTCCAGTTGTGCATCCCGTCCTGGCAGGCGCTGGACACGCGGCACTGGGGCGAGGCCGGGCAGCTCCCGCCGGCGGAACTCGCCCGAGTCCTGGGCGTGTACGCCTCGCGGGTGATGACGCCGCGCGGCTCCACGGCGGTGACCGGCCTGGAGCTGATGACCGCCCTGCACCCGCCGACCCGGGCCTCCGAGCCGGACGCTGACGGCAAGCGGCACTCCGAGCACAACCCCGGCGGCCTGGGCAAGGACCCGGTGGACTGCGCGCCGTGCGAAGCCCCCGACGGGCACCCGCTCCTGGCGGATCTGCCGCGCTTCCACGTTCGCGGTCCTGCGGAGAAGTTGTTCGAGGAGGCGTACGACTGGGCGCGGCCCATGACGGATGCCGAGTGCATCCTGCGGCACCTCGTGGGCATCGACGTGAACATGGCCTTCGCCGCCGGAGCCAACGGCCTGACCGTCGGCCTCGGCGCGCCCACCCACGTCAAGGCGCCGGTGTTCGACGCGAAGCTGCCCGGCTCCTGGCTGGTCGACCTCTCCCACGTCGACCTGTCCCGCGTGAAGGTGGCCAAGGACAAATGGGCGCAGCTGGACGCCGGGCTGCTGCCCAGTCCGTTCACGCCGAAGGGCGAGCGCCCGGAACGGCCGGCCTGGTACGCCACGCCGACCGTCGCGTACGCAGTGGAGCTCGGCTACGACGTCACGCCGATCGAGGCGTACGTCCGCAACGACAACGGCCGCTACCTGGACGGCTGGTACAACCGGCTGCGCGATGCCTACCTCGCCACGATGGCCGACCTCGGCGTGCACGCGGATCTGCCGCCGGCCGACTTCCTCGCGGCGATGGAGGGCTACCGGCAGCGGGACCCACAGCTGGCGATCGTGGTGTCCGCGATCAAGGCGACCGTTAAGGGGGGCATCGGCAAGCTGCGCGAGCGTCCGCGCGGGGAGGGCTGGAAGCCCGGGCAGCCGTGGCGGGCCCTTTCCCGGCCGACGTGGCGCCCGGACATCCGCGCCGCGGTCATCTCCCGCACGCGGATCAACATGCACCGCAAGATCGTCAAGCATGCCGCCTTCACCGGGCAGTACCCGGTTGCGGTCCTCTCGGACTGCGCCGTCTACGCGTCCGACGGGCCGTCGCCGCTGGACTTCCTGCCCTACCGGGACGGCAAGCCGCTGCCGGGCGGCTTCAAGCTCGGGGTGAACCCTGGGCTGGTGAAGTGGGAGGGCACCCAGAGCGTGCTGTGGGGCGAGGGTGTCCGCGAGCAGTTCAACGCCCCGGACCTCAACCTCGCCCGGTACATCAGGGGCGGCACCGTCACCGACCAGGACACCGGGGAGTAGGTAGAGCGCGATGAGCCTGTTCGGCAACGGCCTGGACGCCGCGGTGCACAAGGCGTTCACCCGCCCAACGCCCAAGAGCGCGCCCGCGCAGATGCGCTACCTGGTCAAGCAGATGAAGGGCACCAAAGCGGTCGCCCAGATGCTGCGGATCTCGCAGCGCACGGTCGAGAGGTACGTGAAGAACCAGATCAGAAAGCCCCGCCCGGACCTCGCAGCCCGCCTGGAGCGGGAGGTGAAGAAGCGGTGGCAGCCGCAGATCCGGGCCCAGGCGCGGCAAAAGGCGGCGACCACCGGCGGCATCGTTATCGACACCCGCGCCCGCATCGGCTACACCGCACCGATCGGCACGACGGACGAGGACCGCATCCGGCACCTGACCGTCGCGTTGCCGCCCCGCTACGCCGCCCGCCTTTTCGATGCCCAGGAGCAGGGCGCCAGCGATCAGCACCTCCAGCGGATCGCCGCCGAAGCACTCAAGGAGATGTACTTCCAGGACAACGGCCGCCGCGCCGGCCAGCTGGAGGAAGTCCGCTTCACGGACATCGAGCACCTCGAGTTCGACCTGTAGCAACCGCGCCCGAACAGCCTGCGAGCCCGGACCGATCGGTCCGGGCTCGCAGACGCATCCACAGCAGGGGATCGGATGCTCATGCACGAGATGCCACGTCCTACTCCGGAGGCGGCGTCACCAGCTTCGTAGCGCTCGGGTCGACGTCCGCTGCACAGGCCAGGGTCGGCAGGTCGCGGTCGAGCAGGCCGTTCATTTCGATGGCCGCCCGGCTGAGCAGGTGGGCGGCTTGGACGGACTGGCCGTCGGCGACGGCGGCGTAGAACCGGGCGGCGTAGGTAATGGCGTCGACATCGCCGATGCTGTCGGACATGCCGATGGCGAACGGCACGGTGGCGACCAACTTCCCGGTTTGGGCTGCGGAGTGACAGGAGTTGAGCAGGACCAGCAGCGGCTTGTCGTCCACGGCGGCGATGGCCCGGGCGAAGGCGCCGGCGCTGACGATGGCACCTTCGTGGAAGCCGTCCTCGCCTTTCTCGAATGCGATCAGGTCCTGCGTGCTGTGACCGGAGAAGTGCACGACGTGGGGACGGAACCGGGTCAGCGCGTCCAGGAAGACGTCCGCCGTCGCGGCCGGGTGGAGATCCAGGTCGACAAGGTCCCGATGGGTGGCACTCTGCACGGCCGCGCGAATTCTCTGCTGTTCCTGGCCGACTCGCAGGTCACCGGCGGAGGCGGCCGCCAGCAGCAGCACCCGCAGTTTCTCCGGCTTCGGGGCCCGCAGTTCCCTCATCACCGTGCGCACCTGACCCTCCGTCGTCAACAGGCGGCTCTCGAGCTTCTGCTGCTCAGCCGCGGCACGCCGCTCTGTCTTCTGCTGTTCACGCTGGCGAGCCTTCTCCGCGGCCGCACGCTCATTCTGTTCCGCCTTCGCCAGCTTGGCCGACAGGGCAGCTGCCTCCTTGGAGAGCTTGCCGACCTTGGCGCTCCACGTGCTGGCGTCCTGGCCAGCTTTGTTGGCCTCGTCCTCGTACCGCTGGGCAGCACGCTGCTTGCTGTTGACGGTGACCTGGCTGCTCGCCTTGGCGGCTGCGGCTTTCTCCTTCGTGGCCTTCGCGCGCTTGTCGGCTTCCTTCTTGCGGAACTCGCTGACCTTCTTTTCCGCGTCAGCGCGAGCCTTGTTCTTTCTGTCCAGCTGGCTCCGGTAGTAACTGGCGTTCATGGGCGTGCCTCTCTGCGGTTCCCGTCTCGCCAGGCTATGGCCACCCACTGACAACGCCCCTGGCCGCTTCCCGCAACGTTCCTGCAGGTGTGGCGACAAGGCGGGCAGTCCTGAGCGGGTCCGCTGACGATCGTGGCGGACGGGTCACGTTCCTTGCCCCGAAGGCCGTCTGAGCGCTGGTAGATACTGGCCGCCATGGCAGAAGACTCCGATCCGCAGCAGGACGTCACCTACCGGGCGCCAGTCGGCTCCGTCGATCTCAAGGCGTTCGACGAAGACGGCAACTCGTACGAGATCCGTGCGTGCCACGACTGTCTGCCGTGGTACGCGGAGGTCGTGGTCGTTGCCGGGGAAGTCCTCGTCAGGGAGTGGCATGCGGTGGGATGTCCGCAGTTCCAGGAGCTCATCCGGGACTGAGACGGGAATTCATCGCCCAGGGTCGGGATGCATCTCCTATGGGTGATGATGTTGTGGTGAGTCTGGACCTCAGCAATTACGAACTCCTCTGGCCCGCATCGCTGTTCATATCTGAAGGCGAGCGCGTGCTCCGGTCCACAGGCTCCTGGCAGGACCGGGCTATTTGGCTCATGACGGAGGCCCTGGCCGGCACAACCGCAGTCGCCGACTTTGAGGATCTGCCCAACCACACCGCGCCGACATCCGATCCCTGGGCGACCACCGCCACCGGCTGGGGCACCAAACGGGCCGTGATGGACCAGCACGACTGGTTCACCGAACTCATCCGCCGGGCGCCCGAGCTCAGGCATGCGGCCGCGCCCCGGCCGTACTGGCCGCAGCGCCGCGGCAATGGACTCGCTCACGATGGCAGTACCGCGCGGGACACCCGACGGGACTTCGCGCGGCTCATCGGCGAGTTCGCCGACAACGGCTACCTGGTCGAAGTCTTCGGCGAGGAATGCATCGACGATCACAGCGAGCTGCCTGACCCCTCCGACGTGATCGACAGGCGACTTGGCATCCCTGATCTGTGGCCGCTGGCGCCGGAGGCGTGGGGCGAAGACACCTTCTACGGGCTGATCGAGGTGTTCCACGACCTGGTGAGCCGCCCCCGTACGCGGCGCTTCCACTCCTACAGCGGCTGCGGATGGCACCACTCGGAGTTTCACAACGGCCCGGCACGCGTCCTGTACCGGTGGAAAGTCAACCAGCTGTTGCGCGAGGCCGGCATCGATTACGAACTGGCCGCCGAGGGTGAGGACCTCGGGCGCCTGGTCGCCGTCACCGACGACGCCCGAAGCCAGCTGGTGCACCGCGCCCTCAACGACAGCCCACCCGACACCACCGCCGGTGTCCGCCACGCCATCGCCCTCTTCCGAGGGCGTGACACGTCAGCCGAGAGCAAGCGATCGGCCATCTTCAACCTCGCCCGCATCCTTGAGGAACGCCGTGCCCTGATCAAGCAGCACCTCGGGAAGGACGAAGGCGCGCTGTTCGAGATCGCCAACCGCTTCGACCTGCGGCACCGCCGGGCCGACCAGCGCGGCGAGTACGACGAAGCATTCCTCGACTGGATCTTCTGGTGGTACCTCGCCACGGTAGAACTGACCAACCGGCTGATCGTGTCGCGGAGCCTCGCCTGAGCCGTGGCGCCGAACGTGCCTCCCCGATCGGGTGACTGTCTCAGCAGTCGCCCTGTTCGGAGGGCGGTTCGTACTGCTCGATGAGGTCGCAGGTACAGGTGCCGCCCTCGTACACCGTCTTGTCGCACTCGTCATGGTGGTGCCGTGCCGGCGGCCGCTTCGGCGGGGCGGCCGACGCGGACGGGACGGGAGGCTGCTCAGCTCCGGCCCGGGCAGCGGCCCTAAGCTCCTGGTCCACGACGGCGGAAGCGATCTCGTCCTTGCGCCACTGCTCGGGGGAGTTGTGGCGTACCAGGCCTCCCGCGTAGGCCATGCGCAGCAGTTCGGCCTTGGTGTGCTTCCGTGTCAGCTCGGTGAGGCGCTTCATGCGCGCCAGGCTGCGGGCCGCCTCGGCTTCACGCTCATCGTCCGCCCCTGTGCCGCCCGCGTCGCGCTGCTCCGGCACGGGCGCTTCCGCCGGCGCAAGCTGCTCAGAACCTCCGTCCGTCGGTGCCGGGCCTGCCCAGTCGACGCCCAACGCCGCCAGGGCGGCTGTCCAGA
>NZ_JAHKJW010000093.1 GCF_019710745.1 Streptomyces beigongshangae
TACCGCGACGATCACGCATCGTCAGCCCCCAACGACATCACGCCGAAAAGGTCAGTAGAGGGCATTTTCCATAGGCGGGGCGCCCGATATTCGGCCATGAGGCATGCAGGGAGGCCTCGCCGTACGGCAAGGCCTCCTCTACGTGAACGTCACGACGTCAGCGGCGAATGTGTACAGTCACGTTCACTCTGACGGTTCCTCCGGCCCCCAAGGCGCCAGCTGCGGCCGCTACCCCGCCAGCAGCTGCCCAGTGGTCTCCGATCGCCAAGATCACCGCCGTCGCCGCGCACAGCAAGGTCGAT
Organism: Streptomyces beigongshangae; assembly: GCF_019710745.1. Taxonomy (GTDB): domain Bacteria; phylum Actinomycetota; class Actinomycetes; order Streptomycetales; family Streptomycetaceae; genus Streptomyces; species Streptomyces beigongshangae. The sequence goes on from NZ_JAHKJW010000093.1 coordinate 303, forward strand.
ACCACCACTACCCACTTCATGGCGCGCGCCTCGATTGCGCGACCGCTGCCCCTCCCCATCAGAGTTCCTCCTCATTTCGCCAGCCGAACTCAAATGCGAATAGAGTGGAGCCCCTGGGTTGTCTGGCGTAAGGGGCAAGTTCTGCCGCTTTGACGCTAACAGGGCTCAAAAGGGGCGAGCTATACGTTGTACCGGGTTTATGTTCGGCCGGGAGTCGCAGTACGCGCGCCGCCTCTTCGGCCACTAAATCAGGGGACGGAAGAATGTTTCCGCCTTGAATCAGCCAAGATCGCATAGGGTGCCGAGAGAAGAAGCGCCAGCCCCCGCCATACGTGAACCAAGTAAGTTGACCGGCTGATTGCAGCACGATATGGCCGTAAAGGCCTTCTTCTGTCACGCCGAAGTGTGCAGAGAGGGGGCGCAGCCCGCAACGGTGAAGCTCTTGGAAAACTTGAAATATGTAGCCGTACTGACCGGGGGGCACCGGGTCGTCCCATTGGAATATACCGATAAGGTGCCGCTGGTGGATCTGGGCGGCGGCTCGGTACGGCAACCCGCTTCTCTTCGCCATTTCTCGCACGGCGAATTTTCGGTCCTGGTGCTTGACCACTCTGGTCCTGTCCTGACGGCACTACCCACGCTGCCGCCTGAACGGCCTCTGATCGGTGCGCAATCCACTGGGGACCTAGAGCGGCAGGGATCTCGACGTGGCGTGGGCACGGCGACTACCGAGGGCGGCGCACGCCCATCCGCATAGTATCAAGTCAGGCTTCCCTGACGCAGGTTACAGAAAACTGATGCCCTGTAACCCGAACCGGCGAGGGATAGGAAACAGGACACCAGAGTTAGTTACTACTACGCCATGCTGCTCGGCTCGTGGCGCAGACCGGAAGCGAATACTGCCTGGACGCCGCCCAGTGTGGAGAGATCCGCGAGCGGGTCACCGTCCACCAGGAGGAGATCCGCTCGGTAGCCGGGAGCGACCTTCCCCGTGATCTCGCCCAGGCCGAGGGCAGCAGCCGCTTGCGATGTCGCCATGTCGATGGTCGAGGCGTTTGACAGACCCAGGTGCGAGTAGAACGACAGGGCCTGAGCAAGCCCGTCGAAGCCAGCACGCTGCACGCCTGCATCTGTCCCCGCGATCAGGCGGACTCCGGCGTCGGCCATCTGCCGCACCAGGTCGAACATCGCGTTGGCGCGTTCCTCGCCGAAGAAGCGCGGGAGCATCTGCCAGTGCGGGCTTACGGCCGGGCAGACGGTGATGTCCTTCGCGATGATCTGCTGAACCACGTCGGGCCGGAAGTCCAGGCCATCGCTCGACATCCAAGTGCAGTGCTCGATGGTGTCGACGCCGGCCTCTACGGCTGAGGCGATGCCGTCGGCACCGTGCGCGTGGGCCGCGACAGGCACGGTGCTGGTCGCACTGGAGACGCCGGTGGCGGTCGCGTCCCTGATCCGTGCTGTGAGCCCGGGTGGGCCGGAGGGGAGGGGGGTGCTCACTCCTATCTCCGGTATGTTCAGTGCCGCGGGATGCTCGTGGTCATGGACCGCAACTTTCCCGGGTTTGCTTTGTGGAAGGCGTATCTGGAAGCCGGGTCGCATCTCCTGCTCCGGGCCCGTTCACCGGTGGCTCACCGTCCGGTCGAGCATCTCGCTGACGGCACCTACTTGGCGAGGATGAACCTGGCGGGGCAGAAGGGCGCGCACCCGGGCGGTGTGCTGGTCCGGGTGATCGAGTACCGAATCGACGGCGGTGAGGCGGTCAGGTTGCTGACCGACCTACTGGACCCGTTGACGTTTCCGGCGGTGGAGCTGGCTGCTCTGTACCGGGAAAGGTGGGAGGCGGAGTCAGCGTTTCGGCAGATCAAGACGTTCCGGCGCGGACCGGCCGCAGTCCTGCGTTCTGGCGACCCGCCCTTGTCCGGCAAGAGGTTTGGGCGCATTTGACGGTGCACCACTGCCTGACCCGGGTCGTCACGAGGAACCCCCCTGGATGCCTTCTCGGCCTGCGCCTTGTGTGGTGGTGCTGTGCTGCACGCTTTGTGTTGCCTGCTTTGTCAGCGCGTCCAGGGCAGGTCCGGGTTCGCCCCGCCCGTGTCCGGGTCGGTGTCGCCGGACGGTGCGTCCGCGGTGATGGTGGCCGCGGCGGGGAGCGGGGACGGGGTGGGGCCGGTCCAGGGCAGGTCGTCGTCCGTGCCGACAGTCGTGGTGAGCGTCGAGCCCGCCTTGGTCCAGGGCAGGTCGTCGTCCGTACCTGCGTTCGCCGTACCGGCGAAGAGCACGACGTTCAGGCAGGCCGCACCGATGGCCGCCGCGAAGAAAGCTCTGTTCTTACGCATTCTTGAGATCCCCCTCGTAAGCTGCTTCGTTCGTTCTGGTCAAACCGTACCTCACCCAATTTTTGACTACATTTTTCCGCGATTTCTGCTGGGGAATCCTCGCGAAAATGTGCCGAAAGAGGCTACGGCTAAGCTCCCCCTCAAGAGGCCGGCGGGCTTCGATTGACTTTCCTCCAGTGCCGCCTGCTTCGACAGTGAAGTGGGAACCAAGCGAACGGTTCGGTCCGCTCGTGGCGTGGGGGAATGTCGCAGCACGGAGGGGGAATGGCATGCTCAAGGAGATCGGACTAGGCCAGGATGCGGAATATGCCTATCGCACTCTACTGAAAGAACCGACCGCAGAGGTACAAGTGATGGCAGAACAGTTCGGCTGGTCCGTCGACCGGGTTTCCACCGCACTCGCCGAGCTTTCCGAGCTTTCACTGGTGCGGCCTTCCTTGGAGAACCGCGAAAGTTCACGTCCGGTGGATCCCGAACTCGGGCTCAAAATGCTGATTCAGTCCCAGGAAATGGAACTGCTGAAATTTCAGCAGACACTTTCGGAGAGCAAGCTCGCGGTGGCCCGGCTGATCGCCGACTACCGGGACGAGGAGCACCGGCTCGCTCCGAGCACGGTGACGCTGGCGAGCGGGCCGGATGCGATCCAGGCCGCCATCGAGAAGGTCAGCCACGAATGCCGTGACGAGTGCGAGGTGTTCCTGCCGGGCGGTGCGCAGCCGGCGGTGAGCCTCCAGCAGTCCCGGCCGCTGGACCTGATGCTGCTGGAGCGATCGGTGCGGGTCAGGTGCGTCTATCTGGACAGCATCCGCAATGACCGGCCGACCAGTGAGTACGCCCAGTGGCTCGGCGAGCAGGGCGGGCAGGTCAGGACCGTCGCCCATCTGCCGCTGCGGATGATCATCTGGGACCGGCGGGTGGCGCTCGTCCCGGTGGATCCCCATGATCCGGACCTGGGCGCCTTCCTGCTGTCCAGCCCGGGGCCGGTCGGCGCGCTGCAGGCGCTGTTCGAGCAGATCTGGCAGGCCGGTTCACGGTTCGGCGAGGACCGTGACCGTTGCCGGAATTCCGACGGTGCTCCGGCCGATCAGGAGAGCGCCGTACTGGGGCTGCTCGCCGCCGGGCTCACCGACGAGGTCATCGCCCGCAAGCTCGGTGTGTCCGTACGCACCAGCCGCCGGATCACCGCCGAGCTGATGAGCCGGCTGGGCGCCCGCAGCCGGTTCCAGCTGGGTGCGCTTGCCGCCCAGCGCGGCTGGCTCGCCGGATGACGGGTGACGGGGTGACGCTCTGGTGGATGTGGGCGGTGGGTGGGTTCCTGTGGGTGGTGTGGCTGGCCGCGCAGACCGGCGAGTGACCGGACGGGCATGGCGGGAAAATGGTGCACCCCCGCGCATGTCCCGTGCCGACGCCGGGAGCGTGTCTCACCGGGCAAGCGACCGATCGGCCGAGATCGGCGGGGCCGATCGCGGCCGATCCGTCGCCGCCCGTGGGCCTGTGGGTTGAGGTCTCGCTCGTCGAGTACGGCCTGTAAGGGCCTGTGGCGGCGCCGAGCTCCGGGGTGGTCAGCACATCGCGGTGATCAGTCCGGCGGTGCCGGCGTGTCGGACGTTCCCGCGGAGGTTGTGGCCGGCGGTCAGCAGGGCACCACTCGGCGCGGCCGCCGTCCTCGTCGCGGAGCATGAGCCGGCCGCCGTCGTGGCAGGTCAGGAGCTGTTCGAAGACGGGTTCGACGACGGCTCCGCGGTGGCTGCAGGGGGCCTCGCCGGGGTCGGTCCGCCGCTTGGGATGCCGTAGCTGTCGTCGTGTGCCCGCCAGGGATTGCGGGACAGCCCTCAGCCGCGCAGGAAAGCGAGTACCGCGAGCACCCTGCGGTTCGTGGAGTCGGACAGGCTCAGGTCGAGCTTGGTGAGGATCGAGCCGAAGTGCTTGCTGACCGTGCCTTCGCTGACCGTCAGGGCCGAGGAGATCGAGGCATTGGACTTGCCCTCCGCCATCAGCGCCAGTACCTGCTGCTCGCGGGCCGTCAGCCGCGACATGGGNCTCCGCCATCAGCGCCAGTACCTGCTGCTCGCGGGCCGTCAGCCGCGACATGGGATCGCGGCGGTGCCGGATCAGCTGCCTGACGACTTCCGGATCGACCACCGTGGCGCCTTCGGCCACCCGGTGCAGGGCGTCGATGAACTCCTCGACGTTGCCGATGCGTTCCTTGAGCAGATAGCCGACGCCCGTACCGTCCGACGAGTCGAGCAGGTCCTCGGCGTAGGTGCGCTGGACGTACTGGCTGAGCACCAGGACGGGCAGGTCCGGCTGTTGCTTGCGCAGCTCGACCGCGGCCCGCAGGCCCTCGTCGGAGAAGCCGGGCGGCATCCGTACATCGGTCACCACGATGTCCGGGTGGTGTTCGAGGACCGCCTCGGTCAGTTCCTGAGCAGTGCCCGCTCCGGCGACCACCTGATGGCCGAAACGCTCCAGCAGACCGACCAGGCCCTCCCGCAGGAGCACGCTGTCCTCGGCCAAAACGATGCGCAACATTAGGTCCTCGATCGAGCCGGTGAGCAGGGGACTTGAAGACGGAACACCGTGGGCCCCCCGGGCGGACTGGACACTAGCAGGTGACCCCCGAGCACCGAGATGCGATCGGCCACACCCTGGAGACCTGTTCCGTCGACCGTGTCGGCGCCGCCGATCCCGTTGTCCTCGACCTCCACGGTGAGCCTGCCCTTCTCGGCCTGCCCGGTCACCTTCGCCCTGGTCGCCCGGCTGTGTTTCGCCACGTTCGCCAGGGCCTCGCAGATCGCGAAGTAGACGGCCGTCTCGATGGCTTCGAGCATGCGGCCGGGCAGCTCGAAACTCACATCCACCGGGACCGCAGAGCGGTCGGCGATGTCCTCCACGGCCGCTTCCAGGCCACGGTCGGTGAGGACTTGGGGGTGGATGCCCCGGATCAGTTCCCGGATCTCCACCAAGGCGACGCCCGCCTCCTCCTGTGCTTTGGTCAGCAGACTGCCGAGCGGCTCGGCGGGGTTCTCCAGTCTGGCCAAGCCCAGCGTCATGGACAGGGCAACGAGTCGCTGCTGCGCCCCGTCGTGCAGGTCGCGTTCGATACGGCGGCGTTCCGCCTCGAAGGCGTCCACCAGCCGCATTCGGGAACGGCCCAGCTCCTGGATACGGGAGTCGAGACCGGTCTCCGGGATGGAGAGCAGCTGCCTGGTCAGTACGGCGCGGCCGGCAGCCAGTACGCCCAGCGGATAGGCGAGCACCGGGAGGAGCAGGACACCGGCCAGCAGGGCGGCGAAGGCCTCCGGATAGGAGTCGGCGATCCAAAGCTTGAGTACGCGGGCCTCCTCGTCGCCGCCCGCGGCCATCATCGCGGGCGTGGCGATCAGGCCGCCGCAGATGGTGAGGACCGTGCCGACGGCGAGCCCTTCAAGGGGCCACAACAAGCAGGCGAACAGCAGCGCGTAGCCCAGCTCCCGCCAGGTGGCCCGCTCCTGGAGCCGCGTACGCAACCAGGCGGACAGCCCGGTGCTGTGGGGCTCGCGGTGCGGTCCGGGGATCGGATCCCTGTCCAGGAGCCGGACCCTGCGGCGCTCCAGGGCGGCCAGCGGGATGCCGGTGAGGGCGAGGGTGAGGAGCAGGGGAATGCCGATCAGGACCGCCGTGAGCACACTGCCCGCGACGGCCAGCAGAAGGACCGTGGCCAGCGTGGCGATACCGAGCGGCACGCTGGTCAGCAGATAGAGCGCCGAGCGCCACGGCCAACTGCTGCGGACATAACGCCGCTCCTGGAGCGCTTGCCAGAGGCTGGGGGAGTGCATGAGGGCACGCTATGAGACGTCGAGCGGGCGGACCACCCAGCTAGCTCCACCCTTGGGGTGGGCCCTGTCTCTCCTGGAAGAGTCCTCCCAGTTGCAATGTGCCGGACCCGGCCGATCAGGTCTCCTTGAGGCAGTGGGCAGCCGACTGCTCCCGCCCCGCACTTCGGGGCCGTGCCACATCGAGGGGACCCCCATGGACTGGCTCCAGACCCAGTTGTCCACTGTGCCTGTCTGGTTGACGCTGGTCCTCGTGTTCCTGCTACCCGCGGTGGAACCGGTGCTTCCGGTGTTGGGCATGCTTCTTCCTTCCCAGACCGCTCTGGTGGTGAGCGGGGTGCTAGCGCACCACGGCACGCTTCCGCTGGCCGGTGCGCTCGCTGTCGCGGTGCTCGGTGCGGTGGCGGGCAATGTGCTCGGTCATCTCGTCGGACGGGTGTGGGGGGCCAGGATCGCCGCCGGGCTGCCGGCCCAGGTCACCCAGTCGCGCAAGTACCGGGCCGCGTTGAGCGCGGTCAGTACGTACAGCGGCCGGGCGGTGCTGCTCGGGCGGTTCAATGTGGCGCTCCGCACGATGGTTCCGGTCATGAGCGGCACCATGCGGGTGCCCTGGCGGCGGTATCTGCTCTGGTCGGTCCTGGGCAGCCTGCTGTGGGCCCCGGCCTGTGTGGCGATGGGGCTTCTGGCCGGCAGTTCGTGGCAGCAGTGGGGTGGCTCCGGCGTGTTGGCCGGCGCCTCGGCGCTGCTGCTGGTCACCACCTCGCTCCCGGCACTGCTCGCGCTGCGGCGCGGATCGGCGGAAGGCGCGGCGGCCCGGTAGGGCCGATGCCACGGTGCTCGTTCAGAGGCGTCCGGCGATGAACGCCAGCAGCTCCGCCTCCACCGGTACCAAGTAAAAATGGTCCCCAGGGAAGATCCGGCTCTCGAAGCCACCTGTGGTGAGCGCCGACCAGGATTCCAGTTCCGCGACCTGGCAGCCCGGGTCGCGGTCGCCGCCGACCGCGGTGATGGGCGCCCGCAGCGGGGCAGGGTCCTGAGGCCGGTAGGACTCGATCAGCCGGAAGTCACTGCGCAGGGACGGCAGTAGCAGTGGGCGCAGGTCGGGGTCGTCGTAGACGGACGAGGCCAGATCGCCCAGCCGTCGGGCCGAGGCGATGAGCCGGTCGTCGTCCAGGGCGTGCAGGGTGCCGCCGCGCTCGGTGTGGGGCGCGCCGCGTCCCGACACGATGACGCGGTCGGGAACGATGCCGTGCCGTTCGTCGAGGCGGCACGCCACCTCGTACGCCACCGCAGAGCCGAGGCTGTGCCCGAACAGGACGAGTGGCAGCTGCCGCTCCCCGGTGACCTGAGGTCCCAGCGCGTCGGTGATCCGGTCGGCCAGTTCGCTCATGTCCTCGATGCAGGGCTCGGCGAACCGCTCCTGCCGGCCCGGGTACTGCGTGGCGAGCACCTCCACATCGACGGGGACACGCCCCGGCCAGTGGTGGAACAGGGTCGCCGTGCCGCCCGCGTGCGGGAAGCAGACCAGCCGGGCCCTGACCCTCCCGTCCCGTCGATACGTCCGGAACCACTGGTTCCCTTTTCTGGCGTCGATGACCGTCACGCGAATCCACCTCTCCGGGCCCCTTCCGGCCCACTCGTGCCCGTCATGATCCGGCCCGGAGGTGGCTGACGGACGCCCTCGGGCGTGCAGGGTCCTGTCCCGGCAGGTTCCTGCCTTCCGGTTCGCTGCCTTTTCCGTACGGGTGCAGCCATCGTGCACAGGAGGGTGGAGCTACCTCCACCCTCAAGATTCCGCTCCGCTCCGATGTGTCGGAAGCGCGGGCCCTGTTGAGTGGAAACCATGAATCAAGCAGCCGTCCGGCTCAGTTCGGTCACCCGGTCCTATGGCAAGAACGCCAGTGCGGTAACCGCTCTGGACCGGGTCAGCCTGGACATTCCCAAGGGCACCTTCACCGCCATCATGGGCCCCTCGGGCTCCGGCAAGTCGACTCTGCTCCAGTGCACTGCGGGTCTTGACCGGCCGACCAGCGGCCAGGTGTTCCTGGGCGACACGGATCTGACCCGGCTCAGCGAGGCGAAGCTGACGCTGCTGCGCCGCAAGCGCATCGGGTTCGTCTTCCAGGCCTTCAACCTGCTGCCCTCGCTGACCGCCGCGCAGAACGTGGCGCTCCCGCTGCGGCTGGCCGGGCGCCGCCCGAAGCGGTCACAGGTGCTGGAAGTGCTGGACCAGGTGGGGCTGCGCGAGCGGGCCGGGCACCGGCCCAGCGAGATGTCCGGTGGTCAGCAGCAGCGCGTGGCCCTGGCCCGCGCCCTGGTGACCCGGCCCGAGGTGCTCTTCGGGGACGAGCCGACCGGCGCCCTGGATTCCACCACCAGCCGGGAGGTGCTGTCCATGCTCCGCTCGATGGTGGACCGCGGCCAGACCGTGATCATGGTGACGCACGACCCGATCGCCGCCTCCTACGCGGACCGGGTGCTGTTCCTGGCCGACGGCCGGGTACAGGACGAGCTGTACTCGCCCTCCGCCGAGCAGGTCGCCGCGCGCATGACGAACCTGGCGGCGGTCCCGTGTTGAGCCTCGCACTGCAGGGCATGAAGACCCGCTGGGTCACCTTCGTCGGCTCCTTCATCGCCCTGGCCCTGGGCGTCGGGCTCATCGCCACCACCGGGCTCGCGCTCGCGGCCACCTTCAGCGCCCCGGACCGGGGCCCCGAACGGTTCGCGAAGGCCCCCGTCGTCGTCCAGGCCTCCGACCGGCTCCGGGTCGACACCCCGATCGGCATCCGGACCCAGCCGCTGGACAACCCCCGCCCGGTGCCCGAGAAGCTGGCCGCCGAACTGGCCGGCCTCGGCAACACGGTCCAGGACCGGACCTTCCCGGTGAACGTCCAGGACGCGGACCTGGACGGCGACGGTGAGGGAACGGTCGGCCACCCCTGGTCGGTCGCGGGCTCCACCCCGTACAGATTCTCCGGCGGACGCGCCCCCTCAGCGCCCGGGGAGGTCGTCGTCACGGCCGGGCCCGGCGCCGAGGTGCGGACGGGGGACCGGATCAGGGTCGCCACGTCGGCCGGCACCACCACCCAAACCGTGGTCGGAACCGTACGGACGGCGGGCTTCGAGACCGCCGTGTTCTTCACCGACGCGGAGGCCGCCAGGATCTCCCCCGTCATCGACGCCGTGGTGGTGCACGCGGCCGCCGACGCGGTACGGGCGGTCGCCGGCGAGAAGACCGGCATGGTCGTCCTCACCGGCGACGAGCGGCGCCGCGCCGACCCCGACCCGGACCGCGACAACGAGGCCCTGGTCTCCGTCAACGCGCTGCTGGGCACCGCGGCCGCCATCACCGGCTTCGTCTCCGTCTTCGTCGTCGCCTCGACGTTCTCCTTCGCCGTGGCCCAGCGCAGGCGCGAGTTCGGCCTGCTGCGCACGGCGGGCGCCACACCCAACCAGGTGCGCAGGATGGTGTACGCGGAAGCCGTCGTCATCGGCATCCTGGCCTCGGCCGCAGGCTGCTGGCTGGGCGCCGCCGGAGCGCCGCGCCTCGCCGACTGGATGGTCGACGTGGAGATCGCGCCGCGCTGGTTCGCCATCGGAAACCAGACCTGGCCGCTGCACACCGCCTTCTGGACCGGCCTGTTCGTGGCGATGGCCGGGGTGCTGGTCTCCTCCTACCGGGCCGGGAAGGTCGGCCCGACCGAGGCCCTGCGCGAATCGGCCGTCGACAGCCGGGCGATGCCGGTGAGCCGCTGGCTGATGGCCACGCTCGTGCTGCTGACCGGGCTCGGACTGCTGGGCATGGCGCTGGTCTCCGACCCCGGGGACGTACTCAAGCGCAAGACCTACATCACCCAGCCGATGCTGCTGATCGTCGGGTTCGCCCTGTTCGCACCGGTCCTGGTGCGGCCGCTGACCCAGCTGCTGACCTGGCTGCCCGCCCAGCTGCCCGGCGCGACCGGTGTACTGGCCAGGGAGAACGCCAACGCCGGGGTACGCAGGACCGCCGCCGTGGCCGCCCCCGTCATCATCACCGTCGCCCTCGCCGCCTCCCTCATGGGCACCACGGCCACCATCAACGAGGCCAAGGCCACCGAGGCGCGCAACCACACCGTCGCCGACTTCGTGATCTCCTCGGGTGGTGAAGGCCGTTCGGTCTCCCCGCAGTTCGTCCAGCGCATCCGGCACGTCGAGGACGAAGGCGCCACGGTCAGCGCCTCGCGCTCCACCGGGGTGACCGTGCTCGAAGAGGGCACGGCCCTGGTCAAGTCCGAGGCGAAGGCCGTCACTCCGGCCGGCCTTGCGGCCGTCTCCGACCTGCCCGTGGTGGCGGGCAAGCTCACCGACCTCGACGACCGGAGCATCGTCGTCAACGAGGAGTGGCTGACCACGACCGTGGGGCAGCAGGTGTCCGTCTGGCTGGGCGACGGCCGCAAGGTTTCGCTGAAGGTGGCCGCCGTCCTCGGCACGGGCACCGGCAGCAACGGGGTGTATCTGACCCCGCGCAACGCCGCGGGCGCCGGAATCGACCGGATCGATGTCAAGGTGAAGGACGGCGCCGACCGGGCGGCCGTCGCGGCGACCCTGCGCGAGGCGGGCACCGCGACCGGCACCGAGGTGCTCACGAAGAGCGAGTGGGTGAACGAGCACTACCCGCGCTCCAGCGAGAACACCCGGCTCGGCCTGTTGATGATCCTGGGCATCGCCCTCGTCTACACGGGCATCGCTCTGGCCAACACCCTGGTGATGGCCACCTCCGACCGGGTCCGTGACCTCGCGGTGCTCCGCCTCTCCGGCGCCACCAAACCGCAGGTCCTGCGCCTGGTCGCTGTGGAGGCCCTGGTGGTGGTCGCGGTGGGAGCCGTGATCGGCGGCGCCGTCGCCGCGCTGAACCTGCTCGGGGTGTGGGGCGCGCTGGGGCTGCTGGACGTGTGGTCGGCGGTCGTCGTGCCCTGGGGGACCATCGGCGCGGTCGTCGCAGCCAGCGCCGTACTGGCCATCATCTCCGCCGTACTGCCCGCCTCCTTCGCCCTGCGCACCCGGCCCGTCGAACTGGCCGGGATGCGCGAGTAGTCCGGGCTCCGGCAGGGCTCTTCGCGGCCCGGGGTCGTCGGCGGCCCCGGGCCGCCCATGGCCCCGGGGCTGCAAGCGGCCATCACCATACGATCCTGAGAGGCAGAGCACGTTGACGAGCGACACCGGGGTGATGCTCCATGAGTTTCTGCGGTCCCCCATGCAGGTCGGGGCGGTGGCACCGAGTTCACGCAGGCTCGCTGCGGCGGTCACGGCACCCGTACCCGAGGCCGGTGACCCCGTGGTCGTCGAACTCGGCCCCAGAACCGGCGCGTTCACCGGACTGATCCAGGAGCTGCTGGGCGGGCGCGGCCATCATGTGGCCGTGGAGATCAACCCCCGACTGGCCGAGTCCCTGGGCAGACGCTTCCCGCGGGTCGAGGTGTTCAACGCTAAGGCCGCCCAGCTGCCCCGGCTGCTCGCCGCATGCGGCCACGGCACGGCGGACGTCGTCATCAGCGGTCTGCCCTGGGTGTCCCTGCCCGGACGGGTGCAGCACGAGACGCTGTGCGCCGTCCGCGATGTGCTCCCGGTGGACGGGGCGTTCACCACCTTCGGATACGTCCACACGATGCGGCTCGCGCCGGCCAGGCGCTTCCGCCGGATGCTCGGCGTGAACTTCGAGGAGGTGGTGGCGGGCCGCACCGTGTGGGGCAACCTGCCGCCCGCCTTCGTTTACCACAGCAGGCGGCCCCGGGACATAAAACCGATCGGCCGGCTGTACGGGCCGGGCGGCGACGGCTGTAAGTGCGCGACGACGGCCGGCGCGGGGCGCTGCTGACCCCGTCCGCGCCGCCGGTGTCCAGCACCGGCATCCAGAACTGAGTCCGCCGCCGCACCGAAGAGGTGCGGCGGCGGACTCAGTGGTGCGTGTTCCTCTTGCAGCCGCAGCTCATCCCGCAGACGGCTCAGCCATCGCCACCGCGATCTTGCGCGGACCGGTGAACGGCTCCCGCGCGTGCGCGGCGAGCATGTTGTCGACCACCAGGATGTCGTGCCGCTCCCAGTCGAAACGGGTGCTGGCGTCCCGGTAGCACTGGCGCAGATGGGCCACCACGTCGTCCGGGATCAGTGCCCCGTCCCCGTAGTACGAGTTGGTCGGCAGGTCCTCGGGCGCGAATATCTCCTCCAGGCCCTCCCTGACGTCCGCGCCCAGCGTGCTGACGTGGAAGAACGTGATGTGGTTGAACCACACCGGCTCGCCCGTCACGGGGTGGCTGTGCACCGCGTCGCGGATTGCGGTGGTCCGCATGCCGCCCTCGGTGAACTCCACTCCGATGCCCTTGTCGCGGCAGTACGCGGCGACCGCGTCCCGGTCGTCGGTGTTGAAGGCCTGCTGCCACGGGACCCCGAAGTCCTGGTGGAAGTTGCGGACCACACGCCAGCGGCGCCGGGTGAACTCCTCCCGTACGTCCGGGTCGATGGCCGCGTACACCTTGCGGATGTCCGCGAGCGGCGTGGCGCCCAGGGTGAGGGCCTGCTCGATGCAGAAGAAGTACAGCGTGTGGGGCCAGACCGCCTGATAGGAGTTCTCGTTGTGCAGGAAGATCTCCTCGTCCGCCGGATAGTCGGTCGAGGTGTACACCTGCCCCTTGATGGTGCTGCGCGGGGAGGAGCGCTCCGCGTACATCAGGGGCGGCATCCCGGACAGGGAGTGCACCGAGCCGTTGAAGCCGTCCACCCCGTCGACCCGGAAGCCACGCAGCAGCACGGCTCCCCGCTCGGTGAGGGCGGCGCGGAGCTCCGGCCGGTTGCGGGCGATGAATGCACTGACTTCGGTCCCGGGGTCGGGCGCCAGGAAGACGCGCGGAAGGTATCCGGGCAGGTCGGTGCCGGTGGGCAGGGTGATCGCAGATGTCGTCATGATGCGTCGGCTCCTTCAGGAGCGGAAGGGTTCGAGGATGGAGTGGGAGCCCGGCTGCGGGGCTGTGGCGTCCGGGCGGTGCGGATCGCGCAGGATTACCGGTTCGGTGGAGCCGGCCGGGCGGGCGAGCGCCACGAACAGGTTGTGTCCGCTGGGCAGGTCCTGGACCAGCCAGTCGCCGCCGCCCGCCGATTCGCCGTCGTGCACGACGAGGGGGCCCGGGTGCTCGGGCCTGACCTCCAGGGCCTTGAGGTCCGCGGTGATACCGGTACCGATCGCCTTCACTACTGCCTCCTTGCGGGTCCAGCACCTCAGGAAGGCGGCCTGTCGTGCGCCGTCGTCCAGCAGATCGTCCAGGTGTGCCAGTTCGGATGGGGACATGACCAGGGAGGCGGCGCCGGCCGGGCTTCCCGACCGGCCGTTCTCCACATCGGCGCCGACCTGTCCCGAGGTGGTCACCGCGAGGGCCCAGTGCGGGCCCGCGTGGGAGAGGTTGAAGTCGAGGGCGGTGGGCGGCCCGGTCACGACCGGTCGGCCGTGATCGGGGTCCGCGCACCAGGGACAGGGCTTCGTACCGAACCTGATCCCGGCCGGCGGCGCATCCAGGTACCGGGCCAGGACCCGGCGTACGGCGATGTGCGCACCCGCGTACTGCAGCCCCTCGGTGGGCGGTCTGCGGCGCATCACCGTGCGCTCGGCGGCGGACAGCAGCCGCAGGTCGGCGCCGGGTGGGGCACCGTGGGTGGTGCCCTGCCAGACATGCGTGGCTCCGCTGTCCCACAGTGCGCGGTACTCACGCTCAGTGGTGTTCACCCGGGCTCAGTCGGACATCGCCACGAGCACGCGGCGCGCACCCGTGAAGGGGCGGCGGCCGTGCGACACGAGCATGTTGTCGATGAGCATCAGGTCACCGGTGCGCCAGTCGCAGTTCTGGGCAGCCTCCAGCCCGCGGTCGCGGACCTGGATGACGTACTCGTCCGGGATCGGCGAGCCGTCGGCGAACGTGACCGACTGGGGCAGCTCGTCCGCCGGGAGAATCGCCGCCAGCGCGGCCGCGGTATCGTCACCGAGGCCCGCCGGGTGCCACTGGTCCGCCTGGTTGAACCAGACCTCCGCACCGGTGACAGGGTGGATCGCGGTGGCCGGGCGCACCTGGCGGATGCGCAGCGAGCCGTCGCCCTTCCACTCCCAGGTGGCGCCGGTGTTGCCGAGGAAGGCCTCGACCTCGGCCCGGTCCTTCGTCTCGAACGTGTCCTGCCAGCTCTTGCCGAGCCCGTAGCCGTCGTGGAGGTTCTGCTGGTAGCAGACACCGCCCGTGAACGCCTCGCGGACCTCGGGGTCGAGCGACTCCAGCCACAGCGCGGAGTCCGTGACCGGGGTCGCGCCGCCGGTCTTCGCGGCCTGCTGGCAGAAGAACAGCAGCCGGGCCGGCCACCGGTGGGCGTACGACATCTCGTTGTGCATCGAGATGGTGAACTCCTGCGGGTACTCCGTTGAGGTGTAGACGTTCTTGCCGACCTTCGTACGGGGCGAGTTGCCGTGCACGTAGGCCAGGCGGTTGGGCAGCAGCTCATTCATGATCTTTTCGAGCTCCTCCTCGGTGACACCGAAGCCGCGGAAGATCAGGGCCTTCTCCTTGACGAGCTGGTCGGAGATGGCCGAGGTGTCGCTCACCACCTCGAACAGCCCGGCGCTCGACGCCTCCACCCCGGCATTCTCGGGAGTGATGACGAATGGAACCCAGCCGTTGGACGCGTTCATGTGCTTTCTCCTTGTGCATCGGATGCTGCATTGGATGGAGCGTCGGGTGATTCGTGAGGCTCGTGCGATTCGTGGGTGAGCCGGTGAAGACGGGTGAGCTTGGAGCAGGCGGCGGTGAGCGCCAGTACGGCCATCACCGCGCCGAGGGCCGCGGCTGTGACCGCCGCGCCCAGGGCGTCCAGGAGCAGCCCGCCGGCCAGGACGCCCAGCGAGTTGGCGCCCGACCCGAACAGCTGGAGCACGCTGTTGACCCGCCCCTGGAGCGCGTCGGGCGTGATCTGGACCTGGTAGATCCCCCCGGCGACGTTGACCACGCCGCCGACGAAGCTCATCCCGGCGAACAGCGCACCGAGAACGACGGGGGACCTGGTCAGGGCCAGGGCCGGGACCAGCAGCGCCCAAGCGGCCAGGGCCGCGCAGACCAGCACGGGCAGCCCGAGCCTGCGCGCGGTCCACCCCCCGCCGAGCGCCCCGCAGGCACCGCCGACCCCGCTGATCGCAGCGATCACGCCGACCGTCCCCGCCGAGAGACCGTCCTCGTACAGGACGAAGGCGGGCAGCAGCGCGAGCGCCTGGAAGATCACGTTGCTGCCGGAGATCAGCAGCGTGATCCGCCGCAGGAAGCGGCGCTGCCAGAGCCACCGCACTCCTTCGGCGATCTGCGGGCCGATCCTTTGCTGCCCAGCGGGCTCCTGCTTCTGCTGGAACGGCTTCTTGATCAGCAGGACAGCGGCCAGCGAGAGCAGGTGTGCCACCCCCGCCAGCAGGAAGGGCGACCACCTGACCGCTCCGAACGCCACGCTTCCGGCGGGCTGCCCGATGAGTCCGGCGGCCCGTCCCCTCGCCTCGTTCCCGGCGAGCGCCGCCGTCAGCTGCGAGGCCGGGACCACGTGGCGTACGCCGGCCCGCTCGGCCAGCCGGTAGCAGACCATGAGCGTGCCCTCGACGAACGCGGCGGCCGCCAAATGCGGCAGCCATACCCGCCCGGAGGCCACGCCGACGACCACGCTCGCCGCGCTCAGCGCGCAGCCCGCGCTGCAGAGGATCATCATCCGTTTGCGGTCCCAGCGGTCCACCAGCGCTCCGGCCGGCAATTGGAACAGCAACTGCGGCAGTTGCACGGCGAACCCCGCCACGGCCGCCGCCGACGCCGATCCGGTGGACCAGAGAAGCAGCAGCGGGTAGGCCACGGACGAGGCCCGGGAGCCGAGGAGTGTGAGCCCCGCGCCGCTCCACAGCAGCAGGAAGTCGCGGTTGCGGCGCAGCGGGACCGGGGTGGGTCCCGCCGCGTCCGCCACCGGTGGCGCCGCTTGGCCGGTGATGCTCACAGGCGCTGCGCGGCGCCCGCGGAGGCACCCACACGGCACCACTTCAGTACCGCCATCGCGCTGTGCATCTTGTTCTCGGCCTGCCCGAAGGCGATGCTTCGCGGACCGTCGAGCACCTCACCGGTGACCTCGTCGCCACGGTGCGCGGGCAGGTCGTGCAGGAAGACCGCCTTGGGGCTGGCCTCCCAGAGGGCCTCGGTCACCTGGAAGGGGGCGAAGACCGTGCGCCAGTCGGGGTCGGCCTTCGCCGTGCCCGTGGTCTGCCAGCGCGTGGTGTAGATGGCGTCGAACTCCTCGGGCAGGTCCGCCATGTCGTGGCGTTCCCGGATGCGCGCGCCCGACCGGCCGGCGTTCCGCTCGGCCCGCGCCAGCATCGCCGGGTCGAGGCCGTACCCGGGCGGGGTGCGCAGCTCCAGCTCGGTGCCTTCGAAGCGGGTGAGCGCGAGGGCCAGGGCGGAGGCGGAGTTGTTGCCCTCGCCGACGTACAGGACGCGCAGCCCGGTGAGGCGGCCGAAGGTCATGCTGAGCGTCGTGAGGTCCGTGAGCGCCTGCGTGGGGTGCTCGTCGGCGCTCATCGCGTTGATGACGGACATCCGGTCCTGCCGCGCCCAGGCCCGCATCTCCGCCGGGTCGCCCGCCGTACGGGCGACCAGCACATCGAGCATCCGGGACAGCACGGCCCCGGTGTCCTCGCTGGTCTCCCCGGTGTTGAGCTGGAGGTCACCCGGCCCGTACGTGAGCAGCGATGCGCCGAGCCGCAGGGCTCCGCTGGAGAACGCGGTGCGGGTCCGGGTGGACGTCTTGCTGAAGTAGACGCCCACCACCTCGTCGGTCAGCGGCCGTCCGCCGCGAACGCCGCCCGAGGCGAACGCGACGCCGTCGGCGACGATGGAGTTCAGGTCCTCGTCTGTGAGGTCGTTGATGGATATCAGGTGGCGTACGGATGAGTGCTGCACAGTGTCCTCCGGATCGTCTGCCGGGATGAGGCCGGGTGGGCTCGTCCAGTCATGCGCGGTCCTCCTCGGTGACCACCGCGCTCAGCAGCGGGTGGTTCGCCGGAGCGGCGTCGCCGGTTCCCGCCGCCGCCCAGTCAGCCATCAATCCGCCCTTGCCGAAGCTCTGTTCGAGGCGGCTGAGGGCGGCGGTCAGATGCTTGACGACGCCCTTGCCGCTGTCGGAGTTGGTCAGGGCGACCAGTCCGACGCCGGTGCTGAGGTGGCTGAGCGAGAGGTTCCAGTAGCCGGCGGGTTCGCCTCCGTGCCCGAACTCGGCGTCGTCACCGGTGTCGTCGACGATGGTGCCGAGGCCGTAGAAGCTCCCCGGGTGTCCGGTGAGCAGCTCACCGGCGACCTCGCTGGGCAGCAGAGCGTCCGGGAGGCCGAGCAGGGAGGCCCGCATCTGGCGGGCGACCTTGGCTATGTCCTCGGCCGTCGTCCACAGTCCGGCGGCGGCGAGGTGGGCGCGGTTGCGCCAGCCGCCGTCGAGCGCGACCCCCTTGGCGTGGTGCCCGAGCGCCACCGGTCTCCCGGCGGTGAGCGGGAACTCCTGGTCGAAGCTGCTGCCCGTCATGGCCAGCGGGGCGAGCACGAGCCGGTCCATCAGCTCCTGGAACGACTCTCCCGTGACGTCCTCCAGCAGCTGCTGGAGGACCCAGTAGTGGGTGCTGCTCTTGCGGAACGTCGAACCGGGGACGAGCTGTCGCTTCACCTGCGGGGTGGTGACCGGGCCGGTGCCCGCCAGCAGGTCGAGCAGAGTGGGCACCTCCTCACCGGGCCGGAACCCGACGCTGCGGTGCCTGGCCAGACCCGCCGTGTGGCCCAGGAGGTGACGGACGGTCACCTGACCGGGTGCGGCGGCGAGCTCCGGGAGCTGCCAGGAGGTCAGGTGCTCCTCGATCGGGTCGTCCAGGGCGATCCGGCCCTGTGCCACCAGCCGCAGGGCGGCCAGCGCCGTGACGTGCTTGCTGATCGAGCCCACCTGGAACAGCGTCTGCGGAGTCACCGCTTCCGCGCTGCCCGCGGACAGCACCCCGGACCCGTGCAGCTCGGTCGAGCCGTCGGCGCCGAGTACGGCGATGCTCACCCCGGGTACCTTGTGCTCGGCCATGAGGGCGTTCAGATCGTCCAGCGGGAAGGCCGCCGAAGCTGCCTGAGCCGCCCGGGGAGCCGCCGGTGCGGCCTTTCCCAGGAGCGCCGCGACCTCCGCGAGCGGGCCCTCGGCCAGCCGGCTCCGGTCGCCGCCCGACGCCTGTTCCAGCAGCGTCGCGAGCAGCTCCGCCGACATCACCACGTCGGCGGGCTTCGCCTCCTCCACGACAGGAGCGGGCTCAGGCTCTGCCGCGCGGTGGGCCGTCTCCGTGTCCTCGTCGATCGCCGCGGCGAGGTCGATCAGCGTCCCGTGCTGGTACATGCGCCAGACCGAGACGGCGAGGCCCTCGCGACGGGCCGCGGCCAGCACCTGGATCATCAGGATCGAGTGCCCGCCCAGCTCGAAGAACTGGTCGTGCACCCCGATCTGGTCGACGCCCAGAACCTCGGACCAGATCTTGGCGAGCAGCCGCTCCGTCCCGGTTCGCGGCGCCACATAAGCGTCCTCGGAGCGCATCGAGGAGCGGTCGGGCGCGGCCAGCGCCCGCCGGTCCACCTTGCCGTTGGCGTTGAGCGGGATGCTCTCCAGCGCCACGAAGGCCGAGGGCACCATGTACTCCGGCAGGCGCCGCGCGCAGTCGTCGGCCAGCACCGAGGCGCTCGGAAGCTCCTGGCCCGCGGCCGGCACGCAGTACGCCACCAGGCGCTTGTCACCCGGGGTGGGCTCGTGCACCGTGACCACCGCGTCGCGCACGGCCGGGTGGGCGGAGACGACCGCATGCACCTCGCCCAGCTCGATCCGGTAGCCGCGGATCTTGACCTGGTCGTCCAGCCGGCCCAGGAACTCCACGTTCCCGTCGGCCAGCAGCCGCACCCGGTCACCCGTGCGGTACAGCCGTGCTCCGGCGGGCCCGTACGGGTCCGGCACGAAGCGCTCCGCCGTCAGGTCCGGGCGGCCCGCGTAACCGCGCGCCACACCCGTACCGCCGACATACAGCTCGCCCAGCACCCCCGTCGGCACCGGCTGCATCGACGCGTCCAGTACGTACGCCGTCATGTTCGGCAGCGGGCGGCCGATCGGCACCACGTCGAGGTCGACATGGCCGGTCACCGGGTGGATGGTGGAGCCGACCGACGCCTCCGTCGGTCCGTACTCATTGATCATCCGGCCCTTGCCGAGCACCTCCAGCGAACGGTTGGCCGTCTCACCGGGGAGCGTTTCGCCCGCCACCACGTACACCTGGCTGAGCTGGTCCACCTGCTCGGTGGTGAGCTGCTCGGTCAGGATGTCCAAGTGACCGGGGGTCAGCTTGATGAAGCTGTACGGGCCCGAGTCGAGCAGTGCCGCGGACAGGTCGGCCGGTGCCGTGTCCTGCGCCACCACGTGCACGGCCTGCCCGGTCACCAGCGGACCCCACAGGTTGGGCACCACCAGGTCGAAGGCCACGGAGGAGAACAGCGGCGCGCCGCCCGTCCCCCGGGACGCCAGGTCCTCGGCCGCCCAGGCGACATGGTTGGCCAGCCCGTGGTGCGGGATCTGGACACCCTTGGGCCGGCCCGTGGAGCCGGAGGTGAAGATGACGTACGCCAGGCCGTCCGGGTCGTCGGTCCGCGCGGGCACCGTGCTCGCCGACTCGGCGGACCCCGCCCGCTCCACCTCGTCGAGCAGCAGCACCGGAACGCCGGTGGCGAAGCCGTCCGCGTAAGAGGGCTCCGTCACCGCGGCGACGACTCCCGCGCTCTCGCACATGCTCGCGATGCGCTCGGCCGGGTACGACGGGTCGATCGGCACATAGGCGCCGCCCGCCTTCCACACCCCGAGCAGCGTGGCGATCAGCCCCGGGCTGCGGTCGAGCAGCACTCCGACGGCGCTCTCCGCGCCGATCCCCTCCGCGCGCAGCCGGTGCGCGATGCGGTTGGCGCGAGCGTCCAGTTCCGCGTAACCGACCGCCGCGCCCCGGAGGCGTACGGCAACGGCGTCCGGAGTCCGGGCCACCTGCTCCTCGAAGCGTTGGAGGACGGTCAGCTCCGGGAACTCCCGCCCGGTCCCGTTCTGTTCCAGCAGCCACTGCTGCTCGCCCGCCGGGAGAAACGTGTCCTCGGCGCTGCCGCGCGGATCGGCGACCATCGCCTCCAGGACCTGCCGGTACAGACCGGTCAGCCGGTCGGCGTGGGCGCGGCCCAGGGCGTGGGTGTGCGTGGTCAGCAGCAGGTGGCCGGCGACGGCCGAGACCGCGAGAGCGAACTCGGTGCCGCCCTCGCCGCTGCTCGCCCCGGAGTCGACGAGCTTGGTGTCGACATGGTCGAAGTCCTGGTAACTGAAGCGCACGTGGAGCAGCCGGCCGAGGCCGGCATCGCGCTGGATGACCGGCATCGGGAACCTGCGGCGGTCCCAGACCTCCGCCTCCCGGGCGAAGACCTGGCGCACCAGATCGCTCCAGCTGCCGCTCGCCCGGTCGAAGGCGAAGGGCAGCGTGTTCAGGTACATGCCGTAGACGCGCTCCGCGCCCGGGGACTCCGGCCGTGCGCTGCACACCAGGCCGCTGAAGAAGGCCTCCTCCTCGGTGACCATGCTCATCACCTTGAGGTGGGCGGCGAGCAGCACGCTCTTGAATGACGCCTGGGCCGAGGTGGCGAGGGCGCGGAGGCGGGGTTCCAGGTCGTGCACGGGCACGGCGACCTGGTACTTCTCGCGCGGCGCCGAGGCGGCGCCCTCCCACACGGGCGGCAGCGCGAACGGTTCGTACCGGCCGATGACGTCCTGCCAGTACTCCCGGTCGGCGGCGGACTCCAGGGAGGCGAGCTCCGCCGCGATGAAGTCGGCGTAACGCACCGAGGGAGCGGTGAACGCGGCCGGGGTCAGTCCGTCGCGCAACTCGCGGTAGACATCGAGCAGCTCCATGAGCAGCGCGCGGTGGCTCCACCCCTCGGTGATCGCGTGGCAGACCGTCACCACGAGGCGCCAGGAGCCCTCGTCCTCCACCTGGGCGGTCATCCGCAGCAGCGGAGCCGTGGCCAGGTCGAAGGAGATGGACCTCTCCTCGGCCATGATGTCCGCCACCCGCTGCTCGCGGTTCTGCGCGCCGCGCAGGTCCTCGACCGCCAGCGGAACGACGGTGTCCGCAGCGACCAGCTGGAGCGGGGTGGTGAAGGAGTCCGGGTGGAAGGAGGTGCGCAGCATCTCGTGCCGCCCGGTGACCACGTCCAGCGCGGCGCGCAGCGCGGCCTCGTCGAACGGGGTGCCGTCCGTGATGCGGAACGAGGCGACGTTGAGGTAGGCCCGCCTCTCCTGGTCGGCCAGCATCTCGACGAGCATGCCCAGCTGCACCTGGGACATCGGGTACGCGTCGACGACGCCCTCGGGCAGCCGCGCCCGGTCCTCGTCCGCCAGCAGCGCGAAGGGCTCCACCGGAGGGGCCGCCGCGGCGGGCGCCGGGCGCCCGGTGAGGAACTCGCTGAGCTGCGCCACCGTGCGGTACTCGAAGACCTCCCGTACGCCGACGTCGAAGCCGGCCGCCCGCAGGCCGCCGACCAGCGCGACTGCGCGGATCGAGTGGCCGCCGAGGTCGAAGAAACTGTCCTCGACGCCGACCCGGTCCCGTTCGAGGACCGTGCACCAGATGGCGGCGACCCGGGCCTCGGTGATGGTGCGCGGGGCGACGTAGGCGGAGTCTCCGTCCAGCTCGTCCGCCTCGGGTGCGGGCAGCGCGCGCTTGTCGGTCTTGCCGTTGGCGTTGAGGGGGATCTCGTCCAGCGCCACGTAGGCCTGCGG
>NZ_JAHKJW010000094.1 GCF_019710745.1 Streptomyces beigongshangae
CAGGCACTTGCCGTTCACCCCCCTCACCTCACCGGTACGAGGACCGGGCTCCTGCCCGCCGGAGGTGGCGAAGGAGAACTCGTCCACGTCGAAGAGCGCGCCGCTGCCGCCCTTGAAGACGAGGTGGAGGGAGGTGGAGCCGCCGGGCTGGTTGCTCAGGCCGGTCGTCACCTCCTGGAAGGTCTCCCATCCGCCGGTCACCGGCACGGTCACCGTGCCGAGCAGGGTGCCGGTCGCGGACCCGGCGCGGACCTCGATGGTGCCGCCCGCGCCCGCGGAGGAGACCCGGGCGGTGAACCGCGTCGCGTTGCCGAGTGCGTACGGCTCGAAGGAGATCCAGTCGCCGTTCTCGATGTTGCCGACGGTCTTGCCGCCGTGTGCGGGGCCGTGGGAGACGACGTCGACGCCGGCCGAGGCGCCGTAGTGCTCGCCCTGCCGGTGGCTGGGCTGGGTGACGTGCTGGTCGTGGGTGGTCAGCGCGGGCTGGCCGGCGGCGCCCCGGTCGGTGTACTCGGCGTCGATCACGCCGAAGATGTTGGCGTTGGGGTCGTGCTCGCCGTCCGCGAGGGTCCGGAGCGTGCCCTGGCATCCGGTGGTCGAGGTCTGCGGATGGCCGTGGCTGTCGTGTCCGACGATGAAGGTGACCTTCACCTTGGTGCAGTCGACCGTGCCGTCCTCGGGGTCGGTCACCGTCACCCTGAACGGGATGGCGTCGCCGAAGTCGTGGATGCTGCCGTCCAGCGGCAGGTCGAGCCGCACCGTGGGCGCGGTGTTCCCCACCGTGATCTGCACGGAGGCCGTCGCGGACTTGCCGGTGCCGTCCGTGACCTTCAGCGTCGCCGTGTACTGGCCGTTGGCGGTGTAGGTGTGGGAGGGGTCGGCGGCGGTGGAGGTGGCGCCGTCGCCGAAGGTCCAGGCATGGGTGAGGGCGCCACCGTCCGGGTCGGTGGAGCCGGCCGAGGAGAAGGAGACGGCCAGGGGCGCCTTGCCCGAGGTGACGTTCGCCTTGGCCTGGGCGGTCGGGGCGAGCCCGTCGGTGACGTGCTCGATGCGGTACAGGGCGGAGTTCGCGTCCCCGCTGAAGTAGCCGGTGCCGTAGTCGAGGACGTACAGCGCGCCGTCGGGGCCGAAGGCCATGTCCATCACCTGGGTGCCGCTCCAGGGGAAGGGGTTGATGGACTGGACGGTGCCGTCGGTACCGGACTCGATGCGCTTGATCCAGCGGCGGCCGAACTCTCCGGCGAAGTAGTCGCCGTCGAACTCCTGGGGGAACTTCACCTGGGAGGTGGACGCGGCGTCGTAACGGTAGACCGGGCCGCCCATCGGTGACTCCGAGCCGTTGCCGAACTCCGGCACGGACCCGCCGTCGTAGGGGATCCAGGCGGGCTGGACGGGAGGCAGCGTGGTGAGACCGGTGTTGTTCGGCGAGTTGTTCACGGGCGCCGCGCAGTTGAAGGCGGACCCGGAGGCGCCGGTCGCGAAGTTGTAGTCCACGTAGGCGTCGTTGTCGCCGGTGCAGTACGGCCAGCCGAAGTTGCCGGCCCTGGTGATCCGGTTGAACTCGACCTGCCCGCCGGGGCCGCGGGTGGGGCTGGCGGTGCCCGCGTCGGGACCGTAGTCGCCGAGGTAGACGATGCCTGTCGGCTTGTCGACACTCATGCGGAAGGGGTTGCGAAAGCCCATCGCGTAGATCTCGGGGCGGGTCTTCGCGGTGCCGGCCGGGAAGAGGTTGCCGCTCGGGATCGCGTACGACCCGTCGGCGTTGACCTTGATGCGCAGGACCTTGCCGCGCAGGTCGTTGGTGTTGGCCGAGGAACGCTGGGCGTCGAAGGCGGGGTTGCGGCCGGCGCGCTCGTCGATCGGGGTGTAGCTGTCCGAGGCGAACGGGTTGGTGTCGTCGCCGGTGGACAGGTACAGGTTCCCGGCCGCGTCGAAGTCGATGTCACCGCCGACGTGGCAGCAGATGCCACGGGAGGCCGGTACGTCGAGGATCTTCTTCTCGCTGGCGAGGTCCAGGGTGCCGTCGGTCTTGAGGACGAACCTGGAGAGCCGGTTGACGCCGTCGAAGGGGGCGAAGTCGGAGGCCGTGCCGTCGGCCGGGGCGTCACCGGCCGGCGTGCTGAGCCTGGGGGCGTAGTAGAGGAAGACGTGCCGGTTGGACGCGAAGCCGGGGTCGACGGCGACGCCTTGCAGGCCCTCCTCGTCGTGGCTGTACACGTCCAGCTTGCCCGCGACACCGGTGGTGCCCGCGGCGTTCGTCAGCCGGACCGTGCCGTCACGGGCGGTGTGCAGGACCGACCGGTCCGGCAGTACCGCCAGTGTCATGGGCTCGCCCGTCTCGGCCACGCCCTTGGCGAGCGTGACCTGCTGGTACTCGACGGCGGCCGCCTTCGGTCCGTCGGCCGGTTCCGCCGGGCGGGCGGCGGCCGGGGAGACGGGCAGCAGACAGCCGAAGGCACAGGCCACCGCGGTCAGCAGGTGACGGACCCGTCTGTGTCGGAGCGGTTTCGTGCGCACAGAGGTCTCCCAGTGGTGGGGTGGGATGACGGCAGCCCTCGCCGGGCTGCCAAGCGGTGCACAGGCGCGCGCCGTCGCGCCGGTCCGACCGGTCGCAGCTCTATGACCGGTTCATTTCAAGGAAGTTAGCGACCTTTGTCGAACTCCGTAACCCATTACGCACAAGATCTCGATACTTTTTCTTCGCCCGGGACAAAGTGGGGTCGCGGCGGCGGCCGGTCGCCGGGGTGCGCGTCAGCCGGCCGCTTCGACGTACGACGCCAGCTGGGCCAGCGACGAGGCGATGCCGGCCTCGTGGACCGCCTGGTCGATGCCGGGTGGTACGTCCGTGGCGGTGACGGTCACCTCGGTCCCTCCGCCGACGGCGGCGAGGGACCAGGTCATCGTCATGGTGCCGGCGTACGACGGGTCGTGGGACTCGAACACCGCCCGCTGCACCACGCGTCGCGACGGCACCAGATCGGCGAACCCGATGTCGACGACATCCGTCGTGTCCGAGGTCTTGCCGGGGCTGCCGGTGGCGTCGAGGTGGGTGAGGACCATCCGGAAACCGCCGCCCGGCCGGGGGTCCCAGTGCTCGACCCGCCCGCGCATGCCGTCCGGCGGCAGCCAGACCTCCAGCGACCCCGGGTCCATGAGGGCCGCGTAGACCGCCGCCGGTGGCGCCGCGACCAGCCGTCCGGCCCGGTCACTTCTGGTCATGCACGATCGATCCTTCCTTCCAGGGGTTCCACGGGTTGCGCCGGTTCCGCAGGTTCCACCGGTCGCGCCGGTTCCGTCCAGGTCGGACGGCGCTGCCGCGCAGGAAGGCCCGGCTCTCCCGCCGGGCCGGCCCGTGCCGCACCGCGGGAGCGGTCAGAGCAGACGGCGGATCTCGCCGCGGACCCGGTAGAAGCCGCCGGACGCCGCGTGCAGGTCGTCGACGACGTAGCGGGCTCCGGGCTCCCGTATCGTGCGCGGGAACTGGACGTTCCAGGACGGGTCGTAGCCCTCGGAGACCACGTGGACGCGCAGCCGGCCGCTCGTCCGGACGCACTCGACGACGATCGCTCCGGCGGGAGCCCGGGAGACGCTCGGCATCGCGGCCGCGGCCGTCGCGGGCTCGTAGGTCGGCAGGGCCTCGGCGAGCTTGACGTCCCGCGCCACCGGCACCGTGCCCTGCTGCGCGGCCGAGACGGCCGCCTCGCTCGCGTCCACGCACACCAGCGAGCCGTCCGTGGTCACCAGGTACAGCCGCTCGTCGCGGTACTGCATCGACAGCGCCGAGCCGCCGCCCGTGCCGAGCTTCCACAGCCGGGTGCCGTCCCGGTCGAAGCAGTAGACCGACGAGGACGCGTCACCCGCGAAGACGAACCGGCCGCCGGGCGAGGTCGCGCACGAGTAGACCGCGCTGTCGCAGGCATAGGTGGCCTCGACCGTGCCGGTCGCCTTCGACAGCCGCTGGACCGCGCGGTGCGCGGTTCCCGCGTACACGGCGTCCTGTTCCTGCCAGCCGAACAACACTCCGCCGCGGGTCGGGGTGTGCCACAACTCGCCGCTCCCGTCGGGCGCGTAGGCGGTCACCCCGCTCTGGTGGCCGTGGTAGACCGCGCGGTCGTCCGCACGGACCATCCAGGCGTGCTCGCCCTGGCTGCGGCGGGCCCACTGGTGCTCGTCCTCGTGGTCGATGACGGTGAGCCGGCCGTCGCGGTCGGAGACGTTCAGGACGCCCTCGTGGATGTCCAGCCAGAAGATGTCGACGTCCGCCGCGACGTCGTACGCCGCGAACGGCAGCTTCGAGGAGAGGTCGTAGACCCGGCCGTCGTCGCATCCCGCGTAGATCCAGAAGTCGTCCGCGACCAGGCACTTCACACCGTCCGGCAGGCTGAAGCGCGCGAGGACGCCGCCGTCGTGGTCCAGGGTGAAGACGTCACCCGTCTGGTTGCCCACCCAGCAGCGGTCGTCGTCGACATGGATGCCGAACGCCGCCGAACCGGTGCGGAACCGCCACAGCACGGGGGCCACGGCGCGCGCGGTGGAGGGGGCCGACGCCACCTGACGTCGTGTCACCGAGCGCGGCGCACGCTGGCCGGCGACGGCCGGGGCGTACCCCTTGCGGACCTTCTCCCCCACCTTCTTCGCGGCCGCGGACCGCGCCTTGTCCGCCGTGGGGAACGTCGTCGTCTGCGTCTGCCCGGCAGCGCCTATCCGCCCGTACCGCACCGTCACCACCGCGCCGTCGACGACCACTTCGTAGAACTTGTGCGCGGCGCCGTCCTCCTGCGACAGCTCCAGATACGTCGTCGACACCGACCCAGCGGACATGACAGACCCCTCCCAAGGCGCGGCCCGCCCTCTGTCCGGCGGGTCCCACTGCTCACACCGTAGAGGTGAGCACTGACATCGGACCTGCCGGGCGTCCTCCGGCCTCCGTGGCGGAAGGGCCGCGCCGGAACCCGCCGGGCGGGGACCCGAACGCCCGGCGCCGGGCGCGGGTGGGGCAGGATGGACCCATGAGCGTAGTCAAGATCAATGTCCTGACCGTCCCGGCCGAGCAGCGGGAGACCCTCGAGAAGCGTTTCGCGTCCCGCGCCGGCACCGTCGAGAACTCGGACGGATTCGAGTGGTTCGAGCTTCTGCGCCCGGTGGAGGGCACCGACAGCTACCTGGTCTACACGCGGTGGCGCGACGAGGAGTCCTTCACCGCGTGGATGGAGGGCCCCATGAAGGCGGCCCACCAGGGCGGGGGCGGCGCGGAGGGCGGCGAACGCGCCAGGCCCGCGGCGAGCGGTTCCACACTGTGGTCCTTCGAGGTCGTGCAGCAGACGGCGCCCGCGGGGTCGTAGACCTCCGCGCCTCCGCGGACACGACGTGCCCCCCCGAACACGACGCGTCCCGGACATGTCCGAGCCCTCGGACACGTCCCTGAAGGGTGAACGACGTCGCGTCCCGGCGTGTCCCCGCCTTCGGGGCCGCACGCTCTGCACAGGTCACCGGCAGCACGAATCCGGGAGGCAACGGCGCCGCCCCGGCTCGAGGCCGCGTCAGCGGCAGGCCGGAGAGGGCGCGGAGGGTGGCGGTGCAGGGACCCGGCCGTTCAGCGGCTCCGGTCGACGCGGTCGACGAAGTCGCCGACCGCGGTGGCGAAGGCTGCGGGCGCCTCCTGCGCGACGAAATGCCCGACGTCCGGGATCGTGACCGCGGTGACGTCGCCGGCGACCTGGCGCATCGTCCGCTCGGTGAAGGGGGCGTTGACGCCGTCGACGGCGAGCACGGGAACGGTCAGCGGCCGCGACCCGGCCAGTGCCCGCATCCGGTCGCCGCCGGTCAGGGAGGAACGGTAGAGCTCCTCGGTGCCGCGCCAGCCGCCCGGCCGCGCGTAGGTGCGGGCGAACTCGTCGAGGTCGGCCTCGGTGACCCCGCCCGGCACCGTCGTCATCACCGAGACGGCCCAGTCGAGCATCACCCGCTCGCGGCCGGCCAGGAACAGCTCCGGAATTCCCGGGGCGGCCAGGAATCCCACGTGCCAGGAGCCGCCGTTCCGCACGTCGGCCAGCATCTCCCAGCCGTACCCCGGAAG
This sequence comes from Streptomyces beigongshangae, assembly GCF_019710745.1. Taxonomy (GTDB): domain Bacteria; phylum Actinomycetota; class Actinomycetes; order Streptomycetales; family Streptomycetaceae; genus Streptomyces; species Streptomyces beigongshangae. The sequence continues at coordinate 6,077 of NZ_JAHKJW010000094.1, forward strand.
GGTGGTCTCGACGCCGGTGAAGCTGAGGACGTCGCCGGGGTGCGTGGCCGCGAACGTGAAGACCGGCCCGCCGCTGATGTCCTGGCAGGTCACGTGCACGGGTCCGACGCCGAGGTGGGCGACCAGCCGGTGCAGGTCCTCCGCCATGGTGGCCGAGTCGTGGTCGCCGTCGGCGATGCCGGAGTCGCCGAAGCCGCGCAGGTCGACGGCGAACACCCGGTGGGTGGCGGCGAGCAGCGGGATGACGTCGCGGAAGGCCCACCAGGACTCCGGCCACCCGTGCACCAGCAGGATCGGGGAGCCGGTGCCGCCCGCCGAGACGTAGTGCAACGTGGTGCCGTTGACCTCGGCGGTGTGGTGCGTGACGCCCGCCACGGCGGGCGAGGCGGTCACGAAAGAGCTGGTCATGCGATGACTCCCAAGATAGACAATCAGGTTGACTGTAATGTTGGTCAACCTGGTTGTCCAGGTCGGGGGAAGATCTAGACTGTGGTCATGTCCTCACGATCCGGCGCCGATCTCGCCCTGCTGCTCCTGGGCAGCTATCGCAATCTGGTGGACGAAGTGGTCCGGGAGCTGGCGACCCGGGGATACCCCGACGCCCGGCCGTCGCACGAGTACGCGATCCGGGCCATCCGGGCCGGCGCCGACAGCGCCTCGGACCTGGCCCGCAGACTCGGCGTCACCAAGCAGGCCGCGGCGAAGACGATCGCCGCGCTCGTCGAACGCGGGTACGTCACCACCGAGACCGACCCCGCCGACAGCCGCCGCAAGAACATCCGGATCACCGATCACGGGATCGGGCTGATCACCGAGGGCACGGCGATCTTCGACGAGGTGCGGGCCCGCTGGGAAGTGCGTCTGGGCGCCGCCGAACTCGCCGAGCTGGAAACGCAGCTCGCCCAGTTCGTCGGTGACTCGCCCATCAACCTCGACGCTCCGGGCTGGGCGGCGGGACAGGAACTGCGCTAGCGGTCAGCCGGAGGGGCGGACGGAGGAAGGCGCACCGGAGCGGGGCGGGACCGCCGGGTGAGGTACCGCGGGCCGGTCGGCGTACCGCCGGCCCGGGTGACGTGCCACCGGCCACCGCGACGCGGCACCCCGTCGTGACGCGGTGCCGCCGCGCGACCGGGCCGGTGGGCGGACAGAATCGTGGGTGTGAACACGCACGACACGCACGAGACGCCGGAGAAGACGCCCGATGGGCATCACATCATCGTCAAGGGGCGGAAGTGGCGGGCCACGGACCCGGCCGTCCCCGAGGACGTCGCCGCCCGCCTCCGGCACCACCTCATGGCGGCCCGCCGTGCGGTCCGCGCGGCGACGACCGCCGACGACGCGGAGGCCGAACGGTCGGCCCGCGCACGCGTGAGCCACGCGAAGAACGCCTTGGGGGAACGTGGCACGCCCTGGTGGGAGCAGTCCGAGGACGAACGGCGTCAGCGATGGGAGCACCACCTCGCCGCACTCGATGCGGCGGACACGGAAGGGGACGCACCGGATGTATCGCATGCGCCGGACGTACCGGATGCGCCGGCGGCCGGACCGGACCCCACGGCACCACCGTCGGGTCGCGCGGCACCACCGTCAGACGGATGACCGTGGGCCGTCCCGCTGTTCGGCCCTGCGGGCCGCCTCCAGCGGGTAGGGGGTCGTCCGGCTCTCCTGGCGGAACCGGCGCTGGAAGTCCCCCACCACCGCGGCGACCGGTGCGTGGCGGAGCAGGGCCGCCGCGGCCGCCGCCGGAATGCCGCCCGGGGGCACCGCTCCCCCGGCGCAGGCGCGTACGAACTCCGCGCGTTCCTCCGGTCCGTACCCGTACAGCGCGACGGCCAGCCAGTTCACCAGATGCGTGACGGTGTAGTACCGGTCGTAGGTGCGATGGGCCTCGAAGAAGTCGGCCTCCTCCCGCGTCAGATCGAAGCGCGAGGAGGTCGCGAGTCCGTAGTCGGTGAAGAAGAGCCGCCGGCCGTCGGTCAGGATGTTCCGGAAGTGGGCGTCGAAGTGCAGCAGTCCGCGGACGTTCATGAACGAGACGCCGGCCGCCAGTTCGGTGTCCACCATGGCGCAGGCCCGCTCCGCCGCCGCGCCCCCGGCTCCGATCCGCTCGCCCAGCCAGTCGTGCAGGTTCTGCGGGACGTACTCCAGGAACAGCGTGAGGCTCGCCGTGGAGTGGCGCAGTGCCTCGATCCGCCGGCGTATCCCCGGTCCGGCCCCCCAGTAGGCGACAGCCCGTTCCACATCGGCCGGTTCTCCGGGAAGGGGCCGGCCGGAATCGGGGAGCACCCGCCAGTGGTGCAGCAGCGGGAACCCCTCGTGCTCTCCCGCGATCACCCAGTTCGTCGTCATGGTGTGCGCGGCCAGCTCCCGCCAGGCGCCGAAACCCGGGCCGCCGATACCGCCGACGCCGTACTGGCAGAAGAGCGGCAGCCCGAACAGGTTCGCCGTGGAGCGCGCGTTCTCCGGCCGCCGCTCCTGATCGGTCAGGCGTATCCGTTTGACGAAGACCGGAATCCCGTCGGCCTGCAGCAGGAGCGACTCCCCTCCGATGCCGGAGCCCAGCGGTGCGGCGGCGTCCACGAGCTCCCGCAGCCCGCGGTCGCTGCGCAGTGCCAGCGATGTGGAGACAGCGCCGTGGGCGGCCAGCCGGGCTCCACGGGACATGTCAGGGCTTCGCACCCACGCCTCCGGTCGGGCACCCGTCTCCCGTGCCACCCCTGCGGCGGCCACGCGGGCGGGACCCGCCGTCACCGTCTCACGGCCTGAACGGTCCGTTCTCCAGCGCGAGTCGCAGCCCGTCCGCCGTGGACGCGCCCCGGGACCAGGCCGCCGTGTACTCCTCCGCGCCCAAAGCCGCACGCACCCGGCGTTCGGTGTCGATGTGGGCCTCGTGGAACGGACGCAGGCCGGTCAGTGCCACACCCGTGTCCTGCCGCATGCGGTGGGCGACGCCGAGGAGCCATGCCGCCCGGGCGGAGCGGCCGGTGGCGGCGACCGCCCAGGCCAGCGTCTCCAGTCCCCAGACCGGTCCCCAGCTGTCGCCGATCTCCCGTTGCCGCGCGAGGGCCGCGCGCAGGGGGGCCAGGGCCCCGCCCGCTTCCCCGTGCCGCAGTTCCACCAGTCCCGTGCACCACTGGGCCCAGGTGCGGGCCCATTCGGCGCCGCTCGCCACGGCCTCGGCGACGTACGTGTCGCGGGCCGCACGGGCCGAGGCGCGGTCACCGAAGAACGCCTCCGCCATGGCCCACAGCATCGTCGCCATGTGCGCGTCACCGTCCTGCCCGGCCGTCCGGAACCGGTCCCGTGCCTCGGCCAGCAAGGCGATGCAGGACGGATCACCCCGTACGAGCATGGCGTGCGCCCCCTCGACGTACGTGACCGGTGCCGGCGACGTGCCGTCGGGCGACTCCCGGGCCAGTGCGCGGCATTCGGCCAGGAACGCCTCGGCGGCGCAGCCGTCCCCCTGGCACAGGGCGATCCATGCCTTCATCGCCGACGCCCCCACGACCAGCGCCGGTGCCGGTGCCGCGACGGCTGCGTCGACCGCGGTCGCGGCTTCCGGCCCTTCGACCCGCAGGCGCTCCAGCCAGTGCCGCCCCTCCCCCAGGGTGCTGCTGAAGAACCAGCACCGGGTACGGGCCAGGTTGACGGCGATCTCCATGCCCGCCCCGGTCAGGTCCGGCCGTGAGGCGCAGTAGTCGAGGGCGGCCCGGAGGTTGGGCAGTTCGGTGCGCAGCCGGACCAGCCAGTCGACCTCACGCGGCCCGCACCATTCGCCGCCCGCCCGTACGGCCGTCACCCGGTAGTGCTCGCTGTGCCGGGTGCGCAACCGTGCCGTGCCGCCCTCCTCGTCGAGCCGCTGCCGGCCGTACTGGCGGATGGTCTCCAGCAGGCCGTACCGGGCGCGGTCGCCCGAACTGTTGACCAGTACGATCGATTTGTCGACCAGACCGGCCAGTAGGTCCAGCACGTCCTCGCGGGCGATGGCCCCACCCGCGCAGACCGATTCCGCGGCCTCCAGGTCGAAGCCGCCGCAGAACACGGAGAGCCGGCTCCAGAGCAGCCGCTCCCCCTCGGTGCACAGGTCGTGGCTCCAGTCGACGACGCCGCGGAGTGTCCGCCGGTAACGGCCGGCCGTACGCGTCTGCGGCACGGACAGCAGGCGGAACCTGTCGTCGAGGCGCTCCAGCAGCTCCTCCGCCGTCACCGTGCTCAGCCGTACCACCGCGAGTTCGATGGCGAGGGGAATGCCGTCGAGGCGCCGGCACAGCTGGGCGACCGCGTCGCGGTTGCGGGCGGTGAGCCGGAAGGCCGGGGCGGCGCCGGAGGCACGGTCCAGGAAGAGGCGCACGGCCTCGGAGCGGCACAGCGGATCGACGGCCTGCGGGCAACCGGCGTCGTCGGCCTGTCCGTCGGCGTGGTCCGTGGCACGTCCGGCAGCGTGGTCGGTGTGGTCGGTGGCGTGACCGACATCGTGGTCCGTGGCGTGTCCGTCGGCCGCGGGCAGGGTGAGCGACGGCACCGTGACGACGTGTTCCCCGGGCGTTCCCAGGCGTTGCCGGCTCGTGGCCAGGACGCGCAGTCCGGGTGCCGCGCGCGCCAGCCGCAGGACCAGTGCGGCGACGGCCTCCACCAGGTGTTCGCAGTTGTCCAGCACGAGCAGCATGCGCCGGTCGCGCAGATGGCCGATGACGGCGTCCACGGCGGGCCGCGCGGACTGGTCACGCAGCCCGAGCGCTTCGGAGACGGCCCGGTCCAGGAGGTCCGCGTCGGTCAGCGGGGCGAGGTCGGCGAGCCGGACCCCGTCGGCGAAGGACGGGGCGGCGTCCGCCGCGACGCGCAGCGCGAGCCGCGTCTTGCCCACGCCGCCCGCCCCGGTGAGGGTGACGAGCCGGACGGCTCCCAGCAGGGCGCGCACCTGCGCCAGTTGGGTCTCGCGGCCGACGAACGTCGTCACCTCGACCGGCAGATCGCCGTCCCGGGACAGCGGGGCCGCCCCGTTCCTCCGTACCCCGTCCAGGTCCGGGGCCGCGGCCAGCAGCCGCCGGTGCAGCCGTTTCAGCTCCGGTCCGGGAGCGACTCCCAGCTCCTCGGCGAGCAGTCCGGTCACCGTGCGGTAGCACTCCAGCGCCTCGCCCTGCCGCCCGCAGCGGAAGAGCGCGAGCATCCGCTGCGCCCAGAAGCGCTCGCGCAGCGGATGGTCCGCGATGAGTCCCCGCAGTTCCGGCAGCACGGTGGCGGCCCGGCCCACGGCCAGATCCGCCTCGATCCGCAGTTCCAGCGCGTCCAGGCGCTGTTCGTCCAGTGACGGTACGACGTCCTGGAGGAACTGCGCGGGCAGGTCGGACAGCGGATCACCGCGCCACAGCCCCAGGGCCTCGTACAACAGGGGTGCCGCGCGGGCCGCATCCTCCTCCGCCAGGGCCGTACGGCCCTGGCGGAGGAGGTCGGTGAAGCGGTGCAGGTCCAGGGTGTCCGGCGCGGCTTCGACGAGGTAGCCGTGGGGGCGGGTGCGCACGGGTGCGCCGTCCGGCGGGCAGTCGAGCGCGCGGCGCAGGCGCAGGACGTAGTTCTGGAGGGTGTTACGTGCACGCGCGGGCGGCCGGTCGCCCCACAGACGGTTCACCAGCGTCTCGACGGTGACCACCTGGTTGGCCTCGGTGAGCAACGCCGCGAGCAGCAGGCGGACCTTGGCGGCGCCGATGTGGACCGGCCGTCCGTCACGCCGGACTTCGAGGGGTCCGAGGATCCTGAACTCGTATCGCGTACTCATCGCGCCCTCCCCCCAGTCTTCCCCCAGCCCTCCCCCGGACCGCCCTGCCCCCGGATCCCGGCCCTCGGACACGGGCACCGGACACGGGCACCGGGCAGCCACGATCATAGAACGCTGCGTCACCGGTTCGCGACCATGCGTAGTCATCGCGTGACCGCGGAGTGACCGGCGCGGGGCCCGTGGCGGCCACGGTGGGGTCCGTCAGCCAAGGACCTCTCCTCCGGAGCCCGCGCATGACCCCGACCGCTTCACGACAGCCCGGCCACGCCTCCTCGGAGTCGGGCGCCATGACCTTGGGCGAGCACGTCGGAGGGCAGTTGCGCCGGCTGTGCGGTGCGGCGGGGTACCCGGCTCCCGGCCGGGACTGCGGGGGTGCGCTCACCGACCTGCTGGAACTGCTCGGGCCGGCGGCCCCGCGGCCCCTGGCCGCCGGACCGCCCTCGCCGTCGTTCGTCTGCGACGACCACTCCCCCGTCGAGTTCTCGCTCTCGTTCTCCGCCGGCGGTCCCCCGTCCGTACGCGTCCTGGTCGAACCCGGTTGCACGGCGGCCTCGCTCGCGGACAACGGGCGCCAGGGGATGCGGGCCCTGGAGGCGCTCGCCGCGCGCCGGGGCTTCTCGACCGAACCGGTACGGCGCGTCGAGGACCTCTTCCTCCCGCCGGTGATCCGGGGTTCCTTCGCTCTGTGGTGCGCGATGGACCTGCGGCGGGACGGCCCTCCCGGCATCAAGGTGTATGTGAATCCGCAGGCGCACGGGCCGGACCGGTCGGCCGACGTCGTACGGGAGGCGCTGACCCGGTCCGGCTTCGGCCGTGCGTGGCCGGCGTTGCGGGAAGGGGCGCTGTCACGGGGCCCCGGCAAGGACGTCGTCCTGTTCGCCGCCCTGGACCTGGGCCGCTGGCACACCCCGCGGCTGAAGGTCTACGTCGCCCACCACGACGCCACCGCCGCGCGGATGCGTACCGCCGCCCGTCTGCTGCCGGGTGGCGGGGACCGGGACGTGGACGAGTTCTGCCGCGCCGTGGGAGGGGACCCCGGACGCTTCGCCCGCCGGCCCCTGGTCTCGTGCCTGTCCTACACCGCACACGATTCGGAACGTCCCAGCGGTCACACCGTCCATGTGCCGGTCCGCGACCACGTGCCGGACGACGCGGTGGCCCGGGACCGCGCCACGGCCGCCCTGCGGCGCCACCGCGCGGACGCCGACGCGGGCGCCGTCGACCGCGCGCTGACCGCCATGACACCGCGCCGCGCGTCCGAGGGGGTGGGGCTGATCACCTATGTGTCCCTCGTCCGGAGCCGGCGGCAACCGCCGCGCGTGACGGTCTATTTCTCGCCGGAGGCATACCTGGTCCGTCCCCCGCGTGCGGCGGGGCGGCCGCCCCCTGACGGCGCCGGCCGCCACCGGTGCCGTACCGCCGGATGACGGAGCGGAACACGTACCAGGACAGGAAGGGAACGAAGGTGGAGCCGTACAGGATCAAGGTCGTCGAGCCGATTCCGGTGACGACGAGGGAGCAGCGGGAGCAGGCCCTGCGCCGCGTGCACTACAACCTGTTCGGGCTGCGCGCCGACGAGGTGACGGTCGATCTGCTCACGGACTCCGGGACGGGGGCCCTGTCGGCGGCGCAGTGGGCCGCGGGCTTCGCCGGTGACGAGTCCTACGCCGGCTCACGGTCCTTCCACCGCTTCCGGGATGTGGTCCGGGACCTCACCTCGTATCCGTGTGTGCTGCCCGTCCACCAGGGCCGGGCGGCGGAGCGGATCCTCTTCTCGTCCCTGCTGGCCCCGGGACAGATCACGCTCGGCAACACGCACTTCGACACCACGCGCGCCAATGTGGAGCTGATCGGCTGCCGGGCGGTCGACCTGCCCTGCGCCGAGGCCCGGGACCTCGACAGCGACGAGCGGTTCAAGGGGAACATCGACCTGCGCCGGCTCGAAGAAGCCCTGCGCGGCCCGGACGCCCGGCGGATCGGCCTGGTCGTCATGACGCTGACCAGCAACGGCGGGGCCGGCCAGCCGGTCTCCATGGACAACCTCGCCCGGGCCGCCGCGCTGTGCCGCGGCCACGGGGTTCCGCTGTTCCTCGACGCGGCCCGTTTCGCGGAGAACGCCTGGCTCGTCACCCGGCACGAGGCCGCGTACCGCGACATGAGTCCGCGGCAGGTCGCCGAGCGGGCGTTCCGGCTGGCCGACGGCTGTCTGATGAGCGCGAAGAAGGACGGCATCGCCCACATCGGCGGTTTCCTCGGGCTGCGCGACCCGGCGCTCGCCGAGCGGTGCGAACTGCTGCTCATCGCCACGGAGGGCTTCCCCACGTACGGCGGTCTGGCCGGACGGGACCTGGAGATGGTCGCGCAGGGACTCGTCGAGGTCACCGATCCGCGCTATCTGCGCTCACGCGCCGAGACGGCCCGGCATCTGGCGCGTCTGGTCCGTGACGCCGGTGTCGACATCGTCGAGCCGCCCGGTCTGCACGCCCTCTACCTCAATGCCGGACGTCTGCTGCCGCACATCGCCGCCCACCGCTTCCCCGGCCACGCACTCGCCTGCCAGCTCTACCTGGAAGGCGGCATCCGCTCCGTGGAACTCGGTTCGCTCTACCTCGGCGAGGAGGACGAGAACGGTGAGCCCGTCACCGCGGCGCCCTGTGAACTGGTGCGGCTGGCCCTTCCCCGCAGGACCTACGGCCTGAGCCACCTGAACCACGTCGGCGAGACCCTGGCGGCCGTCGCGAAGGCCCGGGAGCGCATTCCGGGCTACCGCCTCGTCGAGCGGCCCGCGCTCCTGCGCCACTTCCGCTGCAAGCTGGAGCCCGTACCCTGGACGGGCCCGTAGTGGCCGGACTGCTCGTCCTCGGCGCCACCAGGGCGGACGTGGGCCAGGGGCCGGGCCGGATCCGGGCGGTCATGGCGGACCCCGACACGTCTGACCACCAGTTCGAACCAGTTCAAAGAGGATCCGCAGTTCAGCCCCAACGGCGAAGCCCCGCCCGGAACTCGGCGGATTCCAGTGGTCGTCGCAACACGTGATCCCTGACGTGCGGCACAACAAGTTAAGCAGCCGCCCGGCCGATCACGCGGCAGGGCGGCTGCGGCCACGCATGGGCCGGACTGGCGAACCGCGGGCCTGCGTATGCTCGCTTCGATCGGTGACCAGGCGAGGCCGAAGGGGGTACGCGTGCTGAGACTGCTCGGCTTCTTCGATGACTTCGGTTACTCGAGCGAGTTGGCTGCGGGGCCACTGAGGGCTCAGGTGCAAGCGTCCGGCGAACCCGACGAAGTGGAAATTGTGGGCTATCTGGATGTAGGGCATCGCATCACCCACTTCATGGAGGCGGGGGTCGATGTCGTCACGGGTGAGGTTCACCGGCACACGTCCGGCTGCTCGTCGCTTGTCACCGATGGCATGTGGGTATGGCGCGCGGACTTTGCGCACTATCTGGAGGCGTATCACGTGCCGTTGCCCGCGGCCTTCCTGGCCCGGGTTCGGGGGCTGCACCACCAGATGCCAGACCTGGTCGGTGCGGACTTCGCACCGGTTTTCGACGAGATCGGCCTCGGGTTCGGATGGACGGAGGTCGAGCCGTGGGACTCGGAGTCGGTCCTGCGCCCACAGCCACGGACTGTTCCGACTCGTGCAGAGTTCGTGGCAAGGGCCCGGCAGGAACGGCCTGCTGGCTCCGGGGGGAAGGCGCCACGCAAGCCTCGCAGGAACAAGGAGCACGGTTTTGTCGACCGTCGCGATACGCGATGGGTCTGGCCAGGCTGTGAGTAGTTTGTGCAGACGCTTGGCCGGGGCCTCCCGGCCGAGCGTTTTGCGTGGTCGGCTGTCGAGTTCGGCGGCGACGGCGTCCAGGTGCTCACGGATGTGGAGGGCCGGGACTGGTGCCCTTGGGGAAGTACTGCCGCGGCAGGCCGTTCGTGTTCTCGCTGGAGCCGCGCTGCCAGGGGCTGGCCGGGTTGCAGAAGTAGACCGGGATACTCTCGGCAAGGGTGAATGCCTTGTGAGAGGTCGTTTCATAGGTGGTCGCTCACGCAACGCCCAGCCGCCCGACAGTCCGCCTGCGGCGGGCCTCGACCGCGCGGCAGTCTCTCGACGCGCAGCTCGACTCCCCCGCCGGGGCCGGGGTGACCCGGGTCCTCTCGGAGAAGATCTCCACCCGCGCCTCGAAGCGGCCGGAGCTGGAGGCGGCCGTGAAGCCTGCCGGGGAGATCCGCTCCTCCGGCGTCGCGGTGACCCTGGTCGTCCACGAGCACGAGCGGCTGCTTCGGTGAGTTCCCGGACTCCGTCAGGTCTTCCGGTTGGTGCCGGTCACGGGCGTGTTGCGGAAGTGCCGACCGCGCGGCACGACGGTGTCCGATTGCCGCCAGCAAGGTCCTGCCGTGGTGCTCATGCTGGCGGCATGACGATGTCATCCACTGCGAAGTCAGTAGCAGTTCTCACCGGCATGTACGCGGCTGAGGCGGAGTACCTGGGGGCGGGGGCCCTGGGAAGGCTTCGTTCGGTCTGCTCGCCCCCTTCTTTGCGCCGGATGTCGAGCTGCATCAAGCAGATTCTCTGCCCTATGGAGGCACTTGGCGTGGGCACAAGGGCATGACGCAGTTCTTCCGCGTGATGGGAGAGGTGGGGGAGTCGTTCGACATGGTGGAGCAGGAGTTCCTTGCCACCGGCGGGACCGCGGTCGTGCTCACACAGGTTCGCGCTCGCGCTCGCGCGACCGGCCGTGAACTCAGCTTCCCGATTCTGCAAGCGATCACGGTCGAGGAGGGGCTGATCACCGAGGTCCGTCCGTTCTACTGGGACACCCGGGCCATCGCCGACGCCTGCGCCATGCCGACATCAACAGACTGAGGTCACCGGTGAAAGCCACCGGTCACAGCCGCTCGTTGCTCGAGGCGGCCGATCCCGCACCCGACCGCGTGACGCTCACGGCAGTCGGTCTTGCCGAACTTCGGCACACGGTTCCGGTCGCCCGCGGGGCCGGCCGGAACCGATCCGCGGCACCCGGATCGCCTCCAGGACCGACTCGCACTGCGGTGAGCCGCCTCGCTGCCCAGCCGTGATCAGCACCGGTCGCGGCCGCCACCGGTCCCCGGGCATCGCCGGTTCAGGGCGCTGAAACCGTTCTGAAACCGCGTTGAACGCGCCCTGCCACACGCTCTGCGGCATGAACCCGACGACATCGCACTCACTCGCCATCGCGGCCAAGGGGCTGCGCAAGACCTACGGGGACAAGACGGTCCTCGACGGCATCGACCTGGCGGTGCCGGCCGGCACGGTCTTCTCCCTCCTCGGTCCGAACGGCGCCGGCAAGACCACCGCCGTCAAGATCCTCTCGACCCTCGTCACCGCCGACGCCGGCGATCTGACGGTCGGCGGGCACGACCTGGCGGCCGATCCGCAGGCCGTGCGCGCCGCCATCGGCGTCACCGGCCAATTCTCCGCCGTCGACGGCCTGATCACCGGCGAGGAGAACATGCTCCTCATGGCCGACCTGCACCACCTGCCCAGGCAGGAGGGCCGCCGCACCGCCGCGGAGCTGCTGGAGCGCTTCGACCTGGTGGCCGCCGCGAAGAAGCCCGCCTCCTCCTACTCCGGCGGCATGAAGCGCCGCCTGGACATCGCCATGACCCTGGTCGGGTCCCCGCGCATCATCTTCCTCGACGAACCGACCACCGGCCTCGATCCGCGCAGCCGCCACACCATGTGGCAGATCATCCGGGAGCTCGTCTCCGACGGCGTCACCGTCTTCCTCACCACCCAGTACCTGGAGGAGGCCGACGAACTCGCCGACCGCATCGCGGTACTGAGCGAGGGCAGGATCGCCGCCGAGGGCAGCGCCGACGAACTGAAGCGGATTGTCCCGGGCGGGCACGTACGGCTCCGGTTCCTCGATCCCCTCGCCTACCGGTCCGCCGCCGTCGCCCTGCGCGAGGCCGCGGGCGACGACGAGACGCTGTCGCTGCAGATCCCCAGCGACGGCAGCCAGCGCGAGCTGCGCTCCATCCTCGACTGGCTGGACTCGGCCGGCATCGAGGCCGACGAGCTGACCGTGCACACCCCCGACCTCGACGACGTGTTCTTCGCCCTCACCGGCCCGGCCACCCCCACCACCGCCCCCGCCCCCGCCCCCGCCCAGTCCGAGGAGAACGTCCGATGAGCTCCCTCCCCCTCGCCGTCCGTGACGCGCACACCATGCTGCGCCGCAACCTGCTGCACGCGCGGCGCTACCCGTCCATGACCCTGAGCCTGCTGCTGACGCCGATCATGCTGCTGCTGCTCTTCGTCTACATCTTCGGCGACGTGATGAGCGCGGGCATCGGAGGCGCCGGCGCCGACCGCTCCGACTACATCGCCTATCTCGTCCCGGGCCTGCTGATGATGACCATCGGCTCCACCGTGATCGGGGCCGCGGTGTCGGTCTCCATGGACATGAGCGAGGGCGTCATCGCCCGCTTCCGCACGATGGCCATCCACCGCGGGTCCGTGATCATCGGGCATGTCGTCGGCAGCGTGCTGCAGGTACTCGCCAGCCTGGTCCTCGTCGGCGCCATCGCCGTGGCCATCGGCTTCCGCTCCACGGACGCCACGGCCCTGGAGTGGCTGGCGGCGTTCGGGCTGCTCGCGCTGTTCACCCTGGCGCTCACCTGGATCGCGGTCGGGACGGGGCTGGCCAGTCCGAACCCCGAGGCGGCGAGCAACATGGCCATGCCGCTGATCCTGCTGCCGCTCATCTCCAGCGCCTTCATACCGGCCGACACGATGCCGGGCTGGTTCCGGCCGATCGCCGAGTACCAGCCCTTCACCCCGGCCATCGAGACCCTGCGCGGCCTGCTGCTCGGCACCGGGATCGGGCACAACGGGTGGCTCGCGGTCGCCTGGTGCGTCGCCCTGACCGTCCTCGGTCACCGCTGGTCGCAGGCGCAGTTCAACCGCGATCCGAAATGACCGCGCGGGCCGCTTCCCGCAACTCGTCCCGCCGCAGGGCGGCATACTCCGACACCGCGTCGGCGTATGCCGCCCCGTCGGCGTCCCGGGCCGCCCGCCGGGCCCGGTCCGCCGACATCGTCGGCTGGAAGTCCCGCAGCACCCGCAGCCGTTCGGCCAGCGCGATCATGCGGACGGGAGCGGCGCCCGGCCCGTTCTCGGAACTGCCGCCGGACGCCAGTCCCGCCGTGCCGAGGGCGTGCAGCACCGTCCCGAACAGCGGCAGTTCCAGGAACGGGCCGGGCGGACCGGCGAGCAGGGTCCGTAGCCCCCGCCGCAGCCGGCCGGCCGGCTCCGCGACCGGTTCGAGGCGGCCGGCGTGCGCGTGCGCCGTCACCGCCGCCGACTGGATCTGCAGGGCCCACGGGTCCAGCCGGGGGTCGCCGCCGTGCGGCGGGCCCGGCGCCTCGCCCAGCCGCTCCACGGCGCGGCGCCACAGGCCGAGCCCGACCTCCGTCAGCCCGCGGGACAGCGCGATCTCGGCGCGCGCGCCGAGATCGGCGCGGTAGAAGGTGTCCTCCTGCGGGATGTCGTCGCTCTCCGTCTCCCGCAGCCAGTACTCGGCCTCGTCCGGGTCGCCGCGCTGCAGGCAGGCGAGGACGAGGAGCCGGCGGATGAAGAGGTGGTCGCGCCCGGCGCCGAGCCGCGGCACCACCGCGAGCGCCGCCCTGAGGTGTTCGTACGCCTGGTCACCCTGTCCCGTCCGCAGGGCCAGTTCGCTCAGTCGCGCGTGTCCCATGAGCTGCACGACCGGGCTGTCGGCGGCGGCCAGTTCCGAGACGGTCCGGCGGGCCGCGGCGAGCGCGCCGTCGATGTCGTGCTCGTTCTCCCGGACGTAGCTGGCGACGCTCTCCGCGAGGCCGGCGACCAGCGGCTCCTCGCTCGCGCAGAGCGCGTGCAGCACTTCGTGGCCGGGGGGCCGCATGTCGGGGATCGCGCCCAGCACGGCCGCGGCGGCGCGCAGCAGTGTGTCCGGCGGGGCCGCGGGGAGCCGTCTGAGGGTGACGAGCTGGCGTACGGCGCGCGGGCCGTGGCTCATGAGCAGACCCGCCGTGCACACCACCGCGGCGGCGCGGGCCACTTCGACGTCTCCGGGCCCGGGGCGGTGGTGCGACAGCGGCGGACCGGTGTCGGCGGCGAGGGCGGCGAGGCGGGGGAAGCCGGAGTCGCTGGACCACAGGGAGCCGAGGACGGCGGTGAGGGCCGCGAGGGCGGGGCCGTCCGTACGCGCCAGGGCGTACCGCAGGGCCGACACGAGGTTGTCCTGCTCGGCCCTGATCCGCTCGCCGGCGGTCCGCGGTTCCGGGCCGAAGAACCAGTCGTGGTGCGCGACTCCGAAGTCCCGAGCCCAGGCCAGGAAGCGGTCGACGGCCGGTTCGTCCTCGCCCGCCTCCGTGCGCCGGGCCGCGCTGAACTCCCGTACGGTCTCCAGCATCCGGAACCGTGCTCCGGCCGGGGTGTCGGCGACGGTCAGCAGCGACTGGTCGGCCAGTTGCTCCAGCAGGAGCAGCGCGTCCGCGCCGAGTACCTGTTCCGCCGCCTCGCCGCAGAAACCGCCGGGGAAGACGGACAGGAGGCGCAGCGCGGCCCTGGCGTCCTCGTCGAGCAGGTTCCAGCTCCACTCGACGACCGCGTGCAGGGTCCGGTGGCGCTCCGGCGCGTCCCTCGCGCCGCCGCGCAGCAGCGCGAACCGGTCGCCGAGGCGGCGGGCGATCTCCGGGACGGAGAGGACCCGCACCCGTGCCGCGGCCAGTTCCACGGCGAGCGGCAGCCCGTCGAGGTGGCGGCAGAGTCCGGCCACCGCGTCCGGCGGCAGCTCCACGCCGCTCCTGGCGGCCCGGGCCCGCTGGGTGAACAGCTCGACACAGGTGGCGGGGCCGAGCGCCGGCAGCGCGTACACCGTCTCCGAGCCGAGGTCCAGCGGGGACCTGCTGGTGGCGAGCACCCGCAGGTCCGCCGAGGACGACACCAGGGCCCGTACGAGGCCGGCGGCGCCCCGGACCACCTGCTCGCAGTTGTCGAGGACCAGCAGGGCGGGCGCGGAGCCGAGCACGCGGAGGATGCCGGGCACCGGGTCGGCCGGGGCACCGCCCGCGGCGCCGGGCCGTCCCCCGCCCGCGCCGAGCGCGGAGGCCACCTCCGTGGCCACGTCCGCGTCCTCGGTGACGCCCGCGAGGGGGACGAAGTACACCACGCGCTGCTCGGCCCGGCGGCTGACCGCGTGCGCGAGGCGCGTCTTGCCGAGACCGCCGGGGCCGGCCACGGTGACGGCGCGCGAGGTGCGCAGCAGGCGCAGCACGGCCGCGATGTCCTCGTCCCGTCCGAGCAGCGGGTTCGGCTCGTGCGGGACGCCGTGCCGGACCACCGGTTCCTCGCCCAGCAGCAGTTCCTGCTGCACGGCCTTGAGGCCGTGGCCCGGATCGGTGCCGAGTCCGTCGCGCAGCTCGCGGCGGTACGCCTCGTACCGTGCCAGCGCCGCCGACGGGCCCGCCGTCGCCGCCTCGCCGCGCAGCAGTTCGGCCAGGACCTCCTCGTCGCGCGGGTGCTCCGCGGCGGCCGCGGCCAGTGGCCCGGCCGCTTCCGCGTGCCGCCCCAGCCGGGCGAGCGCGAGCCCCCGCGCGCGTACGAGCGCGTCCCGGACGGGGGCGCGCTCGGTGCGCAGCGCGGACAGGGGGTCGTGGGTGTGGCCGGTCCCGTCGGGGGTGCCCTCCCACAGTGCGAGCCCGGCCTCGGCCGCGGCCAGCGACGCCGCGTGGTCCCCGGCCCTGGCCCGGTCCGCGCTCGCGGCGGCGTGCAGCAGGAGGGCGGAGGCGTCGACCTGGTCCTCGGCGAGCGCGAGCCGGTATCCGGTCGGTGTGCCGGCCAGGACGTCGGCGCCCAGCTGGGCCCGCGCCCTGGACACGAGGACCTGCACGGCCTTCGCCGGCCGCTCCGGCACTGCGTCCGGCCACAGCCCCGCCACCAGCCGCTCGGTGCTGCAGCCCGTGCGCACATCGCCCGCGAGCAGCGCGAGGAGACCGCGGAGCCGGGGCGCCGTGATGTCGTGTCCGCGGTAGGCGACGCGGGACAGCAAGGTCAGGTCGGTGGTCACCCGGGCAGGTTATCCAAGTCCGGCCGCCGGCAACTCCCGCCGCCGTGGGGGCGCTTCCCGGCACGGACGGTCCTCCGGGTCCGGTCGCGCGTCCCGGGCGCCCGGCCGGCACGAGCCGTTCGCAGGGCGTCGCCGGGCCGGCGGCGGGAGCACGGCCGCGGCGTGCGC
>NZ_JAHKJW010000095.1 GCF_019710745.1 Streptomyces beigongshangae
GCGGGCCTCGGCGGGCTTGGCGGGTCCGGCGCCGCGGGCCCCGGCGGACCTGCCGCCGCGCCCGTCGGCGCCGGCCCGCCGCAGCCGGTCCAGCCGCAGAGAACGTCCCGTCATTCGCGGCCCATGTCCCGGTGGACGACGACCGTCTCCACTCCCTCGGAGACCAGGCGGGCGGCGAGCTTCTCCGACATGGCGACGGAGCGGTGCTTGCCGCCGGTGCAGCCGACCGCGATGGTCACGTACCGCTTGCCCTCACGGCGGTAGCCGGTCTGGACGAGGCGCAGCAGTTCGGCGTACCGGTCGAGGAACTCCTTGGCGCCGGGCTGGTTGAAGACGTACGCGGCCACCTCCTCGTTGAGGCCGGTGTACTGGCGCAGCTCGGGGACCCAGTGCGGGTTGGGCAGGAACCGCATGTCCACGACCAGGTCGGCGTCGACCGGCAGGCCGTACTTGAAGCCGAAGGACATCACGGTGGCCCGCAGCTCGGGCTCCTCCTCCCCCGCGAACTGGGCGTCCATCTTGGCGCGCAGCTCGTGCACGTTCAGGCTGGAGGTGTCGATCACCAGGTCGGCGTCGCCGCGCAGCTCGCGCAGCAGTTCGCGCTCGGCGGCGATGCCGTCGACGATGCGGCCGTCGCCCTGGAGGGGGTGCGGCCGGCGCACCGACTCGAAACGGCGCACCAGGGCGTCGTCGGAGGACTCCAGGAAGACGACCCGCCGGGTGACGTGCTTGGTCTCCAGGTCGGCGAGGGACTCGCGGAGGTTGTCGAAGAAGCGGCGGCCGCGGACGTCGACGACGACCGCGATCCTCGCCACGTTCCCCTGCGAGCGGGCGCCGAGCTCCACCATGGTGGGGATCAGCGCGGGCGGCAGGTTGTCGACGACGAACCAGCCCAGGTCCTCCAGACACTTGGCGGCGGTGGACCGGCCCGCGCCCGACATCCCGGAGATGATGACCAGCTCCGGGATGGCCGCCTCGGGGACGCCGGCCGTCTCGATGATCGTGCCCGTGTTCACTTCCGCTCCGTCTTCCCGCGCCGGTCCGCCGGCCGTAACGGTCGCACCGGTCACACCGGTGCGACCGGTCGTACCGGCCCCGTCGGCCGCATCGGCCGCCGTCCGCCGGGGGCGATTCTCGCGCGCTTCCCCGTGCGCCGTCCCGGCGTGGGCCGTGCGCGGTTCCCCGGTCGTGTCCGCGCGGGCCTCCCCGGCGTCCGCCGTACGCCGTGCCGCCGGTTCTTCCTGCTCGTGCTCGGTCATCTCTCCTGCCCCCGTCTTTCGTCCGGGGCGCCCGCGGACACGGGCTCCCCTGCGACGCCCTCCGCCGATCCGGGCGCCCCGTCCTGCGCGCGGTCCTCGTCCGCGTGGTCCTCGTCGTCTTCCATGATCTCTCCGGTCGCGGTGTTCACGGCGGGGGCCGCCGGGGCGGCCCGGGCGAACGCCACGGCGATCGCCTCGGCCGTCTTGCGGCCTATACCGGGAACCTCGCAGATCTGGTCGATCGTCGCGGATCGCAGTCTCTTCACCGAACCGAAGTGTTTGATCAGTGTCTGCTTGCGCGCCTCGCCGAGTCCCGGCACGTCGTCGAGCGGGCTCGCCCGGAAGCGCCGGGCCCGCTTGGCGCGCTGGTAGGTGATGGCGAAGCGGTGCGCCTCGTCGCGCACCCGCTGAAGAAGATAGAGCCCTTCACTGGTACGTGGCAGCACCACCGGATCGTCGTCGCCGGGCAGCCAGACCTCTTCGAGGCGCTTGGCGAGGCCGCAGACCGCGATGTCGTCGATGCCCAGCTCGTCCAGGGCCCGCTGGGCGGCGGCGACCTGGGGCCTGCCGCCGTCGACGACGACGAGCTGCGGCGGGTACGCGAAGCGCTTGGGCCGCCCGTCCTCCTCGGTGAGGGCGGCCTCGCCGTCGGCCCACTCGCCGGTCTTCTCCTTCTCGCCCAGGTACCGCCTGAAGCGGCGGGTGATCACCTCGTGCATGGACCGGACGTCGTCCTGGCCCTCGAAGCCCTTGATCTGGAAGCGGCGGTACTCGCTCTTGCGGCTCAGCCCGTCCTCGAAGACGACCATCGACGCCACGACGTCGTCGCCCTGGAGGTGCGAGATGTCGTAGCACTCGATCCGCAGGGGCGCGCTGTCCAGGCCGAGGGCCTCGGCGATCTCCTCCAGCGCGCGGGAGCGGGTCGTGAGGTCGGAGGCGCGCTTGGTCTTGTGCAGGCCGAGCGCGTGGAGGGCGTTGCGCTCGACCGTCTCCATGAGGGCCTTCTTGTCGCCGCGCTGCGGGATCCGGAGCGACACGTTCGACCCGCGCCGCCCGGTGAGCCACTCCTGGACGGGCTCCACGGGGTCGGGCAGCGCCGGGACCAGCACCTCCTTCGGTACGGAGTCGCCGGTCTCCTCCCCGTACAGCTGCTGCAGCGCGTGCTCGACCAGGCCCCCCGTGGTGACGGCCTCGACCTTGTCGGTGACCCAGCCGCGCTGGCCGCGCACCCGGCCGCCGCGCACGTGGAAGATCTGCACGGCGGCTTCCAGCTCGTCCTCGGCGAGGGCGATCAGATCGGCGTCCGTGGCGTCGGCGAGCACGACGGCGCTCTTCTCCATGGCCTTCCTGAGGGCCCCGATGTCGTCGCGCAGCCGGCCCGCGCGCTCGTACTCCATGTCCTCGGCGGCGTCCGCCATCTGCCGCTCCAGCCGGCGGATGTACGTCCCCGTACGGCCGGCCATGAAGTCGCCGAAGTCCTCCGCCAGCTCCCGGTGCTCCTCGGCCGTGACACGCCCGACGCAGGGCGCCGAGCACTTGCCGATGTAGCCGAGCAGACAGGGGCGGCCGGTCCGCTCCGCGTTGCGGAACACGCCCGCGGAGCAGGTCCGCACCGGGAAGACGCGCAGGAGGAGGTCCACGGTGTCGCGGATCGCCCACGCGTGCCCGTACGGACCGAAGTAGCGCACGCCCTTCTTCTTGTGGCCGCGCATCACCTGCACCCGCGGGAACCGCTCGTTCATCGTGACCGCGAGGTAGGGGTAGCTCTTGTCGTCGCGGTACTTGACGTTGAACCGCGGATCGAACTCCTTGATCCAGGAGTACTCCAGCTGGAGCGCCTCCACCTCCGTGGACACCACCGTCCACTCCACCGACGCGGCCGTGGTGACCATCGTGCGCGTCCGCGGGTGGAGGTTGGAGAGGTCCTGGAAGTAGCTGGCCAGACGCTGGCGCAGGCTCTTCGCCTTACCGACGTAGATCACCCGGCGGTGCTCGTCGCGGAATCTGTAGACCCCTGGCGAGTCGGGGATCTGTCCCGGCTTGGGGCGGTAGCTGGAGGGGTCGGCCATGTCTCCCACCCTACTGGCGGGGTGTGACAGCGCGGCGGCCCGCCGGACCCGACCGCGCGCCGACGGTTACGGCCGGCCGGAGATGGGCAATTCACGTGGACCGGGACCCGTTTCGGGGGCTGGCCGTGACGACACGAAGACAGTTCGGGGCAACGCTCGTACCAGTGCAGAAGCAGGTGGACGCGCCGCTCCGGACCAGGGCGTCGGGTCGATGACCGAAGGGCTGCGGAAGATGCGACAGACGCGGATCGAAAAGGCACGGCGATCGGTCCGGGTCCGCCCGTACCAGGACGAGGAGCAGTTCGGCGACGGCCTGCTGTCCGGTCTCGACCCCCGCGACCCGGACATCGTGCGCGCCAAGCGCCTGCGGTCGGCGGCGGCACGGCACGGCGGCTCCCGCGCCTGAGCCGGCCGCCCGGTTCATGCCGCCCGCCTTTCGGGGTGCTGCGGCGGCTGCACGGCGCGGGCGGCCGCGCCCGGGGTCGCCGAGGCCGGACCTGAGGCCCCTGTCCGCATCCACGTCTGCGTCTGTCTCTGTCTCTGCGTCTGCATCTGCATCTGCATCTGCGTCTGCATCTGCATCTGCGTCTGCGTCTGCGTCTGCGTCTGCGTCAGTCTCACGGTGGCGGGGGTGCCCCGCCCGGCCTGCCGCGCTCCTCCCGCGCCGCCGGACGCCGGCGGGCCCGACCCGGCCCTGAGCTGCCGCCCGGCCCCGCGCCCCCGGCCCCTCACCGGTCCTTGCCCCGCCACGCGGGGACCCCGTGGCATTCGGCCACCGGGACGGCGGACTTGCGCGTCAGGTGTTGTCCGGGCCTGATCAACAGGCTTCAATGCGGGATTACCCGGCCGCGAACCACGGCGTACGCATGTGCTCATTCCCTGCGCGCCGTCCGGGCGGCCCCCACGGACAGCGCGAACGGCCCGAGCAGCCGTTGTGAGCATTCAGAGAAAGGGCCCTGCATGCGACACGGCACACAGCACGCGGACGTCACCGCGGCGGAACTGGAGACGGCCCTGCGGGGCGGTCCCTTCCATGTCGCGCTGCGTGCCGCGATCACCGCCCGCGGACTGCCGCTGCAGCGCGTGCAGCACCATCTGACGCGGTACGGGGTCAAGGTCGGCGTGACGAGCCTGAGCTACTGGCAGCAGGGCGCCCGCCGGCCCCAGCGCGCCGAGTCGCTGCGGGCCGTGCGCGCCCTGGAGGAGATACTCCAGCTGCCGGACGAGTCGCTGATCCGCCTGCTCACGACGGCGGACGGCCTGGCCGCGGCGGAACGCCCCACGACCCGCTCGTACCGCTCGCTGGTCGAGGCGTCCGGAGCCCTGGAGAAGCTGCTGACCGAACTCGACTCACCGCTCGACGGCGGCCTGCTCGCCCTCGGCCATCACGAGCGGGTACGGATCGGCGCCCGGCGCGAGCTGCTGGGACGCGACTCCCAGCACATCGTGCGCGCCCGCAGGGAGGGGGTCGACCGCTATGTGGCCGTCCACCACGGCGACCCCGGCTGCGCTCCGGAGCGCATGACGGTGCACGCGCTGGAGAACTGCCGCACGGGACGCGTGCTCCGGCACCACGAGACCGGCGTGCTCGTGGCCGAGCTGCTCTTCGACACACGGCTGCGGACGGGCGACACCTTCCTGTTCCGCTACGGCGTCGAGGACGGCACGGCCGGCGCGTCCAGCGAGTACGTGCGCGGGTTCGGCTTCTCCGGCGGGCAGTACGCCCTTGAGGTGCGGTTCGCCGAGGGGACGCTGCCCGTGCGCTGCCACCGGTTCGCCCAGCACTCGGCGGCGGCGCCCCGCAGCGGCCGCCAGGAACTGCCGCTGAGCGGACGCCACCGGTCGGTCCACATGGTGGAGCAGCGGGTCCGGTCGGGGATCGTGGGCATCGGGTGGGACTGGGAATGAGCGGGTGAGCAGGTGAGCAGGTGAGCAGGCAAGCGGACGAGCGGTCGCGGGCCGGGGTGCCGCCTGGGTGCGGGTGCTGATGCACACTGTCGCGTAAACGCTTGCGCAAGCGTTTACGCGTCGCATGGGATGAGGTACCTTCGCGGGCGAGCAGTCGGACGCTTCCGAGGAGGGCGCCATGGCGACGATGGCCGACGTGGCCCGGCACGCGGGCGTGTCCGTCGCGACGGTCTCGCACGTGGTGAACGACACGCGTCCGGTGCTGCCGCACACGCGCCAGGCCGTGCTCGACGCCATCGAGACGCTCGGCTACACCCCGAACAGCCTGGCCCGATCGCTGGTCACCGCGCGTACACGGTCCATCGGGCTCGCGGTCTCGTCGATCAGCAATCCCTACTTCACGGAAATCCTCCAGGGCGTGGAGGCGGGTGCCCTGGAGCACGGGTACAGCCTGCTGATCGCCGATCCGCACGACGACCCGGTCCATGAGCGCAAGGTGGTCCAGCTCCTGCACGAGCGGCGGGTGGACGGCATGATCCTCGCGCCGTCCGCCCGGCCGCGGGAGCTGGTCGGCTACCTCGGGCGGCACGGCGTGCCGACGGTGTTCCTGGACCGGCTGGTCGACGGGGACCAGGCGCCCGGTCTCGTGTTCGACCAGGTGTGCGCGGAGAACGCCGAGCCCGTCGCCCGCCTGGTCACCCACCTGGCCGAACTGGGCCACCGGAGGATCGGCCTGGTCGCGGGCCTGCCGGGGCTCAGCACGACGAGCGAGCGGATCTCCGGTTACCGGCACGGCCTGGCGTACGCCGGGCTCGCGTACGACGAGCGGCTCGTGGTCCCCGGCAACTCCGAGGCGGCGGGCGCCGAGCGGGCGACCGGGACCCTGCTGTCCCTCTCCGCGCCGCCGACGGCGCTCGTCACGGCCAACAACGCGATGACCATCGGCGCGCTGCGGGCCGTGCGGGCGCGCGGGCTGTCGGTCCCCGCGGACCTGGCGCTGTGCTGCTTCGACGACTTCTCCTGGGCGGACCTCTTCTCGCCCCGGCTCACCGCGATCTCCCAGCCCAGCAAGGAGATCGGGACCCAGGCCGTGCGGCTGCTGCTGGAACGGCTGGACTCCCCCGGCCGTGCGGCCCGTACGGTCCGGCTGCCCTCCTCCTTCGTACACCGCACCTCGTGCGGCTGCCCCGAGAAAGGATCCGTCTCGTGATCGTCGTCGCCGGTGAGGCCCTGATCGATCTGGTGCCCAGTGAGAAGGGCGCACTCGCCGCGCTCGCCCCGCGCCGCGGCGGCGGCCCGTACAACACGGCGGTGGCACTGGGCCGGCTCGGCTCCCCCACGGCCTTCTGCTCCCGGATCTCGACCGACGCCTTCGGCGAGGCCCTGCTCGGCGGGCTGCACGAGGCGGGCGTCGACGTGGCGTCCGTGCAGCGGGGCGCCGAGCCCACGACCCTGGCCGTCGCGTCCATCTCGGCGGACGGCTCGGCCGGTTACTCCTTCTACGTGGAGGGCACCGCGGACCGGCTGTTCTCGGCGCCCGACCGGCTCCCGGACGGCACGCGGGCGGTGTCGTTCGGTACGTGTTCGCTCGTGCTGGAGCCGGGCGCGAGCGCGTACGAGGAGCTGATGCGGAGCGCTCACGAGCAGGGCGTGTTCACCGCACTCGATCCGAACATCCGCGCGGGTCTCATCCCCGACCCGGACGCCTACCGGGCGCGGTTCAAGAGCTGGCTGCCCTCGGTGTCGCTGCTCAAGCTCTCCGAGGAGGACGCCGAGTGGCTGGGCGGCACGCCGCGCGAGTGGCTGACCGCCGGTCCCTCGGCCGTCGTGATCACGCGGGGCGGCGACGGGCTGACCGCGTTCACCCGGGACGGCGGTGAGTACTCCGTGCCGGGCGAACGGGTCGACGTGGTCGACACGATCGGCGCGGGCGACACGGTGAACGCGGCGCTGCTGCATCGCCTCGCCTCCGGCGACGCGCTGTCCGGGGAGGCGGTGGCGGGCCTCGGCGCCGACGGGTGGGGCGAGCTGCTGCGGTTCGCCGCGCGGGCCGCGGCGATCACCTGCTCCCGCGCGGGCGCGGAACCGCCGTACGCCCACGAGATGGGCGCCCTCTGAGACGGAGCCGCGGTGCGCCGCGCCCCACGGGGTCTCCCGTGGGGCGCGGCGCACCGCGGCCGGCACCGGGCCGTACGGACCTGACCCGGGCCTTCGCTCAGACCTTCCGGGCCCGTGCCGTCTTCTTAGCCGGGGTCGCCTTCTTCGCCGAGGTGGCCTTCTTCGCCGAGGTGGCCTTCTTCGCCGGGGCCGCCTTCTTCGTGGCCGCGGTGGAGCCGGCCGCCGTGGTGCGGGCCGTCGCCGTCTTCCTCGTCGTCGATCCGGCCGCCGCGACCTTCTTGGCGGTGGCCTTGCCCGCGGGCTTCGCCTGCGGGGCGTCGCTGATGCGCTCGGCGCCCAGGACCTCCCGCAGGAACTTGCCCGTGTGGCTGGCCGGCACCCCGGCGACCTCCTCGGGCGTGCCCTCGGCGACGACGACGCCGCCGCCCGCGCCGCCCTCGGGACCCATGTCGACGACCCAGTCCGCGGTCTTGATGACGTCGAGGTTGTGCTCGATGACGATCACCGTGTTGCCCTTGTCGACCAGGCCGGACAGCACGACGAGCAGCTTGCTGATGTCCTCGAAGTGCAGACCGGTGGTCGGCTCGTCCAGGACGTACACCGTGCGCCCGGTGGACCGCTTCTGGAGTTCGCTGGCGAGCTTCACCCGCTGGGCCTCGCCGCCGGACAGGGTCGTCGCGGACTGGCCGAGCCGGACGTAGCCGAGGCCGACGTCGTTGAGCGTCCTGAGGTGGCGGGAGATCGCCGGGACCGCCTCGAAGAAGTTCATGGCCTCCTCGATCGGCATGTTCAGGACGTCGGCGATGGACTTGCCCTTGTAGTGGACGTCCAGGGTCTCCCGGTTGTAGCGGGCACCGTGGCAGACCTCGCACGGGACGTACACGTCCGGGAGGAAGTTCATCTCGATCTTGATCGTGCCGTCGCCCGCGCAGTTCTCGCAGCGGCCGCCCTTGACGTTGAAGGAGAAGCGGCCGGGCAGGTAGCCGCGGACCTTCGCCTCGGTGGTCTCGGCGAACAGCTTGCGGACGTGGTCGAAGACACCGGTGTACGTGGCCGGGTTCGACCGGGGGGTGCGGCCGATGGGCGACTGGTCGACGTGCACGACCTTGTCGACGAGGTCGTCGCCCGCGACGCGCGTGTGGCGGCCGGGGACGCTCCTGGCGCCGTTCAGCTCGCGGGCCAGGTGCGTGTACAGGATGTCGTTGACCAGGGTCGACTTGCCGGAGCCGGAGACACCCGTGACGGCCGTGAGGATGCCCAGCGGGAACGACACGTCGATGTCCCGGAGGTTGTTCTCGCGGGCGCCGTGCACCGTGAGCTGCCGGGAGGGGTCGCGCGGACGCCGGACCTCGGGCAGCGGGATGGCCTTCCTGCCGGACAGGTACTGGCCGGTCTGCGACTCCTCGTTGTCGAGGAGTTCCTTCAGGGAGCCGCTGTGCACGACGTGGCCGCCGTGCTCGCCCGCGCCGGGGCCGATGTCGACGATCCAGTCGGCGACCTTGATGGTGTCCTCGTCGTGCTCGACGACGATGAGCGTGTTGCCCATGTCGCGCAGCCGGACCAGGGTCTCGATGAGGCGGTGGTTGTCCCGCTGGTGCAGGCCGATGGACGGCTCGTCCAGGACGTACAGGACGCCCACGAGGCCGGAGCCGATCTGGGTGGCCAGCCGGATGCGCTGAGCCTCGCCGCCGGAGAGGGTGCCCGCGGCGCGGTTCAGCGAGAGGTAGTCGAGGCCGACATCGACCAGGAAGCGCAGCCGTTCGTTGACCTCCTTCAGGACGCGCTCGGCGATCTTCTTGTCGCGGTCGTCGAGCCTCAGCTCGCCCAGGAAGTCCGCGCAGTCGCTGATGGACATGGCGGCGACCTCGGCGATGGACTTCTCCATGACCGTGACCGCGAGGACGACGGGCTTGAGGCGCGTGCCCTCACAGGTGGGGCAGGGCACCTCCCGCATGTAGCCCTCGAAGCGCTCGCGGCTCGTGTCGCTCTCGGCCTCGGTGTGCCGGCGCTTCACGAACGGGACGGCGCCCTCGAAGGGCGTGGTGTACACGCGCTCCCTGCCGTAGCGGTTGCGGTAGCGGACCTCGATCTGCGTCTTGTGTCCGTGCAGGAGCGCCTTCTTGGCGCGCTGGGGCAGACCGGCGAAGGGGATGTCGGTCCGGAATCCCAGCGCGTTCGCCAGGGCTCCGGTCAGGCGTCCGAAGTACTCCTTGCTGTGCCCGTGCGACCAGGGGTGTATGGCGCCCTCGTCGAGGGACTTGTCCGGGTCCGGGACGATCAGCTCCGCGTCGACCTCCATGCGCGTGCCGATGCCGGAGCACTCGGGGCAGGCGCCGAAGGGCGAGTTGAAGGAGAAGGAGCGGGGCTCCAGCTCCTCGAAGGACAGGTCGNAGGGCGAGTTGAAGGAGAAGGAGCGGGGCTCCAGCTCCTCGAAGGACAGGTCGTCGTACGCGCAGTACAGGTGCTCCGAGTACATCCGCTCGCGCTCGGGGTCGTCGGCCGGGAGGTCGACAAAGTCGAGCACGACCATGCCGCCGGAGAGGCCGAGCGCGGTCTCCACGGAGTCGGTCAGGCGGCGCTTGGCGCCCTCCTTGACCGTGAGGCGGTCGACGACCACCTCGATGGTGTGCTTCTCCTGCTTCTTCAGCGTGGGCGGCTCGGTGAGCTGGATCGTCTCGCCGTCCACCCGGGCCCTGCTGTACCCCTTGGTCTGCAGGTCGGCGAAGAGGTCGACGAACTCTCCCTTGCGCTCGCGCACGAGCGGGGAGAGCACCTGGAAGCGGCTGCCCTGCGGCAGCTCCAGGACCTTGTCGACGATGGCCTGCGGCGACTGGCGCGAGATGGGGCGTCCGCACTGGGGGCAGTGCGGCTTGCCGATGCGCGCGAAGAGCAGCCGCAGGTAGTCGTAGACCTCGGTGATGGTGCCGACCGTCGAGCGCGGGTTGCGCGAGGTCGACTTCTGGTCGATGGAGACCGCCGGGGAGAGACCTTCGATGAAGTCGACGTCCGGCTTGTCCATCTGGCCGAGGAACTGCCGGGCGTACGAGGACAGCGACTCCACGTAGCGCCGCTGCCCCTCGGCGAAGATGGTGTCGAAGGCCAACGAGGACTTGCCCGACCCCGACAGGCCCGTGAAGACGATGAGCGAGTCGCGGGGGAGGTCGAGCGAGACGTTCTTGAGGTTGTGCTCGCGCGCTCCACGGACGATGAGACGGTCGGCCACGCCGGTCCGCACCTTTCTTGAGGGAAGTGACAGGGGCGGGGCCCCCGTCTTCTCCAGACTAGGGGGAGCCACTGACAACGCCGGTTCGGTTCGCCTCGATGGGAACAATCCCGGGCTTCCAAGAATGCCCGGCGCCGCCACCGAACCTTATGGCACGTGTATTCGAATTACGGAGATTTCCCGCCACCTTCACCCGGACGTGTGGCGCGGCTATCGTCGGACGCATGAACGATCATGTGCGCGACCTGGTGTCTGTACGTGACGCGACCGAACGGCTGCTCAACGCAGTGGCCGCGCTGGACGACACCGGTGTGACGGAACCGTCACGACTGCCCGGCTGGAGCCGTGGCCATGTCCTGGCCCACCTCGCCCGCAACGCGGACGCCCTCGTGAACGTCCTGGAGGGGCGGCCGATGTACGTCTCCGCCGAGGACCGGGACGCCGATATCGAGCGGGACGCCCCCAGGCCCCTGCGGACACACCTCGCCGACCTGCGCGACAGCGCGGCGCGGTTCCACGGGGTCTGGTCCGGGCTCGCCGACTGGTCCCGCGTCGTGGAGCTGCGCAACGGGGTCACCGACACCGCGGCCCGGGTGCCCTTCCGGCGGTGGATCGAGGTCGAGCTGCACCATGTGGACCTGGGGATCGGGTACGAACCGGAGGACCTGCCGCCGGATTTCGTCGAGCGGGAGATCGTCTTCCTCGCTGACCGCTTCGCCGGGCACCCCGGGGTCCCGCCCACGCGCGTCACCGACGGTGCGCGCGCGTGGCGCACGGGACGCGACGGCGAGGAAGGTCCCGAGGTCACCGTGACGGGCCCGGCGCCCGCGCTGCTCGGCTGGCTCGCCGGACGCCGGGACGGAACCGCCCTGCTCGTCGAGGGCGGACCCCTTCCCGTACTGCCCCCGCTATAGGCTGACCGGCATGACTTACAGCGGAGCGGTGAAGGTCGGCGGCCCTGCGGACGTGCACGAGCTGCGGGACCTGATGATCTCCAAGGTCGCGGTCGGTCCGATGGACAACAACGCCTATGTGCTGCGCTGCCGGGCCACGGACGAGCAGCTCCTGATCGACGCGGCCGACGACGCCGGGACGCTGCTCACGCTGATCGGCGCCGACGGGATCGCGTCCGTGGTGACCACGCACCGGCACGGCGACCACTGGCAGGCCCTCGCGGAGGTCGTGGCGGCCACGGGCGCGCGCACGTACGCGGGGCGGGACGACGTCGAGGGCATCCCCGTCCCGACGGACGTACCTGTCGCGGACGGCGACACGATCCGGGTGGGTCATGTGGAGCTGACCGCGCGCCATCTGGTGGGGCACACGCCCGGCTCGATCGCGCTGGTCTACGACGACCCGCACGGCCACCCGCACGTCTTCACGGGCGACTGCCTCTTCCCGGGCGGCGTGGGCAACACGGGCAAGGACCCGGTGGCCTTCGCCCGTCTGATCGACGATGTGGAGACCAAGGTCTTCGGCACCCTGCCGGACGAGACCTGGGTCTACCCGGGCCACGGCAACGACACGACGCTGGGCGCGGAGCGGCCCCACCTGCCGGAGTGGCGCGCACGGGGCTGGTGAGCCGGCCCGCCCCGCGCCCTCCGGGGCGCGGGGGACGGTGTGCCCGACGTCCCGCGCGCCCCGTGTGAACCGAGCACTCGCAGCGCTGTCCTGCGCGCGCTTCCCGCACCAGGGGCCGCGCTGTCCACTGGTGGCGGTTCCGCACGGGGTGACGGCTCCCGCGTGGACGGGTGGCCGGCCTTTCGATTCCTGCCCTCGGGCCGGCGGCCCCGCCCGGCGGTGGTGGCCGACGTCCGGCGGCCACCGCTTCCGGGCGCCGCTTCCGGGCGCCCCTTCCGGGCACCGTCGGAGGCCGTCGGTGTCGCGCCGGTTCACAGCGCCGCAACACCCGTTCCCACTCCGTGGGAAATCGCGCCGTGTCCTCGACAGCCGGGCCCGCGCCCTGCCACTCTCCCGCCATGCATCCTGCCCGAAGCGTCCCTCGCGGGACCGTGCCCGCCGTCACCGCCGCTCTGCTCGCCGTCGCCTTCGCCGCCGGCTGCGGTCCGCAACCGGAGGAGGAGGCGGCCGGCAGGCCCTCCGCCTCCTCGTGCGCCGCGGGCGGGCTGGACACCGAGGTCTCCGGGAAGCTGACCGTCGCGACGGACGAGCCCGCGTACGAGCCGTGGTTCGAGGACGGCAGGCCCGCCAACGGCCGGGGATTCGAGTCGGCCGTCGCGTACGCCGTGGCGAAGCGGCTCGGCTACGACGAGGGTGACGTCGCCTGGCGGACCGTGCCCTTCAACAAGGCCTTCGCACCCGGCGAGAAGACCTTCGACTTCGACATCAACCAGGTGTCGATCAGCGACGAGCGCAGGAAGGCCGTCGACTTCTCGTCCGGCTACTACGACGTGCGCCAGGCCGTCGTCGCCATGAAGGACTCCAGAGCCGCCGGGGCGACGGGCATCGCCGACCTCAGGCGCGTCAGGCTGGGCGCCCAGGTCGGCACGACCAGCCTGGACCACATCGACGACGTGGTGCGGCCGACCCGGGCGCCGGCCGCGTACGCGAAGAACGACCAGGCCAAGTCCGCGCTGCGGAACGGCCAGGTGGACGCCGTCGTCGTCGACCTGCCGACCGCCTTCTACATCACCGGCGCCGAGGTCACCGACGCGAGGATCGTCGGGCAGTTCGAGAACCGGGGCGGGACCCCGGAGCAGTTCGGGCTCGTGCTGGACAAGGGCAGCGCGCTCACCCCGTGCGTGACGGACGCCGTGGACGCCCTGCGCGAGGACGGCACCCTCGCCGCCCTGGAGAAGCGGTGGCTGTCCGACGCCGTCGACGTGCCGGTACTCAGGTGACGGTCGCGAGGGAGGAGCCGGGCGCGGACGCGCGCGACACCTACGTCCCGTCGTGGCGGCGGATCGAGCGGGAGCGCCACAAGCGTTCCCGTGCCCGCCGCGCGACGGCGGTCGCCGCGCTCTCCACCCTGGTGACCGGCGTCGTCCTGTGCCTCGTCGTCGTCGGCGCGCCGGGCTGGCCGCGCACCAGGGAGACGTTCTTCGACGCGCGGTACGCGCGCGAGGCGTTCCCCGTGGTCCTCGAAGGGCTGTGGCTGAACGTCCGGCTGCTGCTGGCGTGCGGCGTCGCGGTCCTCGTCCTCGGTCTGCTGATCGCCGTGGCCCGCACGCTGCGCGGTCCGGTGTTCTTCCCCCTGCGGGTGCTGGCCGCCGCGTACACCGACTTCTTCCGCGGTCTGCCGCTGATCATCAACCTGATGATCGTCGTTCTGGGGGTGCCGGCCCTGCGTCTGCAGGGCATCACGGTCGATCCGGTGCTGCTGGGCGGCGCGGCGCTCACGCTGACGTACTCGGCGTACGTCGCCGAGGTGTTCCGCGCCGGCATCGAGTCGGTCCATCCCTCGCAGCGTGCCGCGGCGCGCTCGCTCGGGCTGAGCAACCGTCAGACGCTGCGGTACGTGGTGCTCCCCCAGGCCGTACGCCGCCAGGTGCCGCCGCTCCTGAACGACCTGGTGTCCCTGCAGAAGGACACCGGGCTCGTCTCGATCGGCGGCGCGGTCGACGCGGTGCGCGCCGCGGACATCATCGTGGGCCGCAGTCTCAACTACACGCCGTACGTCGTCGCGGGGCTGGTCTTCGTCGCGCTGACCGTCCCGATGACCCGCCTCACCGACTGGGTCACGGCGCGGATGAACCGCCGGCAGGCACAGGGAGGGGCCGTATGAGCGGGACGACCGGCGACGACGCCGCACCCGTGCTGCGCATGGAGTCCGTCCGCAAGACCTTCGGTGGTTCGGTCGTCCTGCGCGACGTCGACCTGGAGGTCGCCCCGCACACGGTGACGGCGCTGATCGGCGCCTCCGGTTCCGGCAAGTCGACCCTGCTGCGCTGCGCCGGCCTCCTGGAGGAGATCGACGACGGCGCCGTCTGGCTGGACGGCGAGGAGATCAGCGACCCGCGGGCCGACCAGGACGCGGTGCGCCGCCGCATCGGCGTGGTCTTCCAGGCGTACAACCTCTTTCCGCACATGAGCGTCCTGGAGAACATCACGCTGGCCCCGCGGCGCGTGCACGGCGTCCCCCGTGCGCAGGCACGGGCGCACGCCCGCGAGCTGCTGGACCGGCTCGGGCTCGCCGACAGGGCCGATGAGTATCCCGACCGGCTGAGCGGCGGCCAGCAGCAGCGGGTCGCGATCGTCCGCGCCCTGGCCGTACGCCCCCGGCTGCTGCTCCTCGACGAGATCACCGCCGCGCTCGACCCCGAACTCGTGGGAGAGGTGCTGGGCGTCGTCCGGGACCTGAAGGACGACGGTCTGACCATGGTGCTGGCCACGCACGAGATGGGCTTCGCCCGCGATGTCGCGGACCAGGTCTGCTTCCTCGACGGCGGGGTCGTACGGGAGCGCGGCACGGCCGAGGAGGTCTTCGGCGAGCCGCGCGAGGAACGCACACGGCGCTTCCTGCGGCGCGTCGTGGAGCCGGGACGGCTCTGAAACGGTCGGTACGTCCAGGACCGTACGCCCAGGCCCGTACTCCCCGGACGGCACCCGGTGCCGTCAGTCCTTCGTCCGCCCCGCCCCCGCCAGCGCCGCGATCCGCTCCACCCCGAACACGTACCCCTGCACGCCGCATCCCGCGATGACGCCGTCGGCGCGCAGGGAGACGTACGAGTGGTGCCGGAACTCCTCCCGCCGGTGGATGTTGGAGATGTGGACCTCCACCACGGGCATGCCGTCACACGCGTTGAGGGCGTCCAGGATCGCGACGGAGGTGTGCGAGTAGGCGCCCGGGTTGATCACGATCCCTGCGTGGCCGAGGCGTGCCTCGTGGATCCAGTCGACCAGCTCGCCCTCGTGGTTGGACTGCCGGAAGTCGACCGTGCCCCCGTGCGCGGCCGCCGCCCCGGCACACAGCGCCTCGACGTCGGCGAGCGTGTCGGAACCGTAGATCTCCGGCTGCCGCCGGCCCAGGAGGTTCAGATTGGGCCCGTTGAGAATCATGACGGGGGCGCTGGCGAGGGTGCGGGGCACTGTTCCTCCGGTCCGGTCGAATGGCTCGGTCCGTCCAGGACCGCTGCTCGGACCCGGTTTATCACGGTGCCGTGCCGCGGCCCCGGGTCCCGCACGCTCCCGTAACCCACGGTGACCGGGGGCAGTTGACGCGGCATGCACCGTGTACGCACAGTAAAGTCCCCGAAGCCTCTGAAGTCCTCGCAGCCGCCGCAGCCCCCTTCCATGGTGCGGCTCGCGGCCGCCGCGCTCGCCGGGACGGCCATCGAGTTCTACGACTTCTTCGTCTACGGGACGGCTGCCGCGCTCGTCCTCGGTCCGCTGTTCTTCCCCACGTTCTCGCCGGTCGCCGGGACGCTGGCGGCCTTCGGTACGTTCGCAGCGGGGTTCGTCGCGCGGCCCCTGGGCTCGGTCCTGTTCGGACACGTCGGGGACCGGCACGGACGGCGGCCCGTGCTCGTCGCGTCCCTGCTGCTGACCGGCGCCGCGACCGTCGCCGTCGGCTGCGTGCCGACGTACGGCTCCATCGGCGCGGCCGCTCCCCTGCTGCTCCTCGTGCTGCGTTTCCTGCAGGGGCTCGGGCTGGGCGGGGAGTGGGGCGGGGCGGTGTTGCTGACCGCCGAGCACGCGCCCGCCGGCCGCCGTGGACTGTGGTCGAGCTTCCCCCAGGTCGGGCCGGCGCTGGGCTTCGTCCTCGCCAACGGTGTGATGCTCGCCCTCTCGGCGACGCTGACCGAGGCGCAGTTCGCTTCCTGGGGCTGGCGGGTGCCGTTCTGGGCCGCGGGTGTGCTCGCCGCCGCCGGGCTGTGGCTGCGCTCCTCCCTCGCCGAGAGTCCTCGCTTCCTCGAACTGCGGGAGCACGCGCGCGTGCCGCTCGCCGAGGTGGTCCGCGGCCACTGGCGGCTCGTGCTGCTGACGGCCGGGGCGCTCGCGGTCGGGTACGCGCTCTTCTACACGGTGACGACCTGGTCCCTCGCCTACGCGACCGAGCGGCTCGGGGTGAGCCGGACCGTCATGCTGGCCTGCATCATGGCGGCCGTCGTGGTGAAGGGCGCGCTCACCCCGCTGGCGGCCGTCCTCAGCGACCGCTACGGGCGACGGCCCCTGTGCCTGGCCGGCTGCGCGGCCGCCACCGTGTGGATGTTCCCGATGATCGGGCTGCTGTCGACGGGCGAGCCGCTGCTGATGTTCCTCGGGTTCCTGGTGGCGCTGATCGCGTTCGTGACGATGTTCGGCGTGGTCGCCGCGTATCTGGCGGAACTGTACGAGCCGCGGGTGCGCTGCACGGGTGCGGCGGTGGGCTACAACCTGGGCGGGGTGCTCGGCGGCGCGCTCACCCCGATCGTGGCGACGGCGCTCGCCGACGGGAGCGGGCGGGTGCCGTGGGGTGTGGCCGCCTATCTGACGGGCGTCGGGCTGCTCAGCCTCGGCTGCTTCGCCCTGCTCCCCGAGACCCGGCCCGCCGACGCGGACGCGGTGGCGGCCGAGCCGGTCACGGGCTGAGCGGGACCGTCCTCGCGGCGTCTACGGGTTGATCGCCAACTCCAGGTACGCCGCGAACAGCACCAGGTGCACACCGCCCTGGAGCGGCGTCGCCCGGCCCGGAACCACCGTGAGGGAGCTGACCACGACGGTCAGCGCGAGCAGCACCATGTGAGTGGAGCCGAGGCCGAGGACGAGCGGGCCGGAGAGCCAGACGGACGCGACGGCCACGGCCGGGATGGTCAGGCCGATGCTCGCCATCGCCGAGCCGAGGGCGAGGTTCAGGCTGGTCTGGACGCGGTCGCGGCGGGCGGAGCGCAGTGCGGCGATCGTCTCGGGCAGCAGGACGAGCAGGGCGATGATCACACCCACCACGGAGTGCGGCATTCCGGCGCCCTCCACTCCGGACTCGATGGTGGGCGAGACGCCCTTGGCGAGACCGACCACGCCGACGAGGGCCAGGCCGAGGAGTCCCAGGCTGGTCATCGTGGTCCGGAAGGAGGGGATGCCGGCGTGGTCGTCGGCGTCGATCACCGCGCCCTGCCGGGTGACCGGCAGGAAGTAGTCGCGGTGCCGTACGGTCTGCGTCGCCACGAACAGGCCGTACAGGACGAGCGAGGAGACGGCGGCGAAGGTGAGCTGGGCCGTGGAGAACTCCGGCCCCGGCTTGCTGGTCGTGAAGGTCGGCAGCACCAGGCTGAGGGTCGCCAGTGTCGCCACGGTCGCGAGGGCGGCGCCGGTGCCCTCCGCGTTGAAGACGGCCAGGCCGTGCCGCAGCGAGGCGACGAGCAGGCTCAGGCCGACGATGCCGTTGCAGGTGATCATCACGGCCGCGAAGACGGTGTCGCGGGCCAGCGTGGCGCTCTTGTCCCCGCCGTCCGCCATGAGGGTGACGATCAGTGCCACCTCGATGATCGTCACGGCCACGGCGAGGACCAGCGAGCCGAAGGGCTCACCGACCCGGTGGGCGACCACCTCGGCATGGTGGACCGCGGCCAGTACGGCGCCGGCCAGCACCAGCGTCACCAGGGCGACGACCACGCCGGGCAGCCCCCGGCCCCAGGTGAGGGCCAGCAGGACGATCGCGGCCACCGGCACGACGGCCGTCCACCGGGTCACGAGCGTCCGAAGCCGAACGAGCATGCAGCGATCGTCGCAGGCGTCCGCGCGCCCCGCACCCCGGCGGGCGCCCCGCACACGGGAGAGCACCGGGAGCGGTGCTCCCGGTGCTCGTTGTCCCCGCGTCAGACGGGTCAGACGTCGATGCTGTCCTTGTCGGACCCTTCGGCCTTCTGCACGCCTTCGGCCGTCCGCGCCTTCTCGGCCTCCTGCTTCCTGGAGGCGATCAGGCTGGTGATCGTGGTGACCACCAGGACGGCGCAGATCACGCCGAGGGAGACCGGGATGGAGATCTCCGGCACATGGACGCCGGACTCGTGCAGCGCGTGCAGCACCAGCTTGACGCCGATGAATCCGAGGATGACCGACAGGCCGTAGCTGAGGTGGACCAGCTTCTTGAGGAGTCCGCCGATCAGGAAGTACAGCTGCCGCAGGCCCATCAGCGCGAACGCGTTGGCCGTGAAGACGATGTACGGGTCCTGCGTCAGACCGAAGATCGCGGGGATCGAGTCGAGCGCGAAGAGCACGTCGGTGGTGCCGATCGCCAGCATGACGACCAGCATCGGGGTCATGACCCGCTTGCCGTTCTGCTGGATCCACAGCTTGGTGCCGTGGTAGCGGTCGGCGACACCGAAGCGGCGCTCGGCTGCCTTGAGCAGCCGGTTCTCCTCGAACTCCTCGTCCTCGTCGTCGGCGCGGGCTTCCTGGATCAGCTTCCACGCGGTGTAGATCAGGAACGCGCCGAAGATGTAGAAGACCCACGCGAAGCTCGCCAGGATGGCCGCGCCCGCGGCGATGAAGATCGCTCGCAGGACGAGGGCTATCAGCACGCCGATGAGCAGCACGCGCTGCTGGTACTGCGTGGGAACCGCGAACTTCGCCATGATCAGGACGAAGACGAAGAGGTTGTCGACGCTCAGCGACTTCTCGGTGATGAAGCCGGCGAAGAACTCTCCGGCGGGCTGGCCGCCGGAGAAGAGCAGCAGCCCGAGTCCGAACAGGGCCGCCAGGACGATCCAGACGACCGTCCAGATTCCGGCTTCCTTGATCGACACGTCGTGCGGTTTGCGGCCGATGAAGAAGTCGACCCCGATGAGGGCCGCCAGGCCCACGATTGTCAGGACCCAAAGGGTCACGGAAACATCCACTGCGCCTCCGGCAGTACGTAACGGCAAATGTCAGCGTCGTCGCTGCCGGAGGTCTCTTCCACCCGATGTGCCCGGGCGCGTGATGCGCTCGTGCACTTCGGGCCGACGCCCCGGGATCTGGCCTGATCCGTATTGACGGGTACGCCGCAGTAGGTAGGGAGTACTCCCCTCCGCACGAACGACAGTACCCCAACCACCAAGGAAAGGTAAAGAGATTGGTAAAAGAAAAGCCAAGTTGGCTGGTCAGGCTCGTTGACCAACTCTTGGGAAAGCACAGAGGTCCGCCAAGGGCGGACCTCTGTGACTCCGTGCGGCGGCTCCTGGCGGTGTGCCGGGCGGCGGCTCTCAGCGGTTCCAGGCGCGACGGGCGGCCGACACCCGGGTGAGGACGTGCTGCAGCACCTGACTGCCCGGCGGCACGTGCGAGGGGTCGTAGGTCCACGTGTGCCCGACCCACGGGTCCGCGAGGTGGTCGTCGGGCACCGGTGTGAGCCGGAGCAGCGAGCGCCACAGCGGGTCGAGCAGCGGCCCGTAGGCGGCGGCGTCCTCCCGGTCGGCGACCAGCATGAGGTGCACCCCGACGGCCGGCCCCTCGTCCGCGAGGTAGCGCAGCCGGGTCACGGCGCGGTCGTCGAAGCCGTGCGGGAAGTCGTTGACGATCAGCAGCTGCTCGGCCGGGTCGAGGTCGGGCGGCAGGGAGTCGGCCGCGCCGCCCCTGATGGCCATCTGCACCAGGTCGACGCGCTGGGTCAGCCGGGTCAGTACGTCGTTCACCCCCGCGGCGCCGGCGGCGGGCGGTGCCGCGAGCACTCCGGTGCTCACGAGCGGCGCGAGCGACGAGGCCGCCGAGCCCGCCGCGTCGATGACGTGCACGGTGTACTCGCCCGCCGGGTAGACGGCGAGCAGCCGGGCCGCGTGGGCCACGGCCGTGTCCATGGCGAGGCGGCGCAGGTCGTCGGAGTCGGCGATCGAGCCCTCGAAGGACCCGGTGCGGCCGCTGTCGATCCACAGACCGCGCTCCAGCGGCAGCCGCACCAGCATGGGGATGCTGAGGCCGGCGCTCTCGGGCAGGTGCAGGTCGCCCAGGCGCAGGGCCATGGGGATCTCCATCGGTACCCGGTAGGCGTGCCAGGCGGGGTTGTCCCAGCGGGCGAACGCGGGCGGCAGGGCGGGCTCGACGACCTCGGCCTCGGCGGTGAGCTGGGCCAGGTCGCGGTCGAACGCCTGCCTGGCCCGGTCGATCAGCTCGCCGTGCTTGGCGCGGGCCGCCTCGCGGGCGGCGTCGCCCTGCCCGCCCATCCGGCTGCGCGGGTCGGACAGGACCTTGTCGAGCTCCTGCTCCATGCGCGACTCGGCGAAGTCGACGGCGCTGCGGTAGGCGGCGGCGGTGCGGGCCAGGTCCTCGAACATGCCCCACACCTGGTTGTACAGGCGCTCTTCCATGGACCAGCCGGTCGCGTCGCCCGCCACGGGCCGGGCCGGCTGTCCCGGCCGGGCCGGGGGTGCGGCCGGCGGGGGCGGAGGCGGCGCGGCGGTCTGCCGACCCGGATGGCTGTAGTTGACGGGGCCGCCGGTTCCGGACCCGGCGGGCTGGGGCACGGCGGACGGGTCCGCCGGTGCGGAGGCCGCGGGACAGCCGGACTGCGGTGCTCCGGCACCGGCGCCGGGCGCCGTGGACCCCTGTCCACCGGGGTGCCCGTGCTGGGGCGCCGCCGGGCCGGGCGCGCCCTGGGCCGT
>NZ_JAHKJW010000096.1 GCF_019710745.1 Streptomyces beigongshangae
GCGCTGCTGCGCCACCCCGGCGTGACCGGCGCCGCGGCCGTGCCGGGCGTGCGCCGGGACGGCGCGGCCGACGCCCCCGGCCCGGCGGACCGGGAGCACCCCATCGAGGCGCTCCCCCGCGACCGCCCGCTCCCGCTCTCCGTCGCGCAGCAGCGCCTGTGGTTCCTCGACCGGTTCCAGCCCGGCGGCACCGCGTACGGCACGGCGACGGGCTTCCGGCTGCGCGGCGAACTGGACACCGGGGCCCTGCGCACGGCCCTCGACGCGCTGGTGGCGCGGCACGAGCCGTTGCGCACCACGTTCGACACGGTGGACGGCACCGGCGTCCAGATCGTCGGCCCGCCCTTCGCCGTCCCCGTCGAACCGGTGGACCTGACCGGGCTGCCCGAGGCGGAGCGGCCCGCCGCGGCCGACCGGCTGCTGCGCGCGGAACTGCGGCGCCCCTTCGACCTGCGGCGCGGCCCGCTGCTGCGGGTGCTGCTGGTGCGCTCCGCCGGCGACGACCACCTGCTCGTGCTCAACCAGCACCACATCGTGACCGACGGGTGGTCGATCGGGGTGCTCGCCGGGGACCTCGGCGAGCTGTACTCGGCCGCGGTGCGCGGTACGCGTGCGCACCTGCCGCCGCTGCCCGTGCAGTACGCGGACTTCGCGGCGTGGCAGCGCGAGCGGCTGGCCGGCCCCGCCCTGGACGGCGCTCTCGCGTACTGGCGGCGGCAGCTCGCCGGGACGAGTCCGGCGGAGCTGCCGACCGACCGGCCGCGGACCGCGGTACGCACCTCCCCGGGCGCACTGCACCGCTTCACCGTCCCGGCCCCGCTGACCGCGCGGCTGACCGAGGTGGGGCACTCGTACGGGGCGACGCCGTTCATGGTCCTCGCCGCCGCCGTACAGGTGCTGCTCGCCCGCTACGGCGGACAGCGCGACGTGGCGCTGGGCACGGTCACCTCCGGTCGCGACCGCGCCGAACTGGAGCGGCTGGCGGGGTTCTTCGTCAACACGGTCGTGCTCCGCTCCCACGTCGACGGCACGCTCTCCTTCGCGGAGTTCCTGGGCCGGGTACGGACGACGGTCCTGGAGGCGTTCGCCCACGACGCGCTCCCGTACGACCGGCTGGTGGACGCCGTGCGCCCCGAGCGGGACGCCAGCCGTTCCCCGCTGTTCCAGCTCATGCTGGTGCTGCAGAACGCGCCCGGGCAGCCGTTGCGGATGGCGGGGCTGCGCACCGAGAGGGCGCCGTTGCCCAGCACCTCCACGCTGTTCGACGTCACCCTGGAGCTGGAACCGCGGGCCGGGGCGCTGGCCGGGACGATCGAGTACAGCACCGACCTCTTCGCCCCGGACACCCCCGCCCGGCTGGCAGGCCACCTGCTCGTCCTGCTGGAGGGGATCGCCGCCGACCCGGGACGCAGGCTGTCCCGGCTGCCGCTGCTGACCGCGGCCGAGCTGTCCCGGCTGGCCCGCTGGAGCGACGGCGCGGCCACCGGCCCGGCCGGGCGCACCGTCTGCGACCTCGTCGCCGAACAGGCCCGGCGCAGTCCCGGGACGACGGCGCTGTCGGCCGGGGCCGAGTCGCTGACCTACGGCGGGCTCCTGGGCCGGGCCGACGCGGTGGCCGCCCGGCTGACCGCGCGCGGCGTCGGACCGGGTGCCGTGGTCGGGGTCTGCCTGGAGCGCGGCATCACCCTGGTCGTGGCGCTGCTGGGCATCCTGCGGGCGGGTGCGGCGTATCTGCCGCTGGACCCGGAGTACCCGGCCGAGCGGCTGGCGTTCATGCTCACCGACTCGGCGGTCGCCCTGGTGCTCACCGAGGACCGGCTGCGGGACGCACTGCCCGCGGGCGCCGCGGACCTGGCGCTCATGGACGACGTGCCCGCCCCTCCCCCGGTGGGCGACGCGGACCGTACGGACCCTCAGGTCCCGCAGTCCCGGTCCTCACGGGACCCACAGGCCCGATCCACACGGGGCCCACAGCCCCCTCAGGCCCCGCGGGCCGCGGGCCCACGCGATCTCGCGTACGTCATGTACACCTCCGGCTCCACCGGCGGGCCCAAGGGCGTGCTGGTCGAGCACCGGTCGGTGGTACGGCTGTGCCGGGCGCGGGAGGTGCGGCCCGGCCCGCGGGACGTGCTGGCGCTGACCTCCTCGGTCTCCTTCGACGCCGCCACGTACGAGATCTGGGGCGCGCTCGTGAACGGGGCCCGGCTGGCGATCGCCCCGCCGGGGGTGCCGTCCGTGCACGGGCTGGGGCGGTTCCTCGCCGCCGAGGGGGTGACGTCGCTCTGGCTGACCGCGGGCCTGTTCGAGGAGGTGGTGGACACCGACCCGGACGTGCTCGGCGGCCTGCGGCGGCTGATCGCCGGGGGCGACGTGCTCTCCCCCGCCCACTGCGACCGGGTGCTGCGGGCGGTGCCGGGCCTGGAGCTGGTCAACGGCTACGGACCGACCGAGGGCACCACCTTCACCACCTGCCACCGCTTCGACCCCCGTGCACCCGTCACCTCCGCGCCCATCGGGCGGCCGATCGGGGGGACGCGGTGCCACGTCGTGGACGGCGACCTCCGCCCGGTCCCGGTGGGCGTGCCCGGCGAACTGCTCGTCGGGGGCGAGGGCCTGGCCCGCGGCTACCTCGGCCGGCCGGGGCTGACCGCCGGGCGGTTCGTCGCCGACCCGTTCCCCGGCCGCGGCGGCGACCGGCTGTACCGCACCGGGGACCTGGTCCGGTGGCGGACCACCGGCGAACTGGAATTCCTCGGGCGGCTCGACGACCAGGTGAAGATCAGGGGGTTCCGGGTCGAGATCGGTGAGGTGGAGGCGGCCCTGACCCGCCATCCGGACGTGGGCGAGGCCACCGTGGTGGCCCGCACCGACGTCGGCCACCGGCGGCTGGTGGCGTACGTGACCGCGCGGCACACGACGGCTCCGGCACCGGCCGCACTCCGGACCCACCTGGAGGGAGTCCTGCCGGGCTACCTGGTGCCCACCGGTTACGTGGTGCTGGACCGCATGCCGCTGACCGCGCACGGGAAGGTCGACCGCCGGGCGCTGCCGCCGCCCCGGGCCCCCGAGCGGGGCCACGTCCCGCCGCGCACCCCCGCCGAGCGGACGCTGAGCCGGGTGTGGGCCGAGGTGCTCGGGGTCGGGCGGGTCGGCGTCGAGGACAACTTCTTCGACCTCGGCGGGGACTCCATCCTCTCCATCCAGGTGGTGGCCAGGGCACGGGCGGCGGGGCTGCGGCTGACGTCGAAGGACATCTTCCTGCGGCAGACGGTGGCCCGGCTCGCCGCCGCCGCGGACCCCGGGACCCGCACGGCGCCCGGCGCGGCGGCGCGGACGGGGCCGGTGCCGCTGACCCCGGTCCAGCGCTGGTTCCTCGACGGTGCCGCGGCTGCCGGGCACTTCAACCAGTGGCTGGTGGCCGA
Source organism: Streptomyces beigongshangae (assembly GCF_019710745.1). GTDB lineage: Bacteria > Actinomycetota > Actinomycetes > Streptomycetales > Streptomycetaceae > Streptomyces > Streptomyces beigongshangae. The sequence continues at coordinate 3,423 of NZ_JAHKJW010000096.1, forward strand.
ACTGGCCTCCGGGGTCCGGGTGGAGGCGCTGCGTGCCGCCGTCACGGCGGTGGCGCAGCGCCATGACGCCTGGCGCCTGCGGTTCGAGCAGGTGGACGGGGACTGGCGCCAGCACACGGCGGCGGACGGCGACGGCCTCGTGTTCCGCCACACCGACCTGTCCGACCTGGACCCGCCCGGCCAGGACGCCGCCATGGCCGCGGCCGCGGCACGGGCCCAGACCGGACTGCGGCCGGCCACCGGCCCGCTGGCCCACGCCGTGCTCTTCACCCTGGGCCCGCGGCGCAGGCCCCGGCTCCTCCTCACGGCGCACCACCTCGTGGTGGACGGTGTGTCGTGGCGCGTCCTGCTGGCCGAACTGGACGCCGCCCACCGGCAGGCCGCGGCCGGCGCACCCGTCGACCTCGGCCCGCGCACCACGTCGTTCCAGGAGTGGGCCCGGCGGCTGAGCGACCACACGGCGGCCGGCGGCTTCGACGGGGAGACCGGTCACTGGACCGAGGTGGCCCGGGCGGTCCGCACCGAGCTGCCCACCGACCGGACCGGCCGCAACAGCACGGCCGCGGAGCGGTCGGTGACCGTGGCGCTGGACCGCGCGCACACCGAGGCGCTGCTGCGCACCGTCCCCGGCACCTACCGCACCCAGGTCAACGACGTCCTGCTGAGCGCGCTGGCCGTGGTGGTGGCCCGGTGGACCGGACGGCCGGAGACGTCCCTCACCCTGGAGGGGCACGGCCGGGAGGAAGTACTTCCCGGTGCGGACATCGACCTGTCCGGCACGGTCGGCTGGTTCACCTCCCTCTTCCCCGTGGTGCTGCGCGTGCCCGGCGCACCCGGCTCGCCCGATTGGGGCGAGGTGATCAAGTCGGTCAAGGAGCAGTTGCGCGCGGTGCCGAACCGCGGCGTCGGGTACGGCGCGCTGCGGTGGCTCGGCCCCGCGGAGACCCGCCGCGCCCTGGCCGGGGCCGAGCCGCCGCTGAGCTTCAACTACCTCGGCCGGTTCGACACCGGCACCGCGCCGGGCGGCCTCTTCCACCGCCCTCCCGGCCCCATCGGCCTCTTCCGGGGCGACGCACGGGACGACGCGCGGGACGGCACGCGGGGCGACACCCGCAACGACACCCGTAACGGCACGCGGGGCGACCGCGAGCGGCTGCTCGACGTCACCGCCGCGGTCACCGACGGCGTACTGGAGTTCACCTGGTACCACTGCGCCGACCTGCACCGGGAGCGTACGGTCCGCGCGCTGGCGGACGGCGTGCTGAGCGCCCTGGAGGAGATCGTCGCGCACTGCGCGCGACCGGGCTCCGGCGGCGCGACCCCCTCCGACTTCCCGCTCGCCGGTCTCGGCCGGGCGGAGGTGGACCGGCTGGTGGGCGACGGCCGTTCGGTCGTGGACCTGTATCCGCTGACCTCCATGCAGAGCGGCATGCTGTTCCACAGCCTGTCCGAGCCGGGCGTCTACCTCGAACAGGTGCACCTCGTCCTCGACGGGGTGGCCGACCCGGCCGCACTGGCCCGGGCCTGGCAGCGGACCGTCGACCGGACACCGGAACTGCGGACCTCCGTCGTGCGGACGGACGACGGACGGCCGCTCCAGGCGGTCCACCGGCAGGCCGTCCTGCCGGTCGCCCACCACGACTGGACCGCGCTGCCCCCGGCCGAGGCGGCCGACCGGCTGCGCGGGCTGCTGGCGGCCGACCGTGCGGCGTCCCTGGACCTCACCGTGCCGCCGGCGGCGCGGCTCGCCCTGGTACGGCTCCCGCGGGACCGGGTGCGGCTGGTGTGGACCTTCCACCACCTGCTGCTGGACGGATGGAGCGTCTCCCTGGTCCTGTCCGACGTCCTCACGCGGTACGCGGCGCCCGGCACCGAGCCACCGCCCCGGCCGCCGTTCCGCGAGCACGTGCGGTGGCTGGCGGGGCAGGACTCCGCCCGCGCGGCCGGCCACTGGCGCACGGTCCTGGGCGGCCTGAGCTCGCCCACCGCGCTGCCCTTCGACCGGCCGCCGACGCGCTCCCACCGCGGCCGGGCGACCGCGGCCGTGGACGTCCGCCTGCCGGCTGCCGGCACCGCCGCGCTCCACGGCTTCGCCCGGCGGCAGCGGCTGACGCCGGGCACGGTCGTCCAGGGGATGTGGGCGGTGCTGCTCTCCCAGTACGGCGGCGGGCAGGACGTGTGCTTCGGGGTCACCGTGTCCGGGCGCCCGCCGGACGTCCCCGGGATCGAGTCCATGGTCGGGATGTTCATCAACACCGTGCCCGTACGGGTGACGGCCGACCCGACGGCCGAACTGGTGCCGTGGCTGCGGGCGCTGCAGAACGGCCGGATCGAGGCGCAGCCCCACGACCACGTGCCGCTCACCGTGCTGCGGTCGTTCGGCGAGGTGCCCGCGGACGTGAACCTCTTCGACAGCATCGTGGTGTACGAGAACTACCCGATCGCCCCCGCCCTCGCCGCGCACGGCGTCACGCCGGCCGGGCTCGACGCGGTCGAGGTGACCAACTACCCCCTCAACGTCGTGGTCTTCGCCGGCGACGAGCTGTCGGTGCGGCTGACGTACGACCCGGCGCTCTTCGACGAGGACACGCCCCGGGCGATGGCCCGTCACCTCGTCGCGCTCCTGGCCGACGTGGACGCCGACCCGTGGCGTCCCCTCGGTTCGCTGCCGCGGCCGGACGGCACCGCGGAGCGCCCGGCGGCCGGCCCCGCCGTTCCCGAGCGCCGCCCCGGACCGGTCCCGTACGCCGCGCCGCGCACCCGCGCCGAGCAGGATCTCGCCCGGATCTGGGCGCGGGTGCTGCGCGTGGAGCGGGTCGGCGTCCACGACGACTTCTTCGTGCTGGGCGGCGACTCGATCCTCTGCGTCCAGATCACCTCGCGGATCCGGGCCGCGCTCGGCGCCGAGGTCTCCCCCCGGGCGCTGTTCGACCACCCGACGGTGGCCCGGCTCGCACGGGTGCTGCCCGGCCCCGGCGGTCACCGGCCCGCGCAGGACGGCACGGCCGCCCTCGCGCCGGGCAGCCCCGGGGCCGGGACGGCCGATCCCTCCGGTCACCGCCGGGCGGCCGGGCACGACACGGCCGCCCCGGCGACCGGATACGACACGGCCGCCCCGGCGCCGGACACCTCCGGGGCCGGGACACGCGAGAGGCCCCTCTCCTTCGGCCAGCGGCGGCTGTGGTTCCTGCACGGCCTGGCACCGCAGGGCGCCGACTACAACTCCGCGCTGTCGCTGCGGCTGCGCGGCCCGCTCGACCCCGGGGCGCTGGCCGCGGCGCTGACGGCGATCACCGGGCGGCACGAGATCCTGCGGACCACCTTCACCGACGCGGGCACCCAGGTCGTCCGGCCGCACCGGCCCTCGGCGCCCCGCCTGACGGACCTCTCCGGGCTCCCGGAGGCGCAACGGGAGGCGGAACTCGACCGTGTCCTGCGCGCCGAGACCGTCCGGCCCTTCGACCTGCGCCGCGGTCCGCTGCTGCGGGCCGTGCTGCTGCGGCTGGCGCACGACGACCACGTCCTGCACCTCGGGATGCACCACATCGTCAGCGACGGCTGGTCGATGGGCGTGCTCACCGACGAGCTGAGCGCCTGCTACTCCGCGGCCGTGCAGGGGCTGAGCCCCCGGCTGCCGCCGCTGCCCGCGCAGTACGCCGACTTCGCCGACTGGCAGCGGCGGCGCCGCGCCACCCCCGCGGCCGAGGAGCACCTCGCCCACTGGCGCCGCACGCTGGCCGGCGTACCGGCGCTGGAACTGCCCACCGACCGGCCGCGCCCCGCGGTCAGGACCGCGACCGGCCGCCACCGGCGTTTCGAGGTCCCGGCCGCACTCACCGGGCGGCTGCGCACGCTCGCCGCCCGGCACGACACGACCCTGTTCACCGTGCTGGTCGCCGCCACCCAGGTGGTGCTCGCCCGGTACTGCGCACAGGACGACATCGCGGTCGGCACGGCCGTCGCCGGGCGCGACCGGCCGGAGTTCGAGCGGCTCGTCGGCTTCTTCGTGAACCCGGTCGTGCTCCGCGGCCGGGTGGACGAGAGGCTCTCCTTCGCCGAGCTGCTCGGCGAGGCGCGCGCGACGGTGCTGGCGGCGTTCGAGCACGCCGAGACTCCGTTCGAGCAGGTCGTGGAGGCGCTCGGGGTGGAACGGGACCCCGGCCGCACTCCCCTGGTCCAGGTGATGGTCGTCCTGCAGAACACCCCGCGGGCGACACCCGCCCTGTCCGGGCTGCGGGTGTCGGAGGTGGAGACGGACGGTCCGGCCGCCCCGTTCGACCTCGTCCTCGACTTCCGGGAGCTGTCCGGCGCCCTCGCGGCCGACCTCTGCTACAACGCCGACCTGTTCGACGCCGCCACCGCCGACCGGCTCGCCCGCCATCTGCTCGCGCTGCTCGAAACCGCCGTGACCTCCCCCGGCACCCCGCTGCGCCGGTTCCCGCTGCTCGACGCGGAGGAGCGGCGCGGGGCCGACGCGGTGAGCGCCGGTCCCGCCGTCCGCCCGGCCGGTACCACGGTCACCGAGCTGTTCGAACGCATGGCGCGGCGCCATCCACGGGCGCCCGCCGTCCGGGAGGCCGGGCGGCCGGTGTCGTACCACGAGCTGGACCGCCGGGCGGACCGGCTCGCGGCCCGGCTGGCGGCGCTGGGCGTGCGCCGGGGCGACCGGGTCTGCGTCGTCCTCACGCCCGGCGTGCGGGCCGTCACCGCCTTCGTCGCGCTGGCCAAGGCCGGGGCGGCGTACGTCGGTGTGGAGCCGGACGTGCCACCGGAGCGGCTGCGGGCGATCGTGGACGACTGCGGGGCCAGGGCGGTGCTGACCCGCGACACCGTGCTGCCCGCCGCGTCGGCGGCGCCCCGGGCGCGGCCCGGCCCCGGCGATCCGCTGGCGTGCGTCTACACCTCCGGCTCCACCGGGCGCCCCAAGGGGGTGGTCCTCACCCACGGGGCGGTGGTGAACCTGCTGTCCTGGCACGACACCGTTCTCGGTCACGGGGTGGGCGACCGGTGCGGCCAGATCGCCGACCTCTCCTTCGACGCGTCCGTGTGGGAGGTCTGGTCGACGCTCTGCCGGGGCGCCTGTCTGTGCGTCGCCGCGCCGGACCTGCGGCGCGACCCGCGGGCGCTCGGCCGCTGGATCGCGGCCGAGGAACTGGTCTTCTGTTTCCTCCCCACCGCCGTCGGGGAACGCGTCTTCGCCGACGGCGCGCTGGACGGTGCGGACCGGCTGCGCCACGTCCTGCTCGGCGGCGACCGGCTCACCCGGTTGCCCGCCGGGCCGGTGCCGTACACGGTGTTCAACGGGTACGGGCCCAGCGAGGCGAGCATCTTCGCCACCTGCCACGACACCGCCGGCCGGCCGGCCGGCGGGCGCGACGGGCGGACGCCACCGATCGGCCGTCCGCTGCCGGGCGTCCGGGCGTACGTCCTGGACCGCTGGCTGCGCCCGGTGCCGCCCGGCGTCACCGGCGAGCTGTACCTCGGCGGGCACGGTGTCGCCCAGGGCTACCTCGGCGCGCCCGCGGCGACCGCGGGACGGTTCGTGGCCGACCCGTTCACGCCGTCGCCCGGCGCGCGGATGTACCGCACCGGCGATCTGGTCCGGTGGACGGCCGACGGGCTGCTGGACTTCTGCGGCCGGGCCGACCGGCAGCTCAAGGTGGCGGGCGTACGGGTGGAGCTCGACGGCGTGGAAGAGCTGCTGGCCCGGCACGGGAGCGTCGCGGAGGCCGCCGTGACCGCAGGTGCTGACGCCGACGGCCGAACGCGACTGCGGGCCCATGTGACGGCGGCGCGCCCCGGGACGGACCCCGGCGAGCTGCGCGACTGGCTGCGCCGCCACCTCCCGGCGGCCGCGGTGCCCGCCCCGATCACCGTCCTGGACGCGCTGCCCCGCACCCCCTCCGGGAAGACCGACCGCCGGGCCCTGGCCGCACGCCCGGACCCGGCGCCGGAGCCGGTCGTGCGGCGGGCGCCGCGCACGGAGACGGAACGCGCGGTCGAACGGCACTGGGCGGGTCTGATCGGGCGGGACTCCTTCGACGTGCGCGAGAAGTTCTTCGACGCCGGGGGGTCCTCCCTGGCCCTGATGGACCTGCGGTCCCGGCTGGAGCGCCTGTGCGGGCGGGAACTGCCGGTGGCCCTGCTCTTCGAGCACCCGACCATCGAGGCGATGGCGCGCCTGGTGGACGAGCGCAGCGGGGCCCACCGCCGCGCCGGGACCCGCCACGACCTGTGAGACGACCGTCCGCGAGGAACCGGGGGTTCGGTGTGCAGCACGACGAGGTGGCGATCATCGGAGCCGCGGGCCTGTTCCCCGGCGCCGCGGACCTGACGGAGTTCCACGAGCGCCTGCGCACGGGCTACGACGGCATCGGGCAGCCCGGACCGGACCGGGTGCGCCACACCGGCGGTGCTCTCGGCACGTCCTACCTGCCCATGGGCTATCTGGACCGGGTCGACCTCTTCGACCACGCGTTCTTCGGCATCTCCCGGCGCGAGGCCGAGCTGATGGACCCGCACCAGCGGCTCGCCCTGCAACTGGCGCACCGGGCGGTGGAGCACGCCGGCTACGCCCCGGGGCGGCTGCGCGGGTCCCGGACCGCCGTGGTCCTCGCCGAGGTGGACCCGACATACGAGGGCCTGGTGCCGAAGGACGACCCCCAGCACATCCTCGGCACGCTGCCCGCGGCGGTCGCCGCCCGGGTGTCGTACCTGCTCGACCTCGCCGGGCCCTCGCTGGTGGTGGACTCCGCGTGCAGCAGTGCCCTCGCCGCGGTGGCGCAGGCGGTGCGGCTGCTGCGCTGCGGGGACGCCGACCTCGCGCTCGCCGGCGGCCTGAGCGTCCAGACGGCCCTGACGCCGGACCAGGGCCGCGAGACGCTGCGCGGCGTGGAGTCCCCGACCGGGACCTGCCTGCCGTTCGACGCGCGCGCCGACGGCACCGTCGGCGGCGAGGGCGGCGGCATCGTCCTGCTGAAGCCGCTGTCCAGGGCACTCGCCGACCGCGACACGGTCCTCGGTGTGCTGAAGGGCATCGCGGTCAACCACAACGGCTACCGGGCGGCCAGCATGGGCGCGCCGAGCCAGGCCGCGCAGGCCGAGGTGATCGCCGCGGCGTGGCGTGACGCGGGCGTCGAGGCGGGCTCCGTCGGCTACGTGGAGTGCCACGGCTCGGCCACACCGCTCGGTGACGTCGTGGAGGTCGAGGCGCTGCGGCAGGCGTTCGGCGACGCGGGCGCGACCACCCCGTGCGTGATCGGTTCGGTGAAGGGCGACATCGGGCACCTCGGCAACGCGGCGGGCATCGTCGGTCTGCTGAAGGCGCTGGGCAGCGTCCGGCACGGGGTGCTCTACCCCTCGGCGCACTTCGCCGAGGCCAACCCGCTGATCGACCTCCGGGGTCCGGTGCGCGTCGATCCCGCCGGAGGGGCGTGGCCCCGGGGTGCGACCCCGCGGCGGGCGGGGGTCAGCTCCTTCGGGCTGACCGGGACCAACGTCCACGCCGTGCTGGAGGAGCCGCCCGAGCCGCCCGCGGACGACGGCCCGGGGGCGGGCGCCGAACTGGTCACCGTCTCGGCGAGGTCGGCGTCCGCCCTCGACCGCTACCGCCACCTCCTGGCCGACTTCGCGGAGACGACCGGGCACTCCCTGCGCGCGGTGGCGCACACCCTGAACCGGGGCCGCGACGACCACCCCTTCCGGCTGGCGTGCACCGCGGCGGACGTACGGGAACTCGCGCGCGCCCTGCGGTCCGCGGCCCTCCCGGACGACGCGCGGCCGGTCCCGGAACGCGGGGTCGTCCTGGTGTTCTCCGCCGACGCCGCGATCGACGGGTCCGACTGGGCGCGGCTCGCCGCGGAGGAGCCCGCGCTGCACGTGGCGCAGGACGGGCCGGACGCCGCCGGTACCGGTCCGCGGGGCCTGCTGCTCCTGCGCCGGCTCGCCCTGTACCGGCTGCTCGCCTCCTGGGGCGTGCGCGATCCCCACTTCGTCGGGTCCGGCGACGGGACCCTCGCCGTGCGCGCCGCCCAGGGCGAGCTGTCCGCCCGCGACGCCGCCCTCGCGGCGGCCGCCGCCCCGGCGCCCGTCCCGCTCGACCCCGCCCGGCTGCGGGAGGTGGCACAGGGCTTCCGGCGCGACGGGGCCGTCCTCGTGGAGATGGCCGCCGACGGCGTCCTCACCCGCGAGATCCGCCGGGTCGCGCCCGACCTGCCGGTCGTCACCCTGCTCGGCGGCGAGGGCCGCCGCGGGCTGCTCGACCGCCTCGGGCACATCTACACCGCGGGCGGCGCGCTCGACTGGGAGCGCCACTACGCCGCCACGGACCCCGGTCCGCGTACCCGGCCCGCCGGACGTGTCGAAGCGCCCACCTACCCCTTCGAGCCGGTGCGCTGCTGGGTCCGGGAGTCCCCGGCGCCGCAGGCCCCGCCGAGTGCCCCCGCCCCCGCCCCCGCGGCGCGGCCCGCCGGTCCGTCCTCCGCGGACACCCCCGCCGGACCCGCCGTCGTCGAGGTGTGGGAGGAGGTGCTGGGGGCCACCGGGGTGCACCCCGACTCCGACTACTTCGCCCTGGGCGGCACGTCGATCTCCGGGATCAGCGTGCTCCGGCGGCTGGAGCGCGACCTGGGCGTGCGGCTGACCTTCGCCGACCTCTACGCGCACCGCACGGCCGGCGGCCTGGCCCGGCGCGTCGAGGAGCTGCGCTCCCGCGGCGACGTCCCGGACACCGGCCGGTCCGTCGTCCCCGTCCCGCGCGGCGGCCGGCTCCCCCTCTCCTTCGGCCAGGAACAGCTGTGGTACCTGGACCGGCTCCACCCCGGCAGCCCCCTCTACAACATCCCGGCCGACCTGCGGCTGCGCGGCCCGCTGGACGTCGCCGCGCTGCGCGGCGCGCTGGACGACCTGAGCGCCCGGCACGAGGTCCTGCGCACCTGCGTGCGCGACGACGACGGCGAACCGTACGTCCACGTGCTCCCCGCGGGGCCGGACCTGCCGCTGACCGACCTCGGCGCGCTGCCCCCGGCCCGCCGCGAGGAGGAGGCCCGGCGCCTCGCCGGGGCGGAGGCCGTACGCCCCTTCGACCTGGCCGCGGGACCCCTGCTGCGGACCGCGCTGCTGCGCCTGGCCGACGACGATCACGTACTGCTGTACACGTACCACCACATCGTCTTCGACGGCTGGTCGCCGGCGGTGTTCTTCCGGGACCTCTTCGAGCTGTACCGCGCCCGGTGCACCGGGCGTCCCGCCGGCCTGCCCGCGCTGCCCGTCCAGTACGCGGACTTCGCCGCCTGGCAGCGCTCCTGGCTGACCGGGGACCGGCTGGAGGCCGGACTCGCCTTCTGGCGCAAGGAGCTGGCGGGACTGCGCACGGCCCCCCTGCCGCTGGACCGGCCGCGTCCGGCCGCGCAGGACTTCCGGGGCGACCTGGTGGAGTTCACCATCGACGCCGGACGGGCCCGCGCCGTACGGGCGTACAGCCGGGAACAGGGCGTCACCACGTTCGTCACCATGCTGGCCCTGGTGGACGTGCTGCTCCACCACTGGACGGGCACCGACGACGTCGTCGTCGGCGTCGGCACCTCGGGGCGGGTCGATCCCGCGACGCACGGGCTGATCGGCTACTTCAACAACCTGCCGCCGTTCCGTACGAGGATCGGCGGCGACCTCACGTTCACCGACGTGGTGCGCCGGTGCGCGGACACCGTCGCCGGGGTGCTCGACCACGAGGACATGCCGTTCGAGAAGATCGTGTCCGCGGTGTGCCGGACCCGCGAACCCGGCCGCCACCCGCTCTACGACGTCGCCTACACGTACCAGAACGCCCCCGCCCCGGCCCATGTCCCGGCCGGTCTGGAGATCACCCGGCTGCTCGACCGGGACATCGCGGGCATCGCCCCCGGCACCGCCAAGTTCGACCTCACCTTCGGCGTCACCGACCAGGACGACGGCCCGATGCACGCCTACGTGGAGTACGCGGTCGCCCTGTTCGACCGGGAGACCGTCCAGGGGCTCACCGCCTGGCTGCCCGCCCTGCTCGGTGCCGTGCTGGAGGACCCCGGGCGGCGCGTGGCCGACCTGCCGCCGGCGCCCCCGCGCGCCGGCGTCCCGCGCTCCGCCGCTCCGCGGCCCTCCGTGCTCACCGGCGCCCCGTACGCCGCCGGTGGCGGTCTCCTGGTGCACGAGGAGGTGGCCGCCCGCGCCGCCGAGCGCCCCGACCACCCGGCCGTCGTCGCCCACGGGCGTACGTACACCTACCGGGAGGTGGACGCGATGGCCGACCGGCTCGCCCGCCGGCTCGTCACGGCCGGGGTGGGCCCGGAGAGCACCGTGCCGGTCGTCGCCGGACGCGGCCCCGGCCTCGTGGTGGGCTGGCTCGCCGTGGCCAGGGCCGGCGGCGCGTTCGTCCTGGTCGACCCGGACTGGCCGCGGCAGCGGATCGAGGACGTGCTGGCCGACCTGGAGGCCACCGGCGGTGCCGTGACGGTCCTCGGCGACCTGCCGGGGCGGCCGTGCACACCGATCGACCTGACGGATCCCGGTACGGACGGCGGCGGGGCCCTGCCGCGCCGGTCCGGTCCGCGCGACCTCGCCTACGTCGCCTACACCTCGGGCTCCACCGGACGGCCGCACGGCTGCGAGATCGAGCACCGGAACCTGGCCGCCCTGGTGCGCTGGTACCAGGACGAGCTGGAACTGACCCCGGACGACCGTGTCCTCCAGGTCGCGTCGCCGGGGTTCGACGCCGCCGTGCTGGACGTGTGGCCGGCCCTGTGCCGCGGCGCCACGCTCCACTTCGCGCCGACCGCTCTGGAGGAGCCCGGCGCCTTCCTGCGCCGGCTCGCCGACCGGCGCGTCACGGCGGCCTTCCTGCCGACCCAGCTCGCCGAGATCGTGCTGAGCGAGGGCGAGTGGCCGCCGGACCTGCGGCTGCGGGTGCTGGCCACCGGCGGCGACCGGCTGCGCGTGTCCCCGCCGCCCGGCTGCCCCTTCCGGCTGGTGAACATGTACGGGCCGACGGAGTGCACGGTCGTCTCCACCGCCGGCGGGGTCGACCCGGCCACCGACGGGGCGTCCTTCGCCGGCGGGACGTCCTTCGCCGGTGGGGCGCCCATCGTCGGTGGGGCGTCCCTGCCCGCCATCGGCCGGCCGGTCGCGGGGGCGTCCGTCGGCCTGCTGGACGGAACCGGGCAGCCGGTCCAGGCCGGCGACACCGGGGAGATCACCGTCGGCGGCGCCGCCGTCGGCCGCGGCTACCGCGGACTGCCGGGGCTCACCGCGGCCCGGTTCGTCGCCGACCCGCACGCCACCGAACCGGGCGCGCGCCGGTACCGGACCGGCGATCTGGGACGGCTGCGCCCGGACGGCACCGTGGAGTTCACCGGGCGGCTCGACGACCAGGCGGAGATCGGCGGCCGACGGGTCGAGCCCGCCGAGGCCGAACGGGTGCTGCTCACCCACCCGGCGGTGCGCGAGGCGGCGGTGGTGGACGTGACGGCGCCGAGCGGATCCACCCGGCTCGTCGCCCACGTGGCGGCCGGCCCGTCCGCGCCCGCCGGGCACGAACTGCTCGACTGGACCGCACGAGCGCTGCCCGCCTTCATGGTGCCGAGCGCGGTCGTGCCGCACGAACGCCTGCCACGGACCGGAACCGGGAAGCTCGACCGCAGGAGCCTGAGGGAGATGGCCATGCCGACCACCGCACCACGGACGCCCACCGCGCCGGTGCCCGCCGCACCCGTCGTCACCACGGCCGGGGCGGCCGGCGGGACCGCGGAGCGCGCCGAGGACGTGCTCGTCCGGATCGTCGCCGACCTGCTGGTGGTGGACGGGGTCCGGGCCGACGACAACTTCTTCGAACTGGGCGGGGACTCCGTCCTCGGCGTGCGGGTCGCCGCCCGCGCCGCCAAGTCGGGGGTGCACTTCACGCCCCAGCAGATGCTGCAGCACCACAGCCTGCGGGAGCTGGCGGCGGCCGCGACCGTGGACCCGCCCGGACCGCCGCCCGGGAACGCGGCGGCCGCCGGGGGCGCGGCGCTCCCGGCGGCCGCCGCGCCCCCGGTGGGCGCCCCCCGGCTGACCCCCATCATGCGCGGCTTCCTCGAACGGATGCCCCCCGGTGCGCCGGACTTCCTGGAGGTGCACCCGCTGGAGACCACGACCCGGATCAGCGGCGAGATCATGCGCACGGCGGTCGAACACCTCCTGGCCCGCCACGAGACGCTGCGCTACCGCTTCCGCCGCAACGGACTGGGCTGGCGGATCGAGTGCGCCGAACCGGCGGCCTGCGACGTCTTCGACACCCAGGTGCTGCCCGCGCTCGACGAGGAGGAGGAACGGGAGTACCTGGCGCGGGACCTGGAGCAGCTGAGGTCGCTGATCGACCTCGAACGCGGCCCGGTGCTGCGGGTGCGCCACTACGACCGCGGCCACGGCCGGGGCGGCCGGCTCGTCCTCGTCATCCACCACTTCGTCTTCGACAACATCGCCACCGTCGTCCTCATCGACGACCTGGACGCGGCGCTCACCGAGCTGCTCGCCGGACGGCCGCTGCCCCCGCCGGAGCCGTCACTGACCTGGCGGGAGTGGTCGCGGCACCTCCAGGACATGGCGGACTCCGACGAGCTGGCCGGGGAACTGGCGTACTGGACCGGCACGCTGCGCTCCGGCGCCGCCCTCCTCACCGAACCGCCGCCCCGTCACCACCCCGGCGGCGTCGCCCGCCGGCGCCTGGCCCCGGACCAGGTGGCCTCCGTGCTCAAGGGGGGCCCGGGCGCGGAGGAGGCGGCCCTGTGCGCCTTCGCCTGCGCGCTGGCCCGCTGGTCCGGCACCACCGGCGCGTACGTCATGACGGAGGGCGCGGCGACGCCCAACGTCTACCGGCCCGCCGGCCGGTCACCGGCGATCGGCTGGTTCACCAGCGTGCACCCGCTGATGCTCCCGGTCGACCCCGCGGCGGGCGTCCGGGACAACCTGCCCACGGTCACCGACCGGGTCCGGTCCGTCCCCAACGACGGTGTCGGCTACGGCATCCTGCGTCACCTGACCCCCGCCACGCCGGTACTCGCCCCGCTGCGCGCACTGCCCGAACCCGAGGTGCTGGTGATCCACGGCACCCACGACGGATCGGGCTTCGACACGGGTGTGACGTTGCTGCGCAACAACCGTTCCGACGGGTTCGCCCGCGCCCCGAAGCGGATGCCCGAGGCGTTCCCCCTGGTGCTGACCACCACGGTCACCGGGGGAGCGCTGCAGCTGATCCTCCTGTACGACGGCCGCCGCACCGAGCAGGAGGCCGAGGCACTCGCCGACGAGACCGTCCGCGCCTTCGCGGAACTGGCCGGGTGAGCGATGTCGGCCTGCGCGCTGCGCGCCGCGTCCTGGTACCTGCCCGCCCGGTCCGTCGCCGTCGGGGAGCTGCCCGAACTGGCCGCGCTCACCCCCGCGCAGCGGAGGACCTGCCTGGCCCTCGGTATCGACCGGGTCCCCGCCGACGACGGGCTGGACGCGGTCGAGCTGGCCGTCCGCGCCGCCCGGCAGGCGCTCGCCGAGGCGGGGCTGAGCCCCGACGAGCTGGACGCCCTGATCGTGGTCGACTCCCGGGCCCCCGAGGCGTTCGCCGTCTCCGAGGCGACCAGGACCCAGGCCCTGCTGGGCGCCGGACGGGCACTGGCGTTCTCCGTCGGCGGACTGGGCTGCACCTCGGTCGTCCCCGGTCTGCTGGCCGCCCGCGGTCTGCTGGCCGCCGATCCGGACGTCCGGCACGTCCTGGTGACGCACGGCAGCAAGCCCGCCGCCCCGCACCGCTACCGCCACCCGGTCACCGTGTACGGCGACAGCGGGCAGGCGCTCGTGGTGGCCCGGGACGGACCCGTCAGGATCCTCGACATCCTGGCGGAGACCAGCGGCGCCTACTGGGACCTGTTCCGTGTCGACTTCCGCGACCGCCCCTACGAGCGGTGGCGCGAGGAGTGCACCGACATCCCGCGGTACTCCTTCGAGCTGGCCATGGAGAGCCGCAACCGGATACGGGGGCTGTACCGGCGGATCCTGGACCGCAACGGCCGGCTGCCGTCGGACATCCGCTACCACATCACCCAGAACATGTCGGCCGGGTCCTTCCGCTTCCACGCGGAGGTGCTCGGGGTCGCCGTCGACGAGGCGTGCCCCGACAACCTCCGCCGCTACGGGCACCTCGGCCCCAACGACGTGCTGTTCAACCTGTACTCCGCGCTGGCCAGGGACGGGACGGACGGGGCCGCCGAGGCGGTGCTCCTCAACGCCAGTCCGTCGGCGTCCTGGAGCGCCATGCTGGTGGAGAGCGGCGCCCGCCCGGGGAGCCGGTCGCACTTCCTGTGACCGCGCCCCGCGCGGGGTGCGCGAGACCGCTTCACCCGTGTCGGCGCCGGGGCCGGGGCCGCTCACGCCGGCGGCTTCCCCGTCCTCCCGTTTCCCGCTTCTCCCCCGTCTTCTCCCCCGTTCGTCCCGTTCTCCGCGGCGAGTTCCCGCACCGTGGCGAGGAAGTCCCGTACCAGCGGACTGGGCTTCTCGCCCGGCCATGCCACCGCGATCCGCAGCGGCTCGATGTCCCTGACCCTGCGCCACACCAGGTCCGGGTGCGCGTAGTAACGCGCCATCGACTCGGTGCCGAAGCAGATCGCCGAGCCGGTGGCGACGTGTTCGAGCATCTCCTCGACGTTGTCGTTCTCCGGCCCCCACCGGGGCGCCGACCCGTCCGGCCTGGGGTTCACGGCCCACCAGTCGACCCACTGCTGGGGCGCCTTGCGGGTCCACACCACCGGTTCGTCGGCCACCTCCCGTATGCCGACGTCCGCCCGCCCGGCCAGCGCGTGCGTGCGGGCCACGGCCACCCACCGCGGTTCCTCCGCGACGACCTCGGTGCGCAGCCCGGACAGGTCGGTGGGGAGCCAGAGGAAGGCCACGTCGGCCAGCCCCTGCCGCAGTGCCTCTGCCTCCCCGCCCCAGTCGAACCGTTTGGGTTCCAGCGTGACGTCCGGACGGCGGGCGGCGTGGACGTCGCGGACCCGCCTGCCGAACGCGCCCGCGCCGGTGGCCACGAACCCGATCCGCAGCAGGCGGCTGCCGGCTGCCGCCGCGGTGCGGACGTCCCGGACCGCGCGCCTCCAGTCCTCCACCGTCTGCCGGGCCGAGGGCAGCAGCGCCTCCCCGGCCGCGGTGAGCCGCACCCCCCGGCTGGTCCGCTCGAACAACCGGATGCCCAGGTCCTCCTCCAGCCGCTGGATCTGACGGCTCAGCGACGGCTGGGACACGTACAGCCGCTCGGCGGCCCGGGTGAAGCTCGAGTGCTCGGCCACGGCCAGGTAATAACGCAGCACCCTGGTGTCGACGTCCGTCACCGGCTTCCCGCCGGGGGGCTCGCATCCATGCCCGAAGCGTATGGGCACGGGTATTGGACCGCACCGGATCCGCACTGATTCCGTTGAGGGGCGCGGCGCCGGGGACGAGTCGGTGACCGTCCCCCTGCCTGCACGCGCACCTAAACGAACAGACGGGAGCCGATCCATGGGCGAATCCTTGAGCAGAACCGATGTGCTGCGCGCCGCGGGCCTCGGCGCGGCCGGGCTGGCCGCCGCCTCGCTCGCGGGCGGG
>NZ_JAHKJW010000097.1 GCF_019710745.1 Streptomyces beigongshangae
GGTGGCGTGACCGATCACGCGCACCCTGATGTCGGTGCCGATCCCGGGGGTGTCCCCCGCCGCCGTGACCGGCCCGCCAGTTTTGTCGGCGGTACCGTCGGTGTCGGGTGCGGTGCTGAGGAGCGGCTGTTCCGCGGGGTCGTCGGTACCGGTGTTCGTGATGGCCTCCGGGAGCGGCGCGGTGTGCAGGACGGTCAGGGTCTGGGTGCTGCGGGTCAGTGCGATGTAGAGCTGACGCAGTCCGGCCGGGCCCCGGGCGGCGATGGTGGCGGGTTCCACCACGAGGACGTGGTCGTACTCCATGCCCTTGGCCTGGGCGGCGGCCAGCACGGACACCGTCTCGCGTTCCTGCCGGCTGAGGCCGGGCGCCTCGTCGAGGCAGCGGGTGATCTCGTCGAGCCAGCCGGAGTCGTCGGGGACGATGACGGCCACCGAGCGCAGGGTGTGCCCGTCGCTGCTGCCGAGAAGGCGGACGGCTTGGGCGACGGTGTCGTCCAGAAGCCGCCACGGCTCGGTCTCGACGGCCCGTACGGCACCTTCGCCGGCTTCGCGCACCGCCTGCGGGTAGGACAGTGAGGGGGCGACCGTGCGGGCCAACGGTGCGACGAACTCCATGATCTCGGCGGGCACGCGGTAGCTGGTGACCAGTTCCTCGACGCGCCAGTCGCCGTGGTCGGACAGCAGTGCGCCCAGTTCCTCCCAATCCGTGTGCGCGTGCGGACCGGTGGCCTGGGCAAGGTCGCCGAGGACGGTCATGGAACCGCCCCGCGCGACGCGTCGGCGCAGGGTGCGGGCCTGCATAGGGGTTAGGTCCTGGGCCTCGTCGACGACGATGTGGCCGTAGCGGCGCGGAATCTCGCCGGTGATGAGGTAGCGGAGTTCCTCCAGCAGGACGAGGTCGTCCAGGGTCCAAGGGTCACCGTCCGCGGTGGCGGCGCGGGGACGGTGCAGGGCGGCCTGCTCCTCGTCGTCGAGGACGCCCTCGGCGCAGGTGCGCAGCAGGTCGGACGAGTCGTAGAGGCTACGCAGGGCCTCCAGTGCACCGGGCGAGGGCCAGACGCGATCCAGGAGACGCTCGACCTTGCGGTTGCGTTCCAGGCTTCGGCGGATCGTGCCGTCCGCACCGCGTCGCGGGGCGACGGTGGCGAGCTCGGTCAGGAGGCGGTCGACGAGCAGGCTGCGGAAGCGATCACGGCGTTCGCGGTAGGCACCGTCACCGTCGCGCGCCTGCTCGCACAGGGCAAGGACCTGCGAGCGCGGCACGCGCAGGGTGGTGCTGCCGGCGGTGACGGTGAACGCCGGCTCGTCGTCCTCGAAGGAGGGGGCGGCGAGAAGGGCGTCGATGGTCCCGGGGCGGCACTCGCGCTCAACCCGCCGGTGCAGGACGGCCGCCATGCGCTCGTCGGACTTCACCAACCGTGTCCGCGGGGTATCGGCGCCGAGCACCTCACCCTCCCACAAGCGGGTCAACTGGACGGTGTTGACGTCGCGGGTGCCGAGGGTGGGCAGCACTTGGCCGACATAGTCGAGGAACCGCTGGTGGGGACCGATGACGAGGATGTCCGAGGCCGTGAAGTGCTCATTGTTGACCAGCCAGGTCACGCGGTGCAGGCCGACTGCGGACTTACCGGTGCCCGGCCCGCCCTGCACGACGAGGATGTCGCTCGGCGAACCCGTGACCAGGGCCATCTGGTCACGGCGGATCGTCTCGACGATGTCCCGCATCCGGCCGCTGCGCGAGCGCTGCAGTTCACGCAGGAGGAAGTCGTCCGGCTGCGGGGGCCTGCGGCGCTGGATACGGGCGAGGTCGGCGGGAGTGCGGGTCGGCGG
The DNA here is from genome assembly GCF_019710745.1 of Streptomyces beigongshangae. GTDB lineage: Bacteria > Actinomycetota > Actinomycetes > Streptomycetales > Streptomycetaceae > Streptomyces > Streptomyces beigongshangae. The sequence goes on from NZ_JAHKJW010000097.1 coordinate 1,831, forward strand.
ACGCTCCCCGCGCTTCACGGTGCCCGGCCGCCCGGTCGTCGTGGCATCGTCGGCGGCTGGTCGCGGCGTGGGAACGAGGCCCGTATCGGGGGTGACCTCGGGAGCGGTGCCGGAGGGTGTCTCGGGCGCGGTCCGGGGAAGCGCTCCGGGCGCGGCAATTTCGTCGGAGTAGCCCTCGACGACGTTCTCCGCGCAGCGCAGCCGTCGCCGCAGAACGACGTCGCCCGGCGCCTCCTGCTGCGCCTCGAGCCACTTGGTGGCCATACCGCTGGTCCAGAGCACGACGACGGTGTCACGGGTCCGGACGTCGGAGACGGGACGCCGCCCGACATACCAGGGTCTGGGCTCGCCGCCGGGATCCTCCGGCGCGTCGACGCGGGCGAAGACCAGTGACTCGCCCCCGAGACTGCCGTAGGCCTCTGCTCGCTGCTCCGCGTCCTTCCGGTTGGCGATGCCGTCCTTACCACTGGCCGACGCCGTGGCGGCCGCCGTGCCGGTCATCTCGGCCAACCGCGCCTCGTAACAGGCGTACGCGTGGTCCACGGCCTTCTGCTCAAGGGCGATGACGTCGTCGCGTGTGGTGGTGGTCATGTGTTCCCCCTCCCTTGCGGCGCCTCGCAAGACGCCGCTACGGGCATACGCCCGTCCCCGGGAACATGACTATCAGAAACCGGACGGTGACCCACGGTCCGGGGTCCGCACCAGGAGGCCGGACCGACGACGGTGGCGTCAACGGGCGAGGGCCGACATCTCCCACAGCAGCAGCTCAGCCCCCTCTTCCCGGGCCACCGCCGCCAGGCCCGCCGCGTCCGTGACGCGCGCCGCGTCCCCGGCGTCCAGCGGCACGCCGTCCAGCTCGACGGCGCCCCGTACGACGTGCGCGTACAGGAAGCGGGCGTCCGGGACCGCCGTCCGCTCCCCCGGGGCCAGACGGCGCACGTGCAGCATCGCGCCCGCCTCCGGGACCGCGTACGGGGTGGAGTCGGCTATGCCGTGGACGATCCCGTACGCCGGGTCGCCGCCCGGCTCCAGCGGGGCCAGCCACATCTGGACGAAGCGCAGGGGTGCCGGGCCGTCGTTGCGTTCCACGTGGCGGACCCCGCCCGCCGAGCTGAGGCGCTGGACGTCGCCGGGGCGTACGACGGACTCGTGGCCGGCGCTGTCCCGGTGGGTCAGCTCGCCCTCGACGACCCACGTGACGATCTCGGTGTGGCTGTGCGGGTGCTCGTCGAAGCCGGCGCCGGGGGCGAGGCGCTCCTCGTTGCAGGCGAGGACGGCCCCGAAGCGGAGGTTGTCCGGGTCGTAGTGCGGGCCGAAGGAGAAGGCGTGCAGGGACTCGATCCCGGCCGCCGGATCACCTCCGCGGTAGCGCTCCCCGGCGCGCCGTACGTCCATCACGCACCCCACGGTAGCCCTGCCGGGCGTGCCGCCCGCGACCCTCCGCCGCATCGTGCCGTCCTGATGAGGCAGTCTTGTTCCGTGCCCGAACCCGAACCCAGCAACATCGAACGCGCCGCGCGCGCCGCCCAGGCGCACACCGCGACCCTGAAGCGGCTGGAGAAGTCGTCCGGCAGTCTCGCCGCCCAGGCCATCGCGCGCATGGACGAGACGCTCCCCTGGTACCGGGCGATGCCTCCGGAGAACCGGTCGTGGATCGGCCTCGTCGCGCAGGCCGGCATCGCCGCGTTCACCGAGTGGTTCCGGCGTCCGGAGGCGCCCCAGGCGATCTCCACGGACGTCTTCGGCACCGCCCCGCGCGAGCTGACCAGGGCGATCACCCTGCGCCAGACCGTGGAGATGGTGCGGACGACGATCGAGGTGATGGAGTCCGCGATCGACGAGGTCGCCGTCCCGGGCGACGAGAACGTGCTGCGCGAGGCGCTCCTCGTGTACGCGCGGGAGATCGCCTTCGCCACCGCCCAGGTCTACGCGCAGGCCGCCGAGGCACGCGGTGCCTGGGACGCCCGGCTGGAGTCGCTGGTGGTGAACGCCGTCCTCTCCGGCGAGGCGGACGAGGGGGCGGTGTCCCGTGCCGCGGCCCTCGGCTGGAACTCGCCCGAGCATGTGTGCGTGGTGCTGGGCACGGCACCGGACGGTGACAGCGAGCTGACCGTGGAGGCCATCCGGCGGGCCGCCCGGCACGCCAAACTGCAGGTGCTCACCGGTGTCCTCGGTGACCGGCTGGTCGTCATCGCGGGCGGCAGCGACAATCCGCTCGGCGTCGCGAAGTCCCTGATCGGGCCGTACGCGGCGGGAGCCGTGGTGGCCGGGCCCGTGGTGCCCGACCTGCTCGCCGCGACCCGTTCCGCGCAGGCGGCGGCCGCCGGGCTGAAGGCGTGTTTCGCCTGGCAGGACGCCCCCCGGCCGGTGCTGGCGGACGACCTCCTCCCGGAGCGCGCGATCGCCGGGGACCCGGCGGCGCGCGACCAGTTGGTGGAGGAGATCTACAGACCGCTGGAGGAGGCCGGGTCCGCTCTCCTGGAGACGCTCAGCGTGTATCTCGAACAGGCGAGCAGTCTCGAAGGGGCGGCCCGGATGCTCTTCGTGCACCCCAACACCGTGCGCTACCGGCTTCGACGTGTGACTGATGTCACCGGTTGGTCACCCTCCGATGTGCGTTCGGCGTTCACGCTGCGGATCGCGCTGATCCTGGGGCGTCTGGCCGCTGGAGATCCCCAGTTCTAGGCTTTTGTGGGGAATCCACAATTCCCCCTCCTGTTCTTCGTCCTTGTCCCCACGGGCGGCCGTGCCCGTCCACAAGAGAGAGTGTGAGAGTGCTCGTACTCGTCGCTCCCGGCCAGGGTGCCCAGTCGCCCGGCTTCCTGACCCCTTGGCTCGACCTTCCCGGTGCCGCTGACCGCGTCGCCGCGTGGTCGGACGCCATCGGGCTCGACCTTGCCCACTTCGGGACGCAAGGCGACGCGGACGCGATCCGGGACACCGGCGTCGCGCAGCCGCTGCTGGTCGCGGCGGGTCTGCTGTCCGCCTCGGCACTCGGTGCCGTGGCGCCCGGCGCGGTCGCGGGGCACAGCGTCGGCGAGATCACGGCCGCCGTGCTCGCGGGCGTGCTGGACGAGACGACCGCCCTGACGCTCGTGCGCAAGCGGGGCCTGGCGATGGCCGAGGCCGCCGCCGTCACCCGGACCGGGATGTCGGCGCTGCTCGGCGGTGACCCCGAGGTGACGATCCCGCACCTGGAGAAGCTCGGCCTGACCCCGGCGAACGTGAACGGCGCGGGCCAGATCGTGGCCGCCGGCACGCTGGAGGAGCTGGCCGCCCTGGCGGACGACAAGCCCGAGGGCGTGCGCCGGGTGGTGGCGCTCAAGGTCGCGGGCGCGTTCCACACCCGTCACATGGCCCCGGCGGTCGACGTCCTGGCCGCCGCCGCGGCGGAGTTCTCGCCGGCCGACCCCACGGTCACGTACGTCTCGAACAAGGACGGCCGGACCGTCGGCACGGGGGCCGAGGTCGTCTCCCGTCTGGTCGGCCAGGTCGCCAACCCGGTCCGCTGGGACCTGTGCATGGGGACCTTCCAGGAGCTCGGCGTGACCGCGCTGCTGGAGGTGTGCCCCGGCGGCACGCTGGCCGGTCTCGCCAAACGCGCACTGCCCGGCGTGCGGACGCTGGCGCTGAAGACACCCGACGACCTCGAAGCGGCTCGCGAGCTCATCGCCGAGCACGCCTCGGCCTGAGCGCGTGAGGAGCCGACAGGGCATGTCGAAGATCAAGGCACGCAAGGGCGCCCCGTATGCGCGGATCCTCGGGGTGGGCGGCTACCGCCCGGTCCGTGTCGTGCCGAACGAGGTGATCCTCGAACGCATCGACTCGTCCGACGAATGGATCCGGTCGCGCTCCGGCATCGAGACCCGGCACTGGGCCAACGACGAGGAGACCGTCGCGGCCATGTCGATCGAGGCGTCCGGCAAGGCGATCGCCGACGCCGGGATCGGCGCCGAGCAGATCGGCGCCGTCGTCGTCGCCACCGTCTCCCACTTCAGCCAGACCCCGGCCGTCGCCACCGAGATCGCCGACAGGCTCGGCACGGCGAAGGCCGCGGCCTTCGACGTCTCGGCGGGCTGCGCCGGCTTCGGCTACGGACTGACCCTGGCCAAGGGCATGATCGTCGACGGTTCGGCGGAGTACGTACTCGTCATCGGCGTGGAGCGGCTGTCCGACCTGACCGACCTGGAGGACCGCGCGACGGCCTTCCTGTTCGGCGACGGCGCGGGCGCGGTCGTCGTGGGCCCCTCCGAGGAGCCGCACATCGGTCCCACGGTCTGGGGGTCGGAGGGCGACAAGTCCCACACGATCAAGCAGACCGTCCCCTGGGACCGCTTCAGGGTCGGCGACCTCTCCCAGCTCCCCGTCGACTCCAGGGGCGAGGTCAAGTTCCCCGCCCTCACGCAGGAGGGCCAGGCGGTGTTCCGCTGGGCCGTGTTCGAGATGGCGAAGGTCGCCAAGGAGGCGCTGGACGCCTCCGGGCTCACCGCGGACGACCTGGACGTCTTCATTCCCCACCAGGCCAACGAGCGGATCATCGACTCGATGGTGAAGACACTCAAGCTGCCGGAGCACGTCACGGTGGCGCGTGACGTACGCACCACCGGCAACACCTCGGCCGCCTCGATCCCGCTCGCAATGGAGCGGCTCCTGGCGACCGGCGAGGCGAAGAGCGGCGACACCGCGCTCGTCATCGGCTTCGGGGCGGGTCTCGTGTACGCCGCGACGGTCGTTACCCTCCCCTAGGCACCCACCGTCCGGATCCTTCCGGGCGGCAGTACCGCCACCCCCTCTGGATACACAAGAAGGAGCGCCTGACATGGCCGCCACTCAGGAAGAGATCGTCGCCGGTCTCGCCGACATCGTGAACGAGATCGCCGGCATCCCGGTCGAGGACGTCCAGCTGGAGAAGTCCTTCACCGACGACCTCGACGTCGACTCGCTGTCCATGGTCGAGGTCGTCGTCGCCGCCGAGGAGCGCTTCGACGTCAAGATCCCGGACGACGACGTCAAGAACCTCAAGACGGTCGGCGACGCGACCGAGTACATCCTCAAGCACCAGGGCTGAGCCACCCCTCACCCCCGGTCGCTGCTGGCCCCGCCACCCGGCGGTGGCGCCGTTGAATCCTCGTATCCGTTGGAGAAAGAATTCCCGTGAGCCCGACCAATCGCACTGTGGTCGTCACCGGTATCGGCGCAACCACACCGCTGGGTGGCGACGCAGCCTCTACCTGGGAGGGCCTGGTCGCCGGACGTTCCGGTGTCGGCCCTCTGGAGCAGGAATGGGCCGCCGACCAGGCGGTCCGCATCGCGGCGCAGATCGCCGTGGAGCCGGGCGAGGTCATTCCGCGCCCGCAGGCCCGCCGCCTCGACCGCTCGGCGCAGTTCGCGCTGATCGCGGCCAAGGAGGCGTGGGCGGACGCCGGGTACACCGGCAAGGCCGGTGAGGGGACGCCGGACGCCGACGAGGCGGGCGCGGCGGTCGACCCCAGCCGGCTCGGCGCGGTCATCGCCTCCGGCATCGGCGGTGTCACGACCCTCCTCGACCAGTACGACGTGCTCAAGGAGAAGGGCGTACGCCGCGTCTCCCCGCACACCGTGCCCATGCTCATGCCGAACGGCCCCTCGGCCAACGTGGGTCTGCTCGTCGGCGCCCGCGCCGGTGTGCACACCCCGGTCTCCGCCTGCGCCTCGGGCGCCGAGGCCATCGGCTACGCGATCGAGATGATCCGCACCGGCCGCGCCGACGTCGTCGTCGCGGGCGGCACGGAGGCGGCCATCCACGCGCTGCCCATCGCCGCGTTCGGCAACATGATGGCGATGTCCAAGAGGAACGACGACCCGCAGGGTGCCTCGCGCCCCTACGACCTCGGCCGGGACGGCTTCGTCCTCGGCGAGGGCGCCGGCGTCGTCGTGCTGGAGTCGGCCGAGCACGCCGCGGCGCGCGGGGCCCGGGTGTACGCGGAGGCGGTCGGCCAGGGCATCTCCGCCGACAGCCACGACATCGTGCAGCCGGAGCCGGAAGGGCGGGGCATCGCCCACGCCCTGCAGAACCTGCTCGACACGACCGATCTGAACCCGGCGGAGATCGTGCACGTCAACGCGCACGCGACCTCCACCCCGGCGGGGGACGTGGCCGAGTTGAAGGCGCTGCGGAAGGTCTTCGGCGACGACGCCGACCACTTCGCCGTGTCCGGTACGAAGTCCATGACCGGACATCTGCTCGGCGGGGCGGGCGGGGTGGAGACCGTTGCCACGGTGCTGGCCCTGTACCACCGGATCGCGCCGCCGACCATCAACGTCGAGAACCTCGACCCCGAGGCGGAGGCGACCGCGGACATCGTGCGCGGGGAGGCGCGGAAGCTGCCCGTCGAAGGGCGGATCGCCGCGCTGAACGACTCGTTCGGGTTCGGTGGGCACAACGTCGTTCTTGCGTTCCGCACGGTCTGATTCCGGCTGATTCTGTAGCTTTGGTGAGCGGCCCGGTCCTCTTCGAGGGCCGGGCCGCTTGTCGTTCGTGGGTACGCGCGGGTCCGGTGGGGGCTGGGCGCGCAGTTCCCCGCGCCCTTGAAGGATCGCGGCCCTTCGGGGCGCGTCCCCTGAGGTCAGACCACCTGGTGGAGCCAGCGGACCGGGGCGCCCTCGCCCGCGTGGCGGAAGGGTTCCAGTTCGTCGTCCCAGGGCTTGCCCAGGAGCTTGGGGAGTTCCGACTCCAGCTGGGTCTCGCCGCGCCTGGCGCGGGCCAGGGCCGCGCGCAGACGGTCCTCGGGGATCAGGATGTCGCCGTGGATCCCGGTCACCGCGTGGAAGATCCCGAGGTCGGGGGTGCAGCTGTAGCGCTCGCCCTCGGCGGTGGCGCACGGCTCGGCGGTGACGTCGAAACGCAGCATCTGCCAGCCGCGCAGCGCCGAGGCCAGTTTGGAGGCGGTGCCGACCTCGCCCTTCCAGGAGAACTCGGACCTCCAGGTGCCGGGCGCGACGGGCTGCCGGATCCAGTCGAGGCTCACCCGGGTGCCGAGCACTCCCGCGACCGCCCACTCGACGTGCGGGCACAGCGCGCGCGGCGCGGAGTGCACGTAGAGAACTCCACGTGTGGTCACTGGGGCCTCCGGACAGAGCGGGCACTTTGCAGCTGGGCGGGTCGTTCAGTGGCGGGGCAGCCACGTGGCTGAGGCTACCGTGCGGCGGCGCCAGGAGTGTGACGTACCGTCGGTCCCGGCGCCGGGAAACACGGAGGTTTCACCCGGCGGGACGCGTGGCGGGCCCCCGGCCGGGGGATCGGGGGCGTCCCCCGGGCGCACCCGGCCACCCGGGAGGACGCCGAGGAGCGGGCCGCCGTTGCCTGACGAGCGAGGGGAACCGAACATGTGGAACCGTGGTCACCGTTCGAGGGGCCTGGCCGCGGCCGCCGTGGCGGCTCTCGTCGGCGTCGCCGGACTGACCGGGTGCGACGCGGTCGGCGGGGACTCCCCGGGCCCGTCGGGCACCGGCGCGCGGGTGAAGCCGTCGCCGAAGCCCACGCCCGCCTGGGACCGCAGCCCCGGTTCGCTGGCCGCCGTCGGCGATTCGATCACCCGCGGGTTCGACGCCTGCTCGGTGCTGTCCGACTGCCCCGAGTCCTCGTGGGCGACCGGCACCGACACGGAGGTGAACAGCCTCGCGGTGCGCCTCCTGGGGGCGTCCGGGGCCGAGCGGCGCAGCTGGAACTACGCGGTGACCGGCTCCCGCATGGCCGACCTGTCCGGTCAGATGGTCCGGGCGGCGGCGAAGCGGCCCGAGCTGGTCACGGTGATGGCCGGGGCGAACGACGCCTGCCGGTCGTCGGTGTCCGCCATGACCCCGGTCGAGCGGTTCCGCACCCAGTTCCAGGACGCGCTGTCCACGCTGCGCAGGACGCTGCCGAAGACGCAGGTGTACGTGTCGAGCGTGCCCGACCTCAAGCGGCTGTGGTCGCAGGGGCGGGAGAACCAGCTCGGCAAGCAGATCTGGAAGCTGGGGATCTGCCCGTCGATGCTCGCCGACGCGGACGCCGTGGACCCGGCGGCGGTGGCGCGGCGGGACCGGGTCCAGGACCGGGTCGAGTCGTACAACACGGTGCTGGAGGAGGTGTGCGACCGGGACCGGCTGTGCCGGTTCGACGGCGGGGCCGTCTTCGAGTACCGGTTCGGGACGGCGCAGCTGAGTCCCTGGGACTGGTTCCACCCGAGCAGGAACGGCCAGGCGCGGCTGGCCGAGATGGCGTACGCGGGGATCACCTCGCGTACGCCGCTGGAGTGACGGCGCCGGCCACCGGAATGACGGCGCTGGTCACTGGAGTGACGGCGCTGGACCGCTAGACGACGACCGTCGCCCTCAGCCTGGTGTCCGTCAGGGAGCGGGACGCCTCGACGGTGTACGTGCCCTTCGCCAGGGCCCAGGCGTCCGTCCGGTCGTCCCAGACCTCGAAGGTCCGGACCGGCAGCTCGACCGTCGCGGTGACGGATTCGCCCGGGAGCGCCTCCACCGTCGCGAAGTTCGCGAGGTGGCGGACCGGGCGGCCGGGGACGGAGGGTGACGGGGCCGCGTAGAGCTGGACGGTCTCCCGGCCCGCGCGGGAACCGGTGTTGGTGACGCGGACCGTGACCGTCGTGCCCGTCACCTCGATCCCGTCGTACGTCCAGTCGGTGTAGCCGAGGCCGTGGCCGAAGGGGTACGCCGGGGTGCGGCCCTCCTTCTCCCAGGCCCGGTAGCCGATGAAGAGGTCCTCGGTGTACGGGAGCTCGCCGTCGACGGGGGTGACCCGGGTGACCGGGGCGTCCGCCAGGGAGCCCCAGGTGGTGGGGAGCCGGCCGCCGGGCTCGTGGGCGCCGGTGAGGACGTCCGCGAGGGCGGCGCCGCCCTCCTGGCCGGGGAACCAGCTCAGGAGCACCGCGGCGACCTCGTCGCGCCACGGCAGTTCCACCGGGGAGCCGGAGTTGACGACCACCACCGTGTTCGGGTTGGCGGCGGCGACCGCGCGCACCAGGTCGTCCTGGCGGCCGGGGAGCCGCAGGTCCGCACGGTCGAAGCCCTCGGACTCGACGCGTTCGGTCGTGGCGACCACGACGACCGCCGTGTCGGCGGCGCGGGCCGCCGCCACGGCCTCGGCGATCAGCTCGTCGGGGTCGCGCCGGGGCTCCTGGTGGGCCAGCGTGAAACTGACGACCCGCATGGGCACGTCCTCGGGCACGACGACCGTGTGGCGCAGCGAGACGTCGTAGGCGCGGCCGGCGGTCAGGTCCACCGCGGCGTGTTCCACGGGGTCGCCGAAGAACGCCGCGAACGGGTCGTCCTCGTCGGCGCCCTGGACCCCGTCGAAGTGCGCCGTGCCGTCGATCGTGAGGGTGAAGGAGCCCACTCCCTTGATGCCGAACCGGTGGAGGCCGCTCTCGCGCGGGGTGAAGGTACCGGTCAGCTCGACGCTGTGGAGGCGGTCGTGGGTGACGCCGTCGGGCAGGTCGTCGCCCATCCACTGGAGGTGGCCGTTCGGCGCGGAGCCCGTGCCCAGCACGGTACCCGCGGCGTCGCGGCAGACCGCCCGCAGGTCGAAGCCCTGACCGGCGGGCGTCAGCTCCTCGCTGGGGTCGGCGCCGAGCGCGTAGGTCAGCGCGCCCTCGGGCAGGGCGGCGGTGAGGCCGTCGAGCGGGGAGACGACCCGGGCGGGGAAGACGGTGGCGGAGCCGCCGCCCAGGACGCGGGCGTCACGGGCGGCGGCGCCGAGGAGCGCGACCGAGCGCCCGGCCGGGAGCGGGAGGGCGCCCTCGTTGCGTACGAGGACGAAGGCGCGGCGGGCGATCTCGCGGGCCAGCGACTCGCCGTCGACGGCGGCGGGCGGGTCGGTGACGACGGGTTCGGCGCCCTCCAGGACGCCGACGCGGGCGGCGAGGCGCAGGACGTTGCGCACGGCCTCGTCGACCCGGGCCCCGTCGGTCTCGCCGGCCCGGACGGCGGCGGCGAGCGCGGGCCCGTACACGGTGGTCGGGCCGGGCATCGCGACGTCCAGGCCGCCCTCGACGGCGCCGACGGTCGAGCGGGCGGCCGTCCAGTCGGAGACGTTGAAGCCGTCGAAGCCCCACTCGCCGCGCAGGACCTCGTTCACCAGGTACCGGTGCTCGGTCATCGTCGTGCCGTTGACCGAGTTGTAGGCGGTCATGACGCCCCAGGGGCGGGCGTTCCGGACGATGGCCTCGAAGGGGGCCAGGTAGAGCTCGCGCAGGGCGCGCCGCGAGACCACGTTGTCCACGGTGAAGCGGTCGGTCTCGGCGTCGTTGGCCACGAAGTGCTTGACGGTCGTCCCGACCCCGCCCTCCTGCACGCCCTTCACGTACTCGGTGCCGATCCGCCCGGTGAGGTACGGGTCCTCGCTGTACGCCTCGAAGTGGCGGCCGCCGAGCGGGGAGCGGTGCAGGTTGACCGTCGGGGCGAGCAGGACGTGGACGCCCTTGCGGCGGGCCTCCTGGGCCAGCAGGCGGCCGGCGCGGCGGGCCAGGCCGGGGTCCCAGGTGGCGGCGAGCGCGGTCGGGGACGGCAGGGCGACGGACGGGTCGTCGGAGGTCCAGCGCACCCCCCGGACGCCGATCGGGCCGTCGGACATGACCAGCGACCCCAGCCCGATGCCGGGCACGGCGGGCAGGGACCACATGTCCTGTCCGGCGAGCAGCCGCGCCTTCGTGTCCAGGTCGAGGGCCGCGAGGGCGGCCTCGACCACCGCCTCGCGGGCCTGGTCCGCCGGGGTGGGCCGGGTTCCTGCCATGGCCGTGCCTCCTCGTTGAGATCCGCGTCGACGTCCGTTCCGGAATCCGTTCCGGAATCCGCGTCGGAATCCACGTCGAAGTCCGTTCCGTCCTCATTCTGCACGTGTCACCTGTCGGTCAGCGGGTTTCGTCGTCCCGTCCCGCCCCGTCCCCTCCCGTCCCCTCCCGTCACAAGCGCTCCGCGGGTCCCCTGCGTCGCGTGTGTCGTGTCCCATGGCGTGCGCCCCGCGCGTCGCGCATACTGCCGCCATCCGACGACGTCCCCACTCGCGACGGAAGGATCTGAACCACTTTGACGCACATACGTGTTCGGCTCGGCACCCTCGGCCTGGCCCTGCTGGCGGGACTCGCCGCGCCGCCCGCACTCGCCGCCGAGGCCCCCGCGGCCGCGGCCGCGCCCACCGTGGAGGAGCAGCGGCTCGACCGGGCGGCACCCCGGGAGATCCTGGCCCGGTCCGGGTTCGACACGGTGGCCCCGGAGTTCGCCCGCGCCCTGGCGGGGGCCCGCTCGTACGCGCAGGCCGAGCGGCTGGTCGAGCGGCAGGGCGCCCGGCTGTGGCAGCGGGCGGTGGACCGGGCCCAGGGCCGCGGCGACGCGGGCGGCGACCTCAGCCGGGACGACGACCGGCCGCTGTACTGGGCACGGCTCGGCATGACCCGGGAAGTACGCCAGTGGCAGCCGGAGTTCGGCCTCACCGAGGCCCGGCGGGCCGAGCTGCTCGGCGCGCTGGAGCGGACCTCGCGGGGCCAGGACAGCATCCGGTACCCGCAGTCGAAGAAGGTCAAGCGGATCCTGGTGACCGGCTTCGACCCGTTCACGCTGGACCGGGACACACGGATCTCCAACCCGTCGGGGGCGACCGCGCTGGCCCTGGACGGCACGGTGATCAGGACGGCGGACGGTCCGGCGCGCGTGGAGACCGCGGTCTTCCCCGTCCGCTGGGAGGACTTCGCCGCGGGTACGGTCGAGCGGACGCTGCGCCCGCACCTCCCCCGCCTCGACCTGTTCGCGACGGTCAGCCAGGGCCGGGTGGGCCGCATCGACATCGAGCGCACCAACGGGGCCTGGCGGGGCGGCTTCCCGGACAACGAGAACGTCTCGCGCACCGGGCTCGTCCCGGTGACCGACCCGGCCTCGCAGCCGCAGTGGACGTCGACGACCCTGCCGTACGAGGACATCGTCGCCGCGGACACGGGACGGTTCCCCGTGTACGACAACACGTCGGTGACCGAGATCCCGGCGGGCGGAACGGCGCCCGTCGTGCGCCCCGCGGGGCCGACCGCGGGGTCGGCCGCCCGGGCCGGCGGGGGCGGCGACTACCTGTCCAACGAGATCGCGTACCGCGCGACGCTCCTGCGCGACCGGCTCGGACTGGGCGGCTCGCTGCCCGGCGGCCATGTCCACACGCCGGTGCTGGAGTTCGGCGCGGACAACACGGATCCGGAGAGCGGGACGGTCACCGACGCCCAGTTCGTGCGGAACCGGCTGGACATCGTCGCGCAGGTGCGGTCGATCGTGACGGTGGCGGCGGAGGCGACCGGCTGACGGCGGCGGCCGGTGCCGGTCGCCGCTCCCGGCTGACGGCACCGGCAGGCTGTCCTCAGTGGCCGAAGGGACCCGCGGATCCGGCCGGATCCGCTCCGGCCGGGTCCTCTGCGGCCCGGTTCTCCTCGCGGGTCTCCTCGCCCAGCAGGTCGCGGGCCATCAGGGTGGCGCCCGCGACCGCGCCGGGCATCAGGAAGACCGCGACGAAGGGGACCAGGAAGACGAGCGCCAGCGGGGTGCCGAAGCCCCAGACCAGCGTCCTGCGGGAGCGCAGCAGGGCGAGGCGGTCGCGGACCACCACACCGCGGCGCTGCAGGGCGATCGACGTCAGTTCCTCGGTGAGGAAGAAGCCGGTGACGAAGACGCCGATCACCGGGACGACGGTCTGGCCGATCACCGGGACGAAGCCGAGCGCGAAGAGGAGCACACCCCAGACCAGGGCCCTGACCACGATCCGGATGCTGTCCCGCGTCGAGATGACGAGTTCGCGCCAGAGCGGGAGGCCCGACTCGGGGGCCGTGCCGTCCGGGGAGACGTCCCGGTCCACCTTCTCGGAGAGGCTCTCGTAGAAGGGCTGGCCGAGGAGCAGGGTGACGGCGGTGAAGGTGAGGACGGAGAGGAGGAGGGCGAGGCCGAAGAGGACGGCCGTCAGGAAGCCGCGGAAGAGAGCCTGCCAGGGGCTCGTCCAGTCGTCGGCGAAGGGGGTGGCCCAGCCGACGAAGTCCGCGCCCCACAGGGCGAGGGCGACGAGGACGGCCGCGTACAGCACGAGGGTGACGAGGCCAGGGAGCAGTCCGAAACCGAACTGTTTTCCGTGGCGGGCCACCCAGCGCTGGCCGCGCAGCAAATACTTGAATCCGACCCCGAGATCACGCATGCGTGAACCCTACCGGGGTGGTGCGGGCGGGACTCCGTCCGGCCGCTCGTCCGACCTTCGGGTGCGGGTCCGCGGTGGCCGGTCGCGCAGTTCCCCGCGCCCCTGGCGGGTCGGCCCTCCGCGACCTCTGTCGGGGGCAGCCCCTCAGGGGCGCGGGGAACTGCGCGATCAGCCCTCACGTAGCCGCAGCCGGGGAAATCTCCCCAGAGGGCCCGGGCCTTGCCGGCAATGTCATGGGGAACAGGGATCCAGGGATCCAGGGAGCGAGGAGAGCACGGATGGCACAGGAGATCCACGGCACCGTCGCCGAAGGCTTCGAGGCGGTGCGCGAGGAGTTCGCGTCCGTCGTCTGCGCCGAACCACCGGACTACGCCGGCCAGCTGAGCGCGTACGTACGGGGGCGGCGGGTCGTCGATCTCTGGACCGGCGCGGACACCGACGGCGACACGCTGTTCGGGGTCTTCTCGTCCACCAAGGGGGCGGCCCACCTGCTGGTCGCCCTGCTCGTGCAGGACGGCACGCTGGAACTGGACCGGGAGGTGGCGTCCTACTGGCCGGAGTTCGCCGCGGAGGGCAAGTCCGCGATCACCCTGCGGGAGGTGCTGGCCCACCGGGCGGGAGTGGTCGGGACGGACGCGGGCTTCACCCTCGACGAACTGGCCGACGACCGGATCATCGCCGAGCGCCTGGCCGCGCAGAAGCCGTTCTGGCGGCCCGGCACGGCCTTCGGCTACCACGCGCTCGTCGTCGGCGCGCTGACGGGCGAGGTCGTACGGCGGGTCACGGGCCGTACGCTCCAGGAGCTGTACGAGGAGCGGGTGCGGGCGCCGTACGGGCTGGGCTTCCACCTGGGGCTGCCCGAGTCGGAGGAGCACCGCTACCTGCCCGTGCAGCCGATGGCGCCCGCGCCGCCGGAGCAGGCGCTGCTGGACTCGACACCGCGGGGGCCGCACACGCTGGCGTCGATCGCGTTCAACGAGCACGTACCGGGGGCCGTGGCGCCGGCCGACCTCCCCAACTCCCGCACGGTACGGGCGCTGGGGCAGGCGTCCGCCGGCGGGGTCGCCTCCGCGCGCGGACTCGCCGGGATGTACGCGGCGGCGATCGGCGTCGGGGGCCGGGCCGCGCTCCTCAAGCCGGACACGGTGGCGGAGGTGGGGCAGATCCACTCCGTGGGGTACGACCTGGTGGCGCGGGCGCACAAGTCGTACGGACTCGGCTTCCAGGCCACCGCCGACATGTGGCACCCGTTCCTGGGCGCCGGGACGTTCGGGCACAGCGGGGCGGGCGGCTCCCAGGCGTTCGCGGATCCGCGCAGCGGACTGGCGTACGGGTACACACGGCGGCGGATCGCGTTCCCCGGGGGCGCGGCGCCGGAGAACCAGCAGCTGGTGCTGGCGGTCCACTCGGCGGCGCTCGCCGCCGAGTGAACCGGGGAGGGCTGGCAGGCCGGGTGCCGCCCAGTGGGGGTTGTTCGCGTAGTTCCCCGCGCCCCTTCCTGGGGGCGCGGGGAACTACGCGAACAGCCACAAGCGGCCCGCACCTGACCGTCGGCGGCGGGCCCTGCCCGATGGACCGCTCTCTCAGAGCGTGACGATCATCTTTCCGGTGTTGTCGCCCCGCAGGACCCCGAGGAACGCCTCCAGGTTGTTCTCGATGCCCTCGACGACCGTCTCGCGGTACTTGAGTTCGCCCGAGGCGACCCAGGGGCCGACCTCCTGGACGAACTGCGGCTGCAGGTCGTAGTGGTCGCCGACGAGGAAGCCCTCGATGCGGCCGCGGGTCGCGATGAGGCGGGCGAGGTTCTTCGGGCCGGGGGCGGGCTCCGTGTCGTTGTAGACGGAGATCATTCCGCAGACGGCGATACGGCCGCGCAGGTTGAGGGAGCCGATGGCGGCCTCCAGGTGGTCGCCGCCGACGTTGTCGAAGTAGACGTCGACGCCGTCCGGGGCGGCGTCCCTGAGCTGTTCGCCCACGGAGCCGTTCTTGTAGTTGAAGGCCGCGTCGAAGCCGTACTCCTCCACGAGGAGCTTGACCTTCTCGTCGGAGCCGGCCGAGCCGATGACGCGTGAGGCGCCCTTGAGCTTCGCGATCTGGCCCACCTGGCTGCCGACGGCGCCGGCCGCGCCGGACACGAAGACGGAGTCGCCCTCCTTGAAGGAGGCGGTGCGCAGGAGGCCCGCGTACGCGGTGAGGCCGGTCATGCCGAGGACACCGAGGTAGGTGGTCAGGGGCGCGGCGTCCGGGTCCACCTTGGTGGCCTGCCTGGCGTCGACGACGGCGTATTCGCGCCAGCCGAAGAAGTGCAGGACGTGGTCGCCGACGGCGATGCCCTCCGCGTTCGAGGCGACGACCTCGCCGACCGCGCCGCCCTGCATGGCCTTGCCGAGCTCGTAGGGGGCGACGTACGACTTCGCGGCGCTCATGCGGCCGCGCATGTAGGGGTCCACGGAGACGTGCTTGTTGCGCACCAGGACCTGGTCCGGGCCGGGCTGCTTCAGTTCGGCCTCGACCAGGGCGAAGTCCTCGGGCTTCGGCCAGCCGACCGGGCGGCTGACGAGGTGCCATTCGCGGTTCGTGGTGGGGAGCTGGGCCGTGTCGGTCATGGGGGACGCCCTTCTTGGTGCAACGGTTGCCGCGCATTCCACACGTCGGCTAATGCTTCAGCAGGTGAAACAACCATGCTCCTGAATATTTCATGATGTCAAGCAACGGAGTAGCCTGTCGGCCATGGGCACCCAGAAGACTCCCCCGTCCGACCCACTGACGCGTGAGGTCGTCGACCTCATCGGCACGGTCGTGGCCCGTTACCACGAGGAGTACGAGGACGCGGCGGCGGAGCACGCGCTGACGGGGGCGCAGGCACGGCTGCTGAGTCTGCTCGCGCTGGAGCCGCTGCCGATGCGGAGGCTGGCCCAGAAGCTGAAGTGCGAGCCCTCGAACGTGACCGGGATCGTGGACCGGCTGGAGGCGCGGGGGCTGGCCGAGCGCCGGCCCGACCCGTCGGACCGGCGGGTGAAGCTGGCCGCGGTGACGGAGGAGGGGCATCGGGTCGCACGCGACCTGCGGGAGTCCCTGCGCTTCGCGCGCGAGCCCCTGGCGGGGCTGTCCCGGGAGGAACGGATGTCCCTGCGGGGCCTGCTGCTGCGCATGCTGGACGACTCCGCCGAGACGGGGGAACGGAGCCCGGCCGGGGTGTGAGCCCCCGCGCACCCTGAAAGGGCACGGACCCCGAAGGGGCACGGGGAACTGCGCGACAAGCCCTCACCGCGCCGCAGATCACCACGGCCCCAGGTCACCGCCGACCGCAGGTCACCCCGGCTACGAGCACCACCAAAGAAACCGGTCGCACGTTTCTGTGGGGCTCGGGTCCGGGTCCGGGGGATCCGGCGTCGCGGGCGGCTCCGGAGCGCCCGGGTCCGAGGGCTCCGGATCGCCCGGAGTTCCCGGCTCCCCCGCGGGAGCCGACGACGTGGGGCCGGCCGTCGGCGACGACGGGTCGGCCGAACCGGCATCCCCGTCCTGCCCGTTCCCGCCCTCGTCCCCGCCCCCGTCCTCTTCCTTGCCGTCCCTGTCCTCGCCGCCCTCGCCGTCCTCGTCGTCCTTGCCGTCCTTGCCGTCCTTGCCGTCCTTGTCCTGATCCTTCTCGGACTTCTCGGAGCTCTTCGAGGCCGAAGCCGAGGACGACACCCCCGGCGCCTCCGGGGCCGAACCCCCCGCCGACCCGGCACCCGCCGACGACGAGCCGTCCGCGGAGGCCGAGGACCCGGCCGACGACCCCTCCCCCGACGAAGCCCTCGGCTCGGAGAACGGCACCTCCACCCCCAGCTCCGCCAGGCTCAGCCCGCCGGCGGCCAGCAGCAGGCCCGCCCCCGCCAGCAGCGCCCGCCTGCGCCGCCGCCGGTGCAGCGCGGCCTTCCGGTCGCGGCGGTCACGGCGGTCGCGGCGGTCG
>NZ_JAHKJW010000098.1 GCF_019710745.1 Streptomyces beigongshangae
GCCGGGCCGTCGCCGCCGGCGGTCGGCAGGGCGGCGGCGGCCGCGGCGGCGGTGGCTCCCGCGAGCAGGCCGCGGCGGCTGAGGGAAGGGGGGTTCCTCATCTCGGCTCCGTTCCTCAGATCTTCCCGGTGCCGGCCCCGGCCGGCACGACCGCCGGGACCTCGGCCGCCCGGTGCGCGGTGTAGGCGTAGTACGTGCGCGGCTCGACGACCGAGCCCCGCGTCTCGATGGGGTGGTTGCACTCGACGAGGATGTTGTCGCGGGCGACCAGGCGGCCGAGTTCACCGCTGAAGTCCACGCGCGCCGGGTTGTTGACGCTGTGGAAGTAGTTGCCCTCCAGCACCACCCCGGCGTCCATGGCGGAGGCGACCCCGTAGCTGTTGTCGCGGTAGTAGTTGTTGTAGACGTGTACCGGCTCGGCGAACCGGACCCGCGGATTGCGCTGGTCGGAGGCGTCGAAGTAGTTGTGGTGGTAGGTGACGCGCAGCCGTCCGCGGTCCTGGGCGGCGTTGTCGTCGTCGTGTCCGAGCAGCAGTGTCTTGTCGTGGTCGTGGAAGCGGTTCCAGGACACGGTGACGAAGTCCGAGCCGCGCTTGATGTCCACGGCGCCGTCGTCGCCGTCGGAGAAGTCGTTGTGGTCGATCCAGATGTGGTGCGAGAACATCTGGACGTTGATCAGGTCGTCCGTTGCCCCGTCGAACGACAGGTTGCGGATGACGACGTTGTGCACCGCGCCGGCGGGCGGTGAGGTGATCCCGTCGTTCACCGGCAGACCGATGTGCAGACCGCCGCCGGTCAGACGGGCGGTGCTGCCCAGGCCGACGACGGTCTTGTCCGAGGCGACCGGGTGCATGCCGTCACTGGAGCCGGTGGGCAGTGTGATGGTGCCGCTGACCTGTACGACCAGGGGTTCGGGGCGGGAGATGTAGTCGAGGAACTGCGTGGCGTCGGAGGCCGTGACGACCGCGCCGCCCGCACCACCGGTGGTGCCGTTCTGCCCCAGTGCGCTGACGGAGGCGAAGCCGTCGGCGGTCGCGGCGGAAACAGCGGCGGAGGCGGCGGGGGCGGCGGGGGAGGGGGACGAGGGCGGAGAGGCGGCGGAGGAACCGGCCGGTGGGGCGGTGAGGACGAAGGCGGCCAGTGCGGCGATCAGTCCGGTCCTGGACGCACGGCGTCTGAGTAATCGCATGAAGGGGGTAGCCCTTTCTGTGCCGTTTCCGGGCATGCCGAAAACGGTGTTTCCGGGGGGATGCGCTGAGCGGGGCGCCGCTCATCTCGTAGCAAGCGCTTTCCACGGAACGTAGAGGTCTTGTCTTGAGCGCGTCAACAGGTGTGCATACGCACTAAATCGAACGTTTTCCGCAGGAGCAAACAGATGCCTGGTGGGGCGGGGAGCAGGACCCGGGCGGGCACGTCGATCCTGCCGGGGTGCGGCGAATGTCATGAAACGGGAACAGCGCCGGAAAGGAGCACAACGGGCGGCGGGGGCGGTGGGTCTCCTCCTGTGACCGGCCCGGTTCATGGGCACAGCAGAGAAAACGGGGTTCTCGCATGTTCCGCACCTTCACGCGTCCGGCCGGACGCGTCGCCTTCGCCCTCGGCGGCGCGGCCGTCCTCGGCCTCGGCCTGACGGCCACCGCACCGGCTTCCGCGGCGCAGGTTTCCACGGCACCGGCACCGGCACCGGCTTCGGCTTCGGCTTCGGCGACGCAGGCTTCCGCCGCGCCGGCCGCCGGTCCGAACGGCCGCTACACGGCCGGGCAGATCCACACCTTCCTGGAGGACTTCTACGGCGAGCACGGCCCCGTGGACTTCGCCCGCAAGTACGGCATCTCCGAGCACCTGAAGGAGAAGGTCGCCGGCAGCGAGGGCTTCGACGTCCTGCTGTGCGCGCAGAACGAGCCGCGGTCCATCGACATCGGCGAGGTCCGCACGGCCCAGTCCGCGGGCGTCGGCTACGCGACGGTGACCACGCACTGGGGCGGGGACGGCGGCAGTACGGCGACCTTCACGGCGTACGTCGGCCTGGACGCCACCCGGCCGATCCAGCTCCAGGACACCGACTGCGCGCCGGAGGCATGACGACCGGGAGCCCGGCCGGGGCACCCGGCCGGGCTCCTTCGCACCCGGCCCTCCGCGCCGGCCGGCTGTCTCTGTGCGGTGGTCGGTCCTCCTGTCCGGTCAGCCGACCGTCCACTTCTGGTTGGCCGTGCCCGCGCAGGTCCACAGCTGCAGGCGGGTGCCGTTGGCCGAGTTGTTGCCCGTCACGTCCAGGCACTTGTTCGCCTGCGGGTTCACGATGTCGCGGGCCCCGGTGACCGTCCAGCGCTGGGCGGGCACGCCCGCGCAGTCCCACAGCTGGACGGGAGTCCCGTCGGCCGTCCCGCCGCCGGCGGCGTCCAGGCACTTGCCCAGCGCCCGGATGGTGCCGTCGGAGCCTACGCTCCACTGCTGGGCCGCGCTGCCGTTGCAGTCGTAGAGCTGGACGGGGGTGCCGTTGGCGGGATTCGCCCCCGCCACGTCGACGCACTTGCCCGCGAGACCCCTGATGGCCGAACCGCCGCCGGGGCTCTCGCCCGTCGTCACCTTCACCTCGTCGACGACGAGCCGCGAGGGGAAGGGGGTCGAACCGTCCGGGTCGCCCGGCCAGTAGCCGCCCACCGCGAGGTTGAGGATCAGGAAGAACGGCTTGTTGAACACCCACTGCTTGCCGCCCAGGTCGGCGGGCGTGCGCCGCTGGTAGACCGTACCGTCCACGGACCAGGTGACCGCTTCGGGCGACCAGTCGACGGCGAAGGTGTGGAAGGCGTCGGCGAATGCCTGACCGCCGGGCAGCGTGTAACCGGCGCCGATGCCGCCGGAGCCGGAGTACCCGGGGCCGTGCAGCGTGCCGTGGACGGTGCCGGGCTCGAAGCCGACGTTCTCCATGATGTCGATCTCGCCCGAGTTGGGCCAGCCGACCTGCCCGATGTCGTTGCCCAGCATCCAGAACGCGGGCCACATGCCCTGCCCGCGCGGCACCTGCAGCCGGGCCTCGACCCGTCCGTAGGTCGTGGTGAACCTGCCGGAGGTGTTGAGGCGGGCGGAGGTGTACTCGCACCGCCCGTACCAGCACTGGTAGTTGTTCGGGTTCTCGCGGCGGGCCTCGATGACCAGGTGGCCCTGGCCGTCGAGCTTCGCGTTGTTGTTGCCTGCCGTGTAGTACTGGCGCTCGTGGTTGTTGACGTTGTCGCCGGTCTCGACCTGCCACTTCGAGGAGTTGACGGCCGAACCGGCGGGGCCGTCGAAGGTGTCCTGGAAGGTGACCGCCGCGGCGGCACCCGGTGCGGCGGCCGCCTGCGTGCGGTCCGTCCGCACGGGATCCGCTTGCGCGGGTCCGACCGCGGCGGATCCGATGAGTACGGCGGACAGGGCGGCGACAAGACATCTGCGGAGCAGGCGTGGTGTGTCCACGACACTCCCTTCCGTACGGCGATCCCCGTGGGGGAGGAGCCGACTGAGGTGTGGGGGGCGTTTCGGCTCTTGATTTAAGGAGTGAACTAAGGGCGCGTCAAGAGCCTGGTACAGACCAGCTGTTCACACCCGGGGCCGGCCTTCACGTCCTCACGTCTCCGGTCGGCCCCACCTCGGTACCGCGCACCGCCCGCCCGCCACCGCGCCTTCAGCTCTTCAAAGCCTCATGCCTCATGCCTCGTGACTCACGCTTCATGACTCATGCCTTGCGGTCGAGCCGCCGTGGGTGCACGGCGCGGCTCATGCGCCGGCCCAGCAGCAGATAGCCGATCAGGGCGCCGGTGGTGTTGAGGATGACGTCGTCGACGTCGAAGGCGCGCCCGGTGATCAGGGACCCCTGCACCAGCTCGACCAGGAACATCACGGTCGCGGTCAGCAGGATCACCTTCAGGATGCCGCGCGTCCCGGGGATCAGGAGGGGCAGCAGTACGCCGAAGGGGACGCCGAGGAGGATGTTGCCGCCGACCTGCTTGAAGGCGTCCCGCAGCTCGGGCTGGTCCAGATACGCGCGCAGCGACTGGCCGGGGTGGAAGTTGTTGTGCGTCAGCGCCTCGGAGGCCGGTGACGGCTGGAGCGTCAGCCGGGCCAGCGCGGCGGCGAACGCCACCATCGCGGCGAAGGCGAGGAGCATGACCAGCACGCGTACGACGAGGGGCGGCCGCCGCCGCTCACGGGGTGGCTCCGTGGTCTCGCGGTCGGCCTTCCCGCGGCGGAAGCGCGACTTCGTGGCGGGCGGGTCCGGCTTCGGGGCCCGGGGGTCCGGCTTCGGGGTACCCGAGTCCGACGCGGTGCGGAGACGAAAGGCGGTACGGGGACGTAGCGCTGCGCGGGCCATGTAACCCTCCAGGTTGAACTGCGGTCCGGTGAGAGCCGGTTACCCTCGGCGGGGCTGAAGATGCCGCCGGGAAATCCGCTCATGGAGACACGGGTCCGGGTGCCCCCGCGCAGGTCCGGCCGCGTCGGCGAACGGGAGCACGCCCGCGCCCGCGAGCCGCACGGGGCGGCTCGCGGGCGCGGTTTCGGGGTCCGGGCGGTCCCGCCTCCTATCGGGCTGTCGTCCCGTAGGTGACGTCCACCTCCTTGAAGCCGAGTGAACCCAGCAGCCCCTTGAGCATGCTGGTGGTGTTCTCCTCCGCGCGGGCGGTCAGCTCACTGTCCTTCGCGGCTTCGCCGATGTGTCGTGCGGCGAGCCGCTGGACGGCCCGCTCGTCGTTCGGGTTGTCCGAGAAGACGTCGCCGAGCCGGTCGAGGAGACCGCGCTGCTTGGAGACGGCGTACGAGTGGTCGGGGTCGAGCGCGGGCTTGCCCAGGGCGGCGCGGGGGAGCCTGATCGTGGCCGTCGTGCGGTCCTTGTCGACCTTCACGTCCTTGTCGCGGATCTTCCCGAGGTCGACGTAGGCGTCGACGGTTCCCGCCCCGACGTACAGGGTGCGTTTGCCGCGGACCGCGTCCGGCAGGTACTTGGTGTCCTTCTCCAGATCCACCACCACCTGGAAGTTGCCCGAGGCGGCGTCGTAGCGGCTGATGTCCTGGATGGACTTGAGGAGCGTGGGCCCCGTCCGGTCATGGGTCTCCTCGCGGAACACGTCGCCCAGCCCGGGCAGTACGCTCCACCGCAGACCGGCGAAGACCACCACCAGAACCAGCACGACGGAACTCACGATCTTCGCCCATCCGGGCATGCGATTCAGGGACGTCGTCATGTGGACCGTCCTCCTTCCTCCTTCCTCATGCCCGCCAAATCCTCCGGCAGACAGCCGTGTTGCCCGGAGGGCCGAGACCGGTGTGCCGGGTGGTGCGGACGGGGGAGGGGCCGGGTGGTACGGGCGGAGGAGGGGAGGAGGAGCGCGAGCCCCGGCCGCGGAGGGGGCGGCCGGGGCCGGAGCGTGGACGGCGGGCGGTCAGTCGGTGGAGAGGGCCTCGACGAGGTCGGCGGTCTTGGGGTCGGGAAGGGCCCGGGCGGCGTCGGCGAGGGCGACCATGCCGACCAGGTCGTGTCCGTCGATGACGGGCAGCCGGCGCACCTTGTGGCTGGTCATGGTGCGGACGATCTCGTCGGCGTCGTCGTCGGCACCGATGGTGACGGCCTCGCCCTGGGCGAGCTCCCCGGCCTTGCAGGTGGCGGGGTCCTTGCCGGCGCCGAGGACCTTCACGACGATGTCCCGGTCGGTGAGCATGCCCTTGAGCCTGTTGTCCGTCCCGCAGATCGGCAGGGCTCCGACGCCGAGGTCCTTCAGCTTCCTGGCGGCGTCCAGGACGCTCTCCTCGGCGCCGATGCACTCGGTACCGCTGCTCATGATCTCTCGTGCCGTCGTCATGTCGTGCTCCTTCCTGGGCCGGGCCGGGCCGCCGCGCGGCGGCCCGGCCGTCGGGAGTGTCGTCGGCGGCCGGGTCCCCGGTTTTCCCGGGGCGTAACGGGGCGCGTGCGGGTTGTCGGCGAACGGCCGGTTCCGTGCCGTCGTGCCGCTCCCTCCTCCGGGCCGGCGGGTTCCGCGGAGTACGGCGTGGTACTGGTGGAAGTGGTACCGGTGGAAGGGGGAGACAGGCCACCGAGGGCCACGAACTCCGTGCGAAGGAACGCGAAGGACCGCGAAGGAACCCTGGATGAGTGCCGACGACGTACACGACGGCAGCCGCATCACCCGGTGGCTGCTGGAGACCGAATCACTGGAGGACTTCCTGCAGACGCTGGCCGACGCGGCGCTCGAACTGGCTCCGGCCGCCGAGAGCACCGGCCTCACCCTGGAGCGGGACGGCCGCCCGCTGACCGTGGTCAGCGTCGGTGCCGCGGCGCCGAAACTGGACGAGAAGCAGTACGGCCAGGACGACGGTCCCTGTCTGCGGTCCCTGCGCACCCCGGAAGAGCTGCGCATCGACGACATGCTCGAAGAGACCCGCTGGGGCGACTATCCCGCCTATGCCGCGGCCTGCGGGATCCGGTCCTCCCTCTCCCTGCCGATCGCGGCCCGCACCCACACGGCCGGCGCCCTCAACCTGTACGCCGGCCCGCCCCGCGCGTTCGAGGGGGCCGATCTCACCGCTCTGCGCTCACTCGCCGCGCAGGCGACCGGCGCCATCGCCCTGGCGCAACGCCTGGCCGACACGCAGGACTTCGCCGACCAGCTCCAGCGGGCCATGACCTCCCGCGCCGTCATCGACCAGGCCCTCGGCGTCATCATGGGCCAACGGAAGTGCACCGCCGACGAAGCCTTCGGCATCCTGCGTTCCGCCTCCCAGCGCCGCAACGTCAAACTCCGCGTCCTGTGCACCGAGCTGATCACCGACCTCACCGGCCGCGCCCCCACCGTCCCCGAACTGCGGTCCCGCCCCTGAAACACACTCGTGTCCCCGAATCGAACAGATTTCGGCATGAGAATGCGTTTCCCGGGCACGCGTACCCCACCGAGGAGTGTCTGGAGGGCCCTGTGGTCGTGTCGGTCGTGTCCAAGCCGGAACGTGAGCCGGAATCGGATCCGCATCACGTGCGGACCCTGCTCGCCCGCTACGCCGGTGCGCGCATCGCCCTCGCGCATGCGTCGGACCCGGCGTGGGAGCGGGAGCTGGCGGACGTCACCCGGACGCTGTGCGAGGTCACGGGGACCGGCTCGGTCACCGAGGCGATCCCGGCCGCCGACGAGATCCTGGCCGCGGCCAGGCGCTCCGCGGAGCCTTCGCGCCCGTCGAGCACGGCGACCCGGCCGCCCCTCGCGGCGGCCTGAGCGGTCCCGGCACCGAGCGGTCCCGACCTTCCGACCCTGAGCGGTCCCGGCCCCGAGCGGTCCCGGCGCGGGGACCGGGGGCGGGAGGCGGAGGCCGTCATACGAGTCCCTTGGCCGCCTCCGAGGGGGCGACGGCCTCGTCCAGGCTCGCCAGCGGCGGCATGAGCCGGGCGAGTTCGGTCACCCGGAGGATGCGCAGGGTCAGCGGATGGGTGCAGACCAGGCGCACCTGTCCGTGGTGTTCGAGCGCCCGGCGCCGGGCGCGGTACAGCAGGCGCAGGCCGGAGCAGTCGAAGAACTCGACGTGCCGCAGGTCCAGGACGACCCGCGCGTCCGGACTTCCCGTGGCCCGGTCCAGCACCGGGATGATGTCCAGGGCGGCGAGAATGTCGATCTCGCCGTGGAACTCCAGCACGGTGTGCCCGCGGTCCTGGTGGACACGCAGGTGCGGGGAGTACGGCCCGGAGCTGTCACGCACGACGACATCACCTCCATCAGGGTCACCGGGGACCAGGGTGACGTCGTGCCGCGAGCATAGGGCCGACATGGCGCAGCGTGAGACCGCTCCACCGTCCCTCACCCTGCAAGCTACCCTCGTTCAGGTGAATTTCAGCATGTTCGATTGACATATGTCTTTCATTTAAGAGACACATCGCACACGCGCCGCACACCAGAACCGGGGGCGCACCCTCGGACGTGCGGAAACCGCACGCCCGGCCCCCGGGAACCCGTACCGGAACCGGCGGTGCCCCGTGACATCACCGGTGATGTCACGGGGCACCGCACGGACGGCCCTGCCGCACCCGGACCTACCGCACCTGGAGCACCAGCTTGCCCACGGTCCTCCCGGTGTCCCCCGCCGCGTGCGCCTTCGCCGCCTCGGCCAGCGGGAACACCTCGGCCACCGTGGCCCGCAGCTTTCCGGCCGCGGCGAGTTCGGCGATGGCCTTCATCCCGGCCTGGTCGGCCTCCACGAGCATCTCCGCCGCCCGTACGCCGAGCCCCTCCGCCTCCTCGGCGAGCTCCGGCGACCCGGACACCAGGATCGACACCAGCAGCCCGCCCGCGCGCAGCGTCCGCAGCGAACGTGAGCGGTAGTCGCCCCCGACCGTGTCCAGGACGACGTCGACGTCCCGCACGGCCTCGGCGAAGTCGGTCTCCCGGTAGTCCACCAGCTCGTCGGCGCCGAGCCCGCGCAGGAACTCGTGCTTTCCCGAACTGGCCGTGCCGATCACGTACGCCCCCCGTTCCTTGGCGATCTGGACGGCCAGGTGCCCCACCCCGCCGGCCGCGGCGTGGATCAGCACCCGCTGTCCCGGCCGGACGTCTGCGACGTCGACCAGTGCTTGCCAGGCGGTCAGCGCGGCGAGCGGGAGGGCTCCCGCCTGCGTGTGGTCGATCCCGGCCGGCTTGCGGACGAAGGCCCGCGCGGGCGCGGTGACGAATTCGGCGTGCGCCCCTACGCCGTACGGGTAGGGCAGCATGCCGAAGACCTCGTCGCCCGGCTGGTGGATGCTGACGCCGAGACCGACGGCCTCGACGACGCCGGAGACGTCCCAGCCGAGGACGAACGGCGGCTCCCCGAGGAACAGGCCGCCCGCCCGGTGCTTCCAGTCGGTCGGGTTCAGGCCCGCCGCGTGCACCCGGACCAGCACATTGCTCGGTGCGGGCTTCGGAATCTCCAGCTCCACCTCCTTGAGGACCTCGGGACCGCCGAGGACGTCCTGACTGATCGCGCGCATCGTGTTCCCAGTGCTCATGCGTCCCAGCCTGCCCGGCATCGGCGGCCGGGGAAATGGCAGGATTGCCATTGTCCGATATGATCGTGCCATGTCGACGTACTGCGGAGTGACCGCGGCCCTCGCCGGGCCCGATGCCGCCCTCGCCCCCTCCGTGATCCCCGGCCCTTCCGGGCCCCGGGCGTACGACGGACGCGTGGAGCGGGTCGTGGTCCTCGCCCTCGACGGGGTCTACCCCTTCGAACTGGGCATCCCCGACCGGGTCCTCGGTTCGGCGGAGGGCCGGTACGAGGTGCTGACCTGCACGGTCGACGGGCGGCCGGTCCGCACCAACGCGGACTTCTCGATCGCCGTCGAGCACGGCCCCGAGGTGCTGCGCACGGCCGACACCGTGGTCATCCCGCCCTTCGCCCTGTCGGACATCGGCACCGAGCTCCCCGGCGCGGTGGCCGACGCGCTCGCCGCCATCGGGCCGGACGCCCGGATCGTCTCCATCTGCACGGGCGCCTTCGTGCTGGCGGCGGCCGGGATGCTGGCCGGCCGCCGGGCGACGACGCACTGGCAACTGGCAGGTCTGTTCCGGAAGATGTTCCCGGACGTGGACCTCGACGCCGATGTGCTGTTCGTCGACGAGGGCTCCCTCCTGACCTCGGCCGGGGCCGCGTCCGGCGTGGACGTCTGCCTGCACCTCGTGCGCAGGGACCACGGCAGCGAACTGGCCAACCGGGTGGCACGGTCCTGCGTGGTGCCGCCCTGGCGGGACGGCGGCCAGGCCCAGTACATCGAGCAGCCCGTGCCCGAACCGACGGCGACGAGCACGGCGGCCACCCGGTACTGGGCACTGGAGCGGCTCGGCGAACCGCTGACGCTGGCCGAGCTGGCCGGTCACGCCCGGATGAGCCTGCGCACCTTCGCGCGCCGCTTCAACGACGAGGTCGGTATGAGTCCCGGCCGCTGGCTCATCCAGCAACGGGTCGTCCGGGCGCGGCAGTTGCTGGAGTCCAGCGACCTGCCGGTCGACCGGATCGCCGGCGAGGTCGGCTTCGCCACGGGCACCTCGCTGCGCCAGCACCTGCACGCGGCGGTCGGGGTGTCGCCGCAGGCGTACCGGCGTACGTTCCGCACGGCCCGCCGGTCCTGACCGGGGGCACACCGCGGCGGCCCGTCCCCGCCGTCCACCCCCGTCCGGCGGGAGGACGTGTGGCCGTCCCTACCGCGTGTCGCCCCAGGGGGCCGCGTGCAGGGCCACGAGCAGGCGCCACACCTTGTGGGCGATCTCCTCCGGGGTGCCCGCGACGAGTCCGTGCAGCCAGTCGGCGAGGACGCCCGCGAAGGCCCCGGCGACGGCGGAGGCGACCAGCGGGGCCTCGGGCGCGCCGGCGAGTTCGCGTTCGGCGAGACTGCGGGCGCGCAGGTCCCGGTGGAGGACGCGGCCGAGCGGACCGCCGCCGCCCGGGCTCAACAGGGCCCGGTAGAGCGGGGCGTGCGGAGGCAGCCCCGTGAAGAACGCGAGCAGGGCGGCCGGTGCCGTCCTCGGATCGGGCCTGCCCCGCCAGGCGTGCAGGGCGTCCACGGCGTCGCGTACGACATCGGCGCAGGCGTCGACGGCCAGCGCCTCCAGGTCGGCGTAGTGCAGGTAGAACGTGGCGCGGCCGACCCCGGCCGTACGGACCAGTGCCGTGACGCCGACCTCCGCGAGCGGCCGCCGCGCGCACTCGTCGAGGAGGGCCCGGCGCAGCTTGGCCCGGGTGCGTTCGGCCCGGGGGTCGGCGGCCCGGGAGGCGGAGGTCACCGGGCGGCGAGCACGGCGGCCAGGGCCAGCGCGCCGGGCAGGGCCTGCGCGAACAGGATGCGGCGGTTGGCGGTGACCGCGCCGTACAAGCCCGCGACGACCACGCACACCAGGAAGAAGACCTGGGCGCGGAAGCCCGTCGGGTCGTCGGCGACCAGGCCCCAGACGAGGCCGGCCGCGAGGAAGCCGTTGTAGAGCCCCTGGTTGGCGGCGAGCGGGGCGGTGGCCCGCGCCATCCCGGCATCGAACCCGTGCAGTCCGCGCCCGGGCCTGCGCTCCCACAGGAACATCTCCAGCACCAGGATGTATCCGTGCAGGACGGCCACGAGACCGACCAGCACCTGGGCGAACGTCTGCATCGGAACGGGCTCCTTCGTAGGCACTTTCTGGACGAGTGTCCACTATACATGGACACCCGTCCAGTAAACGTCCCGCCCGGACATCCGGGCGGAACGACGAGTGCCGGCCGATCCCACGTGCCGATGCCGCCCGACGGGGTACAAGGAGACCGGAGCAGTGGGCGGACCGCCGTTCGCGCCCGAACGGTCTTCGGAGGAGATATGGCACTGGTAAAGGCAGGGTTCGTGGTCCTGGACTGTTCCGAACCCGAGAAACTCGCCGCGTTCTACGCGGAGTTCCTGGAGGGCGAGGAGACGGACGCGACGGCGAACCGGGTGGAGATCAAGGGGGCCGACGGGATGCGGATGGCGTTCCGGCGGGACGTGAACGCCACCCCGCCCAGCTGGCCCCGCCCCGAGAACTCCCTCCAGGCCCACCTGGACTTCTACGTCGAGGACCTGGACGAGGCGGAGCGCAAGATCGTCGCACTCGGCGGGCGGCCGCTGGAGACCAAGGACGCGGGCGGCCCGTACGAGGAGCGGGGCTACTCCGACCCGTCCGGCCACTCGTTCACCGTGCGCTGCACCCGGGTCACCGCGCCCAAACAGGGCTGAGGCACGGCCGTCCGACGGCCTCTCAGCCGCGGTGCGCGCGCAGGGCCGCCAGGGCGCGGTCCGCGTGCGCACTCATCCGGATCTCGCTGCGCACCACCTCGATCACCCCGCGGTCCTCGCCGATGACGAAGGTGACCCGCTTGGTGGGCGCCAGCGAGAAACCGCGCCTGACCCCGAACCGCTCACGGACCGTGCCGTCCGGGTCGGACAGCAGCGGGAACCCGAGGGTGTGCGTGCGCGTGAACTCCCGCTGGCGCTCGACCGTGTCGCCGCTGATCCCCACCGGCCGCGCCCCGGCGGCCGCGAACTCGGCGGCCAGGTCGCGGAAGTGGCACGCCTCGGCGGTGCAGCCGGCGGTGAGCGCCGCCGGATAGAAGAACAGGACGACAGGGCCTTCGCCCAGCAGCTCCGATAGCTGCCGGGGCGTGCCCGTCTCGTCGGGGAGGGTGAAGTCCTCGACGGTGTCGCCCACCGCCGGCCGGCTCGTCACGACTGGCTCCCCTCGCTGGCGGCCACTTGGAAGAAGGCAACCGTACCGGACGGTACGGAGCGTCAGTCGCGGCCCCCCTTGTCGTCGCCGGGCCACACCCCGGTGGACCGCTCGATGGCCGCCGCGCCCGTACGGTCCACCGCGCTGCGCACCACCGCGAAGATGGCGCCCTGCACGGCGGCGGCGAGCAGCACCTCGCCCCAGCTGCGGTCCTTGTCGAGCGCGTCGGGCGCGTCGTCCTCGTGGCGGATGACCTTCCAGGTCTTCTGGAACGCCATCCCGGCGAGGGTTCCGCTCGTCCAGCCGAGCAGGAACCCGATGGGCTTGTAGACGACGGGCAGCTTCTTCTTCTGCACCTGGCTCTCCTTCGGCTCGTGTTCTTGGCCTGTCGGTGTTCCCGGGTTCCCGGGTTCCCGGGTTCCCGGTCGTGCCGGTGTTCCCGGCCCGTGTTTCCCCGGGACATCACACGAGTGTCCAGTTCAGCGGCGAATACGCGGCCCGTCGTGCGCCGGGACGCCCACCGGCTCGTACGGGGCCGCGCCCCTCAGGGCCGGCCCGCCGCGGGCACCTCCTCCCCTACGGGGACGGGTCCCGGCGGGCTCCCGTCCCCGAACGGCCGTCCGCCCAGGTCCTCGCGGCCGTGCGGCGTCAGCCAGCCGGAGAGGTCGGGGCCGAGCGGCACGATGCGGGTCGGGTTGATGCCCTCGTGGACCTGGTAGTAGTGCCGCTTGATGTGGTCGAAGTCGACGGTGTCCCCGAACCCGGGTGTCTGGTAGAGGTCACGGGCGTACGCCCACAGGACCGGGTCCTCCGTCAGTTTCCGCCGGTTGCACTTGAAGTGGCCGTGGTAGACGGCGTCGAAGCGCACCAGCGTCGTGAACAGCCGGATGTCCGCCTCCGTGATCGTGTCCCCGACGAGGTACCGCCGGTCCGCGAGCCGCCGCGACAGCAGCTCCAGCCTGCGGAACACGCCCTCGTGGGCCGCCGCGTACTCCTCCTGGCCGGTCGCGAACCCGGCCCGGTACACACCGTTGTTGACGTCCTCGTACACCTCCGCCGCGACCTCGTCGATCTCGTCGCGCAGCGCCTCCGGGTAGAGGTCGGGCGCCCCCTCCCGGTGCAGCTCCCGCCACTCGGTGGCGAGGTCCGTGGTGAGCTGCTGGTAGTCGTTGGTCACCAGGCGCCCGCTGGGCACGTCCACCACCGCGGGCACGCTGACCCCGCCCGGATGCCCCGGCTCCCGGGCCTCGTACGCCTCGGCGAGGTACCGGATGCCCAGCACGGGATCGCGGCCGTCCGGGTCGAGCGTGAACCGCCAGCTGCGGTCGTCCTGGATCGGGTCGGTCACCGCCATCGGCAGGGCGTGTTCGAGCCCCAGCAGCCGCCGCGAGACGACCGCGCGACTCGCCCAGGGGCAGGCCCGGCTGACGACCAGTCGGTAGCGCCCGGCCTCGACCGGCCAGCCGTCGCGGCCGTCGGCCGTCACCCGGTCCGAGAAGTGGCTCCTCGACCTCTTGAAGGACTTCTTGCCGTACGCGCTGTTGCCCCCGGTGCCGGTCGCGCTGTCGCTCATCGGGTGTCTCCTTCCGCGGGTGTGCCCCGTCGTGCCCCGTCGTGCCCGTCGTGCCTTGTCGTACCCCGGCGCGCCCCGGTGAGGGCTCCCCCGAATCCGCCGGTGCCTCGTGTGAGGCAGGGGGAGTGGGGCATTTGGCGGAGGTGAATCAAGAGTCCTCCTCCCGGTCGGACCGCCGGACCCGGGTCACCGTGCTGGTGGCGCTGGCCGCCAACCTCGTCATCGCCGTGGCCAAGGCCGTGGGAGGTCTGCTCGCCGGATCACCCGCTCTGCTCTCCGAGGCGGCGCACTCGGTGGCGGACAGCCTCAACGAGGTCTTCCTGCTGGCCGCCCTGCGCCGCAGCCGGCGTCCCGCCGACAGCCGCCACCCCTTCGGCTACGGAAAGGAACGCTTCTTCTGGTCCCTGCTGGCCGCCGTGGGCATCTTCCTGATGGGCGGCTGCTTCTCCTTCTACCAGGGTTACGAGGCACTGGGCAGTGAGGGTTCGGAGTCGCACGGCGGATACGTGGCGGGGCTCGTGGTCCTGTTCGTCGCACTGCTCGCGGAGGGCGGGTCCCTGCTGCGCGCGCTCCACCAGGTGCGCGGGCAGGGCGGCTTCTCCGCGGAGATCCGCGACCCGGCGCTGCGCACCGTCATAGCGGAGGACGGCACCGCCGTCCTGGGCGTGCTCTTCGCGATGGCCGGGATGGCCCTCCACATGGCGACCGGACAGATCGTCTGGGAGGCATCTGCCTCGCTGGCGATCGGGGCGCTGCTCGTCTACGTGGCGTACCGGCTGGGCCGCGACGCGCGCGACCAGCTGATCGGGCAGGCCACCGACGAGGAGTCGAGCCGCCGCATCCGCGCCCTGCTGGAGGCCCAGCCCGAGATCGACTCCGTGGAGTCCCTGCTGACCATGCAGCTCGGTCCCGACTCGACCCTGGTGGCCGCCCGCGTCGACCTGACGCCCGGCCTGGACAGCGAGGAGGTCGAGCTCGTCGCCGTACGCATCAAGAGGTCCGTCTCCCGGCTGGTCCCGGAGGCCGACCAGATCTTCCTCGACGTGACGGACGCCCGCGCCGCCCGCCGCGCGGCCGGACACGAAAGCGGCCCCGCCACGACGGGGGAGCGCGGCGGGACCTGAGAATCGGGTGCCCACCCGCGCCCCGGACCATGCACCCCCCGGCGGGCGAGTTCTCGCCAATCCCGCCCACCCGGCCGGTTCCGGCGGCCGGATGGGCGGCTCCCCGGCCCGTGCCGGACCCGCGTCCGGTACGGGCCGGGGCGCGGACCGGTTCACGGCCCCGCGGCCGTCACCCGCCGGTGGCGGGCTCCAGGACGAAGAGCGGGATCTCCCGGTCGGTCTTCTCCTGGTAGTCGGCGTACGCCGGATAGGCGGCGACCGCCCGCTCCCACCACCGGGCCTTCTCCTCGCCGGTCACCTCGCGCGCGACCATGTCCTGTCGCGTCGGGCCGTCCTGCAGTTCCACATGCGGATCGCTGACGACGTTGTGGTACCAGACGGGGTGTTTGGGCGCGCCGCCCAGCGACGCGACCGCGGCGTACCGGCCGTCGTGCTCGACCCGCATCAGCGGCGTCTTGCGGATCCTGCCGCTCTTCGCTCCCCGGGTGGTCAGCACGACCACGGGGAGCCCCGTGTCCCGCAACGTGGTTCCCTCGGTACCGCCGGAGCGTTCGTACAGCTCCACCTGATCGCGCACCCACTGGGTGGGGCTGGGTTCGTACTCACCTTCGAGAGGCATGGCATCCGTCCCATCGGTCGTCGTCGCGTCGTCACGTACGGCTCGTGCCGGCTCAGGATGCAACACGTCCGCCCCGGCCGTTTCATCCCGCGCCGACCGGGACCCCGGCCGGACCGGAACCGGACCGGAGCCGGACTAGAAGGGGAAGTGCGCCTGCTGCGTGGCCAGCGTCACCCAGCGGGTGTTGCTGAACGCCTCCACGCCCCAGCGCCCGCCGAAGCGCCCGTACCCGCTGCCCTTGAACCCGCCGAAGGGGGCGTTCGGCTCGTCGGCGACGGACTGGTCGTTGATGTGCACGATGCCGGTACGGATGCGGCGGGCCACCTTGAGACCATGGGTGCCGTTCTCGGTGATGATCCCGCAGGTCAGGCCGTGCTCCGTGGCGTTGGCGAGGGAGACCGCCTCGTCGTCCGTGGCGAACGTGCTGATCACGGCGAGCGGGCCGAATGCCTCGCCCCGGTACAGGTCGGCCTCCTCCGGCAGGCCGGTCAGGACGGTCGCCGGATGCACGGCCCCCTCGGGGGCGGTCCCGCCGGTCAGCACGGTCGCGCCCTTGGCGACGGCGTCCGCCACGAGCGCCGCGACCCGGCGGGCGGCGTCCGGGGTGACGAGCGGGCCGACGACGGTGTGCGGATCGGCCGGGTCGCCGGACGCGAGCGACGCGGTCCTCGCGGTGAACGCGGCGGTGAACTCCTCGGCCAGGCTCTCGTGCACGAGGATCCGGTCGGCGGACATGCAGATCTGGCCGGAGTTCATGAAGACGGAGAAGACGGCGGCGTCGACCGCGTAGTCGACGTCGGCGTCGTCCAGGACGATCACCGAGTTCTTGCCGCCGAGTTCGAGGACCGCGGGCTTCAGGTGCCTGGCCGCGTGCACGCCGATGATCCGGCCGACGCCGGTGGAGCCGGTGAAGTTGACGGCCCGTACGCGCTCGTCGGCGATCAGGGCCTCGGCGACGTCGGCCGCGTCCCCGGGGGCGTTCGTGACCACGTTCAGGACGCCGTCGGGCAGACCCGCCTCGCGCAGGACGTCCGCGACGAACAGACCGCACGCGATCGGCGCGTCCTCGCTCGGCTTCAGTACCACGGTGTTGCCCGCGGCGAGCGGCGCGGCGACGGCCCGGACACCCAGGATCACCGGGGCGTTCCACGGCGAGAAGGCGGCCACGACCCCGACGGGTTCGCGCACCGCGAGTCCCAGGGCGCCCTCCTCGTGCGCGCTCAGCACCTCCCCGCGGGGAGCGGTCACCGCGGCGGCCGCCTCGCGCAGGATGTCCGCCGCGAGACCGACGTTGAACACGGCCCAGGGCCGGGTGCCCCCGACCTCGCCCGCCATGATCCGTACGGCGTCCTCGGTGCGGGACTCCAGGAGGTCCGCCGCCGTGAGGAAGATCTTGCGCCGCCGGGCCGGACCGAGCGCGGCCCAGCCCTCGAACGCGGCGTCGGCGGCGTCCACGGCCCGGGTGACGTCCTCGGCGCCGCCTGCGGCGACCGTGGCGTACACCCGCGAGCCGTAGGGGCTCACGTCCTCGGTGGTGCGGCCGGAGGCCGCGGGCAGGTCCTTGCCGCCGATCAGCAGATCACGATGGAGGGTCATGCGCGGCTCTTCCCGTCGTGCGACGCGCCGCGCTCCCGCCGGGAAACCACGCACGTTCGCCTGGTGAAAAATTTTCCATTCAATCTCCGGTCGGAGTCTGCAACCCGGCGCCGCATCAGTCAATGGCGGCGGAGGCGCCGTGCGGGCCCGTCGGTGCGACGGCCGCCCGGGCGGCCCGGGCCGCGGGTTCCGCGCCCCGCCCGGCGGCGGCCGTGACCATGGCACCCTCCGC
>NZ_JAHKJW010000099.1 GCF_019710745.1 Streptomyces beigongshangae
CGCCGGGGAGCCGGAGGACGGCCCCGCCGGGGAGCCGGAGGACGGCCCCGCCGGGGAACTGAAGGGCGGCCCCGCCAAGGAGGCGGAGAGCGATTCCGCCGAGGATCCGGAGAGCGATCCCACCGGGGGACCGGAGGGCGTACCCGAAGGGCGCGCGCCCTTCGCGAAGGGCGCCCCCGGAGCCGTACGGGAGGCGGACGGTCGCGTACCGGAGGTGGACGGAACCGTACCGGAGGCGGACGGGCCCGTGGCGGAGGCGAACGGAACCGTACCGGAGGCGGACGGGCCCGTGCCGGTGTCGTCGGCGTCCGGCCGGGAGCGGCGGCGGCCGACCCGGCCCGGAATACTGCTCGGTTCCCTGCTGACGGCCGCGCTCCTCCTGTACTGGGTGCCCGCGTCCGGGCTCGGGGAGCGCGACCTCGACCGGATGGGCGGGCTCGGCCTGGTCTCCGTCCTGCCGACGCCGACGCTCGTCGGGGCGGGACTGCTGGTCGCGGTGTTCGCCTCGCTGCTCCGGCTGGGCCGCGAGCACAAGGGCCTGCTCATGGTCACCCTGCTGGCCACCGTGGTGTCGCTGCACGCGCTGCCCGCCGTGATCGAGGCCGAACCGCGGTTCGCGACGGCCTGGCAGCACCTCGGGTTCATCGACTACGTCGACCGCACCGGCTCGGCCGTGCCCGACCTGGACGCACGCTGGAGCTGGCCCGGCTTCTTCGCGGCGGCCGCCTTCGCCTCCGGGGCGTGCGGGGTCGAGGACCTCACCGAGGTCATCCGCTGGTGGCCGACGGCCATGCAACTCCTCTACCTGGCCCCGATGTTCCTGCTGGTACGCCATATGCGGGCGAGCTGGCGCGCCCGGTGGACCGGCATCTGGATCTTCGTGCTCAGCGGCTGGGTCGGCCAGGACTACTTCTCCCCGCAGGGCTTCACCTACCTCCTCTACCTCGTCTTCGTGGCGATCCTCCTGGTGTGGTTCCGGGCGCCGCGGATGCTGTGGACGAAGGCGCGGCCCGGCGAGCTGGAGGTCGAGCCGACCGACCGGCGCCAACGGACCGTACTGCTCATGGTGGTGATCGGGCTGTTCATGGCGAGCGTGCCGGCCCACCAGCTGACGCCGTTCGTGATGCTGGGCGTCCTCACGGTCCTCGTCCTGGCCGGCCGCTCCGAACTGCGGGGCCTGCCCGTCCTGTTCGCCGTCGTGGTCTGCGCCTGGATCGGTTTCCTCGCCGAGCCGTACTGGTCCGGGCACTTCGACGAGCTGTTCGGCGGGGTCGGCGGCGTCGGCGACAACGTGTCGTCCTCGGTCTCCGGCCGTATCGGTGAGGGCAGTTCGTCCCACAAGCTCGTCCTCTACGCGCGCGTGGCGCTGGCGGGCGGCGTGCTGGCGCTGGCCTGCTGGGGACACTGGCGCCGGCGCGGCCACGAGTACCGCGAGCGGTCGCTGCTCGTGCTCGCCCTCGTCCCGTTCCTAGGCTTCGGCATGCAGTCGTACGGCGGCGAGATGGCACTGCGCGTCTTCATGTTCGCCCTGCCGGGCACGGCCCTGCTGGCCGGCCTGGCGCTCTTCCCCCGCACCGGCGCCACCGCGAGGGAACGGAACCGGGACCGGGTGAGCCTCGCGCCGCTCGCCGCCCTGCTGGCGGGCCTCGTCCTGCTGGGCGGCTTCCTGGTGGCCCGCTGGGGCAACGAGCCCTTCGAGCGGGTCAGGCCCGGCGAGGTCGCCGCGATGGAGTACGTGTACGCCCACGACGAGCCGACGGCCCGGCTCCTGTGGCTCAGCGACGACACGGTGAACAACGTGACGCCCTCGCTGCCGTGGGGCGCGCGGGACATGGAGAGGGTGGAGTACGTTCCGACGCTCGCGCCGGCCGACCCGGTGTCGGTGTCGGGTCTGGTCGAGGCGCTGGAGGAGGCGGGCCCGAACTCGTACCTCATGGTCAACCGCAGTCAGGTGACCTACCTTCAGCTGGACGTCGGCTACGCCGGGACCTGGGACCGCCGTCTCCTGCGCAACCTGGACGCCCGGCCGGAGCTGCGCAAGGTCTTCGCCCACGACGACGCGACGGTCTACACCCTGCGCGACCGGCCCGGCGCCGCGGTGGCGAAGGCGGACCCGGGGCCGATCGGCCCCCGGATCACCTGGACCCCCTGGTCGGTGGTGGGCGCCCTGGCGGCGGCGGCCCTGGTCGTCCTGCTGACGGCCCGCGAGATCGTCCGGGTGGCCGTCCGCCCGAGCGTCCCGCAGCTCCGGTGGCTCCAGAACACCTTCTGGTTCTCCCTCCCCCTCCTGGCGATGCTCCTGGCCTCCCTGATCCAGAGATTCCTGACCATGGCGTGATCCGCCGGAGAGGGCGCGGGGAACCCGTC
Organism: Streptomyces beigongshangae; assembly: GCF_019710745.1. Lineage (GTDB taxonomy): Bacteria > Actinomycetota > Actinomycetes > Streptomycetales > Streptomycetaceae > Streptomyces > Streptomyces beigongshangae. The sequence continues at coordinate 2,368 of NZ_JAHKJW010000099.1, forward strand.
AGCGCCGGAGCCACCTCACCTCGTACGCGCCCAGGTCGACCCACTTCCCCCCGACCCTCGCCCCGGTCCCCCGCCCCAGGGTGTTCACCACGAGGACGGCCTCGCCGTCGGCGAGGACCCGCACCCGGGCCGCGTCGTCCCCGGCGACGGAGACCGGCTCGTACGTCGTGCCGGGCGGGAACTCCGCGCCGAACCGGGAGAGGAGACCGAGCATCGGCAGGGGTCTCCCGCCCGAGGCCCGGTCGGTCGGGGTCCACAGGCACCCGGCGCACCCGGTGCCCTTCTCGGTCTGCGGATTCCAGTAGAAGGCGGAGCCGGCCCCGCCGCGGGCCATCGCCATCAGCCCGGACGCGTGGACGGCGACCCGGCGCGCCTCGGGCCAGCCGTCCCGCACGTCGTCGCCGTCCGCCGGTTCCACGTAGTACTCGGCCCACCACAGCGGCAGCCTGCCGGTCCGCTCCCGCACCCACCGGCCCACCGCCGTGAACTTCTCGGTCGCGCCGAACTCGTCCGGCAGCAGCTCGTCGTCCTTGGTGTAGCTGGCCCCGTCGACGACGACGAAGTCCGCCCCCGCCTTGTGCTCGTTCCAGTGGTCGAAGGCGTCGAGGACCCGCTGGTCCACGGCCCCCCAACGGCCTCTCAGGTCCGGCGAGGCGTTGTCCTGCCGGCGCGGGTCGAGGCTGTCCATCCCCAGGTAGGGCCCGCCGACCTCGATGTCCTCGTCGACCGTCTTCAGCGCCCTGTACACGAGGTTGTACAGCTCGGTGTACCCCTCGTAGTCCCAGCGGTCCTCGGCGTCGTTCCAGAAACCCTTGAACTCGTTCCACACGATGAAGTGGCGTACGTCCGGATAGCGCCGGGCGACGGTCGCGGCCAGCGCGGCGTAGTCCCCGTAGTGGGCGCGGTCCGGCGCCCTCTCCAGGGCCTCNGGCGACGGTCGCGGCCAGCGCGGCGTAGTCCCCGTAGTGGGCGCGGTCCGGCGCCCTCTCCAGGGCCTCCTGGCTCCAGTCGGTCCGGTCGGAGCCGGGTCTGCCGCCCTTCATCCAGTCCGGGGCGCAGCACAGTGTGACGACCGGAGTGCCGCCCGTCGCACGGACGAAGTCGATCCGGCGGTCCATGGCCTCGAAGGCGTAGCGCCCCTTCACCGGCTCCGGGTTGTCCGCGCCCCAGCCCATGATGTGCTGGATCTGCGGCGGGGGCCGCTCGCCGAGGCGCCGCTGCACCCGCTTCGTCGCGGCCGCGCTGCCCTGGTCCGCGCTGAACTGGGTGTGGGTGAAGCCCCAGCCCACCTCCGGCCCCACGGCCCGGGGCAGGGAGGGCGTGCCGTGCGCCCCGCCGCCGTCGCGGGCCGCGCCCGCCGTGCTCCCCGTGCCTCCCGTGTCCCCGGGCAGCGCGTGGATCAGGGTCAGCACCAGGGCCAGAGCGACCGCGCCCACGCCGAGCAGAGCGGTGAGGCGCCACCGCCGAGCTTCCGCATTCCACTCATGACGTCCCATCAAGGGCAACAGTAACCGCGCGTGTCGGCGGGGGAACAGGTTTCGTGTTCCACAGTCCTGGCTCCACGGTCCCGCGGCAGGACGGGGGACGGAGGGAAGGAGGGAAGGAGGGAAGAGGGGAAGAGCGAAGGGGGCGCACCGCGGAAACCGGATGCACGGGACGTCCACGTGACGGATCATGGCGGCATGTCTGCGAACCCATACGACGCTCTGCCGATCCGGCTCAACGTCGACGACAGCGACTCACCGTCGGACGTCGTCGACGCGCTGTTCCTCGGCCGCTTCGCGACGGGCGAGCAGCCGCACTCGCATGCGGCGAACATCGAGCGCGTACGGCCCGGGGCCGCCCTCCTCCCGCCCGGTGCCCGCGTCCTGCGGTCCGCCCGCGACGACGACCGCAGCACGACGCTCGCGGAGGGCGAGGGCTGGACACTGCTCGTGTCCCGCTGGAGCCGCGGCGCCGACGTCACCGTCACCGCGACCAGCGCGGACCTCGCCGAGAAGGTCCTCGGCCAGGCCACGGACGGCGCGGCCGACGAGCCCGAACCCCAGCCGGAGGACGTGACGATGGGGTTCTGGTACGTGTCGCCGCGGCGCGGCCCGCACCGCACGACCCGGCAGATCTCGGCCGGTACGTGGGAGGAGGTGCGCGCCAACTACACGGCACCGGTGGCGGACGCGATGGACGGCCTGATGAAGACGGTGCCGGAGGACATCGCCGGCCGGCTGCTGTTGCTGCACGGCCCGCCGGGCACCGGCAAGACGTCGGCGCTCCGCACGCTGGCGCGCTCGTGGCGGGACTGGTGCCAGGTGGACTGCGTCCTGGATCCGGAGCGCCTGTTCTCCGACGTCGGCTATCTGATGGACATCGCCATCGGCGAGGAGGACGGCACGGGGAAGGGCCGCTGGCGGCTGCTCCTCCTGGAAGACTGCGACGAGCTGATCCGCGGCGAGGCCAAGCACACGGCGGGGCAGGCGCTGTCGCGGCTGCTCAACCTCACGGACGGGCTGCTGGGCCAGGGCCGCAACGTCCTGGTGGGCGTCACGACCAACGAGGACCTGGAGCGCCTCCATCCCGCGGTGGTCCGCCCCGGCCGCTGCCTCGCCCGTATCGAGGTGGGCCCCCTCACCCGCCGGGAGGCCGGGGCCTGGCTCGGCACGGAGGAGGGCCTGGGCCGCGACGGCGCCACCCTGGCGGAGCTGTACGCCCTGCGCCGGGGCACCACCCCGGCCTCGGTCCCGGACCAGCGGGAGAACGCGGACGCGGGGCTGTACCTGTAGGGGCGCGACTCCTGCCGGAGCCGGAGCAGAGGCAGGCCGGGGCCGGGGCGGTCCCGGGCCGTCAGCCGGACTCGCCGTACGCCGCCCGCAGCGCGTCCCGCACCGCGTCGAGGGCGGCGGCCTCGGACAGCCCGAGCCGCCGCACCCGGTCGGCATACGCCTGCGCCTCCGACGCGGCCGCGCGATCGGCCGCCGGGCCCGCGGCGGCGACGACCGTTCCGTTGCGCCCCCGCGTCTCGATGACCCCGTCCGCCTCCAGCGCCCGGTACGCCTTGGCGACCGTGTTGGCGGCGAGGCCGAGTTCCCCGGCCAGCCCCCGTACGGTCGGCAGCCGGTACCCCACCGGCAGCGTCCCGGCCCTCGCCTGCTCGGAAATCCGGGCGCGCACCTGCTCGTAGGGCGCGACCCCCGTCCCGTCATCGATGTCGATCTTCAACGTCACCCGCCGATTGTCCCGCACCTCACCGAAAAGGAGAGGCTTCCTGCCGCACTCGCGCGTAGCGTGCGCTTCCATGACTGTGATCGTCCGTGACTTCCGCGCCGAGGACGCCGCGGGGTTCGCCCGCATCCGGCGGCTGGCACTCCCCTACATGCTCGCCACCCCGGAATCCGTCCTCCACGACGTCGCGCACATCCACCCCGATGCGCGCTTCCGGCCGCTGGTCGCCGAGGAGGACGGCGAGCTCGTCGGCACGGCCCAGACCGGCATGGTGTACGACAGCCCGCAACCCGGCCAGGGCTACCTGAACGTGTACGTGCACCCGGAGCGCCGGGGCCGCGGCGCCGGCTCCCTGCTCGTACGGACCGCCGAGGAGCACCTCGCCGGGGTGTCCGCGACGAAGCTCTTCGCCTGGGTGCTGGACGAGCCGGCGAACCGCGCCTTCGCGCAGCGGCGCGGCTACCTCGCGAGCCGCTCCGCGCACTTCCTCCGCCTCGACCTGGCGAACGCCGCGCTGCCGGCGCGCCGGGAACCGCCCGCCGACGTCGAACTGCGCACGGCCGCGGATTTCGCGGACGACCCGCGCCCCCTGTTCGAGCTGGACGCCGAGACGATTCTGGATGAACCGGGCGACATCGACTACGAGTTCACCGACTACGGGGCATGGCTGAAGGAGACCTGGAACCATCCACTCCTCAGCCGTGAACTGACCTCCGTCGCGGTCGTCGACGGCCGGCCCGCCGCGTTCAGCGCGGCCCGCACCGACGGCGGCACCCGGTACGCCACCGTGATGACCGGCACCGCCCGTGCCCACCGCGGACGGGGTCTCGCCAAGCTCGCCAAGGGCGACTCGCTGCACCGCGCCCGCGCCGCCGGCTTCACGGAGGCGTTCACCGGCAACGACTCGGGCAACGGGCCGATGCTGGCCATCAACCAATCGTTCGGTTACGAGATCTGTGCCACGGAGGTGCAGCATGTCCGCGCACTCGCCTGACCCCTCGCACGCGCCCCCGGACCGGCCGGAGGTCCTGGACGTCCTGGACGTCGTCCTGGTCAAGGCGGGCCGCACGAAGATCCGCTACCGGGCGGAACTCCTCCGGGACGACGGGACGCACGTCACCGTCCGCGCACCCTGGGCGGGTGACGGCGTCCGCGACTTCGGCTTCGTGCGCTTCGAGCCGGGCGACGTCTTCACCGAGCACTACTGGCGCGACCGCTGGTACTCGGTGAAGGAGGTCCGGGACGGCGGAGGCGTGCTGAAGGGCTGGTACTGCGACATCGCCCGCCCCGCCGACGTCACCGGGGGCGAGGTGGTCTGCGAGGACCTCGACCTGGACCTGTGGCGCTCCGCCGACGGCAGGACCGTACTGCGCCTGGACGAGGACGAGTTCGCGGCGAGCGGTCTGGAGACCACCGACCCACGGGCCGCGTCCGCCGCCCGGGCCGCCCTGGACGAGCTCGAACGCGTCGCCCGGGAAGGCGGCTTCGAGGCACTGCTCGCCTAGGCCCTGCCCGACAGCCGTTCCACCCGGACGTCCCGGACGAGGAGCGCGAGCAGGCCGGTCAGCCGGCCGGCGGACAGCCCGGCCGGGCTCGCCGTCCCCCGGACGCCCTCCATGAGGACGGGCCGCCCGCCGGGGCGCAGGAGCCCCCGCCGGCGCCGCAGCCCGGATCGAGCACGTCGGCCGGCCCGCGGGGCAGCCGGCCGCGCAGTCCGGCCGCCCACGCCCCGCGCACGGCGGGATCCCGCAGTCCGTGGTCCGGCTCGTCGTCGAACGTGGCGGACTCCGCGTCCCAGCCGACGCCGGACCGTCCCTCACCAGCCGTGTTGCTCGTCATGCGCCCAGCGTGGCACCCGCCGCCGACAACGGGCCGCCGCCGGCCAGCGATTCCGCCCCCGATCCCGGCGCCGGTCCCGGCGCCGCCGACCCGGGCGGCGGGATGTCCGGCATATGGACTCTTGGGGGAAACGTGACAGTCACCACTGACAAGCGTCCCTCGATGGGCCAGTCTCCCCGCAACGGCCCACCGCCGTGAGAACGCGGAGCCCGGTGGCCGCGAGGAGGCCCTTATGCGCCGCACGACCGTGCAGAAGCCCCTGAAGAAACCGGACTCCCGTCGAGTGCGGGAAGAGACCGACCGGCGTCCGGCCGAGCGCCCGGAGATCCGCAAGGACATCCACCGAACCTGGTGGCCGGAGGACTGAGGGCCGGAGGACTGAGGGCCGGAGGACTGAGGGCTGAGGGCCGGACGGGCCTACCTGAGCACAGTCTCAGCGCTCCCTTAACGGCACCATAAGAATCGCCCGTACCCGCTCCCAGCAGGCGGTTCCGCGGTTTCGAAGGGCTAGTTTGCTGATCGCCCCCCAGGCATCACAGGCGCCCCCAGACCCGCTGAACCGTTGCTCGAGGAGTTCCCCCATGCCCGCTCGTCACCAGGCCGCCCGTCTCGCCACCGTCGCCACGGTCGGCGTCGCCCCGCTCGTCCTGACCGCACTCGCCGCCGCACCGGCCGCCGCGCACGGTTCGATGACGGACCCGGTGAGCCGGGTCGCGGCCTGCTTCGCGGAGGGTCCGGAGAACCCGAGGTCCGCTGCCTGCAAGGCGGCGGTCGCGGCCGGTGGGACGCAGGCCCTCTACGACTGGAACGGGGTCAACATCGCCGACGCGGCCGGGAAGTCGAAGGAGATCATCCCCGACGGGAAGCTGTGCAGCGCCGGCAACGACAAGTACAGGGGTCTCGACCTGGCCCGCGCCGACTGGCCGGCCAGCCGGCTGACCTCGGGCAACCGCACCTTCCGCTACAAGGCGACCGCCCCCCACAAGGGCTCGTTCGAGCTGTACGTCACCAAGGACGGGTACGACCCGGCGAAGCCGCTGAAGTGGTCGGACCTGGAGGCGAAGCCGTTCGCGAAGGTCACCGACCCGCGGCTGGAGAACGGCGACTACGTCTTCAGCGGGGTCGTCCCGGTCAAGTCGGGCCGTCACCTCGTCTACTCGATCTGGCAGCGCTCGGACTCCCCGGAGGCCTTCTACACCTGCTCGGACGTCGTCTTCGGCGAGGGCGGCGCGGGCGCGGAGGTCTCCGCCGCCCCGACCGCGTCGGCGCCGTCGGACGCGGAGATCGCGGACGGCACCGACAAGTCGTCCGTGGAGCACGGGGGTCACGGCGACGATGATCCGAAGACGCAGGCCACGGTCACGGCGGCCGCGGACACCAAGACGGACACGAAGGCGGACCCGGGCACCGGATCCGCTCCCTCCGCCGAGGAGACGGCGGGCGTGGGCTCCGGCGGGTCGGCGGACGGTCCCGCGAACGGCGCCGAGCCCGCGGGCGGCTCGCAGAACCTCGCCGAGACCGGCGGATCCGACTCGACCGCCTACCTCGCGGTGGGCGGAGCGGCCGCCCTGGCGATCGGCGCGGCAGCACTGTTCGCCTCGGTCCGCCGTCGCGCGGGCGGCAGCCGCTAGCCGCTCCGCGGGCCACCCGGTGCCCCGCCCTCCGCTACGGGGCGACCGCCGACAGGCAGGTGGTCGGGGTGGCCCGGGACGGATCCAGCGCGTTCGCCACCTCGTGGAAGGCGATCCGGTCGACGAGCCCGATCGTCGCGTGCGCGGAGAGGTCGAGCGCGCAGAGGTCCTGGACCAGGACGTTGCGCACGTCCGGACCCACCAGGTACTGCGAGCGGTACGGCGTGACGACCTCGTCGTACCTGGTGGCGATGACCGTGTACCGGACACCCGGCACGGTGTCGCCGCCCGCGTTCAGCCTGGTCAGGAAGGCGGAGCCGGCCACCTGGTCGGCGAGGGCCGGAGTGGCCGTGGAGAGCAGGTCCTGCGCGCCGGGGAAGTACGGGAGCAGGTTGGTCAGGCCGTTCAGCGTGGTGCCGTGGTTGCTGGGGGCGATACCGACGAGGGCGTTCACCTTGGCGGCCCCGCCCAGGAACTTCAGGTAGTGGCGGGGCATCAGACCGCCCTGCGAATGGCCGACGAGGTCCGCCTCGGCCGCTCCGGTCGCGGCGAGCACCTTGTCGACGAAGGTCCTCAGCTGCTCCGCCGACTTGTCGATGGGGCCGAGACCGTGGAAGAACGGCACCCCGGGGAGCTGCCCGTAGTCGAGGGCGTAGACGCAGTACCCGCGGTCCACCAGGTAGGGCGCCAGGCCCAGCCAGTTGTCCACGGAGTTGGCGAAGGTACCGTGCACGAGGACGACGGGCCGCGGGTGGGCGGCGGACGGTGTGCAGGAGTAGTCGTTCCAGCCGCCGCCGGACGAAGCTCCGGCCCGGTCGGCGGCCGCGGCGGTGCCGGGGGCCGCGGCGGTGGCCGTCGCGGCGGGGACGACGGTGACCGCGATGGTCAGCAGCAGCGCCGACAGGGGTCTGAGCAGGTGCTTCCAGGGCAGCATCGGGTGATCTCCTTACGGCTCACGGGGGTGACGAGGCGTACGCCCTGGTGATCCGGATCACGAGGATGCTGTTCCTTCTTCAAGTTACGGTCGAGTAGCAGGGGTGGGAAGTTACCGGTCGGCAAAATTCCGGGCGCCGTCCCGGACACGGATCCACCACCGAACATGCGTACGTCACCCGTATGCCGTCCATTCGGGCCTGCCCGACTGCGCGAACACCCCGCGGCTCGGACCGTGGAGACATGACACGGACAGCAGCGGTACCGCCCCGGTCCTTCCTCGACGAGGTGAAGGACGCGGTCACCCCGCGGGCCACCCTGCTCGTCCTCGGTGTGGTCGCCCTGCAACTGCTCTTCATCGCCTCCTATGTGGGGGCGTTGCACCATCCCAGACTGAAGGACGCGGCGTTCGGGGTGGTCGCCCCGGCCGCCACCGCCGAGCGGACGGTGGCCCGGCTGGAACGGCTGCCCGGTGGGCCCCTGGCCCCCCGGCTGCTCGCCGACGAGGCCACGGCCCGCAGGCAGATCGAGAACCGCGCCCTCGACGGCGCCCTGCTGATCGATCCGGACGGCACCGCCGACACCCTGCTGGTCGCCTCCGGCGGCGGCAGGACCTTGTCCGACGCGCTGGTCTCCCTGACCACCCGGCTGGAGAAGGACCAGGGACGCACGGTACGGACCGTCGACGTGGCCCCGGCGGACGCGCAGGACGCCAGCGGGCTCTCCCCCTTCTACCTGGTGGTCGGCTGGTGCGTGGGCGGCTATCTGTGCGCGTCGGCGCTGGCGATCAGCGCGGGTGCCCGGCCGGCCGACCTCCGGCGCGCGGTGATCCGGCTCGCCGTCATGGCCCTGGTCGCGGTCGTCGGCGGACTCGGCGGGGCGGTCGTCGTCGGTCCCGTCCTGGGAGCCCTGCCCGGGAGCGTGGCCGCCCTCTGGGGACTGGGCGCGCTCATCACCTTCGCGGTGGGCGCCGCCACCCTCGCGCTCCAGTGCGTCTTCGGGATCGTCGGTATCGGCGTGGCCGTCCTGCTGGTGGTGATCCTGGGCAACCCGAGCGCGGGCGGCGCGCTCCCGCCACCGATGCTGCCCCCGTTCTGGGAGGCGATCGGTCCCGCCCTCCCTCCGGGCGCCGGTACCTGGGCGGCCCGCTCGATCGCGTATTTCAGGACCAACGACGCGACCGCGTCCCTGCTGGTCCTGTCCGCCTGGGCGGTCCTGGGCGCCGCGATCACCCTGACGGCGGGCGCCCGGACCGGGAGGACCCGGCCCCGCAGCCTCTAGAGGGGTGCGGGGAACCGGGCGGCAGCCCTCTCGCCCTCGACGCGTGTGCCCCGTCCCACCGGGCAGGTGGGACGGGGCACACGGGCGAACGAACCGACCAGTCACCCGGCCGACCAGTCGGCTGGTCGACCAGCCGATCAGCTGACCGACTGATCAGCCGACCGACCGATCAGCCGATCTGCGTACCCGTCGCGGACAGCGCCTCGGTCACCGGCTGGAAGAACGTCTCCCCGCCGGAGGTGCAGTCCCCGCTGCCGCCGGACGTGAGTCCGATCGCGTTGCTGCCGGAGAACAGCGGCCCTCCGCTGTCCCCGGGCTCCGCGCAGACATCGGTCTGGATGAGCCCGTCGACGATGTCACCGTTGCCGTAGTTCACGGTGGCGTCCAGTCCGGTCACCGTTCCGTCGTGGACCTGGGTCGTGGACCCGCTCCGGACGACCCGCATACCGACGGTGGCCTCCGCCGCACCCGAGATCTGCTGGGCGGACCCGTTGTAGAGGTTCACCTCGCTCGGGTGGTCCACGTCCGCGGTGTACTTCACCAGGCCGTAGTCGTCGCCGGGGAAACTGGACTCCACGGTCCGCCCGATCTCGGTGCCGGAGGAGTCGGACCAGACGGCGATCGACTCGGTGCAGTGCCCGGCGGTGAGGAAGAACGGTTCGCCGCCCCTGACCACGTTGAAGCCGAGCGAACAGCGGCTGTTGCCACCGTAGATGGCGTCGCCACCGGCGATGAGGGGCTTGAACTCCCCCTTCGTACGCTTCAGTTCCGCCGTGCCGCCGAGGCCGTCGACGACCTCGGTCAGCCTGGTCAGCCCGGCGCCGGTGACCGTGCGGTCCGCGGTGACGACGACCCTGTTGGCCACGGGGTCGACCGCCCACGCCGTGCCGGGGACGGCCGCGCCCTTCTTCAGTGCCGTACGGGCGCTCCTCAGTTCGGCGAGGGAGTTCTCGACGACTCTGGCCTCGGCCCCGGCCGACTCGACGGCGTCGACCGCGGACTCGTCGAGCACGTTCACGACGAGGGTCTTGGTCTTCGCGTCGTAATACGTTCCCGCCGCGTCGTCGCCGAGGTCCTCATCGAGTGCCGAGGCGAGCTTTCCGGCCGCCGCGACCGAGAGGGTCCTCGGGTCGGGAGCGGGTGCGTTCTCACTCGCGTTCGCACTCTGCAAGGTGGTTCCGCCGGCGAGCAGTGCGGCGATGCCCGCACCCGCCACGGCGACCCGTCGCCTGGATATACGTCGGTGCTTCAACTGGTGTCCTCCTGTGGGGGGTCGGACACGGCGATTGTGGGGACCACCGGGACCGAAAGGTGTGCGGCAAAGGAGACGACTCACGAAAAAAGCCGCGTCCATGCCAACGGACACCCCCACTATTCCGACGCGACACCGGAGCACACAAGGTCGACTTCAGGAAGCGCACGCCACAGCCGACGCGCCCCCCACATGAAGGACGTGCGCCCGCAGGCCCTCGTCCCGTCGGACCGATTCCCATCGCAAATACCACGAGCGAGTAACCCCTGGCATTCCGTGAGATCCGGCCGAGGTCTAGTCCTGTCTTGAATACGACCCTCCGGAGGCCGGATCCGGCGGTGCCTCCGCGGGCGGAAGTTGCTCCTGCACCGATTCCCGGTGCTGGTCCGGCAGCCGCTCATCCGGCAGCCGCTCATCCGTCCGCGGTGCCGGTTGCGCCGTCTGCGGTGCCGACGGCTGGGCCCGCTCCAGGAACCGCAGCAGCTCGACCGGGAAGGGCAGGACGAGTGTGGAGTTCTTCTCGGCAGCGACCGCCACCACGGTCTGCAGCAGCCGCAGCTGGAGCGCCGCGGGCTGCTCCGACATCACTCCGGCGGCCTCCGCCAGTTTCTTGGACGCCTGCAGTTCGGCGTCCGCGTTGATGACGCGGGCCCGGCGCTCGCGGTCGGCCTCCGCCTGGCGTGCCATGGACCGCTTCATCGTCTCCGGCAGCGACACGTCCTTGATCTCGACGCGGTCGATGGAGACGCCCCACTCCACGGCCGGGCTGTCGATCATCAGCTCCAGCCCCTGGTTCAGCTTCTCGCGGTTGGAGAGCAGATCGTCCAGCTCGCTCTTCCCGATGATCGAACGCAATGACGTCTGCGCCATCTGCGAGACCGCGAACCGGTAGTCCTCGACCTGGATCACCGCGTCGGAGGGGGACACCACCTTGAAGTAGACGACGGCGTCCACCCGGACCGTGACGTTGTCCCGGGTGATGCCCTCCTGGGCGGGCACCGGCATCGTCACGATCTGCATGTTGACCTTCTGGAGGCGGTCCACGAAGGGCACGATCAGGGTGAATCCCGGACCGCGCACCCCGGGCCGCAGTCTTCCGAGCCGGAGCACCACTCCGCGCTCGTACTGTTTGACGACCCGGGCCGCGGCCGTCGCGTACACCACTCCGACGGACGCGAGCGTCACTCCCGCCGTCACCAGCTCCTCGACCATGACGACCCCCCGGGGTCCGCATCGGGCGCGCAAGGTGTGTACTTCGACGGTAACTCCGGCGCGGAGGCGAAGGGGAGATGGAGGACAGAGGTGCCGAGCGGCATACGGATGCGGGACGGACGGCGGCTGGCGTTCGAGGAGTGGGGCGACCCGGACGGCACACCGGTGGTGCTGCTGCACGACACACCGGGCTGCCGGCTGGGGGTGCTGCCGCCCGACACGACCGGGGCGCACCCCGGAGTGCGGTTCATCGCGTACGACCGTCCCGGGTACGGGGGCTCCGACCGCGGCCCGGGACGCCGGGTGGCGCAGGCGGCGCGGGACGTGGCCGCGCTGGCCGACGCGCTCGGGCTCGGCCGGTTCGCGGTGCTGGGCGTCTCGGGCGGGGCCCCGCACGCACTGGCCTGCGCGGCGCTGCTGCCGGGCCGGGTGCGGCGGGCCGCCGTGCTGGCGAGCCTCGCGCCGCCCGTCGCCGAGGGGCTGAACTGGTTCGAGGGGATGGCGCCGTCCGCCGTCGAGGAGTGCACGCTGGCGCTGACCGAGCCCGTGGAGTTCGCGGACCGGCTGGCCGCGCGGGCCGCCGACGTCCGGGCGGACCCGGCCCGGTTCCTCGCGTCGCTCCGGGACGGCCTCACCGACTCCGACCGCCGGATCGTCTCCACGCCGGCCGTGGGTGAACTGCTGCTGCGCGCCCACCGCGAGGCGCTGTGCACCTCGGCGTACGGCTGGCTCGACGACCGGCTGGCGCTGCTGAGCCACTGGGGCTTCGACCCGGCGCAGGTCACCCGTCCCGTGCTGCTGTGGCACGGGGCCGAGGACGCGTTCTCCCCGGTGGGCCATTTCGAGTGGCTGGCCCGGCACATCCCGCGGGCCCGCCCCGTCCTGGACCCGGAGGGCGGTCACTTCTCGGCGCTGGAGGCCCTCCCGGACGTACTGGAGTGGCTGTGCGCGACCCCGCGGACCGACGGCTGAAACCGGGAACGGGCCCCCGCACCGCGAACGGTGTGCGGGGGCCCGTCCGCTGCCGGCCCGGCCAGGTCGTGCGGATGCCGCTCCGGTGCGTGCGTACCCGGGTACGTACCTGCGTGCGTACCCGGGTGCGTACCTGCGTGCGTACCGGTCAGAACACGCTGACGCCGTAGGCGCTCAGCGCCTCGGTGACCGGCTGGAAGAACGTGGTGCCGCCGGAGCTGCAGTTGCCGCTGCCGCCGGAGGTCAGACCGTAGGCGACACCGTTGCTGCCGTAGAGCGGACCGCCGGAGTCGCCGGGCTCGGCGCAGACCGTGGTCTGGATCATGCCGTAGACGACCTGGCCGCTGCCGTAGTTGACGGTCGCGTTGAGGGCCGTGACCCGTCCGGTGCGCGTACCGGTGGTGGAACCGGTGCGGATGACGTTGGTGCCCACGCTCGGGGTGGCCGCGCTGGTGATGTCCGTGCTGCCCGCGGTGCCTTCCTTGGCGATCGAGGTGTTGCTGTAGCGCACGTGGCCGTAGTCGTTGGTCGGGAAGCTGGTCCCGGCGGTCGGGCCGAGGACGGTCGTACGGCTGGAGTTGCCGTACCAGGTGCCCGCGCCCGAGGTGCAGTGACCGGCGGTCAGGAAGGAGACGGTCCCCGCGCTGTTGCGCACGTTGAAGCCCAGGGAACAACGCCCCGAGCCGGAGTAGATGGCGTCGCCGCCCTTGATCAGCGTGGTGAACTTCCCGGGGGTGTGCTTGATCTGCAGGGCACCGGCGTTCGCGCCCGCGGCTTGCTTGATCTTCGCGATCTCCGCCTCGGAGACGGTGCTGTCGACCGTGACCACGACCTTGCCGCTCTTGGCGTCGGTCGCCCAGGCGGTGCCCGGTACATCGGCCTTGAGCACGGAGGAGTTGGCGCTCTTCAGCTCTGACGCACTGAACGTCGATGCGTCACTCGCGCTCGCCGAGGGGACGGTGAACGCGGCCGCGGCCACGAGTCCGGAGGTGACGGCGATCAGCCTGGTCCGTCTCGCGGTACCGCTACGGGGGGTGGTGCGCTTGGTCCTCACTGTTCGTTCCCTCCAAAGGGAAGTCGGGGGCCCGCGTGGGGTCGGGGCCCGTGAGGCGCACGCCAGAGGCAGAGTGTCCGGATTCCGGATACGCCGTGCCCCTGACAAGGCGCTGGGGGGAGTATTTGACCGTGCACCCGATCGACGCAAGGGCGCCTTTCGGCCGTACGGCGTTCAACTTACGTATGCCCTGCAAGGGTTGATCTTGCCGGGGAGGCGCCGGTCCGGTCCCGCCACGGCAGATCGCGGCCTCCGGCCTCCGCGTCCGCGCTCAGGTTATTCCCCGGTGACGGGAAGGGGCAGACGCAGTGGTCCGCGAACGCGTGCGATGGAAGCAGGCACCGGCTGAAGTCCCCTGTCGTGCGCCCCTGCGCGCCCGGCACCCACCGGGCGTGCGGGCACCGGAGGCGGCGGCTGCCGCGCCCGCTCCGCCGTCGAGCCCGAGCCCCCGCCCGCGCACGAGGACGACGGACCGGCGCCCGCCGTGCGCGATGTGCGCACGGCCGACCGGGCGTGGCCGGAAATCGACCCTGCGGATGGTCCTCGACCCGGTGGGTACCGCTGAGCGCGAGCGGGCCGTGGGCGCGGACACCGTCCGGACGCGGCGCTCACGCCACTCCTTCCCCTCCTCGACCGCGTCCGTCGCCGAACGGCCGCTCCTCCCCGAGGACTCCGGCGGTCCGGTCCGCGAACACGCCGGGTCCGCCGGACGCCGGCCACCGGGAACCCCCGCTTCTCGGCCACGAGCGGGGGACGGCCACGGGCGCCCCCGCGGGGACCGCGGCCCGGCCGCCGGGCCGCGTACGGAGAAGGCGTCTCCCGCAGAGCCGACGCGGCCCCGCCCTCGGTGACCGGCCCGTCGGTGACCGGCCCACCGGTGCGGCGATCCACCGGTGCGTCGGCCGGTCCGGCCGCGGCTCACCCGGTCGGGGGCCGCCGCTCGGCCGCGAGGTCAGCAGCCACAGTCGCAGCCGCACCCGTCGCAGCAGTTGCCGCAGCAGTCACCGCACTGCGAACAGCAGTCGCAGCATTCACAGCAGTCGCTGCAGTCCCTGCAGCGCTGGCAGAAGCCCGGCTTCCGCTCCCCGGACCACGGGTCCTGGTACTCGCCGCAGCACATCTGGCACGTACAGGCCAGGCCCAGCCACACGGCGCAGCCCGCGAGCAGCCCGCGCCGGTCGCGGCGCGGCGGCTCGGGCGGCGCGGGCGGTCCGCCGGGTCCGGGCGGCG